>VMRY01000073.1 GCA_007713595.1 Sedimenticola thiotaurini
ATCTTCCAGCTTTCTGCGCAGGCGTTTTCTATAGACCAGTTGGTCATCCAGCTTGCCTTTTCTTAAATTTGAAACCAAATCGCTGATGTACTCTTCATAAGGCTCATTAAAGAAAACTTTCCTATAGAGCTCCCTTTGAAATTGTTGTGCCAGCGCTGTCCAGTCGCTGCGTACGCTCTCAAGTCCTTTAAACACCAGTTCATGCTCTTGGTTCGCATTACGTACAACACCGGCATAGCGCTTTTTACTTCCAGTTTCTGTGCCCCGTATAGTGGGCATGACAAACTGTAGAAAATGTGTTTCGAATTCGATCTCCAGTGCTGAACTTAAACCAAACTCTTTCTGGATAATATCAGTCCACCAGCGATTAAGATCAATGGCGAGTTGCTTTCCTGTCTTTATAGCCTGTTGCTCTTCGTAGGCTTCTCCCAGAAGTACGAAGACTGAGTCCGTGTCACCATAGATAACGGGAAACCCGGCATCCTCCAGCCAGTCTCGGCTGCGGGTAATGATTTCATGGCCCCGCCGGGTGATACTGCTGGCCAGCCGTGGGTCATAAAAACGACAACCGTTGGAGCCTAATACACCGTAAAAAGAGTTCATTATAATCTTGGTCGCCTGAGACAATGCCTTGTCTGCTTGTTGCTTTGCGAGATCTCTCTTGGCCCACAATTCACTGATAATACCCGGCAGAATATGCCGGTCTCTGGAGAACTCGGCCTCCAGGAAACCGGGTATGGGATCGTCCCCCGGAAAGGCCATGCCAAGTGGGTCGATCTGGAAGGTACGGATGATGCTGGGGTAAAGACTTTTGAAATCCAGTACCAGGACATTCTTATAAAGCCCCGGTTGCGAATCCATAACGTAGCCACCCGGACTGCTCTGGGTGTGCTGGAACGCGCCAATATCGTAAGCCACTACCCCTTCACGATGTAACAGCGGCAGGTAGAGGTTATCAAAGGCTGCAACTGATCCGCCTTGTCGTCCCAACGAGAGTCCAGTCATGGTCGCCCTTTGTGTGGCGAAATTGATCAGATCTGTCTTTTGGAAAATCTCCTCGACCAGTCGGCAATCTTCCAGATTATATTCGGCCAGGGCAGGGCGATCCTCTCTGAATTGGCGTCTGATCTCAGCCACCTTATCCTGACTTCCTGTAATCAGTTTCTCCCGCCCTAACAGCTTGCTCGCAACATTATTCAGTGAAAAACTATCAAATGACCAAAAGGCCGAACGCAGGTTATCAATTCCATCCAATATGACACGGCCTGGAATACTGGCGATGCGGGCCTGTCCAGTTTGCTGCGGCTGTAGAACAGTAGCCTGTTCACCTCCTCGCCCCAGTGTAAAAGGTATACGATGTGATTGACAGCGCCGTTCCAGATAGTCGAGATCAAAGTTGATTACATTCCATCCCAGGATGAGATCAGGATCCAGCTGTTGTATCTGCAGAAGGAACTGTTGCAAAAGCTCAGCTTCATCCCGGCACCAATGAACAGGTAAATCACAAGGCCAGTCAGCCTCACTGCCCTGCATGAGAATCTTCTCGAATCCTTTTCCACAGAATGCTATTGAGAGGATATTATCGGCTGTTCCATCGGTCTCGATATCCAGGCTGAGATAGTTCAGGTTCGCTTGATAGTCGGACGGTTTTATTTTCGGGTTCGTCAGTTCAAGGTAACCATTTTTTTCTATTGCTACACCCTTGATATCCATAGGCGCTGTAACAAAGCGTTCCATTAAAAAACGATCAGAGGCCTTGATGTCAGATTCCATTAGCAGGGTACTGCTACCGGCCAGTTGATCGCGAAACTGCTGCAACTGCCGTTGCTGATGAAAATAGAGTCCGTCAACAGGCTCGCCCTGCATGTTAATGAGCTGCAGTGGCTTGCGTGTCAGTTTTATGGTGCTGGATGGTATTGGGCAGTCACGTGCGATGAAACAGACGGCCTGCTGAGCTGGATAGCGCAGTCTGATGGGACCCGCAGACGAATTGGCCCAATACTGTAGCTCGATACCCTGCGGGGTGTCGCGCCAATGTCGGGTAAGCAGAAAAGCCTGGTAGGTCGCTTCTTTCATTAAATTCTTTGTAGCATGCGCAGGGGTGGTCTGATAGTGAGTGGCCAGGTGGCGACGATGCCGGCTATTCCGATGGCTGCACCACTGCCGAGTACGCCAATGAATACCGTCCAGGGGTTCAGATTGTACTGGAAACCAAATACTTCTGTTGCCACAAACCAGCCAGTAACATTGGCGCAGAGTGTGGCCAATAATCCAGCCAGCAGACCAAGTGTGACAAACTCGATCGCTGCAGCAAGCAGGAGTCCACTGCGTTGCAGGCCAAGCGTACGTAGCACTATCGCTTCCTGTTGGCGATGTTTACGACTTGCCTGAATCCCTGCATAGTGCATCAATACGGCAGCGATAAGTGTAAACAGAAAGACGTATTCCACTGCCAGTGAACCACGCTGCATGATTTCGCGGATCTGCTGCATTATTGCGCTCACATCAATTATCGTAATGGAAGGAAATTGTCGTACCAATTCAGCCAGCGATGCCTCTTCGCCTGGTGGAAGATAAAAGCTGGTAATGTAATTTGTCGGGTGATCCTGCAGCAGGGCGGGTGTACCAATGACAAAAAAGTTGGGTTGGAATGAATCCCACTCTACCTTTCGAAGATTTGAAACCTCTGCTTCAATGGGAACGCCTGCCAGATCAAATTTCAGTTGATCACCGACCTTGATGCGCAATGTGTTGGCTAGTTCCACTTCAACAGAGAAGAGCGATTTATCCTGGTTTTTTTCACCCCACCAACTACCTGAAACAACCTGATTGGCTTCTTGGATCTGAGCGGACCAGGAGAGGTTGAACTCCCGGGCAACCAACCGTTGTGCACGATCATCCTGATAAGATTCTGGTGAGATCGGGTGCGCATTGATATGGGTGAGCCGAGCGCGCAGCATTGGATAGATACCGGCCTGTTCAATACCCTTTAGAGAAAAGAATTTGCCTAGTTGATTCACATCATCCGGTTGTATATTTATCAGGAAGTGGTTGGGCGCCTGATCAGGAATTGTACGTTGCCAGGCAGCTAACAGATCAATGCGGATAATTGACAACAGCAGTATGGCGAGTATGCCCAGGCCAAATCCGGTCAGTTGCAATGCCGTCATGTTGTGATCTCTGGCGAGGCCGGATAATCCCTGACGCCATAGGGGGCCTCCGCGATGTCGCATGGGTGCAAGAATGCGAACCAGCAACCGAGCCGTCAGAAGCAGCAGACAGACAGTGATCAGCGTACCCAGCAGGACCCATCCTGCCAACTTTCCATCGCCTGCCTGTATGTACATGAGCAGTGCCATCGCACCGATACTGAGGATTACCAGCAGCCAGGTGCTGGCGGGTGGGGCGCCCAGATCACGTCGCAGTACACGCAACGGTGGTACGGCACCTAATCTGAGAGCGGGCGGCAGGGTAAATCCAGTCAGGGTGATAAAGCCGGTTCCAAGGCCGATCAGAACGGGCCAGAAAGAAGTCGGAGGTAACTCGCCACCAAACCAGTCACTCAGTAAGCTGGCCAGGACGTTTTGTGCCAGCCAGCCAACGGCTATACCCAGCAGGCTGGCTATCAGGCCGAGTAGACAGAGGCGGATAAGCAGCACACTGAAAATAAGTGACTGACTTGCACCAAGGCAGCGCATAATGGCGCTGGTATCGGATTGGCGTTCAACAAACTGACGGGTCGAGAGTGCCACCGTAGCACCGGCCACCAGAACGGCAACCAGTGCCGCCAGTCCGAGAAAACGGCTTCCTCTATCCAATGCATTGCGTAGCTCAGGACGGGCGCTACTGAGGTGCTCCAGGCGCACTCCCTGGGGGAGTCGGTTTTTAGCCCAGCTCTGGTAGTTTTCGACCTGCGCCTGAGGGCCTGCAATGAGGAGTCGATGCCTCACCCGGCTGGCAGGGGTCACCAGGCCTGTCTTTGGAATATCCTCCAGTGCGATCAGTACTTCGGGGCCGAGGCGGAAGAAACTGTTTCCCAGTGCGGAGTCACGGCTGAGAATCTTTTCCAGGGTGAATTTTGCTTCTCCCAGGGAGACACGCTCGCCAGGCTGCAGCTTCAGGGACGCCATGAGCCGCGCTTCGCCCCACATGCGGCCGGGTAATGGCGGGTTCTTGACTGTCTCCTCTTCGGCTGTCGGGTCCGGCCTGACTCGCAGATCACCGCGTAGGGGGTAGTTTTTACTCACCGCCTTGACCGCTACCAGCTGGGTCTCATCCTGATGAACGATCACGCTGGGGAAGGTGAGGGTGTGCGCCACCTTCAGGTCGAGGCTATTCGCCTGCTGTACAAATGAGTCGGCGATGGGGTTGTTACTTGACAGTACCAGATCAGCCGCCAGAACCTGATTGGCCTGCAGAATCATCGCCTGCTCAACGCGGTTGGTAAAGAATCCCACCGCTGAAACTGCGGCAACGGCTATTACCAGGGAAAGCACGAGCAGCCGCAATTCACTGCTGCGCAGATCGCGGCGAAAAAAGCGCAGAGCCAGGACAATCCGGTTCATGCGCTGGGCTCCAGTTGGCCGTTTTTAATCAGCAGTCGGTGGTCACAGCGCGCCGCAAGACGCTCATCGTGTGTTACCAGCAGCAGCGCGGCCCCCGTCTGTTCCCGCATCTGAAACAGTAAATCAATAACGCGGCTACCCGTGGCTTGGTCCAGACTGCCCGTCGGTTCATCGGCGAACAGCAGTTTCGGTTGCGAAGCAAATGCCCTGGCGATGGCTACGCGTTGTTGCTCGCCACCCGAGAGTTGTCCGGGATAGTGATGCAGGCGATCAGCCAACTCTACCTTTTGTAACGCTTTCGTCGCCTCGATAGCCGGTTTTTTTACTCCGGCCAGCTCCAGCGGCAACATCACATTCTCCAGAGCAGTCATGCCAGGTAATAACTGAAAAGACTGAAACACAAAGCCGACCTTCCCTGCACGCAAGGCAGCTCGCTTATCTTCATCTAGCCCCACCAGCGATTGACCAAACAATTCAATATCGCCGCTGCTGGCTTCATCCAGCCCTGCCAGCAGTCCCAGCAAGGTTGACTTGCCAGAGCCTGATGCACCGAGTATGGCCGTTACCTCGCCGAAGGCAAGATGCAGGGAGATGTCCCTCAGGATAGTGAGTGTTCCTCCGGGGCCATCCAGCTGCTTGCTGACATGTAAGGCCTTTACGACGGGCTGTTCTGGGTTATGATCTGTGACCATGAAGAGAATGTTCCTGCTGTTGTTTTTTGTTATGTCCAACGCATTGGCCGATAAACCGGTAATCCTTGTCCTGGGTGACAGCCTGAGTGCAGCCTATGGCATCGAGCGCAGCCAGGGCTGGGTCGCTCTGCTGGAAAACCGCCTCGTTGAGGAGGGTTATCCATATCAGGTTGTGAATGCCAGCATATCAGGTGATACCACGGCGGGTGGACTCTCCAGACTCCCGCGAGCGCTCGACCAGTTTCAACCTGAAATCGTAATCATTGAACTGGGTGCAAACGATGGTTTGCGGGGACTGAACAATGATCAGACCCGACTGCATCTGAATCAGATGATAACACTTGTACGGGCTGTACCCAGTCGGCCTCTACTGCTGGGTATCATGTTGCCGCCTAATTTTGGCAAGGCATTCTCTGAGAAGTTCCTGCTGATTTATCAGGAGCTGGCCGAACAACTGAATGTACCGTTGGTGCCGTTCCTGCTTGAAGGTGTAGCCGATCATCCAGAATTGATGCAGGAGGATGGCCTGCATCCCAGGGCAGAGGGTCAGCCCTTTATGCTGGAGCTTGTCTGGCTCAAACTACAGCCAATGCTCAAGCCGCAGAAAAGTGCGGAAAACTGACTCCTTGGAACAGGCTAAGGCTGGAGTAGCTTAAAGTAGATCAATTGGGTCTGTGCCCAGGGTTTGTTGCCGTCATCACTTACCATGAAAAAATGCATTCCCTGATGCCGGGTTAGCCCCTCCAGGTTTTGTGTCAACCAGCCCTCACTGCTGTCAAACCGGGCAATTAATGTGCTGCTGACCTGATTATCTGGAACCAGATCGGCCATTTTTATCTGCGTCAGACTGATCACCCAGGGGGCGAAGATGGAGGTGTAGGCTCGCTCCAGCAGGATAAGGTCCCCATTAGGCAGGGCCTCAAGGGCGACCAGCGCCCCATTCGGCTCTTTCGGCGTGAAGTACCACTTGATTCCTGCGCTGTTCACCAGGTAATGGGGTGTTCCTTTCGGCGGGTATTCAGGGCCGGTGATGATGCCAAGTTGCGGATGAAGCGTGACCGCCTCCAGACCCTTATTGCCCTTTGGTTGAAAGCTTGTCTGTTCCAGCAGTTTTGGGAGGGGTTCGGTTTTGACCCACTCCCCGTCAAGGGTGTAGCGTTCGATACGGTTGTGCCGCTCAAAAGAGATAATCAGTGAAGTATCGCCGCTGACGCCGTTTTCACTGTTTTCCAGCGTCAACCCTTCGGAATCCCGCCAACTGCCTCTCAGTGGTTTCCCATGGCGGTCTTTGAGTACCCGGATTTTTTGTAAATCAGCCTGTATCAGATTGCCGTTTTCAAAAATTGGTAACAGGTGCAGCAACCAGCCTCTGTCTGAAATGGCCAGCAGCGTCTGCTCGTCCTCATCCCAGGCCAGCCCGGAGAGTTCTGCCAGTGCCGGGTTTCCCTTCAGCGAGAGGCTCCCCATTAGTTGGATGCCCATATAGGGATCCTTGCTTTTAATCAGTTCGTTAATCTCAATCGGATTGCCCACAGGTTCTGCTGAAGCAAGCAGAGGCCAGCCAATGGCCGTAATGAGATAAAGGGCAAGATACTGAAATAATTGCATATTCATGAACAATAGGGGCATCTGGCCAGGTGTGTCAAGCCAATGAATTGGCAAAAGGGCGTAACCGATTAATGGATCTGATTTGATATTCATTGCAGATGACATTATCGTTCCCACTCTTTGTCGATAAGTTGAGAATTGACCGCTGTGCCATTACCAAAACCTGCCGAACGTGAACATCTCCATACCCGAAAAATTACCTGTGAAGGTTATCTGCGCAAGGATGGGCTGTGGGATCTGGAGGCACATCTGACCGATACCAAGACCTTTGGTTTTGATACCCGCCATCGAGGCTACATGGAACCTGGAGCCCCGGTCCATGGTCTGCATCTTCGGGTGACGATGGATCTGGACTTCCTTATTCATGATGTCATCGCTGTTTCTGATGACACTCCTTATCCGGTCTGCAAGCAGACAGCCGAAGCGATGCGTCTCCTGATAGGATTAAAGATAGGCCCGGGATGGATGCGTGAAGTAAGAAGTCGCGTAGAACGAAAGGCCAGTTGTACTCACTTGATGGAACTTTTGGGTCCACTTGCAACGACAGCCTACCAGACCATGCACTCCGCATTGGAAGAGCGCGCCAACCAGCAAGCGGTAAAGACGCGCCCACGTATTCTGGATACCTGCATTGCCCTGGCTAGTGACGGCCCCGAAGTGAAGGCGCGCTGGCCGGAGTTTTACACTGGTCCCAGTGAAGAGGAGTAAAGCTGCTAACCAGGGCCTGGCAGTTCTTTTTTGCCACAGTCAGAGAGTTCGATTGATTTCAGGCAATTACGCAAGCTGATGATTCTGACTATAATCCCCGCTTTCGTGGATTAATACCCATCACCCAAAAAGATGAGCAGCGCACTATGAAATTTAGATGGTTAAACCTATCCATAATTCCCTTTTTGATTAGCACATCGGTACAGGCTGAAGGGATCACTGAACAGCAGTACAGCGCCATCAAACATCTGGGTGATCTGAATGGCGTTGCCCTGAACTGCGGCTATCTGACTGAAACCCAACGCATGAAAAAGGCACTGGTGTTGGCACTACCCAAGCGCCGACAGTTTGGCGAAGTATTTGATACTGAAACAAACACGGCTTTTCTCAGTTTTATCGAAAAAAAATCCAGCTGTCCTGATGAGCAGACACTCAGTACAGAGGTTGATGAAGCGATTTTGAAACTTGATACTGTTTTTGCAGGCCAATAACCGGACCTCATTCAGATTACCCAAAGGCAAGAAGATATTGTGAATAGCACCATGGGAATATTCATCAAACGACGCTTTATCCTGTTAGTTGGAGTGTCTTTATTGCTGCTAAGTCAGGGCGTAGCGGCAGAAGAAAAATTCAGGGTGGTTACCAGCATAAAACCAATCCACTCCATTCTGGCAAGTCTGATGCTCGGTACAGAAGGACCTGAATTGCTGCTGGAAAAGGATGCCATCCCGTTTGGTTATCAGCTGAGTGAACAGCAAAAGAAGCAGGTGGCAGATGCCAGCATGATTGTGTGGGTAGGCCCTGAGCTTGAGAAGTTCCTGGTCGATCCCGTGAAGAGGGCAATGGACTCTGGTGTCACAGTACTCACACTGCTGGATAATCCTGAATTGAAGATACTTCCATCCCGCTGGGCAAAGAGTGAAAAGAGCACAGAGCGAGATCCGTTCTTCTGGCTCGACAGCAGAAATACCTTGATCCTGGTTGATGAACTGGCACGGGCATTGATGGATGCGGACGCAGGCAGGGCGCATCTCTATCAGCGGAATCGTGATCAGCTACTTACCCGGGTTGCTGAACTCGATCGTCGGTTGGAGTATGGCTATCGTGGTCTCAAAAGCGGTATCGGCATGGCCTATTTCGATACGTTACAGTATTTTGAGCAGGCCTATGCACTGAAAATCCGCGGAGTAATGGCCCAGTCACCAGAACAGCCGGTTGACACGATCAAGCTACTGGAGAGCCGGGTTAAACTGAAAGAGGGTTACTACGCCTGCCTATTAACAGAGCGGGCAATGCCAATGCATGAATTTGCTCTACTGACAGAGGATATCGATATAAATATCGGGTTGCTGGACAGTTTTGGGACACATATTGCAGCGGGGCCGGAGCTCTATTTTGAACTGATGAAAGAGAACACAGACACCATCAAGCAGTGTCTGCAATACAGCGGAAAAGCGCCGGAGCCGACGGATGTTGATGATGAGATTCCACTGACGGCCAAGATCGGTGGCAAATTCATGTTGATCGATCACAATGGCAAACTGGTCACAGAGAAGGATATGCTCGGCAAGTTTCAGCTGATCTATTTTGGCTATACCTTCTGCCCTGATATCTGCCCGACCTCGCTACAGGTGATTTCGCAGGCATTAGACATGCTAGGTGACAAAGCCAGCCTGTTAAAGCCCTACTTTATTACGGTGGATCCGGAACGTGATAATCCGAAGGTCATGAATAATTATGTCAAATATTTCAACCAGGATCTGGTGGGTTTAACCGGTACCAAGGTTATGATCGAGCGGGTGGCCAAGCAGTTCAAGGTGAGATATGAGAAGGTGATTGAGGAGGGTGCTGATCCCGATCTCTACATCATGGATCACTCAGCCAGTGTGTTTTTGATGGCGCCCGATGGTGAGTTTATTACCAAGTTTGCCCATGGTATTTCAGCCAAACAAATGGTTGAAAGTCTACGGGCTTATCTACCTAAATAATCGGATGGGACTTGATCTGATAAAGGTGAGATATCCGGGTTATTCACAGAATTTATTCTCTTGTTTGTAGCTAGGATTGATGCATCCAACTCTCGATCAATCGCCAGGAGATGGAGTCTCTTCTCGGCAGATGAAACTGCTCATTCTCGGGTGAATTGAGCAGTTGATCCCGATGAAACCATCCCGCACTCTCCAGCTCAATCCCATCCACTTGGATATCCGTGGTAACGGCAGTGGCGTAAAAGCCCAGCATAATAGATGAGGGGAAGGGCCATGGCTGTGATGCGTAATACTCAATATCAGTGATGGCGATACCTGCCTCTTCATCAACCTCTCTGGCAACGGCATCCTCCAGTCTCTCTCCTGGTTCAACAAACCCCGCCAGCGTGGAGTGCATGCCAGGTGGCCAGGAGGGTTGCCGGCCCAGCAGACAATAGTCGCCATCCTGCACTAGCATAATAACCGCGGGATCGGTTCTGGGGTGATGCAGTTTTCCACATTCAGGATTGCTGCAGACCCGTAAATGACCTGCCCGTGCAGACGTTGTTTCACTGCCGCACTTGCCGCAATAGCGATGCTGACGGTGCCAGTGCATCATGGCACGGGCATGGGCGAGCAGGGCACCTGTCTGACGATCAATTAGGGGGCCGACCGTTCTCAAATCACGAAAGTCGTGTGTCTCTTCCTGTAGCGCGGCGACTTCAGGCTGCGCCAGTTGAGATATATCCAGAGCGATCCAAGTCGTTCCACTCTGATCACTACCCAGCAGGACGCACTCAGTCGCCTGGGTGATTAACCCTGGATCCTCATCGGCTGGAAAGGAGATCGGTTGATTCAGTGCTGTAACCCAATGCTGGTTACGCCAGAGTGGCAGCAGACGTGTTCGATTTGATTGCAACACATCAGCAAACCAATCCTGATCATCGCGAAAGCGATCCAGTCGATCAAGGCCCTGATAACTGTAAAAGTTCGGTTTTTTCATTTCTCAGATAGCATGGCTAATATGCGAGCTGATTGCAAAGTCAGCCCCCGTATTTGAGCGGCAGACCCATAAGAAATCGTGGATCAGCGGTCGGGAGTGATTCACAGATCTTGGCGAAGTTTCGCAGATTGGGTAAACGTCTGCCACAGCAGAAGTGATTGATCTGGCTCGGTTTAAGACCGGTTCTGTTGGCCAGTTCCAGTTGGGATATCTGTGCCTTGCTCAGGCAACTGTTCAGGCGCTGTGCAAACGCCTCGGGATCACTGTAGTGCATCTTTCCATCCTGTGGTTTGTAATCGGCAATAGCTACGACGCAACAGTCAATGACTGTAGAGGCGTGCATTGGGCGGTGGACCATTAGGATGTAAAGTGTTTTTTGTGGCGGTGTGAACCGCTTTTGATAGTGTGCTTATCATCGATCTTTCCTTTGGGACACCCCGCCCCGTTGAGAAGGTAAATGGATGATGGCAGGTCTCCTGGCTTGCGGATCACTGTTCTATTGTCGCCTTCCCGGATCTCTCCAGTGGCAAGATGACACGAACTCACCGTCTACAGTTGCGGGGGCAGCCACGGTTCAGGTCTTACCCTTCCCGTGTTCCCTTTTAATCCCATCAGCGGATGCCGTCTGGAACCATCGCGATTATTCTATCGACAGCCCGCTCTTCGATGCAAGGCCAGTTTGACCATTTTCACCCTGATTGGTTACTGGCTAGCCACTTATTACCAGAATAAAAATTTACAATGTTCATATCTACTCGTATCTGTTAGATTTCGGGTACGCATGTCGATGCGGAAATAACAGAGATCTGTAAAAGATCCGTCATAATCTTGGGAGGAATCCATGCGATATGTTCACATTGCAGTGTTACTGCTGTCATTACTGCTATCCAGCTTTTCACTTTTTGCACAGGAGATGGAGCGAGTGCGGCCCTTTGTCCTGGCTGAGACTTCACAAACCCCGCTGGCTGAAAAACGGGACATGATTAAGGCTGCCCTGGAGAAGGCCGGATTTACTGTTGTGGGAGAGTATGCCCCTTATACCGGCGCGGATGTTCTGATTATCACCAATGACGCGCTTCGCAAGCAGGCAGCTGCCAGCCAATGGGGTGGCTATGGTGCCGCACTGCGCGTGGCACTCACCCAGAAAGATGGGATGTTACAGGTCAGCTATACCAATCCAAAGTGGATGAGTAATGTCTATCGTATGAGTGGTGATTCCACTCAAATGAGCACGCTATTGGAGAGCGCGCTGGGTAATAAAAGTGCATTTGGCTCCAGTGGTGGCCGCACCGTGGAAAACCTGCGCGAGTACCACTACATGATGTTCATGCCCTATTTTGACGATCAGGTTGAACTGGCCAGTTATGATTCTCACCAGGCAGCACTTGATGCGGTAGAAGCCGGTCTGGCGGCAGAAAAAGGCGGTGTCAGCAAGATTTCCCGGGTCGAAGTGATTGGCAAGGATGAGGTGCTGTTCAATGTGGCGGTTAAGCAGGGCGCTGGTGCGGATGAGCCTGTCATGCAGATCATCGATCAGGCGGATCTGCGGCACACAGCTCATCTTCCCTATGATCTGCTGGTTTCAGGTAACAAGGTCTATATGCTGCACGGCAAGTTTCGTATTGCCCAGAGTTTCCCCGATCTGACCATGAGCACATTCATGAAGATATCAGACGCTCCTGATGCAATTGAGACATCGCTGAAAATGGCGGTCAGTCAGTAGTATCTTAAACCTGGTGGCTCTCTGTCGACGGCTTGTTGTCAAACACTAGAACCACCAGGTTTTTTCACTTAACCAGCGGCGGTGGCTACCAGGGTTGCCCGCAGTGGGGCCGGGTGGCCTTCAACTGTGCGACTCGGATCGGTGGGGTCAAGATAATCCGTCAGTGATTCGAAATGCATCCATTCGGTAGCTCGCTGCTCATCTGTCGAAGTGACCGTCGCATCGACAATCCTCACATCCTTGTAACCACACCGCTCCAGCCAGCCGGCCAGTGTCGCTGCAGTGGGGATAAACCAGACATTGCGCATTTTCGCGTAGCGACCTTCTGGCACCAGTACCTCTCCTTTATCTCCTTCGATAACCAGCGTCTCAAGCACCAGCTCGCCGCCTGGTCGAAGGGTGGATTTGAGTTCGTACAGATGATCAATCGGTGAGCGTCGGTGATACAGGACACCCATTGAAAAGACCGTGTCGAAGGTCCGCAAATCGGCGGGGATATCCTCAATACCCATCGGCAGCAGATGCACAGGCCACTCTGTACCAATGAAATGCTGAATCGCCAGAAACTGTGCGAGAAACAGTTGGGTCGGGTCCACGCCAATCACCAGCTCGGCACCTTCCCCGGCCATGCGCCAGCAGTGGTAGCCGTTGCCGCAGCCGATATCCAGAACCGTGCGTCCATTAAGGTGGCTGATATGGGGAGAGATACGATCCCATTTCCAGTCTGAACGCCACTCCGTATCAATGTGGATACCGTGAATATCGTACGGCCCTTTGCGCCACGGATGCAGTTCCCGCAGCAGTGATTTAATGGTGCTGGACTCATCTGCTGTAAGCACCCTCTTGCCAATTGCCGAGACCCTTGAGCTGTTTAGTAGTGTTTGTGACTGGACCACTCTCGGAAGCTGGTTGATGGCCTCAATCCAGCGATCCAGATCACCGTGGGGACGCTCTGCAAGAATACGTTCCATCTGCATCGGTAACTGGCTGGCCCAACGCTCCAGGCCGTGAGTCTCCATCAGCTTGCAAAGCCCTGCAATGTCGATCATTTGCGCGCAACCAGTGAGACGAAATTAAAACACTGGAACCAGAGCTCAGAACGCTCGAATCCGGCCTGCTTGAGCCGGACAATATGTTGTGCCAGCGTTTCGGGGATTAATACGTTCTCCAGTGCGCTACGTTTCTGGCTGATCTCCAGGTCGTTGTAGCCATTGGCACGCTTGAAGGCGTGATGCATTTCGATCTGCAGGCGCTCTTCCTCTGGATCTTCGAAGGCAATCTTCTCGGACAGCACCAGAATGCCACCCGGTCTGAGTCCCCGCTGGATACGGGTCAGCAGTGCTGTGCGCAGATCGACAGGGATAAACTGCAGGGTGAAATTGAGTGTGACCAGCGAGGCATTTTCAATCTCGATATCACAAATATCAGCACAGACCCATTCGATGGGTGTCCGTTCTGGCTGTTCAGGAAGTCGGGCCCGGGCTTGCTCGAGCATATCTGAGGAGTTGTCCACAGCGATGATCTTGCAATTAGCCGCCTGAATACCGCTCTGCAGTGCCAGTGAAGTGGCACCGAGGGAACAGCCAAGGTCGTAGCAGTTGGTGCCAGGCTGCACATATTGCCCGGCCAATACGCCACTGAGACTAATAACTGTGGAATAACCGGGTACGGATCGCCGAATCATATCGGGAAAGACAAGGGCTACCTGCTGGTCGAATATAAATTCGCCAACATTGTCTCTGGGTTCTGAATAGACCCGGTCCTGTTCTGAATCCTGGCTCATAACGATCTTCATTGAGTGATAACGGCGCCCTGTGGCGAGGGGTATATTATATCCTGAATAACGTATGGGGCAGCAGTTGTATCGAATTCACTCCCGAGAAGGCACGCAATGTGTGTCCCTTTAAGGAGGCTGAAAGCAATCAATACCACGCTCAATGAATGTGGTTTTTATCTGCGCCGCCATCCGTATAGGCGGCGCAAGTATCGAAGCATTAAGCCATCTTTACCAGCGTATGCCCGTGCCCTTTACCTGCCAGGATCGCCATCAGTTGGTCTTCTACTTCATCCAGAGTGATCTCAGTGGTGAGGGTCGCAAGGCAGTCGGGTTTCCAGTCGCTGGCGAGCTTGTGCCATACCTCAAGGCGAGGGGCCATGTGGCACTCGGCCGAGTCGATGCCAATCAGTGAGACGCCACGCAGAATAAAGGGGAACACCGTGGTGTTCAGTTCAGGTGAACCGACCAGACCTGCGCAGGTGACGGTGCCGCCATAACGGGTAGCTTTGATGGCACTGGCCAGCATATCGCCGCCGACCACATCAACTACACCGGCCCACTGCTCTTTAAGCATCGGGCGTTCGGTTTCGATAATGGACTCGCGGCTGACCACCTCTTTTGCGCCCAGTTGTTTGAGAAAATCTGCGGCTTCCGCTTTGCCAGTTACCGCTGTAACGTCATAACCGGCCTTGGCCAGAATGGCGACGGCCAGACTTCCCACTCCGCCTGTAGCACCCGTGACCAACACGGGACCGTTAGCCGGCTTCACACCATTACGTACCAGCGCCTCGATCATCAGGCCGGCGGTCAGTCCTGCCGTACCGAACATCATTGCCTCTTTCATGCTGAGTGATTTTGGAAGCTTGATTACCCAGGCGGCTGGCACGCGGATATATTCGCCCAGTGCGCCGTCCGTATTCATGCCAAGGTCATAACTGGTGACGATTACTTCATCACCCACGGAAAACTCAGCATCATCGCTGGCGGCCACCACGCCCGCTGCATCAATACCGGGTGTATGCGGATAGTTGCGGGTGACCCCTTTATTACCGACGGATGAGAGGGCATCTTTGAAGTTGAGGGCAGAATAATGGACTCTAACCAGCACTTCACCGGCTGGCAGTTCATCAATCGAACGGTTCTTTATGCTGCGCACATATTTTTTTGGCTCGGCCTCTTCAACGACCAGGGCACGGAATTGGGTGTCACTCATTGCGCCATCTCCTCTAGGATTAATCTGTTTTGTATACAGCCAGCTGTTAAGTTGCCAGTTGTCGTAGTTGTTTCAAACTAACAACTACAGTTATTATTGGCAAGTAGGCACATCTATGTATGATACTTACCAAAAGTATACTAATGGCAGTAGCAAGGGTTACAGCATGATTAAGGTAAACAGCTCGGAATACAATTGTCCCTTTGAGGTCGCTATCGACATCATGGATGGCAAGTGGAAACTCTATATTCTCTGGCATCTACGCCATAAAACACGCCGATTCAGCGACCTGAAACGCCGTGTGCCGGGCATCACCCAGAAGATGCTGACCCAGAAATTGCGTGAGCTGGAAGAGGAGAGGATCGTTAATCGCAAGGTCTATGCAGAGGTGCCACCCCGGGTCGAATACTCACTGACCGAGTTTGGCAAGCAGCTGGAACCGATTATGGAGATGCTGCTGGAGTGGGGACATTTCTACTCTGTCGCCTACGGTGAGAGCGATTATGAATACGAGTGTCGGCCCAAGAACGATAAGCTGATTGATATTGCCAGCTAGCGATTACTTGTCTGGTTTTTCAGGCGAAGAATAATTCTATATACGGCGCCTGCTGTTGTCAGCACAATTTCGCCGCGTTGGAACGATCCAGTTTTTACGGCAGCCGAGCTGTACCAACAAGCCACTACCAACATCCAGTATTTTTCATGCCGTTATGTTTTGGTGTCTCAAGAATCTGCTCCAACAGATCATTCACTACCTTAGTGATGGAAAATGCTATTGCTCTTACTCATGATAGATGGCCGTTCACAACGTTTGCTGTTTAAGAAAATTGATCCAGTATGGGTTTACTTCACTTGCGTTTGTGATCGGCGCCATGTGTCCCCCCTTAACCCAGTGTGCCTCAAGTTGCGGGAGATGTTGTTCCAGAGCTTCAGCTACACGACGCGTTGGCAGCGGACTCTCCTGACTGTGTAGCAGACAGACTGGCAGGTCGATCGCTTGATACGATTCTCCCGTCAGCGGTTCATGCAGTAGGGCCTGAAAATCCAGGGCGACTTTATGGATCTGCTTGTCCAGCAGGGACCGCTTGTCAGACGCCAGACCAGCATAAGTGCCCACGCCACTCCAGAAGTCGATGAAGTCCTCCGCAGCAGCCGAGACCTGTCCCGTTTCAAGATGGGATGAAATCCTGTTAAAGACCGCTGCAATCATCTTCAGTCCTGGATCATCCTGCTCCAGCAGATGAAACGCCACGGGTTCGTAGAGACCCAAAGAGAGGACGCAATACTGATGATCGAAGGTATAGCGTAAAGCCGTGGCGCCACCATAGGAGTGGCCGATGAGATGGAAGGGTTGTTCCCCCAGCGATTGCTGAATCAGACCTTTTACCCGACTTACTTCGTCGGTCAGCCTGAATTTATCAGGTGAGGGTGGGAACTCACTGCCACCATATCCATACAGGTCGATAGCGATGACTCGATAGTGAGTACGCAGATTTTCACCGAGTTTGTACCACTGCTCCTTACTGCTCATTGAGCTGTGCAGTAATACCACCGGCACGCCCTCACCACGGTCGAGGATGATCTGATCTGATTGCATGAGACACTTTTTTAGTTTGAATATTCGCTCAAGCTTAGCGACTTAGCTGCGGTGCAGCAACCAGATAGATTGGAATTGTTTCCTAAGTAACTGTTTTTCATGAGGCAAAATTTGACCTTATGATTTTTAATAACAGGTTTATTGAATTTGATAATAGGGGTATCCTTCTACGCTTGGCCTATCAGCCAGATTTGAGCAGGCATGCGACGCAGCCACAAGCTGCACCTTACGTTTGGTCATCGGTTCAGAAAGAGACAATATGCTGAACGCACAAGTTATCCAGTTACCACAACAGAGTGTTGAGCACGACCATGGCTACCACCAGATTATTCTGGGGGTACAGGGTCGGGCGGAATTTGAAGTCGAGGGGCATGGTGACCTCGTCAGTAATAATCTTGGTTGTCTGATACCTTCCTCTCTCAGCCACGCCTTCTGTGGCGTCGATCAAAATGAAATTCTGGTACTGAATGTACCGGCTGATGAACAGCCGTCAGATTCGATGAGTGAACTGGAATCTAATTGTTCGACATTAATTTTTGATAAGTCAGGCTTTTTCAAGGTAGATCCGCGGGTTCAGCAGCTCCTTCAACTCTCGGCAAAAGAGATGCGGGCCTATCCGCAAGATGAGGGGCTGGCGCGTAGTTTTGGTGTCTGTCTGCTGCAATTGCTGACCAGACGCATCACCCAGTGCACGCAGGAGCGGCGTGCCAACAAGCGGTTGAATATGGACGCGCTTGATGCCTATATCGATTCAAATCTGAATCAGAAGATGCTGGTCAGGGATCTCGCCCTGCTGACCTGTCTGAGCCCCAGCCACTTCTTCAGTGTGTTTCGTGAAGAGATGGGGGTGACCCCAAACCAGTACATCACAAGCAAGCGTCTGGAACATGCCAAGTACCTGCTAGAGAGTACCCGTATGCCGCTGATTGATGTGAGTGTACAGACAGGTTTTTCCAGTCAGAGCGCCTTTGCACATGTATTTAAACAGTACATTGACATGACACCCCGGCAGTATCGACTGAAGCACTAATTCTAAAAACATCTATTAATCAATTGCTTATATATAAGAAGATCATTCCTGAAATTGGTGTGAATTGAAGATATAACCCCTGATTTATCAATCAATCATAGAATTTTGATAAAAAACCGTAGCATTCTGTAAGAAGCACGCCATGCTCAAAGGTAGGCTGGCGCATCCAGAATTGCATGTGACAGTTTTGTGATGGAGTTGAGTCAGTTTTACCTGTGTACCACCATTCAGGAGTGAGGAGTTGAAAGAGTGATGTTCGATGCCAGTACCGCTTTAGATATCGCCACAATTCAGCAAAATCCGGCGCAGCTCAGATCGGCTATCAGTGCAATGTATTGTGTTGATGAGTCCAGCCTGTTGGAACAACTGCTGTCACTCTCTGAGCCCTCTTCTTCTCTTCTGAAACAGACAACACAAACCTGCACCGATCTGGTCAATGCGGTAAGGGCGAGAGATGATGCCATTCACATGATTGACGCACTTTTGCTGGAATACAGTCTCGATACCCGGGAAGGGGTGTTGCTGATGTGCCTAGCAGAGGCGTTGATGCGTATTCCTGACAGTGCCACAGCCGATGCACTGATCAAAGATAAGCTGACCATTGCTGACTGGAAAAAACATCTGAAGCAGAGTAAGTCACTGCTGGTCAACGCCTCAACCTGGGGGCTGTTGTTAACCGGCAAGGTGATCACTCTGGATACCCGGATAGATGATGAACCGGCCAGTATTATTAACCGAATGGTCAATCGCTTGAGTGAGCCCGTGGTTCGGCAGGCGATGAATCAGGCGATGAAGATCATGGGCAAGCAGTTTGTGCTTGGCCGGAGCATTGCAGAGGCACTCACCAACAGCCGAAAAAATCGAGAGGCGGGCTTTACCTACTCCTACGATATGCTGGGCGAGGCGGCCCTGACGGACAAAGATGCTGAGAAGTATCTTGCAGCCTATTCACAGGCTATTAAGGCAGTTGGAAGTGACTCCCTCGCTTCTGATAAATCACCCCGACCGACCATTTCTATAAAACTCTCAGCCCTGCATCCCCGTTATGAAAAGCTGCAGGAGCAGCGGGTAATGCATGAGTTGGGTGATCGTATGCTGGCATTGATTACACTGGCACGTGATCTGGATGTAGGGATCACCATTGATGCGGAAGAGATGGATCGGCTGGAGATTTCGCTCACCCTGTTTGAACGGCTCTACACCGATACTGCTACAAAGGGTTGGGGTAATCTGGGTCTGGTGGTTCAAGCTTACTCCAAGCGGGCGTTGCCCATTCTCTGCTGGCTGGCGGCGTTAGCCAATCAACAGTGCGATCTGATACCGGTTCGACTGGTTAAAGGGGCCTACTGGGATAGTGAGATCAAACACGCACAACAGATGGGTCTTGAGAGTTACCCGGTCTTTACCCGCAAAGAGGCCACCGATATCTCCTACCTTGCCTGTGCGCGGTTTCTTCTCAGTGAACAAGTCAAAGGTCTGATCTATCCTCAGTTTGCCAGCCACAATGCCCACACGGTTGCCGCTGTTATCAGCATGGCCAGCCATGATCGGTATGAGTTTCAGCGTCTGCATGGTATGGGCGATGCGCTCTATCACACGGTTATGGAAAGTTACAATACCAACGTAAGGATCTATGCACCGGTGGGTAGTCATAAAGACCTGTTACCTTATCTGGTACGTCGGCTATTGGAGAATGGTGCCAACTCATCTTTTGTCCATCGACTGATCGATCAAAAGACACCGGTTGAATCATTGACTGAACATCCGGTCACTCAACTGAAACGGTGCAGCACCCTGGCGAATGACCGAATTCCATTGCCACCGCATATCTATGGTGACTCACGGATCAACTCCCAAGGAATCAATATTAATGTGGAGAGTGAATGGCAACCACTGCAGGAGCAGGTTGGGGCATTCTTTAACCATACCTGGCTTGCTGGTCCCATCATAAATGGCGAGTTGAATCAGCAGGGTGAGATGATGCGGGTACATGCCCCGTTTGATCATGTCATCCATGTGGGTACAGTGCACCTCGCTGATCAGGCGCTCACCGAACAAGCCATTACCTCTGCGACAGAGGCCTTTCCCGGCTGGAATGCGACCCCGGTTGAAAAGCGTGCGGCTGCTCTGGATAAGGCGGCAGATCTGCTTGAAATGAACCGCTCAGAACTGATCGCACTTTGTCACCTGGAAGCGGGCAAGACCATTCAGGATGCGATTGATGAAGTCAGAGAGGCGGTGGATTTCTGTCGCTATTATGCCCAGCAGGCACGCCATGCCTTTGGTAGTGTGTTACAACTGGATGGCCCAACGGGGGAGTCCAATGAACTCTACCTGCAAGGCAAGGGGCTGTTTGTCTGCATTAGTCCCTGGAACTTCCCGCTCGCTATCTTCACTGGCCAGATCATGGCCGCGCTCGTGACGGGCAATACGGTGATTGCCAAGCCCGCAGAACAGACCAGCCTGATAGCGGCGAGGGCAGTAGCACTGTTTCATCAGGCAGGTATTCCGGGCAAGGTACTGCACCTGATTACCGGTCAGGGGAGTCAGGTTGGCCCTCTGTTGACTTCCGATGAACGAGTTGCCGGTGTGGCCTTTACGGGTTCGACTGAAACGGCTCAGCGGATCAATCGCTCACTGGCGGCACGTAATGGCACCATTGCCACCCTGGTGGCCGAGACAGGCGGTCAGAATGCCATGATCGTAGACAGCACAGCACTGCCTGAACAGGTGATCAAGGATGTTGTCGCCTCTGCCTTTGCCAGTGCCGGGCAACGCTGTTCAGCCTTGCGTGTGTTATTTGTACAGGATGATGTCGCCGATCGCATACTGGAACTGCTCAAGGGTGCCATGGCAGAGTTGAAAATGGGGAATCCCTGTGATCTGGATACAGACGTTGGCCCGGTGATTGATGAAGCCGCCCGTCAGTCACTGCTCAAACATATTGCACACATGCGCGAGAGTGCCACGTTAATTGCCGAGAGTCAGTTACCACTCAATGCTGAATCCGGCTGCTTTGTGGCACCGATTGCATTTGAAATTAAACGTATGGATCAGCTCAGCAAAGAGCACTTCGGTCCGGTATTGCATGTTATTCGCTATTCAGCGTCTAAACTTAATGATGTGATTGATCAGATCAATCAATCAGACTATGGACTTACATTGGGCATTCATTCTAGAAATGAAACCACCAGTCGTACCATCGATGCCAGAGTCCGGGTGGGAAATGTCTATATCAACAGGAATCAGATTGGTGCTGTGGTAGGGGTTCAACCCTTTGGTGGGATGGGACTCTCCGGTACTGGGCCGAAGGCGGGTGGGCCGCATTATCTTTTGCGATTTGCCACAGAAAGAACAAGGACAACCAATACCACTGCCATCGGTGGTAATGCAACGCTGCTCTCATTAGAGAACAGCGTGATCCATTGAAGTCGGATGCAGGGATTTGGAAGAGAGCTGTTACTATTGTCTTTGATAACTATAAAGCGGTAATGTACCGCATGGCCAAAAGCCAGCAACACGTGCAGCGACGTCCTCTACAAAAACAGGGCCGTACCGCAGCTGCACGATGAAAATAAATAGAAGCGTGAGGAGCTCATGGAATATTTTATCCAGCAGTTAATCAACGGCGTTACGCTCGGTTCGATTTATGGACTGATCGCCATTGGTTACACCATGGTCTACGGCATTATAGGTATGATTAATTTCGCCCATGGCGATATCTTCATGATCGGTGCCTTTATATCGTTGATCACTTTTTTGGTACTCGGCATTATCGGTATCACGTGGATACCTCTGGCACTGCTCATCGTGCTGCTGGTATCAATGATCATCGCCTCTATATACGGCTGGACAGTAGAACGACTGGCCTACCGACCGTTGCGCGGCTCATTTCGTCTCGCTCCTCTTATCTCAGCCATTGGTATGTCCATCTTCCTGCAGAACTATGTTCAGCTTCTGCAAGGTGCCCGTGTCAGACCCATGCAACCTGTAATTTCGGGTGGTTTTACCTTCCTTGAAGGGAGTGATTTCTCCATCACCGTCAGTTATCTGCAAATTGTGATCGTGCTGATTACGATCATCCTCATGACCGCCTTTGCACTCATTATCTCGCGCACATCATTGGGCCGGGCACAGCGGGGCTGTGAACAGGACCGTACCATGTCTGCCCTGTTGGGTATCAATGTTGATCGAACCATCTCGCTTACCTTTGTAATGGGTGCTGCACTGGCTGCCGTGGCCGGTATGCTGTTTGTACTCTATTACGGCGTGATCGATTTTTATATCGGCTTCCTGGCTGGGGTAAAGGCCTTTACCGCAGCGGTACTTGGTGGCATCGGATCATTGCCGGGTGCCATGCTGGGCGGCCTGCTGATCGGTCTGATTGAAACCTACTGGTCTGCCTACTTCAGTATTGAGTATAAAGACGTGGCTGCTTTCGCCATTCTCGTTCTGGTGCTGATCTTCAGGCCGACCGGGTTGTTGGGTAAACCGGAAATCGAGAAGGTGTAGGCATGATGAATCAATCCAATAACAATACAACCGGTATTGATTTTAAGGCGCTCTTGAAAGAGTCGGGAATTGCCGCACTGGTGGCACTGGGCCTGGCGATTGTACTGGTAGGCTTCAAGACAGTTGATACCCCAACGGGTATGGACATCGCTACACGCTGGGTTTGGGTGCTTGTAGCTGTTGCTTCGGTATTTGTGGGTAGGATGCTGTTTGCCATCCGGCGTGAAAGAAGAGCATCCAGAGCCCCGGTACAGGTCGACCTAAAGTTAAAAGAGCGGAAGGCGGCTATTATCGTCAACCGATTTTCTACTATCGGAGGACCACTCTTCATAGGCTTTGCCCTGGTGCTGCCTTTCATGCCTTTTGCTGATCGCTACGTGGTGGATGTGGCCACCTATGTATTGATCTACGTGATGCTGGGATGGGGGCTCAATATTGTGGTGGGTCTTGCCGGATTGCTGGATCTGGGTTACGTGGCTTTTTATGCTGTCGGTGCTTACTCTTATGCATTGTTTGCCGCCTATTTTGATCTCTCTTTCTGGGTATGCTTGCCACTCGCCGGTCTCTGTGCGGCCGGTTTTGGTGTACTGCTTGGTTTCCCGGTACTGCGATTGCGGGGGGATTACCTTGCCATCGTGACACTGGGCTTTGGTGAGATCATTCGTGTCATTCTGCTTAACTGGTATGATTTCACTGGCGGCCCTGATGGCATCTCGGGTATTCCACGTCCCAGCTTCTTCGGTCTGGAGCTGAAACGTACCGCTGCTGAAGGTGAACAGACCTTTCATCAGTTCTTCAACCTGGATTATTCGACCATGCATCGATTAATCTTTCTCTACTATTTGATTCTGATTCTTGCGCTACTAACCAACTTCTTTACCCTGCGTATTCGCAAGATGCCAATTGGTCGTGCCTGGGAAGCACTGCGCGAAGATGAAATTGCCTGTCGCTCGTTGGGTATCAATCCAACCAACACCAAGCTCACGGCATTTGCCCTGGGTGCGATGTTTGCGGGTTTTGCCGGTTCTTTCTTTGCCACCCGTCAGGCCTTCATCAGCCCAGAGAGTTTCACCTTTATTGAATCGGCCGTTATTCTGGCGATCGTGGTGTTGGGTGGTATGGGTTCGCAAGTGGGTGTAGCTATTGCCGCCGTACTCTTGATTGGTGGAACAGAGTTATTCCGGGGTCTGGAAGAGTTCCGCATGTTGGCCTTCGGTGGATTGATGGTCGCCGTCATGGTCTGGAAGCCACGGGGCTTGCTGGCCCATCGTGAACCCACAGTTAAACTCCACCCGGATGGGGCAACGCCAACACTGAAAGAAGCAGCAGCGGAAGGGGGTGCGAAATGAAAAAAGTTTCAACGACACCGCCTGAGCTGGTGATACCCAGTGGTGCCGATCCACTGCTCACCGTAGAGCATCTCACCATGCGATTTGGTGGTCTGGTGGCGATAGATGATGTCTCCTTTTCTGCAGGTAAAGGTGAGATTACTGCCATTATTGGTCCAAACGGTGCGGGTAAAACCACGCTGTTTAACTGCATTACCGGATTCTATACACCGACGGTGGGGCGCCTGACGCTGACCGCCCGTGGTGAGGAATATCTGCTGGAGCGCATGGATGGTTTCCGCATTGCACAGAAGGCACATGTCGCGCGTACTTTTCAAAACATCCGACTGTTCTCTGAAATGTCGGTATTGGAAAACCTCATCGTCGCCCAGCATAACGAACTGATGCGCGCCTCTGGTTTCACTGTAACCGGTTTGTTTGGATTGGGTGGTTATCGCAAGAAAGAGAAAGAGGCGATTGATCTGGCACGTTACTGGCTGGATAAAGTTAATCTGACACATCTGTCTGACATCAATGCAGGCAATCTGCCTTACGGTGATCAGCGTCGCCTGGAGATTGCCCGGGCCATGTGTATCAGGCCCACCATTCTCTGTCTGGACGAACCCGCTGCGGGTCTGAATCCCAAAGAGTCCAGTGAGCTGAACAAACTGCTTATCTATATCAAAGACGAACACGATATCGGTTTGCTTCTGATTGAGCATGACATGAGTGTTGTGATGGAAATTTCTGATCATGTTGTGGTACTCGATTACGGCTGCAAGATCTCAGATGGCACGCCGCTCTATGTTCGCTCTGATCCAAACGTAATTCGTGCCTATCTCGGTGAGGATGAGAGTGAAGAACTCCCGCCCGAGGTGGCTTCTGATATTGCAAAAGATTTTGATCCAGAAAACAGAGAGGGTGTCTGAGATGTTAGAAATATCTGGTTTACACACCTTCTACGGCAGTATTGAAGCGTTGAAAGGTGTCGATTTTTCGGTCAATGCAGGAGAGATTGTCACGCTTATTGGTGCCAATGGTGCAGGCAAGAGTACCTTGCTGATGACTATCTGTGGTACACCAAGGGCAACAAAAGGAACGATAAACTATCTGGGGCAGGACATCACACATGAGAGTACCCATACCATCATGCGTATGGGCCTGGCGCAATCTCCTGAAGGGCGGCGGATCTTTCCCCGCATGACCGTAATGGAGAATCTTCAGATGGGGGCGATTGTCTCAGATGAAAAGTACTTTGAGCAGGATCTTGATCGTGTCACCACGCTGTTCCCTATATTGAAAAAAAGGGAAAACCAGCGCGGTGGCACTCTCTCCGGTGGTGAACAGCAGATGTTGGCCATTGCCCGGGCAATGATGAGTCGGCCCAAGTTATTGTTACTGGATGAACCTTCGTTGGGTCTTGCGCCGCTGGTGGTGAAACAGATTTTTGAAGTGATTGAAGAGATCAATCGTGAAGATAAGGTGACGGTACTGCTGGTTGAGCAGAATGCCTTCCATGCATTGAAACTGGCCCATCGTGGTTATGTAATGGTAAATGGTGAGATTACCATGTCGGGCGAGAGTAAAGAGTTATTGGAACGGCCTGAAGTACGCGCCGCTTACTTGGAGGGTGGACATTGAGTATTCCTGTATTTATTGGGGTAACCCTGATTCTTTTCGGCGGTGCCGCCTACATGATGGGGCAAGCTATTGCCATAACCTGGCGGCCGGTACTGCACGTGCTTGCCTATGGCATGCTGCTGGGAGCGGGTGATCGTTTTCTTATCTTCGCACTGTTTGGCGGAGAGCTGACTTCACTGACTGGTTACCTGGTTGATACAGTAGCCATTATCGCTATTGGGCTGCTCGCTTTCCGAATTACCCGTGTTAATCGAATGGTGAGTCAATATCCCTGGCTCTACAGACGCTCCGGCTTTTTTAGTTGGGCGGAGATTAGTGAATAATCTGACGAAAGCAATTACACTGATTGTGTTCGTTGATTGTAGGCTACCAATGTGCAAAACCTGCATTTTTATAAGGTAGTGGTCTGGCCGCGCTAAAACTGGCCAGATGAATAACAAGAGTGAAATCAACCTCAATGACTGGGTAAGAACCAGAGGAGATATGTTCAAATGAAAAAGACATTCAAGCTGTCAATGATGGCGGCGATGACTGCGGCAACCCTGAGCTTTGGCTCAGTGGCGAGTGCCGATATCATGATTGCAACCGCAGGTCCAATGACCGGCCAATACGCCAGTTTTGGCGCACAGATGAAAGCGGGTGCTGAACAGGCTGTTAAAGATATCAATGCAGCCGGCGGTGTGTTGGGCCAGAAACTGGTCCTGGAAGTGGGTGATGACGCCTGTGATCCAAAACAGGCTGTAGCCGTTGCCAACCAGATGGTTAACAAGGGTGTTGTGTTCATGGCAGGTCACTTCTGCTCTGGCTCATCCATCCCGGCATCCAAGGTTTATGAAGAAGAGGGTATCATCATGATCTCTCCTGCATCAACCAACCCAAAATTGACTGAAGAGGGGGCTTCTAACGTCTTTCGTGTCTGCGGTCGTGATGATCAGCAGGGCGCGGTTGCAGGTAAGTTCCTGAAAGAGCACTTTGCAGATAAGCAGGTTGCCTTCGTTCATGACAAGACCGCCTATGGTAAGGGTCTTGCTGATGCCACTTTGGCTGCGTACCAGGCGGCTGGTGGGAAAGAGGCGATGTACGAGGCCATTACCGCAGGTGAGAAGGATTACACCGCGCTGGTATCCAAGATGAAACAGAGCAATATAGGTGTTCTGTACCTGGGTGGTTATCACACCGAGGGCGGTCTGATTGTTCGCCAGATGCGTGAACAGGGTATGGATACCGTATTGGTATCAGGCGATGCACTGGTTACCAACGAGTACTGGTCCATTACCGGTCCAGCGGGTGAAGGCACACTGATGACATTCAGCCCTGATCCACGTAAAAATCCGGTTGCCGCACCGCTGGTTGAGAAGTTCCGTGGCATGGGTATTGAGCCAGAAGGTTATGTACTCTATACCTATGGTGCGATACAGGCGTGGGCACAGGCTGCTGCCGCAGCCGGATCTGCTGATACCGCTAAGGTAGTTAAAGCACTCCAGAGTGGCAAGTTCAGCACGGTACTTGGTGACTTTGGCTTTGATGCAAAAGGTGATGTCACTGCACCTGGTTATGTACTGTATGAATGGAAGAACGGCAACTACGACTATATGTAATCTGCTAGTTACGTAGTCCAAAAAAACCCGGCACTGTTGCCGGGTTTTTTTATATTTATTACCAGACAAAATCCGTGTTAAATGAGAGCCAAACGATTACGCCCACTCTGCTTGGTAGTTGCAGATTATGATCGGCTAATTTCCAGCTCATCTCTATCTGACGGTCATAGCCGCGTAGTAAACCCCGCACCGCCCCAGCTTAGATGGTGTCGGCAAATTGATTGGGATTGGTATAGAGCTATAGGAATATAAAACCCTGGAAATAAATACCGTCACCTTGAAATACCTATGTCTAAGAAAATGCAATGTCATTTAAAGAGGATAGAGCTTCGGTTAGCCAATTAATGGTACTTTTAACTATTGTAATTGCTGGCGTTATCAAACCGTTTGTCTACACTTCAACAGATGACCTTACTATTAGTGGAAGATAGTTCAAAAGGTGTGGGTGTCAGGGCCTTTTCTAAGGCGGTGGTATGAGCAAACCTTTTGCAACCAAATCTATGCATAATAAACCCCGGGAAGAGTTGGAGGCTGAGCTGGACAATCTCTATGCTCATATCGCCTCCTGTGGTCTTTGTGACATTCCTAATGTAAATGTCTCGCTCTCACAATGGCTTCTGGACGATGCCCGTTCACAAGGTCTGCTCATGGATCTGGCATTGGATGCCATTGTCATTATTGATGAAACGGGAGCGATTGTTTCGTTTAATAAATCAGCCGAATCAATATTTGGCTATCAGCGACGAGAGGTAATGGGGCGTGAAATTGCCAGCGTTATTATCCCCCCGTCCTATCGTGAACAGCACTATGAGGGATTAACCCGGTATTTAACTACGGGTGAGGCGAAAATTATTGATAAGCGGGTTGAAGTCACCGCCATGCGTGCCAATGGAGAGGAGTTCCCTGTTGAACTCACCGTAACAGCCTTTCATGTGCGAGATTTACGTTTCTTTACAGCCTTTATCCGGGATATTACCGAACGTGTGGAAATGGAGAAGCGTCTACGTAGTGAGACTGAACTGGTTCAGTTGCTGCATCGGCTGACCTCTCTGGCCAATGAGGCGAGCAACGCTCGAGTGGCTATAAAAGGTTTTTTACGTGAAGTTTGTGAATATACCGGTTGGCCGGTAGGGCATGTTTATCTGGTCAATCAAGAAAAGCCTTTTGCTGAATTGATCTCATCCAGATGCTGGTATCTTGCCAATGAGCAGCAGTATAAAAAGTTCCGGGAGATTTCCGAGCGAATGGTTTTTGCTTCAGGTAATGGGCTTCCCGGTGATGTCTATATAAAGGGTGAGCCTGTCTGGATTGAGGATATCAAAAGTGAGTCCAATTTCACTCGCGACAGAGTTATCAATGATCTTTCACTTAAAACTGGCTTTGGTCTTCCCGTGAAAATTGGTCGTGAGGTGGTTGGCGTACTTGAGTTTTATACGCCGGAGTATACCGAGCATAATGCCAGTTTTTTGGATACCTTGGGTCATATCGGTATTGAACTGGGAAGGGTTATAGAGCGTGAACAGAGTGCAACCCAGTTACGACATCTGGCGGATTCTGATGCCTTGACCGGACTGCCTAATCTCCGAGTCGCGCGTGATCGCCTAATGCAGACGGTTATAAGCTGTAAAAGACAGAACCGCCAATTTGCCCTGCTGTTTATTGACCTTGATGGTTTTAAAACTGTGAATGATTCTCATGGACATGAGATGGGTGACACAGTGTTGCAGATTGTGGCCAGGCGAATCTCGCAAACACTGCGTGACATGGACAGTGTGGCGAGGGTGGGTGGTGATGAGTTTATTGTTATCGTCAACCCTATTGAGTCTAGAGATGCAGTGGTCACTGTCGCCAAGAAAGTGATTTATGCAATCTCAAAGCCGATTAAATCAGCAGGTATTGAATCCAGTGTGGGTGCCAGTGTTGGTATTGCCATTTTTCCTGATCATGCACAGCAGGCTGATGATCTGTTAAGCCTGGCTGACAGGGCGATGTATCAGGTCAAAAGTCATGGCAAAAACAGTTTCAGTTTTATTGGTGAGGGTATGGATTAATAGGGCCTCCGTTCTGCGTGTGAACGTGCTTAGTAATAGAGACGCATGGGGGCTGTTAATTGGTTTTTCTTTTACCTGTCCTTTTCAGTTTGTCTTTGGATGCGAGGAGTGCGCCTCCAATGATCAATAAACAGGATATCAACACCAGCAGACTTGCTTCTGCTTTGCCGAACAGGATCAGCAATAGGGTGGATAGCAATGGTGCACTGTAGGAGAGCACACCAATCAGTTGTAAATCACCATGCTTGGTTCCATAGTCCCAGACAAAGAAAGCCAGACCCAGGGGCCCCAGCCCCATGCCGATTACGAACAGAATCTGTATCCCGTCTGGAGTAACCCATGACTCCATAAAAAAGTGACAAACAAAAGCCAACAGCGAAGTCATTCCACAAAAGCCGCTGACAGCCGCTGTGGGAATGTGATCAAAACGGCGATTAATAACAGAGTACGAGGACCAGATGAGCGCTGCTGCTACGGCAGCC
>VMRY01000118.1 GCA_007713595.1 Sedimenticola thiotaurini
GAGGCCAAAGTAGGAGATATCAGTGGAGTGATTGATATCCTCTACCCAATCGAGAACCTGAAAGTCTCCATCAGCTTGATCATCAATATAATGATCGGCTATTTCATTTTTATCATGGCCGTGCTGTTTGCAGGACTGTTCTTCAAGCTTAGAGCGTTTATTGTCAAACCCATAATCTCACTCACCCAGATCATGGGAGAAATCACCCATAATGCCGACCTTTCAAAGCGTATATCCCATGGTGGATGGATCAGAGAGGTGCATTACCTGACAGATTACTTCAATCGAATGCTCGGTACCCTGCAGGATTTCCAATACCGGCTGGAAGAGCTTTCGGTACGTGATCCGTTAACCCATCTCTATAACCGCCGTAAGTTTGATCTGTTTCTTGACTACGAGGTCGACCGGGCTACACGCCATAACCGACATTTTTGTCTCATCATGATCGACTTGGACAACTTCAAACATATTAATGATACCTATGGGCACCCTGTCGGTGATATGGCTTTGCAAAAACTGGCCCTATTGCTACAGGAGCAGACACGTAAAACAGACGTACTTGCCAGATTGGGTGGTGACGAGTTCGCCATGATTCTCCCTGAGACAGATTTAGACCATGGCTTGGCATTTGCTGAAAAACTTCGCCATACCCTGGCTAACTCTGCACTGGAGCTTCCTGACTGCAAAATCAGGATCAGCGGCAGTTTTGGCGTAGTCAGCTATCCCGAAAATGGTGACGGGGTAGAAAACCTGAATATTGCCATGGATGTTGCCATGTACAAGGCCAAGCGCAGCGGTAAAAACTGCGTTGCAGTTCTGGGTAAGGATGAAACCGGTGCAGAAATGGAGGTATTCAGAAAAGGCGAACAGTTGCGACTCGCCCTGGAGGAGGATCGGGTAGTCGCTTTTGTGCAGCCTATCGTCAGCATTCCCGGTGGCTTGTATGCCTACGAAGTGTTGGCGCGAATTGAGGACAATGGGCGATTTTTGACTGCCAACGAATTTATTCATGCTGCGGAAGAGCTGGGCCTTACCATTGAACTTGATACCATCGTGTTCAAAAAAGGGTTGGAATATCTTGCCGCCCATTCCACAGATCAAATCAAACTGTTTTTTAACCTGGCCTCTCGCACCCTCGCCAGTGAGCAGACTGTCCGCGACATGGTGGCACTGGCCAGGGAGTGGAAGATTCCCCTGAGCAAGATCGTATTTGAAATTACCGAGCGAGAGGCCCTGCCGCGCATCTCGGAGTTAAGTCATCTTATTGATGAGTTACACAGTTATGGTATTAGCTTCGCACTGGATGATTTTGGCAGCGGCTTCTCCTCCTTCCTGTATTTAAAATATCTCGCGGTGGACTATGTAAAGATAGAAGGCAGTTTCATTCGCCAAATCGCAGTCGATAGACGTGATCGGATCATGGTTGAACATATCGCCAGCATTGCAAATCAGTTTGGAATAAAGACCATTGCAGAGATGGTTGAAGATGAGGAGACCAATCTGCTACTGCAAAGCTATGGGATCAATTTTGCCCAAGGCTATTACTATGGGCATCCAAAGCCCAGTAAAAATGGACCACATACAGATCATCCAAAAGTGCTGGAAACATTAGAGTGATATGACTATTACGCGTAGTCAACTTGTGGCACACCGCGGTTATATGGAGCATTATCCAGAGAACTGCTGGAGTGGACTGCAAGCTGCGCTTGACTTAGGCGCACACTGGATAGAGTTTGATATACAGATGAATGTGCAGGATCACTTTATTCTGTTACATGATGCTGATTTTCAACGAACTGCCGGTCAATCCGTCTCAGTATTTGGTCTGCATGAGAAACAGATGGCCTCCATCAGCGTGCACGAACCAGCGAGGCTGGGCGCTCAATATGCACCCGAGCCAATCATTACACTTGAACAGTTGTTACTCAGACTGGAACAATATCCCGATGCCAGAGCAATGGTGGAGATCAAGGAAGAGAGCCTTGATCATTGGGGCTTAATAGAAGTGATGAAGCCACTGCTCACCCTATTGGAAACCAACAAAAAGCAGTGTGTACTGATCTCATTCAGCCTCGACGCACTCAGTTATGCAAAGAAAAACAGCAATATCGATCTGGGCTGGGTGTTGCGACGATATAATGACAAGAGTCTCCAAGAAGCCCGTAAACTATCCCCTGAGTTTCTCATCTGCAACCATACCAAACTGCCGCAGGACGCTCCACCAACCAAAGGACCATGGCAATGGATGCTTTACGATATTACTGATCCCCTTGAAGTGAAGCAGTGGGGAGAAAAAGGCATTGACCTGATAGAAACGCGGGATATTGGCCTGCTGATTAGTCATCCTGATATTAACCAGTAATTGTTTGACCACTCTCCTGCAGATACAGGCACCCTCCCTTTTAAATAAGCGTCATGACGTCGCAGATCAATTAGCTTTATTTGATACCACCTTCCCCTTACCGGGTAATAGATAGGGTTAAGTGAGCCGCTATCGAAAGAGCTGAATGACTAAGCTATAGTAAATCTATTGTTCCTGGAGAGATTGCATGTCCATCACTATTTTTGACCTGTTTAAGATTGGCATAGGCCCCTCCAGCTCGCATACCGTTGGCCCGATGCGTGCTGCGCGCCTTTATCTTGAGCGACTTAAATCGACAGGACTTTTAAAAGAGACTGCACATTTAAGGTCAGAACTTTTCGGCTCACTAGGTGCCACCGGTAAAGGCCATGGCAGTGACAAGGCTATCCTCCTGGGCTTAATGGGTGAAGAACCTGACACTACCAATATAGAGCAGATTGATGAGAAATTATCAGCCATCAGATTAACCCGAAAACTGCAGCTGCTGGGCGAGCATACGATAGCTTTCAATGAGGCAGCAGATCTCATTCTACATAAACGAAAATCCCTTCCCTATCACCCAAATGGAATGCAATTCAGTGCCTTTGACAGCAATGAAAAGCTGTTGGATAGCCATCTCTACTACTCAATAGGAGGGGGGTTTATAATCGGCGAGAGCGAAGTAAAGAAGAATGAACTCCCGCAAGACAGCAAACAACTCCCCTACCCCTTCAGCACAGGTGATGAGTTACTTGCACTCTGTAAATCAACCGGCTACAGCATCAGCAAGTTAATGTTGGAAAATGAAAAATGCTGGCAGGAGGAAGCCGACATTAAAGATAATCTCCTTAAGATTTGGCAGGTGATGCAACAGTGCGTCATGCGAGGCTGCCACACGGAGGGGATACTACCCGGCGGTATGAAGGTGAAGCGTAGAGCCGCTGGTCTCTACCGTAAACTAAAGGCCGAGTCCGAACATGGCGCTGGGCCGCTCACAGCGATGGACTGGACCAATCTCTACGCCCTCGCGGTGAATGAAGAGAATGCAGCTGGAGGTCGGGTAGTAACAGCACCCACAAATGGAGCAGCCGGTATCATACCCGCCGTACTTCACTATTACTGTCGATTCTGTGAAGGCGCCGATGATGAGAGTGTAATCCGCTTTTTCCTGACTGCGGGGGCCATCGGCATCCTCTACAAAATGAATGCCTCTATATCGGGTGCCGAAGTGGGCTGTCAGGGAGAGGTTGGCTCTGCCTGCTCTATGGCCGCTGCTGGTCTGACAGAGGCCCTTGGGGGCACGCCAGAGCAGGTCGAGAACGCTGCGGAGATTGGCATGGAACACAACCTGGGCCTAACCTGTGATCCCGTAGGTGGGCTTGTTCAGGTACCCTGTATCGAACGCAATGCCATGGGTGCAGTCAAGGCGATCAATGCATCACGCATGGCCTTGTTTGGCGATGGCACCCACTACGTTTCACTCGACAAAGTGATTAAGACAATGCGCGAGACGGGCCGAGACATGAAGACAAAATACAAGGAGACAGCCCGTGGGGGGCTCGCAGTCAATATCGTCGATTGCTAGTCGTCATCAAGACTCAGTGTATTTGGATTCGTCCATGGAGCGTTCAGCCATCTGCGGATCCTGATGCTCTTTTGGCATCGACAGATGGTAGGGGAGCGTACGCGGTGTCTCAGATAACGCAATCGCACCTGACTCAATCAGCCTTTCAATAACTGAGCCCATCGTTTTCAGGTAGTTTTCTGGCACATCGCCCTGATAACGACTCGCGACATAGTCTATTAACTCCTGCAGCGTATGTTGACCATCGGCCAACTGAATGACCAGACCCAACCAGGGCTCCAGAGGGATAAGGGAGTGAGGCGGTAGTTTTTCAAACACACTGACCTGTCCTTTCACATCTGAATAGACCAGTGTGCGATAAAAATAATTCGATAACTCCACTCTAATCCCCTTAAACTCAAAAAATATAGGGTCATTATCCTAAAACCCTAGCTAATAGTCACTGGCCAACCAATATCTTTTTAAAGCCGCTAAACTTTATACGCTAACAGTCGCTAAACCTTAACATATGCAGAAACATTGCGATTCAATATACGCAATTATTTCCTGATAAAACAGTAGCTTAATAAGTTATCATTCAGCGGAATCTAGATGCGCAAAGAGATTTTGACAGAGCAGTTAGTCGTCGGAATGTTTGTGGAGCTACCACTCTCCTGGACCAAACACCCTTTCATCAAAAACCGCTTCCTGATAAAGAATCAGGATCAAATTAAAAAAATCAGGGAGTGCGGACTCAAGCAGGTCACAATAAACACCGATCTAGGTGATCCCAAAGCGCTGCCCGCTGATCCTGACAATCTCTCCACCTCAGACATAATCCTGGATCCTAAGGACCAGGACGTGCCGGTTATATGGAAACCAGAGACACTCGTGCCTGAATCCTTATTCGAGGCAATGAGTGATGCTAAGATGGCCTCAGAACAGAAAGCCAAGGCAGTATATAACCATTCAAGAACCATGATAGAGCGTCTTCTTGAAACACCCACTGCAGAAAACATTGTAACCAGCAAAAAAGTAATTGCATCCATCACTGATCTTGTACTTACTGATGATGAAACTGCCAATAATATGCTGCGGATCACTTCCCATGATTTCTACACATACACGCATTCAGTCAATGTCGGCATCACATCCATAATGCTATCAAAAGCACTGTTCAAAAATTCTGATGCCCATGATCTCCATGAGATGGGAGCCGGTTTTTTTCTGCACGATCTCGGGAAGGTAATGGTTGATCCTGAAGTGATCAATAAACCAGGAAAATTGACAGATGCCGAAATGGCACACATGCGAATCCACCCCTTTCAGGGCTTTAAGATCCTCAAGAAAGCCAATGCCCTATCTGATGAATGCCGTTGTATCATTATGCAACATCATGAATATGAGGACGGGACGGGCTATCCAAAGCGCCTCAAGGGGAAGGAGATTCACCGCTATGCCCGTATCTGCTGCATTGCCGATGTATTTGATGCCCTGACATCAGAGCGTTCCTATAAGAAAGCGATGAAGCCGTTCGATGCCCTGAAACTGATGCAACAGCAGATGGCCTCGCATTTTGATAAGAAGTTGTTTAGTGAGTTTGTTTTGCTATTTAAGTAATGCATAAAAAACGGGCTCATAAAGAGCCCGTTTCCTACTTGCACTATGCTTTCTAGCTTATGCTTTTCTGCGACGTGCGCCTGCACCTAACAGCAGCAAGGTACCACCGAACAGCGCCAGCGTGCTGGGCTCAGGTACATTGAATACTGCGCTACCATCGTGGTTTCCTCTCAGGGTTGCACCCTGTGCACCATTATCAACTACCACGATAGAAGATGCGTTGGTATTGAAGTCAGCCAAGAAGTTGATCTCCAACAGTGGCAGGCCGGTTCCATCGCAGTTCAGCCATATATCGTAATAACCAGTCAAGCCGCCACAGGTTGCACCATCCGAGTTAAACATGTTGTACATACTTACTGGCAGCGCATCTACATTGGTAAAGTCAACCGTACCAGCCAACAGAGTGCCACCACTGCCGGTAACAGCACCGGTCACTTTGATATCCATGAAGTTAGAGAAGGTGACTCCGTCTGTAGTATAGAACAGATCAAAGTTACCATAAGGACCGTACGCCAGTTCTAATGAAACACCTGGGGTATATTCCATAACCGTACCGACCAGACCAGTGAAGCTGAAGCTCAACAGCCAATTGCTTCCGCCGTACCCATTGTCATTGTCATTGTTGAAGTTCTGGCTTGGATTGAATCCAGTTACCACGTTGTTACTAAGGCTTCCAACAGCCAAACCACCGCTGGTAAAGATGGTATCACCTGCGTCAAGCGCACCGGAACCATTGGTATCAGTGGTGGTTGAACTTGATTGATAGATATAGGTAATCTCGTCCTTAGATGAGGTACAGGTATCACAGACCTTGTCTGAAGTCCCTGTGGTTGCTCCATCCCAGTTTGTCCCTGTGTCTACATAAAAGGGTGAGGCTACAGCTGACCCGGTCAGTCCTAACAGGCTAAGTGCAAGTAGTGTCTTTTTCATCATTCTCATTCCTGATGGTGAATTGTTTATTCGTGTGCCCAATACAAAGCAGCATCTGTGCCAAAAGTTGTATCCTATTGTTTTTATTGTTTTTTAATTACTTGTTAGATTGATCAAATCAACGATCTGTAAAAAATACTGACAACTTTCATCAAATAGAACTGAAAAAC
>VMRY01000105.1 GCA_007713595.1 Sedimenticola thiotaurini
GCTGATCTCAACAGTTGGTGCACATTGCGATGTCTGGCAGACGGCCGGTTACCATTTCGAAAAAGAGAAGAATCGTACATTCGATGTGGTGATAAAGCGCCATACCCTGAGCTGCTCACCGATGGAGGCCAAGCTCTATCGGCGCGACTATGCACAACTGAAAAACCTGTTACACGATATTATTCCGGAAGCCATTTTTGTGCGCACACGGATTGATGGTGAGCACAATATTGTGGTGTTTGCGCGGGCATTTACCCCCTGGTTCAATCTGGCGAATCCAGCTGTCGCAGAAGATGCTATTCCACTAATGGCAAAATTGCCCAAGGCCAGACGGCAACTGGGCCTGTTTATAGAGGCGGTCAAACGGATTCGCACAGTTGATCATAAGGTCATTGATCTTTACGGACTGGATAATCTGGTACTGGATAAAAACAAGGATGTACGCTACCTGGATAGCTTCGAGGTCTTCTTTCACGAAGATATGCTCTATATCATCGATGATCCTTGTGACGATCTCAGAGAGAAAATCAATGTATCACTGAGACGGCTGGAGTATCTGGAAGATATGCTGGCCAAGGCCACTGCTTTGGCGAAAAAGCTGGCAGCAGAAACTAAGGTTACAACAGCACCTTAGTTTCTGCCTGGCTGTTTATTATATGCCTAACTCATCCAGCAGATTGTCAGAATCGGAAGGCTGATCTTTCGCCGCTTTCTCAGCAGCGGCATTTTGAGCGATAGCAGCTCGTTTATTGGCCTCGCCTTCAAGAATATCATCTGGATCGAAGTCTTCGTGTTGTTCAAACTCATGAAGCTGGATGAACTCTGTCTTGTCCATGGCCAGTTCCAGATAGAAAATGTTATTTCGCTCTGTGGTAAAGGTAACTCTTCTAGCCTGAGGACGATCAAGATTTGTATTGATAGAGAGCAAGACCTCTTTATTGATTGTCAACATTTTGGGCTGATTTTGATTGATTGGCGTCTGCAGTTGTTTACCCACATTACTGATGAAATCACCAATCATCTGGTTCATCAGTTCACCCAACACATTGCCGACTTCATCGGAGGTGTGACTTACTGCCAGCTCTTCCTTCGGTATGCCCATGTTGGACAGATAGGCCTGATAAAGCTCAAGGGCGGCATTGGCTGTAAAGTTAATCACCACCAGACCAGAAAACCCCCCATCAAACAGTACAAAGCAGCCAATATCCGGCTTCAGGCAGGTCCGATTGATCTTCTGTACCATGGCCGAATAGCCAATTTCGTTTGATGTCGCTGTTGTGAGCACAGAGGTGACTGATTTGCAGAGCATCAGTAGAATATCGTCTGTTGACACGATCTTGGTTTTTGCCATCGAGATAAAACCTCGTATTATTTTAGTTATGCTATATATTATAGATTAGGTTTAGCGGCCACTTGCTTGATTTCTTGATAACGATACAGAACTCTATGACTCCAAGGCAACTCATTAACGATGCGGGAGATCTCCTCTCTCTTCCCGAGGCCTGCATACGGATAAATCAGTTGGCCGATGATCCTACCAGCTCTGCCCTGGATATGGGGCTTGTGATCAGCCAGGATGCGGGACTGAGTGCGCGGTTGCTGAAGATTGTAAATAGCGCCTTCTATGGCTTTCCAGGACGAATTGATACCATTTCACGCGCCATCACCATCATCGGAACAAAAGAGTTGCGCGATCTGGCGATGCTCACAGGTGCCTGCGGCGTATTTACCAATATTCCCCGTAATCTGATCAATATGGAGACCTTCTGGCACAGTTCGCTGACCTGTGGTGTGCTGGCCAGAAATCTGGCGAAGAACTGTCAGGTACTTCACCCTGAGAGACTTTTTCTGATGGGGGTTCTGCACGATATTGGTCGCTTACTGATGTTCCAGCAGTTACCGATAGAATCGCGGGATATCTTGCTGATCAGCAAGGGTCGAGACGAGCTTATATCCGCCGCAGAACGGGAAGTGCTTGGTTTTTGCCATCAGGATGTGGGCTTTGAACTGGCTACGGAATGGGGGTTTCCCAGCGCAATTGGTTCGGCCATTCGCTGGCATCACTCACCGGATAAGGCCAACGAAGATGTTCTGGAATGCTATCTCATTTATCTCGCTAATCTTCTGGCAGATACACTGGTCTGGGAAGGGGACCTACAACAGATTAAACAGCAGGTACTCCCCAGTGCATGGCAAGTAACTGGTTTGGCTCCCGAACAATGCGATATTGCCATTGCGGAAATCAGTGGTGAAATCAGAGAGCTTTACACCATCCTGATGGAACAATCACAGCCCACAGGGAAGCGGGATCAGTCGTATTAAATTAATCCCTTACTCTCAAACAGGGAACGCATCTCTGGCTTGTTAGACAAAATCTCCTGCATCTCGAGTCCTTTCATCTCATGTGGAAACACCAGCCACTGATCTGTTTCATGGATGTAATAATCCGGTTTTAATGCGGTCTGGTTATTGCCAGGTTTATACCAGGGTGTTGCAATGCGAATCTCTTTAGGCATGTTGCGGCGCGTTTTTGTTCTCAATGTATCAAGAATCGCTTGCAGACTCAGACCGCTATCAAAAACATCATCGACAATTAACAGCGAACTATCCCAATCCATATTACGGACCAGATACCCCAATCCATGCACTCTGACCTCTTTATTGCGTTGTCCAATACCGGTGTAGGAGGAGGTGCGTATTGCAATGTGATCTGATTTTACATCGAAATAATCAAGGATCTCTTGCACCGCAATACCCACTGGTGTGCCACCTCGCCATACGCCAACAATAAAGTCCGGTTTGAATCCACTTTGCAGGATATCAATACCCAACTGAAATGCATCGGTTAGCAGTTCCTGTGCTGTGATGTAGTGTTTGTCATTCATAAGTCTGGTCTGATTGTGAATTAGATTTGGAAGCTATCCCTTTTCATCCGCTTAGGCAAGCGATCGCTTCTTGCCCATCTGCTGAACGGCATTACCAGCAATAATCAGGATAAGTCCTGCTCCGCTGGACCAATGAATCTCTTCACCAACAATGAAGTGAATCAGAAACAGGGAAAGAATGGGCGAGAGGAAGATCAGATTAGCCACTTTAGAGGCACTGTCGGTAAGACGTAGCGCCTTTAGCCAGAGCACAAAGGTGATACCCATCTCGAACAGTCCAACATAGAAAGCACCGTACAGACCATCCGCTGACTCAATCATGAAGCCAGTTGTTAGCCAGGTGATAACTCCAATGACAGGCAGTGCAAAGAGAAAATTAAGGAACAGGCCAACCACCGGTTCAATCTGACTACGGGTATTGAAGATCCAGAACAGTGACCAGATCAGAGTACTGCCTAACGCAAGCAACACACCATAGCCGTCACTGAAGTGAAGGGCAAACGGTGAGCCGTGAGTAGCGATGACCAGAATACCAAAGTAACTGATGCCGATTGCTAGCAGATCAATTTTGCGAAGATGCTGCTTGAGAAGGGGTACTGCCAGAATCGACAGGGTTATGGCCCAAGTGTAGTTGAGTGGCTGCGCCTCCTGCGCAGGTAGCAGGTCATAGGCCTTGAACAGGACCCAATAATAGAAACAGGGGTTTAACAGCCCCATACCAGCACAGAAAACCAGCTCGGAACGCGGAACTGACTTCACGGTTTTCAGATGACCCTGCGCGACCAACACCAGAAAGAGGATGAACACAGAGGCGATACTGGCATAAAACAGCAGTTGTATCGGCTCCATATGCCGTAGCGATAACTTGAATGCTGTGGCGACTGTCGACCAGAGCAGAACAGCGCTGACACCAAACAGATAGGCCTTGGATTGAGGTTTCATCTAGTGCTGGGCCGAGAGTCGGTTCTTAATCTGGAAGAACAGCTGCGGGTAAGAGAGAATGACGCACTGGACACAATCAGAGCTGACTCAGACAGTTCAGGATCAGCTCTAAATCGGCCGGTTCTGATAGGCGGTGATCACCCTGTTTAATGAGGGTAAGCGTGGCATCGTTACTCTCCAGACGTTCACAGGTCTTGCGGCTGAACTCCCAAGGAACATCAGGGTCCTGCATGCCGTGAAACATCCTGACCGGACAATGGATCGGGATTGGCTTATCCAGTAAAAGATGCTTTTCGCCCTCTTCAATGAGATGTCGTGTAATGGGGTAGGGCTGTTGATCATCATAATCACACGGTATTAACACACTCCCACGCTCCATCAACTGCTGTTTCTGTTCCTCGGAAAACATCGGCATAAGCAGGCGCTGGGTAAAGTCTGTGGCGCATGCGAGGGTCATCAAGGCTACGACCCGTTCCGGGCGGGCGATTGTTGCCAGCA
>VMRY01000162.1 GCA_007713595.1 Sedimenticola thiotaurini
ACAACATGAATGGGCGGTAAGATGTTAAATATTTTATCTATCAAGCAGAAACTGATCCTGGTAATTCTCTTAACCTTGCTGGGTATTACGGTACAGGGCGTGGTGACATTTGATGTGCTGGATGACATGAACGCAGCATCAAAACAGCTGGAGGCATCGCAACAGGCGGCACAGGTTATCGCTGATGTTCACGCGAAGATACTCACCCTAACGCTGCAGAAGCAAGGCGTTAAACCAGACAATGCCGGACAGTATCTGGATAACCTGATGCAGCAGAGGCTTGATCAGTCTAACCAGATTGAGCAGGTTGAAAAATCCATCAAGTCATCAACACTTGATGAGCAGTTGAATAAGTTGCAGGGACTGCTTTCTACCTATGTGGATAAACTGATCGAGTGGTATGAGGTAAGAGTCACCCTGGGTCTGGATGAGATGTCTGGATTGCAGGGCGTTGTACGAGAGAAGGCCACGGCCGCAGAAACATTGGTCAAAGGTTTCTCTGAAATGGAGCGGACCCTTGCCAAGGTCATAGAGGTAGAGAAAGATAGCCTGACCACATCCCAAGCCAAGGACAGCACACTATTCGATCAGGCGATGTCCGAGTTAAAGGCACTGATTGTTGAGCTGGAGTTTGAAGAGACTTTTATTCCTGCCATGGATGCCTATGCCGAGGCTTATCAGCCGGCGCTGGCGAGTTATCAGAAGTTAAAATTAATTGATCAATTGCTGCTTGCTGAATCACCTGAGATTGAACAGACTGTGATGGATGCGGCAGCTTTTATCACCGATAATCTGTTGGCAAAGGCCCGCAATACTTCAGATAGCATAAGCAGCCAGGCGCGTTATACGCTCATAGTGGCGGCCATTATTACAGCGGTTTTGCTGGTAGCGCTGCTGGTTGCCATTAGTAATGTGATTACCAAGGGACTCTCTGAAACAGTCAATCTGCTTGCGCGTATAGCCGAGGGTGACTTGACGGCCAGAGTGTCTGGCTATGACAACAACCGGGATGAGTTTGGTCGATTGGTTCGAGCGGCTAATGGCATGGCAGAACGATTGGGCCAAGTGGTCCATCAAGCGGATGATGCCAGTATCGAAATGGCGGGCATCTCTCAGACTCTGTCGGACTCAACAGCACGACTGGTCTCTGTCAATCAGCAGATTACTGATCAGACACAGCAAGTCGCGGCGGCTTCGGAAGAGATGAGTGTAACGGCCAATGAAGTGGCAAGCACAATCAATGATCTCAATCGTTCGGCAAAGAAGACCTCTGATGCGGGTGCGGACAGTACACGGCTGGTAGGGCGTACCGAAGAGGCCATTCAGGATATCTCTCGTGTGGTGAACGGTGCTACCGATATGGTCAATGCCCTGGGTGATCGTTCCAATCAGATTGGTATGGTAGTCGATGTCATCAATGAGATTGCTGAGCAGACCAATCTTCTGGCACTTAATGCAGCAATTGAAGCAGCCCGGGCGGGTGATGCCGGACGTGGATTTGCCGTGGTTGCGGATGAGGTGAGAAACCTTGCCACCAAGACCGTGCAGGCGACTACTCAGATAACGAATGCCGTTGAAGAGATACAGCGCGGCAGTCGTGATGCGATGGAAGCCATGAATCATGGTCAACAGGCGGCGGCCCGCGGTGTAACACTGGGGGAAGAGGCCAAGGGATCGATGGAAGAGATTCGGATACAGACGGCTAAGGCATCAGAGCGTACGGAACAGATTGCAACCGCAATTGAGCAGATGAGTGCAACCATCAGAGAGATCAGTCGAAGTATTGAGCAGGTCGCATCTGAAGTGAGTGACAGCCAGGGTGCCGCCAGTGAGATCGCCCTGACCACAAACACGGTGGCGGAGAAGGCTGAAACACTGCGTGCGGTTACGGGGCTGTTTAAAACCTGAGTACAGACAGTTTATAATTATTGTTTAGCTTACAGTACAACCCCACTTTTGGGTGCTGCTAACATTCCATGGTGCTCGATAAAGTCAATAATCTCCTGAACACCTTGGCCTGTCTTCATATTCGAAAAGACAAACGGATTTGTCTTGCGCATGCGAAGTGTGTCTTGTTCCATGACTGCCAAAGAGGCGCCGACATAGGGGGCCAAATCAATCTTGTTGATGATCAACAGATCCGAGCGGGTAATGCC
>VMRY01000148.1 GCA_007713595.1 Sedimenticola thiotaurini
ACCGTGGCAACATGAGTTGGACAGGCAGGAACATCATGCCCAGCTATCTTTTTTCCTTGCCTTAGCACAGAGAGTCGCTGAACCAACTGATATAGAGCCTGGTGGTTTTTATTTTTTGCCTTGGTAATCATTGCCTGGATGGCAATATGTATCTCTAAATCATTGTTATCGACAATGCCGATACGGCTTGCATCATCGGTTTCAATAATGGGCCGCGGATAAACAATGGGGCGGCCCTGAATATAATCATCAAAACCCTCTTTCAGCCCCTTAAAAAATGCTTTGGTGAGAATTTCCCGCTGGTTTTCAATATAACTAATAGCATCAAAAAAAACTGTCTGGGCATTGTCTGCCTCTGCTTTACTGGCAAAGTCGATCATAACCGGTTCGACTTTTTCAAACATCTGATCCAGCTTTTCTTCAAAAAAAGTATGTGCCAGTTCTTCGTCGGATATTACAAGCGAGCGATATCGAGGGATGACGGCTAAATGGTCACCAGTCATACTCATTTGATTCCATTATCTGGATAATATTCACATTCGAAGGGCAAATATTTTTGTGTATGCGAATGCATTAACTGACTCTCAATTTACCGAAGGTCTAATAATAATCTCAACCATACGCTGCATCTTCATTGCTGTATGGTGACTTCCAACAGAATCATCAGGCAAAGGAAGTACACCATGTCCTTCCACTACTAATCGTTGGCTTGGAATATCGTTTTTCTGAAAATAATCGGCTACTGCAGTGGCCCGCATTAGTGAAAGTTTCTCATTATAAGTCAACTCGCCACTACCATCAGCGTAACCTGTAATACGTGCCTTATCTGTTTCAGTTTTCTTTAATAACACAACCATTTTATTGAGTTTCTCAAAATACTCGGGCTCAATCCTTGCGCTGTCACTACTAAATAGCACCTGCATCTTGGAAATGCTAATATCTGCTTTCTTATTCTTTGTATCTTGTTGTTGAGGAAAATCTTGGATAAGGCTATTTTTATTACCCATCCCCATATCGCTCTTTTCACGACTGCCAAACTGTGTTGAACTAACCGCAGCCACACGAGCGTTTGCCCTATCAGTTATGGCTGATATCTGACCATCTAGCTTACCCGCTGACGCACCCTCTGCCACTTCAACAGGGGCTTTATCATTGACCGTATTAGCGGACTTGATGGATTCTGTTTGCTGTCCTGTGAAATTCGGTGTTTTGATTGTTTCCTGATCGGAGAGAGTTTCTATTTTTGATTCAATAGCATTTGTATATGGCAATTGAATCTGACTCGAATCAGGAACAATTTTTTCTGATTTTTCCTGATCCTGACCTGATATGTTTCCTTCGTCAATTTGTGGTTTAGTCTGTTGCGAGCTTACTGTCGCCTGTACCACCTCTACTTCTATCTTATTCGTTCCAGGCGGAGAAGAATCGGCATGACTAATGACTGACAGTACTGGGGTTTCACTATTGACTGAGCTCAGTTGTTCGTTTTTTTTTATTACTTCATCTATATGAGATGAATCAGATGCACCATAAAGCCGCTCTTTAAGCTGTTGGACATACTGACCAACTCTACTTTCAAGATAATTAATCTGACTCTGTAGCATCTGAGGACGTATCACATAAATAGCGGTAAAAATAACGCTTATTACCAAAAGAAAGAGGAACAGCTTCGTAAACATTCCACTCTTTTTTCGCTTTAAAGTAGCAGCCTGTCTACTTACCTGGTATTCATTGTAGTAATGGGTGGTTGTTTTCGATTGTTCTTTTTTACGTTGAGCATTAGCAAATCGATCACCATAGCCATACTCTTTCGTCTGTACTTTCTCAACCGGTCGAATAGGTACCGGCTCGGATGGTGCATCAAGGGAACCACCAAGTGAAAAATAATTCTCCTGAATAACATCCGCACTATCGAGAGTCGCGCTTGAGGATGCGCTTTCATTTTCTGAATTAACCAACGCATCTAATGATTCATTTGTCTTTTCATCGAGCGTCTCAGACGCTTCACTCTTTTTAGTAATTTCGTGTTTGTTATCAATTGGTGCGGTCGATGTATCCTTTAGTGAAACATCCTGATCATCTCTGGAGGAACCGCCAACTACCTCAGCGGCTAATGCATTAATACTACTCTCCGTCGCTTTTTGCTCGCGTGGTGCGGCCACTGACTCTGATTGGGTCTCATCATCGAGATCATCTTGATCATTCAGTGGCGGCATTTCCGCCTTAAAACCTATTGGAGTCAACTGCTCATGCTGCAGCTCTTGTACGACGGTTCTGACATCGCTAGCGCGAATGCGGTGCTTCTCTTCAACACTACCATGCAGTAAAAAGCGGCTGCAGACCAGATTAATCCGTCTGGGTATACCTTTGCTGAATTGGTAGGCGACAGTGTATACCCCCTCATCGATGGAAGGATCATCATTCCATCCAACCCGATCCAGCCTATGTTTAATATAGGCCTTTGTATCCTCTTCATTCAGAGACTCGAGATGACAGGCGGCCACCAGTCGTTGATGCACCTGTTCCATGCTCGGTTTTTGGACCAAGTCGCGCAGATTCTCCTGTCCTACAAGAAAGATCTGAAGTAACGGTTGGTTATTTAGCTGAAGATTTGTGAGTAGTCTGAGTTCCTCTAGAGCTGATACAGAAAGATCTTGTGCCTCATCAATGATCAACAGTGCCCGGGTTCCCTCTTCGTGATGACGTCTTAGTCGCACAGAAAGGCCTTGCAATACTACAGCCTTATTAGGAGCATCAATGTCCAAACCAAAGCTACAGGCCACTAGCCTTAAGAGATCATCAGCTTCCAACTGAGTACTAACGATTGTGGCAACCACTATCTTGGAATGGGAAAGTCCTTCTACAAGATCATTTACGAGCGTGGTCTTACCTGTTCCCGGTTTTCCGGTCACCATAACAAAGCCTTCAGCACGGTGTATGGCGTACTGCATATACGCCTTTGC
>VMRY01000030.1 GCA_007713595.1 Sedimenticola thiotaurini
AACATCGAATGATATTGAAAAGTTGAAGTGAGCATGCTCCAGTCTGTTTCAGACGTGATCATGCCAAAGATGTACCAAGTAGAGTAGTACGGGAAATCCAACCTGGAATATTCTATAACCTTTCCAAAAGATCAGATCTATCCGATACGCAAATCAACCGGACAACAGGCTTCAAATAATCTGGAAGCCCTGCTTCCAGATTATGAATTCTGTCAGATTATCCCGTTATTTTGGAACCACTTGCAGCGCTCTCATTGACTCGCTCACGCAGTTCTTTTCCAGGCTTGAAGTGTGGGACGTATTTTCCAGCCAAGGCAACAGATGCACCCGTCTTTGGGTTACGTCCTTGTCTTGGTGGACGAAAATGGAGTGAAAAACTACCGAAACCCCTAATCTCAATACGCTCACCAGAAGCAAGAGTCTGACTCATCTGCTCCAGCATGCATTTGACAGCCAGCTCGACGTCACGGTAAGCAAGGTGGCTTTGTTCTTTTGCGATGACGTCAATCAGTTCAGATTTTGTCATTCTTTTAGAATCCCCTTGTAAGGCCGGAACCCATACGGGTTCCGGCTACCTAGATCAATTGCCTAATGGCAGTAGATCACTTCTTAGATGCTTCGTCCATTTGCGCCTTCAGCATATCACCCAAAGTGGCGGTACCGGTAGGAGCACTTGAATAGGACTTGATTGCAGCCTGCTCTTCAGCAAAGTCTTTTGCCTTTATGGTAAGGGTGATGGTGCGATTCTTACGATCAACACCGAGGAAACGTGCTTCAACTTCATCACCTTCCTTAAGCTCAGTGCGAGCGTCTTCAATACGCTCTCTGGAGATCTCCGAGCCACGAATATATCCTTCGATACCTTCTGCCAAGGTCACTACAGCGCCGCGCTTATCCACTTCCTTGATCACACCCTTAACGATGTCACCCTTGGCATTTCCAGCCAGATAAGCTGAGAAGGGATCTTTATCAAGCTGTTTGATACCCAGCGAGATACGCTCACGCTCTGGATCAACAGAGAGTACAACCGTCTCCAGTTCCTGACCCTTCTTGTAATCACGAACGCCCTCTTCACTTCCCTCATCCCATGAGATGTCAGAAAGATGAACCAGACCGTCAATGCCACCATCCAGACCGATAAAGACACCGAAGTCAGTGATTGACTTGATCTTGCCAGAGACATGATCACCCTTCTTGTGGGTTTCAGCGAACTCTTCCCATGGGTTGTTTTTGCACTGCTTCATACCCAGGGATATGCGACGACGCTCTTCGTCGATATCCAGAACCATGACCTCAACCTCATCACCCAGCTGAACCAGCTTGGAGGGATGAATGTTTTTGTTGGTCCAATCCATCTCAGAGACGTGAACAAGTCCTTCAACGCCCTCTTCAATCTCTACAAAACAGCCGTAATCTGCAAGGTTGGTTACCTTACCAAAGAGACGGGTGCTTTCTGGGTAACGGCGAGCCAGATTGGCCCATGGATCATCACCCATCTGTTTCAGACCGAGTGATACGCGCTGCTTATCACGGTCAAACTTAAGAACCTTAACGCTGATCTCTTCACCGATCTCAACTACTTCGGAAGGATGCTTAACACGCTTCCAAGCCATATCAGTGATGTGCAGCAGGCCATCAATGCCGCCCAGATCAACAAACGCACCGTAATCGGTCAGGTTCTTGACGATACCCTTGATCTCGATACCTTCCTGCAGGCTTTCTAACAGGGCCTCGCGTTCAGCGCTGTACTCGGTCTCAACCACAGCACGGCGTGAAACCACAACATTGTTGCGGCGCTGATCCAATTTGATCACCTTGAATTCGAGATCCTTACCCTCAAGATAGGTGGTATCGCGAACAGGGCGCACATCAACAAGTGAGCCTGGGAGGAACGCACGAATCTCGCCAAGTTCGACAGTAAAGCCGCCCTTAACTTTGCCGTTGATACGGCCAGTGACATTCTCTTCAGCTTCAAATGCGGTCTCAAGTACTTTCCAGGCGTGGTGACGCTTGGCTTTTTCACGAGAGAGGCGGGTTGCACCAAAGCCATCTTCGACAGCATCCAGGGCAACTTCCACCTGATCGCCAACGGAGACTTCAAGTTCTCCGGACAGGCTTAAAAACTGGCTCTTGGGAATAACGCCTTCAGATTTGAGTCCGGCATTAACAATCACAGCGTCATTAGTGATTTCCAGTACGGTACCAACGATGATGGCACCAGTGCGCAGCTGAGTTTGCGCGACGCTCTCTTCAAAAAGTTCAGCAAAGCTTTCGGTCATGGGTTAATAGTCCTAATCGGCGAACCGATTAATATCGACTTGTGTATGGCATCTACAGCCGGTCGATGTTGGTTAAGGTTAAAAAAACAGCCCGTTATCGGGCCAACATTTACTTGAGTTCAGGAAGTGTCTCGCGGACCCTGTCCATTACCCGTTCCAGCACTTCATCAATGGTCAGTGCTGTCGAATCCACTATCAAGGCACCATCAGGAGCCTTCAGTGGCGCTACACTGCGGTTACGATCCCGATCATCTCGCTCACGTATCTCCGCAATCAGACTCCCTAGATTAGCACTTAAACCCTTCTCTATCAACTGGTTATATCGACGGCGGGCACGCTCTTCCGCGCTGGCATCCAAAAAGATTTTTACATCGGCCTCAGGAAAAACCACGCTCCCCATATCTCTGCCGTCAGCCACCAGTCCAGGATCAACCGCACAGGCCCGCTGCCACTGCAAAAGCGCTGCCCTGACTTCCGGGAGAGCCGCCACTTTTGAGGCCGCATTTCCAGCCTGCTCAGTGCGTATAACCAAGCTGACATCGTCTCCATTCAATAAAACCTTCTCCTGCTGGAAGTCGATGACCATATCCATGGCCAGTTGCGCAAGCCCCTGGCCATCGGTCAGCTCTACACCCGCCTGTTCCGCTGCATAGCCCAACAGCCTGTAGAGCGCTCCACTGTCCAGACAACGCCAGCCAAGCCTGGTGGCCAATCTGTTGGCAATCGTTCCCTTCCCTGAACCACTGGGGCCATCAATCGTGATAACAGGGGCCATTTAATTATCCTCCACGGCACGGATTGTAAGCCCGGCAACTGCAGCCAATTCAGTGAAACCCGGAAAGGAGGTGTTCACATTGCTACAGTCATCGATGACAACCGCACCTTGGGCACGAAGGGCTGCCATGGCAAATGACATGGCAATACGGTGATCTCCATGACTATTGACTCGCCCGCCCTGAAGAGTACCGCCCTGAATGACGATGCCATCCGCAGTGGGGGTGACATCAGCGCCCAGGATAGCAAGGCCGTCAGCCATCACTTGAATACGGTCACTCTCTTTGACACGCAACTCTTCTGCACCAGTCAGGCGTGTCTGACCTTCGGCACAGGCTGCAGCGACAAACAGTGCTGGAAATTCATCAATAGCCAGGGGAACCTGCTCTTCGGGTATATCGATACCATGCAGTTGTGCTGAACGAACATGCAGATCAGCTACCGGTTCGCCACCGACATCGCGTCGATTCAATATTTCGATATCCGCACCCATCTGCCGCAGGATATTAATCACGCCATCCCGCGTGGGATTGATTCCGACATGCTCCAGTAATATATCTGACCCCGGGGCGATGGAAGCTCCAACCAGAAAGAAGGCGGCTGATGAGATATCGGACGGCACATCAATGTTGCAGGCCGTCAGTTTGCCTCCACCGGTAACAGAGATACGGTTTCCGCTCCGTTGCACTGGATAGCCAAATCCCTTCAGCATACGTTCCGTGTGGTCGCGTGTCGGGGCGGGCTCGGTCACACAGGTTTCGCCATCAGCATAGAGTCCGGCGAGCAGCAGAGAGGATTTTATCTGGGCACTCGCTACCGGTAATTCATAATCTATTGCTTTGAGTGCCTTCACTGGACGAATTGCTAAAGGTGCTGTTCCATCATCGGTGGTTTCCACGATCGCACCCATTTTTCGCAAGGGATCAGTAACCCGGCGCATCGGGCGTCCTGAGAGTGAACTATCCCCTACCAGGGTAATTTCAAGACCCTGTCCCGCAAGCAGTCCGGCGAGCAATCGCATGGAAGTGCCTGAATTACCCAGGTCCAGAGGAGCCTGCGGCTTTTTGAGACCATGCATTCCGACGCCCTGGATAGTTACCTGGCCCTTTTCCGGCCCTTCTATCGATACGCCAAGTGATCTGAATGCCCTGAGTGTGGCCAGGCTATCCTCTCCCTCGAGAAAACCGCTGATGTGAGTAACGCCCTCGGCAAGTGAGCCGAGCATGATGGAACGATGGGAAATAGACTTGTCTCCCGGTACCCGGAAGGTGCCTTTCAGCGCGCCGCCCGGCTGCACATGAAAGACCAGATTTTCGGTTGAACTCAATGGAGTCTCCAGAACTTGCATAAGGAAGGAAAAGGCCGCCCAGCTTAGCCTTATTTACGCCTCAAGTAAATATCAAACCCTATGGATAAACAATGGGTTAGCGTATTCCTGATTACCAATAAACAAAACAACCCTGACTGAGTGGCCACGCTTTAGAACGCCTCAGCCAGCGAGAAGAGCATTTAATTGATCTTCATCCAGGATGACCACACCAAGGGCTTCAGCCTTTGCTCGTTTCGACCCTGCATCCTCTCCCGCAATAAGATAATCCGTCTTCTTCGAAACACTACCCGTTACCTTGGCCCCCAGGTTGAGGAGTTTCTGTTTTATTTCGTCTCGCGGCAGACTGAGTGTCCCCGTGATAACAAATGTCTTGCCCGCAAGGGTAAGTGAATCGACATCCGGCATTTCGACCGGCTCCCACTCCACACCGGCATCCAGTAACGCCTGAATAACCTCCTGGTTGTGCGGCTGCTTAAAAAAAGTGACCAGATGTTCTGCGACAATCGGACCGACATCCGAGACCTGCTGAAGCGCCTCTGTATCTGCCTGCATCAGTTGATCCAGGGTTCCATAATGCTTTGCCAGTGCATTGGCGGTCGCCTCCCCCACCTCGCGAATCCCCAGTGCAAATAAAAATCGTCCGAAGGTAGTCTGCTTGCTCTTTTCCAATGCCTGAAGCAGATTCTCAGCTGATTTCCTGCCCATGCGTTCCAGTCCCTCAACAGCTGGCAACGTCAGTTTGTAGAGGTCCGCTGGCGTTTCAACCAAACCCACAGCGACCAATTGATCAACCAGTTTGTCGCCCAACCCTTCTACATCCATGGCTCGCCTGGCAGCAAAGTGCTTTATTGCTTGACGTCGTTGTGCCGGACAGAACAGACCGCCACTGCAGCGAATCGTCGCTTCTGCTTCATCCCTGATCACATCTGAGCCACACTCCGGACAGTGATCAGGCATCACGAAAGGCAGTGCATTTGCGGGTCGCCGCTCAGCAATGCTACGCACGACCTGAGGTATCACATCACCTGCCCGACGAATGATGACGGTATCTCCCACGCGGATATCCTTGCGCTTAATCTCATCTTCATTGTGTAATGTGGCATTGGTGACGGTAACGCCAGCGACAGTAACGGGCTGTAGTCTGGCAACCGGCGTCAAGGCACCGGTTCGGCCAACCTGAATATCTATCGCCAGTAGCTCAGTCATCTCTTCCTGGGCAGGAAATTTCTGAGCGATGGCCCAGCGTGGTGCACGGGAAACAAAACCCAGTTGCCGCTGCTGATCGAGACTATCCACTTTGAATACAACACCGTCGATATCGTAATCAAGAGAAGCTCGTCTCTCACCCATCTGCCTATAATAGTCAAGGCAACCCTCCACACCCTTGACCACACGCATCTCGGGCGAGATTCTCAGGCCCCAGTCGGTCAGTCGCTTAATACCTTCGCTTTGGGTATCGGCAAGCGGCCCACTGGAGATCTCACCAAAACCATAGCAGTACATGGCCAGCGGCCGTTGGGCAGTAATGCGGGGGTCGAGTTGGCGCAAAGAGCCTGCAGCTGCATTTCTGGGATTGGCAAAACCCTTTTCACCACTGGCCTGGGCACGAATATTGAGCTGATTAAAACCTGCCAGCGGCATGTAGATTTCTCCGCGAACCTCCAGCACCTCAGGCCAGTCGTCACCAATCAGTCGCAGTGGAACCGAAGGAATGGTGCGCACATTCAGCGTTACATCTTCACCCTTGCTGCCATCTCCTCGGGTGGCCGCCTGTACCAGGACACCTCCCTCATAGCGCAGACTGATGGCCAGCCCATCCAGCTTCGGTTCTGCCGCGTAGAGAACCGCTTCGCTATAGTCCAGTCGCTCCCTTACCCGACGATCAAAATCCTGCATCTCCGTATCTGTAAAGGCATTATCGAGTGACAGCATGGGCACCCGGTGTGTTACCTCACCAAAGCCATCCAACGGCAGGGCACCCACACGCTGCGTAGGCGATTCGGAAGTTACTAAATCAGGGTACTGAGACTCAAGATCCTGAAGCTCTCTTAGTAACCGATCGTACTCACTGTCAGGAATCTGCGGATCATCCAGCGCGTAATAGTGATAATTATGCAAATTGATAAGGTCGCGCAGTTCAACCGCGCGACTCATAGCGGAGGCAGGAATGGTCATCGTTTACTCAGTGCTAACTGGACCTGGCGACGGTGTTCAAGGATTTTCTCGCGGATATGCTCAATGGTCTGCTTACTTAGGGCACTGTGTGTCTCATCCTGCAACTCCCCATCCAGCAGAGCAGCAAGACGCTCGGCGGTAAACAACATGTCAGAAAAGGCGGCCAGGCCATCTTTCGGCCCTGGCAGTTGACCAAACAGCACCAGACCAGGTGTTGAAAATGTATCCATCTGATCCAGTGGAAATATCCCAGGCTCAACCAGACTGGCCATGCTGAATACGACGCGCGCATTGGCCTCATCAGAGGCATACCGATGAAAGATATTCATATCGCCGTGCTTGAGCTCCACATCACGAGCCACGCGCATAATCGCATCACCCGAGAAGTGGCCATTGGATGCCACCACATTGATCTGCAGAATCAGACCAGGTAGTCCCTCTTGCAGTAATTCTTCAGGTTCATCCAGGGAGTCATCAGCGGTAAATGAGAACGCCACCTGACGATCAATCGCAGACGCATCCGGCTCAGATTCATGTGCTATGGAATCGAGCTGTTTAAGCTCTTCATCCAGATCATCGTCTAACTCGGCGGCAAAACGATTCGGATCATCTACTTCAATCGATTCTGAATCCATCGCGTAGTCTTCATCCTGCCAACTCGGATCAAGGCGTTTTTCATCAATCTTTTCGATCACATCTGTGCGATTGGGAATAGCTTCACCCAGTTGTGCTTTGCGTATGGCATGCACCTTGGCATTGACCTTCTTATGGCGATCCCAGAGGTAGATCCCCAGAATCAGCCCCACACCGGCCAGAAACAAGATCAGACGAAGTATATCGGCATCCATTCTTCTATCAATTCAGTTGTGTTTATTACGCTGCATTATCTTACCGCCCGGTTCTTTCAGTTAATATCCCTTTCTCACAGACCCATGGCGCTACATGGCAGCCAGTTCTGCCGCTTCGGAGATGTCCACTGACACCAGTCGCGAAACGCCTGGCTCATGCATGGTCACGCCAGTGAGCTGATTCGCGATCTCCATAGTGATCTTGTTATGACTGATAAAGATGAACTGTACCTGTTCAGACATCGATTTCACCAATTCGCAAAAACGGCCGACATTGGCATCATCCAGTGGCGCATCCACCTCATCAAGCATACAGAACGGTGCGGGATTCAATTCAAAAATCGCGAACACCAAGGCAACCGCCGTCAATGCTTTCTCACCACCGGAGAGCAGATGAATACTGGAATTACGTTTTCCTGGTGGCCGAGCCATCACGGTAACGCCGGTATCCAGCAGATCTTCACCCGTTAGCTGCAGATAGGCATGCCCGCCACCAAACAGTTTCGGGAATTTCTCCTGCAGACCTGTATTGACCTTATCGAAGGTCTCCTTGAAGCGGGTACGCGTCTCACGGTCTATTTTGCGAATGGCATTTTCCAGGGTTTCCAGGGATTCGGTAATATCCGCGTGCTGAGCATCCAGGTAATTCATACGCTCAGACTGCTCCTGGAACTCATCGATTGCAGCCAGGTTGATCGGTCCCAAACGGCGAATGCGTAGATCCATCTGCTCCACCTTCTGCATCCATTCATCAACTGTTGCCTCACCCGGCATATCGAGGAACAGCTGCTCACGCTGTAAATCCGTCTCTTTCAACTGTTCTTCGACGGTCTTACAGCGGATCAGCACCTCCTGGCGACTCATGCGTGCCTGATCCAGAGCAGTGCGCTGCTTAAGCACTTCCTGTTCAGCGCCAGACCGCTCCTGCTCAAGTCGTCGGACGGCCGCATCAATCTCTTCCAGAGTGGATCTAACCTTGGCCAGCTCAGCTTCTACTTCAATCCGCAAGGCAAGTTTAAGCTCGAGTGCCTGCTGATTTTCCAGCAACGGCATCTGCCCCTCTTCCAATGATTGGATCAACTCATCGCGCCGCAGTGTGAGGTGGGCCAACTGTCCCTGCATACGCTCCAGACTCTGGGTCAGAGAGGACTGGGAACTGCGCATTGATTCAATCTGCAATGCAATCGAGTGCGCCTGATTGCGCTGCCTGGATGTCTCTTCTCTGATCTCATTCAACTGCTGACTTAAGGCTTCACGCTGTTGAATCAACTGCTCTCGCCGCTCACCCAGTGTCTCCATCTCTTCAAGGGCGGCATGCAACCGGGCCCTGGACATCTCCAGCTCTTCCTTATCCTCTTCCGCCTGAGTGCTCAACTCATCCATATCGCGCTGTATGGTCTCACCCCGATTTTTCAGGTGCTCGGCACGGGCCTTTTTACCTGAGAGGGTGGCACGTAATTCAGAGAGCCCACGATTGATCTCGTTTAATTGCTGTTGTACCTGCTCTTTTGTCTGCTCCGCCAGCTGTAATTGGGTGCGTCCCTCTGACAGCGCGGCAGCGGAGCTCTCAACCTGTTGATCGAGTTGCTCTATGAGTTCACCCAGTTCCCGGATCTCCTGCTCACGAGCCAGAACGCCGGAAGTCTCATCCTCACCGCGACTGATGCGCAACCAGTTGCTGCCTATCCAGACACCTTCAGGCGTGATCAGGGATTCGCCCTGCTTAAGGGATGATCGCTTGGCATAGGCCTCTGACACCCCGGATACCGTCTTGACACCTTGCAGCAGACCGGCCAGTGACCAGGGGGCTGTTACACGGCTGAGCAGGGCATCAGGTGCGGGGGCGGCAGTATTATTCGAAATAGTGGTATCAAACAGAGTAAGGCTACCGGTCTCCAATGTTTCCAGTACCGATTGCAGATCATCCAAGTTATCGATACAAACCGATTGAAGATGAAACCCAAGTACCGTTTCAACAGCGCGTTGCCAGCCTGATTCCACCTCGATATTCTGTGCCAAACGGGACGCCTGACCCAGACCCTGGGTCTCCAGCCATTCGGTTACTGCGTGCTCCTGCTTGCCGAGAGCCGCTTGTTGCAGCGCCTCAAGGGAAGCGTAGCGACCGCGGGCGGTCTGCAGCTTTGCACGTGCCTGATCAAGACTGTTGCCTGCTTCATGATTCGCTTGGCGAATGGCAATGATCCGCTCCGCCTCTGATGCAAGACGCTCCTGCTGTAGCTCGACCTGCCCTTCTCTCTCCTGCTCCTGAGATTCCAGCTCACTGATACTCTCCAGTAACTGCTGATCATTCAGGCGTTGCATCTCCTCATGAAAGCGCTCAAGTCGTTTTTGAACCTGGTTGCTCTTTTCATCCAGATGATTGATGCGGGTGCGCTCAACCTGCGCCGTCTGGGCTGGCTCTGCGGCCTGGCGATTAAACTGCTCCCACTCATTCTGCCAGGCTTGCATGGCTTGTTCCGCCTCGTCCAGCCGCTCATTGGATACCAGCTCTATCTCACGCGCCTGTTCTAGCAGGGGTTCCTGCTCTTCCAGAGTGGCGTTCAGCTCTTCAAGACGTGCCTCATCATGTTGACGATGGTCGGTAGACTCCTGCCAGGCCTGCTCCGTCTGGTGCAGATCATGCTCGAACTGGGCACGACTATCCTTGGCATATTGAATAGACTGCTCCAGGCGGGCAATATCACTGCCAACCGCATAAAATCGTCCCTGTACTTCATTGAAATTATCATTGGCTTCGGCATGGCCAGTGCGATCCCGTTCGATTTCAGATTCGAGTCGCCGCTGTTTGGCGATGGCCGCTTCAAGGTCGGTCTCTTTTTCCAGGATATCTCTGTCGCGGCGTGACAGATCTTCATCCATGGTGCGCCAGCGCAAGGCAAGCAGCTCCGCCTGTAAACGACGTTCCTGCTCTTTGTACTCTTTATAACGCTCGGCGGTTGTCGCCTGCCGCTGCAGATGTTGTAACTGCTTCGCGATCTCGTCGCGCAGATCGGTGAGTCGATCCAGATTCTCTTTGGTCCGGCGGATTCGATTTTCCGTATCCCGGCGTCGCTCCTTGTATTTGGATATCCCTGCAGCCTCTTCAAGAAAGGCACGCAAATCTTCAGGCCGCGCCTCAATTAGCCGGGAAATCATGCCCTGCTCAATAATAGAGTAACTGCGGGGTCCCAGACCCGTACCCAAAAACAGGTCGGTGATATCCCGACGTCGGCAGCGAACGCCATTCATCAGGTAGTTGGATTGACCATCCCGGGAGACCTGCCGCTTCACTGAAATTGTACTGTACTGGGCGTATTGCCCACCGGCGGTACCGTCACTGTTATCAAACACCAGTTCGATACTGGCTGTGCCTACCGGCTTACGACTGGTTGAACCGTTAAAGATGACATCCGCCATCGATTCGCCACGTAGCATCTTGGCCGAGCTTTCACCCATCACCCAGCGTACAGCATCGATGACGTTGGATTTACCACAGCCATTGGGGCCAACAATGCCAACCAGATTACTGGGGATGTTAACGGTCGTCGGATCGACAAAGGATTTAAATCCGGCCAGTTTGATTTTTTCTAAGCGCATAGGTCGGTAACATACAGATAGGTGCACTTGGTTACAAGAGAACCAAGTCCGGTTATTTAACTTTAAATAGTGTATTTATCTTATTGTTTAATAAGCTATATTATTCTTGCTGCATAATATTTGCTCAGTAAGCTGTGATGCTTACTTTAGACAAGTTGTCATCTCCCGTATAATCGCCGAATTTCTTCCACAGATCGAGAACAATCGAACATGTCAAGCCAACCCAGCAAGTCACTGGAAACCTTCGAGAACCCACAGCCAGATCGCGATTATACGATCCGTATCGAAGTACCTGAATTTACCTGCCTCTGCCCCAAGACCGGCCAGCCCGATTTTGCTGAACTGACGAT
>VMRY01000043.1 GCA_007713595.1 Sedimenticola thiotaurini
AAGGTTTTTTTATTTATGCAGAATAACTGACTATTTCACACGGCCTACGGCCTTTGCGAGCTACTTTTGTGACCAAAAGTACCCAAAAGTCTCTCCCCATCGCCCTGCCCTTCGGGTCCTCTGCGCTTCTCGGAGTGATCGGCGCGCTCATAAACTCGCCCTTAAAGCGGCTCAGACAAATGAGCGCTTGCTTCCGCTCACCCCTGCGATGCTCGACAGGTCGGAGGGGAACAGATCGAGGGTGGTATTATCTCAAGTTCTTTTTTCGAAAAAGCAAAGCTCGTGGTGCACCACCGCTTTGCGACTTCCACACCACCGAGTATCGCAGCCGGGTACGGATAAAGGCGCGTATCTGTTTGAGCCGCTTTAGCGGCGAGTTATACGCGCCCCGTGCCTGGCGAGAAACGCAGGGAACCCCGCAGGGGTGGTGGGGTGGAGCGAGGGCTTTGGTTACTTTTGCCCGTATAAGTAACACGGCGAAGGGGGCCGGGACCCCCATCAAAATAACAGCGCGTAGCGACACAAGAAGAAGAACTTAATCACCCACATACAAAATCTATTTCACACGGCCCACGGCCTTTGCGAGCTACTTTTGTGACCAAAAGTACCCAAAAGTCTCTCCCCATCGCCCTGCACTTCGAGTCCTCTGCGCTTCTCGGAGTGATCGGCGCGCTCATAAACTCGCCGCTAAAGCGGCTCAGACAAATGAGCGCTTGCTTCCGCTCACCCCTGCGATGCTCGACAGGTCGGAGGGAAAAAGATCGAGGGTGGTATTATCTCAAGTTCTTTTTTCGAAAAGCAAAGCTCGTGGTGCACCACCGCTTTGCGACTTCCACACCACCGAGTATCGCAGCCGGGTACGGATAAAGGCGCGTATCTGTTTGAGCCGCTTTAGCGGCGAGTTATACGCGCCCCGTACTTGGCGAGAAACGCAGGGAACCCCGCAGGGGTGGTGGGGTGGAGCGAGGGCTTTGGTTACTTTTGCCCGTAAAAGTAACACGGCGAAGGGGGCCGGGACCCCCATTAAAAAACATCGCGTAGCGACACAAAAAAAGCTTTTGATCTATGGAAATTACCGACCTACCTCACTAAGAATCGAAGGCCGTGTGAAATATAAACTCATAAAGAGGCTCGCCTCCCTGCAAACTAAATATCGCAAGACACAATAAAAAAACATCACTTGCCAATCGGAATACCAATACCACCCATCTGGCTCATCTGTTGCTGCTTCCTCACATTTCTCGCCGCCTTCTCACCCACAAACGCCGTGAAATCTTCAACATTTTCATAACCCATCTGCATCGCAAACTGAGTCACCGCAAAAACCAGATCGCGGGTCTTGGCAATCTCTTCATGGCTGCGACCGCAACCTGAACAGTGAGTGCCTTCCTGACTACAGAAGTCGCCGCCTTTACAAGGGCTGAATTGCATAACTTAATCTCCTCACATTTACTACCATTCTGCGGTCATCAGTCGAAACGTACCGATCACCTCTTTTGCACCACCATCATGACTATCATAGATCTTGAAAAAGATTCCGCCTGTTGGAAGTTCGCCACCAAATTGGCCCGTGGCAGTGTAGACCCAGTCATCCTGACTAGCCAACACCGGGTCAAATTTCAGCTTATCGAAAAGCGTACCATCACGATCAAGAATGTCCACCTCAAGCTGATGCTCACCCTTCTCCACAACCAGATTAAGAACCAGAAAAGCGCCGACATCTTTATCGCTCGCCTTGAGCTTATTAAACACCTTATCGGGTTGTACAAAACCACTCTCTTGCTGCAGTTTATTGGCAAAATAGAGATTGGTGAGGTAAGCCGCCTGACGATATTTACCCGCCAGCAGCAGATTGGGAGACAGCATGCCCAGTATGCAGAGGATAGCCAGTGTTCGCAAAATATCGCCTAGTTCGCTTGGGGGGTTAATGGATAAAGCACCGAGGCCACAAGGATAGGGGGCGGTTAAAAATTGTCAAGACAACAGGCTACTGCACCACGGTCTTGCCCAGCCCGCGGGGATCACTGGCACCGCTCACTCGTCCACTCTTCTTATCCCAAAACAGGGCTTGCATATTGCCATAACTCGAATCCAGGGGTTTCAGTTTATGTCCCAGTGCATTCAACTGTTGCTGCTCTTGTGGCGTCAGGGCTTCGGGCTCGAACTGAACCTCATCCGGCAGATACTGGTGGTGATAGCGTGGACGGCTCACCCACTCTACTGGGTCCTTGCCTTCTGCCAGAGCCAAAACCCCGTGCAGCAACATGCTGATAATCCGGCTACCTCCGGGGGTTCCAAGCACTGCCACACCCGCTTCAGTCTCAACAAAGGTTGGGGTCATACTGGATAACATCCGTTTCCCAGGTGCAATGGCGTTGGCTTCCCCTCCTACCAGCCCATAAACATTGGGTGTACCCGGACGAGCCGAAAAATCATCCATCTCATCATTCAATAGAATCCCGGTACCCGGCACAACAAAACAGGAACCAAACGGATAGTTGATACTCAACGTTGCTGAGACCCGATTACCTTCAGCATCGACAATGGAGTAGTGCGTGGTATCCCGCCCCTCTGCATAATCGTGTGGTGGCGTAACCCGACTGGGTGTCGCTGCATCCAGTTGAATACTACGTGTCAGACCGGCCGCATAATCTGTATCAATCAACCGTTTGACCGGAATTGAGACAAAATCCGGATCGCCCAGATACTCGGCACGATCACGATAGGCGCGGCGCATCACTTCAATGATCAGGTGCTTCTGTTCCAACGACGGTAATTTCTCCAGTTTGAACTGGGCCAGTTGATTAAGCATACTGAGCAGAACAATCCCCCCCGAGGAGGGAGGTGCCGCACTGGTAATCGTCATGCCCCGGTATTCACCCCGTATCGGCTTCCGCTCCATAATCCGGTATTGCGCCAGATCATCCAGTGTCCAGATACCACCTGCCTCTCGCACACCGTTAACCAGACGCTCTGCTACACCACCCCGATAAAAACCGTCATGGCCCTGTTCTGCCATCTGCATCAACGTATCAGCCAGATCCGGCTGTTTGAGCAGATGGCCCGCCACAGGGACAACCCCTTGTTGTAAAAACTGATTTTGCGCGCCAGGCCAGCGCTGCAGCTGCGCCAGCCGCCACTGGGCCATGCGCCGGTAGTGCTCATCAACGGGAAAGCCCTCTCGGGCAAGATGTATAGCAGGTGCCAACGTCTGGCTTAATGATAAGCGGCCATATAGCAAGGCCAGATGGGCCAGCGCAGCGGGCTGACCGGGTATACCCGCTGCGAGTGGTCCATTCACTGACAGCCCAGGAATGACCTCTCCCTGCTGATCCAGGTAAAGATCGCGATGTGCGGCCAGTGGTGCGCGTTCCCGACCATCCAGCATCACCTCCATACCATCCTTCGCACGGTGCAGCATCCAGAAGCCCCCGCCCCCCATACCGGAGCTGTAAGGCTCTACAACTGCCAGCACAGCCGCTACGGTGATAGCCGCATCAAAGGCATTCCCGCCCTGATTCAAAATAGCCATACCGGCCTCAGTGGCAAGCGGATGTGCTGATGCAATACCCGCTTTTCCCTCTGCAGCCTGTGCAGCGACTGTAAAAAACAGCCCGCCGAGCAGAAGGAGAACCAGAAAAAGTGGCAGTCTAAACCTCAAGAACAGTGAGTTACTCATCGCTATCTATCCAATCGTATTGATCACTCTCGTCGAACAGATGTTTATCCATCTGTCTCATCATCTACTGAAGTATACCTGCTATCCGCGAACCCGATAGCTGCAGTAAACCACTTTACTTGAGGGGGATATGGACTCTCTGTCCGCTCAAATTTCTATGGCATAATTAACCTCTAATGGGTCTGTGCTCAAGGCAGCCTCCTCTACTCGATCACAACGCAGAATGATTTGGGAACCCCAGCTCCATGACAGACGAAACCATACAGCCATCTCCTAAGGTCACCCTGATGCTGACCGATGCCGGACTTGACTCGACCATCGCTGTCTCTTCACTGGATGAGCAGGGGCATACCCGGGAAGGTCATATTGCCGCCGAGCGCGCCTTGACGCTCTATCTGAATAAACGTGAATTGGTCACACTCATGACACTCGGGTCACAACCAGAGATGCTGGTGCTCGGCTGGTTGCGTAATCAGCGACTGATCCAGCAGATGGATCAGATAGAAGCGATTCAGGTCGACTGGGAGACCAGCACCGCGGCCGTGCAAACCCGGGAACCGATCGCTGACATTGAACAGAAACTCAGCCGCAAGACCGTAACCACTGGCTGCGGGCAAGGTACTGTTTTTGGCGATCTGATGGATGATCTGGAGAAGATCAAACTGCCCGAGACTGTACTGAAACAATCCCTCATCTATGGGTTGCTGAAATCACTGGATCAATACAACGAAATCTATCGTCGAGCCGGTGCCGTGCACGGTTGCGCACTCTGCAAAGGCACGGAGATTCTCCATTTCGTCGAAGAAGTAGGTCGCCATAATGCCGTCGATACCATCGCTGGTCATATGTGGATGAACCATACCGCTGGTCATGACAAGATCTTCTATACAACCGGACGGCTGACATCAGAGATGGTAATCAAGGTAGCGCAAATGGGCATACCCATACTGTTATCCAGATCAGGTGTCACGCAGATGGGTCTCGAGCTGGCACAAAAACTGGGGGTGACCCTGGTGGCGCGCGCCAAAGGTGAACATTTTCTGCTCTATCATGGAGCTGAACAGTTCCTGTTTGACCAGCCGCCCAAAACCATCCGGAAAGCGAAAAAATCATGACCAGCGATTCATCATCAAACCAAATTACCGCAGTCATCCTTGCTGGCGGCATGGCCCGTAGAATGGGAGGGGAAGATAAGGGACTTATCGATCTGGACGGCCGGCCACTGATCGCCCATGTGCTGGAGCGCATCCAACCTCAGGTCGACCAAGTGGTGATTAACGCCAACCGCAACCTGGAGCAGTATGCCCGCTTCGGCCACCCGGTAATCAGTGACACGCTCAGCGACTTTCAAGGACCCCTGGCTGGCTTTCTCGCCGTCATGCAACAAGTGGATACCGACTTCATTGTTACCCTGCCCTGCGACGGCCCCTGCCTTCCTGATAACCTGATCGAACGCCTACGTAAAGCGCAACAAGCTGCTGATGCCGACATCGCAGTGGCCCATGACGGCAACCGCATGCAACCGGTCTATGCACTCATCGCCACACGCCTGCAACCGAGCCTGGAAGCCTTCCTGCAAGCCGGTGAACGAAAGATCGATTGGTGGTATGCCAAACACAACACCGTCACTGTCGACTTCTCCGACGCTCCCGATACCTTCCTCAACATCAACACCCCCGAGGACCGGGAGCGTTATCTCGCCCATCGCGACTAAGCCGTCCAAACAAAGATCAGTAGTTTGGGCTCGTTGTTTGTGCCCACGCGGATAAAACAACATTTAATGATCCATTGAACAATAGTTGCTGCAATATCGGCGCAGGCAAAACAATGTGATAAGTAATTATAAATGCCAGTGTGGCACGAGAACGTGCCCACACTGCGCGAGTTATCAGGTAGCCAGAGCAGGCACACCCTCAAACGACTCCGCATTGAAATCGACCTTGATCTTTAACAGTGTACCGGTACCCTTGGTACCAAACACAGAGACTTCTCCTTTAATCCCTTCCACACGGGAAATCACTGTATTTAACAGCATCTCAGCCATGTCGGAACCACCTTTGTTATTAGATTTCGGATCAAAACCAACCATATCTTCCAACAGTGAAATCTGAACTGACTGTTCAGAGAAACTGGTACGTACGACTACCTTGCCCTCGCCTTCACTCTGTTCTACAAACCGCATAACATCCTGTATTACACGATACAGCTCCCACTCTACGCCTTTGGGTAGGCGCTGGGTCAGCAAACCTTGTTGATAGAGTTTTACCGGTACTCTACCCCGATCATTGTACTGCTTGCACAATATATCCAAGCCATAGGACAGCCCGTGCTCTTCAAGACTCTTGGGATTGAGTGTGTGGGAGATCTGCTGAATCGCTTTTACTGCCCTACCCATTTCATGGTTGAGTAAGCTGACCACTTCATCACTTACCCCCTTATCAGCCATTAGCTCAGGCAATCGATTTTTCAGCCCAATCAAATGCTCTTCAACACTGTCTTCAATTTCAGCTGCAATCGCTTGTCTCTCATGTTCCTGTGCCCGATTGACCTGGTCAGAGAGTGCTTTCAGTTTGTGATCAGCACTACCACCTTCCCTTAATGTCAGACGCCCAAATAGCAGCGCGGCAAACAGCAGTGAGCCGCCGGACAGCCCAAGGAAAACCAAAGTGCTTTGGTTCAGATTATTATCCAGCTCCTGATTCAACCTGGCATGTACCGCATCAATATCATCGGTGTAGAGACCTGTGCCAATAATCCAGTCCCACTTGGGCAGTGTCTTGACATAACTGACCTTGCCTACCGGATCAGGGAAACCGGGTTTATCCCACATGTATTCAGTAAAACCTGTTCCATCCTTAGCTGCCTGATCAATATCGCGAATCAGGAACTTATTATCTTTGCTTTTCAGGTCCCATAGATTACGCCCTTCCAAGGCAGGTTTGGCGCCATGAACCAATGTGTTCCCACTATAGTCATTGACAAAGAAATAACCACTTTGGCCATAACTCAGTTTGCGTATGATTCCCTTGGCCTCTTCCTGAGCCTGTTGTGGTGCCGTAATAGAATTATTGTATTGAGCATCAATAGCAGACTCTGCCAAATTGGTGTAGCTATGCAGTTCATTGCGCCGTAGCGTTAACATTTGATCACGGAATGTCGCATTATTCAGCTCCCCAAAATTCCGTGTTTCATAGATTGCAAAACTCGATATGGCGATGCTCACCAACAGTGTTGGTAACATGGCCAGAAGCATCATGCGGTATTTCAATGAAATGGTTTTCACCCCATCCTCCTTTAATTTATTATTGAATAGATCCCCAGCCCTAAGCATAGAATCCATACTTTTTTTCAGTACAGTTCATTTCACTGATTTTCGTTATCTGTATCACGTTTTACGGCTGACTTTTCTCATAAACGCGCACTTTGTTTCTTATGTAACTATTTCACGGATAAAAAAAAGGGTGCCATTTAAAGGCACCCAAAGAGAGAATAGGAGAACAACATGAGCGGTATCAGCTCACCCGATGCATAGAGTGAGCTGATAGGTCTTGCATTTTCTAGAACAATCTATGGCGCAAACGCCTGGATTCCGGTCTGGGCGCGCCCAAGGATAAGCGCGTGTACATCATGAGTACCCTCATAGGTATTGACAGCCTCAAGATTCATGACATGACGAATCACATGGAACTCATCAGAGACACCATTACCGCCATGCATATCACGGGCGATACGTGCAATATCCAACGCCTTGCCAGCGTTGTTACGTTTCATCATGGAGATCGCTTCAGGCGCGGCATTACCCTCATCAAACAAGCGACCAAGCTGCAGGCAACCCTGCAGACCCAGCGTTATCTCTGTCTGCATGTTCGCCAGTTTTAATTGGATAAGCTGATTGGCTGCCAATGGACGACCAAACTGCTTACGATCCAGCGTGTAAGTACGTGCACGATGCCAGCTATCCTCTGCTGCACCCAGAACACCCCAGGCGATACCATAGCGTGCGCGGTTAAGACAACCAAAGGGGCCAGAGAGGCCTTTTACATTCGGCAGCAGATTGTCGGCTGGTACAAATACCTCATCCATGACTATTTCACCGGTGATAGATGCACGCAGTGAAAACTTGCCTTCAATCTTTGGAGCCGAGAGGCCTTTCATCCCCTTCTCCAGAATAAAACCGCGAATGACACCCTCATCATCCTTGGCCCAGACCACAAAAACATCAGCGATGGGTGAGTTGGTGATCCACATTTTGGAACCAGATAGCGAATAGCCACCATCAACAGTTCTTGCGCGCGTCTTCATGCCAGCCGGATCAGAACCGTGATCAGGCTCTGTCAGACCAAAGCAACCAACCAGTTCTCCCGTAGCGAGTTTTGGCAGGTATTTTTCGCGCTGCTCTTCTGTGCCATAGGCATAGATGGGATGCATGACCAAGCTGGATTGCACACTCATGGCTGAACGATAACCAGAGTCAACACGCTCAACTTCACGGGCAATCAAACCATAAGAGACATAATTAAGTCCGGCGCAATCATAGCCGTCAATGGTGCAGCCAAGCAGACCCAGCTCACCCATCTCATTCATGATCTCGCGATCAAATACTTCATTGCGATTGGCCATCAGTACGCGCGGCATCAACTGTTCCTGACAGTACTTATGCGCGGTATCTCGCACCATCCGCTCTTCTTCCGTCAGCTGCTGATCAAGCAGCAGTGGATCTTCCCACTTGAATGGGGCTCTTGCCTGGGTTTTTGAATTCATAGCCACTCTTCCGGTTATCTGAGAATGGTGGATGCGCTACGCTTATCCACCCTGCGTCTCTATCAATTGTTAAGTTGAACCATCACGTAGGGTGGGCACGTCGTTCGCGCCCACCACTTTGTCCCGTGCCGCACCTTCTTGTGTGGGCAAAAAAGCGTGCCCACCCTACCGAGCTAAATATACTGCCCACTGTCTACTTTAATCACTTCACCAGTAATCATACGCGCCGCATCCGACAACAGGAACAGTACGGCATTGGCGATATCTTCAGGTGTAGCCAGCTCTTTCAGCACTGTTTCATCCAGTGCCTTCTGCAAAAACTCGGGAGGAAGTTTTTTGGCCATCTCGGTTAGCACCATACCGGGAGCCACCGCATTGACGGTAACACCTTTACCACCTAATTCACGGGCTGCAGTCTTGGTCAACCCGATCATCCCGGCCTTGGCTGAACTGTAGTTGGCCTGCCCGAACTTCCCACGCATGCCATTGATCGAAGTGATATTAACAATGCGTCCATAACCCTGTTCACGCAGGCGTGGTGCCAATGCCCGGATCAGATAAAAGGCGCCACCCAGGTTGATATTGATGACAGAACTCCATTCATCATCACTCATCTTGGCAATGCTCTTATCCCGGGTAATTCCCGCATTATTAACCAACAGCGTTACATCATTGGGTAATGAATCAACTGCGGCCTGAACGCTTGCCGGGTCACCGATATTGACCTCATGGAAGGTGCCAGGTGACGATTCTGCGTCACCCATGCTCAGATCAAACACATGCACTTCAGCGCCAGCCTGTTCCAGCATTTCGGCGATAGTCCTGCCGATGCCGCTGGCACCTCCGGTAACAATCGCCTTTCGGCCAGTAAAGTTCCACATGACAGCAGCCTCAGATCGCACAGGAGAGTGACAACTCCTGAGCAGGACGGAAGCCTGCGCTGGAGAGGAAACGATTCAGATCAAAGTTCTCCCACTCCACCTCAGTGCGTACATTCTCGACCTGCAGTGACGCCAGGTTATCCATCAACTGCGCCATCAGGGCGGAACCTATACCGCTGCCTTTATATTCAGGTCCAACGCCCAGTGTATCTACAACGGCGGTTGAGTCTGCCCGACCAAAGCTACCATAATCAACCCGCGCCATGACAAAGCCGGCAACCATACCATCCTGCTCAGCCACCATGGAGACACGAATACCGCTATCAGAAATAACCTCTGAGACCTTCTGCTGTAGATAGGTCGAGCGGTCTTCATTGGTGATATGTCTGTCGATACGACGAATTGAATCGAGATCAGTCTCAGCCAGTGAGCGCACAGGGCGGAGACCAATATCATCCTCTTCATCCAATGCAAGCGGACTGGTATCACGGGTCAGCACGTTACGTGCCGCCAAAGCAAATTCGGCATTGGCAAAAAAGGCCAGCAACTCCTGCTGATGCCAATCAGCCTGCGTCTGCAGAGAGCCACAACCACGTTTCTTTGCCTCAGCTTTAAGGGCATTCATCAGCATCATGCCGACACCTGATCCCTGTTCGCCAGGCTGTACACCCAGTGCGTCAATCACCGCAACCGGTTGATGCGTACCGAATTCACCTTGCAGAACATGAGCAAAAAGAAACCCACATATCTGTCCATCCATACTGGATACAAGGCTAATATAGGTCGCTGGTGAACGCCCCATCGCCTGCAGACGTTTATTAAAAAACTCAGGGCGAGCACTTCCGCCCAGATTTTTATCCAATCCAATAACCTGCTCTACGTCGCCTTCCTGCAATGGCTGGATCTGGCATTTTTTTTCAGACATCTCAACCCACCTCCGGGTATTTTGTTTAGCTTGTCGGTGCACAATCATGCATCTTTCGGCAAGCACTCAAAGCTAGCAAGTACATTGCTGTTGCCACTTACATGCCATACAGCAATTCCCACTGCCTGCAATAGTGTAGAACTTAATGCAGCGTCTCGTACTTTGCCATCAGCTCTTCTTCTGTCTCTTGAAAATCCGGATTAGGGACAATACAATCCGGCGGACAGACCAGTTGACACTGCGGCTCATCTTCAGCACCCACACACTCGGTGCACTTCATAGGATCAATTACATAGATCTCTTCACCCGCAGTGATTGCTTCGTTTGGACATTCAGTAACGCATGCATCACAAGCAGTGCAATCTTCATTGATTAAAAGGGCCATATCATTCTCTCCTTATTCAACCTTTAGTGGGCCGTTGTCGACCCTCAAAACAGATAGAGTGGTTAAGAAGCCTGAGCCAGCTCATCACCCTGAGCAGCCAATTTCTCAAACCGATAGGCACCCCAGATAGCAGCGCCGATAGCACCGGAATAGGGCGAATCAGGATGACTGACTGCCTTTCCCTGCACTTTCATCTTGACCATCGCTTCATTAATTGAAGCCGTCAGACCGTCATCCAGTGCCAGGCCGCCACTCAGGAAAGTAACACCCTCATTTGCCTTGATGACCCGTAACAGTTTAACGAGTCGGCCCGCCATGGAGTCATGAATGCCCTTGAGAATATTTGGAGCAGAGATGCCACGGGATACCATGTTAATCACGTCGGTTTCAGCCAGCACAGCACAGATACTGGAGACATTCTCTGGATCATCGGCCTGCATGGAGAGCTCGCCAATCTCATTCTGGGCAATGCCCAGATAACGTGAAATATTCTCCAGGAACTGACCTGATCCTGATGCGCATTGACTGGTCATGCGGTATGTCAGAACCTTACCCTTCGCATCCATTTTAACCGCACGACCGTTCAGCGCGCCCATATCCAATACTGAGCGTGACTCAGGATTAAGATAGATAGCGCCACGGCTGTGCGTGGTCATAGAGTAAAAATGACCGGTGGAAAAAGTGATATTCTCACCCTCGCCAGTCGTTGCTGTGTAATCGATATCTGCCTCTGTCAGGCCGGCCTCTTCAATTACCTCATCATAGGCACGGCGCGCCAGCTCCATTGGATCACGTTGACGGATCTTGTCATTACGACGTGCCACCCACTCGATCTGATCACCGTTTACTTTAAACAAAACAGTCTTAATACAGCCGGTACCTACATCGATGCCAATACTGGTAGTCATGTTCAAGCCTCCTCAACGGCACGGCGTGCAAACTCTGCACCACCCAACGCACCGGTGTAAATTGAATCCGGGTCGATATTGATCTTTACATCACCGTAGTTTTCGTTCACCAGCTGCCGCAGTTGATTAACCGCCGCCTCATTCTTGGCTACACCACCGGTGAAGGTAAACTCATCCGTAATACCACCCGAGCGGGAGATAATGGACATGGCACGCAGAATAATAGCGCGATGCAAGCCTGCCATAATATTTTCGCGTTTCTCACCCATTGCCAGGCGATCACGTAACTCAGCGCCAGCAAATACGGTACAGGTAGAGTTGATGCGTGTGGTCTTGGTTGCCTGCATGGCCATGGGGCCTAGTTCATGCAAACCGAGATTCATCTCATCGGCAATATAGCCCAGGTAACGGCCACAGCCAGCAGCACAACGGTCATTCATCTGAAAGTTGACCACGATACCTTTGTCGTCAACCTGAATGCCTTTGGTATCCTGACCACCGATATCCAATACCGTACGGGTCTTTGGATACATCAGATGCGCACCCAAACCATGGCAGAGGATCTCCGAACGGATATGCTCTTTCGGGAATGGCAGGCGGACACGACCATAACCGGTACCAACAACGAAGGTCTCCTCAAGATCCAGATCGAGAACGGCCTTGATCGCCTTCATCACATCACCTGAATCAACACTCAGATCAGTCTCTTCCCTCAGAACATTTTCCAAAGCGCGGAGGAATTTTCCCTCCATATCATCATTGGGTGGACGATTCTCCACTTCAATGATTGACTTGTCGTAGATGTTGATCAGGGTATCAAATGATGCCTCCATCTCCTTCGCGGTCTCTTCGGCGATGTTCATATACTCTGAACCCGCCAGATCGCGGAAGAAATCAGACTTACGCACAACCCCTGGAGCAAACAGTCCTTTCAAACTATCCGCCAAACGGGTAAATGCGACATCCAATACACCGCAGATCTTATCCTTCTGCCCCGGATAACGGAGATCATCCGCATTATGGGCACAGGTCTGATGCAGATCATTAAGCTGTTCCAGGAACAGCTCCAGACGGAAATGACGTTCCAGATTGAACAGCAGGCGATCGATCTTCTCACCTTCCAGTCCAGCCAATCCCTCCAGGGCACGATGAAACAGAGTCAGACGTGTACTGATGAACGCTTCCAACTTCGCCACCCGACTGGCTGTATCATAATTTGAACGGGAGTTGGTAATGCCGCGCCCCAGGACTTCGCCTTTTTCGTCCATCACCACCGCTTTGGTGGTGGTAGAACCTAAGTCAATACCTATATAACACTTCATCTTTCGCCCCCTTAAAATTGTCTGCTGGACTGACGTTTCTGATCCACCATCTGGAAGTAACTCTCCAGGCGGTTCTTCACGTTAGCTGCAGAGAAGTAACGTGGATCAACCAGATCAGTCTCAATAAAGGCACCCGGCTTACCGGTGCGCTTCTCAATCTCATTCATCATCATCAACTGACCAGCGGAGAAGCTGTTACAGCTCTTAATGGAGTTGATCAGAAGTCCATCGGCCTGATACTCATTCATATACTTTTCCAGCATATCCACACGACTGGGCATATTGCGATTGGTGTAACAACCCAGGCAGTAATCAGCCAATGACTCAAGCGGGTTCTCAGGATCGTGGCGGAAGCCCAGGTCGTATACTCCACCTACCTTGGTATAGGTACTGGATACAACAACCGCACCTTCGTCATAAAACATCTTCCAGAACTCGCGGAAACTGGTCCAGTTTGGCGGACCCTCTACGACCAGGCGATACTTCTCCTCACCCATATCACCTTCAGGCGTAATGGGACCGAGACCGGCTTCAATACGCTTTTCAATCTCACCGCGCAGCAACTGGTAGTACTCAATAGCATCCTGAGTACCACGGAAAGCGGTGAAGATTGGACCAATGTAATAGACGCCACCAAAGTAGGCATCAATTGGCGAGCGAACCTTTTTGGCACTTTCCAAAACCCAGACAAGATCATCCTCAGCCTTGGCTGAACGCGCCAGGTTTTCACGCAGACGATCGATATCAAACTTGTTACCGGAGACACGCTCCAGGGTAGGAATGACCTCTTCCTTCAACTGCTTGACCACAAAATCGCGCATATTATCAGTGATAATTCCATCACCGGTATAAGGCACCTGCAGCATCACCGTTTCGCAGTTGTACTCTTTGCGCAACAACTCAAACCATTTCATGAAGGTGAAACAACCGGTGTATGACAACAGCAGCAGATCAGGGGCTGGCATTGGCTTGCCATTTGGTGCGATATTGCCCTTTGACATCATGCCAATATCGGCCTTCACGTAGGTGCAAACATCTTCCGAGTGACCGGAACGTTCAGCGTCCATAATCATGGCGCCACTCTGTTTACGCATACCGTTGTTAATGGCATTGATCTCTGGCAGGTTGTTCAACATACCAAAGCTGCTAATCAACTCATTAAGGTTACCTGGAACAAAAGTCGAGGCTACCTTCTGACCCGTTTCAGGAGCGGAGGTAATGGCATCATAGTTACGTGCGATCATCTCCTTCTGCTTGAGCATCGAAGCGTCTTTTATCACTTCAGCTTGAATATCGGCCATGGTTATATCTCCTCACCCCAAAGTTTAATCGAGTCAGCAAAGGTACCTGCCTGCTCACGAATCGGCTGCATCTGACCCGAGTTCTCCGCGTACTTAAACGATATGTGCGGCACATTGTTTTCAGCCATCTTGGCAGCTAACAGTGGACGCTCCAGCAGTGCAGGATCACAGAATGAAGGTGCTGCGAAGATGACACCTTCCGCCTTGTTTTTCTGTACAGAGTCATACAGGTACTGCCCCACTTTCTCCTGGGTATCACTGTACTTGGCAGATGAATCAGCCGAATGATGCAGGAAGGCATCCGCCAGATTCTTAATCGGGTCACCCTCTGTTGGTACCTCTTCCATCAACCAGCGATTGACCAGCATGTAGTCATCATCCACTACATAGCAACCGGACATCTCAAGCGACTTGATCAGGTTCAGCGGTGGTTGTTCACAGAACGCTCCGGTAGTAATGATGCGGCAGTTATCACGTCTCGGACGATCTTCCAGCTGTGCTGCGGCCATGTAGGCTTTCAGCATAGGGATGTGCTCTTCCACAGGCAGAACCATGCCGGCACGCATCAGCAGATAGACTTCTGAACTCGGCACTTTCCACGGCTCATCAGAGCGCATCTGATAAACATCGCGCACCAATTGACGATGCTCGTTGAAGATCTTGATGGAATTTCTGATTGCTTCATCCGTAATCTTACGTCCTGATATTTTTTCCATATCATGACGCAGCTCCTGCATCTCCTGCTGGTAATACTCACCACCAATGTCATCACGATAATTCTGTGGCACGTCAAAATACTTGGCGTAGACATTTGGCTTCATCAGTTTCCACATACCGGACAGGTTGCGGATAACGTCACAGATACTGGGGAACAGCATGCCATCCACAAAATCCAGGCGACCTGTCAGTCCCAACTCAATAGTGGAACGGGGAATACGACAGATATAGCTCTGATAGAAGGCATCTCCATGGATCACTTCAAGCTCATCACCTCCGCCCAGGATACCCAGCGGTAGCATGCCTGCCGCATGAATGATCTCTTCAGGAATGTAGACCGGCATAAAGCCAATCACTTTGCGGCCAGGCTCGGCCTCTTTCCATGCACGTGATGCGGCGAAGGTGGTATCTTCATACAACTCTTCACAGCGTGCGATTATCTCTGCAGTACTCATACTTACCTGTCCTCCCATTTGGCTGGACGTTTCTCCAGGAACGCATTCAAACCTTCTACTGCATCATGGCTGGCCATCAGGCTGTCCAGATAAAGGGCTTCAACACTTGCCAGTTTGGCTTTGATACGCGCCACCACATCAGTTCTAGCCGCCTGCACTGCAAAACGCAGAGAGGAGGCTGAGTGGGGAGCAAGAAATTTTTCAAAATAAGCGATGGCTGCTGCTTCGGGATAGTCAGATAACTGATTCACCAACCCCATGGCGAGTGCCTCTTCGCTTTTAACGCTACGCCCGGAAAAGAGCAGATCCTCTGCATTTGCCTGACCTATACGCTCCGGCAACAGACAGGAGGCCGCTGGCGCAAACACGGCCAGTTGAATCTCCGGCTGACCGAGACGAGCATCGGTTGAGGCAAACAGCAGACTGCCGGCTGCCGCCACTTCCAGTCCACCGCCCAGGCACTGACCTTTTATGGCCACCAGAATTGGCACGGGGAAATCCAGCATGGTTTCTATCAACCGGTGTAACGACCGGAGCATCTGGGCGCAACCGCCTGGCAGGTGCTCCTCAACGCTGGCACCGAAACTGAAGTGGGGACCTTCAGCATCCAGCAGCACAGCGCGAAGAGACGCCTGCCCGACATGTTGCTCAAAGGCCGTTTGCAGTGCGCCAATCATGGCCGCATCGACAATATTGGCCTTGGGACGATCAAGACGCAGACGCAGCAGCGTACCATCCTGATCCAACCAAACCTTGAGCGGTGAATCGCTCATGCTTCAGTCCTCCTTACCAGGCATCAGACTCTCGATCAGCTCTTGCGACCAGGGAGTAGCCTCTGCCAGCGCTTGACGTAAGGCGACAAAATCAATCTCACGACCCACCTCACGATTACCTTCATTGAAAGCACGGAAACCGGTATTGGCCTCATTCATCATGTTAAGTGCCAACCAAGCACGTGAATTTTCTTTATTGCGATTCCACGCATCCAGTTTTGGTTTGCGCAGCTCTTCCAGACTTTTGGTCATGCACTCCGGGAAGGTTTCAATCAGCTTGGCGCAGAGATCCTCAACAGCCTGGTCCAGCAGACTCAGATCAATCTCACCACTCTTCAGCAGAGCCTTGGCTGCCTTGGCCTCTTCACCCGTCTTGAATTCACCATGCACGATGCGCCCGTACTGATCCAACATCTGATCAGTGACCGCCATCGGATTAGCAACAAACTCACCGTTTACTTTCAGCGCAGGGACAATCTGGGAAACGATACCCAAGCGATAAGCCTTGTGTGCCGAGAAGGGTTCGCACAGAGTGCCGGAGACCATCGCCTGTTCACAGCCAATCATGACTGGAAGAAAATCGGTGGCACCACCAATAGCAGCCGAACCGTGTTTGGGTCCTGCCTGGCCGAAGTTGGCCAGATCCTGTGCAACTGAGTAATCCGCTGCCATACCAATCTCTTGACCGCCACCGATTCGCATTCCGTTTACACGGCAGATAACCGGTTTGTCACAGCCCAGCATGGAACTGACCATGTCATTGAACAGACGCATATACTGACGGTATTCCTGTGGATTACCGGCATAGTACTCGGCATACTCTTTGGTATTGCCACCGGTACAGAACGCCTTGTCACCAGCACCGGTAAAGACCACTGCATTAACATCTCGTGCATTGCTCGCTGCACGGAATGCGAGGATGACGCCCTTTACCATTTCGGTGGTATAGGAGTTGTACTGGCTTGGGTTATTCAGGGTAATCCACATGTTGTAGAGCCCTTCAGCCACCGTGCCATCACGACGCTTGGCCGGGCGCTTCTCAACCAACAGACCTTCGAAGCTCAGCTCCGGAACCAGGTTGTGATCGACCGCATGGGCCGGTTTGGAGTCATTGATAATGCTACGTGTTGAATCTCTCATAATACGTCCCCTTTAAAGATTCGGAACCAAAATGGCACGCTCGGTCAAAAGGTGGTTTTTAGCCGCCTCAAACACTGCGTTGATGTCGTTTAATGAATGCAGTTTTACAAACGGCTTCATCTGGATCTTGTTCTGCATCACCAGATCAAGCGCTTTTGGATAGTATTCAGGCAGACAGCCCCAGTTACCCTGCAGGCGTGCACTGAATGCCATCAGATTAGAGAGACGCAACTCCAGCTTGGCCATGGTGAAACCGACTACCGCCAGATGCGACCCGTAAGTGATCAGACTGAATGCCGTCTCCTGCCCAGGCGCTGAACCGGAACACTCAAAGATCTTCCATTCGGTCGCGCGCAGAGCGTTGTTTTTTACATACTCTTTAATCAGTTTTTTGATTGCCCGGGCGTCGTGCTCCTTGGCATTGATGGTCAGTGAAGCACCAAAATCTTTCAGCTGATCCAACTTGGCCTGATCAACATCAATGGCAATCACGTTGGCGCCCATCGCATTGGCAATCTGTACCGCGTATCCACCGACACCACCGACACCGATCACAATTGCCACATCACCTTCATTGATCTCAGCCAGTACGGCGGCCTGAAAAGGCGTGGTAACGGCGTCAGCCAGTACAGCTACTTCAGCCAGACTCATACCGGCCGCTTCAAGCTGTTTCTCATCCACCGGACAGAGACCACGCGCTGGTACATTGATGTGGGTAGCAAAGCCACCCTGGATATCGTTTCCGGGCATCTTCTGGCTACGGCACATGGTGCCCAGGCCACGCTTGCAGAGATCACACTCACCACAGGGCATTACGGCCGGAATCACAACCGCCTTACCGGTCAGCGCCTCGGCACCTTCACCCGCAGCAACTACACGACCGCTGATCTCATGACCCAATGTCAGGGGCAATTCATGATTAGTGCGGACACCGTCATAGAGGAAACCAAGATCAGTATGGCAGACACCACACCCAGCGACTTCAACCGTCACCTCGCCCGCCGCAGGCAGTTCAGGCGTAAAATCTTCCTTTACAAAGGGTTCTCCAACTGCAGTCATCAGCCAACGGTGTCCGTTAATACTCATAGTGTGTTCTCTCCGAAATTTTCATTTCACGTACTAATGCCATGGCAATGAATTATATTTCACTTTTACCCCTTGTCAACTTAAATTTGTGTATTATATTTCCTTTGACATGCTTCAAATCATGAAATATGATTCATTTACACTGCGTTTAGCGGGGTAATTCCCAGTAAATTACTGTGATATATGCCCTATATATAAGGTATAAGCTATGAACGATATTGCATTCACTAGTAGTAGTAACGGCAAAGGCGCGCCTCGCTCACTCTCCATTGCCATGCTTGGCAGCGGTGGATCAGGCGTTATGACAGCAGGTGGACAACTACTGGATGCAGCGGGCCAAGCCGGTTGGTACGGCATGATGACCCGCTCCTCTGGCCCGCAGATTCGTGGTGGAGAAGCGGCTGCGCTGCTACGTCTTTCGCCTCAACCGGTGGAAACACATAAGGGACGTTTTGATATATTGCTGGCCATCGACTGGCTGAATGCCGATCGGTTTGTTGGCGAAATCATTCTGGATGAGAAGAGTATTGTTATTGGTGATACCGGCGGAACGGTACCCGACGCCATCAGTAACATGGGTGGTCGCTATGTCGAGATCCCTCTGAGCGAACTGGCCAAAGGTATCAGCGGTGGCCGACCCAATATGGTAGCACTGGGCGCCTTGGCCCAACTGATAGGACTACCAATCAGCGCATTGGAAGTCGTGCTGACCAAATCATTAAAGAAAAAGGGTCAGGAAGCGATTGAAGCCAGCATCGCTGGTATCAACGCGGGGGCTGCACAGGCCTCTGAGATACCCGATATCCCGGACTTTTCTGTCACCCCCTCCCCTGAACGGGAACGTTGGAGCATTACCGGTAATGAAGCGGCCGGCTTGGGCGCTATTCGCGGCGGTGTCCGTTTTGTTGCGGCCTACCCCATCACCCCCGGCACAGAGATCCTTGAGTGGCTGGCACCTAATCTGAAAAAAGTGGGTGGTGTTCTGGTACAGGCGGAAGATGAACTGGCCTCAATCAATCAGCTGATTGGCGGATCATTTGGTGGCACACCTTCCCTCACGGCCACCTCAGGGCCGGGTCTTGCTCTGATGATTGAATCTATCGGGCTTGCGGTTGCTTCAGAAACCCCTGTAGTCGTGGTGGATGTAATGCGCGGCGGCCCCTCTACAGGTATACCAACAAAATCAGAACAGAGTGATCTCAACATTGCCATCTATGGTCTGCATGGCGATGCGCCCCACATTGTGGTGGCACCCATGTCGATCGGTGACTGTCTGTTTACCACGCAATGGGCAACCCATCTGGCTGAGACGCTACAAACTGCCTCCATTGTGCTTTCTGATCAATCCCTGGGACAGACCCGTGCATTGATCGAGCGCCCTGCCGATATCGCTTTTGTTTCGGGCGGTCGTACGATCACCAGCAAATCAGAGGATTATCGCCGCTATGTGGTTAATGACTCCGGCGTTTCCCCGATGTCGATCCCAGGCACACCGGGCTGCCAATACACTGCAGATGGTCTGGAACATTCACCAACCGGCACACCATCGAGTCGTGCGGAAGATCACATCCAGCAATTGAACAAGCGCAAACGCAAACTGGATCAGTTTGACTACGGCGATCATTGGGCCCGCACAGAGGGTGAGGGAGAGATAGCTGTACTCACCTGGGGCTCCAGTACTGGGGCTGTCAGTGAAGCCATAGCAATGCTGGAAGCAGAAGGTCATAAGATCAGATTGATCAGTATGCGTCTGTTGCTTCCTGCACAACCTGAACGTTTGGCCGCTGCCCTGTCCGGCGTGGAGAGAATACTGATTGTCGAGCAGTGCCACGGCGCGCAGTTCTACCATTATCTACGGGCACACTATGACCTGCCGGGAGAGATTCGATCAATGGCCGTCCCCGGCCCCTTGATGATCCGCCCAGATGATGTCTACAGCGAACTTAAAGCGTGGGAGAACGAATAATGGAAACAGCTACCCAGTGTCCCAGCCTGAAACCAAAAGATTACAAGTCTGGCACCAAGCCTGTATGGTGCCCTGGCTGCGGTGATTACAGCGTCCTGCTTGCCATCACAAAAGCGATGGCAGAGATGAATCTTGCACCTGAGAATGTCGCTCTTGTATCAGGCATTGGTTGCTCGTCACGTCTGCCAGCTTATCTCAATGTCTATGGGTTTCATGCGGTACACGGACGCGCCCTGCCAGTAGCAACTGGTCTGAAGGTCTCGCGCCCAGATCTAACCGTCCTTGCTGCAGGTGGCGATGGTGATGGCTTCTCCATTGGCGGCAATCATTTTATGCATGCCTGCCGACGCAATGTAGACATGACCTACATCGTCATGGATAACCAGGTTTATGGCATGACCAAAGGCCAGGCCTCCCCCACAACTGATCCCGACTGGGATAAGAGCAAGCTCACCCCAGGTGGCACGAAGATCAATCCCTACTACCCACTGGTGGTTGCACTGGCATCCGGCGCAAACTTTATTGCCCGAGCATCGAGCACCGATCCCAATGGAGCAGCTAAAGTACTGGTAGACGCCATCAAACATCCCGGCTTTTCATTTGTGCATATGTTAAGCCCCTGCGTCACCTTCCGCCCGGAGCAGAAAGATTGGAAAAAGATGGTACGTTCAGCACCTGTTGACCCAACGACTGATCCGGCGGTTGCTGCAAAGCGTCTAATGACTGATGACAACTTTTTCCTTGGCACACTCTACAAAGGTGATCGCGCTCCCTATCAACCGGAGCTGAAGACAACCATCGAAAACATCTCAGAACTCGACAGAGGATTCATCCTGTGAACGAATCAAGCATTCTAAGTAAGGCTGAACTGTTGGCCCGTACTTTGACTATGCTTTCTGAAACAGTGGACCGGTACGATCTGTTTGCTGATCAGATGGATGTGGTCAATAACCCGGAAGCTGCGAATATCTTTCGCTGGCTCTCTAACAAACAAAACAGCCGGACTCAAGTGGTACAAAAGTTAAGTGAAGGATTGGAGTTACCCCATATCTCACCCTGGGATTATGACTGGGATGACGCCATCAATACTGAAGTACCTGGTCATAGCAGTGCCCACTATATGATGACGCCCTATCACACACTCAGTCTGGCCATTGATGTAGAACAGAGCGCAGCAAACTTATTCAGTGAAATAGAACGTACCGCACAATCGCCAGAAACAAAAAAGCTTGCGCGAGGTTTTGCACGCGAAGCAAACGAGTTTTGTGATTACTTAAAGGTTAAACGCTCCGAGCATCCAATGCCTGAAGCCGGATGGGATGAGGATCATGATCCTCCATTGTTACTCGAATAGTTACATATGATACTTTTTTTCAATTCCGATTTATGCGGTACTTAAATAACTAAAAACAGGTAGCAATATGACATATATCAGTTATTTCTCAATCTGATATAAAACAAGTTGACGTTCTGTAAATTTAGTTTATTTTGAAACTATTATTACACAACAAGACTGAAACTAATTCCATCGCACAAGAAACAATGTGCTGACGTTTTTCCAGAAACCAACAACAGACCATAAAGGCAAAGGCCATGAAAGAGAGCTTGCAAGCAGGACTTACCAAAACTGATCGCTATGAGATTGACAAACCACGCACGGTAAATTTTGTTGGTGATGAGTGTGCTGTCTACTCAACACCGAGCCTTATTTATGACATGGAAGTAACCAGTCGCAATCTCCTGCTGGAACACCTGGATGAAGGGGAAGATTCTGTCGGAACGCGCGTGGAGATGGATCATACCGGCGCCACCCTGCTCGGCATGTGGGTTGAGATAACAGCTACTATTACAGAAGTCAAAGGTCGCATGGTGAGTTATGAATTCACTGCCCGCGATGCCCTGGAAAATGTCGCCAAGGGAAAACACTATCGATTTGTAGTGGACACCGCCCAGACAGCCGAACGTCTAAAAGCCAAGGCAGCAAAAGCAAATAGCTAAAGGCAGACCAGTATGAGCCAGAATTCACCCACAGGTAATACCAAGATCCCGACATACTGTTACCAGTGTGTTGCGGGACCTGATCTACTCAATGTCCGAGTAGAAGATGGCATCGCTACTGAAGTACAACCAAACTTTGGCGCAGCAGATTGCACACCTGCCGGCGGCAAAGTCTGTGTTAAGGCTTTCGGGTTGATTCAAAAGGTTTACAACCCGCATCGTATTCTTACGCCGATGAAGCGCACCAATCCGAAAAAAGGGCGTAACGAAGACCCAAAGTTTGTCCCGATCAGTTGGGATGAAGCACTCGATACGATCGCGGAGAAGGTCAACAAAATTCAGGCTGAGGGAAAGATTGACGAAGCGGGTTATCCCCGCGTCGCTGCCAGTTTTGGTGGCGGCGGTACGTCAACCTATTACATGGGTACCTTCCCGGCATTCCTGAGTACGCTCACTCCCATCGACATGGGTTTTGGTAGCGGCCAGGGTGTCAAGTGTTACCACTCTGAACATCTGTATGGAGAGCTCTGGCATCGTGCCTTTATTGTGGCTCCAGACACACCCAAATGTGATTACATTATCTCCTTCGGAATGAATATCGAAGCTTCAGGCGGCGTGTGCGGTGTTCGTCGTCATGCCGATGCACGCGATCGTGGTGTGAAGCGAATTCAGATTGAACCACATCTTTCCCAGACAGGTGCAGCCTCTGCAGAATGGGTACCGATCAAACCAAAAACTGACCCGGCATTTATGTACGCACTGATTCATGTGCTATTGCATGAACAACGCGACCGACTGGACAAAGTGTTTTTGCGGGATCGTACGGGATCACCCTATCTGGTGGCACCAAATGGCTTCTATCTGCGCGATCCTGAAACAAAGAAACCACTGGTCTATGACCTGAAGAGCAAGCAAGCTGTACCCTTTGATACTGCTGATATTGAACCAGCGCTGGAGGGTCAGTTTGTCTTGAGCGGCATCGAACTCGGTGCCGATAATGATAAGTGGGAACACCACGACATCAAGGTTACCACTGCGTTTGAAAAACTGATTGAACACATGAAGCCGTTCACCCCGTTGTGGGCAGCGCGTGTCTGCGACGTGGATAACAAGATTATTCGTCGCATCGCACTGGAGTATCTGGACCACGCCAAGGTGGGTGAGACCATTGAGGTCGATGGTCGTACCATGCCGTTACGCCCGGTGGCCGTAACCTTGGGCAAAACCGTAAACAATGGTTGGGGCGGTTATCACTGCTGCTGGGCCCGGACCATGCTGGCAGTTCTCGTCGGCGCACTGGAAGTACCTGGTGGCACCATTGGCACCACGGTGCGTATTAATCGTCCAGCCTCAGATCGCAATGACAGCGTCAAACTTTCAGAAGATGGTTTTCTCGCCTACCCGATGAATCCAACCGACAAAGAGAACTGGCTGGCTAAACCAGATGTGCGCAACGCTAACCGCACCCTGATACCACTGGTCGGCAACTCGGCCTGGAGTCAGGCACTGGGTCCTACCCACCTTGCCTGGATGCAGCAGGATAAAGGCCCCGATCACTGGCCACAGGCCACCAAGCCTGATCTGTGGTTTGTCTACCGCACCAACCCGGCGGTCTCCTTCTGGGATACCAACCAGATCACCAATACCATTGCCACTTTTCCGTTTACGGTCTGTTTCGCCTACACCCGTGACGAAACCAATCACATGGCTGATATCCTGCTTCCCGACAGAACTGATCTTGAAGGACTACAACTGATCCGGGTCGGTGGAACCAAGTTTATCGAGCAGTTCTGGGATCACCAGGGATTTGCCCTGCGTCAGCCTGTGACAGAGCCCCAGGGTGATACCCGCGACTTTACCTGGATCAGTACCGAACTCGCGAAACGCTGCAATGTACTGGAACAGTACAACAAGGCGCTCAACCGCGGGGCAGCGGGTGTTGCACTAAAAACAGACAAGTACGACTTCAGCCTCGACATCACAAAAGAGCATGATGTTGAGACTATCTGGGACGCCAACTGCAAGGCCGCCAGCGCAGAGATTACTGGTGGAAAAGAGCAACAGGGACTGGAGTATTACAAAGAAAAAGGCTATCGACTGACCGATTTCCCGCGCATCAAATGGTACCTCACCGCCAAGATGGAAGATGAGGGGGTTCGTTATGAACTGCCCTATCAAGAGACCCTGAAACGGGTCGGTGTCCAGTTGGGCAGACGTCTGCATGAGAAAGGCATCAGCTGGTGGGATGAGCAGCTCGAGGAGTATGAAGCACTGCCTGACATGATGGATTTTCAGGCCCTCTGGGAGGGTGCTCTGGAACGTAATTTCGGCGTCGATATCAGTGACTATCCCTTCTGGTTGGTCACTTCCCGCAGTATGCAGTACGCCTGGGGCGGCAACGTCTCCATCCAGATGATTCGTGAAGTCTCAAAGAATATTGGTACACACGGCGGACTGGTAATGAACACCGGCAGGGCCCACAAGATGGGACTGAAAGACGGCGACCGGGTAGAGATCACCTCACCGCTCAGTGCCACCCGCGGCATCCTGGTGACCCGCGAGGGTATCCGACCTGACACCCTGATGCTGATGGGCCAGTTCGACCACTGGGCCACCCCCTTTGCCAAAGATTTTGATGTGCCAAGCATGAACGCACTGGTACCCATGCTATTGGATCTGACGGATTCAAGTGGTTCAGGTGCAGACTTGGCCAGAGTAAAGATCAAGAAGATTGGAGATGCCAAATGACCCGCTATGTAATGGTCGCTGACATCAACCGTTGCGTCGGTTGCCAGACCTGCACAGCCGCCTGCAAACACACCAATGCCACTGCACCCGGCGTGCAGTGGCGCAAGGTACTGGATTTTGAAGTCGGTACTTACCCCAATGTGCAGCGTGCATTTATCCCGGTTGGTTGCAATCACTGTCTGGAAGCCCCCTGTGCCGATGTCTGCCCGACTTTGGCCACCTATAAGCGCCCCGATGGCATTGTCTCGATCAATTATGATCTCTGCATTGGTTGTGCCTACTGCATTCAGGCCTGCCCTTATCAGGCGCGGGATCGGGTGGATATACCGAATAAGGCCTACGGCAAAGAGTTCGGCCAGATGAAGCATGAACAGAAAGTGCCGCACTCGGAACGCAGAGCCGTGGCGCAGAAGTGCACCTTCTGCTCTGACCGCATCGACTACGGCACCGCCAACGGCCTGACACCCGGCATTGATCCTGATGCCACACCGGCCTGCGCCAACTCCTGTATTGCCAACGCGCTGACCTTCGGTGACATTGATGATCCCAACAGCAATGTCTCTGAACTGCTGCGCACACATGAGCACTTCCAGATGCACGAAGAGCTGGAAACCGGCTCGGGCTTCTACTATCTATGGGAGCGTAAATAATGTTGGGTCCAACTTTGCAAAAACGCTGGGACTGGCGAGCAGCAGGTAACTTCATCTGTGGCGGCACCGGGACCGGACTGATGATCCTGGCGGCCACGCTCTCTGCCATGGGACTCGCTACTACCAATTATGCCCTGCTAGCCAGCTTATTCGTTGCAGCGGGCTTGGGACTGGTCTGGCTTGAGATTGGCCGGCCCCTTCGCTCAATGAACGTGTTCCGTAACCCTGCCACCTCCTGGATGACACGGGAAGGCATGGTGGCCCTGCTATTGATACCCATGGGGATACTCACTTTCTTTATTGAGTCAAACTCACTGCTGGTATTAACGGCGCTGCCTGCTGCCTTCTTCCTGTTTGCCCAGGCCCGCATACTGCATATGGCAAAGGGTATCCCGGCCTGGCGTACGCATGCCATCAATCCAATGATCCTGACAACGGGTCTTGTTGAAGGGATGGGGGTACTGCTGATCCTGACCGGTCTCATCAGCGGCAACATCGAGGCGTTCTTCAAAGGCTACGGCTGGATAGTTGCGCTGTCACTGGTTTTCCTGCGTGGCGTCGCCTGGCTGAACTACCGCTACTCCCTCTCCAACAATGCACCGGAACAGACCCTCAGAGTGCTGGAGCGGTCCAATATCGTCATTGTTCTGCTGGGCTTCGCAACACCCATCGTGTTGCTGTTCATGGGCAAGCAGTATGCAGTCTATCAGTTAGGGCTGGCTGCTGCAGCCGGTGCTTTCATGCTATTCACAGGCTGGTTCCTAAAATACCAGATCATCATCTACGCCGCCTATTACCAGGGCTTTGCCATCACACACACACCCGCTCGCGGTGCTGGCAAACCCGGCCCCGGGCTGAAGCCTGGCTGGAGATTACCGCAATGACAACTGCCGTAGCACAAAAGACAACTCACGAAGTACGACTGCATGGCCGTGGCGGTCAGGGTGCCGTGCTGGCATCAAAGATACTCGCCAAGGCCATCGCCATGAGCGGTCTGTACGTGACGGCCATTCCCGCCTTTGGCTTTGAAAGACGTGGCGCACCGGTTGCGGCATTCATGCGTTACTCGGAAAAACCACTACGGGCCGTCACCAATATTTATGATCCCGATTACATCATCTGTATCGATCCCAGCATTCCAAAAGCGGTGGATATTTTTGCCGGTGTTCAGCCCAACAGCACTTTGATTCAGGCCACCCGACATGCGGTGGAATCACTCAACTGTCCTGGGGACATCAGCACAGTCGTGCTATGCGATGCTGTCAAAATCGGCATGGAAGTGTTCAGGCGCCCCATCACCAACACCATCATGCTGGGTGCATTTGCCCGGGCAACCGGCATCATCACCATGGATGAGTTACGTGCCGGACTGGAGTCCGCCAATTTCCGCGATGCCGGCCTGGAACAGAACCTGATCGCAGTTGAACGCGGTTATAACGAAGCGATTATTAAACAGCGACAAGGAGACGTGTGGGTATGAGTAAGATGAAGGCCCATCCACGACCCGATATGAGTCAGGTGCCGGACAATCTCTGTCCGATAGCCACAATTGAAAATCCCATGCTGCCTGGTGACTGGCGCGCTGAGCGCCCTATTGTCGACCGAGCCAAGTGTGTCAAGTGTGGCATCTGCTGGATCTTCTGTCCGGTACAGTGCATCGTCGAAAAACGCGCCTGGTTTGATGTCAACTACGACACCTGCAAGGGTTGCGGCATCTGCGCTGTAGAGTGCCCGCAGAATGCCATCAAGATGATAGAGGAGGTCAAATAATGGCCAGCCCCGCACTAAAAACCACCCACCCTGGATGCGCGCAATCTATTGTCTGTGACGGCAATGAAGCGGCTGCCTGGGCCGTCGCCCTGGCTCGTCCAGACGTTGTGGCTGTCTATCCGATCACCCCACAATCATCACTGGTTGAATATGTCTCACAGTTTATTGCCGATGGAAAAATCCAGGCGGAGCTGATGAATGTGGAAGGCGAGCACAGTGTGCTCTCCGCCCTGCATGGTGCCGCACTGGCCGGCGGGCGTACCTATACCGCTACCTGCGGTCCCGGCCTCGCCTTCATGTTTGAACCCTACTGGCGAACACCTGGCATGCGACTACCGATTGTTGCCTCACTGGTTACCCGTGACGGCATCACCCCACAGTGTGTCTGGGGCGGTCAGCAGGACGCCATGACCATGAAGGAGACCGGCTGGATTCAGATCTATTGCGAGACCGTACAAGAGGTACTGGATACCACCATCATGGCCTACCGAATTGCGGAACACCACGATGTGATGCTGCCGGTCAATATCTGTCACGATGGTAACTACCTCTCTTACGGTGTCACTCAGGTGGATGTCCCGGAACAGCAGGCGGTCGACGATTATCTCGGTGAAAAAAATATCAACTGGCATGTGGCGCTTGATCCATTGCGACCCATGGCGGTTGATCCACTAACCGGCGGTTCCGGTGGCACTGGACCGAGTAAATTTGTCGCCTACCGGAAAGGACTTTGTGAAGGCATGCAAAATTCCCTTCGGGTAATCGAAGAGGCGCATCGCGAGTGGGGTGAGATCTTCGGCCGTGACTATGCACCCCTGGTTGAAGAGTACCGCCTGGATGATGCGGACTACGCCCTGATCACCATTGGCTCGATGACCGGTGCTGCCAAGGATGCCATTGATACCGCCCGCGAACGCGGTGAGAAAGTAGGACTGATCAAGATAAAGACCTTCCGGCCCTTCCCGATAGAGGCGATGACGCGCGCCCTATCAAAAGTACAGGCTGTTGGTGTTGTTGATCGTTCTGTTCACTACGGCTGGAACTGTGGGCCGCTCTATCAGGAGGTAATGAGCTGCCTCTATCGAACCGGAAAACAGATCACCGCCAGACCCTTTATCGGCGGACTCGCCGGTGCTGATCTGACCGAATCACACTTTGCCAAGGCGATTCAGGCCACCGCCACCATGTGGGCCGATGAGACAGCCATCGATAGCCCGATCTGGCTTAATGAGAATGACTGAGGAACGCCTGATGAACCAGACACATTATCTCATCGCCGGCGCCAGCCATGCTGGACTGGAAGCAGTACACAGGATTCGCCTGGTGGATGAGACATCATCAATCACTGTCGTCACCCGTGACGCACAACTCCCCTACTCGCCAACCATTCTGCCCTATGTAGTTTCCGGGCAAAGCGAGCCAAATCGAGTGGTGCTTCGTAATGCCGATTATTTCAAATCGCAAGACGTTAACCTGATCACCGGTAACGAACTGATCGCGATTAATGAAGCAGACCAAAAGGTCACACTGAAATCCGGGGAAGAGTGGCACTACGAGAAACTGCTGCTGGCCACGGGTGCCGATCCAATCATTCCACCCATACCAGGACTAGCTGAAACACCATTTCATGTCCTGCGTACCATGCAGGATGCGGTTAACCTGCGCACCCATGCCGGAAATGCCAAAACCGCCATTGTACTGGGTGCCGGCCTGATCGGTATGCACGGTGCGGAGAACCTGCGTCACGCCGGACTGGATGTGACGATTGTTGAGATGTGCGATCAGGTACTGCCTGGCTATTTCGATACTCAGGCCGCTTCCGTTATCCAGAGCGCATTCAACAGCAATGGCATTCACATGTTAATGGGCAGTGGCGTGATCAAGGTTGAGAGCCTGGATAGCGGTTGTCAGGCCACTCTTGAGAATGGCCAGACCGTGCAAGCTGATCTACTGTTGGTGGCAACCGGCGTAAAACCAAAACTGGACTATCTGAGCGGCACATCAATTCAGACCGACCAGGGCATACTGGTAGATCGCACCATGCGCACGGATGCCATCAATATCTGGGCCGCCGGTGACGTCGCCCAAGCCGCTGATTTCTACAAGGATGAACAGGTGATGATGGGCATTCTGCCCAATGCGGTTACCCAGGGTGCTATCGCTGCCATGGATATGACAGAGGATGAAGCGCTGCAACCCTACAGTGGCGGTGTACCCATCAATACCTATACCTTCTTTGGACAGCAGGCGATCTCCGTTGGCCAGTCTGTGGCGGGTGAACAGATCGAAACCCTGAGCCGGGTCGATGACGCAAATCAGCGCTATCTGAAGATCCTTCTAAAAGACAATCAACTGCAGGGTATCTCCAGCATTAACGAGGAGATGGATGCCGGCATCATGTGGCAACTGATCCTGCGCAAGATTGATCTTACACCAGTAAAAGACGCCTTTATCGCTCAGCCGCTAGAGACTGGCCGCGCCCTCATGTCCAGCACCTGGCGATAACGGGAGAACAGATTAATGACTGCCTATAATACGATCGCCTTTGATCCATCACGCTGTGAAAGCTGCAACGACTGTGACGCCTGCATCACGGCCTGTTCACAAATCAAGTCCGGCACAGATGATCCACTGCATTCACGTATCAAGATAGTTGCCGGACTAAACGGCAACCTTCCCGAACTGGCACTCTGTCGTCAGTGTGGTGACCCGGAATGTACCAAGAGCTGCCCCTCAACGGCACTGACCAAGAACGAACAGACGGGCATTATCGACTGGGACAAGAGTCTCTGTATCGACTGCCTGCTCTGTACCGTCGGTTGTACCTATGGCGGCATCACCTACAACATGACACTGAAGCACGTTGCCAAGTGTGATATGTGTGATGGCGACCCGGCCTGTGTCAAGGCCTGCCCCACTGGCGCGCTGACTTACATCACCTCTGCCAGCATTTTCAATGAACAGCATGAGCGGGAAGACCTGTTCGTTCCCGGTCTCTCTGCATGCCAGGGTTGCAACTCGGAAATGATCATGCGCCACTCACTGCGTAAGGTGGGACCGGATACCGTACTGGCCACACCGCCTGGTTGTATCCCCGGCATGGGCTCGGTTGGTTTCAATGGTACAACGGGCACCAAGGTTCCCGTGTTCCATCCACTGCTGACCAACACAGCATCAATGCTGGCTGGATTGAAAAAACAGTACAACCGTATGGGCCGCAAAGTGACGGCAATGGCGCTCGCCGGTGATGGTGGTGCAGGCGATGTCGGCTTCCAGTCACTCTCCGGTGCCGCTGAACGCAACGAGCAGATGCTGTTTATCGTGGTCGACAACGAAGGCTACATGAACACCGGCATGCAGGCATCTGGCAGTACCTCGTACGGTTCCTGGACGACCACCACACCGGTCGGAACAGAGATGAAGGGTAAGCGTACCAACCAGAAAAATCTCGCCATGATCATGATGAACCATAACTGCGAGTATGTGGCGACAGCCTCCACCGCCTTTGTTGAAGATTACTATGAGAAGCTCGACAAGGCACTGGAAGCGTCAGAGCGTGGTTTTGCCTATCTGCATATCTACTCGCCCTGCCCAACCGGCTGGCGCTTCCCCTCATCACAAACGATTGAGGTGTGTCGCAAGGGCGTGGAGACAAACTTTGCTCCCTTATGGGAGTACGAGCGAGGCGGTGAACTGCGCTTCACTCATTCGATCGATAATCCACTACCGGTAGAGGCCTATCTGAATCTCAGTGGCAAATACCGTCATGTCAATGAACAGCAGCTGGAACATATCCAGCAAGAGGTAAACGATCGGGTAAAAATCCTGAAACGATTTGCCGGAATGCATTAAAAAAACCAGGAGGAGTGTGACACCATGTCTAATACAGGTGCCGATAATTACTATTTTGACGCTGAAGCGGAGTGCATGCCCCGCGGGCAACTGTTGCAACTGCAACTACAACGACTGAAGAAAATCCTTCAGCATGCTTATGAAAATGTTCCACACTACCGTGAGGCATTTGATAAACAGGGTGTAAAACCGGAGCAGCTCGAGTCACTGGAAGATCTGGCGAAGTTCCCCTTCACAATCAAGAACGATCTGCGGGATGCCTATCCCTTTAACATGTTCGCCGTGCCACGGGAGCAGATCTCACGCCTGCACGCCTCTTCTGGCACCACCGGCAAACCGACTGTGGTTGGCTATACTGATGGTGATATCAACAACTGGGCCAATCTGATGGCACGCAGTATCTCCTGTGCCGGCGCCCGCCCTGGTGACATCGTGCACAACGCCTATGGCTATGGTCTGTTTACCGGTGGACTGGGTGCCCATTACGGCGCCGAGCGACTGAAGTGCACCGTCACCCCTATGTCAGGCGGGAATACTGAAAAGCAGATTGCAGTGATGAGCGACTTTGGCTCCCACGTACTGCTCTCCACCCCCTCCTACGCCCTCAATATTGCCGAAGTGGCCAGGAGTGAAGGCGTGGATCTGGCGGCCGGACCACTGCGCGTCGGCATATTCGGTGCCGAGCCCTGGAGCGACGAGATTCGTGGCGAGCTGGAGAAACAGCTTGGCGTGAAGGCGATGGATATCTATGGCCTGTCCGAGATTATGGGTCCGGGCGTGGCCTGCGAATGCACCAAGCAGAACGGCCTGCACGGCTGGGAAGATCACTTCCTGTTCGAGATCGTCGATCCCGATACCCTGGAGCCGCTACCCTATGGCGAGGTGGGCGAACTGGTGATCACCACCCTGACCAAGGAGGCGCTGCCGATCATTCGCTACCGCACTCACGACATCACCAAACTGACAGACGAGACCTGCAGCTGCGGCCGCTCCCATGTGCGCATCCTGCGCGTAACCGGTCGTAACGATGACATGATGATTATTCGTGGTGTCAATGTTTATCCCTCACAGATTGAGTCTGTTCTGGTCAGCATTGAAGGCGTTGCCCCCCATTATCAGTTAGTGATCAAACGTGAAGGTGTGCTGGATACACTGACCGTTGATATTGAAGCGGAGCCCGAGTTCACTGGCGATCGCAATGCCCTGGGAGCAGAAGTAAAGCACCACATCAAGTCACTGATCGGTGTCACCTGTACAGTCAATGTCCTGGGTACCGGTGAAATACCCCGCTCACAAGGCAAGGCGGTTCGGGTCAAAGATCTGCGGAAAAAATAAGGAGTCGATTGTGAGCTTTTGCCAAGATTGTAACCACTGGCGCTTTGAACAGAATGCCGCGTTGCGTAATGAACATGAGCAGGATGGTTTCGGCATCTGTGAACTGTTCGATCAGATGCGTGCCAATCCGCTGCGGGCAATTGTCCGCGCAGATGATGAATTTGCCACCATCCAGATGCGTGGTGAATTTGGTTGCAATCTGTTTGAGGCAAAATAGTTCGCCACTAGCGTACGAGGTCGGAGTCGAGTTTGTAAATTTGACTCCGACCCCTGATGAATGCCTTGGCGGGTCGCATGGAACAAACGAGCTACAAGGCTTCCGGCAACGGCAGTACATTTAGAGGAATGGCTATGAATACCCAAGATCGCGTCAATGCACTGCTCCAACGTATGCATGACACACCACAGTATCCTACTCAGGGCGCGGTCCTGTTTGTCAATCTTACCGATCGCACACATCAGAAGGCCTACCTGCCGAAAGAGGTGCTTACCACCTTCCTCAGCGGCCGTGGCGCCAACATGTACCTGCTCTACAATCTGCTCGCTACCGAGAAGATGGAGGCACTGGATACAGAGGTACCGCTGATCTTTGGTAATGGCGTGTTTACCGGCTACATGGCCTCTGCCACCCGTGGTAATGTGACCAGCCTGTCGCCCGAGAGTGATGCCATTCTCGACAGTAATGCGGGCGATTATTTTCCTGCCTTCATGAAACATCACGGTTATGAGCATATTGTCCTGTACGGACGCAATCCACAATGGACCCTGCTCAAGATCGCCTTTGATGAGATCAAATTCCTTGATGCCTCGCCCTATCTCGGCCTCAACAATCTGGACGTCACAGAAGCGATTGAGCGTGACTTTGAACGCACCGAACGCAAGGACATGGCACTGGCACGCATTACCAGCGCAGGAGAAAACCTCGCCCTCAGCGCCGGTATCATGGGTGGCATCAAGGCGATCTGGGCACGGGGTGGCGCCGGCGCCAAGATGGGTTCACTCGGGCTGAAGGCGATCATGATAGATGGCGCACCCGGCAGGGTTGTTACCAGCAAAGAGTTTAAACTGGGCAATAAAGAGATCAGTAACAAGGTCATCAGCACCAGTGTTATACGTAATGCATTAAAGACTGTCGGCACGCCGTTCCTCTATAAACCAAGTCGCATCCTCGGTGCCATTGGCACCAAAAATAATCAGGAGAACACCTGGGTTGAGGATCTTGATGCAGATAACTTCGATGTCTATCGCACCGGCATGGATGGCTGCTACAAATGCCCGGTGAAATGTCGCCCCCTGAATGATATGACACCGGGTGCCGAAGGGGGCTTTGGTGCCAATGCCCTGAAAGGTGTCAAAGGCAATGCCAGTTATGACACGACGCAGGCAGAAGTTCAGCATGAACATAGCGCCAGCTACCAGGGCATCAAGGGTGATGGCATCTTCGATAAATATGACAAGGGCGATGGCCCCGAGTATGTCACTGTCGGCAAGTTTGGCCCCAACATTGGTATCACCGCACCGGAACAGGTACTGCGACTTAACAATATTCTGAACGATCTTGGCTTTGACTCCTCCGGAGCTGGTGGCGCAATTGGCTGGGCCATGGAGTTGTACCAACGCGGCATTATTGATCAGCAGACTACCGGCGGACTGGATCTCAGCTGGGGCAACTATGACGCCGTTGAAAAGCTACTGTTCATGATGGCCAAGCGGGAAGGATTTGGTGATGTGGTCGCCGACTCTGGCCAGGCCGTTGCCACCGGCAAATATCCCAGGGAAGCACTTGATTATCGTATGACAGTCAAGGGGCTGTTTCAATCCGACCCCCACGACAGTCGCATCCTTAAGGCATTTGCCTTGGGACTGGCGGTCGCAACCCGTGGCATGGATCACCTGCGTAATCGGGTGACCCTGGAAATCAACGCCCGTATTAACGATGACGCCGAGTTCAAGGCCGAACTGTATGGCGGCAAGGTATCTGCCGAGCCCAATGCTTACGGCGGCAAAGAGTTTGCCGTGCGCCGCTGTGAAGACACCTTTGCCGTGGGCGATTCCGTCGGCATGTGTCGCTTTACTACCAAGCTATTCAACTCACCCTCGCTTACCGGTACAGATGAGTTTTCCACACAACTCAAACTGCTGACCGAGATCGACATGAGCAGTGACGATCTGCTCAATGCCGGACGCAATATTATCGCCCTGGAGCGCATGATCAATGCCCACCGGGGACTCACGGCGGCCGATGATACGTTACCGAAACGCTGGTTCGAGGAACCCAATACAGCCGGACCCTTTACCGGCGAGAAGATTGATCAAGCAGAATTTGAAGAGCTGAAGCAGCGCTTCTATGAGGTCTCTGGTTTTGAACGAGACGGATTGCCGAATAGTGATTGGTGGAATGATCTTTCAGAAGTCATCACTGGCTACCACTTGAAGGTGAATCTGCCAAAACTGCCTGGCGTATCCCGCAACAGCCTGATTCTGAACCGGCCGGTAAAAGATATTGCAGAACTGCGCCGACAACTTATCACCGCCCTGCCACAAGCCGCAGAGGCCCTGAACGACAGTGCGCTGGGTATAGCGATCAACGATCATCTACTGGTCGCCACAGAAATGGGGCAGACCCTGAACAGTGGCGACGAGATCAGTCTCGTGCCAATGCTGGCAGGAGGGTAGCAATTATCAGAAAATAGTGTGGAAAAGGTACAAATATCAGTATCATGTTACTATCGGACGGAAGAGGACACCAAGTAGGATTGTGAGCACATGACTGAGACCATTAACGCCACTATCGGCGGCGAGATGACCATTGAGCAACTGACCGAAGAGGTCGGCTCACGGGTTCGTTCGGTCCGGTCACGGCGCGGCCTGACGCGGAAAAACCTCGCTTTTCACTCGGATGTCTCAGAGCGTTACCTGGCCCAACTGGAGCGTGGCACCGCCAATGTCTCACTGGCCCTGCTGTCGCGGATCGCCAAGGCACTCGGGGTACGCATTGGCTCCCTGCTGCCGGAACAGGAAGAGAGTTGTATCAAGTATCCCCCACTGGGCGAGTTGATCGAGACCTTTCCCGCAGAGACCCAGGAGAAGGCCTATCAGCTACTTCGTGGCGCCTTCTCACAAGGTCAGGGGGCTTACCGGGGTGTGGCGCTGATTGGTCTGCGGGGTGGCGGTAAAAGCACCCTGGGCGAACAGCTGGCCAAGCACTTCCAGGTGCCATTTATTCGCATGCAGAATGTAATTGCGCAACTGGCCGGCATGGATATGGGCGAGCTGATCTCACTCACCGGACAGGGTAACTACCGGCGACTGGAACTTCAGGCACTGCAACGGACCATCACTGACTACCGCCATGTGGTGATTGAGACCGGCGGTAGCCTGATCTCAGAAGCAGAGACCTATCGCATCCTGCGGGAGCACTTCTTTACCGTCTGGGTACGCGCACTGCCGGAAGATCACATGAACCGTGTCATTGAGCAAGGTGACATGCGACCCATGGCAGGTAACCAGCAGGCGATGGATGACCTGAAACTGATACTGACTGAACGTGAGACCGATTATCGACTGGCTGATTATCAGATAATGACATCAGGCCAGACCATTGAGCAGAGTCTTGAGACCCTGATCAAACAGTGCGCGCCCTACTTGCAGGGAAGTTAAACAGCACTGAACCGATAACGCCTCATCCGCCTGACCAAAGCTTCAAGGCATAGTCAGGCATCACCTTTCCCCACGCTCTTATCTGAATACGGCACGTGCATAGGCCGCTGTCTGCATGCGCCTGCAATCCGTGTCCTCCAATTAAATACTCGTCCCTGCCCATGCTGACCATCAGCCCAGGCAGAGTGAAACGCTCAATTACTGTTTAACTAAAAGCAAGGATCTGAACCATGCCTGAAGCCTTTATCTGTGATGCCATCCGCACCCCTATCGGACGCTATGGCGGTGGTCTCTCCTCCCTCCGTACCGATGACCTTGCCGCCCTGCCAGTCAAGGCACTGATGGAACGCAATCCCGATGTGGACTGGTATCGGATTAATGACCTGATCTACGGCTGCGCCAATCAGGCCGGTGAAGATAATCGCAATGTAGGCCGGATGACCGCACTGCTGGCGGGGCTGCCGGATGCCGTCCCCGGCGTTACCCTGAATCGTCTCTGCGGCTCAGGTATGGATGCGGTAGGCACTGCTGCCCGCGCGATAAAGAGTGGCGAAGCAGAACTGATGATTGCGGGCGGTGTGGAATCCATGTCGCGCGCCCCCTTTGTGATGGGCAAGGCGGAGAGCGCCTTTTCACGCCAGGCAGAGATCTTCGACACCACCATCGGCTGGCGCTTCATCAATCCACTGATGAAAAAACTGTATGGCGTGGACTCTATGCCAGAGACAGCGGAAAACCTGGCTGTAGAGTTCGGCATCAGCCGTGAAGATCAGGATGCCTTTGCCCTGCGCTCACAACAACGCACTGGGGCGGCTATCGCCGCTGGGCGACTTGCCGAAGAGATTATCCCGGTCACACTGCCACAACGAAAAGGCGATCCGCTGATCATCAGTCAGGATGAACATGCCCGACCCCAGACAACCCTTGAACAACTCAGCAAACTGCGGCCCATTGTCCACCCTGAGGGCAGCGTCACAGCGGGGAATGCCTCCGGTGTCAATGATGGCGCCTGTGCGCTGATCATTGCTTCCGAACAATCAGCAAAAGAACAGGGACTGACGCCCCGTGCCCGTATCCTCGGCATGCAGACCGCAGGCGTACCACCTCGTACCATGGGCTTTGGTCCGGCACCCGCGAGTGAACAGCTCCTGGCACGACTCGGGCTAACCCTCAATGACCTGGATCTGATCGAACTCAACGAAGCCTTTGCCGCACAAGCACTGGCTGTCACACGCCATCTGGGACTGTCTGATAATGACCCGCGTATCAACCCGAACGGTGGTGCTATTGCCCTGGGCCACCCGCTCGGAATGAGCGGCGCACGACTGCTGACAACGGCTACCAATGAACTGCACCGAACCCAGGGTCGCTACGCACTTTGCACCATGTGTATTGGCGTCGGACAGGGTATCGCCGTCGTCATCGAACGCATCTGAGCCCTACAGCAATCAAACAACATAAGACTGACTGAGACTACTATGACAACACCTACCGCACTTGATACAGAGACGATTACTGCCCTGCTGCAGAACGCCGCCGATTCACAGCAATGGTCGCTCGACTCAGCGTCACTGCATCAGTTATTGGAACAGACAGGCCTGCCTGTTTCTGTTGCTGATTCGGTTTCTGGCAACGCACTCTGTCTGAGCCTTCGCAACACCCGAGAATTCGGCCAGGTGATCACGGTTGGACTCGGGGGCGACCAAGGGGAACTCCTTAAAAACTGTCTACTAAAAGGGCAGCACAGCGTCAGCGCCGCAGCCGGTCTGACCCAGGGAGACGATCTGCTGGATGGCTTTCAACAGACACTCGCCTATAAGCAGCTAAATGGAGAGGTCAGTAACGAGACACTGGCGAACTGCTTCGATAGCCTGATTAAACTGGCCCAGCACTACGCGCCTAACAATCCAGATGCACCTTTCATACTGGATGAACTGACGTTAAACCCTTGCACCTTTGAAGATAGCCAACTCCTGATCGAATCTGCCAGCTGTCAATTCAGCGAACCCCAGCCAGTCCCGGCGGCTAGGCCAGCAGAGAAGATCGGTAAGATGCTGCACCCGAAATCGATCGGCATCATCGGTGTCTCCGGCAGCAAAATGAATTTTGGCCGTATCATCCTCAAGAACATTCTGGCAAGCGGTTATCCCGCCGACCAACTCACTATCATCCGTCCCAATGAAGAGTCGATTGACGGAGTGAAGTGTGTCGAGAGCCTCAACGCCCTGGAACAGAAGCTGGATCTGTTCGTGGTCGCCATCGCCGCAGATGCAGTATTTGATCTGGTAGATGAAGTGATTGCCACCCAGGCCGCTGAGGCCGTCATGCTCATTCCTGGTGGACTGGGTGAAACGGCGGCCAGCCGAGAACAGGCAGCGGCCATGATGAAACGGATTAATGATGCACACCGCTCAGATGCCGGTGGCCCGGTATTCCTCGGTGGCAACTGCCTTGGTATCGTCTCCCATCCGGGCGAGTATGACACCTGGTTCATCCCGAAAAACCGCCTTCCCCAAGGTCAGAAAAAACAGCAACGCAACTCTGCACTGATCAGTCAGAGTGGCGCCTTCATGATCACCCGCATCAGTCACAATCCCTGGCTCGATCCCGCCTACATGACTGCACTGGGCAATCAGAACGACATCACCCACGGCGACATGGTCAACTACTTTGCCGAACTGGATGAGATCAAAACCATCGGCGTCTACTCAGAAGGCTTCCGTGATCTGGATGGCCTCACCTTCGCCAAGGCCGTGCGCAAGGCGACACTGCAAGGCAAGCAGGTAGTGCTCTACAAAGCCGGGCGCTCACTTCCCGGAGCGATGGCTGCCATGGGTCACACCGCTTCAATTGCTGGTGACTTTGATCTCTGCGAATCCATCATCACACAGGCGGGTGGGATCGTATCAAATGACTTCGACCGCTTTAATGACCTCTTCTACATCGCTGACTGCCTGCATGATAAAACCATCGGTGGCAACCGACTGGGTGCCGTGAGTGGTGCCGGGTTTGAGGCTGTTGGCATGGCAGACAACATCCATGTCGACAACTTCTCTCTGGAAGTCCCCGCCCTGTCACCGCAGACCGAACAGCGTATTGCCGAGATCCTCGCAGCAAAACGACTGGATGCCCTGATGGAGATCCGCAACCCGATGGACATCAATCCCGGTGCCGACGACGAGGCCCATCTGCAGTGTGCCAAGGCGTTCGCCAATGATCCCAACATCGATGCCGTGGTAGTGGGACTTGACCCCATGTCACCGGTCATGCGCACGCTGGTAGAAAACAAACTACGTCCCGGCTACGACCTGAGCGATGAACAGAGTATTGCCCACCAGATGCCAAAGATGGTCCAGGCGCTGGACAAACCCCTGATCGGTATTGTCGATGGCGGCGAACTCTACGAACCCCTGGTGGCAAAAATGAAAGACCAGGGCGTGTGCGTCTTCCGCTCCTGCGGCAGCGGCGTCAAGGCCCTAGCCCAATACACCCGCGCCAGACTGCGGGCAGAAGAAATCAGGAAGCGGTTTGAGTAATATTCATCAGTTGGGCTGAGCCTGCGAAGTCCAACAAACTACGGGGTCAGAGATCGAGACAGATTTGTCTCGATCTCTGATTTCCACACTTACTTTCCCCTTTCTTCATCAAGCCTAAAAATCAGCTAGACTAATGAGCCAGACTTATTGGACACTGATTGATGTCACGTAGCCAGGTATTTACTCTCACCCTGATCGCCATGATTGCCTTTGCAGGTAACTCATTGCTCTGCCGTCTGGCTTTGAAACACACAGCCATTGATGCGGCCAGCTTTACCTCCATACGCATCCTCTCTGGCGCCCTAATGCTTTGGTTTATCGTACAGATACGCAGTGACGCACCCAAGGCATCGGGCAATTGGCCTTCAGCACTGGCGCTCTTCACCTACGCCGCTGGTTTCTCCTACGCCTATATCAGTCTACCGGCAGGAACGGGAGCTTTGTTACTGTTTGGCGCGGTACAGGCAACCATGATTGGTTACGGGCTGTTGTCTGGAGAGCGTCTGCAACTGCGTCAGATCACCGGCCTTGTGCTGGCGATTGGCGGACTGATTGGACTTCTACTCCCCGGACTTTCTGCCCCACCCCTTCAGGGCTCTCTGTTAATGCTCGCCGCCGGCATTGCCTGGGGCGTCTATTCGTTGCGAGGCAAAGGCGCTGACGACCCAACTCGTGTAACCGGGGGTAATTTCTTGCGGGCGGCGCTCTTCGCAGCAGGGCTAAGCGCGATCATGCTACCTTGGACCTCAATCGACAGCGCGGGCTTCTGGTATGCCGTTGCTTCAGGGGCCATCGCATCAGGCATTGGTTACGCCATCTGGTACACCGCTCTGGGTGGATTAAAGGCGACCAGTGCAGCCACAGTACAACTCAGCGTTCCAGTTATTGCAGCGATTGGAGGCATCGTTTTTCTCGGTGAACCAATCACACCACGGTTCTTTATCACCTCGATTGCCATTCTGGGTGGTGTAGCGCTGGTTATTATTCAGCGACAGCGTATCCAATGAGGACTCGACGTGCGATCACTGGTCATCATCACTCTTATTGGTGGCAACCCTGGTTTATGAGTAGTGCAGGGAACCCAAAGGATGGCATGATGGAGCTGTGATCGGATGAGTGGTCGGTAGCCGCCCCGGCGATCGACTGAATATAGATGCTTCAGTATGCTGCTTTTGGGCTGAGTTTCGTGGGTATCTATCCAACCATCTGACATTCATATTAACGCTGTTACTCTCGCCTCTTCGGGAATCAAGCTTTTGATCACAGTTCAATTCACACTTATTCACCTCCAATCAGAATCAACTGGTTGATGGCAAAATTAAAAAAAATTGAACCGCTGTCGATAACTTACCGACATAAAAGTATTGCCACTTTCAATAAATGAATGGCTTGCATGAATCCATGCCCTATAAATGTAGGCGAGCCGTTGAAAGGATTCACATCTAGACAGATTTAAATATGGAGATCACAATGAGTCGCTCTGCTTATCTAGCATCCACACTACTTATAACTGCGGCATTCGGAATCAATGCCCAAACCGTTGGAAACCGGACGCTGATCCAGCCAGGAGATCAGCAGGTTCCCGCCATGCTGGGCAGTCAGAATCCAACGCTCATGGCTAATCCTGCACAGGCACCCGCTCAACCGCTTCAGCAGCAAATTCAGCAATCCGGTCGAGTGATGCTTTCACCACAAAACACCACCACTCAGGTACTTGAGCTACCGACTCCTTCACCCGCTGTCAATTCAGGTCCTGCTATAGGGGCACCAAAGCCCACTGGCGCATTGCCCTCCGCTATCAATGCGCCCCCCCAAAACACCCTGCAAGGCCACCCAGGGGGACAGGTAATTCAACTCAAGAAACGTCCAACACTGGAAGAGACACGCGCCCAGATGAAACAAGGTAAATGGCCAGACCCAAGCATTTGTGTTAATCCGACCCCCGCCGCCAAGAAGAATGTCTGCTTGCCGCCGAAACTGAGCCTGGGGGCAAAATCACCTGTTAAAGCCGGGGACACGGTCAAACCCGTGGTTGAATTCAGTTATGTACAATCGGCCGAATTAGTTTCCATCGACCTGAAGACCAACCACCGATCGGTCGTATGGCGATTCAACAATGGCGACCCCGGCCGCTACTACTACCCTGCAGATCTGAAGATCCCCACGGTCAATATCAACAACAGCACACGCTTGCAGTTGATCGCAAAGAACCCTTACTACCCGATACCCTCTGTGGCAAACAAGGGGATTGTGTTTACCACCATTCATACGCAGCCCGCTACTGGAAGCCAGCACAACGTCATTCTTCAACCAGGAGAGAATAGCGCCACCCCAAGGGCAGGATTCGCAGGCGGCTTTGTGAACGCCCCCAACACAGGTGGCTTTGCCACAATGAATAACAACCCCTCCTGTATCCCGGTAAAAGATGTCTGGAACTGCAGAAAACCGCAGATTATCGGCATTTCGTTATCCAAGCAGGGACAGGATATTCTTGATGGAAAAAAGGGCAACCCAATTGGCCAAAGAATCGATTTCACACTGACCTACAGTAATGCGGAAAAACTTGATGTATCCTCACCTTACAAACACTTCTCACCTCTGTCGCTCATCAGTGAAACAGCATTAAAACCAAAGCAAAATGTCACTGTTAATGTACCCTTGACCATTAGGCAGCAGAGCTTCAGTCTGGTAATCGCTGCAAGCAATCCACATGGCTCGGCGCAATTAACACGTAACTATTCAACTAAATATGACATCCCCCCCCAACTCACAACAAAGTGGACGGATCAGACAGGGAACACTACGACAGTAGACCCCGGTGAGCTGGTCAACTTAACCCTTGATCAAGTCGTCAACACCGACTCCATTGGCCTCAAACTTACCACCTCGCCTGCTGCCTGCGCCGGCACTGTATTCAAGGCAAGCGGATCAGACAGCATTATCGTGAGCAATCCACTCGGTATGTCCAGCACACGAACAATGCTCACTGTTCCTGTTGTTCCATCTGCCTGCTCTGGAAACGCGTACACCATCTATGCAGAAGTAACCCCTATGCAGAACCGAGTGGTTATCCAATCTGCTAAACAACTGAGCCAGAAGCTTCAGGTCACCGGGCCTAAACTGGCTAATCCAAAAATCATCAGCTTTAAAATGACTGCAAAAAACCCCCGGCCTAACGGTGTTATCCTGGCGGGTGACGATGTCACCATCAATATGGAGTTTGCAAATGCAGATGAGATTATTGTGAAATCCCATGATGGGAAAACCATCCTAACCCGCAATACGGGATTTGGTCGAAAGTATGTTAAAGGACCACTGTTCTTCAAAGCAGATGATGCATTTGCCCGTGGGTTTGATGTAATTGTGCAGGCATCAGGGGCCAATCAGACACTACAGGATGTTAAGCGGGTCATACCAACTGTCAGACGACTTGCTAGGCTGACGACTCAGGTAAAATGGAATGTAGCACCAAGCTCAAAGACCCTTCCAAGTACAATTGATATTTCTTGCGAGATAACCAATCACAAACAGGGGGCAGCAAACAAGCTGCAAACGCTTTCCTTAAACGGGCAGCACCAGGGAAGCAAAACCTTTATATACGAGCTGGAGATGCCACTGAGAAATGACAGCAGTGATCAGACACAGCTGCACTACAGTTGCAGTGCAACTTCGCAAGGCCCCGCCAATCCCCAGGCCAATGTTCTAATAGGCCATGGCACGATCAGCAGTGCACTGCCTTACACCTTTGCGAGTTGGCCGGTTAGTGAAGTTATAATCAACACACAGACGCTACAGTTGATCAATCTGTAAACAGCAGGAGTGGTCGGAGTCAAAGAATCAAAACTTTGATTCCGGCCCGGCTCAAAGCTTGATTACAGACCTTTTAAACACCGATTTCAGGAGAGCATTTTTAATAGCACAAAGTGCCGATAAGGTAGCAGGTAGTTATTCAGTTGCACGCATAGTTATCGATCAAGCCAATACCTGTTTCGGTACCCGCCAGTAACGATAGACAATGAGAGTATGAACCAACATGCCAGCGGCGGACAGGTAGCCGATCATGCCGTCATAATTCCCCACTACAAAACTGAATGCACTTGCAGTATCCAACTCGGTAAATTGACGCACGAGCTTGATGACAAACACAAAACCAGCGTGCAAACCGATGCAATAGGCGATATTGCCGGTTCTCTCCCTGACTACCGCAAAGAATGCGCCTAATCCAAAGAGCGCGAGAAAGGAGTCAAAAATCGCCCAATCGGTATATTGAGAAAATGCACCGGATAAAATCTTTATCCCGCTAAACCAGGTATGTGCTTCGTCACCCGTAAGCGGCGGGGGATTGATAAAATGCAGGCCCGCATAGAAGAGGCTTGAAAGCAGCAGCGTCACAGTAAAACTGTGCTGTTTACGGATGGCGCTAAAAAGTCCGCCACGAAAAAACGTCTCTTCAATAAAACCAATTAGCAGCCCGCCAATAAGCGCCACCAAGGTTGTCTTGAACAGCAGAAAGAACAGCTCATCAACAGGAGGCCTGATTACACGAACACCCAGTAACAGCAGAACCGCACTCAGTAGTAACAGAATCAGAAAACCACTCAACCAGCCATGCAGGAGATCTCGAATAAAGGCAGGGCGTGGCAGGCCATAACCCAGTCCAGCCTTATTGGCGATAGCAAAGTGTCTGAGAAGTAGAATGAATCCGGGTATGGCAATCAGTTTGGCCGTTGTATTGATCAGCTTGTGCGGACCTTTGCTCAAACCCTCTTGAAGCAGTGCATAAATGGGGTAATTAATGAGGGCGCTGATAACAAGTGCCCCCAGAATGAGCAGTACAAAATAGCTAAACGCGCGCATCGAATCCAAAAACCCCCGAAAAACCACACACAAAGTTATGCATGGTAAAATTATTGCGCATTCTACCGAAAAATCTTCCCGATGGTTAATTCAATAAGAGCCCCGGAGGCTATTACCCACTCAAGGCGTGACCCCAGCACCCACCTGCATCCCTACGAAAGAATTTAAATGGTCACGATCAATAACCCTATCTCATCTGCTTTCAAGCCGCCGCATGACACCCACACTGGCCATTAGCTTCTTTATAGTCTCACGTCCATCAAGGCCGCTCAGCTTAGCACCTTCTGCAAGATTTTGATTATTATCAGTAAGCGCAACACCTCGATTTTGAAGTTCCTGTAGCAGTTCTTTTTCATCTACCTGAAATAACAACGCGAGGGTTGTAACAGGCGCCGCCTCAAGTGCTGTGTAGACCGGATTCGGACTGGCCTGCTGACTGAGAGCACTACTGCCCAGAAAAATTCCTGCAATCAATATGATTGAGAGAATACCCAGCCGGGCAGCACCCTGATTGAGATGTTTTTTTAATGCACTCCAGTTCGAGAGCATGTGAATAAGCATCACTATCACAAATAGCATGCCCAACCATTCATGTGCCCCTTTCACCACACCCTCACCCATATGAAAGAACAGGAGACCACCGGATAAACCAATAACCAGGGCCAGGGTACCAACCACCGGCGTTATGACCTTTCTTGGAAACAGTTTAACCACATCTGTATTAGTCCGACTTGCCATGATAACTTCCCCTTAATAATTAAAGGACAGAAGCGTAGTCTCTGCAGTTTTCTGGGATATGTCTGTTGTGTAATAAAATGTAACTGCGGTTATTCGATCCACAGCCCAAGTACTGAATGACCTTTTTCAACCACACAGGTATCCCATTTTGATAAGGCTCAATCCACAATTTATACTTCAGTTGATACTCATTTCGTGTCTGCTCCTCTCCTCGTCACTGCTGGCCGATGAACTCAAACCATTCACCAGCGATGGCTGCAGTGCTTTTCCAGATGGGACGCTGCAACACCAGTCACTCTGGGCGGAGTGCTGCATTCAACATGATCTGGCCTACTGGCAAGGCGGCACCATAACGCAGCGTGAGCAGGCCGATAAGGCACTGCAATCCTGTGTGAAACAGGCAGGAGAAGCAGAGGTCGCTGACCTGATGCTGGCAGGGGTACGTGTGGGCGGCTCGCCCTATTGGCCTACCCCTTTTCGCTGGGGCTATGGCTGGTCTTATGGCAGAGGATATAAACCACTTACATCCGAGGAAAAATCACAGATACAGTCCCAGCTCAAACAACTTCAGCTGTTACTTGAAACACTCAGTAAGAGCTTGGACGCGACAATGTCTCACTGACACCCCAACTCACTCAATCTGCTCCTGGTGCAGCCTCTAACAGCTGCATCAGCTCATCCACCCGTTGCATGAATCCGGCTATCTCATTTGCTTTAAGTCGTTTGCCAAAGCGGTAGCAGAGTAAGTGATCACCACGGGCTTCCACGACCAACCCCGGATGATCAAGGAAAAATGCCTGTAAATCCGCATTGAATAAACGTCTGACCGGTTCACTCTCATTGGCCAGTAAGGTGTATGACTGACTAAACGCCTTGTTGTTCTGCATTATGATCGGCAAAAAACCAAAGCGTTGCGCCACAGAGCGCATATGAGTATTTGCGGGGCTTATATCAAAATCAGGTAAACTAACCCTGGATTGAAGACTGACGACAGTCTGGTTCCTGCGCTCGATATTTATCTGATCATCCACCGCAGGATGCGCCTTAAACCCTTCACCCGCCGCAGTAGCATCAAAACTGTAATCGAACACGTCGACCAATCTGCCAGAGTGCGGTCCTGTCATCCGATTACCGATTTCGGATGCCCCCTGCTGTAGCAGATCGAAGCCCCTCCCTTTCAATTCTGCCGGTATCGGATGAAGCCCTGATTTGAACTCCAGCCCGAGTCGTTTAGCCGTTGCGGCCAGATTGTTTCCCCGTTGCATCTCGGTATAGATGCCGACGATGACGATTAACGCAATGATGATCAGAATGGCGGCTTTGGTCATGTTGTTTTCGATCCCTGGCTGGTGACTAGTGAGGCCTGCCCCCCTAATCCCGTTGATTGCGATAGACTATCGCAGAGAACAGGAGCAGAAAACCAGCGTGAATCAAGCACTGCAACAATTTTTAACAGACCATCCCCGGTTATTTGTATTGACTGGCGCGGGCTGCAGTACAGATTCAGGCATTCCTGATTACCGCGATCGATCCGGTGCCTGGAAACGCAGCAAACCCATTCTGTTTCAGGAATTCATGCAGAGAGCGGCAGTTCGTCAGCGCTACTGGGCACGCAGCTTTCTGGGCTGGATTCCCTTCAGCCAGGCAGAACCCGGCCTGGCTCACTTCGCTCTGGCCAGCCTTGAGGCCCAGGGCAGAATCGTTCAGCTCACAACCCAGAACGTGGATGGCCTGCATCAAAAGGCGGGTAGTCAGCAGGTGGTCGACCTGCATGGCAATCTGGCTCAACTGGTCTGCCAAAATTGCGGAGAGAAGGAGTCACGGTCATGGATGCAGGAGAAGATTGCCTCACTCAACCCGGGTATCGACCAGCTTACTGCCCGCCCAGCACCGGATGGTGATGCCGACCTGAAAACCGATTTCAGCCGCATCATCGTCCCTGACTGCCCTATTTGTGGCGGCATCCTGAAACCTGATGTCGTGTTCTATGGAGAACAGGTACCTCGCCCCCGCATAGAAGCCGCGTATCAGGCAGTGCGGTAGTCCGATGCTATCCTGGTCGCAGGCACCTCTCTGATGGTCTTCTCTGCCTATCAGTTTATCCGTGAGGCAACCCGCCTGGGGAAACCCATCGTGGCAGTAAACCAGGGCAAGACCCGCGCGGATGATCTTTTCACCCTCAAAATCGAACAGCCGGTGGGCGAAACACTCGCTCACCTCGCAGCACACTTTTCTGCCCAACAAAAGCGGAATCCATAAACCGAAGAGGCCGCCGCGAATCGCTCCACGACGGCCTCTTCCTGCATCACGCCATCAGACGCTCACTCATAGCGATCAATCAGCAGACGGACCAAACCACTTCGAATGATGTCGCTTCGCTCAAATCTATGGATATGCACATCCGCCAAACCATCCACCCGGTCAAGTGCATCAGCCAGTCCATTCGTCCCACGAATATCACTCTGATCCACATCCCCGTTAATCACGACCTTGCAACCCTCGCCAATGCGGGTCAGAAACATCTTCATCTGTGCAGGTGTTGTATTTTGTGCTTCATCCAGCACCACAAAAGTGTTCCGACCAAAAGTCTTTCCGCGCATAAAGGCAAGGGGAGCTGCAACGATTCGTCCATGACGCAGCCCGTATTCAACAGCGCCACTTCCAAGACGTTCGTTCAGAATATCCCGAAAGGCATCAATATAGACGGCAAATTTATCGTCGATATCACCCGGCAGAAAACCCAGACTCTCACCCGCCTCCACAGCAGGCCGCGTCAGGATAATCTGTTCAATTCGTCCTGACTCCAACGCCTCGGCGGCAAGGGCTCCAGCACAATAACTTTTACCTGTTCCGGCCGGACCGGTGCCAAAGGTCAGGCAGTGCTTGTTGATTGCGCAGATATAGCGTTGCTGTGATTCGGTGCGCGCCTTGAAATGTGCTCTTGCCCGTTGCGGGGAATAGGCGGTATTGAGTTGGTGGTATTGCGCATTCAGTTCAACAATATTTGGGGCTTCATGATATTGCTTTTTTCTTGCGGATCGGTTGCGGTTTTGTCGCTCACGTTTTGTATCGGGTTGTCTCTGTTGATTGGCTAAACGTCTTGCTTGAGCTCTTTTCGCCATTGTTTCGTGCTCTCCTTCTATTCAACACCAGTTATTTGATTACCGAGGCCAAAGGGAACAAATTGGCTGCCTCGCTATCAAACCAACACCCGAAGAGTCAGCTCGCCGGGCTTGGTTAAAGATATACAGGCCAGGAATTACAGAAATATGAATATGAGGCGATATTCATAATAAGGGCATAAGAAACCCCATTTTTTGGCGTATTAATATGCGCTTAATGAATGATATTTATCATTACGATTTGCTCCTAATCGGGTGATGATAAAACTGTGATCTGAAATGATTTCACTCAGACTGACAGCCTCTTACAGACGTTAAGCACAGGAACCGATCAGTGGATATAAAAACCAATCCGACAGAGACAGTGACCCTCTCCGTGGCCATTGTTGGCTCAGGAGGGACAGGCGTTGTCACTACGGGCAAGATCCTGCTTGAGAGCATTGCCCGCTTTGGTCTGTATGGCCTGATGTCACGCTCATCCGGCCCGCAAATCCGCGGTGGTGAATCAGCGGTTATGCTGCGCATCGGCACAGCACCGGTGGATTCACTGGATGATGACTTTGATCTACTGTTGGCTCTGGATTGGCTGAATGCGGATCGCTTCAGCGACGAAATACCCATCACAGATAACTCACTGGTTCTGTTTGATCCTGAGAAAGGTTCCCTACCTGTGGTTTTCAATCGTTCGGCTGATCACCAGCTACACCTGCCACTCGAGCAGCTGGCCAAATCAATCGAGAATGGCAGAACCAACATGGTGGGGCTCGGTGTTCTGGCCGGCATGATTGGTCTGCCGCTCGATGTTGTGCGTGCCGCCGCCCAAGACGCCCTGCAGAAGAAAGGCGATGCAACACTGCAGGCCACCCTCAGTTGTATCCAGGCCGGGTATGCAGAGACTCCTGAAGAGCGACTTATTCCACCACTACCAGCGCCCGAGCGTATCGAAGAGCGCTGGAACATCAGTGGCAACGAGGCCAGCGGCTTTGGCGCCCTACAGGGCGGTGTGCGTTTTGTTGCTGCCTATCCGATCACCCCAGCCAGTGAGATCCTTGAGTGGCTGGCACCCAACCTGGAACGCATGGGCGGCAGTCTGCTGCAGGCCGAAGATGAACTGGCCTCAATCAATATGATTATTGGCGCTTCTTTCGGTGGTGTTCCTTCGCTCACAGCCACGTCCGGTCCCGGCCTGAGTCTGATGATGGAAGGATTGGGACTGGCGGTCGCCAGCGAGACGCCTGTGGTAGTGGCCAATGTGATGCGTGGCGGCCCATCAACAGGCATACCCACGAAATCCGAGCAGTCTGACCTTAATCTGGCGCTCTACGGTTTTCATGGTGATGCGCCGCATATCGTGCTCTCAGCCCTGTCGATCAGTGACTGCGCCTTTACGACCGAATGGGCCGTAAAACTGGCCGAGCGGCTGCAAGCCGTGGCTATTGTGCTCACCGATCAATCACAGGGCCAGGCCAGGGCGGTGGTTCACCCGCCCAGACAGCCCACCCTGGAAGGGAAACGCAAGCTGGCCGGTGGGGCCGACCACTATCAACGCTATGCCCTGTCCGATGATGCGGTTTCACCCATGGCCATTCCCGGTAATGCCAACTGCATCTACACAGCGGATGGACTGGAACACAACGAGCAGGGCATCCCCTCTGCCATGGCAAAGGATCATCGCCAGCAATTGGAAAAACGAAAAGTGAAACTGACCCAGTTTGACTATGGGGATGACTGGGCGGAGATTACCGGCCAGGGAGAAATCTGCCTGGTTACCTGGGGTTCTGCCACTGGCGCAGCCCGCGAAGCAGCCGCACGACTCACCCGGGCGGGGCATCCTGCAAAAACTGTAGCCGTTCGTCTGCTGGCGCCGTTCTCAGCGGCTCATTTCAGAGCAGCCACGGCCAACGCTAACCAATTGCTGGTTGTAGAACAGAACCATGGAGGGCAGTTTTTTGAATACCTGAATGCCCAGCGGGTGCTGCCTGCAAATGCCGAGTCGCTGGCTCAACCAGGGCCGTTGCCGATCAAACCGAATGAAATCTTCAACTGCGTACTGCAAGGACTCTAATATGCACGGATCTCCTCCCGGACCACCCCTGAAGGCAAAAGATTACAAATCGGATGTAAAGCCGATCTGGTGTGCAGGCTGTGGTCATTTCGCGGTACTGAGCGCCATCACCAAGGCCCTGGCACATCTCGCACTACCGCGCGAACAGGTAGCACTGGTATCAGGCATTGGCTGTTCATCACGGCTGCCGGCCTATACCCATGTTTATGGTTTTCACGGCATCCATGGACGGGCCCTGCCGATCGCCTCTGGTCTCAAGGTTGCCCGTCCCGATCTGACGGTGCTGGTAACGGGGGGGGATGGTGATGGCTTCTCCATCGGCGGCAATCACTTCATGCATGCCTGCCGGAGAAATCTGGATCTGACCTACATCGTAATGGATAACGAGGTGTACGGCATGACCAAGGGACAGGCCTCGCCCACCACCGCACCGGATTGGGAACAGAGCAGACTGACACCACACGGTACCGGTCTCCCCAGCTTCAATCCGGCGGCTATTGCATTGGCTTCAGGTGCCGGCTTTATCGCCAGGGGGTTTTCAGGTGATCCTAACGGCCTCACTGATCTGTTGATCCAGGGCATTCAGTACCCGGGCTTCAGCTTTATCCATGTCATGAGCCCCTGTGTTACCTATCACCCGGAGCAGAAGAGCTGGAAACAGACCATACACGAGCAGTCGGAAGCGACCACGGCTGATCCGGTCATCGCTGCACAGCGCATTCAACAGAATGACCATATGGAAACCGGATTACTGTTCAAAGCAGGCTCGCCTGACAGGTCCAGATTCCCTGCTGAAAACACCAGCCTGGAGCAGATTGCCCGGCAATTTGTTACCCATTCTTAATGAAAAAAGGCCCTATGGGAAAGGGCCTTTTTCAAATAGAAAACGTACAGATCAACCGGTGATACGCTCGTACTTCTCCATCAGCTCCTCTGGTGTCTCTTCGTGATCGGGATCTTTAGGAATACAATCTACAGGACAAACCTCAACGCATTGCGGCTCATCATAGTGACCCACGCACTCGGTACATAGCTCAGGATTGATCTCATAGATCTCATCGCCCTGGGAGATTGCTCCATTAGGACACTCAGGTTCACACACATCGCAGTTGATGCACTCATCAGTAATAATTAATGCCATTTCACAAACTCCTGAAAGAGGACCCTTACCTCTATACCTAGTAAAACTATATCGATTGACTGCCGTTTAGTGCCTCGACAACGAGGGGATGAACAAACTCTGACACATTCCCCCCCAAGGCCGCAATTTCCTTTACCAAACTTGAGGAAATATAGGCGAACTGCTCAGCCGGTGTGAGGAACATGGTCTCCACCTCCGGTGCCAGCCGCCGGTTCATGCCTGCTAACTGAAATTCATACTCGAAATCCGATACTGCACGTAGCCCACGCAGTATCACATCCGCTTTACACTGACGGGTAAAATCAACCAACAGTGTATCAAACTCAATAATTTCAACCTTATTAACACCAGCCAGTACCTGGTTGGCAAGATCGACGCGCTCAGCTAACGTGAAACGGGGTTTCTTACCCGTACTTGCAGCCACCGCGACAATCACTTTATCAAATAACTTGGCAGCGCGGTGGATCAGGTCTGTATGACCATTTGTAATGGGATCAAATGTACCTGGGTAAATTGCAATGGCCATATAAATGTCCTGCTTTTGAACCGCTGGTCGATACAACTGCCCAAACGATTAATCAACTAGATAAAATAGGGTAATTGAACTCTCTGCCACTAAAACAGTAAGGTCGCCTACCGTGTAAAAGACCAATTCTCCAGCAAAGCAGAATTTAGCCCAATTTATTTCCCCAGGGTGCGAGATAATAGTATCAGATGTGACAAAGTCAAATGAGAAATCTCATTTTCCGGTTATTTTTTATCCATTATCTGCCGATCGGGTATAGAGTGCATAGACAACTTGGCCAGCTTTTTTCTGTTTAAGCGGTCGCCAGTTTGCGGGTAATTCAGGTGATGGGCCTTTGAGATCCCATTCCAGATAGATGCGAGGATCAGAGGCCAGCCAACCATTCTGATCAAGTTTTTGACAACATTCCGTCAGCAGGTGATCGGCAAAAGGGGGGTCCAGAAAGACGATATCGAAAGCGACTGCCGGTTGCTCCAGCCAACTGAGTGCATCGCCCTGCTGAATAGCCAGTTGATTCAGCCTCAGCAGCTGTTGATTCTCCTGCAGCCGATGAAACACCTTCGGGTTCTGCTCAAGCAGGGTGACACGGCCAGCACCTCTGGATGCCGCTTCAAAGCCCAGCGCACCACTGCCAGCAAACAGATCCAGACAGGCAGCGCCCGGTAGCATCGGTTGTAGCCAGTTAAACAGCGTTTCACGGGTACGGTCAGATGTAGGCCGAAGGCCTTGGCTGTCAGGAAACACCAGCTGGCGACCACGATGCTCCCCGCCAATGATTCTAAGCCGGTTGGTCTGGCCGGGTCGACGACCCGCTGGCTGCCTTGATTTAGTTGACTGTGTTCGCTTTCTGCTCATTACCAACCACAACGGTAATCAGGTTTTCAGGCTGAACGCGTCGCTGAAACGCCTCACGTATCTGTTCACGCGTGACACCATTAATCTTGCTGACAAACACGTTCAGATAATCCAGCGGCAGATCATAAAAACCGAGCATCGCCAGATATTCAAGGATTTTGCTGTTACTGGCTATACGAAGCGGAAAACCGCCCGTGATATTCTGCTTGGCAGCCGTCAATTCATCTTCGCTCGGTCCCTGTTCAACAAACCTTGCCAGCGTCTGGCGAATTACCGTCAGCGCCTCCTGGGCTTTGGCATTCTGGGTCTGGGCACCAATCAGGAACGGTCCGTTTCGGCGCATCGGTGAGAAATAGCTATACACACTGTATGAGAGGCCCCGCTTCTCTCTGACCTCTTCACTGAGAAGTGATACCAGTCCGCTGCCACCAAGTATGTGGTTACCAACATAGAGCACGAAATAATCCGGGTCACCACGATAAATGCCCGGCTGACCCATCAGAATATGGGATTGACTGGATGGGAACTGAATATCCACTGCGGTGGCGGCATCAAGCTGACTCACCATCGGCAGTTCGGGGGCACGCTCACCCGCCTCCAGTCCGTCTGTTATAAGCTCCGCCATTCGTGCTGCCTCTTGCCGATCGACTGCACCGACAATGGCAATAACTGCATTCTTAGCCACGTAATAACGCTGATAGTGCTTAAGCACATCCTCTCTTGTGATGGCAGTCAGGGACTCTTTAGTACCTTCAACAGGGGAGGCATAAGGGTGTTCCTTGAACAGAGTTTTCATAAACGCCTTCTGGGCTACGCTGCCTGGCGACTGTTCATCATGACTCAGTGACGTCAGCATCGCCTTGCGATTGCGCTCCAGTTCCGCCATATCGAAGCGCGGCGCGGAGACTACTTGTGCAAGCGTGTCCAGCGTCTTGGTCAACGCATGCTTCTCCGTCAATGTCCGCGCACTGACCCATGCCATATCCCGATGAGCACTGGACGTCATCTCAGAACCCACACTATCCAGCCGTTCTGCAATCTCATCAGCACTCCAATCACCCGCACCCTCTTCCAGCAGCGCATTGGTGAGCGATGCGACACCAGGTACGGCATCCCGTGCGCTGCCGGCATCAAAAACTATACGCAGATCGACCATCGGAAGCTCCGGCGCCTCAACATATAGCACGCGGGCGCCTTTACTGGTTTGCCAGCTCTGGATATCCGGACCTGCCCAGAGTTGACCTGACCAGGCAACGGCTACCAGTACCAGCCAACGGATGCTTCTACGATCAAATATCATGACGACCACCCTTGATTCTACGTTGTGGTTTCGTGTTATCCATTGGCAGTGGTACCAACTGCGTAACAGTCAGGTTGTCATCTACCAGATAGCGCTCAGCCACCTCGCGCACCTGTTCTGGGGTTATCTGTTTGAGTGCAGTGACATACTGATCAATCAGACGCCAATCCAGTCCAACCGTTTCCAGCATGCCAATCTCCATCGCCTGATTGAAGACAGAATCAAGTTCAAACACCTTTGATGCAATGACCTGGGTTCGCACACGTTCCAGCTCCTCCTCGGTGACCAGTTCACTGCGTAACCGAGCAATCTCTTGGCGCAGCGCCTTTTCCAGCTCATCCATAGTACGCCCCTGAGCAGGTGTTCCATCGATCAGTAACATGCCCGGCAACCGGGTAAAGGCGTTGTATTCAGCACCGGCTGATACGGCTACTTCACTGCCACGCACCAGGCGTCGACTGAAGCGCGCACTGTTGCCGCCATCCAGCACCGCAACCAGCATCTCCAGTGCATAAGGTTCCCAGCTCTTTTCTGCCGTGGTTAATGCCGGTGTCTTATAGCCCATGATCAGATAAGGTTCATTGGCCGGCACCTTGACCACTGAACGCGCTTCACCTTTCTGCTCAGGCTCACGCAGAGGCTTCAGCTTCGGTATAGCTTCCCGCTTTAGCGGCCCAAAATATTTCTCCGCCAGTTTGAAGACATCTTGCGGATTGACATCACCCACTACCACCAGCGTGGCATTATTAGGTGCATACCAGAGACGATACCAGTCTGATAGATCTTCGACCTGCATGTGCTCCAGATCATTCATCCAACCAATCACCGGATTGGCGTACGGGAGACTTCGGTAAGCCAACGCGGAGAAATGCTCATACACCTGGCCGGTCGGTTTATCCTCCGTACGCAGTCGACGCTCCTCTTTGACGACCTCAATCTCTTTGGCAAACTCCTCAGCAGGCAGCGTGAGGAAACGCATCCGGTCGGCCTCCAACTCCATTGCAATTTCCAGTCGGTCACTGGACATGGTCTGGAAGTATGCCGTGTAATCACGTCCGGTAAAGGCATTCTCACTGCCGCCGTTCTGCGCAATGATGCGCGAGAACTCGCCTGGTTTGTGCGCCTTGGTACCCTTGAACATCATATGTTCCAGGGCATGGGAGATCCCCGTGATACCATCGGGCTCATAAGAGGCTCCGACCTTGTACCAGACCTGGGATACCATAATAGGCGCCCTGTGATCTTCTTTAACTATCACCTTCATGCCATTCTCAAGCACGGTTTCGTGTACCCTGCTCTCGGCCAGAAGTGAACTGGAGAGCAGTAACAAGGCTGCACTTAGGATTAATCTCATAGTGTGTTCCACAACTCCCTTTGCTCTCTGATTGAGCCAGAGGGATAGGTTGATTCCTTACAAAATGTTACGATTCGACTTTAACACTTATACCCGGTCTACAAGTTATTTTTTCAAGCGAGCTGCTGTGGCTCAACTACCGGGATTCCACTTAAGAGACAAAACGTATCGCCATCAGTTCAATGGCATACTGGATTAACCCGTATGTTTGGATTTGGAAAAAAGAAACCCGCTGATTCAGCACCGGAAGAAGTGGTCACTGAAGTAAAAAAGGCAGAACCGGAGACCAAGGCCGGGCTATTCTCACGACTGAAAAGCCGACTGGTCAAGACCCGTAGCAACCTGACTGATGGTCTTGCCAATCTGATGCTCGGTCGCAAGAGCATTGATGACGACTTACTGGAAGAGCTGGAAACACTGCTACTGATGGCCGACGTAGGAGTGGATGCCACAAGCCGGATAATCAAGGATCTGACTGATCGGGTTAAGCGCAAGGAACTTTCCGATCCTGAGCGCCTGACAGCAATCCTCAAGGAACAGCTGCAGCAGATCCTCGGCAAAAGCGCTAAACCGGTGCAACAGGCCGCCCCCGGCAAACCCCAGGTGATCCTGATGGTCGGTATCAATGGTGCCGGCAAGACCACTACCATCGGCAAACTGGCCAAGCGCCTGCAGGAAGAGGGGCAGAGCGTCATGCTGGCCGCCGGCGATACCTTTCGTGCAGCGGCAGTGGAGCAGCTGCAGACCTGGGGTGAGCGCAATAATATCCCTGTAGTCGCGCAACACACCGGTGCCGATTCCGCTTCAGTTATCTTTGACGCTTTGCAATCGGCTACCTCCCGCGGCATTGATGTGCTGATTGCCGATACCGCTGGACGCCTGCATACCAAAAGCAACCTGATGGAAGAGCTGGCAAAGATCGCCCGGGTAATGAAAAAGATAGACCCTGACGCACCGCATGAGGTGATGCTGGTTCTGGATGCGACCACGGGCCAGAACGCCCTCAATCAGGCCGTGCAGTTTCATCAGACGGTCGGTGTAACAGGTATCACCCTGACCAAGCTGGACGGCACAGCCAAGGGGGGTATCGTGTTTGCCATCGCTGAGAAGATTGGTCTGCCAATCCGTTTTATCGGGGTAGGTGAAGCGATAGAAGATCTTCGCCACTTTGATGGGGCCGAGTTTGTTAACGCCCTGTTTGCGGAATAACCCGGATAAACAGCAACGCCAATGATCCATTTTGACAATGTCACCAAACGTTATCCGGGCGGACACGAGGGCCTGAGTAACGTCAGCTTCCATATCGAGCCGGGGGAGATGGTATTTCTCACGGGTCACTCGGGTGCGGGTAAAAGTACATTGCTGAAATTGATCGGGCTGCTGGAGCGCAGCACACGCGGGCAGGTTCGCGTGGCCGGACGCAACCTGACACGCCTAAGCCGTGGCCAGATCCCCTATCATCGACGCGAAGTCGGCATGATCTTTCAAGATCACCGGCTACTCTATGATCGTACTGTATTTGACAACGTGGCCATGCCGCTTGTCGTCGCCGGACTGGGGCATCTGGAGATAGGCCGTCGAGTACGCGCTGCCCTGGACAAGGTGGGACTGCTAACCAAAGAGAAAGATCTGCCGATTACCCTCTCTGGCGGCGAACAGCAGCGCGTTGGTATTGCCCGCGCGGTTGTCAGCAAACCCCCTGTGGTACTCGCTGACGAACCGACGGGCAATCTCGATCCCGCACTCTCACGGGAGATCATGTCTCTGTTTGAACAATTCAATGATGTGGGCGTCACGCTCCTGATTGCCACCCACGATCTGGATCTGATATCCCGCATGAATCGCAGAATTCTGGTTCTGGACAAGAGCCGACTGGCAAAAGATAGCGCAGCCGAGGTGACCTGTTGATCCGCAAACAACGCAAAAAGCGGTCTGCCAAAATATCAGCACGCAGCACCCTTCGGGTTGATGTCTGGCTCATGCGACATCTGCAGGTCGCCCTGGCCAGTCTCGGTCGCCTGGTAAGAACTCCCTTATCAACCCTGATGACAACGCTGGTTATCGGCATCGCACTGGCGCTACCCTCCGGTCTTTATCTCCTGCTCAATAACGCTGAAACCTTGAGTGGTAATTGGGATGGTGCCGCCAGCATCTCACTGTTCCTGACCCAGCAGACCAGTGACACAGAGGCTCAACAGCTGGCCACAAAACTCCGTCAGGATTCGGCCGTATTGCACGTCCAGGTCATCGGCCGTTCAGAGGCACTGGAAGAGTTTCGCCAACTCAGCGGATTTGCCGATGTCCTGGAATCACTCAAAGACAATCCGCTTCCTGCGCTACTCATTATCGAGCCAAAGCCAGCGCATGCGGAGCCGGTAGCGGCTGAGGCACTATTAACCAGACTGAAAGAAATCAAACAAGTGGAGTTTGCACAATTGGACTTGGAGTGGGTCCGTCGTTTTCATGCAATCACAGAGATCGCGCAGCGGGGTGTGGTGATCCTGGCATCCCTGCTCGGACTCTCCGTCCTACTGATCGTAGGCAACACTATTCGCCTGGAGATTCAGAATCGCCACGCCGAAATTGAGATCACCAAGCTCATTGGTGGTACTAATGCCTTCATTCGACGCCCTTTTCTCTATAACGGCGCCTGGTATGGTCTTTTCGGCGGCATCTCTGCCTGGCTGATGGTAACAATATCCCTCTTGCTACTGGACAATCCTGTGGCCCATCTTGCAGGCCTCTATCAAAGCGGGTTTGAACTCAAAGGCGCTGACATCAGTACGCTCATCTCCCTACTCGGCGGCAGTACCCTGCTCGGACTAATCGGCTCCTGGATAGCTGTTGGCCGACACCTCAACGATATTGAACCGACCTGAAGTAATTTCCTTCAAATCACTGGAACTATTTTCAGAATTAGCACTCCTATTACGCGAGTGCTAAAATGGGGTAGCAGCCAATATGCAAGGGTGCTAATATAATACCAGACTGAATAACTAGGGTATTCCAAATGAATAAACAACTTGCTATCGCAAACACACTGCCCACCGGCAGTATCGACGCCTATATCAGCGCTGCCTACCAGCTGCCGATGCTAAGTGCCGAAGAAGAGCATAGCTTGGCAGTAAAACTTCAAGAGAACGGTGACCTGGAGGCAGCTCGCGCCTTGGTCATGTCTCATCTGCGCTTCGTCATCCGGATTGCCAGAGGTTATTCCGGCTACGGCTTGGCCCTGCCCGACCTGATACAGGAAGGCACTGTGGGCCTGATGAAGGCTGTGCGCCGCTTTGACCCTGAGCATGGGGTCAGACTGGTCTCATTCGCCGTCCACTGGATTAAGGCAGAGATTCACGAGTATGTTTTGCGCAACTGGCGCATTGTTAAAGTGGCCACCACCAAGGCCCAGCGTAAGCTGTTCTTTAACCTGCGCAGTTCCAAGAAGCGTCTGGGGTGGTTTTCACAGGAAGAGGTTGAAGGTGTAGCCAAAGATCTCGGGGTCAAACCTGAAACCGTCCTGGAGATGGAAGGCCGTCTGAACAACTATGACCTGGCCTATGACGGTATTGATCAGGGCGATGACGACCCAGCCCCCGCACCAGCCGCCTATCTGGCCGACACGCGGATGGAGCCCTCGCGCCAGCTTGAAGCTGAAGATAGTGAAGAGAGCAACAGAAACGAGCTCTATCTTGCCCTTGAAGGGTTGGACGAGCGCAGCCAGGAGATACTGCACGCACGCTGGTTATCTGAGAAAAAGATGACCTTACATGAACTGGCAGACAAGTACGGCGTATCTGCTGAGCGTATTAGACAGATCGAAAAAGCTGCCATGGGCAAGCTCAAAGTTCATCTGGCCGCATAACTTACCCAGCCCAGCCCAAAACATGAATAATATTTCATGTTTTGGGCTTTCGCATCAACAACCGGGTAATAATATTTCATATTTCTACCTGACATTTCTCATAAAATAAATATTTACTTACATTTGTAACGGTATTTTTTTCTGCATATACATCGAGTTAGATGTTTTTTATCTAGCCTCACGACCCCTCTTCCTTTTTCCATAACCCTGTTGACCCAAGCAGGGCGTAACCGTTATGCTCACCACTCGAATCCTTAAACAGTGGCATTTAAAGGGTTTTTGTAACGGATAGACCTGCCGCTTAAGAACCATAATGTGCAGGAAAAGCCGTCATACCGGCATTAATTAACATACTAATAATTGCATAATATGTATTATTGTTCATGTTAAAGAGGTATGAAAGCCCCCCTATACCTTAGGTTTCGCACGGTAATAATTAGAATGTATAGTAGTGCTCAGCGTAGATGCAGTGAAAGTTATTAAGCACAGCAGTTAACGCAAGAAAACACAACAAATTACAGACAGAGTATTGAGGAGCGATCATAAACATGATGAATATTAAAAAAAGCATGACAGCCCTGGCGATCAGCGGCGTATTGGCGCTGGGCGCGGGACAGGCTGTTGCGGCGGATCCGATCAAGATCGGTACGTTTCTGGCGGTGACGGGCCCGGCGTCGTTCCTGGGTGATCCGGAGCTAAAGACCCTGCAGATGT
>VMRY01000017.1 GCA_007713595.1 Sedimenticola thiotaurini
CCCACAGAGAGCTGCTCAACTGCTCGTTCATTTCGGGTTTGGATCTTGAGTCAACCGCCAGTATCAGGGTTGTGATACAGGGTGAGGAGATGCGTTCAGCGGGGATTGGTAATGGTGGTTTTGATGCCTTTATGAATGCCATAGGAAAAGTGCTTAAAAAATTCGATGTGGTATTGCCAAAACTGGTGGATTTTGAGGTCCGCATACCACGGGGTGGCAAGACCAATGCATTAACCGAAGCGACCATCACCTGGGATATGGAGGGTCGCAGTTACAATACCCGCGGTATCCACTCCAATCAGGTGTTCGCTGCGATCAATGCCACCATGCGCATGTTGAATATTCTGCTGCACCGGATTGAAAAGCGCAGACAATAAGTCAAATTGACTATGAAAACCAAGCCCGCTTGTTGATTCAATTGGGCATCTGGACGAGGAAGCGATGAAAGATTCAGTCAAAGAGTATTACGGCAAAATTCTGCAACACTCGAACGATTTGCAGACCAATGCCTGCTGTACTGCAGACGCCAGTACGCCAGACTTCCTCAAGCAGGCAATGGCCAATATCCATGATGAAGTGGCTGCCCGCTATTATGGGTGCGGCTTGGTGCGCCCCGAGGTATTGGAGAGGATGCGTATTCTTGATTTGGGTAGTGGTTCAGGCCGTGACTGTTACCTGCTGGCGCAGCTGGTTGGCGAGAATGGCTATGTATTGGGTGTTGATATGACCGATGAGCAGTTGGATGTGGCTAATCGTCATATTGAGTGGCATCAAGAACGCTTTGGCTATGCTCAATCCAATGTGGAGTTTCGCAAAGGTTACATCGAGCAGCTGGATGAGCTGGATCTTGAAGAGGGGAGCTTCGATATTATTGTCTCCAACTGCGTGATCAATCTCTCACCGGATAAAGAGGCGGTATTGCGTGAGGCCTACCGCTTGCTGAAGCCCGGCGGTGAACTCTATTTCTCTGATGTCTATTCTGATCGTCGCGTGCCGGCAGAGCTGTTGAATGATCAGGTACTTTATGGCGAGTGCCTGAGTGGTGCTCTTTACTGGAATGATTTTCAGAACCTGGCCAAAAAGGCCGGTTTTCTTGATCCTCGCCTGGTGGAAGATCATCCGATTACCATTGGTAACGATGCGATTCATCAGAAGATTGGCCACATTCGCTTCTTCTCTGCGACCTATCGGTTATTCAAGCTGGAAGGGCTGGAGAGCCATTGTGAAGACTATGGTCAGGCTGTGGTTTACAAGGGTGGCATCACCAATAACGAACAGCGCTTTGAGCTGGATAAACATCATCTGATTGAGAAAGGAAAGATGTTCCCGGTCTGCAGCAATACCTATCGGATGCTGAGCGAGACACGCTTTAGTGACTTTTTTGAATTCTTTGGTAACCAAGATACCCACTATGGCATTTTTGCTGGCTGTGGTACCAATCTGCCATTTGATACAGCGGGCAACGAATCGAGTGCTACTGACCCCTCGGGTTGTTGCTAAGCAACTTTACTATGGGGATAGGAAAGACGCCATTATTCCCTCAATGATCATTCTTTAAGAAGCGTTCACCTGTTATTCGTGCGTTTGTGAAGCGATTGAAATAGGGAATACAGAAAGGGAATACAGGACATCCCGGGATATATGTAACCAAGATAAGGTGAGTTTGTTTCGTGTCCAGGTAAATAATTTCCTACTATCTGCTGGTTAAGTGGAATCCTGCCTGTTTCGCGACTCTGTGGTCTACAATCAGATCTAAAGATTTCTGATTCATAGTCGATAAAAACTTAATAGACCATTTATGTAGTGGAGATTGCTTAATGGACAAGATGCGCAAACTAAGAGAATCTGTAGATGCCTGTGCAGACCGATTGGATGCGTTAAATAACCGGTTTTCCAATTTGGCAACGGACGCAACACGTGAAAGTGTTGAGACTTGGCGGAAAGTTAAAGACAAGATTGTATTTGATCAGACAGAAGAGAAAAAAGAGCCTACTGCCGGGCCCGATGTGAAATCAATAGCGACAGAGCTGCTTGAAAAACAGGGGCATGGTCTTGAGGATGTGATCGATATCCTGATGAGTGATCACAATATCGAGCTCACCATAGATAATCTTGTACAGACTATTGGCAAGCAAGTTTATATCACTGCGTTGAGAAAAGATGCTGGTGATCTCCTGGGTAATGCCATCTCTTATTCGCAAATTGCCAGTCTCTGGAATGACCTTGGCCGCCCTGCCTTTGGTGGTGATAGTTGGACAGCCAGGAGTGTCTCAATTCTGGTTGAATAGATTAGTTCTGTAAACTGATCGGCACTTTAGCTAACTAAGTGCCTGCGGTTTAGTGATTTAATTCCTTTCTATCTCTATAATAAACAGGTTCCATACCTTCACTTTGTGGTAGCTGCATGAGCTCCAGTGACAATCCTACATTCGATATCAAGTCCTTTGCTAATACCTTGGTGGAGGATATCGAAAAGAACCGCATTCGCTTGCCGACGCTTCCTGCTATCTCGCTTGAAGCACTGCTTGTGGTGAATGATGCCGGTAGTTCTATGGCGGATGTCGCTAAGATCATAAGCAAAGATACCTCCATGGCAGCCCGTCTGGTCCGCTATGCCAACAGTCCTCTCTATCGGGGCGTCAGTACCGTCAGTAGTGTGAAGGCAGCCATAACGCGAATTGGATTTGATGCGGTTAAAAATGCGATTCTTAGTCTGGCCATGCGAGATGTTTTTACGACATCTTTTCGAGTGATTCAGGACCGCATGGAAGCGTTATGGAAACACAGTGTGGATGTGGCCACCAAGGCAACTCAACTGGTAGCACACTTTCCCCATCTCAATAAGGATGAAGCGATGCTCGCTGGCCTTATCCATGATGTGGGCACTATCCCCGTTCTGATCAAAGCCGTCGAGTATCCGCTGTTGCTGGAAAAAGAGGCTAATCTGGACAAGGTTATTGATAAGCTGCATATGCCAGTCGGAAAATTTCTGCTCTCGCGCTGGAATTTTGATCCGCAACTGGTAGAGGTGGCGGCCAGCCATGATAAGTTGGATCGAGCACCAAAAGGGGGTGAAGTGGATTACGTCGATATTATCCAGGTCGCAAACATCCTCAGTTATCAAGGCACGGATAATCGCTGGGCGGATATCGATATCCGGAAAAATGCGGCCTGTAAACGCGTTGGGATTGAGCTGATTCTACGTCTTGGTGAGATGCAGGATGAGGACGATGAGTCACAGTTCAGCACGATGTTGAACTGATTATTTGACTATAAAAAAGGCCCGGAACCTAGCAGTTTCGGGCCTTTTAGTATTTGGAGCGGGAAACGAGATTCGAACTCGCGACCCCAACCTTGGCAAGGTTGTGCTCTACCAGCTGAGCTATTCCCGCATCAATTGAAGGCCGGTATTCTATTGTTTATCTCAGGCATGTCAAGTATTAAATAGGCTCCAGCGCCTTGCCGGATAGTCTGGATTAGCTGTCCAGGCCGATCCACTTAAGTAGATCAGGATTGTTGCCTAAAAACAGTTTGATACTGATAAGGATTGAAATGATGACTATCATGGGACGAATCAGTTTGACGCCCCGACGCAGCACCAGACGCGCCCCAATCCTTGCCCCAATCAGCTGCCCCAACCCCATAGTCAGACCAATACTCCAGATGACATAGCCACTTAGCGCGAAAAAGCACAGCGAGGCTAAATTACTGGTCAGATTTAAGATTTTGGTGTGCGCTGTAGCCTTGGTTAGCCCAAAGCCAAGCAAGCCAACAAATCCAATAGCAAAAAAAGAGCCTGCGCCGGGGCCAAAAAAGCCGTCATAAAAGCCGATACCGAATCCTATGCTCAATGAGAACAGCAGGGTACTGATCCGTGCTGGCTGCTGTTCGTCGCTGATCCGCGGGGAGAGTAAAAAATAGAGTGCGATGCCAATCAGGAGTAGCGGGATAATGCTGGCAAGTGAATCCGTGCTGATGTTCTGGACAATAAGGGTGCCACTGGCTGAACCGATGAAGGTGCAGCCGACCATGAAGCGGATCTCTCGCAAACAGATCAGCCCGTTTCGAATAAAGTAGAGACTGGAAGAGAAGGTCCCAAATGAGCCTTGCAGTTTATTCGTTGCCAGTGCCTGGATCGGTGGCAGGCCTGTGGCTAACAAAACCGGTAGAGCAATCAGACCACCACCGCCTGCAATAGCGTCAACCAGGCCGGCAATCAGGCCTGTCATGAACAGTAGTGCAAGAATATCCAGGGATAACTGAAGGTCGGGCATGATGGCAATCGAAAGTGCTCAATAGGGCCAAATGTGGCAATTAGACTATTCTTGGTTTAAGTCGGACATGGTAGCGGAGTTAGGGTGGAGAGCATAGCGCTGCCCGATGAATCAGTTTTGAAGGTTGAATATTTCAGTATTTGATTGGAGTGACTACAGCTGCACAACTTCATTCGGTACAATCTGCGTTGACAGTGACCTAAAAGGATACCTACAGCATGAAACTCAAAATTTTCACCACCGGTGGTACTATCGACAAGATCTATTTTGATCAGAAGAGTGAATTTCAGGTAGGTGAGCCGCAGATCAGTGAACTGTTGCGTGAGGCGAATATTACCTTTGATTTTGAAGTCGAATCAATCATGCGCAAAGACAGCCTGGAGATGACAGACGCTGATCGCCAACTGATTGCAGAGAAAATTCGAACGGATGCGGCTGAACGTATTTTGTTGACCCATGGTACAGATACCATGGTTGAGACAGCGCAGGCACTGGTGGGTATAGAGGGCAAGACCATAGTGCTGACAGGTTCCATGCAGCCAGCACGGTTACGCATTAGTGATGCTATTTTTAATATCGGCTATGCGGTTGCAGCCGCACAGATGATGCCGCCAGGTATCTATGTTGCAATGAATGGCCAGGTTTTTAATCCGCTGCATGCCCGCAAGAACGTGGCCTGTCACCGTTTTGAGGTCGTCTGACTCTACTGGTCAGCGAGATTCTGTTCCAAGCAGGGTTTCATCAATCAACAGGTCTACCACGGCGTGCAGGGCCGATTCGTGATCCATGCCTTCTGCCAATGCCTGTTCATAGGCGCGCACCTGTCGATGTGCGCTGGTTCCTTCCCGAACGATTGTGCGCATATGATTTAATTCCCGCTCGCAACCGAAAAACGCGGCATCTTCCTTGAGCAGTTCAAGTATCTCTTCTATCAGCTCTTCAAACGGTGCAATGGCGCCTTGGCCAAAGTCGAGCAAGCCCTCATCAATACCGTAGCGATGTGCGCGCCAACGGTTTTCATTTATCAGAAAAAGGGTGTAGCGTCGCCACCGTTGATTGCTGCGTCGCAGGCGATAGAGCATACGTAGCCAACATCGATAGAAGGCGGCCACACAGAGGGCGTCGTCCAGTCGTGTGCAGACATCAGAAATCCGCATCTCCAGGGTTGGGTAGCGGGTGCTGGGGCGGATGTCCCACCAGATCTTGGTGGCGTCTTCAATGACACCTGCCTTGACCAGTACATCGATATGACGCTGGTATTCCCCGTAGCTGTCAAAATATTCAGGTAGCCCCGTCCTTGGCATGCCATCCCAGAGGGAGATGCGATAGGATTTAAGGCCGGTATTTCGTCCACGCCAGAACGGAGACGATGTGGTCAGGGCAAGGATATGGGGCAAGATATAGGCGGTTTGTCCTAGCAGGTCTATACGCAGGTCGTCATCCTCGATGCCTATGTGAATATGCATGCCACTGATTACCAGCTGTCGCACCACCTCCTGCAGGTCATTGGCCAGCTGGTCATAACGCTCTTTGTGGGTATGTTCCAGCTGACTGGGCCGACCGAAAGGGTGGGTGGAGACAGCTACCAATGCAAGATTGTGCTTGCCCGCCACGTCGGAAACGGTTCTACGCAGGTAGGCCAGATCATCTCGAGCCTCATCCAGGGTCTGGCAGACCCGGGTCCCGACCTCAATCTGACACTGTAGAAACTCTGGCGATACCTGGCCTTGTAGCAGTGCCTCACACTCGGGCAACATCGTTGCGGGGGCTTGGCTGATCAGGTCCCGGGAGTCCTTATCGACCAGCATGTACTCTTCTTCGATTCCGATGCTGAATGTAGGCTCCTTCATCACTCCTCCAAGTCGCTTTCCCGATTATTATTGTTAATCTTAGATGAGCTCAATCTGAGAAATTACACTTTTCAGGTGGCTGTATATCACATGTGCCCACTCTGCAACTCCCTCATCATGGCCTATCAGATCCTGTCGGACTTCCAGTAGTATATGTGGATAACCGTTTCGTTCGCCATGTATATCCATGGTATACCCCACCGGATTGCGTGCGTGATACGGTTCATTATCGCCCACGCAGATATGTGGTATTGCTTGCAGGCTTTCCAGCAGCGGGGTGGATAGTCTTTGATCCCGATCCCAGAGTACGCCGATATGCCAGGGTCGTTGGTAGCCCCTGAATACAGGTGTAAAGCTGTGTATGGCGCAGAGTATGGGCGTCTGGCCCCGGCTCACTATTTTGTCCAGCATGCGCTCTATCTGGTTGTGATAAGGCCAGAAAAGTGCCTCTTCCCTGGCCCTGATCTGCTCCATTGTAAGATTGGTGTTGCCCGGTATATCAATATTGTCACTGATCACCGGTATGGATGAGCCATCACCCGGGTGGCGATTAAGATCGATAACCAGCCGGGAGTAGTGAGCCAGAAGTGCTGCTGCTTGAAATTTATCAGCCAGCAGACGTGTGAGCTTCTCACAACCGATATCGTAAGCGACATGCTTCCCGAGTGCGTCCAGCTCCAGTCCGAGATGACCGAGTGATTTTGGAACCCGGTTGTTGGCGTGATCACAGAGCAGAAGGAGTGGAGAGGTGCTGCCAGGATTAAGTTCTTCCCAGGGCCCGGGCTCTTTGTCTGAGAGGAGGCCGTTGTCTATCGGTTCGTGTGGCAGATTCTGCGTCATAATCGGGATAAGTATAGTCTAATGACACCGGATTAAATTGGGTGATGACATTGGCAAGCCGCTTGGGGCCAGTATATCTGAGCTGTGATTATTCCCGCCAGTAAGAATAAAAAACCGCCTGCATGTTGGGTCGTATTCATGCAGGTGGCTGATATTCAAATAGAGCCATTAACTGGCAAAACGCTCCTCTGCAATCTGGTCGGCCAGTTCGTAGGTGGATTTGTGCTGAGCCTCTGCACGCGTGAAGATCTCATGCAGGGTCTCTCCAATGGCATCGACCTGTTTAATGATCTGCTCTTGCGCCATACTGCTGCGTTCATAGCAGACATCGATTACACCGCCGGCATTGATGACGTAGTCCGGGGCGTAGAGAATACCCTTTGTCGCCAACGCCTGGCCATGGCTTTTCTCTGCCAATTGATTATTGGCTGCACCAGCGACGATACTGGCTCGCAGACGTGGGATGGTTTGATCATTGATAATGGCACCCATGGCACAAGGTGAAAACACGTCCACGTCCTGGTCATAGATCGCTTCATTTGCAACGGCCGTAGCGCCCAGTTCCATGACCATCTGCTCGACAGCACTGCGATTAATATCGGCGACGAAGATTTTTGCACCGGCATCATGCAGTAGTTTTGCCAGATGATGTCCGACGCTTCCCACGCCTTGTATAGCGACCCGTACCCCTTCCATGTCTGCTCTTCCCAGACGGTGCTTGACGGCAGCCTGTATGCCAGCGAAGGTTCCACGGGCCGTCATGGGTGAGGGATCGCCACTGCGACAGTTACCCTCGGCATCACATTTCTCTGCAATACCAGAAACGTGTTTTGTAATCTCTCCCAGCAACAGCATATCCTCAACGTTGGTACCGGAGTCTTCCGCAACGATATAACGACCACCGAGTCGTTCAACCGCCGTGCCCATGGCGCGCATCAGATCGGGTGTCTTGTCGCTGTGTGGATCACCAATAATGACGGACTTGCCACCGCCCAGTGGCAGATTGGCAATCGCCGACTTGTATGTCATACCCTTGGAGAGACGCAATACATCATTAAGTGCCTCCTCTTCGCTGGCATAAGGGTACATGCGGCAACCACCCAGTGCTGGACCAAGGTGAGTGTTATGAATAGCGATGATGGCCTTTAATCCGGTCGCCTGATCGTGACAGAAGACCACTTGCTCATGGTGATCAAATTCGTGATGGGAGAAAATTCTCATTGTCGTTTCCTGCTCTGAAATGGGGGTTGAGTTCATGCTGCTTTGTCCTCTGATTGAGGCTGGGTTAGAAATGCTTCAAGCAGTTCCTCCTGCAACTTCCCGGCCTGCTGTGCAGCCTCATGCTTAATATGTCCAAAGCCGCGAATCTGCTCAGGTAAGCGAGCAATAGCTATCGCAGTTTCCAGGTTTGTGGCGGTTAGATTTGCGCAGAGTGTCTCCAGTGTCTGCTCATACTCGGCGATCAGTTGGCGCTCCAGTTTTCTGTCCGGGTTGTTTTTAAACGGATCAATCCAACTGCCTCTCACTCCTTTGAAGCGACTTAGAAGGCCGAGTATTTTCAGCATCCAGGGGCCAAAGCTGCGCTTTTTATGCAGCCCTGTTTCCGGGTCGATCTTGGCAAACAGCGGTGGATCGAAATGGAACTCCAGGTGGTAATTACCTTCAAATTGATTGGCGATCTGTTCGCGGAAGCTGGGGTCACGATAGAGTCTGGCGACTTCGTATTCATCCTTGTAGGCAAGCAGCTTCGCATAATTGGCAGCCACGGCTTCGGTCAGCCCGGAAAGCTGTAGTGCCTGTTCCCGTTCTCGGATTCGTGTAACCCAGCTGTTGTAGCGTGCCGCATAGGCGGCATCCTGATAGGCAGTCAGATGTGCTGTGCGATGGGCAATTAACTGATCCACTGTTTTAGGTGGCTCGATCAAACTGTTGTCTGGTGCGGCGAGCTGTTGGACGGCAGACAGATCAACGGCTGCACGTCTCCCCCAGAGCAGGGCGCGCAGGTTGTCTTCAATGGAAACGCCGTTCAGCTCAATCGCCTTCTTCAGTGCCTCCAGGGAGAGTGGCAGATAACCCTTTTGCCAGGCAAATCCGACCATGAACAGATTGGCACCAATCGCATCGCCCAGCAGTGATTCAGCTAGCTTTGTTGCTTCAATAAAATGTGCCTCCTGGGTTGTCTTACTGAGTTGTGACTGTAGTTCAGTACCAGGAAAGGTAAGGTCTTTCTGTTTGATAAAGCCGGAAGTCATGGTCTGATGGCTGTTCACTACTGCATTGGTTCGTTCCGGATTCAGCTTGGCCATGCTCTCGAAGCCAGTGGCTACCGCCAGATCACAGGCCAGCAGGGTATCGGCCTGTCCTGCGGCGATTCGCATGGCGTTGATATCTTCCGGTGTCTTTGCAATGCGTATATGGCTGACTACGGCGCCATACTTTTGTGCCAGCCCTGTCATATCGAGCACGGTTACACCGCGGCCATCAATGTGTGCAGCCATTCCGAGTAAGGCACCAATGGTTACCACGCCGGTGCCGCCAATCCCCGTCAACAGAATGCTGTGGGGGTGTTCCAGGTTGGGTAGCGTGGGCAACGGCAGGTCAGGCCAACTCAACCCATCTGGCTGGTTGGCGGCGCGCTTCAATTCGCCTCCATGTACGGTGACAAAACTTGGGCAGTAGCCTTTTATGCAGCTCATGTCTTTGTTGCATGAGGATTGATCAATGGCACGCTTGCGACCAAAGTCGGTCGCTACCGGTATGATCGAGAGACAGTTTGACTGTGTGCTGCAGTCACCACAGTTTTCGCATACAGCGGTATTGATAAACGGGCGTATCTTGGGATCTTCCAGTGTGCCACGCTTACGGCGACGGCGTTTTTCAGCTGCACAGGTCTGTTCGTAGATCAGTACCGAGACACCGGGTAGCTTGCGTAATTCCCGCTGCACGTTGTCCAGTCTGTCACGGTGATCAATGGATATGCCGGATGCCAGTTCATTCCTGTTCGTGTACTTTTCTGGATCATCGCTGACCAGTGCGATGCGTTTGACTCCCTCAGCTTCAAGCTGACGACTCAATTGCTGCACACTGAAAGGACCATCAACCGGTTGTCCACCGGTCATGGCCACTGCATCGTTATAGAGAATCTTATAGGTAATATTTACATTGGCTGCGATTGCCGCACGGATCGCCAGAACACCGGAGTGAAAATAGGTCCCTTCGCCCAGGTTGGCGAAGATATGTTTGGTATTGCTAAACGGGGCTTGGCCGATCCAGGGGACACCTTCGCCACCCATCTGTGTGAAGGTGTCGGTGCCACGATCCATCCAGGTAGCCATGTAGTGGCAACCGATACCACCGGTTGCCCGGCTCCCTTCAGGCAGCCGGGTGGAAGTGTTGTGCGGACAGCCGGAGCAGAAGTGGGGTACCCGATCAAGTTTGATCCGGGGCAGTGCCAGCTCGGCACCTTTCTTTTCCAGAAAGCGCAGACGTTTTTCAATCTCTTCACTCTGGAAAAAGCGGTGGATTCGGTTTGCGATCACCCGGGCAATCCGGGCCGGTGTCAATTCACCTTTGGATGGCAACAGCCATTGATTGGCTTCATCAAATTTGCCGATCACCCGGGGGCGAACATCCTCTTTCCAGTTATAGAGCTGCTCTTTTATCTGGTTTTCAATCAGCCCACGCTTCTCTTCCACTACCAGGATCTCATCCAGCCCTTCAGCAAACTGCCTTACGCCTTCCCGTTCCAGAGGCCAGCTCATACCGACTTTATACAGGCGGATTCCAATCTTGGCGGCCAGCGCTCTGGTAATCCCCAGGTCTTCCAGTGCCTGCAACACATCCAGATAGGATTTGCCTGTGGTGGCAATACCAAAGCAGGGTGTTGGGCTATCGATAACAATCCTGTTCAGCTTATTGATCCGCGCAAAGGCGAGTGCGGCATAGAGTCGATGACGATGCTGCAGTGCCTCTTGCTCCAGTGGGGTATGTGGCCAACGAATATTAAGACCACCCTCAGGTATTTCGACATCAGTTGGGATGGTGATCTTTACCCGGTCAGGGTCTATGGAGACCGATGCAGAGGTGTCAACAGTTTCAGCGATTGTCTTCAGGGCAACCCAGCAACCAGAGTAGCGGGACAGTGCCCAGCCGATCTGGCCAAAATCCAGAATCTCCTGTACACCTGCCGGGTTAAGTACCGGGATCATGGCATCCATGAAGGCGTACTCGGTCTGGTGTGGCAGGGTGGATGATTTGCTGTTGTGATCATCACCGGCTATGACAAGGACTCCGCCGTGTGGTGATGTGCCGGCGGCATTGGCATGTTTGAATACATCACCAGAGCGATCAACGCCTGGGCCTTTGCCATACCACATGCTGTAGACGCCATCGTACTTTGCTCCATTGAATAGATTCAGCTGCTGACTTCCCCAGATGGCCGTTGCTGCCAAATCTTCATTTAAACCGGGTTGAAAGGTGATGTGGTTTTTTAGCAAGTACTGCTTGGCTTTCCACAGCTCTTTATCAAATCCACCCAGCGGTGAGCCGCGATATCCTGAAATGAATCCGGCGGTCTTCAGTCCCGCCTGCTGGTCACGTTGCTGCTGCAACATCGGCAGGCGAACCAATGCCTGTACGCCGGTGAGATAGACACGACCGGAGTCGAGGGTGTACTTGTCGTCCAACTTTATTTCGGCAAGCGCCATGCGGGGATCTCCCTGGGCCTGATTCGAATTTAACAATCCGAAGAGTATCGAATACCAATCATCGTTTTGCGTGCAGGGGTCGCCTGACGCAGTACGCTTGATTGATCTTTAAATTTTCAGTAATGCAGAGCAGTTAGCTGATTGATTCAGATCGACTGCGCAATACCAAACGTTTAGAAAAGGGGTGTGGCTGTCTGGGTGGAGAGATCCACCGCGGGTGTGTAGTACGTATCATTTTTCATCCTCCAATGCGGGATTGCCGCGTTTGGTTTGTGCCTGAATGTGGAGGTTCAGGCTGACCGAAAACCCTTTTGGGGTTTCAATTCAGTACTTTCAATGGCCTTTGTGAGGCCTGTTGGGCGCAGACAATAGGATAACTTTGTCAATGCGTCAAGCAACTATAGCAAGATTAAAACTTACTGATTTGACGTTTATTGTGGCCCGATTGTTCCAGGCTATCGGGATATTTGGATAAGCATCACTCTGTTTTGCCTGATTTATAGGCTTAAGTATAGGTGATGATTGTTGCGTAGTGTTGGCGGGCCCACTGCCTTGTTGGGCCTTCCTTTTTTGCAGGGTTAGATTGCAGTTGCTTGTTCGATAAACTGGCGTATACGCGGCGCAATCTCTTCCCTGAAGCGACGACCGTTGAAAATACCGTAATGACCGACGCTCTTTTGGGTGTAATGCTCATGCAGTGGTGTGTTCGGAGAGAGCTTGTGTGCCGCCTTTGTTTGTCCGGGACCGGTGATATCGTCCAGCTCGCCTTCGATGGTCATCAGGGCTGTGCTGTCTATCAGCTCTGGTTTAACCAATCGGCCACCACACTCAAGAAGGCCTTTCGGCAGGTGGTGATCAAGAAAGACTTTCTCAATTGTCTCCAGATAGAACGGTGCATCAAGATCCATTACCGCCAGATACTCATCATAGAAGGTTTCATGCTGGGATGCGCTGTCACCATCGCCAGATACCAGGTGCTCAAAATAGTCGTGATGAGCGGTCATGTGCCGATCCAGATTCATCGACAGAAAACCTGCCAGCTGCAGAAACCCGGGGTAAACTGAACGGCCCGTGCCACGCCGGTTCAGTGGCACGGTGTGAATTGTATGCCGCTTGAACCACTGAATATTTCGGTTACCCGCAAAGTCATTCACTTCGGTGGGTGTTTTACGTGTATCAACCGGTCCGCCCATCAGGATCATACTGCGCGGAACCTGCTCCTGATCTTCAGACATCAGTGCAACCGCTGCAATGGCGGGTACTGAAGGTTGGCAGACGGCCATCATATGGACATCACCGTCGAAATAGCGAATGAACTCTTTCAGGTATTCAACATAACTGTCCAGGGTAAAGCGACCATCAGAGAGCGGCACACTGCCAGCATCATGCCAGTCAGTAATATAGACATTGTGGTCACCCATGAACTCACGCACTGTGCCACGTAGTAACGTGGCGTAGTGACCCGACATGGGTGCAACCATGAGTAGATTTGGTTTGGCTGGATCCGGTGTTCCAAAGCGTAGCAGATCACCAAAGGGTTTGCAGATTACCGTGGTCTCTTCTATACCCAGATCGAAGGAGGGGCGGGTATAGGGGCGGGTATACCGCTCCAGCAATCTACTAGCCGCGTACCACTGTTTCATCCAGGGGATATCTTTGGTCATTGCGGCATTAATGTAGGCGTAGAGATTGACTGAGCGAGCCCAGAAACTGCCTAGAGCATGAAGATTATAAAGCATGGGAATGACTCGTCAGACTGCGTGAGATAGTGGCTACAGTAACGTTTATAATGCAGTGCAGCAACCAAAACCAGACATGAGTTCTTCAACGCCTATTGGTAACAAATGTAACTGCCTGAAATATATCCAGATGTGACTGTATGTTTTTTGCTCAATCTGAAAGCAGATGAGCCAGCATACCTCTTCCGGATAACACCGGGGTAGTTGCTAACAGGGTTATCCACATGATCTGTGGATAATCGAATACATGATGTCGGCCAGCAAGTTCTGATGGATCTATTCGGCCTGCTTTCTACAGGGTTTATATCGGGGCCGATTTAGGCTATAGAACTTACTATGAGTAAATGGAGAAACACATGAGTAGCGAAAAGCCTTTCGACGATAAGCACTCTTTTCAGCGTCCGGATGAAGAGCAGTTACGCCAGAAACTGACGGATTTGCAATATCAGGTTACCCAGCAGGAGGGGACAGAGCGACCCTTTCAAAATGAGTTCTGGGATGAGAAAAGAGAGGGTCTCTATGTGGATGTAGTGAGTGGCGAACCGCTCTTCTCCTCGAAGGATAAGTTTGATTCGGGAACCGGTTGGCCCAGTTTCTTTCGTCCGGTAAATGATGGAAATATTGTTGAACGCAAGGATCGAAAGCTGTTTATGACACGTACAGAGGTGCGCAGTCGTCAGGGCGACTCCCATCTGGGACATCTGTTTGACGATGGTCCTGCACCGACCGGATTACGTTACTGTATCAATTCAGCCTCGCTCCGCTTTATTCCGAAAGAGTCACTGGAGACTGAAGGTTACGCGGCGTATCTCGATCTGTTTGAATAATCCATGCCACGAATAGAAATCCCTTTGGCGGCGATCTCTGCTTGACAACCATGGGCAAGCCGACCTAGTCTTACCCGAAGCGCCGATTTATCTCAGATTGCGGGCGCTATAAAAATGCGGCTAAAGCGAGGAACACCTGCTTTGGCTGTGGAGCCAGGCGGGTTTTTTTATGCCTGCTGTTTATTATTCAAGTGAAGGTATTCTGAAATGACAGAATCATACGATGACTGGGACTTAGCCACCCGGGCAATCAGGGCAGGCCACAATCGAACGGCAGAGGGGGAGCATTCAGAACCGATCTTCACTACCTCCAGCTTTGTATTTCAGAGTGCAGCCGAAGCAGCGGCTCGTTTCAGTGGTGATGAGCCGGGCAATATCTATTCACGTTTTACCAATCCCACCGTGGCCTGTTTTGAAGAACGGCTGGCGGCGCTTGAGGGTGGCGAGTCCTGTGTAGCTACCTCTTCAGGAATGGCGGCTATTCTGGCGACCTGTATGGCGCTGCTTAAATCGGGCGATCATATTGTTTCATCCCGTAGTATCTTTGGTACCACGAATGTGCTGTTTAATAAATTCCTGGCAAAGATGGGCATTGAAACCAGCTATGTGGCGCTCTCCAATCTCGCTGATTGGGAAGCGGCGATCCGCCCCAATACGCGCATCCTCTATGCAGAGACACCCTCCAATCCGATTACTGAGGTAGGTGATATACGTGCACTGGCTGATCTGGCGCATTCTCATGGACTGCTTCTGGTAGTGGATAACTGTTTTTGTACTCCTGTGTTGCAACAACCTCTGGCACTGGGTGCTGATATCGTTATTCACTCGGCCACCAAATACCTGGATGGTCAGGGACGCTGTGTCGGTGGTGCGGTCGTCGGTGACAAGAAGTGGGTGGGTGAAGAGGTGTTCGGCTTTTTGCGCAGTGCCGGTGTCACAATGAGTCCGTTTAATGCCTGGGTATTTCTCAAGGGTTTAGAGACACTGCAGTTGCGCATGAATGCTCATTCTGAGAATGCCCTGGCATTGGCGCTTTGGCTGGAGCAACTGGATAAGGTTGAGCGTGTTCACTATCCAGGTCTCAAGAGCCATCCACAATATGAGCTGGCCACGCGTCAGCAGCGCAGTGCCGGTGGCATTGTCTCATTTGTTGTAAAGGGTGGGCGTGAGCAGGCCTGGAAGGTGATTGATGCCACCCGCATGTTGTCAATCACGGCGAACCTGGGTGATACGAAAACCACGATTACCCATCCGGCATCCACCACCCATGGTCGACTAACGGACGAAGAGAAGCAGTCTGCAGGTATCGAAGAGGGTTTGATTCGGATGTCTGTTGGCCTGGAAGCGATTGACGATATCAAACATGATCTGGCATCCGGGTTGGTGGATTGATCCCGTGATTGAAAAAGATCTGTTGGCTATGTGGAATCAGCGTCATGCGCAGGCAGAGGGTCTGGGTCAAGTAGCCGACGTTCTGGTGCAGAATATCCATTTGGCAAAAGCGGGGTGCAAGGCATTGGATCTGGCTTGTGGTCGGGGTGCCAATGCGCTTTTTATGGCAAGGGCTGGCCTGAAAGTCACCGCCTGGGATCTCTCTCACGTTGCGATTGAGCGACTTACTGCTGCTGCCAGGGCTGAGCATCTCAGCATAGCGAGCACGGTTCGGGATGTCATAACTGAACCGCCTGAACCTGGCACATTTGACCTGATTCTGGTGAGTTATTTTCTTGATCGGGAGCTGGCGCCAGCTATTGCAAAGGCCTTGAAGCCCGGCGGACTGCTCTTTTATCAGACCTATAGTCGGGCTGCAGTCACTGATGATGGACCGACATCGGATCGATTTCGCTTGGATGATAATGAGCTGTTGATGCTTTTTGACTCACTAAGGCCACGTGTTTATCGTGAAGAACGGCTTTTGGGGAATACGGAGCAAGGTTGGCGTGATCGGGCCATGTTGGTGGCAGAAAAGGGCTGAAAAGTCGCTGAAGCTAGAGTTCACGGGTCAGTTGGATGATAATAGCTCTTATCATGCATGGGCTTATTGCTTCAATCTAATAAGATTCAGCGGTTAGCTATTTTCAATGCATATATAAGTGATGTGTTACCCCGGGAGTAAATGACATGAGTGAAAAATCCCCCCGTGTATCTGTGCGGGATGTCATGAAGACCGAGTTTGGTCTGATCGAAGGCAGCGCCACCATCTATGAAGCGTTGTTGATGATGAAGAAACTCCGCACCTCAGTGCTGGTGGTGAATAAGCGTCATGACGATGATGAGTATGGACTGTTGCTGGTATCTGATATTGCACGACTGGTGTTGGCAAATGACCGTTCACCTAAAAGAGTGAATGTTTATGAGGTAATGAACAAGCCGGCCGTCTACGTCGAGCCGGATATGGATATTCGCTACTGTTCACGACTGTTTGCGCGGTTTGATCTGGTACGTGCGCTGGTAGTAGATAATAAAAAGATCCTGGGCACCATTAGTCCCAATCTGCTGGTGCTGGATGGCCTCTTCTATGGGTTAGAGAACGAGGCGTAAACAGGGTGCTATGAAACGCCACTGTTTTCAAATCAACCTTACATCCCAGGAATATCTCCACTATTATCGTGGCCACGCCAGTGCCGTGATTGTTAAGGCAGAGGATGGCCGAACCATTCAGTTGCCAGCGAACACTCTGCGTCCCTTCGTTACCGCCTCTGGTATATCCGGCCGCTTTGAACTCACGCTGGATGATCAAAATAAACTCATCGATCTAAGGCAGCTGTAATGGGCCGCACCGTCTGTAGCCTGCTGTTGTTACTCTGGACAAGTTGGGGCTCTGCCTTTGAGTTACGCTATGTTGAGCCTGCCAAACTATCTGCTCCAGCTGATCAGCGTACATCATCATCGGTTGATGATGCGCTACCAGATGTTGTTGTCACCGAGGGGGCAGGGTGGATCAGGCGTGCCTGGTTAGTCTTTCCCACTCGCCGCTATGATCATGCCATTCTGGGAGATGACGTTGAAGCTGCCGGCGTTCGCATTGAGCTTGACTCAAACCAGCGGCTGACTTTCCTGCTGCCAGGCGATTCGGTGTTTGAAGATCGTTTTCCCCGCTTGGTTGATCTGGACAGCGATGGCGTCGATGAAATTGTTCTGGTCAGGAGCTATCTTGAGAATGGATCGGCGCTGATGGTGTTGAAGGTTAAGCCAACAGGAATTGAGCCCTTAGCCGAATCGCTGCCCATTGGCTTGGCGCATCGTTGGCTGAATCCGGTTGGTGTGGCTGATTTTGATAACGATGGGCAAAAAGAGTTGGCTGTTGTTACCACTCCCCATATCGGCGGCAATCTGACTCTCTATCGAATAAATGGCAACCGGCTTGAGCTGATCCATCGTATGCCGGGTTTTAGCAATCACCGTATCGGCTCAAGGGAGTTGGGGCAGTCAGCTGTTGTGGATGTCAATGGTGACGGTGTGACTGATCTGGTTGTTCCTGCAACGGGTTTTCATGAACTTCGGCTCATTTCCGTAGTAAATGGAGCGTTGAAAGAACTCAATTGTGTCAAGCATAGTAGCCCTATAAGTACTACGCTGGATGTAAGGGACCTGGATGGTGATGGAGACCAGGATCTCAGTTATGGTCTTTCTGATGGCAGGCGGGTTGAACTGCTGTCGCCCTGAATGAGATACAAACTTAAAGAGGATCAATGGAACTAATGGGTGGGGTGCAGAGTCGCTTTAAACAGATAGTGGTACCGTTGCTCATTCTGTTCCTTTCGGGCTGTGCTGGGTTAGAGCCTGCGCAACCACCTGACACGAATATCCCCGCCACGCATCTCTTTGGTGTCACCCGACTTGCGTTTAATCCCTCTGGCCATCTGATCGCATCGGGCGGTTACAAAGGCGATGTGGCGATCTGGAATGTGCCAAAAGGTGAGCTGATAGATAGGTTCCAGTGGCACCAGGATTCAGTGCGTGGCTTGGTCTGGATTGATGGAAGATATCTGGCTAGTGCGGGGGAAGAGGGCCGGGTTGTCATTACTAATTTGACAGCGGGTACTGCGCAAAGAAAAATTGAAACCTTGCCAGGCCTTACAGCGCTGGCTTTTTTGCCAGCCACCAAGCTGTTAGTTACTGGCTATGCGGATGGAGCTATCAGGGTGTTCTCCTATCCATCGTTGCAGCCGGTGAAACAGTTAAAACTGGATGCGGAAGTTGTGGCACTGGCCGTTGATCATGCTGGTCGTCAATTGGCGGTGTCGACCGAAGATGAGCATGTCCTGATGCTGGATCAGGATCTGGAGCAATCCATCGAGTTACAGCAACCCTCCCGCACGGCGTTGGAGCTGCGCTTCTCGCCGGATGACAGAACACTCGTCGCCGGTGCCTGGTATGAACTGTTTTATTGGGATCTATCCAGCGGACGTATTCGCGCCCAGGAGACTGAGCACTGGGGAGCGATCACATCCTTGGATTACCGTCCCCAGGGAGATCAGCTCATTACCCTCGGGCGTCATACCGACGCCAATCTACGCCTGATTGATTCAGCCTCTGGCAGTGTAAAGCGGCGTCTGCAAGGTCACCGGCTGTGTGGTGCGGCCGTGCGCTTCAGTCCGGATGGTCGATATGTCGCCAGCGGCAGTGATGATGAGAGTATTCGCTTTTATGATCTGAACAAGCCCTATGTACCTCAGCGCGTGGGAGATTCCTGGTGAAGTAATGGACGGAATTGATCTGATTTAGCCTGCGTTCTAATCAGGTCCAGTCAGGTGAACCCATAGCAGCAAAATAGCGGTACAAAAAAAGGGTTGCAGTAATGCAACCCTTTGTTTTGTTTGGCTCCTCGGGACGGGCTCGAACCGCCGACCTAGTGATTAACAGTCACCCGCTCTACCAACTGAGCTACCGAGGAATGTATCGAGGCGCGTATACTAATCAGCTATCCGTGCGGGGTCAAGGTTACGGTGAAAAAAGTTTTAAATTCATTGATCCGCTGAGTGCCTGGTGCCAGATTAAGTATCAGGAACAGGTAATAGGCGATCCATCTGATCGTGTATCCGATAAGCGTGGTCGTCCGCTATTGGACACGATAATGGCCTTGGGCTCGATCACCTGTTGCTGATCGCAGAAGCTCAGGGTCAGGTTATAGCCCGGGCTCATGCCTAGCCAGTTAAACAGGATACGTTTTCGTCCAACTGTGGAGTTAATGGCAATTCTCTCATCCATGCCCTGAAATACCTGAATGACTAGATCCCCGGCGTCAGCCCTTTTATTGCTGTTTTCATCAACCACCAGAATATAGCCATCATTCCATCGGGTACTGCTGAGACAGGTGCTGCCATCGTTACTGGGGCAGAGAATGGTCTGCTTGCCTCTTTTGATCGCCTCACTACGGGCCAACTGGATGTGTGTTACCACTGTGTTGATAGCACTGGTTCGGGCGTTGTGGCTGATCAGGGTGCCCATGGCAGGTACTGCCAGGGTCAGTGTTATACTGCCAATCGTCAGTGTGATGAGTAGTTCGATCAGTGTGAGCCCAAGGCAACGGGACGCTGACTCAATTCCATGAGATTTCACGATGACACTCCTTTGTCTGGTTGTGGCACAATTCCTTTGCGCACGCACAAGGTACTGCGGTTTGATGGATCTCCTGATAGGATTGATTCGAATCAGTCGTAGGAAATTTCCGATTATCTGGATTTAATATGTCGAAGGAGTTCCAACTTGTCTCTGATTTTGAACCTGCCGGTGATCAGCCGGATGCGATTCAACAATTACTGGAAGGTCTGAAGGATGGTGAGGCAGGGCTGACACTGTTGGGTGTGACGGGCTCGGGTAAGACTTTCACCATTGCCAATGTCATTCAGGAGTTGCAGCGCCCCACGCTGGTATTGGTACACAATAAGACCCTGGCAGCCCAGCTGTATGGCGAAATGAAGGACTTTTTCCCGAATAATGCAGTTGAGTATTTTGTCTCTTACTATGATTACTATCAGCCTGAGGCCTATGTCCCTTCCTCGGATACCTTCATCGAGAAAGATGCCTCTATCAATGAGCATATTGAGCAGATGCGTCTCTCGGCCACCAAGGCGCTGCTGGAGCGTCCAGATACCATTATCGTCACCACGGTCTCTTGCATCTATGGTCTGGGTGATCCGCGCTCCTATCTCAGCATGGTGCTGCATCTGGTAAGAGGCGATGTTCTGGATCAACGGGCCATCCTGCGTCGCCTTGCCGAACTTCAATATACCCGCAATGACGTGGAGCTGCATCGTGCCACTTATCGAGTGCGGGGTGAGCTAATTGATATCTATCCTGCCGAGTCAGATGGTGAGGCGGTGAGGCTGGAGCTGTTTGATGGTGAGGTCGAGTCCATCGCGCTGTTCGACCCACTGACGGGCGAGATATTAAGAAAAGTGCCGCGCTACACGATCTATCCAAAATCGCACTATGTGACGCCGCGGGAAAAACTGCTGGAGGCGGTAGAACTGATCAAAGTAGAGCTGAAAGAGAGGCTGGAGCAGCTCTATGAGGCCAACAAGCTGGTGGAAGCACAACGCCTGGAGCAGCGCACCCGGTTTGATATTGAGATGATTAACGAGCTGGGTTACTGCTCCGGCATCGAGAACTATTCGCGCTATCTTTCGGGACGTAAGGCTGGCGAAGCGCCTCCCACGCTGTTTGATTACCTCCCAGAGGAGGCGCTGCTGGTGGTGGATGAGAGCCATGTCACCATTCCCCAGGTCGGAGGTATGTTCAAGGGTGATCGGTCGCGTAAAGAGACCCTGGTGGAGTACGGTTTCAGATTGCCCTCGGCTCTGGATAACCGGCCCATGCGTTTTGAAGAGTTTGAACTGCGTGCCCCACAGACCATCTATGTTTCCGCAACGCCCCGAGCCTATGAATTGGAGCATTCGGGTGCAGTGATTGAGCAAGTAGTCCGGCCAACGGGACTGATTGATCCGGAGCTGGAGGTTCGGCCAGCCGGTTCGCAGGTCGATGATCTTCTCTCAGAGATCAATCTGCGGACGGCGGTGAAAGAGCGTGTTCTGGTTACCACACTGACCAAGCGCATGGCTGAGGATCTGACCGATTATCTGAATGATCACGGTATTCGCGTACGTTATCTCCATTCGGATATCGATACGGTGGAGCGCGTTGAGATCATTCGCGATCTGCGGCTGGGTGAGTTTGATGTGCTGGTGGGTATTAATCTGCTGCGTGAAGGGCTGGATATGCCCGAGGTTTCCCTGGTGGCGATTCTGGATGCGGATAAAGAAGGCTTTCTTCGATCAGAAGGTGCACTGATTCAGACCATCGGCCGGGCAGCAAGAAATGTGAATGGCAAGGCGATTCTCTATGGCGATCGCATTACAGGCTCTATGCAGCGTGCCATTGATGAAACGAATCGCCGGCGTGAGAAACAGGTTGCCCACAATCTTGAACACAATATAACCCCGCAGTCGATCATAAAATCAGTGGCCGACATCATGGAGGGGGCACGACCCGGTGGGCCGATGTCTGCCAAACGCTATGCAAAGGTGGCAGAAGATACAGCTGAATACAGCGCCATGACACCCAAGCAGATGGCGAAACGGATTCAGGAGCTGGAGAAACAGATGTATCAACACGCCAAGGATCTGGAGTTTGAAGAGGCCGCCCGGGTGCGTGATCAGCTCAAGTCACTAAAGGAGCAGGGGCTGATTGCCTAACGGCCAATCAGAATTGTCCACCATTGCGCTGCCAGCCACGTGGCAGAATGAAGCCGAGAATCCACTCGCCCAGTCGTTGCAGATAATAGGTGAGTGGCGTACAGAGTATCCAGGCGACCATCAGCAGGACCAGCAGACTCGACCCTACCAGATTATCTGACAGCCAGTGTGCGCCGGCCACCATGCGGGGGAGCAGAATTAATGCGCCGATCAGGGTAGCAGCCACACCCCAGCGCCAGCTGGCAAAGAACCAGACACAGCTTACCCAGATCAGGGTCACAATGCCGTGATCACCCGGAAAGCTGCCATGGGAGGCATCCTTGGCCTGGATATGAGGCACCAATTCACTCAATCGAAATACCGGCTCTAATGTCAACGAAGGGCTGGACCGGTTCACTGTGAGAATCTGTTTATAGAGATCCACCAGACCGCCATCCTGGCTCAGCAGGATCATGCCGGACAGAATGCCAAACATACTCAGACGCTCAATGCGCAGGTTCTTTGGGCCAGAGAATACAAACAGAAAAAAGAAGATAATCATGCCGATACCGGTGGCAATATCTGCCATCCGAGTATTCGCAGTGGCCCAGAAAATGCGCCAGTCTTCACCCTGCTCAAGTGATCCATTTAAAAAGTAGAAGAGGTGTGTATCCACTGCATCCCAGAGTGTACGTGTTGGTTCAAATAGCCAACTTCCGTAAATTAACAGTGCAAACAGATGGCAAAGGATGAAGGCCAGGGGGTACCAGATGCGCTGATGCTGTTGCACAGAAAACTCCAGGAATGAGAAGAGAACGGTTTTTAGCTGCAAATAGTGGGGATGTCAACCGTCAGACTCACTCGTCCCTTAACGCTTCGATTGGATCCAGTCGTGCGGCTCGCCACGCAGGCATCACGCCAGCACTCAGTCCAATAATGGCGGCGATCCCTTCTGCTACCAGCACATAACCCCAGGAGGTGTGCGTGGGCAGTGCCGGAATAGCGACGTGGAGCAGCCAGGCGCCCCCCGCACCAATGATTAAACCGGCAAGTCCCCCAAGGCAGGCAAGTACCACGGCCTCACCGATAAACAGCCAGAGTATCTGCTGTTTACGGGCACCCAAAGCACGGAACAGCCCAACCTCGGCCCTTCGCTCATTAACTGAGATGGTCATGATGGTAAGGATGCCAACACCGCCGACCAGCAGTGAGATACTGCCCAGTGCGCCTACCGCCAGGGTCAGAATATTCAGCACCGAACCGAGGGTCTCGAGCATCTGATCCTGGGTGGTGATGGTGAAGTCTTCGTTGCCATGCCGTTTGATCAGGTGCTGCTTGATGGTCTTGGCGATCCCGGCGCTATCCATGCCCTCCCGGTAGAGTAGATCGATCTCCATCAATCCCTCTTTATCAAACAGCGCCATCGCTTTATAGGTTGGGATGTAGACGGCATCATCCAGATCAAAACCGAGTAGTTGGCCTTTGGACTCCAGTACGCCAATCACCCGGAAGCTCTCGCCGCCAATCCTTACCCGTTCCCCCAATGGATTCTCCTGCTTGAACAGCTCATCGCGTATCTTACTGCCGAGGACAACAAAAGAGCGGGCAAAGCGTGGATCATCGTTGGGCAGAAAGCGTCCAAGTGCCGGTTTCATTTGCCATACCAGCGGGACATCCTGATTGACACCATAGATGTAAGTGCGGCGGGATCTCTGGTTGAATTCAACAGCAGCATTGCCCTGGGCCAGCGGCACCACCGCCTCTATGTGAGGCAGGCGTGCAAGGCTCTCTGCATCGTCCAGACTGAGTGGCCTGACGCTGTTGACCAGCGCCCCAGAAATACCGAAGGTCTCCGATTTGCCCGGATTGATGGCGATCAGGTTGGTGCCAAACTGGGTAAATTCGGAGAGCACAAACTTATTGATCCCCTCGCCAATCGATGTGAGCAGCACGACTGCAGCGATACCTACCGCAATCCCGAGGGCGGTCAGCAGGCTGCGGGTGCGATGGTAGCTGACGGAACCGAGGGCCAATTTGATGAAGTCACGGGTTAGCATCTCAACGCCCCGCCAAGGCTACGACAGGATCCAGTCGGGCGGCGCGCCTGGCTGGCAGAATGCCGAACAAAAGGCCTGTGAATAACGATATCCCGAGTGCAGCAGCCAGAGACCAGAGGGGTATAATGAGGGGGAACTCCGGATACAGCTGACCCATTATCCAGATCCCGCTGTAAGCGATTGCAATCCCAATAGCAGAACCTGCAGCGGAGAGCAGACCTGCCTCAATCAGGAAGAGACGCATGATCTCTTCGCGTCTTCCCCCGAGCGCCTTGAGCAGTCCGATTTCAGCAGTGCGTTGTGATACCGAAACCAGCATCACGTTCATAATCAAAATCCCGGCAACGGCCAGGCTGATAGAGGCGATGCCAGAGACGGTATAGGTAAGTGATCGAAAGATACCGTCAAACGTGGAGAGGAGGGCGTCCTGTGTAATGACGGTTATATCCTCCTCATCATCATGACGTTTCTTGATTATGTCTATGACGGCCTGTTTGGCTCGGGGAACTGCCTCCCGGCCCTCGGCTTGAACCAGGACTCTGAACAGGCCTTCGGTGTTGAAAAGGCTTTGAGCAGAGGCGACAGGAACAATGGCAATATCACCCATGTCCATGCCGAGTGATTCACCCAGGGGTTTGAGGATGCCAATGACCCTGAAGCGTCGGTCATGTATGCGTACCCATTCACCCAGTGCCCGCTTATTACCAAACAGCTCTTTTTTGAGTTTGTCTCCAATCACCGCAATGGCATTTTCCCTGGTAGGATCAGCCTCGGGCAGAAATTTCCCTCTGGCCAGCTCCAAATTGCGCACCGGCATCAGGGCGGCAGTCGAGCCCATGACGGTGATGTCGCGCTCACGCTGTTTATATGAGATGGGAGCCGCTCCCAACGTGAGTGGAGCTATCAGCCGAATGGCGCTGCTCCGTTCGACAGCCAGGGCATCTTCCAGTGTAAGATCGCGTGCGGTTCCACCCACCATGGGCGGTGTTTCGCCTGTTGTCTCGACCTTGCCTGGAATAACGATAATCAGATGGGAACCGAGGCTGGAAAACTCATTGGCGACATAGCGCCGGGCCCCTTCACCCAGGGCGGTCAGGACCACCACTGAAGCAACGCCAATGGCCATGGCTAGCAGCATCAGCCAAGTGCGACTGCGCGCGCCGGTTAATGCCATCACACCAAATCCAAAGGCGTCGGCCAGTTTCATTATGGTGTTCCATCTGCCGGTGGGCGTGGGTGGTTGCCAACGATTGCTCCGTCAACCATTCGAATGGTCCGTGCAGCGCGGCCACCAATATCCGGGTCATGGGTTACGACTACCAGGGTTATTCCCTGGCTGTTCAACTGTTCCAGCGTCTGTATCACCTCATCGCCGGAATGTTTATCCAGATTTCCTGTCGGTTCATCGGCCAATAACAGGGCGGGTTGCATAATGGTTGCACGGGCAATGGCGACCCGCTGGCGTTGTCCGCCAGAGAGCTGGTCGGGGCGATGTTTTGCTCGGTCGGTTAATCCCATCAATTCCAATGCTCTGGTTACGCGCTCTGAACGCTGATTAGGATCGATGCCTGCCAGAATCAATGGCAATTCCACATTCTGTGCTGCAGTCAGGCGTGGTATCAGGTGAAACGACTGGAAAACAAAGCCGATGTTATCGCGTCTTGCCACCGCTTGATCTGTTTCATTCAGTGTGGTTGTGTCGGTGCCATCCAGATAATAGTGGCCGCTATCGGGTTGATCCAGTAGCCCCAGAATATTCAATAGGGTGGACTTGCCCGAGCCGGATGGCCCCATGATAGATATGTAATCGCCAGTGGCCAGATCCAGATCGACATCTCTCAAGGCATGCACGGTCTCATCACCGACTTCAAAACTGCGGTTGATCTGCTCCAGGCGGATCACTGTTTTTTGCTCTCTTTTGCTTTGGCCAGCGCTCCATCCTCAAGGCCTTCTACATCGACAGAGGTGATGATTTGATCCCCTTGTTTAATACCGGATAACACCTCGGTGTAATCCCAGTTGCTCAGGCCCACTTCAATCTCTCTTTTCTCTACGCTGCCCGTATCACTCAGAAAGATATAAACCTGATTATCTTCGATGACCGCTTCGGTCGGGATTCGCAGCGCCGAGTCCTTGGTTTCCAGTATGATTTCAACATCGGCTGAGTAGCCCGCCAGCAGCTCTTTAATATCCTCAGGATTACTGAATTCCACCTCCACATCGACGGTGCGGGCCTGTTTCTCACGATCCAGCACATAGGCCGCTATACGCTTGACACTCCCAGGGAAGTTGCGCTTATCAAAGGCATCCAGGGTAACCCGGGCAGGTTGATCGGTCTTGATGCGGGCCGCATCCACCTCGTCAATTGGGGCTTCCATAAAGAAACAGCTGTTATCAATCAGATCGACGGCAGGCGGGGTGGCGATGCCCGGTGGGGAGGGCGTAACGTACTCATTCAGTTCGCCATTGATCTCCGCAATAATGCCGTCAAAAGGCGCAAAGAGCTGGGTACGTTCCAGATAACTTCGATTAACCTCAACCCGGTCGGCCGCTGCCCGGGTTGAGGCGTTGGCTGATTCGCAATCGGCCTTTTTGGCCTCGGCTTCAGTGGAAAACTTATCGATGCTCTCTTCCGAAACAAGCCCTTTCTTGTGCAGACGTTGTTGGCGGTCGGCTTCACGTCTTGCTATCTCCGCCTGCAGACAGGCGGCTCGGGCATTGGCAGTGGCGACCCGTGCCTCCGCCTGACTGAGGCGGATCTGTGCCATCAGATCTTCGTTCCAGAGTTGCAGCAACAGCTGCCCCTTCTTAACATGGTCGCCCTCGTGTATATCCAGCTGAGCAATCTGACCGCCGGTACCTGGAGAGAGCTTGGCCCGTCGGCACGCCTTTACCGTGCCAGCTCGTGTATTGGCGACGGTTTTTTCAACCAGGCCATTTTCTGCGGTTGATAGGGTTACCGATATCGGTTTGGGGCGATTGAAATACCAAATCGAACTGGCCAAACCGGCCACGATCAGAACAAAAAAAATCACGGATCTTGATTTGACGGCCACATTCTTTTCCTTGGTTTTAACCTGAAAGCAGGCAGTTGTTAAGAGTTTTGACGCATCTCTACACTATATATGCTTGTGGTAAGAACAAAATCAATCCTTACATTCTTAATAACAGTGCGTAAAATTATTCATTCGTACTTGCACCGCGGGTCATTCAGCGTGTATTATTCGCGCTCTTTTACAGGCGCGTAGCTCAGTTGGTTAGAGCACTACCTTGACATGGTAGGGGTCGTTGGTTCGAATCCGATCGCGCCTACCAACACCTAAAGAAAGCCTCCGCAAAAACGGGGGCTTTTTTATTGTATCTTCCTGGTGACAGCTTCATTAGTACACCGGGTTTTCAGTTGCAGCATAACCGAATACAATAATGCTTTGGTTAACGCTGGAATCATTGTGCAGCATTCTTCATGAAAGAAAAGCTGTAGTTGTGGATCATGATGATCTGTTTTATTCATGTGGCCTCTCGTATGGGTCACCACTGAGAGAGAGAATATAATGCCCGTTATTACCCTCCCTGATGGCTCCGAACGGAGCTTCGATACTCCGGTTTCTGTACACGATGTAGCAGCCTCCATTGGTCCTGGTCTTGCGAAGGCTTCCCTGGCTGGTCGTGTTAATGACCAATTGGTCGATACCTCGTACATCATAGAGCAGGATGCCAAACTTGCGATTATTACCGATCGTGATGAAGACGGTCTTGATGTGATTCGTCACTCAACCGCGCATCTGCTGGCACAAGCAGTGAAGCAGCTGTTTCCTACCGCCCAAGTCACGATCGGTCCGACCATCGAAAATGGCTTCTACTATGACTTCTCCTTTGAGCGCCCCTTCACTCCTGATGATCTGAAGGCGATTGAGGCGAAGATGAAAGAGCTGGTCAAGCAGGATATACCAATCAGTCGTTCTGTCATGTCGCGGGATGAAGCCGTCAAGTTCTTCAAGGATATGGGGGAGTTGTACAAGGCAGAGATCATAGAGTCTATCCCGGCCAATGAAGACCTCTCCCTCTATACCCAGGGTGAATTTACCGATCTTTGTCGTGGACCTCACGTGCCCAGTACCGGACATCTAAAGTCCTTCAAGCTGATGAAGCTGGCAGGCGCCTACTGGCGCGGTAACTCGGATAACGAGATGTTGCAGCGGGTTTATGGTACGGCCTGGAAGGATAAGAAAGAGCTGAAAGCCTACCTGCACCGACTGGAAGAGGCCGAGAAGCGTGATCATCGTAAGCTGGGTAAGGCGCAGGATCTGTTTCATATTCAGGAAGAGGCACCAGGCATGGTGTTCTGGCACCCGAATGGCTGGACAATCTACCGCGAGGTGGAGCAGTACATTCGTAACAAGATTAAAAAGGCCGGTTATCAGGAGATCCGCACCCCGCAGATCGTTGATCGTTCGTTGTGGGAAAAGTCGGGTCACTGGGATAAATATCGGGCCGATATGTTCACTACTCATTCGGAAGAGCGTGATTTTGCCATCAAGCCGATGAACTGTCCCTGCCATGTGCAGGTGTTCAATCAGGGCCTGAAGAGCTACCGTGATTTGCCGCTGCGGCTGGCAGAGTTTGGTTCCTGTCATAGGAACGAGGCCAGCGGTACGCTGCATGGTTTGATGCGGGTGCGCAATTTTGTCCAGGATGATGCGCATATCTTCTGTACGGAAGACCAGATTCAAGCTGAGGTATCGGCCTTTGTTGATCTTTTGTTTGAGGTTTATGCCGATTTTGGCTTTACCGATATCATGATCGCTCTCTCTACCCGTCCCGAGAAGCGGGTAGGTAGCGATGAGGTGTGGGACAAGGCAGAAAAATCACTGGAAGAGGCGTTGAACGCAAAAGGTCTGGATTGGCAGCTTCAACCCGGTGAGGGTGCGTTCTACGGACCGAAGATTGACTTCTCCCTGCGTGATTGTCTTGGTCGGGTCTGGCAATGCGGTACCATGCAGGTAGATTTCTCCATGCCTGGCAGGTTGGATGCGAGCTATATCTCTGACGACAACAGCCGTCAGATTCCGGTGATGTTGCACCGGGCGATCCTGGGTTCCCTGGAGCGATTTATCGGAATTCTGATCGAGGAGTCGGCGGGTGCGCTGCCGCTCTGGCTGGCCCCGAAGCAGGCCGTAATCATGGATATTACCGACCGTCAGGCCGATTATGTGAAAAAAGTGGCGGAAATCTTGGAAAATAAGGGTTTCAGGACACAAATAGACTTGAGAAACGAGAAGATCGGCTTTAAAATTCGCGAGCATACATTAGCGAAGATCCCTTACCTGCTGGTAGTGGGTGATCGTGAGATGGAAGAGGGGACTGTGGCCGTCCGCACTCGCAGCGGTGAAGATCTTGGTAGTATGAGCATCGAGGCCTTTGCAGCGCGTATCAGTGAAGAGATAAGCCACCGTTCAAATTAAAAGCTTACCAGTTGAAAGCACCGGTTGGTTATCGGTGCTTTTGTATTGGTGAGCTTTGGTTGTTTGGAGGAATTGAGTTATCGCCGCACCAAAAAGAAACCGGATGAACGATGAGATCGACGTCCGTGAAGTAAGACTGATCGGCTCTGATGGCGAACAGATTGGAGTTGTTTCCATAGCAGAAGCAATGGCTGTCGCGGCTGAGAGTAGTCAGGATCTGGTTGAGATTCAACCAAACGCTGAGCCACCTGTTTGCCGAGTGATGGATTACGGAAAATTCATCTTTGAGTCGAAGAAACAGAAGTCTGCGGCGAAAAAGAAGCAAAAGCAGGCACAGGTAAAAGAGATTAAATTCAGACCAGGGACGGGCGAAGGGGATTATCAGGTCAAACTACGCAACCTGATACGTTTCCTGAATGACGGGGACAAGACCAAGGTAACCATGCGGTTCCGCGGTCGTGAGCATGCTCATCGAGAGCTGGGTCTGGAGTTGTTGCAACGTGTTGAGACTGATTTGTCTGAGTACGGTGAAGTTGAGCAGCAGCCACAGATGGAAGGCCGGCAGATGATCATGGTTCTGCGTCCCAAAAAGTAAGTATCTTAAAATCTAAAGATCCAAGCATCGAGATTGGTTGGTATCCCAGGTCAAGTTGACCTGATGATCGTGACCCCGGTTGGCGGATTAAATAGCGGAGTTATATGTAATGCCAAAGATTAAGACTAATCGTGGCGCGGCCAAGCGGTTCAAAGTAACCGGTACCGGCGCCATCAAGCGTGGCCAGTCTCACCGTCGTCATATCCTGACGAAAAAGAGCACCAAGCGGAAGCGTCAGCTGCGTTGTCCTTCGCAGCTTCACAAGTCCGACGTTGCAGTAGCACGTCGTATGATCCCTTACGCCTGATTCTTTAGGAGACTGAATAAATGCCTCGCGTAAAACGTGGTGTACAAGCACACGCCCGACATAAAAAAGTGCTTAAAGCGGCTAAAGGTTACTACGGTGCCCGCAGCAAGATCTATCGTGTAGCCAAACAGGCTGTCATCAAGGCAGGTCAGTATGCTTACCGTGATCGTCGCCAGAAAAAGCGTCAATTCCGTGCACTCTGGATTGCCCGAATCAATGCCGGTGCCCGCAACAATGGTCTTTCCTATAGCCGTATGATTAACGGTCTTAAGAAAGCAAACATTGAGATTGATCGCAAGATGCTGGCTGATCTGGCCATCTTTGACAAGCCGGCGTTTAGCGCCCTGGCAGAACAGGCTAAGGCCAGTCTCTCCAGCTGAAAGCTTGTCATTGCGTCTGCGAAAGCTGGCGCATGTGAGTGACAACGACAGGGGAAAGGCCATTGGTCTTTCCCCTTTTGTTTTTATGCAGTGTTAGAACTGATCCCAGATGAGGACCCTTTAATGGATTCTGAATCCAATCTTGAGCTCTCCGGGCTTGTTGAAGAAGCAACCAGCCAGATCGCGGCGGCCGAACAACTGGCAGTCCTGGATGAGTTGCGTGTGCATTACCTCGGTAAGAGCGGCTTGCTTACGGCACAATTGAAGCTGTTGGGAAAGCTGCCTGCAGCGGAGCGTCCCCAGGCGGGGCAGGCTATCAATAAAGCCAAACAGGCCCTTCAACAGGTTATTGAAAACCGTAAGAGTGAGCTCTCGCAGCAGGCATTAGCTGCCCGTTTGAGTTCTGAGCGTATTGATGTCACCTTGCCGGGACGCGGTACTGGTCGCGGGGGCCTGCATCCGGTTACCCGCACCCTGGAACGAATTGAAGAGCTATTCACCCGCTCAGGTTTTGCCATCGAAGAAGGGCCTGAGATCGAAGATGACTACCACAACTTCGAGGCGCTCAATATTCCAGCCCACCATCCGGCGCGTGCTATGCACGATACCTTCTATTTTGATGCGCATCTGTTGCTGCGGACCCATACCTCGCCGGTGCAGATCCGCACCATGAAGAATGCCGGGCCGCCGCTAAAGATCATTGCGCCGGGGCGGGTCTATCGTTGTGACTCGGATCTGACTCACACCCCGATGTTCCATCAGGTTGAGGGGCTATTGGTGGATGAGAATGTCTCTTTCGCTGATCTGAAAGGCGTGCTCTATGATTTTCTGCAGAATTTCTTTGAGCGGGATCTGAAGATACGTTTCCGTCCCTCCTATTTCCCCTTCACTGAGCCCTCTGCCGAGGTGGATATTGAGTGTGTAATGTGTGGCGGTGATGGCTGCCGTGTCTGCAGTCATACGGGTTGGCTTGAGGTGTTAGGTTGCGGCATGGTGCACCCCGAAGTGTTCCGTCATGTGGGTATTGATAGCGAGAAATACACCGGCTATGCATTTGGTATGGGTGTTGAAAGACTCACCATGTTACGTTATGGAGTCAATGACTTACGACTGTTTTTTGAGAACGATTTGAGGTTTTTGAAGCAGTTTGCCTGATCGACCTTTGATCAGAAATGGCCACTATTTAACAACGATATTCAGAGCAGCATTAATGCTCGATTAGGATTGGACAAGAGATTATGAAATTCAGTGAAGCCTGGTTGCGTGAATGGGTGAACCCCTCCGTGAATACCACTGAGCTGGCAGACCAACTCAGTATGGCAGGTCTGGAAGTGGACTCTGTGGAGCCTGTTGCAGGTGAATTTACAGGCGTTGTGGTGGGTGAGGTTCTGACACGTGAACAGCATCCTGATGCGGATAAGCTCAGCCTCTGTACCGTTAATACCGGTGCAGCCGAGCCGCTGCAGATCGTTTGCGGCGCACCCAATGTGGCCGCCGGCCTCAAAGTGCCTGTAGCAGTCATCGGGGCCGTTTTGCCCGGTAATTTCAAGATTAAGCGGGCCAAGTTACGGGGTGTCGAATCCCAGGGCATGATCTGCTCTGCCTCTGAGCTTGGCTTGGCCTCCTCCTCTGACGGCATTTTACCACTGGCAGACGATGCGCCGATTGGTACTGACTTCAGGGATTATCTCTCCCTGAATGATCAATCGATTGATGTCGACCTGACCCCCGATCGGGGTGACTGCCTTGGTCTTGCCGGGATTGCCCGGGAGGTAGGTGTTATCAACCAGAGCCCCGTAACGCCGCCGGCAATGGAGCCAGTCCCGCCAGTGAATCAGGATCAATTCCCTGTTGAACTGGTGGCGCCTCAGGCCTGTCCACGTTATCTCTGTCGCATTATTCGAAATATTAATCCTGCCGCTGAGACGCCGCTCTGGATGCAGGAGCGGCTACGCCGAAGCGATCTGCGCTCCATCAGTCCTGTGGTCGATGTCACCAACTACGTAATGATGGAGCTGGGTCAGCCGATGCATGGCTTTGATCTGGCTGAGCTCGAGGGCGGTATCCATGTACGGATGGCGGAAGAGGGCGAAGAGCTGGTTCTGCTGGATGGCCAGACCGTCACATTGCGCAGTGACACCCTGGTGATCGCTGATCAGAAGAAACCGGTGGCAATGGCAGGTATTATGGGCGGTGAGCACTCGGGTGTTGGTGATCAGACTCAGGATATTCTGCTTGAGAGTGCATTTTTCACCCCCATGGCGATTAGTGGCAAGGCACGAAGCTATGGATTGCATACGGACTCATCGCACCGCTTTGAGCGGGGCGTTGATCCAGAGCTGCAGCGCCAGGCTATCGAGCGGGCCACTCAGCTGCTGATGGCGATTGTTGGCGGTGAACCGGGTCCTGTTGCCGAAGCGGTTGATGCCTCGCATATTGAACCGCGTCCTCAAATCCTGCTGCGCCGTAATCGCGTAACCAAGGTGCTGGGGCTTGAGATTGATGATGAGACCATAGCGGACATTCTGATTCGTCTTGAGATGAAGGTAGAGCCTGCTTCAGAAGGATGGAAGGTTACTGCGCCCAGCTGTCGGTTTGATATCAGTATTGAAGAGGATTTGATCGAAGAGGTGGGCCGAATTTACGGCTATACCCGAATCCCCACCAAGCGTACGGCCGCCGCAACCGTTATGCAGTCAGAGCCCGAAGTAGCCTTTAATTTGCAGAAAGCCAAGCAACTGTTGGTCGATCGCGATTTTCAGGAGGCGATCACCTATAGCTTCATCAGTCGTGAGATGCATGACCTGATTGACCCTGGTCACGATATGGTGATATTGGCTAATCCAATATCCTCCGATATGTCGATTATGCGCACGACACTTTGGGCGGGGTTGCTGCAGACCGCTATTTACAACCAGTCGCGACAGCAGGCGCGTGTAAGAATATTCGAGTCAGGTCTTAGGTTTGTCAAGCAAGATAATGAAATTAAACAAGAAATGATGCTTTCTGGTTTGATTTCAGGTACGATAGCAAAAGAAGGATGGGGCGATGCCCCGCGTGAAGCAGATTTCTTTGATATAAAAGCAGATCTTGAGGCACTGCTTGCACTCACAGGTTGCCCAGAACTGTTTGAGTTTGTAGCGGCCTCACATCCATCGCTGCATCCAGGGCAGAGTGCAGAGATCAAACGCTCTGGTGAGTCGGTTGGCTGGATAGGCAAGCTTCATCCTGAACTAGAGGCGAAGCTGGACCTGAAATTTGGCGCCTATCTGTTTGAAATAAAGGTTAATAATCTGCTTGAAGGGCGTTTACCTGCATTCAAGGCGCTTTCCAAGTATCCCTCCATTCGCCGTGATATCGCGATCGTAGTTGATGAGGGTGTTGGATTTAATGATATTCGTCAGGCAATTAGTGATGCAGTACCTGAAATCCTTAGAGAAATTCTCCTTTTCGACGTCTATACTGGAGAAAAGGTAGACTCAGGACGAAAAAGTCTCGCTTTGGGCTTGATTTTACAGGAAAGTTCCCACACTCTTACCGATGAAAAAGTGGAAAGCGTAATGGCGCAAGTGGTCTCTTCGCTCAAAGAACGCTACAACGCACAACTGAGAGATTGAATTTATGGCTTTGACCAAGGCGGATATTGCCGAAAAACTATTTGATGAGCTGGGTCTTAACAAGCGTGAGGCTAAAGAGATGGTTGAAATGTTTTTTGAAAAAGTGCGCATTTCACTTCAGGAAGGTTCACAGGTTAAGTTATCTGGGTTTGGTAATTTTGATCTTCGCGAAAAGAAAGAGCGTCCGGGGCGTAACCCTAAGACTGGCGAAGAGATACCTATCTCAGCCCGTCGGGTCGTGACTTTTCGACCAGGTCAGAAATTGAAGGCGAGGGTGGAAGCTTATGCTGGAAGCGAGCAGTAATACTGCAGATCTGCCGGCGATACCCGGCAAGCGATACTTTACCATTGGTGAAGTGAGCGAGCTGTGTGGTGTAAAACCCCATGTTCTGCGTTATTGGGAGCAGGAATTTACTCAGCTTAAGCCGATTAAAAGACGCGGAAATCGCCGTTACTATCAACGCCATGATGTGCTGATGATTCGCCAGATTCGCAGCCTGCTTTATGATCAGGGATTCACTATTGGGGGTGCGCGACAGCAGCTCTCAGGCGAAGGTGCGAAAGAGGATCAGGATCAGAGTCATCAGATTGCCAAGCAGTTGCGTACTGAACTGGAAGAGGTGTTGCAGATTCTAAAACGCTGAGTTTCCCAACATTGACAATGGGGTGCATACCGCCTAGTATGCGCGCTCAGTTTCGGGCGGTGGCGCAGTCTGGTAGCGTGCTTGTCTGGGGGACAAGTGGTCGCAGGTTCAAATCCTGTCCGCCCGACCAAATTGAAAAGGTGTGTACCGAGCACATAGGTCACACTTTATACCGGAGAGATAGGTAACACTTCGGTCAGAAAAGGGTTGAGCGCAGGCTCAACCCTTTCTTCGTTTTCATCAAAAAATCCTAAATCATATTGCATAAAGCTGACAAG
>VMRY01000012.1 GCA_007713595.1 Sedimenticola thiotaurini
GATCTCTTCAACGCCCCGGGCGATCTGTCGAGCCATCTCTGCAGTAGCGCCATAGCGGCTGTAGTAGAGTATGAGTATTTCTGCCATTAGAGAATGTCCAATACTCGCTCAGGAGGACGACCTATGATTACTTTCCCGTCCTTTACTACAATCGGTCGTTCGATCAATCTTGGATAATCCAACATGGCCTGAATCAGCTGATCTCTTGTCAGGTCAGGGTTATCTAACCCCGCTTGTTGATACTCCGCCTCTCCCTGACGCATCAACTGCCGGGGTTCCAGTCCCAGGCCATCCAACAGGCCGATCAGTTCATCCCGGCTGGGCGGTGTCTTCAGATACTCAATGATTTCGGCATCAACCCCTTCGTCTCGAATGATCTGGAGTGTCTGACGGGATTTGCTGCATTGGGGATTGTGATAGATCTTGACCGACATGGTGACCTCGACTCGCCTGATATAAACGGTCTCTATTGTAACGAAACAGCTGTGCGGTAAACAGTCGATCTGAGTGTGCTTTTTCAGAACAGCAACCCTGGTTGATTGTGCGGTTTAATGTATTATCAGTTTTATTGTGTATTAAGGGTGGTACAGGAGAGATGGCAGCGGAGTTTGGGCCAATATGAGCGGCGAAGGTATATACGGATGAGCTTTCAGCAGGTGCGCCATTTTTTTACTCTGCTTGTCAGTCGATTTGTGGCAGATCAGGGGCTGCCTTCTGCGGCTGCACTGACGTTTACCACATTACTCTCCATAGTACCGCTGATGACCGTTGTATTGGCGATCTTTGCCGCATTTCCTGTGGGTGATCGGGTTGTTATCCAGCTGCAGGATTTCATTTTTAATAACTTCATGCCGGCTTCAGGTCAGGTCATTCAGGAATATTTGAACGAATTCAGCAAAAAGGCGGCAGGTATGACCGGCCCCGGTGTGGCCTTTCTGGTTGTGGTTGCCTTATTGATGATGGCCAATATAGAACGGGCCTTTAACAGGATCTGGCGGATAGAGAAGAACCGGCGGCCATTGAATCGATTCATGGTCTACTGGGCTATTCTTACGCTGGGCCCGTTATTGATAGGACTCAGCGTCGCGGCTACCTCCTACCTTGTGTCGATACCACTTTTTTCAGATGCGGCTACTCGGCTCGGTGTGGAGGGCAAGCTTTTCCAGTTTATGCCGTTGCTCGCCTCTGCAGTGGCCTTTAGTCTGCTCTATCTGGTGGTCCCCAATCAGCGGGTGCCTGCCTGGCATGCCATAGCCGCTGGGTTGTTGGCTGCGTTGATGTTTGAGCTGGCCAAACGGGGATTTGCATCCTATATCACCTATTTCCCTACATATGAAACGATCTATGGTGCACTGGCAGTGATGCCGCTGTTCCTGGTCTGGATCTATCTCTCCTGGGTGATTGCCTTGATGGGGGCGGAGTTTAGTTGCTGTCTTGGTCTGGTGAATGAACAAGGTGAGTATGAAGAAGTAAATGAAATGAATCCGCTGTTGATTCGTTTTCATATCTTGCGCCTGTTGTTTGCTGCGCAGCAGAATGGGGAGAGTCGTTCGCTTCAGAGCCTGGCCCATTTACTTGATGGGGCGGGGGGTGAGTCATTGGGTAACCATCTGAATATTCTCCAACAAGCTCGATTGATTACCACAACAGATATGGGTGAGTGGGTGTTGGCACGGGATTTGTCAGATGTCACACTCCTTAACCTGTATCTTATTCAGCCGGGCCCACTCCCGGATACAGAAATGCTAAAAGTATCACAACAACCAGAGGAACGGAGTTTGGGAGAAATTATTGGCCAGGTCGATCGATTATACCGGGAGAATATGGCTCAGCCATTGAGTGAGATTTTTCGACTGGCGGGTACAAAATGACATACCAGCAAAGAGGATCTGCATGCGATTTCTGAAGTATTTTACACTGGGTTGGCTGCTGTTTTCATTTTCATTGGGTGCTCATGCTGCTGATCTTGTGTTGCCAGATATGGATGGAAAAGATCACAGTTTGTCTGAGTTTCATGGCAAGTGGGTAGTTCTAAATTTCTGGGCAACATGGTGTCCACCCTGTATAGACGAGATGCCAGAGCTGGAACGTTTTTATGAGGCGCATAAGGATCGGAATGCTGTAGTTATAGGCGTTAATATGGAAGATGTCTCTATCGATATTTTAAAGGCCTTTGTGGATGATATGTTTATCACCTACCCGATATGGTTGGCCCCGCCAGATGGCACAACTACACTTGGCAGGATATCTGCCTTGCCCACTACGCTGCTGATCTCACCACAGGGGGAGTTGGTGGGGCGTCGCGTTGGCGGTATCACGGCTGAGATGATTGAGCGAATGATTGAGAAGCACGCACATCCTCAGCGGCAGGCGAGCAACAGTAAAAAAAGGGGATAACTTTTGGCAATCTGTATGCGTTTTCTTGTTTCAGGGAAGGTTCAAGGGGTCTTTTTTCGGGCCTCAACCCGATTTGAGGCAGAACGACTTGAACTCACGGGCTATGCCAGGAATCTGTCCGATGGCCGGGTGGAGGTGCTGGCTTGCGGTGAAGCAGATGCTGTTGATCAGTTGCGGGGCTGGCTCACCAAGGGTCCTCCGCAGGCCAGTGTGAGTGGTGTCTCCTGTGAGCCGGTCCCACATCAGCAGCTGGTAGCTTTCACTATTGGATAGATAGAGCTTTCAGTCACACCATTGACCGTTATCAGGGCGCGTTTTTTAAATTTTCGTCACGGCTATTCAGTAGCTGGTTTTTGTTCAGCTGAATCATCGGGGGCGGTCCATGGCCTGAACACCGCAGGTGCCCCATTGACTAGGATGCCGTTATTTCCGCTTGCTTGTTGTTGGATATTAGCCGCACGTTGTGGCGCGTTTGGCTGCCACTCGGCGTTTTGGTCGTCAGTTGGGTACTGCGGTTGCGCCATGCCTTGTGGTACTGGAACGTTACCTTGTTGGTACGCAGGCTGGGTAGCCTGTCCTGACATGTAAGGCGCTGCGGGCACCTGCTGTGGTTGATAGTCTTGTGGTGCTGTTTGATTGGGTGTCTGTGTTTGCGGGTATCCATAACCTGCCCCATATCCCGAGGGGTAAGGTTCCTCATAGGCTTGCTCCTGAGCAGGTGGCATAGGAGCATAATACCCCTGGTTATACCCATAACCTTGCGGGGGGGCATATCCAGGAGGTGGTGCGTAGCTATTTACAGCGGGAGCTGTCTCATAGACATAAGGATAGCTGTAGGGCTGGGCTTGATAGTAACCTGATGGGTAGCCATATCCAGGCGCTGCTAGATATCCATTTTCTCCCCAGTAGCCCGTTTGACCTTGGGGGGCGGCGTAATAACCAGAATCATAGCTCTCCTGGTAGCCATAGTTGCCATAGGGTTCAGGCTGGGCCTGTTGTGCGTTGCCAGGATATGGCTGGAGCTGTTGATATGGGTATGTCCCCTGTTGGGTATCAGGTTGGCCATAGGGTATCTGGTTGGGTGTCTGATACTGCCCCTGAGTAGTATCTGGAGCCGCTTGCTGATCAGCGGCCCGGTCATCCGGTCGCCAGATATTTCCGTTTTGGTCAGCGTAGGGCGGGGTGTATCTTCCCTCAGCGGTCACGAGGCTTGAAAACAGTACCAGTGATAAGGTACCCAGTAAGAACCCTTGCATGGTTATACTCCAAAAAATGACCGGATCTGCGACATTTCCGATTCTGCTCTTTTCCACATATTAACTGGAAAAAAGGTAATTGTCGTGGTTGAAAAGAGAGGGCAGGAAAGGAATCAGTAGCCAGCAGTTTTAAGGTCTAATCCGGGGGGAAGGGCTGCAACCCTTTCAATTCCGGTGCTGATGCTGCCGTCTGGCCGCAGTTCCAACCAGCGAAATCCGGGAGGGGCTGTGCTGATGCCGAAGGAGTCCTGATTTTCGACAAACTGAATGCAGGTTGAGGGTGTGCCCAGCATTTGAATGCCGTTATACACAGTCTCGAAGTTTTGATGGATATGTCCCCAGATAACGCCCTTGGCGTTTTTGTTCTGGTCAAGGATAGAGAGAAAGGGGCCTGGATTATCCAGTGCCATGTTATCCATCCAGGCACTGTTAATCTTGATTGGATGGTGGTGCAGGGCAATCAAAACAGGTCGATCTGCGTAGTCATGGAGCGACTGCTGCAGTAATTCCAGCTCTTGATCCCTCAGATGACCACCTTCCGAGTGTGGGATAGTCGAGTCGAGCATCACCACAACCCAGCTACCGAGGTCGATGACCTTGGTAGCTTCGATCAGACCGCCTGTAAGGTGTTTATATAATTCGGCTGGTTTGTCATGGTTTCCTGGCAGGCAGCAGGTCCTTATGCCAAACGATTGGATGTGTTGATTCAAACGTCTGTAGCCTTCAACTGAGGCATCATGAACCAGATCACCCGTCAGTAAGATCAGGTCGATTCGCTTTGGGTCCTGACTGGCAAGATCCATCACCCACTCAAAACTTGTCTGGGTATTGATGCCCGCCAGTTTCCACTCTGGATCTGCTTGCAGATGACAGTCAGTGATCTGGAGAATCCGAAGGCTCATTTCCTGATTGGAACGATCCTTGGGCTGCCGATGTATGTGAGTGATTTCTTGGGTCATATTAAAAACAATTATCGACCGATATAGCTGAATATTAAGCCAAGAATGGCAGCTTTGTATGTGCCTCAGGCGTCATAAATTCGCCAATTAGGGGCTAGTGGCTTAGTTTTACATCAGCGAGCTGTTTTTTTGTCTACTGGTTCACACTTTCGGATATATCAGAATGGGCTTCATCTCCAATGAGGGGGACGCGTTGGATCTGATGAATTTCCGAGTGTGGTTTTTCTGGAATGTATTGCTGTGGGTGGGGCACTGTTTTAATCGTAGTCCCATCCGTTCTTTGTCCAGGGCCTGGTAGCAGGCCCTGGTTAAACCTTAGAAGTTGTCGGTAGAGACAAACAGACCTACACGCAAATCCTTTGCAGTGTATATTTCGCGGCCATCAACCTTCATCACGGCATCGGCGACACCCATGACCAGACGGCGGGTTATGACGCGTTTTAGCTCGATATGGTAGGTAACCTTTTTCGCCGTGGGAAGAACCTGTCCAGTGAACTTCACTTCGCCCACACCCAGTGCGCGGCCGTGTCCGGGATTACCCAGCCAGGCCAGATAGAATCCCACCGCCTGCCACATGGCATCGAGCCCAAGACAGCCGGGCATAACGGGATCGCCGGGGAAGTGGCAATCAAAAAACCACAAGTCAGGGGTGATATCCAGTTCCGCGAGGATTTCACCTTTACCGTAAGCACCGCCTTCATCGGAAATACGGGTGATTCTGTCCATCATCAGCATGTTGGGGGTTGGCAGCTGCGCGTTTCCCTCCCCAAACATTTTTCCGTGACCGCAATCCAGCAACTCTTCTCTTGTAAAGCTTTGTTCTTTTGCCATGAATCCAGTTTCTCTTGTGGTTATCGTTTGAATACTGAGACGCTGTCCTTAGCGAATCCAAAGGGTCAAGCTTTGATATCAGCTTGATCAAGCAGGAAGGGTACTACCTGCTCAATGTCGATTAAACTGTTGTCGGCGTCGGTTCGGCCACGATACTCCAATTTGCCTTCATCCAGGCTGCGTTCTCCGATAACAATTCGATGAGGTATGCCGATCAGCTCCATGTCAGCAAACATGGCACCTGGACGTGCGCCCCGATCATCGAGGAGAACATCAACTCCTGCTTGTTTCAGTGACTGATAGAGCGCTTCGGTAGCTTCACGTACCCGATGGGATTTGTCCATTTTCATTGGGCAGAGGGCTACCTGGAAGGGGGCTATGCCTGCTGGCCAGATGATGCCGTTATCATCGTGGTTCTGCTCGATCGCCGCGGCCACAACACGAGAGACGCCGATACCATAGCAGCCCATCTGCATAATAACGCTACGCCCATTCTCATCGAGTACGCTGGCCTTCATCGCCTCACTGTACTTGTCCCCCAGCTGGAAGATATGGCCCACTTCAATGCCGCGGGCGATGGTCAGAACTCCTTTACCATCAGGGCTGGGGTCGCCTTCCTGGACATTCCGGATATCGGCGATTTTGGCTGTAGGGAGATCACGTTCCCAGTTGATGCCAAAGTAATGTTTACCATCTTCATTGGCACCAGCGCTGAAATCGGCTGTCAAGGCTACAGTGCGGTCAATGATGCAGGGTATGGGCAGATTGATTGGGCCCAGTGACCCGGGGCCCGCGCCGACGGCCTCTCTGATCTGTTCTTCTGTAGCGAAGGTAAGAGGGGAGGCGACTTCGGCCAGTTTTTCAGCCTTGATCTCATTCAGGTCATGATCGCCTCGGACCAGTAGGGCGATGAAGGGGTTTTTCTGCCCCTCATCTGCCAAAACGATCAATGTCTTGACGGTTTTTTCGATAGGTTGCTGGAACTGATCAACCAGATCCTGAATAGTCTTGGCATTCGGGGTATCGATCAGGCGCAGCTCCTCAGCCGGGGCCGCGAGCGTTGTGCCGAGGGCTACGGCCTCGGCAGTTTCAATATTCGCCGCATAATCGCTCTCGGTAGAGAAGGCGATGGCATCCTCACCGGAATCAGCCAGTACGTGGAACTCTTTGGATGCGTTGCCGCCAATACTACCGCTGTCGGCCTGTACTGCCCTGAAATTGAGCCCGCAACGGGTAAAGATCTGGCTGTATGTCTGATGCATCAGGTCATAGGTCTGCTGCAGTGATGCTTGATCTACATGGAAAGAGTAGGCATCTTTCATGAGAAATTCACGGGCTCGCATTACCCCAAACCGAGGGCGAATCTCATCGCGGAATTTGGTTTGAATCTGATAGAAGTTGATCGGCAGCTGTTTATAGCTATGCAGTTCATTACGGGCCAGGTCGGTGATGATCTCCTCATGCGTCGGTCCATAGCAGAAGGCCCGATTATGTCGGTCATTCAGCCGCAATAACTCGGGGCCATACTGCTCCCAGCGCCCGGATTCCTGCCATAACTCGGCCGGTTGGACCGATGGCATCAACACCTCCAGTGCGCCGGAGCGATCCATCTCTTCCCGTACAATGGTTTCTATTTTGCGTAATACCCTGAGGCCCATAGGCAGCCAGGTATAGAGGCCTGCAGCGAGCTTGCGAATCATACCGGCCCTTATCATCAGCTGGTGGCTGCTGATCTCGGCATCGGAAGGGGTCTCCTTAACAGTCTGGAGAGGAAATTGGGATGTGCGCATGTGTGTGAAATCCAGGGAGTATGGGTGCAAATCGATCTATTCTAACGATATGCCTTGGTTGGGACAAATCAAGAAGCGCAGTTAGCTGAATGGCGGCGATTTATTCCTTAAATATCTACAGCTTTCCTGATGACGGCCGATTATATAGCTGATATCTGGCCAGGAATATCGGTAGCACCTTTGTCAATCGCATCCGCCAAAAAAAGTCTCCAGGGAGAGCCATCCGGAGAACGCCGTCGATCTGTATGGTGGTCTTTGGCGCTGGTTGTCCTGCTGCTTTGTGGCATGGTAACTGCCGAGACCCTTGTGACCACTGAGCTGATTCAGTGGGTCAAACAGAAATATGGCGAGCCGGCAGCTGTCCGAATGCAAGATTGGCAAGCGTTGATGGAGGGAGGGCGAAATAAGAGTGAGAAGGCTAAGCTCACCTTGGTAAACGATTTCTTCAATCAGTTGACCTACTGGTCCGATCTGAATATCTGGGGCAAAAGTGACTACTGGGCAACGCCCCTGGAGGTGATTGGTCGCGGTCGAGCGGATTGTGAAGATTACTCTATAGCAAAGTATTTTACCCTCAGGGAGATGGGCGTACCTGATGACAAGATGCGCATTATGTATGTTAAAGCACTGGAGTTGAACCAGGCCCACATGGTGTTGACTTACTACCCCGAAGAGGCAAGCGTGCCTTTGGTGCTGGACAACATCAATGGCAAGATTCTATCCGCAGACAAGCGTGGTGATCTTGCGCCTGTATACAGTTTCAACGCAGAGGGGCTCTGGCTGGCGAAAAATCGTGGGCGTGGACAAAGGGTTGGATCTTCAAGTCGAATCAGCTTGTGGCAGGACCTGAAGGCGAGAATGGCGACAGAGGCTGCGCAGTGAGAGTGTTTTTAGATAGCTTGATGAAATTAAATATTGGAACCAGGTTAAGGCCTGGAGTGAGTATCCAGGGGAAAACATCATGACCTTGTCAAAACAGCTTGTGGTGCTGATTGTGGCGCTCCTGCTACTGGTATTTGCAGGCACTTTTCTGATTAGCGTACATAACACGCGCGACTATCTTGAAAAGCAGTTGGCATTCCACGCTCAGGATGCAGCTACCTCGTTGGGGCTATCCATTTCACCCCATCTGGCAGAGAACGATATTGCCACTGTTACCTCTATGACGGATGCCATTTTTGATCGTGGGTTTTATCGTGTGATTCGTGTTGAGGACATGCAGGGCAAACCCCTGGTGGACAGGGTGTTGCCCATTCAGATTGAAGGGGTGCCGGACTGGTTTATTGAGCAACTGCCTCTGACAACGCCAGAGGGAGAAGCCATTTTGATGAGTGGCTGGTTACAGAGTGGCCGGGTCATTGTAAAAAGTCATCCGGGCTATGCCTATAATCAGCTCTGGCAGACAATTGCCGGCACACTTCGCTGGTTCCTGGTCAGTGCGGTGATAGCTCTGTTGGTTGGTGTTTTGTTGCTGCGGCGTGTGCTGAGTCCCCTTCGGTCTGTTGAAGAGCAGGCCAATGCCATCTGCAACAGGGAGTTTCCTATTCTGGAAAAGCTGCCGCGTACGACAGACATGCGCCGCATCGTTGAGGCGATGAATCGCATGTCAGGTAAGGTGCGGCAGATGCTGGATGAGCTGGAAAGACTAGCTGCAGGATTGAGGCGTCAGGCCTATCAGCATCCGGTTACCGGGCTGGCAAACAAGCGATTCTTCATGGATTCACTCGCTAATCAGATTAACTCGTCTGAGGAGTTCTCATCTGGGGCGCTCTGTCTGGTCCAGTTAAAGCATTTCAAACAATATAATGATACTCACGGTTATAAGGCCGGAGATGAACTATTGCAGGAGGCGGCCAGACAGTTGGAGATGGTCGCCAGGCAGTGGCAAAGAAGTCAAATAGCTCACCTGACGGGGGCTGATTTTGCTTTCATGGTACAGGAGTGCAGTGAACAGCAGGCGGTTGAGCTTGCAGAGCAGTTGTCGGCTGCATTAGCTGGTCTCTACGGAACCGGGAAACTGGATGACCCAGATGTAGGACATGTAGGCGTGGGCTATTTTGATGGCAGCCAAACTGCACCAACACTACTATCTGAGGCAGATATGGCCTTACGTATGGCGCAGACAAACGGCGCCAATGGATGGCACCTGACCCGGTCAAGTGAGATTGACCAGAGTCAGGTTCGGGGTGCACTGGAGTGGCGTGAGTTTATTGTTGAGGCGTTGGAGCGGAATAGGGTCAAGCTGCAGTTTCAACCTGTTGTTACCTGTGCCAATGAGACCCTGATGCATCGAGAAGTGCTGGTCAGAATTCCTGAGAACCTGGACTCCCCGGATCAAGGGGTACTGCTTTCTGCCGGACTCTTTATGCCGCAGGCAGAGAGTCTTGGGATGACGGCAGATATTGATAAGAGTGTGATTTCACAAGTGCTGCAACTACTCTCTGAGTCACAGGATAAAAGCACGCAATATGCAATCAATATTTCACCGCCATCAATCAGGCTGGATCGTTTCATGTATTGGCTGAAGGAGCGACTTGAAGCGCATCGGCAACTGGCTCCACGGCTGATTTTTGAGCTGCCAGAGTATGGTGTTGTTGCTAATATTGAGCAGGCCACAGCGTTCCTGGAGCTGGTAACGAGCTTTGGCGCCAAATTCTCAATTGATCACTTTGGCCGGAGTTTTGGGTCTCTGGCCTATCTGCGTTCCATGAAGGTCAACTATTTGAAAATAGATGGTAGCTTCATGCGATCGATTGAGCAGAACAGTGACAATCAGTTCTTTGTTCAGGCCCTTGCAGAGATTGCTCATGGGCTTGAGATTGAGGTTATTGCCGAGGCCATAGAGGCGGAAAGTGTTTGGGCCCTGCTGTCCTCGCTGCATGTCGATGGTGGTCAGGGGTACTTTATTGGGCGTCCCGAGTGATCTGATCAGCAAGGTGAGAGACTAAAGAAGCAAATTCATTAGTCCACATAAAAAACCCCGAAGATATCCTTACCTTCGGGGTTGCCGTCTGATTCTTTAGGCAGAAAATGGCTTCCATTCGCCCATCCCTGAAGAGCTGCGCCGATCCATGGCCTTCCTTGCTTGACGGTGAAGTAATTATGGTCGAGCCGGCCTGGTTAGTATGTAGGTAAGCACGACCCCTGTGTGTAGGGATATTCCTATAAACCTGCATCTCCTGGGGGATATGTTCCGATTATCCCTCCACGGGGTTATTTGTCGCAGAACTCAGCGATAGCGTCTTTACTCTCTTGAATCTTCTGCTGACGCTCTTCTTCAGTCAGCCGCTTATAGAGACCGTCCGGTGTCTTGACTAATTTATTACCGAGGTGTTCATAGAGGCTAAGGTTGCTGGTTGCTGCCTTGCAGTTATCAGCCTTGATCTTGTTTGATGCCTCAATCTCTGCCTTGGTCGGGCCGGCTGCTTTTTTCTCGGGTTCCGCTTCTGGTTTTGGCTGGCTATTTGTCGGAGCCTTCTTGTCAGCGGCGGCGGTTGAGGTGTTGACCTTGATTTCGGTTGCTTCTCCAGATGGAGGAGGGGACTGGGAATAGACTGTCATTCCGTTGTCATCAACCCACCGGTACATACGTGCTTCAGCAGTACCCAAAACGAATAAGGTCAGTGCCAGGAGAGTGGCTGTTCGGATAACCATGTATATCATCCTTGCGTAAACTGTCAGGGGACAGAGGTTTAGTTCTGCTGTCATTGTAGGGCGTGGTTTCGTGGGCAGCAAGGATGGATTTCGCAAAAAACCGGTTTTTCCATTGTCAAAGTAACTCTCTGAATAGGCGCAAGAAAAGTTTCGAGGAGAGGCGCTGCTACGGTTTGGTTTGAGTTAGGGTTATCTGCAGATTTTCCTGGCGGGTTGAGGTGTGACGGTTATATTCTCCCCGAATAAGCCCAGGCTCCATGTGGGAATGGCTATTCCGGCTTGACCTGTCTCCTTTATATGAGTAATTTGTACCGTTCGATTTTTCCCCTGTTTATAGTGCAGGCTGGGACGGAAATAGCCGTATCCCGGTTGGTTTGGAGGTTTTTTGTGGAATTGAGTGGTGCCGAGATCGTCATTCAGTGTTTGAAGGACGAAGGCGTTGAGCATGTGTTTGGTTATCCTGGTGGGGCTGTGCTCCATATTTACGATGCGCTGTTTAAGCAGGATTTCGTAAAACATATCCTGGTGCGCCATGAGCAGGCTGCAACTCATGCTGCTGACGGCTATGCCCGGTCTACCGGTAAGCCGGGTGTTGCGCTGGTTACTTCGGGGCCAGGCGCTACCAATGCTGTAACGGGTATTGCCACGGCCTATATGGATTCTATCCCTATGGTAGTGCTAACCGGCCAGGTTCCAACCCCCTTTATTGGGAGTGACGCGTTTCAGGAAGTGGACACAGTGGGCATTACCCGCCCCTGTGTTAAACACAATTTTCTGATTAAAGATGTCAAGGATATAGCTGAAACCTTCAAGAAAGCCTTTTACATTGCTACTTCTGGAAGACCCGGTCCAGTCGTGATTGATATTCCTAAGGATATAACCGATCCGAATATCAAGATTCCGTACGAATATCCTAAAAAGATCAAGATGAGATCCTATAATCCGGTTGTCAAAGGACATCTGGGGCAGATTAAAAAAGCCGTTAGCCTCATGCTCGGGGCTGAGCGACCGGTGCTCTATACCGGTGGTGGTGTGGTTATCGATAATGCCAGCGATGAGCTGACGGAGCTGACGAGAACCCTTGGATTCCCCATTACCAACACATTGATGGGGCTTGGGTCATATCCTTCGAGTGATAAGCAGTTCCTCGGGATGCTGGGCATGCATGGTACCTATGAAGCCAACATGGCCATGCACGATACGGATGTACTGATTGCCATTGGTGCGCGCTTTGATGACCGTGTTACAGGCCATATTGCTCACTTCTGTCCAAATGCCAAGATTGTTCATATCGATATAGACCCCTCTTCTATCTCAAAGAATGTCAGGGTTGATGTGCCGATTGTAGGCCCTGTGAAATCAGTTTTGCAGGATATGCTGAAGGTAATCAAAGAGAGTAAGAAAGGGCCGAATACAGCGGCCTTGAAGAAGTGGTGGTCGCAGATTGATAGCTGGCGTTCTGCCAAATGTCTTAGCTATGATCGCAACCACCCACAGATAAAACCGCAGTTCGCTGTGGAGACCCTGCACAAAGTTACTGGTGGTGATGCCTTCGTAGCATCGGACGTTGGCCAGCACCAGATGTTTGCTGCTCAGTTTTATGGGTTCGATAAGCCTCGGCGCTGGGTAAACTCCGGCGGTCTCGGCACAATGGGCTTCGGTCTGCCAGCCGCTATGGGTATTCAGATGGCTCATCCTGGTGCCGATGTGGCACTGGTAACCGGTGAGGCCAGTATCCAGATGTGCATACAGGAGCTGGCGACCTGTAAACAGCATGATTTGCCAATCAAGATCTTGTTGTTGAACAACGGTTACATGGGAATGGTTAGGCAGTGGCAGGAGTTCTTTTATGACGGCCGTTACTCGCACTCCTATGTAGATGCATTGCCTGATTTTGTGAAGCTGGCTGAAAGCTACGGCCACGTTGGAATGAAGATCGAAAATCCGACTGATCTGGAAGGCGCGATGAAAGAGGCTTTTTCACTGAAAGATCGACTGGTATTTATGGATGTGGTGATTGATCCGACAGAAAATGTCTATCCAATGATTGAGGCTGGAAAGGGTCACCACGAGATGTATCTTCCCCCGAAAAGTGAGCTGGTTTAAAGCATGAGACATATCATTTCAATTCTGATGGAGAATGAGGCAGGCGCGTTGTCCAGAGTGGCTGGGCTGTTTTCTGCACGCGGTTATAATATTGAGTCACTAACGGTTGCACCAACTGATGATGCCTCCCTCTCCCGCATGACCCTGGTGACCAGTGGTGACCAAAATATCATCGAGCAGATTACCAAACAGTTAAATAAACTGGTTGAAGTGGTCAAACTTCTGGATCTCTCAGAAGGCCCCCACGTTGAACGTGAGATGATGCTGATCAAAGTCAAGGCTGAAAAGGCCCAGCGGGAAGAGATCAAACGGCTGGTGGATATCTTCCGCGGCAAGATTATCGATGTCACTGATAGCAGTTATCTGGTTGAGATGACCGGACATGCCTCGAAACTGGATGCTTTTGTTAACGCCATTGAAGAGGATCTGATTGTCGAAGTGGTACGCACTGGGCCCTCTGGTATCTCTCGTGGGGCTAAGGGCCTGACACTCTAGACTGATCACTGAAAGCGATACATTACAAATTTTGAAATGACATGCTGGATGGTATGTCCCTGGATTGAAGCAATATTTTAAAGGTAATACTGAAATGACAATGAACATCTATTATGACAAAGACGCCGACCTCTCTCTGATCCAGGGTAAGAAGGTCACCATTGTAGGGTACGGTTCACAGGGCCATGCCCATGCCAATAACCTGAAAGACTCTGGCGTTGATGTCACGGTGGCATTGCGTGAAGGCTCTGCATCGGCTGTTAAGGCAGAGAATGCAGGTCTGAAGGTGAAGAGTGTTGAAGCGGCTGTAGCTGAAGCCGATGTCGTCATGGTGTTGACGCCAGATGAATTCCAGTCTGTTCTTTATCGTGACCAGTTAGCACCGAACCTGAAACAGGGTGCAACACTGGCCTTCGCCCATGGATTTGCTATTCACTACAATCAGGTAGTACCCCGTGCAGATCTGGACGTCATCATGATTGCTCCAAAGGCTCCAGGTCATACTGTTCGTTCAGAGTTTGAGCGAGGCGGTGGTATTCCTGATCTGATCGCTATTCATCAGGATGCCAGTGGCAAGGCCAAAGATATTGCACTCTCCTACGCATCTGCCATTGGTGGTGGTCGCACCGGTATTATTGAGACAACCTTCAAGGATGAGACAGAAACCGATCTGTTCGGTGAGCAGGCTGTACTCTGCGGTGGAGCGGTTGAACTGGTTAAAGCCGGTTTTGAAACGCTGACCGAAGCCGGTTATGCCCCAGAAATGGCCTACTTTGAGTGTCTGCATGAACTGAAATTGATTGTTGATCTGATGTATGAGGGGGGTATCGCCAATATGAACTACTCCATCTCAAACAATGCGGAGTATGGTGAGTATGTGACCGGCTCCAAGGTGATCAATGACGAGAGCCGTGCGGCTATGCGGGAATGTCTGAAAAATATCCAGACGGGTAACTACGCCAAGCGCTTTATTGAGGAAGGCCAGACTAACTATCCTGAAATGACAGCGATGCGTCGTCTGAATGCCGCCCACGATATCGAGGTAGTCGGTGAGCGTCTGCGTAGCATGATGCCATGGATCAAGAAGATTGTTGATAAGTCCAAAAACTGATCTTTCCCGATCAAAATAAACCGTGGGCTGCTGCGAGGCGCCCACGGTTTTTTTGTGCGTCTAATAAAGTAAAACCAATCGGTGTTTACTGTCTTTGAACGCCAACTCATCTATAATCAGGCCAGTTTAGTAGCCAGGAATGGAAATAATGCCAGAGGCACCCCAACAGCAAAAACCGAGTCGCGGGATCTACCTGTTACCGAATTTGTTCACTACCGCCGCACTGTTTAGTGGATTTTATGCAGTGCTCGCCGCGATGGGGGGTAAATTTGAGCATGCCGCTGTGGCTATTTTTGTGGCCATGGTGATGGATGGGCTGGATGGACGCGTTGCCCGCTTAACCAATACCCAGACCGCATTCGGGGCGGAATATGACAGTCTGTCCGACATGGTGGCCTTTGGTCTGGCGCCCTCTCTGGTGATGTATGTCTGGTCACTGAATCATCTGGGAAAGTTGGGTTGGTTAGCGGCCTTTATCTACACGGCTGGTGCCGCCTTAAGGCTGGCTCGCTTCAATACACAGGTCGGCACAGCCGACAAACGTTACTTCCAGGGCTTGCCTAGCCCGGCAGCGGCCGCGATTTTGGCCGGTTCGGTTTGGGTGGCCGTCGAATATCAGATCGCAGGTGCCGATGTCTCTCTCTTGGTTTGTTTCATTACCCTCGCATCCGGCTTGTTGATGGTGAGTAATGTACGCTATAACAGTTTCAAGGAGATTGATTTCAAGGGAAAAATTCCCTTTGTGAGTGTAGTGGTAATGATGCTGGTTCTGGCCGTGGTGATCAGTCAGCCGCCTACCGTTCTGTTTATCATCTTTATGGCATATGCCATCTCCGGCCCCGTACTCACTTTGCGCAATCTGCAGCAGCGCAGGGCGGAAAGAAGAACGGCGCAGAAGGTGAGTGATGAGGATCATTCAGCAGAGTGAGTGAGCAGAAATCGTGCGGCTGGTGGTATCGGGTTAAGGGGCAACACTTGGCAATTGGAAATCCTTGAGTTATATTCGAGCTGTAACGAGGATTGAAACTGAATGAAACCTATTGATGCACAACTTAATATTCACACTGCCGAACAGGTAGGTGGGTTTGTGCGTTCCCTCCGCGCTCTACTACTCTCCCTGCTGCGACTACTGCCCTGTGGGGCATAAAAACGCACACGCCCTGGCGAGGGCTAACTACGCAGACAACACGAATTCATAGACAGTATAAGATAATCCATGTCCCATGATATGGGTTACACCGGGAGCGGATGATGAGCAACCCAGATAAATTATATATTTTTGATACGACTTTGCGTGATGGCGAACAGAGTCCTGGTGCTTCCATGACCAAGGATGAGAAGCTTCGTATTGCCAAGGCGCTGGAGAAGATGCGTGTTGATATCATCGAGGCTGGATTTCCTATTGCCAGTCCAGGTGATTTTGACGCCGTTCAAAGTATTGCCCGCACGATCAAAGACAGTACCGTATGTGGACTTGCACGGGCACTTGAAGCGGACATTGATCGTGCCGGCGAGGCGCTCAAGGATGCTAATTCAGGTCGCATTCACACCTTTATAGCCACCTCTCCGATTCATATGGAACAGAAGTTGCGGATGACGCCGGACGAAGTCGTTAATCAGGCAGTCTGGGCCGTCAAGCGCGCGCGGCAGTATACGGATAATGTAGAGTTCTCGCCGGAAGATGCAGGACGCTCGGAGATCGATTTCCTTTGCCGGGTGATTGAGCAGGCGATCAAGGCCGGTGCGACCACCATCAATGTACCAGACACGGTGGGCTACAATTTGCCGCAGCAGTTCGGCGAGACGCTCCGTACTTTAATTGAGCGCATCCCCAATTCTGATAAAGCGGTCTTCTCTGTTCATTGTCATAACGACTTGGGATTGGCGGTGGCCAACTCGTTAGCGGCCGTCTCGCAGGGCGCACGGCAGGTCGAATGTACTATTAACGGACTTGGCGAACGGGCGGGTAATGCTTCGCTTGAAGAGGTCGTCATGGCTGTACGCACCAGGCGCGATCTGTTTACCTGTGATACAGGGCTTGATACAACGCAGATTGTTAACTGCTCTCGCCTGGTCTCGGGAATTACCGGTTTCCCCGTACAGCCTAATAAGGCCATTGTGGGTGCCAACGCCTTTGCCCATGAATCTGGAATACATCAGGACGGCGTGCTCAAGAATCGCGAAACCTATGAGATCATGCGCGCAGAAGATGTGGGCTGGTCACAGAATCGTATGGTAATGGGCAAGCACTCGGGCAGAAACGCCTTCCGCACCCGTCTTGAGGAACTTGGCATTACGTTTGATTCAGAAGAGGATGTGAATGATGCCTTCAGACGCTTTAAGGATCTTGCCGATAAGAAGCATGAGATTTTTGATGAGGATTTGCAGGCACTGGTCTCAGATGCGGGCTTCAGTGCAGAGAATGAACGCGTTAAATTGGTCTCGCTGAAGGTCTGTTCGGAAACTGGTGAGATCCCAACGGCGCGCGTCGTGCTCTCTGTGGATGATAAGGAGATGTCTGGTGAAGCCACAGGTAGTGGACCGGTAGATGCGGCTTTCAAGGCGATTGAAACGATGGTGAAAACGGAGTCTGAGTTACAGCTGTATTCGGTGAATGCCATCACCAGTGGCACAGATGCCCAGGGTGAGGTGACGGTCCGTCTGCAAAAGAATGGCGGAATCGTTAATGGTCAGGGTGCAGACACAGATATTGTAATTGCCTCTGCCAAGGCCTATGTGAATGCTGTAAACCGACTGGATCATGAACATAAAGCCCATCCTCAGGGGCAGGTGTAGCCGGTCTGTAGTCGTTATGAATCCGACGTTAAGGCAGGCGTATCTGGAGGCGATGGGTATTCAATCATGGATACCCAGGGTTGACTCATCCCCTTCAGAGGATATAGCTGAGCCGGCATCTGAGATGTCGGCTCAGGCACCAGTTGCAAATAAGGTTTCAGGTGAACCTGAAATATTGGCAAAACAACCAGCTTCACTGAATAGAGAAGAAACACCACCAGATTGGTTGGACGCTATCCCTCTGCCGGATGATGAGTATGCCCCTTCCGCTACACCGACTGATTTAAGTGATGCTTTTGCTGAGGATTTAATTCAGGAGAGTAGTGTCAGTCAGCTCAATTGGACTCAACTGGAGGCAAGAGTAGCTGAATGCACGGCGTGCGAGTTGCATAAAACCCGCACCCAGACGGTATTCGGCATTGGCTCGCAAACAGCCAAGCTGATGGTGATTGGAGAGGCGCCGGGAGCAGAAGAGGACCGCAAGGGTGAGCCTTTTGTTGGACGTGCCGGACAGCTACTTACGGCCATGCTCGGTGCGATTGGGCTCAGCCGGGAACAGGTCTATATTGCCAACATTCTTAAATGTCGTCCGCCCGGAAATCGCGATCCAAGATCTGAAGAGAGTCTCTCTTGTGCTGCCTATCTACAGCGACAGATTGCGCTGGTGAATCCACGTGTGATTCTGGCAGTGGGTGCGGTGGCCGCACATAATCTATTGCAAAGTGATGAGCCGGTTGGGCGACTGCGTGGAAAATCACACCAGTTAAACGGAGTGCCGGTTGTGGTGAGTTATCATCCCGCCTATCTGCTTAGATCACCCGATCAGAAGGCCAAGGCATGGCAAGACCTGCAACAGGCCGCTCGAATTCTTCAGTGATTAATCGTTCATCGAAGAGATGCAAGTGAGCGCACTACTCAACGATCCGCTACTCAAGCTGCGTCCGTTAAAAGAGAGCGATATTGATGCCATTATGGCATTAGAGCTTCGCTGTTATGAGCACCCGTGGACGCCCGGCATATTCCGCGATTCGATGAAGGTAGGGTATCACTGCTGGGGCTACTTTCTCGCAGAGCAGTTGGTCGGATATGCCATTATGTCGGAAGCGGCTGGGGAGGCCCATATATTGAATATCTGCACTCATCCCGATCAGCGCGGAAAAGGGTTAGCCAGAAGGCTGCTGTTACGTGTGATCAATCGGGCGAGAGAAAAGGATGTGGATACGGTATTTCTGGAAGTGCGCGCCAGCAATAGGATTGCACAGGGCTTGTACGAGTCGTTGGGATTTAATGAGATCGGCATGCGTCGTGGATATTACCCGGCCGTCCAGGGCCGCGAGGATGCTATTCTGTTTGCCAAGGTGTTGTGAACGGCGCAGTAAAACTGGATCGGTGCACGCCATCTCCTGGCGGACAGCAAATTATTGTATAATCCCGCCTTTACCCGGTAACCAGTAGATCCCCATGTCCGAACTTTTAAAGCAACTGCAAAGGCGGCGTACCTTTGCCATTATTTCGCACCCTGACGCGGGTAAAACCACGTTGACTGAAAAGCTGCTGCTGTTTGGTGGTGCGATTCAGATGGCGGGCACCGTGAAAGGCCGCAAAGCGGCCCACCATGCCACATCTGACTGGATGGAGATGGAAAAAGAGCGTGGTATCTCGGTCACCTCATCAGTGATGCAGTTCGCCTATGGTGATGGCATTGTCAATCTGCTGGACACACCTGGACACGAGGATTTCTCCGAGGATACCTACCGTACCTTGACTGCTGTGGATTCTGCACTGATGGTCATTGACGTAGCCAAGGGTGTCGAGTCACGTACCATCAAATTGATGGAGGTGTGCCGCATGCGGGACACGCCCATTCTGACCTTCGTCAATAAGCTCGATCGGGAAGGCCGGGATGCACTGGATATTCTGGACGAGATTGAAGAGGTACTGGAGATCAAGTGTGCGCCTGTTACCTGGCCAATTGGAATGGGTAAACGTCTCAAGGGTGTGTTTGATCTGAGAACCGAGACCACCCATCTCTTCTCCGCTACTCATGGCGGTAAGATTCAGGCCGGTGAACTGATCGAAGGGTTGGACAATCCGCGTCTTGATGAAGTTTTGGGAGACATGGCGGATGAATTACGCGAAGAGATTGAGTTGGTGCGGGGTGCAAGTCATGCACTGGATCTGGAGGCGTACGCTCGTGGTGAGCTGACACCCGTGTTCTTTGGTTCAGCCATTAACAACTTTGGTGTGAAAGAGCTACTGGATGCCTTTGTTGAGTATGCCCCGGCGCCACGTCCGCGCCAGACTCTGCAACGAATGGTGGAGCCCAGCGATGAGAAGTTCAGCGGTTTTATTTTCAAAATACAGGCGAATATGGATCCATCGCACCGGGATCGTATCGCCTTTATGCGGGTCTGCTCTGGCAGCTACACGAAAGGCATGAAAATGCGCCATGTCCGTATCGGTAAGACGGTACAGATAAGCAATGCAATCACCTTTCAGGCAGATGAAAGAAAGCATGTTGAAGAGGCGTGGCCGGGGGATATTATTGGTCTGCACAATCATGGAACGATACAGATAGGCGACACTTTTACCGATGGCGAGGACCTGAAGTACGAAGGCATCCCCTATTTTGCGCCAGAGCTGTTTCGCCGCGTGGTGTTAAAAGACCCTTTGCGACTCAAGGCACTGCAGAAGGGTGTTTTACAACTCTGTGAGGAGGGGGCTACCCAGGTGTTTCGTCCGCTGAAAAATAATGACTTGATTCTGGGTGCGGTGGGGGTTCTTCAGTTTGAAGTGGCCGCGCATCGGCTCAAGGGCGAGTACGGTGTAGAGGCGATTGTTGAGCCAATCAGTGTCAGCACGGCGCGCTGGGTACAGTGTAAGGATGCAAAGATGCTGGAGCAGTTTAAAGCCAAGGCGCATGAGAATCTGGCCCTGGACGGCGATGATCAGCTGGTTTATCTGGCACCTACCCGGGTCAATCTCAGTCTGGCTGAAGAGCGCTGGCCGGATATCAAGTTTATGGCAACCCGGGAACTGTAGCCGTTTTCTGAATCCTCATGGAATAAGAGGTGTTACAGCTAGCCAGTGCAGTTAAACTGGCGGTTAAATGTTATTGCCGATCATCGGCTATCAGGTGGTCAAATGCGAATTTTGATGAGGTTGTTTTGATGGAAATAGAAGCGATTGCAAAACTGATTGAGTCTGGAATGCCTGGCTGTCAGGCTTTGGTGACAGGCGATGGTCGTCACTTTGAAGCCGTAGTCATCAGTGAAGAGTTTGAGGGTAAGTCACCGATCCAGAAGCAGCGGATGGTGATGGCGACTGTAAAGGCTCAATTGGAGAGCGACGAACTCCATGCACTCTCGATCAAGACCTATACCAAAGCGCAATGGGATACCCTGCAGAGTTGATCCTTGAAATATCCCTGATCAGCCAGCTTGCTGCTGATCAGGGACAGTAGTACCCAAACGACCGCTTAGAGCTTGCCGATCTTGATCTTCCATTCTGCCGGGCCTGTCTGGTGTACCGATGTACCCTTTGAATCGACGGCAACGGTGACTGGCATATCCTCTACTTCAAATTCGCGAATTGCCTCCATGCCCAGATCCTCAAAGGCCACCATCCGGGACGAGCGGATCGCCTTGGAGACCAGGAAGGCCGCGCCGCCTACCGCCATCAGATAGACGGCACCGTGCTGCTTGATTGACTCAATTGCAGCAGGACCGCGTTCAGCTTTGCCTACCATGCCAATCAGACCGGCATCGCCCAACATCATATCAGTGAAGGAGTCCATGCGCGTTGACGTGGTCGGCCCGGCCGGACCTACAACTTCATCCCGAACGGGATCCACTGGGCCAACGTAATAGATAAACCGGTTCTTGAAGTCGACACCCTCAGGAAGCGGTTCACCTTTCGCCATCATATCCTGAATCCGCTTATGGGCGGCATCCCGACCTGTGAGCAGTTTACCTGAGAGAAGCAGACTCTCTCCCGGTTTCCAGCTGGCGATCTCCTCTTTAGTTATACCGTCGATATTAACCCGGCGTGTTTTTGTGCCACCCTCCAGACTGATATCGGGCCAATCTTCCAATTTTGGCGGCGTCAGGACGGCCGGTCCGCTTCCATCCAGGGTGAATTCCACATGGCGAGTCGCGGCGCAGTTGGGGATCATTGCCACAGGTAGAGAGGCGGCATGGGTGGGGTAGTCGAGGATCTTCACATCCAGCACCGTGGTCAAGCCACCAAGGCCCTGTGCGCCTATGCCCAGTGCATTGACCTTTTCAAACAGTTCCAGGCGTAACTCTTCCACCCTGTTCTTTGGTCCACGTGCCATCAGTTCATGGATATCAATATGCTCCATCAGCGACTCTTTTGCCAATAGCATCGCCTTCTCAGCGGAGCCGCCAATACCAATGCCCAGCATGCCGGGCGGGCACCAGCCTGCACCCATGGTGGGCACCGTCTTAAGTACCCAATCGACCAAACTGCCGGATGGATTGAGGACAGTGAATTTGCTCTTGTTTTCAGAACCACCACCTTTTGCTGCAAGACTGATGGCAACCGTATTTCCAGGGACGATCTGGGTGTGGATAACCGCAGGTGTATTATCCTTGGTGTTTTTGCGGGCACCTGCAGGATCACTGACGACTGATGCACGCAACACGTTATCCGGGTGGGCGTAGCCTTGCCTTACGCCTTCATTGACCATCTCTTCAAGGCTCAGGGTGGCATCCCATTGCACATTCATACCTACTTTGAGTATCGCGGTTACCATCCCGGTATCCTGGCAGATTGGTCTGTGGCCTTCGGCACACATCCTGGAATTAACCAGAATCTGAGCCATGGCATCTTTAGCGGCCGGGGACTCTTCTTTTTCCCAGGCGGCGGTCAGTGCTTTGATATAGTCAGCTGGGTGATAGTAAGAGATATACTGCAGTGCGTCGGCAATACTTTGGATGAGATCGTCTTGCTTAATAATGGTCATGGTTGTCCCAGATGCTGGTAATTATCTGAGCGGCCATTATACCTGTATTAGCGAATTTTTGGGTAAAAAAGCGACCAGTAAAAGGACGATTGTCCAATTGCTACGAATACTATGCGCATCTCTATTTGAGCTCCTTGAGGACTGAAATACCCTTTAAACGCTGGGCACGCAGGATATCCAACTCTTTGGAGAGACGGGACTTCTTGGCCGCGTCGTGTTCATGCTCTGCTTTTAGTTGAAGCTTTCGCTCTTTATCACGCAACTGTTTCAGTATCAGCTTCATCTTCGCCCGTTTTGTCTTCAGGGTTCGCTGATCAAGATTAAGGTAGTCAGCCAGTTTATGGAGCAGTTTTTTCCGTTTCATTTCCGGATAGTTCCTGAGGAAGACCAATAAGAGTTGGGTCATTAGATTCACTCGCCTGATGCTGGTCAGAAACGGCCTGAAGCTCATTGTCACTCAGAGCTATGGTTCGAACCGCTGCTGCCATCTCTCTCGGACCGGTGACAAACAGTGTCTGTCCGGCTCGAATCAGGTTCATGGCGATACTGTAAGTGTAGTTGCTGTCATTCATCAACGAGGTTCCCCTCTCTGGCACTATGCTACCTTTGCGTATCAACTCGATAAGGGTTGAGTAGAACGACTCATGTGTCTCTTTCACCATGAGTTTAAGCGAATCGAGTGAGAGAATAGCGGTATCACTCTCATCGGTAAGTCTAATCTCTTCAAGTTGCCGAATTATGACAGCCAGTTGACTGCGCAGCTGATCGTAGGCATGCCGCATGGCAGCATGATCTGCATTGATATAGCGGATCATGTTTTTCTGCAGGTGCTTCATATCCTTGATAGCTTCCACTACATGCTGATTGGCCTCACGCAAATGGTGCAGATCGGCTGATTGCCCGACTTGCCAGGAAAAATCAGCGCGGCTTATAAAGGCAACAATGGCACTGTACAGACCTTTAATGCTGCGTTCATAGGCGGCATCAATATCTAAGCGCGTGAGCTTTTTTTGCTCTTCGGCAACTTCAAGGAGATCAAGCGTAGAGAGCACTTCAGGCCGCTTATATCCCAGGGCATGAATCAGCACACTCTGGGCATTGTCGTAGACATGCAGGGACTCCTGTAAAACAGCCTTTACGGCCGTTTCAGGAAAATCAATGGCAGATTCCGTAAGAAACTTTGGTTGATCGATTTCTGGTTTTTTCTCTTTGAATAGCCGTTCAAGTATTTTTACCAGAGGATTGATCAGGGGCGTCATAACCAAGACGCCGATGAGATTGAATAGGGTATGGAAAACAGCAAGCTTTAAGGTGTAGTCATTCTCTCGTATACCAAAAAATTGGCTGATTTCATTAACAGCTATCATCAGTTGGAAGATAAACAGGATGGCGATCAGACCGGTGACTAGATTAAACGCCAGGTGTGCGGCTGCCAGGCGTTTGCCCTGCGCGTTGGCACTGATTGATCCCAGGATAGCCGTTATGGTGGTACCGATATTGGCGCCTATAGCCAGCGCCAGGGCATTTTCATAGGTTATCTGGTAAGCAGCGAGTGCGGTGATGATCAATACCAGCGTGGCATGGCTGGATTGCATGATAACGGTAGCCAGAGCGCCGATCAGCATAAACAGAAAAAGTCCCGGGTAACCCTGCACGGCATACTCGGCCAAGTTGAGGGTATCTTTAAATGCCTCAAAACCCTCTTTCATATAGTGAATGCCGAGGAACAGGAAGCCCAGACCGGCCAATACATAGCCTACGCCATTAAGATTTTTTGATTTCTGTAAGATGAGTAGAACACCAAACACCAACATGGGCATGGCGTAGGCTGAAATCTTGATCTTTAATCCCAATCCTGCAATGAGCCAGGCTCCGGTAGTGGTTCCGAGATTGGCGCCAAATATGATTCCGATACCGCTGACCAGTGAGATCAATCCAGCACTTAGAAACGAAATAGTGATTACAGAGACCAGAGAGCTTGATTGCAGGATGGAGGTGGACACAATCCCGAAGGTGAGGCTTTTAGGGAGACTGGAAGTAGTCTTGTTCATCAGGTTTTCCAGGACACCCCCAGTGAAGGTGCGGAAACCCTGTTCAAGAGCCAGCATGCCGAACATGAATATAGCCACGCCAGCGGAGATCTCTTTGAAATCATCACTCAGCCAGAAACCATAAGAGAGTACAAGGAGGATGGTTGGCAGCAGTATTTTTTTCAGCATAATCCTGTCAGGCGGATGGGAAAGTATTATTATTTATCTGCCACCTCTTAGGATTATAGCCTGTAACAAAAAAACCGGAGTACCTGATTTAGGTACTCCGGTTCATTTTAGTGCTTTAACTGCAAGAACGCTCTAGTTGATCATTACACCTGCAGTAACAGGCGGGTAGGATCTTCCCGATTGTTCTTGATGGTTACCAGGAACTGTACCGCCTCACGGCCATCAATAATACGATGGTCATAGGAGAGTGCCAGATACATCATCGGGCGTATCACGATCTCACCATTAACAACCATTGGGCGCTGTTGAATGGTATGCATGCCAAGAATGGCACTTTGCGGCGGGTTGAGAATAGGCGTCGAGAGCATGGAGCCGAACACACCACCATTGGATATGGTGAAGGTACCGCCGGTTAGCTCCTCATAGCTGAGGGAACCATCATTGGCTTTTTTGCCAAAGTCACGAACCGCCTTCTCTGTGTCAGCAAACCCCAGTTGATCCGCATCGCGCAAGATAGGTACGACCAAACCACGAGGTGAGCCTACTGCAATTCCGATGTCGTAGTAGCCATGGTAGATGATATCTTTGCCATCAACTGAGGCGTTCACTGCAGGGAACTGCTTTAGTGCCTCAACGGCTGCCTTGATGAAGAAAGACATAAAGCCCAGTTTTACTTCATGATCTTTTTCGAACTTGTCTTTGTAGTTCTTTCTCAGCTCGTTAATCGCCTGCAGATCCACCTCGTTGAAGGTGGTCAGAATGGCGGCATTCTGCTGTGCCTCTAACAGACGCTCTGCGATGCGGGCACGCAGGCGAGTCATTGGTACGCGCTGCTCTGGACGATCACCCTCTACACCGCTTTGAGTGATTTCACTCTCCTGTGGCATGGGGGCGGCGGACTTACTGCTACTTGCCTCAAGGCTTTCGATATAAGCGGTAACATCGGTCTTGAGGATGCGTCCATCTTTACCTGTACCGACGATCTCTTTAGGGTCTATACCCTTCTCTTTAACCAGTCGCCTGACAGCGGGTGTCAGTATGGGCTCTTCATCAGCTGACGATTCAGCGGTATCAGCAGCAGGAGCCTGCGCCTGTACCGCACCTTCCTGGATAATGGTCAGTAGATCGCCGGCCACCACGGTTTCGCCTTCAGCCGCGGATATGGCACCCATGATGCCGTCCACAGGGGAAGGGACCTCCAGCACGACCTTGTCAGTCTCCAGATCGACGAGGTTCTCATCGCGGGACACGGGATCGCCTGGTTTTTTGTGCCAGGAAAGTATGGTGGCATCGGCGACAGATTCCGGCAGCGCCGGTACAGTTACTTTCGTACTCATTTATTCAGGCATCCTTCGGTTCATTGAGGGATTGATGCGACCGGTCAAGGCCTCATCGATCAGGGTCTCTTGTTGTTGAACATGAATCGGGTAAAAACCTACGGCTGGAGCGGCGGCTGCGGGCCGTCCAACATAATAGAGGTGTTTACCCTTGTCGAGTTGGGTATGGAATCGATGCTTGATCTGATCCCATGCGCCCTGGTTTTGTGGCTCTTCCTGGCACCAGATAAGTCGATCTACCTTGGTGTACTTGTCGATCATCGAATCGAAGATCTCCCTTGGAAATGGGTACAGCTGTTCGATTCGAATGATCGCAACGTTACGCAGTCCGCGTGCGCGCCGGGCTTCCAGTAACTCAAAGTAGACCTTGCCAGAGCAGACGACGATATGCTCAACATCATTTGGATCAATATCGTCGATTTCATCGATCACAGGCTGGAATCCACCCTTGGTGAACTCATCCAGCGCAGAGGTAGCCAACCGGTGGCGCAACAGGCTCTTTGGCGACATCACCACCAGAGGCTTGCGCATAGGTCGCAGCATCTGTCTGCGTAGCATGTGGAAAACCTGAGCGGGTGTTGTGGGTACGCAAACCTGCATGTTGTGTTCTGCACAGAGCTGCAGATAGCGTTCCAGTCTTGCTGAGGAGTGCTCTGCGCCCTGGCCTTCGTAACCGTGTGGCAACAGCATCACCAAGCCACAGTAGAGTCCCCATTTGGATCCGCCTGAGCTGATGAACTGATCGATTACCACTTGGGCTCCATTGGCAAAATCACCGAACTGGGCTTCCCAGATGGTCAGTGCCTTGGGTTCAGTTGTGGCGTATCCATATTCGAAGCCGAGGACGGCTTCCTCCGAGAGTAGCGAGTCGATAACCAGGAAATTGGCTTGATTCTCAGAGATGTTCTGTAATGGGGTATAGCTTTCCCCGGTCAGCTGATTATGCAGCACCGCATGGCGGTGAGAGAAGGTACCGCGTCCACAATCCTGACCTGAGAGGCGCACCGGAACCCCCTCGTCAACCAGCGAGGCATAGGCCAGACATTCACCAAAACCCCAATCAACCAGTTGATCGCCAGCGGCCATTTTACGACGGCCTTCTAGCAGCTTTGTTACCCGGGCATGGGTTTCGAAGCCATCCGGCACATCAACCAGGCGTGCTGACAGGTGTGCAAGACGCTCCTCGGTGACGGAGGTGTCGGCGGCCTGTTCCCAGCTGATATGTTGGTAGGGTGCCCAATTGACATGATAAGGATAGTTCAGGTCTGTCAGCGTGGGGCGTGCGACAGTAGAGTTCTGCTCCAGCGACGAGCGATAATCCTCAACCATCTCACGACTCTGCTCAGGGGAGATGACCCCTTCTGAGATGAGTTGGTCGGAGTAGTTTGATCGGGTAGTCGGCAGACGACGTATCTTTTGGTACATCATCGGCTGCGTCATGGCCGGCTCATCAGCCTCGTTATGTCCATGCCGACGGTAACAGATCAGGTCGATGATCACGTCTTTGTGGAAACGTTGACGGTAGTCCATTGCAAGCCGTGTTACGAAGATAACCGCTTCCGGGTCATCTCCGTTCACGTGAAAAATAGGTGCCTGAACAATTTTTGCGACATCAGTGCAGTACAGCGTGGATCGGGTATCCAGTGGATTGCTTGTTGTAAAGCCAACCTGGTTGTTGACCACAATATGCACTGAACCACCCGTGGTATAGCCGCGGGCCTGAGACATCTGGAATGTCTCCATGACTACGCCCTGGCCGGCGAATGCCGAATCGCCATGGATCAGGATAGGTAGCACTTCGGAGCCATCTCTGTCGCCACGGCGCTGTTGCCTGGCGCGTACTGAACCCTCGATAACCGGACTGATGATCTCAAGGTGTGAGGGGTTGAATCCAAGCACCACGTGGGCAAAGCCGCTTGGAGTTTCAATGTCTGTGGAGAAACCCATGTGGTACTTCACATCGCCTGAGCTTTTGTAGAGTTCAGGTGTCTTTTTTCCTTCAAACTCTTCAAACAGTTCAGCCGGGGCTTTGCCCAGAATGTTGGTCAGTACATTGAGTCGGCCACGATGGGCCATACCAATGGCTACTTCACAGATTCCATCCTGCCCACCACGTTGAATCAGTTCATCCAGTAGTGGAATAAGCGACTCGCCGCCTTCAAGGGAGAAACGTTTCTGGCCGACATAGCGAGTATGCAGATATTTTTCCAAGCCCTCGGCTGCGGTGAGCAGGGTCAACAGCCATTTCTTGTCATCAGTACCCAAGTCGGCCTTGGCGCGTGACCCTTCCACACGTTTCTGAATCCAGCGCTTCTGGCGAGTATCGGTGATGTGCATGTATTCTGGGCCGATGCTGCTGCCGTAAACATCCTTGATAAAGGCGATGATTTCGCGTAGAGGCATCCGATCGGGGGCGAACAGCGAACCGGTATTGAAGACCGTATCCATATCTCCTTCACCGAGACGGTGAAAGGCGGGATCCAGATCCGGCACATCTTCGACATCACGCAGTTTTAGTGGGTCGAGAGTGGCATATTGGTGTCCACGAACACGCCATGCATTGATCAACCGGAGTACGGCGGCCTGTTTTTCAGCTGCTCCCGGAGACATACGCTCGGTTGCTTGTCTGAGTGCAGGACGTTTTTCACGGGCCAAGCGCGCAAAATTTGATCTGACAGGGCCGTGAGCAATATCAGGAGCCTCGTTTGCCGAGTCCTTTATTATACTGTCGAAGCGTTTACGCCATGCGGGATCCACGCTATTGGGATCCTGAAGATAGCGTTCATAAAGGTCCTCAATAAAGGCGGCATTACCGCCGGAGAGAGCAGATGTAGTACGTAACAACTCCAGAAGTGCGCTCATTTGGATGATCGGCCTATTATTTGTGGTTGGGGAGCGATTATGTGGATAGTAGCATACGAGACACTTTTTTAAAGTGTTTTTGCGAAATTAGTATGAATATCCAAAAATATTGATTTTTTTGTGCGTTTGCACAATCGTCGGAATTGGGGCAGATTGAACTAAATCACACTTATTCATGGAGTTAGGGTTTTTGTCTCAGTGCGGCGCTATACTTAACAAATAGGCTAAATAAATCCTGGGATAAAAGATAAATCAGCACTTTTATGCAGCAATCTGAAAAAAAAGAGAAGAAAAAATGGGCCCGGTTGACAGTGAGTTCGCTGGAGGCGGATGTTGCCTATTTTGATGCGCGTCTGGCTATGTTAGATCAGAATAAAAGTAGTTATTATCAGCTTGCCCAGCATAGGGCTTATACGGAGCTTGAGAGGGTTCTGTCAGAAATTCTGAGCCGATTACAAGCCCGCCCCGCTACTAAGTCGCCTACTCACGGTGCCTCAGCAACTGCTTCAGGTATTGAAGTGACAGAAGAGTCAGAGTCATCACCATTGAATAAGGTGTTTGCTGAAAAGGATACAATAGCCACCATTCCCGGTTCTGCAGAAGAAACGGCCGCTAAAAAATAGATCCCAGTTCGAAATTGATATTTTGAAATATTCTTGCGTGCTGGCAGCTCAGTTAACTCACTGCGATCTGCCTGGATTTTTTCTGTCCTGAAATAACGGCCTCTTTTGGCGGGTCATCTTAATTAGAATGCCAAAAAAAGAATGGCGCCCCCGACACGATTCGAACGTGTGACCTTCCCCTTAGGAGGGGGATGCTCTATCCAGCTGAGCTACGGAGGCGTAAAGGTTGTCAATCCTGGCTGACAAGGTTTGCTGTAGTTAATACTATCTTACCGGGCGGCATTCTAGCATTTACATTGGGTCTGTTGGCAACTTCGCTTTGATCTCCCAGTCCTATCTGAAGTTATCTGGGCATTCGCGTACCCAGACTGCATAATAACTGTTCAGTTGTATGAGGCACACTCTATGTTGGATACCGTTCATCTTCTTTCGCCGACAACTTTTCCCTCAATTACAAGGGGAAGGCTGGAAACGCTACAGATTAATCTGGGCTACCGATGCAATCAGACCTGCAAACATTGCCACGTCAATGCCGGGCCTGGTCGTACTGAGATGATGGATGAAGGGACTGTCAATCAGATACTCAGGTTCATTCAATGCCAGCAGATTAAGACAATTGATCTCACGGGTGGTGCGCCAGAGATGAATCCGTATTTTTCCTATCTGGTGGAATCTGCCCGTGCCATGGGCGTACGGGTACTGGATCGCTGCAATCTCTCTATTCTGGAGGAGCCAGGCCATGAGCAGCTTGCTGCCTTTTTGGCAGAACAGTCAGTTGAGGTAGTTGCCTCGTTGCCCTGCTATCTGCAGGAAAATGTCGATGAGCAACGCGGTAAGGGTGTCTATGATGCCAGTATAAGGGGCTTAAAATTACTCAATTCGTTCGGTTATGGAAAACAGGGAAGTGGGCTGACCCTGAATCTGGTCTATAACCCCTTGGGTCCTGCACTACCTCCGCCCCAGGATGTATTGGAGGCAGATTATAAAAAACGTCTCATGGATGATCACGGGATTGTGTTTAATCAACTCTTTACCATTACAAATATGCCTATCAGCCGCTTTGGGAGCACCTTACTGTCGAAGGGTGAATTTGCGGGTTATATGGATATGCTGAAGGGCGCTTACAGTAGTGAGAATTTACAGACCGTAATGTGCCGGAATCTACTGAGTGTAGATTGGCAGGGCTATCTTTATGATTGTGATTTCAACCAGATGCTGCAGATGCCAATCGTGCATAAGCAACGTGCTCAAACCCATATCACAGATATAATGAATGAATCATTGGATGGTGAGCCAATCAGGATTGCTGAGCACTGTTACGGGTGTACAGCGGGGCAGGGCAGTAGTTGTGGCGGCGCTTTGAGTGACTGATCATGTCAACACTCTCTATTGTTATACCCTGTTTGAATGAGGCTGCAGCTATACAGCGCTTGCTGGCGTGTCTCCAGCCAGCGCGTACATGGGGTGCTGAGCTGATTGTTGTGGATGGCGGTAGTCATGATGAAACCGTGCAACTGGCAGAGCAACTGGTCGACCGGGTATTGATAACAGCAGCTGGACGAGCACATCAGATGAATGCTGGCGCAGCTGCATCCAATGGCGATGTGCTCTGGTTTTTACATGCAGATAGTGTGGTGGAGAACTCTTTTCCTGAAGTGATTCTATCTGTGATGGGTGCGGTTGATGTTTCTTGGGGGCGGTTCGATGTGACGCTGGCTGGTCGATCACCCCTATTTCGTATTATTGAATTCATGATGAACTGGCGATCCCGTCTGACAGGTATTGTCACTGGTGATCAAGGGATTTTTATCCGGCGAAAACTGTTTGAGCAAGCTGGTGGTTTTCCTGAAATACCCCTCATGGAAGATATTCAGTTTAGTGCCAGACTCAGAAAAAGATGCTGGCCAACAGCCCTGCATCATCGGGTAGTCACATCAACTCGGCGCTGGGAGCAGTCAGGTATACTGCGGACAATTCTTCTGATGTGGCGCTTACGCCTGGCCTTCTTTTTCGGGGCTGATCCTGAGCAGTTAGCGCAACGGTATCGTTAATGCGCTTTCCTGATAGTCGTATTCTGCTTTTTGCCAAGGCACCAGAACCTGGGCAGGTAAAGACCCGTTTGCTACCCGCTCTGGGTGAACAGCAGGCTGCTGAGCTCTACGCAGAACTTTTATCTGGTGTAATAGATCGAATGGGCTGTGATATTGCGCCGCTTCAACTCTGGTGTACGCCAACCGCTCAGCATCCTTTTTTTCAACAGATTGCTGAGAAGCGCTGGGTCAGTCTGTATCGACAGCAAGGGGGAGACCTTGGACAACGGATGGAGCATGCCGCCAGGCAGGTGTTGGCCGAGGCCACCTCTGTTCTATTGATCGGAGGGGACTGCCCTGTGTTGGATGGCCGCTATTTGAGGCGGGCGCTGGAGTGGCTCGATGGAGGAGGGGATGCGGTCCTTGGTCCGGCTGAAGATGGTGGCTATGTACTGCTTGGGCTGCGACAGGTAACGAGTGATCTTTTCGAGAATATACCCTGGGGAACAGGATCTGTGTGTGATATTACCCGGCAACGGCTGGATGCGCTGAAATGGCAATGGCATGAACTGGAGCCACTTTGGGATGTTGACAGAGAAGAGGACCTGGAGCGATACCTGCAGCTAGCTGGGAAACAATAACGGCGGCATTGCCTGATTATCAAGCCTTTGCCAGGCAGTGACCCGAGTGCTCCTTGGAGTGCTCTCCCTTGGAGCCGTAGGTGCTGCCAGTTATTCCAGTGCGTCCGCAGAGTATGTCGAGCGCCTGTTTATTATGACGTTGACTGAGTGCAACGATGCCACCATTAACCTCGTTCTGCTCATGCAGTTTGATGGCCGTCTGACTCAGACGCCGCCATAGCTCGGCGGATCGGCTGTCAGGATTCGCCTGCATCAATGCAATAGTACCAGGGGAGCCTGTCTCCAGATTGTGGCCGATCAACCATCTATCCCGTTGCTGCATGCACTCCCACATATGTCTCATACCCAGTTTCTTTTCATTGCTGAGGGATTCGATCTGTTCTATATCGTTTGCTCTAAGAGCGCTGTTTTCGCGCTGAATTGTATCGAGAAGCGTTTTTGCACACGCATGCTCTGCTGCCAGAAGTTGCTCGAATTGATTCTGTAGTTCTGCAGAGAGCTTCATGGGTTATTCCTTCTTGTCAATTTTCGCAAATTCGCGTTCTTGAGTTAATAGATTTTCAGCAGCCTCTTCAGGTTCAAATACGAAATTTCCTGAGGCCAATGAGCGTTGTATATCGGAAATATGCTGCGCGTCAGCAATTGGCAGACTGGCAATCTGGGCCTCCAGCTCCTGCAGCCGGGTTGCTGATATGGTAATGCTGACTTTATCACTACTGGATCCGCTGTTTTTTTCAGCCGCTGAAGCACTACCGGTCTGCGCTTTTCCGGTAGCCC
>VMRY01000001.1 GCA_007713595.1 Sedimenticola thiotaurini
TCAATATCTCCACCGTTTGGAGACTTGGATTCCAAAAGAAATTTTTTCTATAGATCCAGGTCAATTCTGATAGAATATTTTATCTATATGATAAGTATGCTTAATGAAAGAGCTCGTGCAAACCTTGGCGGGAAAATCAACTAATTACCTACTGCTACTGCGCAAGTAGAGCTGAACAACGTGAACCGGGGAAAAGATCATGCTATCTGGAAAACTACGAAAAACCGTTATGGGTGTTGCAACTGCGCTCCTGGCAAGCCATGCCATCGAGGCAAGTGCCTGGCGTAGTGATATCGAAACCTCCGGACACATAAAAAACACCACCTGTGAATTCAAGCCTGAGGCCCAATGTTCATGGGCGGTTCGCATAGGTGCACAGATGCCGGGCGTCGATATGCATGAAGCCTCCATGGCCTCCATGCGGCTAGACAACGCCAACCTGCAAGGAGCCAATCTCACCCGCGCGATTCTGCATCTGGCTAATCTACAGGGTGCCAACCTGATGTTGGCCAATCTGGAACATGCCACGTTGCATGCCGTCAACTTGCAAAATGCCAACTTGATGATGGCCAATCTAAAGGGGACTAACTTTCTGGATGCCGATCTGAGCGGGGCCAACCTGAGAGGAGCTAATCTAGAGGGTGCGATAATGATCGCCGCGAAACTGGATGGTGCAATCTGGACTGATGGCCGAACCTGTGCGGCGGGTTCAAAAGGGGAATGCCTCTGAAGATCTTTGCAGGCTGTAAATTAAAAAGGCCCTGTCTGCTACAGACAGGGCCTTTTTAATATAAGGATTCAGTGTGAACTTCAGGGTAAAACCGAATTAATCACCAGCTCGACAACTGCATCAGACTCTACCTCAACCGGCGACACCTCACCCATCAAGTCTCCACTGGCTGCAATCGCATTACCCGATTTTGAAATCCTGGCACCCACAACCACCTGCTTAAAGCGGGAGAGATTCATACCAGGCACCATTGCCTGGCTGTCACTCAGTTGAACTGTGGCCGGCAGATCCCGGACCTTCAATCGAACTGCCGCCAAAGGCATCTTCGGACCTTGCAGTGCCCGCGCATAGATAAACAGACTCTCATCTGGTCCAACTTTGGAACTCAGCTCATCCGCCAGTGAAATACGGGCCGTTATCTCATTACCAGCAGCGACGGGTTGCTGGGTCTGTTCGGATACAGGAGTTTGACCTGATGCAGATAACTTGTTTTCAGCACCTGCAATCAGCATATCCACCCGTTGCAGCGACTCAGCGTCATCAGCAGCAATGAGTGTTTTCAGATGGCGCCAATGGGTTAGCGCAGCTGCATGATTACCCGATTGATCCTCAACCATACCAGCTAACCAGAGGGCCGTCTGATCTTCCGGCGCAAGTATAATTGCCTTGCGTATCAACTCAGCCGGGCGTCCCTCCATACTGCCTCCGGAAGCCATGGCAAGCGAATCCGCCAATGCCAGCATTATGGAGGGCTGATCAGCAACCAACTGATTCAGCTTATCAAAGGCGAAGGACGCCTTCTGATAATCCTGCATAGCCATGTAGGTACGACCCAGCAGATACCACCCTTCAGCGTCCTCTGGATGCTCCTTCAAACGGCTCACCAGTGAAGTCAGCATCTCTTCGACTGTCGGCATCTTTTCATCCGATTGCTGCGCCAGCATGGCCTCCGGATCAGCCATTTTCGGTGAACCCAGATAGAGATAGATCGAGACAGAGGCGACCGCCACAAAAAGTATTGAAACAACCAGACCAGCCCGCCCACTGTGCTTTTTTGCCATGGGCACATCCGGTGTCGCACTCTCCAGATCGATCAACAGGGCCTGTTCCAATTCCAGCTTGGTCTGCTCATATTCACCTTCGGATAAAGTTCCGGCTTCATAATCAGCCTGCAGTTCAGCCAGACGTTCTTTGGCAATTACCACGTTCTGTTGATCACGGTCAGAAGCCGTCAGATCTTTATTACGCAATAGAGCAGGAACGATAAATGCGAGTGCGACCAAAACCATGATCGCAGTGAGTATCCAGAAAAGAGTCATCAGTTATTATCTTCTTCGCCAAGTAACACTTTGGCGCGTTTAAGGTCGCTATCACTCATTCCGGCATTCGGCTGTTTGGCCCGACGCCGGATAATGACAATCAGAATCACAACACCGCCCGCCAGGATAACAAACGGCCCTAGCCAGAGCAGGAGAGTGGAGAGTTTGAAGGGAGGACGGTAGAGCACGAAGTCGCCATAGCGTTTTACCATGTAATTGACCACGTCATCATTAGTCGCCCCACCCTTGACCAGTTCATATGTCTTGTGCCGCATATCCTGAGCCAGCTCTGCATTTGAATCGGCCAGATTCTGATTCTGACAAACCAGGCAGCGCAACTCGGCTATGAGCTGTTTATAGCGCGCCTCTTTATCGGGATCATCAAACTGTGTGGCTTCAATTGCAGCGTGGGCAATAAAGGGAATGAACAGCAGTGCGAACAGCCAACTACGCATCATGACTCGGCCTCAAGCTGTTTCAACAATGGTTTGAACTCCTGATCCCATATCTGCTGGTAGAGGGGGCCGGTGTGCTTCTTGCGAATCATCCCCTGTTTATCGATCACAAAGGTCTCAGGCGCCCCGTAGACACCCCAATCCATGATCGCCTGACTGTCAGGATCAAAGCCTACCGCAGCAAACGGATTGCCCTTCTTGGCCAGGAAGGCTTTGGCCTCCTCCCGCTCATCGCGCCAATCAATGCCGATCAGGGTAACACCCTCATTCTTGCTCAAATGTTTGAGAAACTCATGTTCGCGCCAACACTCTGGACACCAGGTACCCCAGACATTCAACAGCCAGACCTTCCCCTTCATGGTATCGGAGCTGACCCTTCTCTCTGGATCAAACAGATCCGGCAGATCAAAATCAGGTGCCTTTTCGTTGATCAGTACGGAAGGTACATCTCTTGGGTTCAGCGTCAGACCAACACCCAGTAACAGGGCAAGACCGATAAAGATGAAAAATGGTATTAAAAAACGCGCCTTCATGCGGCCCTCACAGCGGCATCTCCCGCAGCTACACTGGCTTTCTTTTTAAGACGATAATAGCGACGATCACTGGCAGCCAACAATCCGCCAAGCGCCATCAGTATCCCGCCCAACCAGACCCAACGGACAAAGGGCTTATGATAGATTCGCACACTCCAGGCACCATCAGTACCCAACGGCTCACCAAGGGCAACAAACAGATCCCGGAACAGGCCATCATCAATCCCCGCCTCGGTCATCGGCATACCCGTCTTATAATTCCGTTTCTCCGGGTTCAAGTGGGAAATCTGCTTACCCTGGTAGTGAATATCTACCTCTCCGCGAAAGGCCTGATAATTGGGGCCCTGCGATCTTTTTGCACCACGGAAGATAAAATCATAGCCGCCCAGGCTATAGGATTGACCAGGCTCAAGACGGACATCCTTCTCTTCGCTGTAGATAGTGGTCAGCGTAACGCCAACAACAAAAACGGCAATACCAAGATGACCTAGGGTCATTCCCCAGCTGGCGCGAGGCATAGTCGCCAGCGTCTGAATCAGCGAGCGCCCGGCCGTTTTTCTCTCCAGAATCCACTGTAGCGTGCTCATCAGCACCCAAATTGCCAGCACCAGCGCAATGGCCGCGCCCCAGGCGAAGAAGGGGGCAAACAAAGTCAGAACAAAACCCGAGACAATACTGAATAGCAGTGAGAACCACAGCCGAGAAAACAGCCGGTTACCGCTATCCTGACGCCAGCGCGTCAGCGCCCCCACACCCACCAGAGCTGCCAACGGTGCGGTCAGTGGAATAAAAACACTATTAAAATAGGGCGGGCCTACGGAGATCTTTCCCAAACCCAGTGCATCAATGGCCAGGGGATAGAGGGTGCCAAGCAGCACACTGCAAGCCGCCACAACCAGAATAACGTTGTTCAACAGTAGACCTGTCTCACGTGAAACCAGCTTGAAACTGACGCTGCTGCGTATCTGGGAAGCACGCCAGGAGTAGAGCAACAGGGACCCGCCTATGACCACAATCAGGAAAATCAGAATAAAGATACCGCGTGATGGGTCAGAGGCGAAGGCATGTACCGAGGTAAGCACACCCGAACGCACCAGAAATGTCCCAAGAAGACTCAGAGAGAAGGCGAAGATCGCCAGCAGCACAGTCCACGCCTTGAAGGCACCCCGTTTCTCAGTTACAGCCAACGAGTGAATCAGTGCCGTGCCGACCAGCCAGGGCATAAAGGAGGCATTCTCAACCGGATCCCAAAACCACCAGCCGCCCCAACCCAGCTCGTAATAGGCCCACCAGCTACCCAATACGATACCCATGGTCAGGAACATCCAGGCGATATTCGTCCAGGGGCGCGACCAACGTGCCCAAGCTGCATCCAGCCGCCCGCCCAGCATGGCGGCAATAGCAAAGGCAAACGCCACTGAAAATCCGACATAGCCCATATAGAGCATGGGTGGATGAATGGCCAACCCTGGGTCTTGCAACAGTGGATTGAGGTCCCGTCCCTCAATGGGCGCATTGATCAGCCGGTCAAAAGGGTTGGAGGTAAACAGCATGAACATTAGAAACCCAACACTGACCATGCCCATCACCCCGACCACCCGAGCGATCATGGTATCCGGCATGCTACGACTGAATAACACCACCGCCGCCGTCCAGAGTGCCAGTAAAAGTGCCCACAACAACAGGGAGCCCTCATGGGCACCCCAAACGCCTGAAATCAGGTAGAGCGTAGGAAGATGAGTATTCGAGTTCTGGGCCACGTAACTGACCGAAAAATCATGCACCAGAAAAGCGTAGGTCAGACAACCATACGAAACCATCATAAAAAACAGCTGCCCCAGGGCCGCCGGTTTTGCCACCGCCACCCAACTGCCAATACCCCGGTGCGCGCCAATGATCGGTAGTGTTGACTGTATGATTGCCAGCGACAACGCCAGAATCAGTGCCACATGCCCAATTTCTGGAATCATTTGTTAGCCACCCCTGTCGGTGTTGACTTATGCGCCTTATCCAAGGCATCCGCCACCTCGGGTGGCATATAGTTCTCATCATGCTTGGCCAGCACCTCGTCAGCGATAAAGGTACCATCTGGCCCCATACGGCCCTGGGCAATGACACCCTGCCCCTCGGCAAACAGATCTGGCAGGATGCCGGTATAGGCCACCTTGACGGTATGAGCCGTGTCGGTCACCAAAAACTTTACTGTCAGCTCTTTTCCACGCTCCAGACTACCGGACTGAACCATGCCGCCCAATCGATAGACGTGATCCGTGGGCGCCTTGTTCTGCACCACATCGCTGGGTGAAAAGAAGTACGAGAGATTACTGTCCAGGGCATTGAATACCAGGGTAGCGGCTACACCGAGACCGACCAGACCGGCCACTAAAAATCCAAGTCGTTTATGTCTTGCCTTCATACTCTTTCCTCTGCCTTCATCCGAACAATGCGCGATATACGCTGCAATACTGCACGCCGGTGACTGCGCAACATGATCGGTTCGATAATCATGAACAGCGCTGAGACGCCAAACGAACCCCAAACATAGAGGGCATATCCGCCCATATCGAAGAATTCAGCCACACTCATCTCCGCACCTCTGCCAGCTCACTCACCCAGGTCGTATCAGCCTCTCGCTCCAGAATAATAGAGCGGACCCGCGACAGAGCAACAGCAATGGTATAGGCCCAGAAACCGAGAGCCATAATCAGCATGGTCCAGAGCATGGTAGCACCCATCTTCGAACCATTATCCATGCTGATACTGGCCCCTTGATGCAATGTATTCCACCACTGCACCGAATAGTAGATTATAGGGATATTGACCACACCCACCAGGACCAGCAGGGCACCGGCCCGGTCAGCTCGACGGGTATCGTCTATTGCACCCTGCAGGGCCAGGTAACCCAGATAGAGAAAAAGCAAAATCAATTCAGAAGTGAGACGCGCATCCCACACCCACCAGGTTCCCCACATCGGCTTACCCCAGAAGGCACCGGTCCAGAGCGCCAGAAAAGCAAAAATAGCGCCCGTTGGCGCCAGCGCCCGGGTCATCATCCCAGACAGGCGAGTATTGAACACCAGCCCCAGACCTGCCCAGAACGCCATAATCAGGTAGATGAACATGGACATCCAGGCCGCAGGCACATGGACAAAGATGATCCGATAGCCCTCGCCCTGTTTATAATCCGTAGGTGCCACAAAGAAGCTCATGTAGAGACCCACACCAATCAAAATCAATGCGATGAGGGTAAAAACAGGAATCAGCTTACCGGCCAGCGGATAAAAGGAGGCCGGCGAAGAGAATTTAAACCAGTTAATTAATCGAGCATTCATTAGTAGATGTAGTGAAACCGCTATGTCGGTGGTTTGATAATAACAATAGGGTTTGGTTCCCTAAGCAGCCAAGTTTTTTCCAACAGGTGGCCTTTATACCTAATGCAAGCAATAAGCAGCATTGACCAAAGACAAAATCACCACCAAAACAAAAACCTATCATTCCACCTATTCAGCAGAAATCCGCAGGGCAGCTGACGACGCTAAAGGTGCAAACAGAAGGGATAATACCAGAATGGCACCCAACATGGAGATATGCCCCTGCCCTCCCAGACCCGAAGCCGTTGCTTCAACCGCCCCGGCGCCAAAAATCAGCACCGGGATATAGAGCGGCAACACCAACAGGGAGACCAACACACCACCGCCCCGCAACCCCAGCGTTAAAGCAGCGCCGATGGCTCCAATCAGACTCAGCGCCGGTGTGCCCAACAACAGGGAAATAACCATGACAAGTAGTGCATCACTGGCCATGTCATACTGCAATCCCAGCAAAGGTGCCATCAACACCAGGGGTAAGCCAGTCACCAACCAGTGCGCCATCACCTTGGCCAGCACCAGGATAAACAGCGGCTGAGGAGCGAGCAGCATCTGCTCCAGGGCTCCGTCTTCATAATCGATGGCAAACAACCGCTCCAGTGCCAGCATAGAGGCTAGCAAAGCAGCCACCCAGAAGACACCAGGCGCTATCAGACGCAGTGTTTTCAGCTCGGGGCCAATCCCCAGCGGAAACAGGCTCACCACAATCACAAAAAAGAACAGTGTCGTGAACAGATCTGAGCGCCGTCGCATCGCCAGCAGCAGATCACGCCCGACCAGAGTTTTGAAGGCGCTAAACATGCCCGGCCTCCTTCCAGCCCAGTTGCAACTCCTTGACCTGCTCCCTGGTGATCTTAACCTCTTGATGGGTAGTCAGGATCACCATGCCACCCCCATTGATATGGGCACGGATAATCGACTGCAGAAAATCAACTGCGGCCACATCCAGAGCAGTAAACGGCTCATCCAGAATCCAGAGTTTAGACTGGTTAACCAGTAGACGGGCCAGCGCAACGCGCCGCTTCTGACCCTGGGAGAGCACCCGACTGGGAAGGTCTTCATGGCCTCGTAGCCCCATCTTCTCCAGAGCATCCCAGGCCTGCTGTTCAGTGATAGGGTAGCCATCCAGTGCTGTGCAGACACGCAGGTTCTCCACCCCGGTCAAATCATCTTTGATACCGTTTTTGTGGCCGATATAGACCACTTCCCGGGTAAACTCCTCACCCAGACCATGAATTGACTCATTGTTCCAGCGAATCTCACCTTCACTCTCTTTAATCAATCCACACAAGGTTCGCATCAGGGTCGTTTTACCGCTGCCATTATGGCCATGCAGGTGCAGCAGCTCCCCTGCCGCAAGGGTGAAGCTGAGATCGGAAAAGAGTTTTCGGTCGCCCCGCACACAGGCCAGCCCCGATACTTCAAGCATGGATTACACCTTGGATAAATCAAAAAAAGCCGCCCGATTGTACACAGCCTGACCACGCTTTCCCATAAAGGCGTGATCCAGGGTAGAATTGTGGCTTCATACTCATATGCAGGAAAATGTCTCATGTCACAGAGTCACCGGGGTGAAAAGGTCGTACTAGCCAGCGGTAATGCCGGAAAAGTAAGAGAGATCAACCAGTTGCTGGCGCAGCAACAAATTAAGGTGATTCCGCAAAGTGAGTTCGACACGCCCGAGGCGGAGGAGACCGGCCTGACTTTTGTCGAAAACGCCATTCTCAAGGCACGCAACGCCGCGCGTCATAGCGGCCTACCCGCCATTGCCGACGATTCTGGCATTGAGGTGGATGCGCTGAACGGAGCCCCGGGCATCTACTCTGCGCGTTTTGCCGGACCGGCCTGTGATGATCAGGCGAACAATGACAAGCTACTGGCAGACCTGAAAGAGATAGCAGACGAGGAGAGAACCGCCCGCTTCCAGTGTGTACTGGTCTACCTGCGGCATGCGGAAGACCCGACGCCATTGATCTGCCAAGGCACCTGGGAAGGGCGCATACTGCACAGTGAACAGGGTGAGAACGGCTTTGGTTACGACCCACTGTTCCTGGTGCCTGAATTTGGCTGCAGCTCGGCTGAACTCTCCCCGGATCAGAAAAATAGCTTGAGCCACCGAGGCCAGGCACTGCGCAAACTACTGGCCGCTCTGTCTGAATAACGCAAAAAACGGCTGGCTCTGCAAGAATTGAAATAAAACCTTAACCGGGGTGAAACCGGACTGACATTTTGCTCCTGTAGCTTTCTGTGCAAATAATCAGAGGCAAAAGAAGCAGATGAATCATACACAATCGTTCCATATCAATTTAATGCTACCGGCCCAAATCAACTATCATGGGCGGATCTTCTCGGCCACGATGGGTAGCCTGACACCAGAAGGCACACTGCTGGAGACGTATGGCTTAACCTTGCCAACAGGCATGGAAGTCGAACTATCTGTAACCGTGGCACGCGAGCCCTGGCTGATCAAAGCCTACATCACCCACACCACACCGCATGAGATCGGGCTGATGTTCAAGCATTCTCAGCATAAACTGTTTAACGCGGCACGCCGTGACTGCACGATGGCCTTTCGTCCACCCATGCAGACACACCCACAACCGGTTATTATTCGATAACCTTTAGACTTCCGGCAACGTCGCCAACACATCCTCCGTATCCGCCCCCAGCAACGGAGGAGCCAATGGATACTCGATGGGCGTGGCAGAAAACTTCACAGGATTGGCCACCTGTGGCACCGTGCCTGCCAGAGGATGCGGCAGATTGAGGCGCATGCCGCGGGATTGTATTTGCGCATCGTCAAACACTTCGTCTAGCCTATTAATCGGTCCACAGGGTACTTTTACCGCACCTAACAAGCTTGACCACTCTGCGGTTGTTTTGGCCATAAAACAGGCCTCAAGCAGGGGAATCAACTGGTCACGATGTTCGACCCGAAGGCGATTAGTAATAAAACGGGGATCTTTAGCGAGGTCCGGCTTACCCAGTACCCGACAGCATTCGACAAACTGCCGGTCATTGCCTACTGCCAGCATAAGAAAACCATCTGCGGTTGGTAATGCCTGGTAAGGGACAATATTGGGGTGAGCTGTCCCCTGCCGGACCGGTGCCTTTCCACCGATTAGATAGTTCATATTCTGATTGGCCAGCCATGCCACCTGGGTATCCAGCAGGCTGATATCTATCTGCTGGCCCTCTCCGCTCTTCTCCCTGTGGTGCAGGGCAGCCAACAGGGCACTGACGGCATACATACCGGCCATCAGATCAGCCACCGCAACACCCACCTTCTGTGGCCCGGCACCAGGCAATCCGTCACGTTCACCAGTGATGCTCATTAACCCGCCCCGGGCCTGCACCATCGCATCATACCCGGCAAGGGCCGCGTCTGGACCGGTCTGACCAAAGCCAGTAATAGAACAATAGATCAGTTGTGGATTAATCTGGGCAAGCGAGGCGTAATCCAGGCCATATTTTGCTAACCCGCCAACCTTATAGTTTTCAACCAGAATATCAGCATCTGCCGCCAGCCTTCGAACAACCGACTGCCCTGCCTCAGTAGTGATGTCCAGTTCCAATGAACGCTTGCCGCGATTCGCAGAGAGAAAGTAGGCGGATTCCGTTGTCTCAGCCCCGGTCCCGTCCTTAAGAAAGGGAGGCCCCCAGTGACGGGTATCATCCCCGACACCAGGACGCTCAATCTTCCAGACTGTTGCCCCGTAATCCGCCAGCAATTGTGTTGCCCACGGCCCAGCCAATATACGGCTGAGATCCAGTATCTTAATGCCCTGAAGTGGTCCCATGGTGTTTGATCTGTCGATAGCCTTAAACAGGCCTAGTGTCTCACTCTGATGGCTCGTCAGCCAGAGTGGAAAGAGTGACTAAATGGATGAGACTAGTAGATAGCGCTCTCAAGCCGCTGAAAAAATTCACCTCGCTCAAAAGGCTTAGCCATAAAATCCCGCGCACCAATCTTCTGTACCCACGATTGGATAGTGGCCTGCGTGTTACCGCTGATAATGATGACAGGAATATCTTGGGTATCGACATCGGTCTGCAATTTCCTGGTCGCCTGAAACCCATCCATACCAGGCATCATAACGTCCATGAAGATGAGGTTGGGTTTATGCTTCCGCGCCAGCTCTATGCCCTGCACACCGTCCCCTGCTTCCAGCGTCTGGTAACCCGATTGACGTAGCATCCCGCTCATTACCCGACGAATTGTTCGCGAATCGTCAACAATAAGCACGGTAGTGCCCTCGGTAGGGGCCACTCGACGATTGGTTCGTCGATCCTTTACCACACCGGCTTGATTGCGCTGAAAAAAGCGGCTAAATCCTAAAAAACCCATCACTCAATCTCTACTTCAGATAATAACTGTTGCTGGCTATCTTCCGCCTTAATTATAGCCTTGGCTATAGATACAATCTGAAATCACCCCTGCTATCTATAAGTTAAAAGGTTAATTCACCTCGCGCCCTTTTTTCAAGTGGCTGCAAGGCACTAACGATCAGATCATGGGTAGGTGTGGCAACAGAATGGCGCCGACCAATCCGCACCACCGCCCCATTCCAGGCATCAAGTTCCGAGGGACGACCCGCCGCAATATCCCGTTGTAGCGAGCTGGTGCCTGTTGGCTCAAGCGCCTGAATGAAGGCCCAGGTACGGGCAATGATATCCTCGGGAAGGGGAATTCCAACGGCTCGAGCGACCGCTTCTGTTTCATGCATGCAGGCATTGATCACAGTGTGAGTGGACGACTCATCACGTAACACACCGATAGGTGCCCGACTGATTGCTCCCAGCCCACCCCAACCCGTCGTAAAGAGAAACTTCGCCCAGATTGCAACCAGGATAGAGTCAGGACGCTCTACCCCTATCCCGGCATCGCCAAGTAAGGCTGACAACCTGTTGAGGCGGTCACTTGCAACCCCATCCAGCTCACCCAGAACCAGCGTCGGCTCATGACCGATATGGCGTATCAGACCCGGGCGCTCAATAAAACTGAAGAGCTTGGCGACCCCGCCCATTACCCGCTCACGCCCGAACACTTCACTGAGTTGATCAGTTGACTCAACGCCATTGAGCAGGGAGACAACAAAGGTATCCGGTCCGACGAGAGGCTGCATAGCCAAGGCGGTCTCTGGCACCTGCCAGCTCTTGACTGCCAACAGCACGGCATCTACCGGACCGACCGTCTCTGGATCATCAGTAACGACGGGGTTGTTGATATGAAAATCCCCATTGATACTCTCAACCGCCAGCCCGCTATTTTGCATCTCACGCAGATGATCGCCTCTTGCAATAAAGGCAACATCATGACCGCTATGCGCCAACCGACCGCCAAAATACCCACCGACTCCGCCTGTACCATAGATGGCCAACTTCATTTCAATCCCTCATTACTCAGCAAAACTGACCGCCAATATAACGCGAGTGACATGCCAGTTCCACGTTCAGAACAACAGAGAATCCATCTCTCCAATCAATTGACATTCCGGAACACAAACGCAAAAACGCCTGCCGCCCGTGAGGGGCAAAGCAGGCGCTGCGTAGCGAATTACCGGTAATAGGTTATTGCTTGGGTTTTGACGCCCAGTACGCCTTTACATATAACAGAGTGATCTTGTTCATACGCTTCATAATGTCATCTGTTGTGACAAAGATTGTCACCGGGTAGCTCTCTTCAACGCTTCCAGTGAAGTATTTGCGCACTGTCTTCCAGACGTTCTCCACACCCTGAAGCTCTCTATTGATATCCTCAGAGTTCAGACTGTTGGCCTCTAATGATTTATGCGCACTCTCAAACTCATCTACCGACAGCTTCATCTGATTCACCGTGGCATCACTCTTGAAACCTGCTTCATTGGCGGCATAAAACATGGCGATGCGTTGGGAGAGCATGCGTTGACGTCCGGCAACATTAACCGCTGCCACAGTCTTTTCTGCCTGCTTACCCTCCAGCTCAACCACGATCGCCTGATACAGCTCTAGCATCGCTTCGCTCAGTTCAAGCATGGTTGCGCCACTGAATTTCACATACGGCGCTTTAGTGATCTTCACCATCTTTTCCAACAGTGGATCGACTTCAGCCAGCAGCACGACCACCTTGCTGTCTGTAACAGACTTCTTTAATACATCATGGTTACTAACCAACAGCGCCATACTGCCCTTCATCTGCCGACTGGCCTTTCCTGCCCGTATCTGATTACCAAGAAACAGGTAATCCTTGGTGATACGCTGAGTCAGCATACGTTGCATACCGGCGGTATTGACCAGCGAGGCCATATCGGCGGCCAGTAGATTGGTAGCGGTCAATGGCAGGCACACTACAATCGCCAGCAATAGGAGCCATGCTGCTTTCATATTTGTCTTCATTTTTATCCTCATCCCCCTCACGCCTGACTAAGCCTGAGAGCCGGTTTAAACAATATTTAATCAGTAAAAAGAGTAGCCATACCCCTGCCCAGGACCTGCATACCGGTACTACTGGGCACTCAAGCGCTTGTGCTCGCAAAATGAATTTAATACCGGTTGAGAAGTTTAGCGTCTAATCTTCGACGAACTTGACTATTTCTTTAACGATTTGCCTGGCACCGTCCCCGTAGAGCATGGTGATATGATTACCCGGCACCTCGGCATACTCTCCCCGGGGCAGGGCAGAGACGGTCGCCTCAGCCTGTTTTCTGGGTAACAGCGGCGGCGCGCCAGGCAGACCATAGGCCCCCGTGGCATTAAGCAACAGGGTCGGCTGTTGGATCTCTGGCAGCTTCTCCTGCCAATTTTCAGCCAACACACACTCTACCGCTTCGACAATGGCCTCCGGTCGGGAACGAGCGATCACAGCCCCATTCGCTAAAGTTTCCACATCCGCCTGGAAGTAGCTCTCGATAGTGGCATCCCACCAGTGATAAAAAAACGGCATCACCTTCACGGCAGCCAGGTAGGTTTCCCAGGAGGATACCGCCTTGCCCAGGCGATCAATTGCTGGCTGAATCAGGCGGCGCGTATCCGGATGCATCTCCGCTGCCGCATCAATCACCAGCAATTTCTTCACGCGCTCAGGATAGCGGTGTGCCATATACAGACCAAGCAAACCACCGTAGGAGTGTCCTCCTAAAATAACCTGATCCAATCCCAACTGATCCAAAAGACCAATAATATCCAGGGCATGATCCTCCAGAGTATAACCGGACTCGGGTTTATCACTCAGGCCACGACCACGAAGATCAACCGCCAACAACCTCACAGAATCCGTCAAGCCCGCAGCAACCAGGCCATCAAACGAGTGCGCATTGGCCGTGAGACCTGGCATTAATATAACGACCGGACCGCTACCCGAATAATCGAGATAGTGCAGCCGAATGCCATTGGTATTGACAAAACATTGCACAGCGTTCTCCTATTGCACGTCAAATTAAAGATCCGGCAAATAACCGATAAGATAAATCTCAACTCGCTTATGAGTGAAATACCAACAGCAAATGCCCCGTTGAGTACCGGCATTGCGGATATCTCCCACATTGTATTGGCCATGGAGGGGTTTTCATACCCCGGCAAAGGCAGTAAATAAACGACTGACATCACCGCATACTGGAGAATACACTGACCCTATCATGCAACGAATAAAAAGTGTCGCCACCACCGACACAGACTTCGATCACTCTCTGCAGAATATACGTTACCAGCCGTGAGAGCTGAACCAGGTATGCCAAAATTATTGGTGAATGCGGGACATGCCGATGGAGATTGGGAGAGGTGTCGAGCGGGGCTCTTCGTAGATCGACATAGCGTTCCGAAAAAAATGCCCAGGTGAAATTGACTTCACCTCACAGACAGGTAAAGGGACTCCCCTCACCTGCACACTACCGATCATCGGAGCAGGCGAGTAAACAGCCCAGCTTCAGCGTTGTGACTGTTTTGACTGTTGTTCTATAAACTGCGCCATCAGTAACTGGAAGTCGTCTGCAGCGAGTGGCTTTGTATAGAGGAAACCTTGCGCTTCATGACATCCTTCATCAGCAAGGAAGTCCCGCTGTTCATCACTCTCCACACCCTCGGCAATTACACGAAGCGAGAGTCCTTTACCCAGCGCTATCACAGCGCGCGTTATTGCTGTATCAGCCTTTCCATTCGGTACATCCTTAACGAAGGAACGATCAATCTTCAACTTGTTGATTGGCAATCGTTTCAGATAACTGAGTGATGAGTAGCCGGTTCCAAAATCATCAATCGCCAGTGATACACCCAGCTCTTTCAATGCACTCAATGTAGAGATAGCCTCTTCAGGATGCTTCATAATAAAGCTCTCGGTTATTTCAAGTTCAAGCAGATGAGCGGGCAAGTGCGTCTCCCACAACACCTTCCTGACCACCTCGACAATGTCTCCCCGCTCAATCTGGTGACCCGATACGTTGACTGCAATTGTGCCGAACTGCCGTCCGGCATCCAGCCACCGTTTCGCCTGAATACAGGCATCTCTCAACACCCACTCTCCAATCTGCAAGATCAGCCCCGTCTCTTCCGCCAACGGGATAAAACTGTCAGGTGAAATCAATCCCATATTGGGATGTAGCCAGCGTACCAGGGCCTCTGCACCTGTCAGTTGCCCGCTAGTAAGATCGAACTGGGGATGATAATGAAGAACCAGCTGTCGCTGCTCAACCGCCCTGCGTAAATTGTTCTCAAGCAAAACCCGGGCATGCGCTGAGGCGGTCATCTCGCGTGTGTAGAACTGGTAGTTGTTACGACCACTCTCTTTCGCCCGGTACATGGCTGCATCCGCATTGCGCACCAGCGTAGTGACATCCCTTCCATCCGCCGGATAGATGGCAATACCAATACTGGAAGAGACATGCAGTTGACTACCATCAAGATTAAACGGCTGGCTAAAAGCAGCCAGCAATTTTTCTGCCACAGGCGCGATGACATTTGTATCCACCACGTTCTCCAGCACCACTACAAACTCATCCCCCCCCAATCGTGCAACCGTATCTTCCTCACGAATCAGCTCATTCAAGCGTTGCGCCACCTGCTGCAGCAGTCGATCGCCGACAGGATGTCCGAGGCTGTCATTGATGTGTTTAAATCGATCAAGATCGAGGAACATCAAGACCAACTTATGGCCATCACGTCTGGCTCGACTCAGTGCATGCTCACAACGTTCAGTAAACAGCACCCGGTTAGGCAGGTCAGTCAGCACATCATAGTGTGCCAGATGCTCAATTCGCTGCTCAGAGAGTTTTTTATCCGTAATATCAGAGAACACGCTGATGTACTGGACAATATCACCCAGCTCATCTCGGATGGCTGATATATTCTGCCACACTGGGTGCGCCTCACCATCTTTCCGGCGATTCCATATTTCACCTTGCCAGACACCAATTGTCGTGAGTTTCGTCCAGAAATCCTGGTAGAACTCATCATCATGGTAATCAGACCGCAACAGTCTGGGAGTCTTTCCAAGTACCTCTTCTGACTCAAATCCAGTGATATCGCTGAACGCCTTGTTTACCTGGAGAATCACACCCCGGGCATCGGTTATGACGATACCTTCCGTCGTCCCATTAAACACACTGGCCGCCAAGCGGGTCTCTTCGTCACGCCGTTTTCTGTCGGAAATATCATGTATGCGCGCAGTCAGAACTGAAGAACCATCACGATAGACGCGATTCAAACTGACTTCGGTATGAATTGGTGTTCTATCAAGTTTCAGGTGCACCCACTCAAACAACTGGGGTTTCCCAGACAGTGCGTCTGAAATATATCTATAGGCGCGTTCACTGGAAAGCGATCCATCCATCTGAAAGCGAGGCGAAAACTTCTCAGGCCCGAAACCAATAATCTCGCTTTTAGGACAACCATATATCTCCTCCATCTTGGCATTACAGCTGGTGAAGCGGTTGTTATCCAGAGTGAGAATTCCATCGTTAGCTGACTCAAACAGCACCCGGTAGTACTCTTCACTATTGTGTAAAGCGATATTGACACGCTGCCGTTCAAGTTCTGCAGAGGCCCGTGAAGCAAAAATGGTCAGCATGGAGAGGATGAAATCCGGATTCTCCATCGACACCACATCGAGTACCGCCAGCAAACCCAATACATCACCATTTGTCGAACGAAGGGGCAAGCCAACATAACTCTCCGCACCCATTACTTGCAGCAGATGATCATGTGGAAAGAGTGTCTGAATATCCTTTGCGTAGGAACAGGCACCCGTGTGAATCACATCACTGCACGGAGTATTTTTCAAATCATACTCAAAATTCTCACCCGGCATTCCCTTGGCCCAAACCGCCTGGGTTTTAATATACTCAATACTGCCCGGTACCAGTTTACCGACAATCGCATAATTGACCCCTAACGCCTCCGCCAGATGTGAGACTAATTGCTCAAAAAAACTATTGCCGGTCGCCGCCGATACTCCCATTGCGATCTGCCGCACCATCTCTTCATTGCGGATACGCAAAGAGATGTCATTAACAGTAATCACGAAATGGATCAGCACTCCATCTGCATCATGCACAGGCGAAAGAGATAACTCATTCCAGAACCGACTTCCGCCCTTGCGCTTACTCTGCATCTGTACCTGACAGGTAGTACCAGTCGTTATGGCTGATAATAGCTGCGAGACAGCCGCTTGATTTTCGCTATCGCTGCTGAAGAATGGAAACGGGTGTCCGATCAACTCATCCGCTGTATATCCTGATATTATTTCAAAGGCAGGATTGACATAGATAACCGGAAGATCTTTACCGTTTGATTCAATAATAGCGATACCATTACTTGCTGCAGTAATTGCCCTGTCTCGTATAGTGAGTTCAACCTCTGTGCGCCTTCTCTCTTGCAACTCACTGTTCAATTGATCAGTACGCTGAACAACTAACCGTTTCAGGGTGCGATTCCATAGATAGCCACCCACCACACTCAGCATCAGCAAAGTAATCAGTAGCAGCAGGTAGAACTGTGGAGTCGGCTGCCATGTCTGCGCCGATATATTGATCCATTTTCTGAAAATTGCCTGATGCTCCTCAGGCGTCAGGCTCTTCAATCCCTTATCGAGAATAGAGCGCAGTTCAGGCCAATCATCTCTGACAGCAAATGCCCATCGATAAAGGTACTCCGTATTTCCTGCAACCCTGAGATTGGTTATGCCCTGCTGTTCCATGTAATAAGTGGCTGTTGCCAGGTTCCCCACCATAGCATCCACCATACCAAATGAAACTTTACGTAATGCTGTTTCCAGGTTTGGGACAGGATCAAGGTTTAATTCCGGGTAACGATCAAGAATGAAGTCATGAGCAGCATAGCCTGAAACAACCGCCACCTTTAATCCCTTCAGGTCTTTCAGATTAAGGTTCTGTTTGACTTGATTTCGCACCAGGATGACCGCAGGGACCTCAATCATCGGCTGGGTGAAGCTCATAAACTCCTGGCGCTGTGGTGTGGCGCTGGCCGCACTCCACATATCGATCTCACGACTCTTAGCCTGCCGAATCGATTCATCCCAGTTTTCCAGATGCACTATCTTGAGCTTTAAACCAAGACGTTCAGAAATAATGGAGAGGTAGTCTGCCGCCAGGCCCTGATAGTCACCTGAGGCCGTGAAGAATTCTACCGGCCTGAATTCGGGATCCGGCCCTACTCGAATAACCGGATGGTCAGCTAGCCAGGCTTTTTCTGAGTCAGTAAGGCTGACACGGGTCTGGCCGATAGCAAAAACAGGCACACTGAACCATTGCAGACAAAGCAGCGACAGGATAAAAAAAACGCAGGTGATCCGTCTAAACATCCCTGTCTGCAGGAAGCAAACATTCATACAACAACCCATCGACTTGTTAACAGGGATTGGATATCAGAGGAGAATTAAAAAAAGAATAACCAACTGACCCTTTCCAGCAGTAGCGGCAAAAAACAGATATTCTTTAAAAATTGCTTATGTTTTTTCCATCTGGAAATTATCCCAGGAACAAAAATCAGTCCTTAGGATTAATGCGGTCTGTTGCATCCAGCTTGTTGCTAAAACCACAAAATCTACGAAGCTTTATAATCGATTCGATATGTACCTGATTGTGATCAATTTCTACGCCTTGCTCTTTCAATGCAGTAAATGTGCGGGAAAGACCTTCCTGTGACATGCCTAATAACGCCGCCAGCAACTTTTTACTGTGTGGTAGCGTGATACGATTCTCTCCACGCCCCTGGTCATAAGCTAGGTCCAATAAAAAAGCGGCCACACGTTGAGCGGTAGTACGAAGCCGCTGATTCTTCACTTGGCGCACCATGGTACGAAACTGCGCTGAGAGGGTAGACATCATGTTGAGGCCAAAATCCCCACCATGCCGTATCAATTCAATCAGCTCATCAGCGGGTATCTTAAGCACCCGCGCTTTCTTCACCACTTCAGCGGACATCAGAAAACGTTTGTGTGTTATAACCGCAGCCAGGATAAAGGAGTCACCAGGGTAAAGTATCTCAATAACCGTCTGTTGGCCTTCCGGACCACGAGCCGTCAGCTGTACCAAACCACTCAGTAAAATATAGAGATAATCCGCCTTATCCCCTTCCCGAAAAAGAAAATTGCCCTTCTCACACTCTACTTCAAGAGTGAGCCAAGCAACTCGTTCCAGGTCCTTTGGCGTCGTACCGGAGAATAAAGGGATCTGGTCAAGTAAATGCGCTTCAATCATAGACTAATGGGCTGTTAAAGTTTTTATAAGTCAGCATCCAAGCATTCAGAGAAATTAAGACTACCACAGTCGGCAGGAAAATAACCCCTAGCAGCAATTATATATCGCCGTAGATGATCCTCGGGCAGGCAAAATATCACACGATTGAATTATCCAGCAACGCCACTAATCCAGCATGCTTTGATTGAATTAATTCACGCAGCTTTGCCACCAGGTAGGAATCAAGCTTACTACCAGACTCACCCTGCATTATTTCCAACACGTCACTGGTGGCTCTGGCTGGATGGTAAGGTCGTGACTCTGTCATTGCATCAAAGCTATCTGCCACTGAAATAATACGGGCGATGTAGGGTATCTCCTCCCCCGTCAGACCATCTGGATAACCGCCACCATCGACATGCTCATGATGATGCCGGACGGCCTGAGCAACGGCCTGGCCCAATTTCAACCCCAGTTCTTTGACAATGCCCTCCCCCTTTTCAGGGTGACTCTTCATGATCTCCATCTCATCAGGAGTAAACCGGTTTGGTTTTAACAATATGTTATCAGGAATACCAATCTTTCCAATATCATGGAAATAGGCCGCGATATTGAGCGCCATCAAATCATCCTCACCGAGGTTACAGCAGAGGCCAAGCAGATGGGCAAAACCCATCACCCTTCTTGAGTGATCCTGGGTATGGCTATCACGCTCAGCCAACGCAGTCAGCAGGGCCTTGCATCCTGGATCGAGGAAAGCATCATCTGCAGTAAAGCGCATGTTACGTACCATCTCTAATGGATCCATTGATCTACAGCCTCAATCACTGAACCCGTCAACCCAATAAAGGGAATTTCTTAAAAATTCACTTCGGTAAGCTTGCGTTTAACTCAGTAGTTTACTCAAGTATAGTCAAGCCTATGCACAAACATATAGCAACTCAGCCAACCAGTAGCATGATCCGCTATTTTCGTTCTTGTGTAGAGCAGCGTGCTCCTTAAAGAACCAATCGACTTTATGGTTATATATAATTAAAGTATTTGCGTTATTGCCCGAAAACCTTAGCAGGCCAGCTACATTTAAAACGAATTTCATGGAGAAAAAAAACGATCAGCGGTATTCATGATCTGTGACGACGGAACGTTTAAATCACTTAAATCATAATGTCGACTGAAAGAGTTTCAGTGGCAACAAACCAGTCAGAGACGAAAGATGAGCCTATACACGCAGATTGAAAAGCACTTTTTCTTCACCCTCACACGAAAGATCGTCGGCAATATCGGCTTTCTGATCTCTTTTCAGCTGCTCTCCTTCTGGCTGGTGTTTAGCTACATCAGAGAAACCCAAGCACTGCTCAAAAACAGCACACCGAATGCCACCCTGGTTGAGCAACTCGCTACTCGACTGGATAGTCACCAAACAATACTGGCTGTACTGACTCTGATCAGCCTGGTGGCAGCCGTTGGTATTGCGCTCTATATGCGCCATCTCTTCCTGCGGCCAATTCGGGGCATTACAGAGATCCTGAGCGGTATTACAGAAAAAGACGGTGACATCTCGGCAAGATTACCGGTCACCACCCAGGACGAGATTGCAGACATGGCAAACAGCTATAATAAGTTTGCCGAAAATCTGCGCGGGATTATTGATAAAACCCGCCGCCGCACCGTTAGCGTGGCCTTGGGATCGACCAAGCTGGATCAAATGATCCACAGCGCTCATGAACGTGTTGACCAACAAGAAACGAACGCCACCCAGGTATTTCAGTCCAGCAGTGAAGCAACCCGGGCAATCGATGAAATCGCACGTCATACCAATACGATTTCTGAACAAAACAGCGCTAATCTGGAAGAGGCAAATGCCTCATCTGCCAGACTGACCAAAGTAACAGAGCAGGTATCCGCAGTAAGCAATCTGCTGAGTGGGTTTAATGATACCGTCAACCTCCTTAGCAAGAATTCAGAAAATATTCGCACCATACTGACCATGGTTCAGGAGTTTTCAGACCAAACCAATCTGCTTGCCCTGAATGCGGCCATAGAAGCCGCCCGTGCTGGAGAAAACGGTCGTGGGTTCGCAGTCGTTGCAGATGAAGTACGTAATCTTTCCCATAAGGTGAACAGTGCCACAGGCGAGATCAGTAAAAATATTAGTGAAATGTCAACTCTGGTTGAAAACACCAAGAAGGGAACGATTGAAATACAACAGTATACCGAAAGCACCCAGATGGTTATCGACGATACCTCTCTCCAGTTTAAGAAAATGGTCAGCGATTTTGAAGTGGTAAATGCGCAACTTATTGAGATCAGTGCGGCAATCGAAGAGTTGTCCATCACTAACAAAGAGTCACATAGTAACGTCAGTGTGATCGCCGACTTGAGCAAAAGTATAAAGGCCGACATGGATGACTCCCAGAAGTATTCCGAGGAGCTTGAAGTCGCCACCGAACAAACACAGGAGTTACTCTCCCGCTTCATTATTGGGCAAGGCGGATTCGAAAACATGATACAAACAGCGCGCGGATGGGCGAATCAGGTGCAACAAGCACTTAATGAACTTGCCGGCCGTGGTATTAATCTGTTTGATGTCAACTACAAGCCGGTTCCCAACACCAACCCCCAAAAGTACAACATCTCTTACGGCAATGCTTATGAATCGGCCATACAGCCACTGATTGACCGGTTCGTTAAAGAACGACCCGATTTTATCTATGCTGTACCTGTCGACAAAAATGGCTATCTGCCTGCCCATCACAGTCATCTCTCCAAACCGATGACAGGTAATTTCGAGACAGACAATATCAACAGCCGGCACATGAAAATATACAATAACAACCGTGCTGAGATCCGCCGCGCAGCCAACACAGAACCGTTCTTGCTTCAGACCTACATCAGGGATACGGGTGAGATACTCAATGATCTCTCATTCCCACTCTACGTTAATGGCAAGCATTGGGGCGGTTTTATCCTTGGCTTCAGGCCAGAGCAACTCTTGGAAAAAGGATAAATGATTGCGCCATCGGCCAGCATCTGGACAGATACAGATGCTGGCCCCATCCCCTCTGATTCTCCGGTATAATCTGCCCAATAGAGCGGAGACAAACCACAACTACGCGACCACCATCAGGGGAGCCCCATGCAGATTCAGTGGTATCCGGGCCACATGCACAAGGCCAGCAAAGAGATTAAAAAGACGCTGCCACAGGTCGATGTCATTATCGAAGTACTGGATGCACGCATTCCCTTCAGCAGCACCAACCCCATGCTCTCGACCCTGCGCGGCGATAAGCCCTGCATCAAGGTATTAAGCAAGAGTGATCTGGCCGATCCAGAGCTTACTGTGCAGTGGCAGACGTATCTGGAACAGGAGCAAGGGGTAAGAAGCCTGGCCATTTCATCACTACAGCCGGCGACTCTGAAACAGCTACCCGAGCTCTGCCGCACGCTATTTCCTGTCAAAGCAAAAAGCCTCAAAGGGATCCACGCCATGATTGTTGGCATCCCCAATGCCGGCAAATCCACGCTGATCAACATACTGGCAAAGCGGATCATCGCCAAAACCGGTAATGAACCCGCCATAACCAAACATCAGCAACGCATTAACCTGGGGGACGGTATCGTGCTCTCGGATACGCCCGGTGTGCTTTGGCCCAATATTACAAATCGTAACAGCGGCTATCGACTTGCAGCTACTGGCGCCATCAAGGATACCGCCATGCAAAATGATGATGTCGCCCATTTCACTGCCGAGTATCTCCTTAGTGCCTATCCGCAACTGTTGAAAACGCGTTATCAGCTGGACATACTGCCTGAAACCGCAGACGAGCTATTGGATGTCATCGGAAAAAAACGTGGCTGCTTACGTGGTGGCGGCCATGTTGACATGGACAAGGTCAGCAAACTGCTCCTGACTGAATTGCGCTCAGGTAATTTGGGGGGAATCACCCTTGAAACACCCGCCATGATGGAACTTGAAATGGTAGAGACTCAGCATTTACAAGCAGAAAAGATGGCCGAACGAGCGAAAAGAAAAGAGCAGAGGCGGGCGAAGCGCAAATAACAGGATGGAAATTATAAGTGTACTGCAGAACTTTCACCAATCAAATCATACGATGGAACAAAATAGTCGATTCTATTCCAACGACAACAGGATGGATGAAAAGCGTACACGTTAAACTATACTGAATGAAACTCAACAAAAACATGAATGTCATAACAAGCTGAATAGCCATTATTAAAATGAACATGAGTCAAGATCAACCATCCTTTATCAGCACCTTTTTTAAAATGGAATCAGCCGGCGGCATCATCTTGATGCTGTCCGCTGTATTTGCACTGGTGTGTGCCAACACCCCGCTGCAGAGTTATTACTCCCTGATCCTTGACACCCCTGTTGAGATTAGAATTGGGGCGTTGGAGATCGCCAAACCTTCTCTGTTATGGATCAATGACGGGCTTATGGCCGTCTTCTTTTTTCTGGTAGGACTGGAATTAAAGCGGGAATTGATCGAGGGTGAGCTGGCCGACAAACGTAACATCGTATTACCCGGCTTTGGTGCCATTGGGGGCATGGCCATACCCGCATTGATCTACACCCTGTTCAACTGGGGAGACAGTACGGCCATGGCCGGATGGGCGATCCCTGCCGCAACCGATATTGCATTCGCGCTGGGCGTCCTGGTTCTGTTAGGCTCGCGGGTACCGACATCAATTAAACTGTTCCTGACTTCCCTGGCCATTTTTGATGATATCGGTGCCATTCTCATCATCGCCATTTTCTATACCGCAAAGATCTCTTTTGTTTCGCTGATCATTGTCGCCTGCTGTTTAACCATCCTGGCCATTCTCAATTATCGCAAGGTTGAGTCGAAAAGCGTGTACTTCTTTGTCGGCATTATCATGTGGATTGCCATGCTCAAGTCTGGCGTGCATGCCACATTGGCAGGGGTCATGCTTGCGATATTTATTCCCATGCGCTCAGCCAGCAAACCAGATCACTCGCCATTGAAAGAAATTGAACACGATCTGCACTCGGTTGTGGCATTCTGGATATTGCCGATTTTTGCTTTCGCCAATGCGGGCATCAGCTTAACCGGTGTCGGGCTGGAACAGATGCTCCACAGCGTACCGTTAGGCATCGCGCTGGGACTTTTCCTGGGGAAACAGCTTGGTGTATTCGGCTTCTGTTGGCTGGCCATTAAGCTTAACCTGACTCGCCTGCCAAGCGACATATCCTGGCGTTCGCTCTATGGCACAGCCGCTCTGTGTGGCATTGGCTTTACCATGAGCCTGTTCATCGGCTCATTGGCCTTTGAAGAGACAGACGTGAATCTCATCTTCGATGAACGGCTCGGGATTATTATCGGCTCTCTCGCTTCCGGCGTTGTTGGCTATCTGATCCTGCGCAGCAGTCTGCCAACGGCTGTTAAACAATCAGGGTAACAGCACCGTTGCCCCGGTGGTCTTTCTTGCCTCAAGATCCTCATGTGCCTGCGCTACATCATTCAGCGCATAACGCTGGCCTATCTGAACTTTAACAATACCCTGCACAACCACATCAATCAGATCATTAGCACACTCTGTCAACAGGGCCCGGTTGCGAACATAGGTCCCCAAGGTGGGACGCTGCACATAGAGTGAGCCTTTCTGTGCCAGCAGGCCCAGATTAAAATCGGTAATTGGACCAGACGCACTGCCAAAGCTGACCAAGGTACCGGTGGGTCGCAATGAATCGAGTGAAGCCATCAGCGTTGCCTGTCCAACAGAGTCATAGACCGCCGCCACCCCTTCACCGCCGGTGATATCACGCACCCTTGCCGCCACATCTTCCTGGTTATACAGGATAATATGCTGGCAACCCTGTTCACGGGCCAACCGGGCCTTTTCTGCCGACCCTACACAACCGATAACAGTGACACCCAGATGATTGGCCCATTGAGTCAGCAGCGTACCTACACCACCCGCTGCCGCCATCACCAGGATGGCATCACCCGACTGTACCGGGTAAGAACTTTTCAGCAGATAACGGGCTGTCATACCCTGCAACATCATGGCCGCCGCGGTTTCATCACTGAGGCTATCCGGCAACTTAACCAGCTTACTCGCATCAATCAGCCGCTCTGTGGCATAGGCACCCAACACCATGGCATAGGCTACCCGATCTCCCTCAGCAAGGTCGGTGACTCCTTCACCCACAGCTTCGACAACGCCGGCGGCCTCCATGCCCAGGGTTTGTGGAAAATCACCCAGTGGATAGAGACCGGTGCGCTGATAGACATCGATAAAATTAAGGCCAACCGCCGTATGGCGCAACCGAACTTCACCTTTGCCAGGCGCACCTACCGAGACCGCTTCCCACTGCAAAACTTCAGGGCCGCCATATTGATGAATACGAATTGCATGGGTCACTGTCACGCTCCTCTGAAAGTAGTTTTAACATTGGAGATTTCAGCGATATACGCAGAATCTCAATAGCTTTAAAACTAGCAGAAGCGAACAGGGAGAACAAAGACTATTAACGATTATTACTGCCTTCTGGCAATCTCCGCCTCAACCTGCTCCAGGCTCTCATGCCGCACATCTTTTCCTTTGACCAGGAATACCACATAACGGCTGATATTCTTGGCGTGACCGCCGATGCGTTCCAGGGCACGCAGCCCAAGTACAACATCAACCATGTGACCGACACTTCTCGAGTCTTCCATAATGAAAGTGGAGAGACGCCGCAGGGCAGAACGGAAGTCATCTCCTACCACGCCGTCGCGACGAATTACATCCAGAGCCAACTCCAGATCAAGCTCATCAAATGCGCTGACTGCATCTTCCACCATCAGATTGACAAAGCCCGCCATCTTGATCAGATCATCCAGCAGATGATGATTCGGCGGATTGGCGTCGCCATCATAAAAGCGGATGGTGAGATGCGCCAGGCGGCGCGCCTGATCACCGATCCTTTCCAGATCACCGACAATCTTGGCAACCGTCATAATTTCCCGCAGATCCCGGGCGACTGGCTGCCGCTTGGCGATCAGACGGATAATCTCTTCATCGGCCTTTATGTCCAGCGCATCAATATCCCTGTCGCCGACAATCACTGTTTTCGCCACATCCACATCTTCCTCAATCAGAGAGTGTGCGGCCTCCAGTACCTGTTTGCAGGCAAGATCCTTGAGCTGAATTACCAGCTGATGAAGATGATTCAGATCCTTGTTATAACTGCTGACGATGTGGCCGTCGGTCATCTTATTCATACCTTATCCAAAACGCCCCGTAATATAATCCTCGGTCAAACGATGACGGGGATTGGTGAAAATATCATCGGTCTTTCCAACTTCAACCAACTCACCAAGATGGAAGTAAGCGGTACGCTGTGAGACACGTGCCGCCTGCTGCATAGAGTGGGTAACGATGGCAATGGTGTATTGCTCACGCAGTTCATCAATCAACTCTTCGACACGCGCCGTTGCAATCGGGTCAAGCGCAGAACAGGGTTCATCCATCAGAATGACTTCAGGCGCAACGGCAATAGTACGCGCTATACAGAGCCGCTGTTGCTGCCCTCCAGAGAGTCCGGTACCGGTTTCATCAAGACGGTCTTTGACCTCATCCCACAGTCCCGCTTTAAGTAGTGACTCTTCAACAATATCATCCAACTCAGACTTGCTGCTGGTCAGGCCATGAATGCGCGGGCCATAGGCCACATTGTCGTAGATTGATTTCGGGAACGGATTGGGCTTCTGAAACACCATCCCCACCTGGGCACGCAGTGGTACCACATCCAGTGAGCTGTCATAGATATCCTGTTCGTCGAGCCTGATCTCCCCCTCCACACGACAGATATCGATGGTGTCATTCATCCGGTTCAGGCAGCGAAGAAAAGTTGATTTTCCACAACCGGAAGGTCCAATCATGGCAACCACTTCATTCTTTCCGATATCCAGGCTGACGTTATTTATGGCCAACTTGTCACCGTAGTAAACATTAACATTCCGCGCCGTCATGCGGGGATCAGCCACCGTGATATCACCCACCGTACCATTAATGGCACGGGACTCATCAGCAACAGGACTAAAGCCCGCGGCAATAACACTGGCTGGGACAGCTATGGCTGTATCTGGCGTTACACTTAACATATCAACACTCCCGTTATGCATTCGGATTTTGCTCACTCATAATTCGTTTTTCGTAATACCCAATCATCTGGTAAACCCCGATCACCAACGGCGCTCAAAGCGCTTACGCAGAATAACGGCCAACACATTCATCACTATCAGGAAGCCCAGCAGCACCATAATGGCGGCAGAGGTCTTCTCCATGAAAGCGCGCTCAGGGCTGTCGGCCCAGAGGAAAATCTGTACCGGCAGGACGGTTGCCGGATCCATCGCCCCACCGGGTATGTCCACAATAAACGCCACCATGCCGATCATCAGCAGTGGCGCAGTCTCACCCAATGCCTGCGCCATACCAATAATGGTGCCGGTCAGCATTCCAGGCATGGAGAGCGGCAGTACATGATGGAATACGGCCTGCATCTTTGAAGCGCCCACTCCGAGGGCCGCTTCACGAATGGAAGGAGGTACGGCCTTGAGTGCCGCGCGACTGGCGATAATAATCGTTGGCAGGGTCATCAGGGTAAGCACCATGCCACCCACCAATGGGGCTGAGCGGGGCAGTCCAAAAAAGTTGATGAACACTGCAAGACCCAGCAGACCAAATACAATTGAAGGGACAGCCGCCAGATTGTTGATATTCACCTCAACCAGATCGGTCCAGCGATTACGCGGGGCGAACTCTTCAAGATAGACAGCGGCAGCGACCCCCATTGGAAAGGAGAGTAGCAGCGTTATGATCAGGGTATAGAGTGATCCCATTACTGCCCCGCCGATACCGGCCAACTCGGGTTCACGGGAATCGCCACCGGTAAGGAAGGTCAGGTTAAAAAACTTTTCTATCTTTTGATCGGCTTCGAGCTTCTCAATCCAGGCCACCACATTATCTTTAATGCGCCGTTCCGACTCCGGAACGGTACGATCAATATGCCCCTTGATCAGCATATCAATATCATCATCTGCCGGCAGCCAGAGCTGTGTCCGTGTGCCAATCAATGCTGGATCTGCCAACACTTTTTCACGCAGCACCAGGGGAGCCCCGTTGCTGACTATGGCGTAGAGTTCACGTTTCTCTTTTCGCCCCTTTACCTCAGGATAGAGTGCCCGCAGGGATTGCTTTATCAGACCCGCATAGTTGGCGGAAGAGAGCACGGCATACTCACGTTCACCCGCCGGGTCGATTATCGATTCAGTGAATTCGATATCCATCAGAATACGTGTCTGCTGGAAGGCGCTGTACCCTTTACTGATAATGCTCAAGAACATCAGACCAACAAAGGTAAGCCCCAATAAAACCGCAAAAAAACCGAACCGGCGGAAGCGTCTTTCACGCCCATAACGCTGTTTGAGCGTTGCGTTAACCCGATCCATTGTTCTGATCTGTTCCTGCTTACTCATACGCTTCTCGATACTTCCTGACTACGTGAAGGGCTACTACATTCAATATCAAGGTGACGATAAACAGCAGTAATCCGAGAGCAAACGCCGCCAGCGTTTTAGGACTATCGAACTCCTGATCACCGACCAGCAGTGTCACAATCTGCACCGTTACAGTGGTAACACTCTGCAGAGGATTGGCCGTAAGATTAGCGGAGAGACCTGCCGCCATCACCACAATCATGGTCTCACCAATGGCACGCGAGACAGCCAGCAGGATGCCCCCCACAATACCGGGCAAAGCCGCTGGCAGAATTACATTTTTTACCGTTTCAGAGCGTGTGGCACCGATACCCAGCGAGGCATCCCGCATGGTCTGTGGCACCGCATTGATCACGTCATCCGACAGCGATGAGATAAACGGGATAATCATAATACCCATTACCAAACCTGCCGCCAGAGCACTCTCCGACGAGACATCCAGTCCCAGCAGCTCACCGTTATTGCGGATAAAGGGTGCGACGGTTAGAGCAGCGAAGAAACCGTATACCACGGTGGGAATGCCGGCCAGAATCTCCAGTAGTGGCTTGGCATAGGCACGGAAACGACTGCCCGCATATTCCGATAGATAGATGGCGGACATTAAACCGATAGGCACAGCCACCAACATAGCAATCAGGGCAATCAGCAACGTACCGACAAAGAGAGGGATAACACCAAAGGCGCCGGATGAGCCGACCTGATCCGCACGAATCGCCATCTGCGGACTCCAGTCAAGCCCAAACAGAAAATCCGAAATGGGAATAATCTGAAAGAAACGTATTGACTCAAACAGCACGGACAGAACAATTCCCAGCGTGGTAAAAATGGCGATAGTAGAGCAACCCACCAGCATCCACTTGATCGCTGCTTCGACCCGATTACGCGCCCTGTACTTCGGTGCGATCCGCCTCCAGCCAAAAGTGAGACCCATTATCGCCAGACTCAGGACCACGACAAAAGAAGCGGCATAACTGGTCTGCTGTAAACTTTTATAATGTGCCGATGCCTGCTCCATTGCAGGACTCACTTCACCTGAAACGATATTACCCTGTGCCAGGTTCTGGATATCATTGATCACCAGGCCAAGCTGGGCATCAGGCAGACTGCGCACTGCTTCTGGCAGATCAGAAACCACCAGATCCCTGATCACACCGCTCTGCAGAGAGACCCATAAAAGCAGCACCAGTAACGCGGGCAATCCAGTCCACAAGGCGGTAAAGAAACCATAATAGGAGGGTAGTGAGTGGAGTGCGCGCACGCCACTTGGGCCACCCACCACTTTCTGGGAACGGCGAACACCCAGTTGGTAGGCTATAGCCATCAGGCCCAGCAGTATGATGATCAGAAGGGTGTTAGTCATAATACGTCAGCAACTAAATTCTTCCCGGCTTAAGAACAGCAAGGCCCTCGCCTGATAGCCAGAAGAGGGCTTTGCCTCTCCGCTCATAATCTGTCACAAGAGCGGAGACGTTCGATTGCAAATGATTTACTTGGTCAGCTTGAGTACGTTCAAACCCTTTACATCAGCAGCAAACTGATTGCGCTCCTGATTCGGCATCGGGATCATGCCCTTATCAACCAGGTAACCCTCTTCACCCCAGGACTTGTCACTGGTGAACTCTGCCAGATACTCCTGAATACCAGGGATCTTGCCTACGTGCGCCTTCTTGACATAGAAGTAAAGTGGACGGGATACGGGGTATGAACCATCGGCAATGGCGTCGAAGGTTGGCGCTATACCATCAACCAGTGAGCCTTGCACTTTGTCGGAGTTCTGGTCCAGGAAGCTGAAACCAAAGATACCCACCGCTTTGGGATTACTCTCCAGCTTCTGCACGATCAGGTTGTCGTTTTCGCCGGCTTCAATGAAGGCACCATCTTCACGAATGGTATGACAGATGCCTTTGTAAGCCTTCTTATCTTTCTTTTTCATCGCTTTGATGAAATCAAAGCTCTTACAACCACCTTCCATTGCCAGCTCTACGAAGGCATCGCGGGTGCCTGAAGTAGGCGGTGGACCAAGTACTTCGATAGCCATATCAGGCAGTGCCGAGTTAACTTCTTTCCAGGTCTTATAGGGGTTGTCAACCAGCGCCTCACCACCCTTTGGGTTTGGGACCTGCTTGGCCAATGCCAGGAAGACATCACGTCGGGTCAGATTCATCTGTTCGGCCGATTTCGCATTGGCCATGACAATGCCGTCATAACCGATCTTCACTTCCACAACATCGGTCACACCATTGCTGGCACACTTCTCAACCTCTGAGCTCTTGATTCGGCGTGAGGCATTGGTGATATCCGGATGCTCGACACCTACTCCCGCGCAGAACAGCTTGAAACCGCCGCCTGAACCGGTTGATTCAATCTTGGGGGTCTTGAATGCGCTGGTTTTACCAAAATTCTCAGCCACCACGGTAGCAAATGGATATACGGTAGATGAACCAACCACCGAGATGTAGTCGCGCGAGGCGGCATTGACAGTTGATACTGCGGCAGCAGTCAGTGCAGCAGCCAGGACGATACGATTTTTGATCACTGTGACCTCCAGGTCGTGTAAATATTCTGTGTTGTTTACCTGGAGAGAATTATCGTTCCGCTTTGTTACAGGAATCTTGGATTAATATTACAGATTTATGACAGATGATCCGGGCCAGACAATGATCAAGAGGCTACCCGGGAGTGTGGAAAGCGACAGGTGAACACACTCCCTTTACCCGGCTCGCTCTCAACCTGCAGGCGCGCATCATGTCGGGTCAATACGTGCTTTACTATCGCCAGACCCAGACCCGTTCCACCGCTCTCTCTGGAGCGTCCTATATCCACCCGATAAAAACGCTCGGTCAGGCGGGGAATATGCTCAGGGGAAATACCGATACCACTATCAGTTACCGAGAAGCAGGGGCCCGTACCAGAGAGCCACCAGCGAATGGCAATTGTGCCCTTTGCGGGCGTATAACGAACAGCATTGTAGGCCAGATTGGTAAAGGCGCTCTCCAACTCATGGCTGCTACCCACCAAGCGCAGACGCTCATCCGCATCCAGGGTAATGACCTGCTGTTTTTCGCCACTTAATTGACGGGCACCTTCCAGCACGCCGCGCAGTATGGTAAAGACGCCAACCACACCCTGACCTTCACTGCTGCTGCGAGTCTCAAGGCGGGAGAGCAGCAACAGATCATCGACAATGCGCTGCATGCGCAAGGTCTGGATGCGCATCTGATCAATAATGCGCTTCCACGGCCCGGGGAAAGCATCCCCACTCTCCTGCATGGTCTCGACATAACCATGTACAACGGTCAGCGGTGTACGGATCTCATGGGAGACATTGGCCACAAAATCGCGCCTTACAATCTCCAGCTGATGCAGACGGGTAATGTCCCGCGCCTGAAGTAAGCGCTTACCTTTCCCATACGGGACAATACGAACTTCGAGACTGATATTGTCATTCACCGGCGCCGGCATATGCAGTGATCGACTGTAGTTACCGGCGTGTAAATAGCTGATAAACACCGGATCAGTAACCAACTCATCAATCAGGGCACCCTTGTGCAGCTTTCTGTCCAAGCCGAGAAATTCTGAAGCTACGCTGTTCCACCAATCCAGACGCCCCTCATCATTCAAGACAACTGTGGCATCCGGCAGTGCACCGGTAGACTCCAGAAAGCCACTGAGCATGCGACTGAGCTTGCGCTTGCGCTTTTGTCCGCGACCAGACAACTGGTCAACCCGCAGCATCAACGGCTGCCAGATGCCAATAGCATGGGGGCGCGGATAACTCTTGGGTTTATTCAGCCAGCGAGTAAAGCGGAAAAGTTGATAGAGGTGCCAACCCAGATAGAGAGTCAAGCCACCCCAGAGGAAGGGAATCAGAAAACCGGTTCCGAGGCCAAGCGCGATGAGCAGAACGGTAGCAAATCCGAAACCGACCAGCTCACCCCGCCACGCCTCCGGGAGGCTCATCGAGCAGCGACCTGCTCCGAAAACCGATAACCTGCGCCACGGACAGTCTGAATCAGGCCATCCATCTCAAAAGGCTCCAACGCCTGGCGAAGACGACGGATATGCACATCGACCGTGCGCTCCTCGATGTAGACATTGGTGCCCCAGACCTTATCCAGCAAGCGGGAGCGGCTATAGACTTTCTCACGGTGGGTCATAAAGAAGTGCAGCAGTTTGAATTCCGTTGGACCAAGCTCGATGGGTTGATCGCTCATGGTGACACGATAGGAGACCGGGTCCAGACGCATATCCCCTGCCTGCACCGCTTCTTCCGTGGTATGGGGTGAGACGCGACGCAAAATAACTTTTATACGGGCAACCAGCTCCTTGGGCGAAAACGGCTTGGTAACATAGTCTTCTGCACCACACTCCAGACCGCGAACCTTGTCATCCTCTTCGCCCCGGGCGGTGAGCATAATGATGGGTATATCCCGGGTAACCGCATCCTGTTTCAGTTCACGGGTATACTCCACACCGCTGGTGCCGGGTAACATCCAATCCATCAGAATCAGATCAGGTGGCACGTCAGCCAGGGCCGTCTTGGCCTGATCGACACTCTCCGCACCGATCACGTCATAGCCGGATTGTTCCAGCACGAAATGGATCATCTCCCGCACTGCGGATTCATCTTCAACGACCAGAATTTTTGTGGCCATGATTGTTAGCTCTGCCTTCTGTAATTAATCAATTTCGAGTGTATCAGGCGAATATTACACCTTTGCTTCATTACAGTTTGATGACAGCCCGGGGAGCCACTACGCTCACGCCGGGTGAATCCGCTGGTTAAAAACCGGTTACCAACTGAATAACACCCATTGGGGAATGGCGATATTTCCTGGGTGAGCCTCCTGGCGCACATCCATCTCACCGTCGCCATCATTATCCAGCAGATAATAGGGAGGGCCAGCAATAGGCGTGATCTTTACCATGTACATACGGCCATTGATGCGGTACTCCTGAATCGTGCCCTTCTCGCTCTCAATAATGGTCACTTCAGGCTCAAGCACCTCACCACTCTCTACCTGAGGCGGTAAATCAGGCGGTTCTGGCAGCGGCGCAGGCTCTTCTGCGTAAGCACCATAAGGCAGCACCAGCAGAAGCAGTGAGGCCAGCAATGTTCTTTTCATTATCTCTGTTCCTTAAAAACTACATGTAGTATTCACTGAATATCAGATGTGGCTAGAAAATACCGAGATCAAGATCCAACCCTGACTATTTTCTATCCAGCTAAACCGATACAAATCCCTCTGCATCTGACACCCTTATCTAATTTTAGCGGCTCTGGCCTGATTTATTAGGGATTGTCACGCCGAAGTAACAAATTATTCCGAACCGAAATCATATTACAGTTCCAGCAGAATTTCCCGTTCCGAGAGTGAAGGCTCAAAGCCCCGCGATTCGTAATGGGCAAATATGGCATCCACCACCTCCTGCGGCTCCTCACAGACCTGAACCAAGTCAAGATCACTGGGCGAGATGGTCCCTGCTTTGCACATACTCTCCCGCATCCAGTCTAGCAGGCCAGCCCAGAATGCACCGTTTACCAGGATCACGGGGATACGGCGGGTCTTGCCTGTCTGTATCAGAGTCAAGATCTCTGCCAACTCATCCAGGGTGCCAAATCCACCCGGCATCACCACATAGGCAGATGCATACTTTACAAACATCACCTTGCGGGAAAAAAAGTGTTTGAAATTAAGCGATATATTCTGATAACTATTGGGAGTCTGTTCTTTGGGCAACTCAATATTCAGACCCACACTGGGCGCACGCCCCCTGTGGCCGCCCTTGTTGGCTGCCTCCATGATACCGGGGCCACCGCCACTCACCACGGCAAAACCACTTTCAGAGAGCAGATAGGCAATCTGCTCCGCCTTGAGGTAATCTACGGTATCCGGCTTTTCACGCGCCGAACCAAAGATACTGACGGCTGGCCAGATCCCTGAAAGCCGCTCAAACCCCTCGACAAATTCCGCCATGATCTGGAACACCTTCCAGGACTCCCGGGAGAGCTGACTCTGCTGCGGACGCCCGCTATAATCTTTATTCTTCGACATCTGGCCTAACCCTCATCTTTTCCGCATAATACCGACAGAGAGACCTGCCCGGTTCATCACACCCTTTACTAGATTCTATCCTGTTTTTGATTCAATGAGATGTCTGATCTGAACCCCAGTCAGCGAGAGGCTGCACGACATACCGACTCCCCCCTGCTGGTGCTGGCCGGTGCTGGCTCGGGTAAAACACGGGTAATCACCCGCAAGATTGCCTACCTGATCGAAACCATGGGCCTGGAACCGCGTCACATCACCGCCGTCACCTTCACCAACAAGGCCGCCAGGGAGATGAAAGAGCGGGTCGCTGAACTATTGAAAGGAAAAAAGAGTAAAGGACTCAGCATCTCCACCTTTCATACCCTGGGTCTGAATATCATCCGCAAAGAGCACAAACTGCTGGGCTTGAAGTCGGGCTTTAGCATCTTTGACGCACAGGATGCAGAAGGACTCCTGAAAGAGCTGCTGCGTAAGGGCCAGGGGGATGATGAAGTCGCCTCCAGCTACCAGTGGCGCATTTCGGAGTGGAAGAATGACATGCTTTCGCCTGAGCAGGCACTCACCGCAGCAGAGAACGAGCTGGACCAACGCACTGCCCTGCTCTACACACACTATCAACGCTCACTTCGCGCCTTCAATGCAGTTGATTTTGATGACCTGATACTGCTCCCAGTGCAACTGTTCCGCGACTCGCCAGAGACACTGGAACTGTGGCAAAACCGCATTCGTCACCTGCTGGTGGATGAATATCAGGACACCAATCTCAGTCAGTATGAACTGGTACGGCAGCTGGTGGGCGTGCGACAGGCCTTGACCGTTGTGGGTGACGATGACCAGTCTATCTATGCCTGGCGAGGGGCCCGCCCGGAAAACCTGATCCGACTGAAAGAGGACTTCCCCCGTCTGAAAGTGGTCAAGTTGGAACAGAATTACCGCTCTTCCGGCCGCATCCTCAAGGCCGCCAACACCCTGATCGCGAATAACCCCCATGTGTTTGAAAAAAGGCTCTGGTGTGATCTGGGACCAGGCGATCCGATCCGGGTGATGAGCTGCAAGAATGAGCTGCATGAATCTGAAAAGGTGGTATCAGAGATCATTCATCACAAATTCACATCCGGTGCTGCCCATGGTGACTACGCCATCCTTTATCGCGGCAATCACCAGGCCAAACTGTTCGAGAGCGCCCTGCGCCAGCACAACATCCCCTACTTCCTCAGTGGCGGCACCTCCTTTTTCAGCCGCGCTGAAATTAAGGATGTGATGGCCTATCTCCGGCTGCTGGCAAACCCGGACGATGATGCCGCCTTCCTGCGCATCGTCAACACGCCGCGGCGCGAGATTGGCGCCAGCACCATGGAAAAGCTCGGGAACTATGCGACAGAACGCAATACGAGCCTGCTGGCGGCCTGCAGTGAACTCGGGATAGAACAGCTCCTGTCGAAGCGTCCACTGGAACGGCTACAGGAGTTTGCCCACTGGATTGCCCATTACCAGCACCGGGCCGAAGAGGATCATCCTGTTCAGACCGTACGCGACATGCTCAAAGAGCTGCAATACGAAGAGTGGATCTATGAAAAGGCCTCCAGTGACAAGGTGGCCGAACGACGCTGGGAGAATGTGCTGGAACTGGTGCAGTGGCTTGATCAGTTGCACAAGGGGGACAAGGTCGGGGAGAGCCTCAGCGAGATGGTAAGTCATCTTGCCCTGCAGGATATTCTGGAACGCCAGGAGGATGACAGCGGCAATGACCAGGTTCACCTGATGACCCTGCACGCCTCAAAGGGCCTGGAGTTCCCCCATGTCTTTCTGGTCGGCATGGAAGAGGAGCTACTACCCCATAAGAGCAGCATCGAAGAGGACAATATCGAGGAGGAGCGACGGCTGGCCTATGTCGGTATCACCCGTGCGCAACGGACCCTTACTATCAGTTTTGCCCAGAAACGTAAACGCTTTGGCGAGATCATCGCCTGTGAACCGAGCCGCTTCCTGGCTGAGCTGCCCGAGGAAGACCTGAAATGGGAAGGGCGAGAAGATGACACCCTCTCCACTGAGGAGAAGCAGGACAGGGGCAACGCCCATCTCGCCAACATGCGCGCAATGCTGGGAAAATAATCACCCATCGGGCAACAAAAAAGGGCATGCCGAGGCATGCCCTTAATTTAAAGGTAAAAACTTGAATTAGCGGGGTATTTTACTCAACCAGCCAGCAATCGCCTTGATATCATCATCAGATACGCTAGCCATAATCCCCTTCATAGCCGCTGTCTGGCCGTTGTTACGGGCACCACTCTTGATATCCTTCATCTGGTTAACAATATAGGGCTCTGGCAACGAGGCCACCTTCGGATAGGTGGTCATTATAGGGGCTTTACCCTCCGCACCGTGACAAGCGCTACAACCCTTTGAGGTATAGAGCGCAGCACCTGGATCAGACGAAGGGGCTGCAGCAGGTGCAGGCGTTGCCGCCGCTGCGGGTGCAGCTGCAGCTGCTGGAGCTGCTGCAACACGGGGCAGACCACTCAGCCAAGCCGCGAGCACTTTCATTTCATCTTCAGATACGGCCGCCATAATCCCCTTCATGGCGGCGGTCTGACCGTTATTGCGGGCACCACTCTTGATATCCTTGAGCTGATTAACAATGTACGGCTCAGGCAAGGAGGCAACCTTTGGATAGGTCGACATAATCGGGGCACGCCCCTCTGCACCATGACAGGCGGTACACCCTTTCGCCGTGTAGAGCGCTTCACCCGGATCAGCCGGCGCAGCGGCAGGTGCAGGAGACACTGCAGCAGTGCTCATAGGGGCCGCCGCAGATTGGGCCTGGCCCTCTACCGCCACCTGCCCGACAGGTTTAATCCGCTCAATCACCTCGGCACGCTCTTCTGCCAGAGCTGGGCCGCTGATCACTAGAACCGCCATACCTGCAACTGCCAAGTGTTTTATCTGGGAAACAACTTTATGGCTCACTGTCTAACTCCTCATACATCCGGGTCAAAAGGGGGCGAACGTGTCGACATCTACCCCCAAAGGTAAATACTGGCCGCAGTATAGCGGCAACCGCGTTAAAGATCGACTGAAACCCCTTTATCGCAGCATCAAAAACCGCTTTGGGATAGACGTCACTTGGGCTGAAGGGTAATATACGCCCTCTTCAGCGCCCGTAGCTCAGCTGGATAGAGTACTGCCCTCCGAAGGCAGGGGTCACAGGTTCGAATCCTGTCGGGCGCGCCAATTAAATCAATGGGTTAGAAACCAACTTAGCCACGCTGGCTCCATTTAGGTGGAATAGAGCTCAAAACAGACCCATATCTCGAAAAACACCCTATTAAATGGAACACCCAAGGAACAAGTCTTAAGCACAAGATAGATTGATACATGAATGGCTTTTTAGTCCTCACTCCTTTATCGGATCTGTAGTTTGGAGTGAAACACTACGAACCCACCTAATACGATTATGTTTTTTTCGTGAATTGACAGGTAGAGTGGTCGAGACATACTTAGCAAGGTCAGCATATCACTTGTCTATACACCCAATCCCCTCTATGTCTTTGTACACGGGGAGCCGATTTCCTCGATACTTACGATACTTTGGCGAACCATATTCATCTTTAACCTGAATGTCATTTAATGTCAGATTTAGATCACCACCTTTATTATTTCCACTATACAAATAGATGATATAAGCATCCCCAACGCACTTTTCAGGGTATGTGCAAGTCCCTCTTAGCTCTAGGTAGCTTCCATACGTATAAACCGGCGACTCCCCTCCATACGGAAAAAGGCTATTAGAATTAATATTTGTGTTGATTCCTGCGGCTAGCCTTAGATCAAAAGACTCTATATTTATACTAATAATGATTTATACTAATAATGGAATGTGTTTCTATAGACTTCTTCTTCGCATGCTTCTTTCGCGGCATTGCTCCCGGCCTCCTTTCATAGAGCGGGCATTTATAAATCCCAAAGTACAATCAACTGTAGCACTGGCACAATAAAACTATCCACTGTCTAACTACAAGACCAACCAGTATAATCCTCAGCATGTCTGAATCTGCGATTAAAGCTAAGTTAATTGATTTTTTGTTAAGCCAGCCACTTCAAAGCAAACTAGTTATTGCAAATGAAATGGTGTTTGCTGATGGTAGCAGGCGTGCAGACTTGGTATTGATCACCAACGCCATTCAAGCATTCGAAATTAAAAGCGAGAAAGACAACCTGGACAAGCTTCCTGAACAATTAGCTGATTATGAAAAATACTTCCAATCTGTTTATGTCGTTTGCCACCGCAAACACCTTCAAAACATCAGAAAAATAAACAAAAAGTTTGGAATCTTACTGGCGACCAATGATGGAATCATCAGCATCAGAAAAGCAACATATCGAAAACGGATTAAGCCTATATTTTTACTTGGGCATCTAGATAGAAATACCCTACTAGGTATTCTTAGATTGACAGACTCAACTAGAAGACCAAAAGGCTATATCTCTATCAATGAACTTAGAACTTATTTATGCGGAAAGCTAGAGTATAAATTTCTCTATGACGCGGTCAAAGAATATTTATCCACAAAGTACGAGCGCTCAAATGATCAGTTTTTGAGTGAAAGAGGAGCAATAACAATTGAAGATGATTTACTTTTATTAAGCAAAACCCAGCAAACCATAACCATGTAAACCAATATAGCACTACACTATCCAAAACTACCGAATAGAAAAGTGCCTAGACATGTGAATATTCATTCTAACTGCAATCCAAAACGAAGGACTTAATCCTCCAGGATTCCCATCAGCAGCGCTTCTTATCTGCTCATGCCCCCAACAATCAATGCTTAAATAATCAGGATGTGCAACCATCTCTTCTGCCGCCCTGGCGTAACCACCAGCATGCCGTCTATATCGAGTATATATAACTGAGGTATCCAGGGAGACATCAATGCGCGGCACCCAAGTTCCACCTCGAGACTGATATCTCACTGGATGAATGGAGGCATAATCCCCGTAACAGAGATTCACCCCATTTCCCTTTAAATCCTGATATAACTTCTTTTCCAATAAGGGGATAATACCGTGGTCATCATAACAGTTGGACAATGCAACAACTGACGCAGGAAAAGAAGACGCACATACGACGATTGACCATGGATCGAAACCTACAGGGAGCGCCGCGTATCTGTTAGCAACCAGCTCTAAAACGTTTTGATAGCTCTCCGCTACCACATAACCCGCATCAAAGACTAAAACCAACTCGTTATCACTATTTAGTGCTGAACGTATAATATCTATATACCAGTTTATAGATTCATCATCAGGTTGAACACGAAGTGCAAGCTTTCTGTGGTTAGAAAGTAACTGTTGAACTTCTTGTTTTATTACAACTTCCGGAGTATCTGAATAGAAGTGAATTGCCGGGATGATATTTAGATCAGGATATTCACCGAGGAACTCGACCCAGTTAAGGAATCCTCCTGTTTCATCTAATAAATCATTAATTTGATCATTAGAGAGGTCTTCATGAGCCGTGAGATCTAAAATAAACGGAATGTCACCTACAATTTCAGCTATCTGCACCATTCTTTTGTGGACGTTTCCATCAGGTGCGTTTTTTGAGCGCCTTGATCTCGTAAGCTCAAATATAGGGGTAGTCTCCGCTTTAACTTCACCCCTCAAGAAGGAGTAACCTTTAAGCTCAGCATCTGTTGACTTAATAATTGGTACGTAGGTAGGGCGTCTATATTCCATTACAAACCATGACCAGAAAATCCTAAATTCTTGGCCCTGATCCTAACAGCTAAAGCAGAAACATTAAAGTGCGAAGCAATATCCTCAACTTGATCCGAAACGCCTGATAGAAAACGACGGAACTCAGCCTCTGGCATTAACAGATTGGCGGCAAAGACATTTGCTTCTGCTTCTTCAGAATTACTATCCAGATTATTCCTGTACAGAATCTTATCAACAAACTCACGGCCGTTTTTTTGATGTAGAACAAAGTGTCCTAGCTCATGAGCCAGTGTGAAGCGCTGCCGGCGGGGGTGATGAAGATTATTCACACCAATCACCCAATGCTCATCCATCCTCTTTAAATATCCGGAAGTTTCGTCATCCATTGCCTCACGCCGTATACGAATATTTAAGATTCGAATTAAACCATCAACATCAAGCGGGACATCCGACAAACCATGCCTTTTCGCCAATGCAATGAGCTCATCAGCAGAATTGCAGCTATATATATCGCGCTCTGAAACTACTCTTTTTGGATTTTTTCGCCTCATGACAGCCATATTAAATGCCTCCTTCATCCCGGATTGAAATACGCCCTTTTGCTCCCTCCATTTCCTCACTATCAATTGACGCCAGTTTTTCTTCAATCACTACCAAGCGTTCTTCGAATAGTCCCATGGACTCCATACTTTCCTCAATAATTTGTAAATCAGGCTTTAGAGATTCCTTCAATTCCTTGGTCTCAATAACCGTTTGACTTAATACATGAGTTTTTAACAGTTCATAAAACTTTTGAGACTCGAAATATTTTTCAACAGCAGCAATCGCCTGCGCCTCAGCTACAGACTCAGAACCGGCCCGTACATACATGAAAGCCACGACGCCAAGAACACCTATGATAACTACAAGAAATTCAATAATGCTTGAGTAAAAGTTACTTATATCACCTATCAAATCACCGGTATTAACTACATACCCTTTTTCGATTAAGCCCTTAATTTGGACAGCATCTGAAACTGGTATTTTATGGTCGTCAAGAGAACTAAACACATAACCATGAGCATTCAGAATTGTTTGCTCGACGGCATCCCCGCCAAAGAAAAAAAATGTTACGAAGAGGAATAGTACGCTACCAAGCACACTGCCAAGAACAACTAAAATTCCCTTACTCACCGTTACAAACCCTTCCTTGTCTATATTCAAAGCACCCTGCAGGAAAAGAGCGTTGATTATGCCCACCCTCCACGAGAAACACTACTACTTGTTATTTAGCACAGTACGTAGAACATAGCAAGAACAAACAAAAGATTGATGGATAACAATTCTACGCTATAAAGCGGTCTCTTTTGATGCTACGAATTTAAAATAATATTAATATCTACCCATCCTCTAGCCTCTACCGCACTCTATCCTGCCAAGAAGAGACACCAATCACCCCTTCCCCTCCGCGTGCTCTTCCAGCACCAGCCCTATGTAGTCCGACAGACTGCGCCTGTCCTGGTTCGCTAATTTTTGCAGCTGTTCCTTCAGTTCCTTAGAAATACGGATAGTCAATGTTGCATTTTTTGCCATATCGCCCTCATACAATGTCTTACAAACGATTGCAATACTACAGCCGATATCGCAGCATCGCTATAGATGACATTGCAAGACAATAGAGGAGAAACCACATAATGCCTAGTTTGATCCAATTTCCAACAAAACAAAGAGAAGCCGTCACCGCCTTTCAGCAAACAGCTGAAGAGATAGGGGCAGAACCGCGATACATCAGGAACAAGCAAGTAACAGCGATGATGCAGGCCTCTCTCGACCGACTTCGCCTCGCCTCGCCTCGCCAAGAACGGCGGCACACCCTCAGCAGAGGAGCTGCTGAACATTGCCGCTTTTCTACGGGATGAGGCGCTGTAACTCTTTTAGGAAAAACGCCACGCCCAACTTAATATCGACTCATCGAACTGCCCGAGAGCAGACAGCTTACCGAAAAAGAGCCAATCAATAGGTTAGGTGCGATTACTGAAATGCTGATGAAGCGAGGCACGTAAGAAAAACCGGACAAACCTTTCCCTCGATTTTCTCAAGGATGTTGATGGGTATCAATTCTGATGCACTGGACTAGGAGTGACATGATGTTGTCTTATGAGAAAAATGTATTGAAACTGTCCTGGGTCGCCGGTCGAATCATCGGCTTACTATCTGAAGAAGAGTGGCTAATTCTGATAATCGGCCTCGTCTTAATTTTGAGTACTATTTAGTATAAAGGGATATACTCGGTGCCCGTCTACATGGGCACCGGGTATTTTCATTCACTCATGCCGCCTGTGATCGACTCAATTCCAACCACAGCCCCACACTAACCCCAGCCACTGCCGCGACTCGGCTAAACGCACGCCCCGACTCCCAACGCTCGCCGGTGCTCTTGTCACATATTACATAATCCTCACCGTCGCTGGGTAGCTGAATTCGCGCCCGGTGTCGATCTCGCTTTCTAATCCCTTCAAAATAATAACCCGCCACGCTATTGAGCTACTGGATTAGCACATGCTATGCCACTAGACTGATAGCAATACAGTAGCGAAGGACCGATTTCCTATGGGCATAAAACAACGCATCTGGGAGATCGTAGAGCCGGCAAAATCCGGCGATAAGCTGAGCCACTACTTTGATATTGGCCTGATGGTATTAATCATATTGAATGTGATTGCGGTTGTAATCGAAACTGCCACAATAAAAGACAACTCACTGATCAATAAATTCTTTCACCATCTTTGCGGTTAGCGCGCCGACATGCTTTGCAACAACCTCACCCTTTGGTGAAATCAGATAGGATGTAGGAATTCCAGGCAGCGCACCAAAATATGTCTGGTCAGATGGTGCTGCAGTCCAGACAGGGTAGAGAATCTTCTGATCTTCTATAAAAATCTGCAGCAGATCTGAATCAAACCCCTCCATATTGATACCGACAACGACCGCACCAGCATCAAGGTGCCCCGCATGAAGTTTATTCAGTTCTGGAATCTCTTCCAGACAGGGAACACACCATGTTGCCCAGTAGTTTACTAACAGCCACTTCCCACGAAACTCATCGAATGAGCGTTCCACACCAGAGAGATCATATACCTTGGAACCATTTGCATTCGCCACACACAGAGAAAGCAGCCAAATCAAGCAGGTAAAAACAAGCTTTGAATTTACATTGGGCGGGTTTCTCATAAACCGAATTTCCTGGGTAAAACCTAATCCTGAGCATGTTATTGCGATTGCAATTTCTTTCTCATAACAGTTACATCGAGAGCGCATATTTCAAATAGAAGCTGATCTGAATAGGCCACTCAACAGCCACATCTGCTGAGGGTAACGGTAACGCCCTTTCAAGCGCACGCTGCGTGGCCTTATTGAGAAGCGCATGACCACCCGTTACCTGAAGCCCGCTGATAATACCACCCTCTGACAGACTAAAGCTGACCTTCACCCTGCCTTCAATACCTCTTTTTCTGGCAGGCAAAGGGTATTTCTTAAATCGCTCTATATGCTTCAGTAACTGAGTGACATAGAGATTTCGCATCTGTTCCAGATCAACTGCCTGCGGTGGCAGTTCTGATATAGGCGCTGTGGTAGATAGCGCTTTTACCGAGTGAGTTTCTGTTACAGGCTCCTTGACGATCTTCGGAGCTGGCTTGGGTTCCGGTTTAGGCTTGGGCTTGGGCTTGGGCTTGGGTTCCGGTTTAGGCTTTGGCTCTGGCTTTGGCTTTGGCTCTGGCTTTGGCTTTGGCTCTGGCTTTGGCTCTGGCTTTGGCTTTGGCTCTGGTTTGGGCTCTGGTTTGGGCTCTGGTTTGGGCTCTGGCTTGGGCTCTGGCTTGGGTTTGGGTTCTGAAACAGCCTTCTCTTCAACAGGTTGCATTTCAGAAAAATTAATTCTTACCGAAGTCGTACTGACCTTTACCGCTCTTTCAGGAACAGTCACAACCTGTGCACGCCAAATACCTGCCACCAGTAAAAAATGTGCGGCTAAAGAACCGGCAATGGCAAACAGTCGCCAATTGATATCACGCTCAATCACGGTTTTTCTGTTTGTATATCCAATGCATCAGCCCCGGCCAAGCGTACTGCATCAATGATTTGAACGGCCTTTCCGAATTGAGCTTGTTGGTCACCCTTCAGACGAACAAAATTTTTCTCTGGAGAGTGTAGTGCACCCTTGATAACTTCCGTTAGATCAGACAGCTCGGTGATCACCCCGTCAACATAGAGCTCACCTTGTGGAGTAAGGTGAACTGTTACATATTGATCATTTTCAAGAGGATCACTACTACTCGCTTTAGGTAGCTGAATATCAATACGCTCTTCTTCAATAAAGTGCGCAGTCAACATAAAGAAGACCAATAAAAGGAAAACGATATCAATCAGTGGTGTCAGGTTTAACACCACATTTGAATGACGCTTAGGCTCAGACACCATCAGTTATCTGTTCCCAGTGATGAGGCGCATCCAGACTGACTTCAGCACCCTGGTCGCTAACTCTCCGTTCCAGCAACAACGCGATGCAGGCATTCATGGATTGATTTCTCCGTTCTACCGCACCCTCAAGAAAATGCAACAGAATCAACAGTGGAATGGCAACAGCAAGACCAACGCCTGTTGTAATCATGGCCTCCCAGATACCGCCAGCCAAAGCCTGTGCATCCACCTTACCGCCGGCCTGTTCAATAACCATAAAGGCCTTGATCATACCCGTGATAGTTCCCAACAGACCGAGCAATGGAGCTGTATTTCCGAGAATACCTAATGTACGCAGGCCAAACTCCATCCGCTGTAGCTCATGACTGCGGACACGATCTCCTACGCTTCTTAAATCTTTCACACCTTCAGCATCCGCTGTAATTATTGCATCAACAATCCGATATTCTGGACCTTGCCCGGCACCTGATTCAGTTAATACTTTCGGATGATCAAGCAATGAACCCAATCCCTTTATAACCTGAGCAGGCAACCGTCGCTGGCGTAAAAATAGCAGCGAGCGCTCGATTACTATGGCAACACCAATGGCAGAATAGCAGATCAGTATCCAAACTACCGGCCCACCCTTGGTTATTAACTCTTCCATATTCATGGTGCAATCCAACCCATTGCCGTTCCAATACCCATCAAAATCAAAAGCGCCACGCTGGCGTTTTCAAGCGAGTTTCCCCATCGGGACAGATGCAATTTCACCTGCTCACCAAAGTGAGCAACGCCCAAGGCAAATATGAAAGTAGGCACCAGGACAGCACCCGCTCCAAACCCGACACCCAGCATCAACCCTGCATACGCACTTCCTGCTGTTGCGGCGGCCAATATCACTGTAGTTAAAGGGGCACAGGGGTTCAGCGCCATCCCCATGCCCATAAAAAACAGCCCTCCTGGCAATGTTGGTGCTACATCACTTTTCTTAGCCGGCGTCATTTCCACCGTCATAGATGTCTGCCGCCTTACACTACAACCTGTACCACGCAGACGCCGTCGCCAAAGCAGTGACAGCGCGACAACAATTGTCGCCCCTCCTAACACCCAGCGCACCCACGGTGCAGCGATCCAATCCTGGACAATCAATCCCAGAAAACCGGAGAGCCCGCCCAACAAAGAATACCCCACAACTCTTCCGGCAGAAAAGGGGAGTAGAATACGCCAGGCGTTTCTAACCCCATCTCCTGTGGCAACAAAGACCGGGCCCAGGTACGGGAGGCAGGCAATATTGCACGGACCCGCTCCAAAGCCAAGACCAAGCAGAAGTACCGCACCAAAACTCAGAACAACCGGCTCTAACGGCGTCATACTTTTTCCGTTACGGGTTTATCCTTCTTTGCAAACAAGGATCTTAGTGTTTTCTTTTCCCACAGCGTTTGCGATTTTTTGCGCACTTTAAAATATTGTGGATCGGCCTTAAACACAGGAAAAGAGGCATACTTCAGTTTCAGTACATCCTTGTCAGGACAAAACTCCACACACCGGCCACACAGCGTACAGTCTTCAAAGGTAACATCCTTCTTTACCATTTCTGTATGTATCTCTTGAATGTCCATCGGACAGGCCTTGGCGCAGAGACCACATTTACCGCATCGCGGTGAAGCCTCTTTAACCAATCGCAGCAGGCCAATCTTTCGAAATACGGCATGTAATGCCAGCATCGGACATATACGACAAAATGGCTGCCTGACAGTCAATGCCAGCGCAATCATCAAACCAAACAAAAAGTCTGCCGCTATCGAAAACACAATGGTAGTTGTATTCGCCGTATCCACCACAAGTTGATCCGCTTCGCCATTGGCAAGTGTGGTGAGAATTCGACTGGGGCAAATCCTGCAAAAGGGATCACCCAGATCATGATTCAGATAACCCAGACCAGTCATAAGCGGGAAGCCAAACACCAGTAAGACCAGAATCGCCCACTTCACCGGCCGAGTCTTTTCAACAACGCTGTGTTTGACAGATTCTGTGCGCTGCAATCCAAGCTTTTGCCCTAAAATCTGCAGTAGCTCCTGAAATGTCCCAAGCGGACAAATCCAACCACAGAATGCCTTATTCAGAACAACAAAGAACAGCAGGAAGGTACCCAAGGTTATAAGTGTTGGTATCAATCCTTTAAGAATACCTCCACCTTCATTGATAACAGGACCCAACCGATGATCCATCTGATGCTGAAACGGTATCAGCGCACAAAGATCTGATCCATTCATATCATAAGCACAGCTTAAAGCAGGAAGTGCGCCACTGATCTTGTCCGCCAGATAAAAAGTGCCTAAGGAACTGCCATAGACTAACAGCATGAATGCACTTAACTGAACGATCTTACGTATGACCGATAAGTTTTTAACAGGATTCATTGACTGCGCTCCTTCTTGCTACGACTAACCCTGCTTGTAAGAAAGCCACCAAACAGAAAACCAACACCAGCTGCAGCCAGACCCCATGACTTGTACTGCCAGTGCACCGGTGAGACACGGTATTCTGCCGAGAGCGTGCTGTTGTAGTGCTTACCTGATTCAAGATATTCAGTAGTTATACTGAGATCCGCACTGCGTTGATCACGTTCACCTGTCACGACATTCTTAAAATCATCTGGCAGCGTCATCACCACACGCCCGTCATTGTCAGTGACACCCTTTAACGAGCTGCCATTACCGGTTTGCAAGACTACCGGTTGATTTTTCAGCAGCTGATTACGGTACCTAATTAGAAAGGCCGCCTTCTCACCCGAGTAATAACGGTGATGCTCTCGGGGAAGTGGATCAGGAACAATTTCCAAATCAGTTTTTATCGCAGATGTTAATTTCGTCGGGCTTTTACCGCTGGGTTTTCCCCGCAGATATTCATAACGGATAATCGCATCAACCGAATCACCCCAGTCCTGCTCAATAATAATGGCATGGTAATTATCAACACCTGTCGGCGGTATGGTAACCATATCCATCTTCGGTTCCAGCAGGCGCTTACTCAGGTCCGGTTTCCATAGCGTGATAACAGCACCATCCGCATTCAAAAGGGCCAGTTTTTTCGGGCCACGCTGATGTTGCATTGTTGGAGCTGACTGACTCTTTGGGGCTTCACTTCCTTGCTTAGCTGTCTGCCCCACAGCCGTTGCGTTCAACGCCAGAACTCCACAACAGATAAATGCCGCGCGATAACTTATAACCGGCATATCACTCTCCTAATCAAAAGCTGTAGGTATAATTGAGCATGGCTGAACGCGGCGAACCTGCGCTGTAAGATTTGGTACCACTGGTATCCTTTTTGACCTCAGTGGCGTAGCGCTTGTCAAACAGGTTATCGACATTCAATGAAACTTTATGTGGCCCGGAAGCATAGCCCAGCATCAGACTGGTGAGAAAATCATATCCATCATATTTTTCGGTATTGGCACTATCCATGTAGTAACTACCCCAAGTGTCGGCCTGGATCCGTGCCATGAAACCGGACGGGTGCTCATAGTCAAGGCTCAGGCTGTACTGATGATTAGGAACAAAGGGGGTCTGATTGCCGGAGCGATCAACAGCATTGAGCGTTGCGCCTGTTCTTACTAGCTCTTGGAAATCCTGATACTTGTAATCACTGTAGGCGTAGTTGGCTCCCAGGGTAAAATATTTACCCAGTGCCACTCTACTGCTAACCTCAAATCCTTTTTTGAGGGTTTCACCGGCATTCTGGAATTCACTCTGATTACCCGACTGAAGCACGGAGACGATCTCATCAGTAACTGTGGTTCTGTAAAGAGACAGATCGAAACTCCACTCCTTTGCCCTTGCCTTTAAACCTATCTCTACGTTGGTTGCTATGGCTGCATCCAGGCTTGCATTGTCTTGAATCTCGGCCTCCGAAGGTACTTGACCAGACTGTGCCACCATGCCGTAGATACTGTATGTATTATTCAGCGCATAAGTGGCACCCAGCTTTGGGGAATAAAGGTCAAAGGTGGTATCAGTTTTTGTCGTTACGGGTGAACCAAAGGTTGTATAACTTTTAGTACCCCAGTTGTATTCACCATAGGCGACCTCTGTAATATCAAAGTTCATCCGGTCAAAACGAAAACCAGCATCGATCGTTAACTTATCGGTTGGGCGAATGGTCTCCTGCAGGAAAAGGCCAAACAGGGTATTGGCCGCTTCCTCCTGCGAGAGCAGACTACCTTTTCGATCTGAGAGCGTTTGTACAATTTGATTTACTGGCGGTGGGGGGCCGGGTGGATCATAAACAATCGTGCTAATATCCGCATAGCGGTACTTCTTAGCCTCATCCGTTTTATCCAATCGAGCGGTCACGCCACCGACCAGCGTACTTGCACCCAACAGATTGTGCTTATAAGCAAACTCAAGATCGGTACCAAACACATTGGTACCGGGGTTATCGTTAATCGCACCCGTTACCGGATGATAGTGATCCCAGCTGTTGAAATAGAAGCGAGGCTTGAACGTCAGATCCCCAAACTCCTGTTCATAACGCGTATTAAAAAACCAGATGGTTGAATAGCGCCCACTGTGTTGCCACTGACTACTGGTATTATGCTGTTCGCCAGTGCTTCTATAAGTTTCAAACTCACTTTCGGTAAGAGATCCCGGCAACTGCAGATCCGCCTGTGAATAACTGAGCTCGGTCTCAAGTGTTGCGCCACTATCCAGCATCAATCCATGTTTCAGACTCAGCTGTTGGGTGTCGAACTCATTCCAGTCTCGCCAGCTGTTATCCGCGGCCCGATGGGAGCCTGTCAGCAAGATACTGTTACTGTCATTCAGCTCCTGGCTATAGCGAAAATGCAGATTTTGCTGTCCATCTTCGCCCACACCGAGCTTGACCCGATTGCCATCTACATCGAATACCGATTTCGAGATAATCTGAATCGTGCCACCAGATGAACCACTGCCATACAAAGATCCTGGCCCTTTGGTAATTTCTATGCGCTCGATATCCTGGGTATCAATAAAATCAAAGCGCGAAAAACTGTCCGGATCCGTCATCGGCACACCATCACGAATCACCATAATCTCACGCACACCATAGTTGGCCTTTTGCCCTGCGCCCCGGATAATCAGGCGTGAGTCGTAACCACCATTTTTTGATTCGATCAAGACACCCGGCGTACCCTTGATTGCATCCTTGATGTTATTCATCTGCTCGGCATCAATGCGCTTGGAATCGATCACACTGATTGCCGCAGGCACCTCTTTGGTACCACGTGCAATGCGGGATGCGGTGACACTGATAGTATCTAATGAATCACCACCCTCATCGTTACTCTTCACACTCTCTGCATCAGCAGCAGATGAGTTAATAGCCGATACCATGAGCGATGCCGTTAATGCGGCCTTGATCACGCTGTAATTTTTATTGATACACATAACAACTTCACAACCCATCAATTAATTGAAATAGGCATACCACGTGACGATTAACAGCCTTTGGCATGCGTTAATCCTTAAGATAGCGAGAGGAAAATCCTTTTAGGAAGGCGGGAAAATTCTATCTATACGATGATATTATGTTCAGTGTGAAATCAGATTGATTTTGCAGAACTTAATGACTAATACCGCATAATCAATAAGTTAATATAAGCTAATACACTGCCAATAGGTCAGTCATGTGTTTTTCCACACATTAAACAGGTTATTTGCCGTAAAAACTTTACACTGCCCTGTCACACGTACTCCTGTGGCAATACTTATTTCTTCTTCAAATACCCTGATTCTCCATTCGTTTGGGATATCCCCACACGCCTTGGGTTGTTATCATCGTTCAACTAATACAATCTCTTCACACAACAAACAGAAGGGTGCAGTTCGATCAACTCAACCCCACAAAGCATGAAACCTCTCTACATCATTAGCCATGTCGCCTGCAGCCGACCTGGATATTTTTGTGAGTACCTGGATAGTCGCAATGTAGATTATGTGCGTGTCAGTATCGAATCAGGGGAATCGCTCCCTACTCCTGATTCACTCTCTGGTCTGGTTCTGCTCGGTGCACCGATCAGTGTAAACAGTGATCAGCCATGGATTGAGCGGGAGATGGCCCTGGTACGAAGCTGCGCTGAAAGGGGAATACCGGTATTTGGCATCTGCTTTGGTGGCCAGCTGATCAGCAAGGCATTTGGCGGGCGGGTATTTCCATCATCCACAATACAGATCGGCTGGCATCCGGTTGCGGTAGCAGCGCAACGCCATGCACTCTTTAATGGCACACGCTTGCCTGATAGATTCGATGCCTTCGAGTGGCATGAAGAGAGTTTCTCTCTGCCGCCAGGTGCAGTCCCGCTATTCAATGGCGATGAAGCCGGAAACCAGGGTTTTCTCTACAAGAGCTGCCTGGCAGTCCAGTTCCATCCCGAGGTCACGGCTGAAATCATTGAGGAGTGGGCAGCCCGCTATGAAGCCTGTGTCGACAAACCCACAGAGGGGATCCAGGATTACCGGGAGATGCTTCTGGACGTTGACACTAAACTGGCAGCCATGCGCCAGATGACGGACTTGTTATTTGAGTGGTTGATCGAACGTTCCCGGCAGATCAGCTAATCCTCAAAAACTCCAGTGTCATTAAGCGCTTTGGACACACACTCAACCAGCAGTTTCAGTTAGAATGGATGTTTGCTTTACCCTGGCATTAATTTAACGATCGATTTTCAGCAGAATATCGCATCAAGATTTGATAATCAGCAGGACTACCAATATGCAATATAGCCCTTTCAATCCCCCCGTGCGTACCCTGATGGGTCCAGGCCCTTCTGATGTGCATCCACGTATTCTTGAAGCCATGTCCAGACCCACCATTGGTCATTTGGACCCCGCTTTCATCCAGATGATGGAAGAGGTGAAAGCGCTGCTTCAATATGCCTTTCAGACCAAGAATGAGCTGACCATGCCCGTTTCCGCACCCGGTTCAGCCGGCATGGAGACCTGTTTTGCCAATCTGGTGGAACCCGGGGACAAGGTGATCGTCTGCCAGAACGGGGTATTCGGCGGCCGCATGAAAGAGAATGTGGAACGCTGCGGCGGCACAGCCATCATGGTAGAAGACACCTGGGGCGAAGCGGTTGATCCGGCAAAACTGGAAGATGCCCTGAAAAATAACCCGGATGCCTGCATTGTCGCCTTCGTCCACGCAGAGACCTCAACCGGCGCGCAATCGGATGCGGAAACCCTGGTCAAACTGGCCCACCAGTATGACTGCCTCACCATTGTTGACGCGGTCACCTCGCTCGGTGGCACGCCTATCAAGGTAGATGAGTGGGCCATTGATGCCATCTACTCTGGCACACAGAAATGCCTCTCCTGCACCCCTGGACTCTCTCCTGTCAGCTTCAGCGAACAGGCACTGGAGAAGATCCGTAACCGCAAACAGAAGGTGCAGAGCTGGTTTATGGATCTGAATCTGGTCATGGGCTATTGGGGTAGTGGTGCCAAGCGTGCCTACCATCATACCGCGCCCATCAATGCCCTGTACGGTCTGCATGAGGCACTACTCATGCTTCATGAAGAGGGACTTGAGAATGCATGGGCACGTCACCAAAAGAATCATCTGGCACTACGGGCCGGCCTGGAAGCCATGGGCCTCACCTTTATCGTGAATGAGCAGGACCGTCTGCCACAACTGAATGCCGTCTCTATCCCGGAAGGAGTTGATGACGCCGAGATACGTAGCCGACTGCTCAATGAGTACAACCTGGAGATCGGTGCCGGTCTGGGAGCCCTGGCTGGGAAGGTGTGGCGCATAGGCCTGATGGGTCACGCCAGCCGTTCGGAGAATATCCTGCTCTGCGTCGGCGCTCTGGAAGCAGTGCTGGCTGACATGGGTGCCAAGATCAATCAGGGCGTTGCCTTGGCAGCAATGCAGAAGGCACTTGCCTAAGTAAACAAACGGGGGGGCGATCGCCCCCCGTTCTTTTCTCCTACGTCCCGATTACGCCTCAGCCAACGGTGGCCTTGGGCGCTGGCTCAAATGCCTCTCTGTGCAGATTAATAAACCGGATATCTGTTGGATAGGGGAAGACATCGGCATGGATACCACGCCCAATATCCTGCTGCCGTTCACGCCAGTACTGTGCCTCAAACAGGTCCGGATGTAGCTGCAACAATGTCTTGCGTATTAGCGGACTGGCACTCAGGAAGATCAAAAACTCCTCTGGAAAAACATCGCCGTCAGCCACCGAATACCAGGGCTCACTACTCATCTCATCTTCAGGTGTACGGGGTGGTGGAATCTGCCGGAAGTTACACTCAGTCATTTTGCAGATCTCATCGTAATCATAAAAGACTACTTTGCCCTGATGGGTGACACCAAAGTTTTTAAACAGCAGATCACCTGGAAAGATATTCGCTGCAATCAGCTGTTTGATCGCCAATCCCCAGTCATCCAGCATGGTTCTGATGATCTCCTGGGAACCATTAGAGAGACAGATATCCAGCGGCGTCATGCGATGCTCGATATAGAGGTGATTAATCACCACATTGTCGCCATCCATCTCAAGCTGGGAAGGGATCGCCTCCTGTAACTCTTTCAACAGCTCAGGAGAAAAACGATTACGGGGAAATGCGGTCTGGGCAAACTCCAGCGTATCCGCCATGCGTCCCACACGATCATGCAGCTTGACCTGCATGTAACGCTGCTTCACCTGCGCATGGGTAATATTTTTGACCGGGGCAAAATGGTCCCGTATCACTTTAAATACAAAAGGATAGGATGGCAGGGTAAACACCATCATCACCAGGCCGGGCGTTCCAGGTGCCACCACGAAACTGTCATTACTGTTCTCCAGGTGCTCCATCATATCCCGATAGAATTCATTCTTGGCCTGCTTGTGAAAGCCGATACTCATGTACAGTTCTGAGATCGGCTTCTTCGGCATAATACTTTTTAAGAAACTGACCGTGGCTACCGGAATGGAGTTATTCGCCATAAAGTAGGCACGAGCAAAACTGAACAGAGCCTCCACCTCCTCATGACTCGTCAGTAGCGTATCGACAAAAATCGTCCCTTTATGATTCAACAACGGCACCACAAAGGGCTGCATTCCATCACTGCTGATCACCCGTCCGATCAGGTAAGCGGCTTTATTTCGGTAGAACGGCGCCTCAAGCACATCAATTCGGAGTGTGTCGTCCGGCATCTGGCCAACCGGTGAACGCACACGGAAGGCCTCCGCAACATGGGTGATATCGCGTTCAATGTCCTGATAGGGGATGCGAAAATAGAAGGCCGAAAAGATCTCTCGCAGGCATGTCTCCAGTCCCCCATCCTTGAGATGAAAAGAGAGGTAAACCCGATCACGTTTTGTCAGCTCATCCCGATCCACGCCCGATTCGATAAAGATCTTGTCATTATCAAAATACTGGCGCTCAAACATTTTACAATAGACTGAATTATAAAAAGTTTCTGCCAATTCAGGACGACGGTAATTGACCAGTAGCTCCTGGTACTGAGTCTTCACATTTTTCCACAGTGCGTCATCAACTGCCGAGACATCAAATGTAGAACGCACCTTGCTGATCGCCTCCTGTACACGCCGATCATAGAAGCTGATGCGCTCTACTGATGCTTGCCTGATCGCCTCCCAATCGGCCTGCTCAAAACTCTGGCGCGCCGCACGGGTAATCTCCTGAAAGAAGGAGAAATGACGCTCAAAACCGGTAAAGATGGTTCGAGCAAGCTGCTGTGCCAGATCAGTCATGTACGAAAACTCCTGCGAACTAGGTTCTGGATGAAATTGGCATTGCTTTATTAACTATTTATTACTAACCTATTTTCTTCTGCATTGCAGCATAAATAATTTCAATACAAAGGATTAAAGTATTTATCGTTTTTAATACTTCACAATTGAGTATGCTCTATCGCGATTCAATTATCTATTTGCTTGTTATTACTAGGGTTTTGCACTTTACCCGAAATTTTTGCAAGTAAATTCCCCTGGGAGAGACACGAAATGCGAGTTGTCCAGCTCAAAACGAATGCCGACACACCCCGTATCCGGGTGAACGGAAGCATATCTGAGCGCTTTGAGGAGGTACTAACTCCAGAGGCGTTGCAGTTCGTTGCTGATCTGGAGCGCCGTTTTGGGCAACGGCGAAAACAGCTGCTCGGCCTGCGTAAAGACAGGCAGACACGTCTGAATCAGGGTGAATTGCCTGGATTCAGGCTAGAGACCAGAGAGATCAGGGCCGCCGATTGGCGAGTCAAGCAGGCCCCTTCTGATCTCCAGGACAGGCGCGTAGAGATCACTGGCCCAGTCGATCGCAAGCAGGTTATTAACGCCCTGAACTCTGGTGCCAACTGTTTCATCGCCGACTTTGAAGATGGCCACTCCCCTACCTGGTCAGCCACTATTGAGGGACAGGTCAATCTGTTCGATGCTGTCCGGGGAACCCTGACCTACACCAGCCCCGAGGGCGTGAGCTGCACCGTGTCTGAAAACAGTGCCACGCTGATTGTTCGACCACGCGGTTGGCATATGGAAGAGGCGCATCTGCAGGTCGATGGACAGCCCGTCTCTGCCAGCCTGTTTGATTTCGGGCTGTTCATTTTTCACAACGCCTATGAACTGCTGGAACAGGGCAGCGGGCCCTACCTCTATCTACCCAAGCTCGAGAGTTATATCGAGGCACAACTGTGGGCCGACGTGTTCGCCTATGCCGAGGAAACGCTGGGGCTGAATCACAGTAGTATCTGCTGTACCGTGCTGATTGAGACCATCCTGGCCGCCTTTGAAATGGACGAAATCCTCTATACCTTGCGGGATTATGCTGTTGGACTAAACTGTGGGCAGCGGGACTATATTTTCAGCTTTATCAAACGATTCCATGCCAATCCAGACTGGGTATTGCCCGATCGTGATCAGATCACCATGGCGTCGGGGTTTTTACAGGCCCACTCGCATCTACTGATCAAAACCTGTCATCGACGCGGCGCTCACGCAATGGGTGGCATGACGGCAAAGATTCCCGTAAAGGATGATCCAGCTGCCGATGCCGATGCGATGATAAAAGTACGCATCGATAAGGAGCGTGAAGCAGCGGCGGGTCATGATGGAACCCGGGTAGCACACCCCGGACTGGTTCAGGTGGCGCGCGAAGTGTTTGATCGCCTGATGCCCCAGCCCAATCAGATTACACGACAGTTAAATGATCTGGAAGTGACTGCCGAGCAGCTGCTTGCTTTACCAGAAGGCGGCATCACAGCAGCAGGTGTAGAGAGCAATATCAAGGCAGCACTCCACTACCTGGCCGCCTGGCTGGGCGGAAGCGGAGCGGTACCGATCAACCACCTTATGGAAGACGCAGCGACAGCTGAAATCGCCAGAAGTCAGCTCTGGCAATGGATTCGTTATCCAAAGGGAGTCCTGGAAGATGGACGTCAGATCACCTTCGAGCTGGTTACAGAAGGTGTTGAAAAGGAGCTGGAAAAGATCCTCCAGGAAAAAGGTCAGGCTACCTATGATGATGGCCATTACGAGACAGCGGCCAAGCTGTTAAGGGACATTATCGCCAATGACCGATTTGTTGAGTTTCTTACACTGCCGGCGTACCAAACGCTGGTTTGATTTTTTTATAGCCAAAACCGCCGAACAGATGCCAATTTGGATCAACCGTTCGAACGATGGAGGTTTGATGCGAGTAATAGTGAAGGAGATTGTTATATGAACCGTAAAGAACAGATTGCAGCGCTTGAGAAAGATTGGGCTGAAAACCCCCGCTGGACGGATGTAAAACGCGGCTACAGCGCGGAAGATGTTGTACGTCTGCGCGGGTCGGTACAGCCAGAGTTTACCTATGCTCGCAATGGTGCCAACAAATTGTGGGACCTGGTGCACGGCAGCGCAAAGAAAGGCTATGTGAACTCCATGGGTGCCATCACTGGCGGCCAGGCCATGCAGCAAGCCAAGGCGGGTATTGAAGCAATCTACCTTTCCGGCTGGCAGGTGGCTGCCGACGGCAACACCTCTGAGACCATGTATCCCGATCAGTCTCTGTATGCCTATGATTCGGTTCCCACCATGGTTCGCCGCATCAACAACGCCTTCAAGCGCGCTGATGAGATCCAGTGGTCACGCGATATCAACCCAGGTGACAAAGGCCATATCGACTACTTCCTGCCGATTGTTGCCGATGCAGAAGCCGGTTTTGGCGGCGTACTGAACGCCTTCGAACTGATGAAGAACATGATCGGCGCAGGTGCTGCAGGCGTTCACTTTGAAGATCAGCTGGCTGCCGTAAAGAAATGCGGCCACATGGGTGGCAAGGTACTGGTGCCTACCGCAGAAGCGGTTCAGAAACTGATTGCAGCCCGTCTGGCTGCTGATGTTTGTGGTGTACCTACCCTGTTGCTTGCCCGTACCGACGCGGAAGCGGCTAACTTGCTGACCTCAGATTTCGATGAGAACGACAAGCCTTTCGTCACCGGCAACCGCACACCTGAAGGTTTCTACAACGTCAAGAATGGCCTGGAGCAGGCTATCTCACGCGGTGTTGCCTATGCGCCATACGCCGATCTGGTCTGGTGTGAAACCGGCACCCCTGATCTCGGCTTCGCTCGCGAATTTGCCCAGGCAGTACTTGCGAAGAACCCGAACAAGCTGCTGGCCTACAACTGCTCACCCTCCTTCAACTGGAAGAAAAACCTGGACGATGCCACCATCGCCAAGTTCCAGGATGAGCTCTCAGACATGGGTTACAAATACCAGTTCATCACTTTGGCCGGTATCCACAACATGTGGTACAACATGTTTGACCTCGCTTATGACTACGCCCGTGGCGAAGGCATGAAGCACTATGTTGAGAAGGTTCAGGAGCCTGAGTTTGCTGCACGCGACAAGGGTTACACCTTCGTATCTCACCAGCAGGAAGTGGGCGTCGGTTACTTTGATGATGTCACCACCACCATCCAGGGCGGCGCCTCGTCTGTAACTGCACTGACCGGTTCCACCGAAGAAGAGCAGTTCGAAGGCTAAGCGTTAGTCGTCCCAGAACTGTAGAAAAAACTGGCCGCACTCGATGTCGAGTGCGGCCAGCTCATCACGCAACGGAAGAGAGCGATGCCAACACCCCCAACCTCCCTTGATAAAACCGCTGATATCTACGATGAGTTTGAAGCACAGATCCAGGTCTGCGAGCCCATTTTTAACGATTATGGTGGCCATATCCGCTTTAATGGTCCAATAGAAACCATCAAGTGTCACGAAGACAACTCGCTGGTCCGCGAACTGCTGGGTCAACCCGGCAAGGGCCGGATACTGGTAGTTGATGCAGGCGGCTCCATGCGCTGCGCGATGCTGGGCGATATACTGGCACAAAAAGGCGTGGATAACGGTTGGGCTGGTGTGCTCATGTACGGCTGTATCCGTGATGCCAAAGAGATCTCAGCGATGCCGATAGGCGTTAAGGCTCTAGCTACTATCCCAAAGAAAAGCGTCAAAAAAGGGGTAGGTGAATCTGGTAATCCGGTCACTTTTGCCCAGGTTGAGTTCAGGCCTGGTGACTGGCTCTATGCTGATGAGGATGGCGTAGTAACACTACCGGCTGCAGGCTAAATTTCACAGACTCCTCACTCAGGACAACTACTGAGTAGTCTATTTAATCCTGACGGACTACACTATCGGAAGCACCGTTACAGCTTGCGCCTGATAGAGAGCCAGAATGGATTCAACAGTTAGAATGGGAAAAATAATCTCATGCCAGCACCTTAAGGTAGCATGGCTATGCAGCCTGTTCTGCTGGTGTATTCTGGGCCACCACACTGTGACTAAAGCGGATGAGACACATCAATCCAGCTCCATCAAACTGGTCACTTCCCATCTGGTCCCTTACAGTATCCAGGAGGGACGTGAGCAAGGTTTCATGGTCGACATAGTGAGGGAGATCGAGCGGCGACTCGGTTCCAATCGTGCGCTGCAGTTTCTACCCTGGCCAAGGGCTATCCGCAACACCAGGCTCTCCGCAAACCACGTCATCTTTCCGCTCACCCGAACCCCAGAACGGGAAGCCCATTTCGACTGGGCCATTGAAGTGGCACCCATTGAGTTGGTATTTGTCACATTGAGCGGACAAAAACTTGACCTGCAGCAGGCTCGCACAATCAGCAGCATTGCCGTTCAGCAAAACACGCCGTTTGAACAATATCTCCGGCAACAGCATTTTACTAATCTGGTCGTCACCACCAATCCAGCCGCCATTCCTATCCGAATGCTCCGCGCCGGGCGGGTCGATGCCTGGTTTACAGCCAGAGACCTGGCGGGCTACTCAATGAAAGAGCTGTTTGTATCAGAACCAATCACCTACAGCGCACCCATCACATCAGGAAACGTCTATATTGCCCTCTCAAAGGAATTCCCCATCTCCTTGAAAACGGCCTACCAGGAGACATTTGCTGCAATGCAAGCTGATGGCACCTATCAGAAGATCATGGATCGTTACATCCGTAACTAGACACTCCGGCCATCACGCATTTTTTACGCCTGCGTTGATTTTTTTACACGCACCTGCCATTCCCCTTCTAAACTCAGTACCTGAGACATACTTTCAATGCACTGCAGATATTCCATATAAACAACAGGTTAATTAACTAAAAAGCAAACCTGCACAGCTCCTAACCAAGTTGGCACAACCCTTGTAAAGGTATGTGGATCATCCGGTCACATTCAATCTGGGTTAAGAATTAAGAGAAGAATCCAAAAGACCGGCAGAATGCACTTTAGCGACGGAGATAGACCATGCCCTTTGAACTCGAACTACCCGAGATGTTTAACGCCGCAGATTATTTTGTGGACAGGAATATACGGGAGGGGCGCGGAGAAAAAACCGCTATCTGTTGTGGCACCAACCAATTCAGCTATAAAGACGTTCAGGCCGGGGTCAATCGTTTCGGCAATACCCTGAAGAGCCTGGGTGTACGCATGGAAGAACGAATCGCCCTGCTGATGCTGGATACGGAGGTGTATCCCCAGGCATTTTTTGGCAGCATCAAGATGGGCGCCATACCCATCTGCCTCAACACCCTGATGCGTCCCAAGGATTATGAATATTTCCTCAATGACAGTCGCGCACGGGTGCTGGTCATTGATGCCCATCTGCTACCCAGCCTGGAACCCATACGCAGCAAACTCAAGTTCCTTAAACAGGTCATCGTGGTAAATGGTGAAGCGCCAGCCGGTGATCTGCAACTCTCCACACTCTGGGCAAGCCAATCTGAGCAGCTTGAGTGTGCACCCACTACACCGGATGATGCCTGTTTCTGGCTCTACAGTTCGGGTTCAACCGGGCAGCCGAAGGGCACCGTCCATCTGCAGCGTGACATGGTCTACTCCTGCGAAACCTATGGGAAACAGGTGCTCGGTGTAAAAGAGAATGATGTCTGCTTTTCGGCCGCCAAACTGTTTTTCGCCTATGGCCTGGGCAATGGTCTCTATTTCCCCTTCAGTGTTGGCGCCACCGCCGTCTACCTGCCTGACCGCCCAACGCCAGAGGCCGTTTTTCAAACCATAAGGGAGCATCGGCCCACCATCTTCTATGGTGTCCCCACGCTCTACGCCTCCATGCTGGAGGCCGAAGGCTCACTGGATGGCGTTCGAATTTGTGTATCGGCAGGTGAAGCACTGCCAGCCGATATCCTGAAGCGTTGGCGTGAGCGTTTCGGGGTCGACATTCTTGATGGCATTGGTTCCACCGAGCTGGTGCATATCTTTATCTCCAATTATCCCAATGAGATTCATCCAGGCAGTACCGGTCGACTGGTACCCGGTCACGAGGCAAAAATCGTCGATGAACAGATGCAGGAAGTGCCGCAGGGTGAAGTCGGCACCTTGCTGGTAAAAAGCGGCAGTGCCGCCGCCTATTACTGGAATAAGAGGGAAAAAACCCAGCAGACCATGCTGGGTCCCTGGCTGAATACCGGTGATAAGTTTTTTATGGATGATCAGGGACTGTTTTTCTATGCTGGCCGTACCGATGACATGCTCAAGGTAGGCGGCATATGGCTATCCCCAATCGAAGTTGAGGCCTGCATCATTGCCCATCCTGCCGTACTTGAATGTGCAGTGGTGGCCGCTACCGATCCTGAGAATCTGGTCAAACCGAAGGCCTATGTGGTGCTAAAAAGCAGCCACACACCCTCTGATGAGATGGCTGAGACCATCAAGCAACACGTCAAGAGCACATTGGCACCCTATAAATATCCACGCTGGGTTGAGTTCATTGATGAACTACCCAAGACCGCTACGGGAAAAATCAAGCGGTTCAAACTTCGCATCCAGGTGGATGACGAAAATTAAATCTTCAAACGCGCACGACCGTGAAATAGAAGACGCTTCCAAATTAATACCGGAGCGCCAACAAGAGGCACAAGCACTATTTTGTGCCGATGATAATCATGAGAGAGGAGAAGCAGATGAGCGATCAAAAGAAACCTGGCATTAGTCGGCGGGATATTCTCAAAGGAAGTGCGGCGGCGGCCGGTCTGGTTACCGCATCCAGCATCATCCCTACCCGGTTTGCCATCGGTGGCACAGCTAAGGTCAAGGTCGGCATACTGCTGCCCTATACCGGCACCTATGCCAAGCTGGGTAGTAATATCAAAGACGCACTTCAGCTGCGCATCAATGAGAATGGTGGCAAGCTGGGTGGCCGGGAGGTGGAGTATGTCAATATCGACAGTGAGGCGGCGCCACCCAAGGCAGCTGACCTGACCAACAAACTGATCAAGAAAGAGCAGGTCGATTTTCTGATTGGACCGGTTCACTCCGTGGTCGGTATGGCGATGGTGAAGATTGCCCGAAAAGCGGATGTCATTACCGTGATACCCAATGCCGGTGCCAATGGTCTGACTGGTTCCCTCTGTGCGCCAAATATCTTCCGCACCTCTTTCTCCAGCTACCAGCCCGGTTTTCCTGCCGGAAAGGCAATGCTGGAAGATGGCCACAAAAACGTGGTTGTTATGTACTGGAATTATGGCTTTGGTAAAGAGACCGCCGCCGCGTTTAAAGAATCATTCCTGGCCGGCGGCGGTAACGTGGTAAAAGAGATCCCAACTCCGTTCCCGAAAGTTGAATTCCAGGCCTACCTGACTGAAGTGGCCGCACTCAAACCCGATGCTGTATTTACCTTCTATGCAGGCGGTGGTGCGGTGAAATTCGTCAAGGACTATGCCGCTGCAGGCCTGCATAAAACCATTCCACTGTATGGTGCCGGCTTCCTCACTGAGGGCGTTACCGGCGCTCAGGGTGAAGCCGCTGAAGGGGTACGCACCACGCTGCACTATGCGGATACACTCGACCTTCCCGCCAATCATCGATTCCGTGAGGCCTTCCTGAAGGCTACCGGCAACGAGGCGGATGTTTACGCTGTACAGGGTTATGACGCCGGTGATCTGCTGGTTCAGGGCATGGCTGCAGTCGAGGGGGATGTAAAGGCCAAGGCAGAGATGATCAAGGCAATGGAGGGTGCCACCATTGACAGCCCACGTGGAAAATTCACCTTCTCCAAGGCGCATAACCCGATACAGGATATCTATCTGCGGGAAGTGGTCAATGGTCAGAACCAGGTCATTCGAACCGTTCAGAAGGCCGTTGAAGATCCTGCCGAAGGTTGTGTAATCGGCTGATCATTTTCCGGGTCTTTATTGGCCTATCTGCCTGACGGCATTGTGCCGTCAGGCATCCCGACTCTGTTCCCGCGTTAAAGAGGCCCCATGGAGAGTTCTTTCTATCTTATCCAGCTGCTGAACGGTATTCAGTATGGTTTCCTGCTGTTTCTACTGGCCAGTGGACTGACCCTGATCTTCGGCATCATGGGGATCATCAACCTGGCGCATGGCGCGTTCTATATGATCGGGGCCTATCTCTGCTACTGGTTGACAGGCATCACCGGCAATCTGTTTACCGGCATCCTGCTAGCCATCCCGGTAAGCATCCTGTTTGGTTATGTGGTAGAACGCCTGGCAATCTCCTATCTCTATAAACGTGACCATCTCTATCAGGTGTTGCTGACCTACGCACTGATCCTGATTGCCAATGAACTGCAAAGCATCCTCTGGGGTAACGATGTACACAGTGTGCCGATCCCTGAGTTATTAAAAGGCTCCATCCAGCTTACTGATAATCAGGCGTATCCAATCTATCGTCTGTTTATCTCTGCCGCCTGTATTGTACTGGCCGTCGTCATGTACTGGGTGATCCAGAGGACCCGCCTCGGCATGACCATCCGCGCCGGCGCCAGTAATCGCGAGATGGTTCAGGCACTTGGAATTAATATCAACTGGCTGTTCGCTATCGTCTTCAGTATGGGGGCCACACTTGCCGCACTCGCCGGGATGCTCTCTGCACCGGTTAACAGCGTCTATCCCGGTATCGGGGACAATATTCTTATCATCTCCTTCGTAGTCGTTGTTATCGGTGGGATCGGCTCAATCAAAGGGGCCTTTATTGGTGCCATCCTCATCGGACTGGCTGATACCTTCGGCAAGGTCTTGTTACCTGGAATGGCCAGCATGTCAGTCTACGCACTGATGGCGGTCGTCCTGTTCTGGCGCCCTCAGGGCCTGTTTGGCAAGGCGTAGGGAAAAGCGATCATGCATACCGTCACTCGTCCAATCGTGATTTTTCTCTGTATCTGCCTGGGGATGCTGCTGCTGTTCCCGGCAGTCGGCAGCCCGTTCTATACCGAACTGGTCACCAAGATCATGATCCTCTCCATATTTACAATCAGCCTCGACCTGTTGATCGGTTTTACTGGACTGGTCAGTTTTGGTCATGCCGCCTTCTTCGGAATTGGCGCCTACCTGCTGGCCATAATTTTCAACGATGTAGAAAACATCAACTATTGGTGGTCGCTGACATTGACCCTGTCGCTCACCGGGATTGTGGCACTGGTTATTGGCTGGTTCAGCATTCGCACATCCGGGGTCTATTTCATCATGCTGACATTGGCATTCGCCCAGATGTGTTTCTATTTCTTCTTTGAGTCGCCCCATTTTGGGGGTGATGACGGCATCTTCCTTAGCAACAAACCGGAGATCATGCTGGGCACCAGGCAGTTGATCGACCTGGAGAATGAACACCACTATTACTACTTTGTCCTCGCCTGGCTGGCTGGAGTTTACCTGTTTCTGAGCATGATCCTGCGTGCGCCTTTTGGCCATGTGCTGATCGCCATTAAGGCCAACGAGCAACGCGTCAGGGCTCTTGGCTACTCTACCCAGCACTACAAACTGGTGAGTTTTGTTATCGCCGGCACCATCGCCGGCCTGGCCGGCTTTCTGGAAGCAGCGCATACCAGTTACGTAACACCGGCCTACCTGGGGTGGCACGAATCGGGGATGGCTATCATGATGGTTATTCTGGGAGGCATGGGCACCCTGTTTGGGGCTGTGATTGGTACCTTTATTGTCGTGCTACTGCAAGACATCCTGCCCAATTTTACCGAGCACTGGAAACTCATTATGGGTGCGATCATTATTGGGGTTGTCCTGTTCCTGCCCAATGGTATCGCCGGATTGATCTTCAGTATCAGCAACCGTTTTTCTTCTGCTAAAAAAGAGGCTGGGAAAGAGCATGACTGACATTATTCTCAGCACTGAGCATTTATGTAAAAATTTTGGCGGCTTGAAGGCTACCAACGATATCTCTCTCAATTTTGAGCGCGGAGTAGTCCACGCCATCCTGGGACCGAATGGTGCCGGCAAGACCACGCTGATTAATCTGTTATCCGGTGAGCTGCTGCCCAGCAGTGGGCGCATCCTGTTTAAGGGTTATGACATCACCAGTGCACCACCAGAAAAAGTCTCCCGCATTGGTATTGGCCGCAGTTTTCAGAAGACCAATATCCTTCCAGGCTTCAGCTGTTTGCAAAATTGCTGGATTGGTGCCCAATCCTGCCTGCTCACATCGATGCGCTTTTTCCGCCCGGCCAAGCATCTCCGTAATGTTCACCGTCGGGCCGACCATGCCCTGCAACTCTGCGGCCTCTCCAGTAAACGTAACCAGATTGCCGCCACCATGAGTTACGGTGAACAGCGACAACTGGAGATCGCCATGATGTTGGCGACTGAGCCTGAATTGCTCCTCCTGGATGAACCCCTGGCCGGGATGGGCACAGAAGAGTCACAGCAGGTCACTGAACTTCTGAAAGAGTTGGCAAAAGAGCAGACACTGATCTTGATTGAACATGATATGGATGCCGTCTTCTCCCTGGCTGACCGAATCACGGTCATGGTCGATGGCGCGGAACTGGAAACAGGTAGTGTAGAGCAGATACGTAACAGCAAGGCAGTTCAGGACGCCTATCTCGGCCACGAGGAGGATGCCGCATGAACATGGAGAGAGTGACACCCCTGATCGAAGTGGAGGACCTGCACACCTATTATGGTGACAGCCATATACTGCACGGCATCGACCTGCATATTGATCCAGGTGAAACCGTCAGTCTGATGGGTCGTAACGGCATGGGTAAGACGACCACGTTGCGTTCGCTAATCGGACTGACACCGCCACGCAGAGGCAAGATCAGCATTCGCGGTAAAGATGCCAGCAGACTCCGCACCCACCAGATCATTCGCCAGGGTATCGCCTTCGTGCCAGAGGATCGTGGCATCTTTCCAAACCTAAGTGTGCTGGAAAACCTTAACATGGCAGCCCGCAAAGGCCCCAATGGTCGGGATGAGTGGACATTGCAGCGTGTACTGGAGCTTTTCCCCAGACTGGGTGAACGCTTAACCAACATGGGCAATCAACTGTCGGGTGGCGAACAGCAGATGCTGACTATTGCCCGCGCCCTGATGACCAACCCTGATCTGATTATCCTTGATGAAGCGACTGAAGGCCTTGCACCATTGATCCGACTGGAGATCTGGGTCGTCATCCGTCATATCAAATCAACCGGCATCGCCAGCATCATCGTCGACAAAGACATCAATGCACTGTTACCGATCTGCGATCGAAACTATATCCTCAACAAGGGCGAGGTGGTCTACCACGGAAAGTCCCGTGAGTTGCTGGAAAATCCGCAACTGCATAAACACTTTTTAGGGGTGTGATCGCTCAGTTTAGCCGCCAGGATCTAAAACTACTCACACATGGCACACTGAAATTGATTCTGTGTAGAATGACGGGACCACTATGCACCCGATCAGACGACTATTCAGCTCCATCAGTATCAGCAACCCTTTCTGGCTGTGGGTAGCCATCTGTCTGCTGGTTGGCGTCAGCACCGCAGCACTGATCGGCATTCTCCAGACTACGGATGCTGTTCGGCTGGAAGCACAGAAACGTTTCTTCGAACAGTACAATCAGCAGCAACTGACCCTGGCAGAGCAGGCGGCCCACTCGATCGAAGAGACCTTTGCCACATTCCGCAGAAACCTGAGTCTGGTCGCCAGTCTGTTTGAAGATCAAGGTGTAACACGGGAACGGGCACAACAACTCAACAACAGCCTGCAGCGGATGTACGAGAGCCTGATGGAGACGGATATTATCGACCTGGTAGTGTTCGATGCAGCCGGCACGGTGGTCGCCATCAGTCCCTCCGATGATTACACCCTGGGTCGGAACTATGCCTGGAGAGACTATTACCAGTGGGCCAGAGACAAGGGGAAGCCAGGACAGATGTACCTCTCCCCCTTCATGCGACTGGAGGGTGGTCAGAATCGGGGCGACAAGGCCTTGATTGTGGCCCAAGGCATCTATAGCAAAGAGGGTCGTTTCAATGGCGTGGCCATGTTTACGCTCAACTTCGACAAGCTGGCCAAACGGCAAATACTCTCGGTCAGGATTGGTGAATACGGCTACGCCTGGCTGATAGATAACAATCAACAATCGGTACTGGTGGATCCACTCGGCCGGGTCACTGACCAGGGATTTAAGGAGACCTTTCTTCCGCGGTGGCCCAAGCTCTATGAGCTACTGGTCTCTATGCAGGATGGCAAGCCGGGAACCGGGACCTATGAGTTTGTCGACCCGGCTGATCCCGACAAATCAGTCAGCAAGCTGGTGGGTTATCAGCCCGTCAGAATAGAGGGGCGACTCTGGACACTGGGTGTGGCTACACCAACCCGTGAGGTGGATGCCCTGCTCACTTCCTTTATGCAGCAACAGGAACGCTACTCAGGCACCCTGGTTGTGATCATCTTCACCGGCACCTTCATCCTGCTCAGTGCCCTGCTCTCCTGGAACCACACCCTCTCTGTACAGATTGAGCGTCGCACAAAAGACCTGGCAGAGGCACGCGCCCGGTTAGAATCCACCTTTGATGAGCTGTTATCGTCAAAGAAACTGGCGGCTGTTGGACACCTCGCCCTGGGTCTGGCACACGAAATCCGCAATCCGCTCTCGGCAATTCGGATGAATATTCAGATGATCCGAAAACGATCCAATGCGGAAGGCCACCTGGAAGAGCACTTTAGCATCGTGGAAGAGGAGATACTGCGACTGAACAGACTGGTCAATGACGTGATGGATTTTGCCCGAGCGCGCCCCTTACGCCTGGAACGCACCAGCCTGAATCCGATCATTCATCGGGTCATGCAACTCTTTTCCCAGCGCTTCAAGAGCGCTCAGATTACCACTGAACTGCAATTAAACGACGAACTCACCGTGGTATGTGATCCGGAACAGATTGAGCAGGTGATACTGAACCTGGTATCCAACGCCATAGAATCACTGGAGGAGAGCAACGGACAGCGGGAGCTGAGCCTGATCGTACGCCGTCATCGCCCCTACCTCTCTCTGCGCGTCATAGACAATGGTCAGGGCATAGCCGAAGCTGATATCGAGAAGGTGTTCGATCCTTTCTATACGACCAAGGTATCGGGTGGTGGTCTTGGGCTACCCACTCTGCAAGGCATCGTGTTACGGCATCAGGGCACGATAACGGTAGACAGCGTCCAGGGTGATAAGACCTGCTTCAATCTACTCTTGCCATTGGATGGACCAACCGACAAAAGCGAGAATAAGAGATGAAAAAAGCCCTGATCGTAGACGATGATCGTGCCATTCGCCGTACCTTGGAACTGCATCTGATCGAAGAGGGTTTCGAGGTCCTGACAGCTGGCGACGGCCAGGAAGGCGTGGATATCGCACTTGCCCAAGCCATTGACATGGTGCTACTGGACCTGCGACTACCCAAGCTTGATGGCTTTGAGGTTCTCAAGCTGATCAAACAGCAGAAGCCTACACTGCCGGTGGTCATGATTACGGCCTATGATGATATGCATACGGCTATCGAGGCGATCCGCCTGGGTGCCTTCGATCACCTTGGAAAGCCCCTCGATCTGGATCAACTGGATGAGGTGATCACCAAGATCAGTGAGCGGGCCAGTCTCTCGGAAAAAGGCATCTCTTTTTGTGACACAACCGAGTGCCACTACCAGCCGAATGTCATTGTCGGCCGAAGCAAGAGCATGAAGGCGGTCTATAAAACCATCGGTGCCGTCGCTGATACCCGCGCCTCGGTTCTGCTCTACGGCGAGAGCGGGACAGGCAAGGAGATGGTGGCACGGGCGATCCACTACAACGGGCAGTATCGCAACTATCCCTTCATACCCCTGGTCTGCTCATCACTCGCACCGACGGTGCTGGAGAGCGAGTTGTTCGGGCATGAAAAAGGGGCCTTTACCGGCGCAGTGAAACAGAAAATGGGGAAATTTGAACTGGCCCATGGCGGTACCCTGTTTCTGGATGAGATATCCGAGATCTCACCAGATATCCAACTCAAGCTGTTGCGCTTTCTCCAGGAACGGGAGTTTGAAAGGGTGGGCGGCAATGAGACGATAAAAAGCGATGTCCGTATTATCACCGCAACCAACAAAGACCTGGCCACTATGGTAAGCAGTGGCACTTTTCGCCAGGATCTCTACTATCGACTCAAGGTGGTCACTATTGAGCTGCCCACCCTGCGGGAACGACAGGAGGATATCCCCTTGCTGGTACAGTACTTTATGGAAAAGATCCGCCAGGAGATGGGGCGCTCCGTTGATATGATTCCCGAAGAGACAATGGCACAATTGAAGAGCTATCCTTGGCCAGGCAATGTTCGGGAGCTGGAAAATGCCCTGCGCCGGGCGGTTCTCCTCTCCCCCAATGACGTGCTGCTACCAGAGACCTTGCAACTCGAAAGCAACACACCTCAGGCTCGCCTTCCATTATTTATCAAGAGTATTCAAGAACTTGAGAAAGAGCATATTGAAAACATTCTTCAGTTTACCGGTTTCGAAAAGAAACGTGCTGCCCAGATACTCGATATCTCACGCCCGACACTGAATACCCGAATCCGCAGTTACGGCATTGAAATGCCGGATAAATAAACCAGGCGCGGCTATTTTTAGACCACATCAGTAGCCAACATTAAATTCCGATAGCCAAACAGGTAGATAACCGTTATTGTGCGGTGCAAATAGATTCAGGGAACGAAGTAGATAAACCCTGAGTATTTGCAGTTGAGCAATAATCCCAATACAGCCCCATTGGCAGACAAGCCGCCGTGTAGCAACCAGCCTGCCCATTCCATTTCAGATGGCGCATCGCCTCTGCAGGACACGGGCTTCATCATCACCCTTGGTTTCCTCACCATTCTGGTTTTAGCCCTGGCCACGGTCAGTATCACCATCATTCAGATGGGCAATGCCAATGAACGGGTTTCCCATCAGGTCAGCCTAAGCAGCCAGAAACTGGAACTGGTCTATAGCATGCGCGATGCCTTGCAACGCCAGACAGGCAGCCTGTATAACGCCATGCACGAAACTGATCTGTTACTGCGCTCTACGGAGCAACGGCAGTTAAATCAGCACCTGCAAACCTTTTTCAGTCACCGGGATAAATTTGCCGCTCTAACACTGAACCCTCATGAGCGCAGTCTGCTGCTGCAGATGGAATCATCCCTTCAGCAGATTCACCCCCTCACTGAAAGCATGATGGAATACCTGCTGGTTGGAGCCGCAGAGGAGAAACTGCAACCACTGGTGGCACAGGTGAAGGTAGGACAAGCTATCGTTTCAACCCACCTGAATCAGTTAATCGAGCTGGTTAAGTTGAATACCAATAAGGCCATACAATCAGGCCAAGTGGATTATACAAACACTGAAAGTTTTCTCTTCTGGCTGACCGCCCTGCTGTTATTGATCAGCCTGGGGATTGCCTATCTGGTGGTGCGACAGACCACTGAACGTCACCAACAGATATTCCATCAGGCGACCCATGATTCTTTAACGCACCTGATTAATCGTCAGTCATTTGAGCAATTAATCAATGACGCGGTCATCACTGCCCAGTCAGACAAGAAACTGCACACCCTGCTCTACCTGGATCTGGATCAGTTCAAGGTGATTAATGACACCTGCGGGCACACCGCTGGTGACGCCATGCTGCGCGATCTGACTGCCGTGATCAACTACTGTCTGCGCAAGGGGGATACCCTCGCTCGACTGGGTGGTGACGAGTTTGGCATTCTGCTGAGAAACTGCGCACTTGAGGCATCAACCCATGTGGCAGAGCAACTTTTAGAAGCGATTAGAAACTTCCGCTTTACCTGGGGTAGCAAAACTTTCACGGTCACTGCCAGCATTGGCATCTACCCAATAGACAGGGACACAGTTAACAAGACAACAGCGCTGAGTGCGGCAGATGCCGCCTGTTATACAGCCAAGGATACTGGGCGAAATCGGTATCATATTGCGGATGCGAAAAATCAGGAGCTGGAACAGCGCTTCAGCGAAATGAGTTGGGTTAACAGACTGACTGAAGCACTGGAACAGCAGAAGTTGTGCCTCTATTTCCAACCGATCACCTCCCTCGCCGAGGGGAACAGCTCAGCCAGGCATATTGAGGTATTGCTAAGACTGAAGGATGAAGAGGGCCGGATTATCTCCCCATGCGCCTTTCTTCCGGCGGCAGAGCGGTTTGGCCTCATCAATGCGATTGACCGCTGGGTGATCGATACCACTTTCAACTGGATGAATCACCACGCTCGTTTTGATGCACACTTTGGGGTGATCTCGATAAATCTCTCAGGCTATTCAATTGGTGATTACACACTGCTCAAGCAGATTACCAAGCGGCTGAAAGACGCCGAATTCCCACCCAGTGCAATCTGTTTTGAGATTACCGAAACCGCCGCCATTACCAACATTGACAGGGCAGAAGAGTTCATCACATCGCTGCGGGCACTGGGCTGCCGATTTGCGCTGGATGATTTTGGCAGTGGCCTCTCCTCTTTCGCCTATCTCAAGCAGCTGCCTGTCGATTATCTAAAAATTGATGGCTCATTTGTGCGGGATATGATCTCTGACCCGCAGGATTTCGCCATGGTCAAGGCGATGATCCGGGTAGGTCAGATTATGGGAAAACAGACCATAGCCGAGTTTGTTGAGTGCCGGACTACTGCTGATCAGTTGAAGTCTATCGGGGTCAATTTCATCCAGGGGTACTACCTGGGAAAACCACAACCATTAACCATACGCAACCTGGTACGCAGCAATCGATATGCGCAACAGTTGTTTGCACCTGCCCCAATACTACCCCATCTGCAAATGGGAATGGATGAACTCGTCACGGCGTAACAGAGACCGCACACAACTCAGCTGCCAATTGCTGCTCATCCAACTGCTGAAAATGCTGCTCACTCAGCGGCACGCAACCCCCCGCCATGTCATACCAGCCGTACCCGCCACTCCAAACAGGCAGTTCACGTCCGCCTTGCGCTGATCGGGGCAGGCAATAGAGCAGACCAGGAAAGAGAAGCAGGTTATAGGGGATCTTACGGGCATGCAGATCTTGAATATATCGCCACGCTTCTGACTCAGAGTTAAACCGGCTGCAGCTCGCCGGATAAGGCTCGTTGCCACCATTGTGACTCCAACGATCAAACGCTATAGGCAGCGCCGTTTCCCGCATAAACAGATGAAAGTGGAGATGATTGACAGAGGCATAAGCGCCAAAACTATTGTAGCCCAAACCAACCCCTGGCATTGATTGCCCTAACTGATCCAGCAGCCGCCAAATATACGCATGATCAGCGTGCTGAAGAAACTGCGGTTGCCCATCACGGGCCTCTGGTACCAGCAGACCCATCAGCTGGGTAAAAGGGAATTTGTTATATAACAGCGACACATCCCGCCCCGCTAGCGGCCCACGCCATAAGGTCTCCTTGCGCAGGAAGGGCTTGGCAAAATGGAATCCATCCGGATTAAAAGGGGCAGAAATCCCCTGCAGCGCCGCTGCCGTCATGCGCGCAGGTCGCAACGTTCTGAGCGGGTTAAATTGTAGCTCCCAGGGACCGACATGACGCAGTAGGATGGGTTGAATCGAATCGAAACCCAGCTTCATCAACTGCCGAAAAACCTGTCTATCGTCATTGGCATCATCCAGTGAAGAGCCATGAAACGACGCCAATCGGTCAAACTTTTTCTGTAACGGTCCCGACAACGACTCCCAGGCATCTGGATCAATCATGGCATTAGCCAGAACCAGGATAAACACCCCCAGCTCGTCATAGCCCTGCAGCATCTCTCTCAAACCAGAAAAGAATGCAGACTGGTAGGCTTCGGCTGAATCAAAATGCGATATTTCTGTCATCACTTCCATCACAACATAAAACAAGCAGATATTTATTTTAACTGCTGCTTAATAAGACTAACTGCAGCAGCTGCCATCTTCCTTGACCTTTCCTCGTAGCAGGTAGCGTCGTACTGGCCGAATGGCAAATGCAAGTAAAATGAGCAGACTGAACATGGAGAGCGGAAGTGGCAACTCATAGGCTTGATTACCCACATGAGCTAGTCCAGCCAGAAGATCCAGACCCAGCAGATCAATTAGCCAATCCAGGGTCAGGCCGAGCAGTATACTGACACCACCAACACCAAACAGGTAGGCATACAATGCCTTTGTACCCAACTCCTTGCGCACCAGTATCAGACCGGCCAGATTACTGGCTGGCCCCGCCAGCAGGAATACCAGTACCGTGCCCGGTGATACACCTGCAAACAGCATGGCATGGGCCAACGGAGTGCTGGCCGTGGCACAGACATACATTGGTACAGAGATCAGCATAATCAGAAGCATGGCAAAAAAACCACTGCCCCAGTCATTCAGTAGATTGGGTGGTACCAGGGTAATGACCAAACCGGCGACTAGCAGCCCGACCAGCAGCCAGAGCGCCAGATCATCCAGCAGATCAGTGAAGGCATACACCAAGCCGCCCCAAGTGCGCCCCCATAGGGTCTGAGACACAGGCTCTTGCGTCGGCTCTTCGTTACTGCAACAGCCACACTCCGTACCCTGCGATACTGCTGCAACAGGTGTTGGGTTTGGTTCAACGGACTCCCTGGCCTCAATCCGGCCAACCAGCAGACCAGCCGTGATGGCTGAAAGAATCGCAGAGAGCGGCCTGATGATTGCCATAACCGGCCCCAACAGCACCCAGGAGAGGGCCACAGAGTCCACCCCTGTCTCGGGCGTAGCAATCAGAAAGGCGGTGGTCGATGCCTTTGAGGCACCGGCTCGGCGTAGCGAGATGGCAGCAGGCAAAGTACTACAGGAGCAGAGCGGTAAGGGCGCACCTATGATTGCCGCCCGAATCACAGGTAATACTCCGTGGCCACCAAGGGAACGCCCAACCAGCTTGATCGGTAGCCACGCCTGTATCAAACCGGCGGCCAGCAGCCCGAATAGCAACCAGGGTGCTGAATCAAGGGCCAACGCCAGCGTATTATTAAGAAAGCTGTTCATTAGTGTTGGATTATAAACCAGTCGAATCCCCAGCTATACACTCACCCACATACAATTCGAAATAGTACATTCATGTTACCTTAAGTAACAGTTATGGCGCACTCCGCCCACGGTTTCGCTACTTGTGGTAACAAACACGCAACGCTGGCGGCGCTCCCAAACAACCCCTTATTCATTATGCTTATGAATTAACAAGTAATTGTATTTCCTGGCCCAAATCATGCAGAATGAAGCGCGGTCGCCTGGGGAGGATTCCCAAATCTGTGTTCAGATGGAATTCGACCCGATATGACCCGGCTATGATGCATCTGTAGTTGGCCGGGCCTGCGGGTTGAGACGAGCGCGAACTACTTATAATCCGGAGGACTTAAATAATGAGTACACAAGATACGTCTGGAATGGCCTATTGGAAGGCCAATGTCAGACTCATTACGATTTGCCTGGTAATCTGGGCCGTATGTTCATACGGTTTCGGCATCCTACTTCGCCCCATGTTGTCGGGCATAGCCGTTGGTGGAACTGACCTTGGATTCTGGTTCGCCCAACAGGGCTCCATGATCGTTTTCCTGGTGTTGGTCTTTGTCTACGCCTACAAAATGAACAAATTGGACAGTCAGTTTGGCGTCCAAGAAGACTAATTAAGGGGTTCAATTAATGGAACTACAAACATTAACATTTATTGTCGTCGGTCTGACCTTCGCGCTCTATATGGGTATCGCCGTATGGGCTCGCGCCAGTAGCACCGGTGAGTTCTATGCCGCTGGTCGGGGTATTCACCCGGTTGCCAACGGTATGGCAACGGCAGCTGACTGGATGTCGGCCGCCTCTTTCATCTCCATGGCGGGTCTGATTGCCTTCAAAGGTTATGACGCATCCCTGTTCCTGATGGGCTGGACCGGTGGTTATGTACTGCTGGCCATGCTGCTTGCCCCTTACCTACGTAAGTTCGGCAAGTTCACCGTACCAGAGTTCATCGGTGACCGTTACTATTCACAAACCGCACGTGTCGTTGCCGTTATCTGTCTGATCGTAGCCTCTATTACCTACGTAATCGGCCAGATGAAGGGTATCGGTGTAGCCTTCTCCCGCTTCCTGGAAGTTGACTTCACCACCGGTCTGTTGATCGGTATGGCGATCGTGTTCTTCTACGCCGTACTTGGTGGCATGAAGGGTATCACCTATACCCAGATCGCCCAGTACTGCGTACTGATCATGGCCTACACCATCCCGGCTATCTTCATCTCACTCCAGCTGACCGGCAACCCAGTGCCACAGCTGGGTCTGTTTGGTAGTGTAGCCGATGGCACCCCGCTGTTAACGAAACTGGATCAGACGGTTGTGGATCTTGGATTCTCGCAGTACACGGCGCAGAAAGGTGGCACGCTGAATATGGTGCTCTACACCTTCTCGCTGATGATCGGTACCGCAGGTCTGCCACACGTTATCATCCGCTTCTTCACCGTACCCAAGGTAAAGGACGCGCGTTCTTCAGCTGGTTGGGCACTGGTCTTCATCAGTATCCTCTACACCACTGCTCCTGCGGTCGGTGCCATGGCCATGCTGAACCTGGCAAACACCGTACAGCCTGGCCCGGTCGCGGCGGCTGATGGCGCCATGGAGTATGAGGCACGTCCACAGTGGTTCAAGAACTGGGAGACCACCGGTCTGCTCAAGTTCGAAGACAAAAACAAGAATGGCCGTATTGAGTACCGTAACGGTGATACCAACGAGCTGAAGGTTGACCGTGACATCATGGTACTGGCCAACCCAGAGATCGCTAAACTGCCTAACTGGGTAATCGCCCTGGTGGCAGCGGGTGGTCTGGCTGCAGCACTCTCTACCGCTGCAGGCCTGCTTCTGGCTATTGCCTCGTCAATCTCGCACGATCTGCTGAAGGGCATCTTCAAGCCTGACATCTCGGAGAAAGGCGAACTGCTGGCGGCTCGTGTGGCTATGGCAGGCGCAATCGCTGTGGCGGGTTATCTGGGACTTCATCCTCCCGGCTTCGCCGCGCAGACAGTAGCCCTGGCCTTCGGTCTGGCCGCAGCATCCATCTTCCCTGCATTGATGATGGGTATCTTCAACAAGCGCATTAACAATACTGGCGCAGTTGTAGGCATGCTGGTGGGTATCACCTCTACCCTGGTTTACATCTTCTGGTTCAAGGGCTGGTTCTTCATCCCTGGTACCGCGATGGCAGCCAATACCCCAGACAACCACATCCTGGGCATCTCCCCAGAGGCGTTCGGTGCTGTGGGTGCTATGTTGAACTTCGCTTCAGCAATCCTGGTATCTAAGGTGACTGCAGAGCCACCCGAGCATATCCAGCACATGGTCGAGGACATCCGCATCCCCAAAGGATCCGGCGCTGCTACTGGCCACTAATCACATACGTTAATGTGATGTAAGATAGGGCCTGCCTCGTGCAGGCCCTTTTTTTTGCCTGGCAGCAACTACAGTGCATGAAAAATAAACTCCCAATGCATACAGCAGGATAAAACATGGAAATCGAACTGATTGAGATCCGGGATTTTCTCTCCGCCCATCACCCCTTCGATCAACTACCAGACCAGGCACTCGACAAGATGCCGGGAAAGTTGCAGGTCCGGTATTTCAGACGCGACGCCACCATTCCTGCTGCAGGCAGTATTGACGACTATCTCTATCTCGTTCGATCAGGTGCCGTCGAGATTCATGGCCTGCAAGATGAACTTCTTGCCCGCCTGGGAGAGGGTGACCTGTTTGGCTATCGCGCTTCGCATATGGAGGGTCATGAACGGTTTACAGGAACCGCCCTGGAGGACAGCCTCGTATACCAACTCCCTGCCGCAGATGTTGACGAGTTTTGCCGGGAGCATCCGCAGTTCTCCTATTTCTTTGAGCCCGCAGGAGGCGATCGTCTCCGCGATGCCATCAGCAACACAGGCGAGGATGGCAGTAGCCAACTTGGACTGATGGCCACCCAGATTGGCGAAATGATCAGCCGCCTCCCCATCACCATGCCGCCATTTGCAACCATTCAGCAAACTGCTGAGGTCATGTCTGATGAACGTGTGTCATCTATCCTCATCACCGAGGCGGATGAGTCACTGACCGGCATTGTGACGGATCGTGACCTGCGCAGGCGTGTCGTGGCAAAAGGACTGGATACCAGTCTGCCAATCAGTGAAATCATGACCCCGGATCCTTATACACTGGATGCCAGTGATTACGCCTTTGATGCCATGCTACAAATGGCCAGAACAAACATTCACCACCTGCCAATACTGCGTAACGGCAAGATAGCCGGCATGCTCACGGCCACAGATTTTGCCGAGCGCCACACCACCTCGGCGGTTTATCTGGTCAGCTCTATTTACAAACAGGACGAGGTCAGTGGCCTGGCCAGCATCAGCGCCAAGCTACCTCAGCTACTGCTCAACCTCGCCGCAGCAGACGCAACGTCCAATAGTATCGGGCACGTTATTACTGCGGTAGTCGATTCAATCACCACGCGCCTGCTGCAACTGGCCGAAGAGCAGTTTGGTCCACCGCCCGTTGCCTACGCCTGGGTGGCTGCTGGCTCCCAGGCCCGCAGTGAGCAGACTGCAAAATCAGATCAGGACAACTGCCTGCTGCTGGATGACAGCTACATTCCCTCAGAGCATGGCGACTATTTCAAAAAGCTGTCCCAGTTTGTCTGTGATGGTCTGAACGCCTGTGGTTATGTCTACTGCCCGGGTGAGATGATGGCCACAACAGACAAATGGCGCCAACCCCTGGCAACCTGGAAGAACTATTTTGACGGCTGGGTAGACCAGCCGGAGCCGAAGGCACTGATGTTGACCTGTGTATTTTTCGACTTACGCTGCATTGCCGGTGAGAAACGCCTGTTCACAGAGTTGCGTGAATACCTGTTGAACAAAACCCGCGGCAATCAAATATTTCTTGCCTACATGGCGGGCAATGCCCTGAGCTTCAAGCCGCCGCTGGGATTTTTCCGCAATTTTGTACTGATTAGCGGCGGCGAACATGATCACACCTTTGATTTGAAACACAACGGTATTGTGCCAATTGTCGACCTGGCCCGGGTGTATGCCCTAGCGGCTGGCAGCCAGGCCATTAACACCCAGGACCGCCTGAAAGAGGTGGCCTCTGGCGGTGAGGTATCGCATGGCGGTGCACATGATCTACGCGATGCTCTGGAGTTTGTCAGCTCACTGCGCATCAAGCACCAGGCCAAACAGATCCGCGCTGGGATTCCGCCAGATAACTATATGTCACCTGATGATCTCTCCCATTTTGAACGCAGCCACCTAAAGGACGCCTTCTCTGTTGTCCGCACCATGCAAAGCGTGCTGAGTCAGCGCTACCTGAGGTAGAGATGTCGATCTGGAAGCACCTTTTTAATCTTGAAGAACGGCGGAACTGGTGGACCAGGAAGATGCCGGACTCCCCTTTGCTGGACTACTATGAGACCCCTTTCCCAAACCGTGATCTGGATTGGCGGCAAGTCGACTATCTGGCACTTGATTTTGAAACGACCGGCCTGGAAGCAAAACAAGATCAGATATTGAGTGTCGGCTACGCCACCATCAAAGGCGACCACCTGCTCCTGAGTAGTGCCACTCACATTCTTGCCCGACCGACCATGGACATCCCGGAAGCCTCCGCTGTGGTACATGGTATTCTGGATGATGAAGCGGGTGGGGCCAGGAAACTGGAGGAGGTTCTTCCGATCGTGTTAAACGCATTGAAAGGGAAAGCGTTGCTGGCTCACCATGCGGCAATTGAGTATGAGTTTCTGAATAACGCCTGCATGAATATCTATGGCTTCCCCTTCCTCTGCCCAGTGGTGGATACGCTGGCACTGGAAGTTCGGCAGTTTCGCATGCAGGATAAGGCCATTCGCTCAGGGGATTTGCGCCTGGCCAAGGCCCGCGCACGTTATGGGCTACCCCGCTACCCGGCCCATAATGCATTAACCGACGCCTTGGCTGCTGGAGAGTTGTTTCTAGCCCAGGTAGCCTACAGAAGAACCAGAAAGCCACTCCGACTTAAAGACCTGGTTGTCGTCAGCTAACCCCGTTCCCCACTGAGTCACCTTATTTCCGCTTTTTCCCAAGCGGCGTTTTTTTGTCCTCCTCCATACCCAGCGCCAGTGCGAGTACGTTATCAACCATACGATAACCGGTACGACGGGCAGTAAAGAGTAGAAACAGGGTCTGCGTACCAAACAAGAACATATAGATTCCTACAATTTGAAACGGTACGCCCAGATTGATCAGCCAACCTACCAGGAA
>VMRY01000131.1 GCA_007713595.1 Sedimenticola thiotaurini
ATCAATTGCCGGGGGCTTATTGGCTTAGAAAAAAAATCTTCCCCGCCTACACTCAGGGCATGCAGTTTCTTATCGGTATCCTGTTCCCCGGAAAGAAATACAATGGGTGTCATTATGAATGCAGGATGCTCGCGAATAATGGCGGTGAGCTCAATACCATTGGCATTCGGCATATAGAGATCCATCAGAATCAGATCCGGACGAAACTCATCCAGTGCATCGATTACTTTCATTGGATCGGTAAGCGCCAGTGTTTTCATACCGCTCTTTTGCAAGATGGAGGCTGCAAAGTCGGCTTGCGAGGGATCGTCTTCAACCACCAGGATTCGGTATCTATCCTCCTTTGGGGAGGCGATATCAAGAACCTTCTCCACCAGATCATGGGTATTTATTGGCGTGAGATAGTACGCATCTACCCCGCTCCTGAGCGCCAGCAGGCGCTGCTCCAGATCTCTTGATTGACTGAGGCAGATAATACCTACCTGCTTCTTTTGATACTCCTGCTGAATCGCCAGTTCACGATTTAACAGCCCAATTTTTGAAAGGAAAGAGGCATCAATGATCAGGACATCAGGTAGCCGTCTTTGAACTTCACCCTCGACATCATCGGGATGATGAAAGCTCAGGACTGTGCACTCCTGTTCTTCCAGCAGGTCAGAAAGGCCAGGTGCCAGATCATTGCTGGCTTGAAGCAGATAGACGAGTATTTCCTTATGCTGCTCAATGCCCGATTTACTACGAATCAGCTCCATCTCATGTTTCATGGCAGAGAGCAGTGAGCCGCCCGTCTCTTTCTGATCAGATGTCGGCTGGCGATTGGTACCTACCAAAGCATTAAGATAGACTTCAAAGGAGAAGCTGCTTTCACTTAGATTGATTAAACTGTAGCGGCCACTCGCACCTGTAAGATTCTGGACCTTCTGATAGAGCTTTAAAAGCTGTTCATCATCCAAGTTACCAATCACGAGTTCGCCCCAGTCGCGGCTGATGCTGGCAATCCTTGCTGGTAGATGCTGGATGAAAGCCGCCTTCAGTTCGCGTTCTTTTTCTTGTATATCAGACATTTACGCTAGTCCTTGGTATGCGGGTATACTGATTTTTTGCGCGGCTGTTTCGCGAGTATTTTTTGCATAATACATCATCTGGCAAGTTCCAGTGATCCTATCAAATTATAGCCCTGTGTGAATGGGCATTTGGGTTATAAAAAAATCAAGATTATGCCGTTACTAAACTAACCTTAATGCTTGGTATTAGACCTGTGCCTGGCATTGTAAACTGAAGGGCAGGTAACTGTAGTCAACGAAGAGAAGTGATGACAGACTGTTGTAGATTAATGCGCTCAATCTGTAAATCATGGAACCCACATGCCAGATAGCAAGATAACGCGATCACTGTTGATCACCCTCGAGCGAGTAAGGCTCTTTTACTCTGGGCTTGGCTTTGCCGGGTTGGCGACTGTGATGATCGCGGTAGCTGTATTTGGTCTTAATGGGAGGACAGAGGGGCCCGTTGCCCTGTTGTCAGGAGCTCTGGTGGTTATAGGTTTCACACAGATAGCTCTCTGGTATGCGTGGTACCTGAAAAAACCGGATTGGCTGGAGGTAGCGCGCTGGGAATATTATCCCCTGCCGAGCACGCTGCTTTTAGGTATGCTGTGGGGTGGAGTTGCTGCCTACACTCTGCCACATTACCAGACCGATATTGGGCTGCTCATTCTGCTGTCTACTGGAGCCAGCACATTACTTTTGATCATGTTTATGGCCGCCATCGACCTGATGGCCTTGATCTATATGGCTAGTTTTCTGGCATCACTTCTACTGGTCATTTATCAGACGGATGTATGGCCATCCAGTACGCTGGTGGTGATCTTGCTTGGGATAGTCATTGGATTAAGTCTCTCAACTGCGGCCTATTCTGTGTTGTACGGTATTATTGCCAGGCTGCGTGCAGGTAAACAAAATGTGAGTGGCAAACTCAATCTGGCCCGAGTGGAGATGGTCGGGCTGCACTCCAAGCTAAGTAATGAAGATGAACGGCGGCGGGATGTTGAACAGGAGCTCTACCTGGCAAAAGAGGCTGCCGAGACAGCCAACATGGTAAAAAGCGAATTTCTTGCGACCATGAGCCATGAGATCAGAACGCCGCTTAATGGCATTGTGCCACTGCTGGAGATTCTGCGTGAATCCAAGCTGGATAGAGAGCAGCGTCAGTTTGTAAATACGGCACTCAATTCATCCTACCATCTCATGAGCATTATTAACGATATTCTCGATTTTTCTAAGATAGAGGCGGGAAAACTCGATCTGGAATCTATAGAGGTTAACCTGCATGATCTGGTCGAGTCTGTAGTCGTCATGATGGCCAAGAGTGCTGAACGTCGTGGCCTGGATCTGGACTATAAGATCACAGCAGGCGTGCCGGCTGTTGTACAAGGCGATCCCATTCGTTTACGTCAGGTTTTAACCAATCTGGTCAGCAATGCCATCAAGTTTACCGGCCAGGGTGGTGTCATGGTGGAGGTGGCTTGTCGCGGTAACAGTCGGAAAACCATCGAAATCGTTTTTGCCGTAAAAGATACCGGTGATGGTATCAGTGAGGAGATCCAGGCCAGGCTGTTTAGATCATTTAACCAAGCTGACGCCTCGACCACGCGGAAGCACGGTGGAACGGGACTGGGTCTGGTTATCTCAAGGCGCCTGGTGGAGCTGATGGGTGGCAAGATTGGCGTTAGATCTGAGCGGGGTAAAGGGTCAGTTTTCTGGTTTGTTGTACCGATGCGAAAATCTGTTCGTGATATCCCTCCTGACAGACTAAGTCTTGAGGGGCTGCGGGTCATGCTGGTTGGTAATCCAGACCGGCATTTGCAAAAAATGGAACAGTATCTCAGTGACTGGGGGGTGTTTCATCAACGGGTTGAGTTGCCATCCGAGGCCTTGTCTAATCTCCTTTCCACCGCGGCACTGGGGGATAGCTGGGCTTATGAGTTGATCATTGTTGACACTAAGTCGCTGGGTGGGCGATTAAATGCTTTTCTGCAGGAAATTAACGCTACACCTGCCCTTGGCGGGGTGAAGCTGATACTGATTGGCGATGCCGTTCAATCGATGATTCGTCTGGGTGTCGATGCCACGCTCCCCAGGCAGATAAAGAAGAGTGAGTTACAGCGTGTTCTGGAACGGACGATGGATGTTCAAAGTCCACTTCGTGACAGATCAGCGAATGAGTGTGACGAAATCTCGAATCAATTTCTCTTTTCAGATAGCCAGGCAGATACATGGGATGAGACTGTGTCAATGTCTACCGTTTCTGTGTCGGCTGAATTAGAGGAGAGTCAGGTCCAACTCATGGGTCATGTGCTGATAGTGGAAGATAATCTGGTTAACCTGAATGTGGCAAAAAAGATGTTGCGGCGTTTAGGACTGGAGTGCGATATCGCCCACGATGGCCTTGCTGCACTGAGTGCCATTAATGACCAACACTATGATCTGGTTTTAATGGACTGCCAGATGCCTCGCATGGATGGTTATGAGGCCACCCGGGCCATTCGTCTCAGAGAGGCAACCAAGGGACTTTCCCGATTACCGGTAATCGCCATGACGGCAAATGCGATGGATGGTGATCGTGAGAAATGTCTTGATTCGGGTATGGATGACTATCTGGCCAAACCCATTATGCCGGCTACTTTGCGCCTGATGTTGAGTCAATGGCTACCCAGATGTGATCTGGAATCACAGTCTAACGAAGATGCAATGACCCGGTTGGAGCGTCAAGCCTCATCTGATCGGGTGGCGGCTGTTCAGTCGATAACTTCCAGCCGTCAAAATGATTCAGTAATTGATCAATCCGTAATTGAGGAACTCTATGAAATAATGGAAGAGGATTTTGTCAGCTTGATATACAGTTTTCTTGAGGCCGCTCCTGGTCTGATGCGGGATATCGAGGCGGGCATACTAGATGGCGATGCCAATCAGATCATAATGCCAGCTCATTCTTTGAAGTCGAGCAGTGCAAATGTTGGCGCTGTTCAGCTTGCTGAAAGTGCTAAACAGATTGAGATTGCAGCACGTGAGCATGATCTTGACTGTATAGCAGAGCTGTTTGAAATGTTGAAAGATCACTTTGACGCAGCCAGCAAGGCACTGCGTAAATTGTGTGAGCAGGGATACACCTGATTAGCGTACAAGGGGCAATAGTGGCAGAGAAACAGAAGGTGTTGTGGCGTGATAGGAGGGTACTCTCGTGGGGGCTATACGATTGGGCCAACTCGGCATTTGCTACAACGGTCATGGCCGGTCTGTTCCCGCTATTTTTCAAGCAGTATTGGGCTGCTGGTCTTACTGTCAGTGAAAGTACCTTTATGTTGGGAAGCGCCAATGCTGCGGCCAGCCTGGTGGTTGTCATCATTGCCCCCCTGTTGGGTGCCATTGCTGATAGAGGCAGTTCAAGAAAACGTTTTCTGCTCTATTTTGCCGCGATGGGGATTGTAATGACCGGCGCACTTTTTTTAGTCGCGGCCGGTGGTTGGTGGCTGGCTTTGGCACTCTACGCCTTGGCCGTTGTCGGTTTTTCCAGTGGCAATATCTTCTATGATGCATTGCTGGTCGAGGTCTCCGATGAGACAACTGTCGATCGAGTGTCTGCCTTCGGGTTTGCTCTGGGTTATCTGGGGGGGGGGCTTCTGTTTGCAGTGAACGTCGTCATGACACTCAATCCCGGCTGGTTTGGCCTGATCGATACGGCAGCGGCGGTTAAGGCCGCATTCCTAATGGTTGCTGTCTGGTGGGCGCTGTTTACAGTGCCAGTGTTGCTGTTTGTGCCTGAGCCGGAAAGCAGTGAAATAATGGGTTTGAAGCAGAGTATTAAGGCGGGTTTTGGACAGTTACGTGACACGTTTTCAAGGCTGAAACTTATGCGGCAGGCGTGGCTTTTTCTACTGGCCTATTGGCTCTATATTGATGGCGTGGATACGATAGTGCGGATGGCCGTTGATTATGGTCTCTCACTTGGCTTTGATTCAAACGGGCTTATCATTGCCCTGCTGATTACCCAGTTCGTTGGATTTCCAGCGGCCATTCTATTTGGCGGATTAGCGGGGCGCTGGGGTGCCAGACAGGGAATCTATCTGGCGATAGGCATCTACCTGATGATTATTCTCTGGGCTTACCAGATGGATCAAATCTGGGAATTCTATATGCTAGCCATTGCCATTGGTTTGGTTCTGGGCGGTATACAGGCACTCAGTCGCTCCTACTATGTGCGACTGATACCCAAGGATAAGCCGGCAGAGTTTTTCGGTTTTTATAATATGCTGGGAAAATTTGCGGCTGTATTCGGGCCGCTTCTGATGGGGGTCGTCAGTTTCGCAACGGGAAGCCCGCGTCTCTCCATATTATCGGTAGCCATTTTGTTTGTAGCCGGAGCACTGTTGTTGAAAAGTGTTGATGAAGAGGCAGGCAAGGCGGATGCCCTGCAGCTTGAGGGGTAAGGCATGCAGTTTGTGCTTCTGCTTATCATCCTGGTTTTGTTGATTTTGGGACCGCAATGGTGGGTCAGATCGGTTTTGGCACGCTATAGCAAGGAAGATCAGGAGTTTCCAGGTACCGGTGGCGAATTGGCCCGGCATCTTCTGAAACGGCTTTCATTGAATCATGTCAAGGTAGAGTCGACACCTGAGGGGCAAGGTGATCATTATGATCCTGTCAGTGGTTTTGTCAGGCTGTCGCCGCAGAATCTGGATGGACGATCACTCACCGCGATTGTTACGGCAGCACATGAGGTAGGACACGCCATTCAGGATGCGCAGGGTTATGCGCCATTCAGATGGCGAGTTCGCCTGGTAGGGGTGGCTCAAGTGGCTGAGCGGTTAGGTTCTTTTCTGCTGTTTGCCGTACCTGTCTTGACATTGATTACCCGTGCACCAGGAGCCGGTGTGATTATGTTTCTTGCTGCTGCAAGCACACTGGGTGTCGGTCTTTTGGTGCAATTGATGACCTTGCCAGTCGAGTGGAATGCCAGTTTTTCGCGTGCTATGCCTCTGTTGGCATCGGGCTACATTAAACAGGAACAACTACCCGCCGCGCGGCGTATTTTGCGTGCCTGTGCGCTGACCTATCTGGCATCATCTCTGGCGAGCCTACTTAATTTTTGGCGTTGGATGCGATTGGTAAAACACTGAGAGCCCAACTAATGGTGTCGATCCCTGAGAGATAGTGTAAAGCCGAAAATACGCCATTTTTTTGCCCTCTGTGAATTTTTAG
>VMRY01000108.1 GCA_007713595.1 Sedimenticola thiotaurini
AACGTGTTAGGAAGATAGTTGTTGAACAGCTAGGTGTATCTGAAGACGAGGTGACCCTGGAAGCCTCATTTGTGGACGATCTGGGTGCAGACTCTCTTGACACTGTCGAGCTGGTCATGCAACTGGAAGAAGAGTTCGGTACTGAAATTCCAGATGAAGACGCTGAAAAAATCACCACTGTTAAACTGGCCGTCGAGTATATCAACTCACACAGCTGATACACTCTAGCTTGCTTAACTCAAGGCCGCACAGCCGTATAACGACTGGTTGCGGCTTTTTTGCTTTAAAACGATCCCAATAGGGGGAAGGTCTCAGATGTCTGGAAGAAGGGTTGTTATAACTGGGCTCGGTATGGTGGCGCCAGTTGGACATACAGTAAAAGAAGCCTGGGAGAATATTCTTGCAGGAAAGAGTGGTATTCAACCGATTACCCATTTCGATATTGAACCTTTCAGCGTCCACTTTGGCGGTCCTATCTACGATTTCGACGTTACACAATATGTGCCGAAGAAAGACGTACGAAAAATGGATAAATTTATCCACTACGGTATCGCCGCAGGTTCTCAGGCTATTGAGGACTCTGGACTTGAGATCACAGAGGAAAACGCCCCACGTATTGGTGTTGCAATTGGTTCAGGGATTGGTGGTATTACCGGCATCGAGAACAGCTATCACGCTTATCTGAACGGTGGTCCGAGAAAAATTTCGCCTTTCTTCGTTCCAGCAAATATCGTCAATATGGTGGCGGGTAATCTCTCGATCAAATATGGTTTGAGAGGGCCTAACTACTCCATCGTTTCTGCTTGCAGTACCGGTACACACAATATCGGTGAGGCGACCCGACTGATTCGTCATGGCTATGTTGATGCCATGGTTGCGGGTGGTGCCGAGATGGCCACCTCGCCCGTTGGATTGGGCGGATTTGCCGCTGCACGGGCGCTCTCAACCAGAAACGATGACCCACAGGCCGCGAGCCGTCCATGGGATCGTGATCGCGATGGGTTTGTACTTAGCGATGGCGCTGGTGTTCTGGTGCTGGAAGAGTACGAGGCAGCTAAAGCACGCGGTGCAAAGATCTATGCGGAGATTGTTGGTGTTGGTATGAATTCAGATGCCTATCACATGACTGCACCTTCTGTGGGTGGTGAAGGGGCAAGCGAGTGCATGCGCCTGGCACTGCAAGATGGCGGCATTAACCTGGATGAAGTGGATTATATCAACGCACACGGCACATCTACTCCAGCAGGCGACGTCGCTGAGACTCGCGGTATTAAACGTGCATTTGGTGAGCATGCCTACAAACTTGCTGTCAGCTCAACCAAGTCGATGACGGGGCATATGCTCGGTGCGGCAGGAAGTGCTGAAGCGGTGTTTACTGCACTGGCCATCCGTGATCAGGTGGCACCACCAACAATCAACCTGGAAAATCCGGATCCTGATTGCGATCTCGATTACGTGCCAAATACTGCCCGTGCAATGAAGATTGATATCGCAATCTCCAACTCTTTTGGCTTTGGTGGTACAAACGGCACACTGGCTTTCCGTCGTCTGAGCGACTGAGTAAGGAGGCGGGGTTGCGCCGCATCCAAGTTTGATAAAAAACGCCTATATTCTAGGCGTTTTTTATTTTCAGAAGCCCAATTCTGTGCGTTACAATCAGGGCTCTTTTATTGTCCGGATAACCCAGAGGATTACACTTGCTAATCAATGGTAAGACCGAAAACATGATCCCTGCAGCAGACCGCGGCCTGCAGTATGGTGATGGGTTATTTGAGACAATCGCTATCCGCAATGGTAACCCCTGCCTCTGGAAGTATCATCTGGAACGCCTTCATAATGGCTGTCAGCGGCTTGGTATCCCTGCACCCGGTAATTCACTGTTGCGTGATGAAGTCCTGACAGAGATCGGTGATAAACAGCAGGGTGTTATAAAAATAATCCTGACGCGAGGAGCCGGGGGCAGAGGGTACAGGCCGCCATCAGATCCTACACCCACAAGGATTATCAACTGGAGTGAATCACCGGTCTATCCTGAAAATGCACATCAACGAGGAATCATCACTCGACTCTGTTCAACGCGATTGGGCTGGAACCCTGCTCTTGCTGGCATCAAACATCTCAACCGACTTGAGCAGGTATTGGCCCGGGCGGAGTGGCATGACCCCTCTATCCAGGAAGGTTTGATGATGGACTCGGCTGGCCATGTAATCGAAGGCACGATGTCCAATCTCTTTATCATTCAGAATAAACAGCTCATCACACCCGATCTGAGTCGCTGTGGCGTAGCGGGTGTCATGCAGGGCATCGTGCTACGCACTGCTGAGAGGCTCAATATTTCTGTTATCGTGAACGATGTTACGCTTCAGGACTTATGGAGTGCCGATGCACTTTTTATCACTAATTCATTAATCGGCCTCTGGCCTGTTCGTGAACTCTCCGGTCAGGAATTTGATATTGAGGCCATTCCACAACAGCTCACGGACAACGTAATGCAGCTGGCTTTCGACCATGAATAACTGTTTTCACCTAAGTTTTCACCTAAACAGCCACACAACCTGGTTCTGGTATCGGTAACCCTATGCTTCATCGTCTGCTTGGAATAATCGTACTGATTGGCAGCTTTGCGGTGGCCTGGTTTTTGATGACCCTTAATGATTTTAGTGAAATGCCTCTCGCGCTTCCTGAAACAGGTCTGATCTATGAACTACCCGCAGGCTCATCGCTCTCTGCCGTGGCGAAAGATCTGGAGAAACAGGGCTATATAAAAAGCGCCCTGTACTTCCAGTTGATTGCGCGATGGGATGGTCAGGCTGGAAAGATCAAGGCCGGAGAGTATCAGCTCGATCCCGGTTTAACGCCGCGGAGTTTAATTGATCTTTTTGTTGCGGGAAAAGTTAAAAGTCATGCTTTGACAATTGTGGAGGGCTGGACATTCAGGGAGCTGCTCGTCGCGATAAAGGGCCATAAGTCGCTCAAACAGACGCTAGAGGGGCTTAACGACCAAGAGATCATGGCAAGACTAGGCTATCCCGAAACAGACCCTGAGGGGCGCTTTCTACCGGACACCTACCACTTTCCCAAGGGAACTACGGATATTGATTTCCTGAAACGCGCCTATAACGCCATGGAACAATATCTGAATAATGAATGGGCAAAGAGGGAAACTGGACTGCCACTAAAGACCCCCTATGATGCACTGATACTGGCATCTATAGTTGAGAAAGAGACAGGGCAGGAGACAGAGCGACCGGAGATCGCTGGTGTATTCATCCGTCGACTGAAAAAAGGGATGCTGTTACAGACAGACCCAACCGTTATTTACGGCATGGGGGAGCGCTACAAGGGCAATATACGTCGCCGTGACCTTCGTGAAGACACGCCCTATAATACCTATGTTCATAAGGGGCTGACGCCCACACCTATCAGCCTGCCGGGTGCACATGCAATTCATTCAGTGCTCCATCCGGGCAAGGGCAACTCACTCTACTTTGTTGCCAAAGGGGATGGGTACCACCAGTTTTCTGCCACATTGACCGAGCACAACAGTGCCGTCAAAAAATATCAATTAAAAAGATAATTACATGACAATCAAAAGAGGTAGATTCATCACGGTAGAAGGCGGCGAGGGCGCGGGTAAAAGTTCCAACCTAGCCTTTATCCGTGATCTATTGGAGCAGTCCGGTATCGAGGTAGTCTTTACGCGCGAGCCAGGCGGAACAGCATTGGGAGAAGATATTAGAGATCTTTTACTGGGTCATAAGCATACCGGCATGGCCAGCGATACAGAATTGCTATTGATGTTCGCTGCGCGAGCAGAACATTTGGCACGCTTGATTATGCCGGCGTTAAATGAAGGCAAGTGGGTACTGTGTGATCGATTCACCGATGCCTCATACGCCTATCAGGGGGGCGGCAGAGGGATTGATATCAATCGAATCAAACAGCTGGAGGACTGGGTGCAGAAAGGGATGGTGCCCGACCTGACGCTACTGCTCGATCTGCCCGTTCAGACAGGGCTTGATCGGGCTGGGCAACGATCAGAACCTGATCGATTTGAAGTCGAGCAAAACGCCTTTTTTGAACGCGTCCGCGCCACCTATCTCCAGTTAGCCGAGCAAAACCCCAGTAGATTCCGGATTATCGATGCGGCCGTCCCTTTGCCGCAGGTACAAGAGCAGATAGAAATTGTAGTGAGGCCTTTCATCCAGGCACAGAGTAAAGCGGATGAGTGAATCGGCACAGCTCAGTAACCACGTTGTATTGCCATGGCAGAGTGAACAGTGGCAAAGACTTGTTGACGCAAAACAGCATAACCGGTTACCACATGCATTACTGCTAACAGGCAGTGTCGGACTGGGTAAATCACATTTTGCCCACCTGCTGGCTGCCTCACTGCTCTGTAACGATTTACAGGCAAATGATATCGCCTGCGGCACATGCCAGGCCTGTAGATTATTACAGGCAGAAACCCATCCGGATTACACTCTCATAGCGCCTGAAGAACCTGGAAAGGCGATCAAGATTGATACGATAAGGGCGTTTACGCAGCGCGGCTCACTTACCAGTCAGTCGGGTGGCCACAAAGTAATCATCATCGAGCCCGCAGATGCGCTGAACACTGCTGCCGCCAACAGTTTGCTAAAAACACTGGAAGAACCGGTCGAGCGGACTGTACTGATTCTCGTGACAGCTAATGCGGGCCGGCTGCCCGCGACAATTCGCAGCCGTTGTCAGCAATATCACTTCACACCGCCTGCTACGGCCCTGGCAACGACCTGGCTGAATAATTACATCAAGGGTGCAGATACGGCACTGCTACTCTCACTTGCCTCTGGGGCACCTCTGTTAGCACTGAAATATACCGCTGATGGCGCACTTGCAGAACGGACACAGATGATTGAAGAGCTGATGGCTATCCTCAAGCGAGTCAATAGTCCCATAGGAACAGCCCAACGCTGGAATAATCTGGATCAAGGTAACGTCATTAAATGGTTCAGTGGTTGGGTTATCGATTTAATCCGGGTTAAAATTGCCTCAGATGCTGCCGTTATTATCAATATTGACCAAAGGGAACGCTTGCAAGCGCTGGCCCGAAAGGTAAACTCTAGGAAATTATATGCACTGCTGGACCGGCTATTTGAAGCAAACAGGACCCTCAGTGCACAACTGAACACTCAGATGCAATTGGAAAGCCTGTTATTGGACTGGGCTGACATTGGAGTTGAATGAGATAGGTATGTCCATGACAAACGCACCACCGGCAAGACAGGGTATCCTCTCTTTGACTATCAAGGATAAGAACGCCCTGTATGCAGCCTATATGCAGTATGTGAAGAACGGTGGTCTCTTTATCCCCACCAATAAAAAATACAATTTGGGTGATGAAGTGTTCATGCTTTTGACCCTGATGGAAGAGACAGAGCGCATACCTGTTGCCGGCAAAATCATCTGGATCACCCCGGTAGGGGCTGAAGGGAACAGAGCCGCTGGCATAGGCGTTCAGTTCAG
>VMRY01000021.1 GCA_007713595.1 Sedimenticola thiotaurini
ACTTCAACTTTTCAATATCATTCGATGTTTTCTATACAAGCAAAGCATAAGTAATGATATGAAAACCTTCCTGTTTATCACGCAACCATTAAAATGATTTTCTCAATCATCGACAGTCATGATATTAGAGAAACAATATGAGGTACTCTATTGTTCAGGTACAGCTCCTACTGCACTTTCATACCACCGAGCAACGGAATAAACCAGGGATCAGCGTCGCAACTGTTTTGATCGTGAGCGAGTTTTGCGACTCACCTGGATTATGAGTAGTGTAGGGCACCCGCAGGGTGGTATGACGGAGTAATGGGTCGTGTCACTTTTGCTGAAACAAAAGTGACACGCCGTAGGGACGCGCGAGTCCCGATTAAATCAATCGCCGCAGAACAGCTCAAACAACTGATTAAATATAAATGCTCCTGTGAGCCAATAATCGGATTGCTGGTCTTCTTGTCGAACAAGAAAGGACGCTATGGTTGATAGACCAACTCATCAGGCAGAATAGTTTTCGTTGGCTAGCCCTGCTTGAGTTAACCCGATATTGCCATTGTGATGAGATACACAGATGTGACCACCGCAACTGATACAAGATGTAATTTTGATTCGGCCTTGAACGTTTTCCTGGTGGGATTGCATGCCATGAGAGACGGTATAAGATTGCGCACCTGATCTTTCATTATGTAGCCATTGGTGTAATTCATGTGTCCCCCTTTTGGGTTTTCAGTTTAATGCAGGCTATCCCTTGCTTGATTAAACATAAAAGTAGGAACATCCGGTGTTCTCTTAATGTTCTATATCCTAACAGATGGAGAACAATAAGAGAACCATTAATTATTGTGTCTAATAAAATCGATTAAATGCGATCATCGCGTCAGCGGATATGCGATAACTTATTGTAATTATTAGAATATTATTCATTCGCGTTATTGTAATCATAAAGAGCCTGTGGCGCTGTTGCTAAAAGATCCTATATAATTTGCTCATCCTATTCAGCATTAAGTAGTGCCACTCATGCAGAAGACGAGTATTGATGCCAGCGTGGAAGCCATTTGTATAAAAGGATGTCGGGAAGTCAGGCGTGATATCCAACTGATGGAAGATGGCAAAACGCCACCCGAATTAACACACCATACGAAACAGGCACAGCAGCTTATTCTTGAGGAGCTCAAAGTCATCATGTCGGTATATGGTGATAATTGTCGAATCTGATTGATTCTCTCGCCGCGCACTGTTTGCAAAGATTTCGATGACCGTTTGGGTATTTTTGATTAGCCGAGCCATTTGGCCCGGCTTTATTGTTTGTGAGTAGCATTAATGTTAATCGCATATTGGGAAATGATTGGACATGCAAAAGATTGTTAGCCAGATAGCTGCTGAATTAAATGTATCAATAGGGCAGGTTACCTCTGCTGTTGGGTTACTGGATGAGGGGGCTACCGTCCCATTCATTTCACGTTACAGAAAAGAGAAAACGGGCGGCTTGGATGATACCCAACTGCGAAACCTGGAAGAGCGTCTTGGCTACCTGCGGGAGCTGGAGGAGAGACGGGGAACCGTACTGAATAGTATAAAAGAGCAGGGTAAACTGACGGATGCCCTTGAGCGGGATATCTTATCTGCCGATACGAAGACCCGCCTGGAGGATCTCTATCTGCCGTATAGACCGAAACGGAGAACAAAGGCGCAAATAGCACGGGAGGCAGGCCTTGAGCCTTTAGCCCTGGATCTTTTAAAGAATCCCGCCATTGATCCGAACCTGGAATCTGGCAAATACCTGAACCCGGAAGCCAGTTTTGCAGATGAAAAAGCTGTGCTCGACGGTGCACGACAGATACTCATGGAGCTGTTTGCTGAAGATGCGGAGTTACTCGGCAAGTTAAGAGAATATCTGTGGAATGAGGGTACTCTTAAATCACAGGTGATCAAGGGTAAGGAGCAAGAGGCTGCCAAATTCAGTGACTATTTTGAGTATCAGGAGGCCATTCGAAAAGTCCCCTCCCATCGGGCACTGGCGCTTTTCAGAGGCCGGAATGAATCCCTGCTTAATCTGGAACTGGTTGTTGATGAAGGGTTAAGTGGCACCTCTCCCTGTGAGTTGATGATTGCGCGGCAGTTTGCCATTGAAGAGCAGGGTCGACCTGCTGATCAGTGGCTTAAAGAGTGTGTTCGTTGGGCTTGGCGGGTAAAGATCTTCACGCATCTGGATTTAGAGCTGAAGATGCGTCTAAGAGAAGCGTCTGAGGAGGAGGCGATACGGGTTTTTGGACATAATCTGAGTGATCTATTATTAGCCGCTCCGGCAGGAAGTCTGCCGATCCTTGGCCTGGATCCGGGATTACGTACCGGTGTGAAGGTTGCGGTGGTGAATGACACAGGTAAAGTTGTTGATACAGGGACGATCTATCCACATGCACCAAAAAACCAATGGGACGCTTCAATTGCTGCAATTGCACGACTCTCAGCTAAACATGGCGTAAGGCTCATAGCCATCGGTAACGGAACCGCTTCTCGGGAGACTGACAAGTTGGCTGCAGATGTAATGAAGCGGCATCCTGAGTTGAAGTTGCAGAAGATTATGGTTAGTGAGGCGGGTGCTTCTGTTTATTCTGCATCTGAATTGGCGGCCACTGAGATGCCTGAGCTGGATGTAACGCTGCGTGGAGCGGTATCGATCGCCCGGCGGTTACAGGATCCTTTGGCAGAGCTGGTAAAGATTGAACCCAAAGCGATTGGTGTAGGCCAGTATCAGCATGATGTCAATCAGAGCAGGCTGGCCAAACAGTTGAACAATATTGTGGAAGATTGTGTGAACTCGGTAGGCGTAGATATCAATACAGCCTCCCCCTCATTGCTGGAAAAAGTATCTGGATTGAATAAGACACTGGCTGAAAATATTGTCCAGTATCGAAATGAACAGGGTGCATTTCACGATCGTAAGATCTTAAAGAAAGTGCCCCGCCTTGGTGAGAAGACATTTGAACAGGCGGCAGGGTTTCTCCGTATAAGTGATGGATCGAATCCCCTCGACTCATCTGCCGTTCATCCTGAGGCCTATCCTGTAATTGAGCGTATATTAGAAAAGGCAGGGCGTAAGATACAGGATGTCATAGGGGATCGTAATTTTTTGCGCTCGCTCAATCCAAAGGATTTTACGGATGATCAATTTGGTTTACCAACTGTAACGGATATCATCTCCGAGTTGGAAAAGCCGGGTCGGGATCCGCGTGGCGAGTTTAAGACGGCCAGTTTTCAGGAAGGCGTTGAAACCCTGGCTGATCTTAAAAACGACATGGTACTGGAAGGCGTCGTGACGAATGTGACGAATTTTGGTGCATTTGTTGATATTGGTGTTCACCAGGATGGGTTAGTACACATTTCGGCGATGTCAGATAAATTCATCAAGGATCCAAGAGAAGTTGTAAAAGCGGGTGATCTGGTCAAAGTGAAAGTGATGGAAGTGGATATTGAAAGAAAACGAGTTGGCCTTTCCATGCGCTTATCTGATAGCAGTGAGACGATAAGTAGTGGTATGAGTAAACGCACGGCTTCAAAGGAACGCCTCTCCCGGAATCAGAAACAGCATCAGGCTGAAAAGAGCAAGCCGGCAAGTGGCGGGGCAATGGCAGATGCCCTGGCAAGCGCATTCAACAAACGGCGCTAAACAGGCAAACAAAAAAATAAATTATCTTGATGGTATAATCTGGACGTAAAGGATTATAGGTCACCAACAACAAACAGATGAAGTGAAAAGAGACCCTTGAGACTGGCACTGAGAATAGAAGTTGCAACAGAGGCAGGTGTACGTGAGGGTGTACCTGCGCTCTTACGCCTTTTGGACGAATACCAGATCCAGGCCTCGTTCTGTATCAGCCTTGGACCGGATTATTCCTCCTACCCTTTCAGTGATTCACTACCTGATTGGTTACGCCAACGATTACCCGTTTCCTATATCGGCCGCAAACAGAGAGATATACTGCTGTCGATAGACAAGGCAGGGCATGATATTGGAATTGCCCCATATACCGCCGCTGAATGGCGCCTTGATGCCGCCTATAAGACACCTGAATGGGTACATGCAGAAGTGACGCGCGCTGTTGATTCTTTTACTGATCTCTATAGCAAGAAGCCCCGTTTTTATGGTGCACTGGGATGGCAAACCAATGCGAATCTATTGGCAGAAGAAGAGCTTTTAGAGCTTGATTTTGCATCTGATGTACGTGGACGGCATGCTTTTTTTCCTGAATTGCAGGGTGTTTCATCGCGTTGTCCACAAATTCCCACCACTTTGCCATTGCTTGATGAACTGCTGATACAACCCGATATTAATTACGAGAATGTTCATCAATTTCTCTATGCTGATTGCCAGCGCGTCTTGCCAAATGGTGAGGTTTTTACGCTCAATGCTGAACGGGAAGGACGGCAATTATTACCCATCTTTGAAAAATTGCTTGTGATGTGGAAAGGAGGGCAGTGGGAGCTACGTTCGCTGACTGATCTCTTTAAGCAGATTGATGTTTCGCAGCTCAATCGGCATTTGATTGGATGGGCTCCTGCTGATGATGGGGATCATTACTTGGCTACGCAGAGCGCAGTAGTAGAGTAGTCCAAGACTGCAATTGAATTCTATATACAACAGCACATGGTCTACAGTTACCGTTTGGGCTATTTACTGTTGAAGAGAAGGTATAGATGATGTCCACTCCATTGCGAACTAAAAATAGCGAGTTAAAAACAGTGGTCTACACTGCCCCCTCTCCTGTTCACGGTACGGGAGTCTTTGCCAGAAAGAGTATTGTTGCGGGTGACTATATCGGGACATACCATGGCCCTGTGGCGAAACGGAATGGTACCTATGTACTTTGGGTATTTGAATCTGATGATGAGTCAAGTGCTGTAGGGCGCAGCGGCAAAAATCTGTTGCGCTATCTGAATCATGCTATCCCAGGGAATGCCGAATTCGATGGCTTTGATTTATATGCCAAAGAACCTATTCATAGGGGGGAGGAGATTACTTTTAACTATCAATCCGACGTTGCCGATTGGGTTTGACCGAACCTGGATTAGGTTTTATTACCCAACGATTAGTGATAGCGTCGCATTTGGCCAACTAATACACCCTGTATTTGTATTTGGTCAGGGGCAAATTTCATAGGCTTCATTGCGGCATTGGCAGGATGCAATATTACACACCCCTGTTTTTGCTCTATACGTTTAAGGGTGGCATCAGATCCTTCAACAAGGGCGACAACAATCTCACCATTTCTGGCGTGATCCCGCTGTTCAATAATGATTTGATCACCATCCAGGATACCTTCATCTATCATCGATTCACCTTTCACCTGTAGTACATAGCACGGTTTATTGGTTCGCAAGTAGTCAGGAACCTGTACAATCTCACGCTGTTCAACGGCCTCAATGGGACTGCCCGCAGCGATATAGCCAAGAAAGGGGATGCCATGCCCTTCGTCAGTGCTGTTATCTTCAGATAAGCGAATTCCCCGTCTACGATTGTTCATCGGTTCGACCAAGCCGGCGTCGATAAGGGCCTGTATCTGTTTATGTAGTGAGCCCTTTGAACTTAGTCCCAATGCACTGCAGAGTTCATCAAGGGTGGGTGGATGGGGAAAACTATCCAGATTGGACAGTAGATAATCGTAAATTTCCTGTTGTCTGCGTGTCAGTGTTAGGCTCATGATCTAGGCTCCATGGTTCTATTATAGTTCTATGATAGCAAATAGAGAACAGATGGGAAACAATTTATTTTTTTATGCCATGCTTAGATCAGTAATAGATGCATGATTGCTTAGGCACAGTTGACTAACGGGATGGCTACTATCTACTCAGAGTTCCAGGAGTAGATCACTTCAACTTTATTACCAGGTTCTTCATAATGAACAGTCTCACAAAGAGAGTTGAGTAAAAGGATGCCCCTTCCGCTCAAATTCTCAGTGCTTGCAGAATCTGTCGTGCCAATCTTACTTATATCAAATCCTTCCCCGCTGTCCTCAACGCGTATAGTCATTTTCCCTCCCTGTTGGGAGCTACGGGTTTGTATACTTATTTTTATGAAGCCAGTGCTTAAAATGGCTAAGCGCTGTTCTCGCGCAGAGAAGTACTCTGCGAAACCTTCAGGGCTGTTCTTCATGGATGAATCGAGTTTTAACAATCCATGATCAAGCGCGTTGATGTAGAGTTCGGTCATCAGTGTAAAAAGCAGCCGACGATGTTTTTGGAGCCCTTCCATCTCCTGTATATGATTAATCAGCAAGGGAATCGGGTCACTGTTGCTTAGTCGACTACCTGGGAGGGTGATTGAGAATTCGAGAGGGTCTATTGATAAGTCATCAAGCTGTGGGTTGGAGAGCTGGTCATTGTGTTGTGGAAAATGGATCTGGCGCTCATCTGTGTTGCCCTCCTTATTCGTCCAATTGGGTAAAACATCGGGTATGCAGGGGATCTCTGCTAAACTGATGTCATCATCCTGGGGTGCATCCTGACAGAATTCGGTGAGTGACCTGGCCACGCTTTCCA
>VMRY01000060.1 GCA_007713595.1 Sedimenticola thiotaurini
CCTTTGGTTTAAAGGCACATTATCCTCGGCCTTCCTGGCACCCATGCCGAAGACATCCGGTGCGCCGTCTAGTAGCTCCATCTACTCGATAATCTGTTTGGCATTCACATTAACTTCTGACCATCTCCACCATTATCAGGTGGCCCTGAATCGCCGCCAGGGCCACCTTAAACTTAAACTCAGTTGCATGGGTACGTCCCGTCCCTTTCATCTCATGGCTTCTCTCCAGAGCTTGCGGCTCATGATGAGGAAAACACTTTTCATCGTCCAGTTACTGCCCAACCAGTGAGTCTCACTTCTGTGAATGGCCGCTGGATTTGGTTATAAAGAGCGTTTATTCTTCCTCTATTCCCCAATGAAAAAGCAGACATGAGTTGTAGCATCGATGACAATGTTGCATTGCTGTTGACACGGGCAGGCTATGGGATGATTCTTGTCCTTCTCGTTTCTTTCTGTCTATACGATATAAACGCGCGCCATATTCACCATCACAATGAGGGCAACATATTGGCATCCAACCAAGCACGGGCCTACTTCACGCTGAGTGGTTATCATTTCAATCCAGATGACATCACTCGCCTGATAGGTATACAACCCACCTCAATCAATGCCGCTGGTGCAGCCAGTGGATTGGACAAGCCTGTAATCAGTTCATGGGAGTTATCGACGGATACGATCACTGATGATGTGGACGTTTATGACTTGACTGGAAAACTCATCAAGCAAGTGGAACCGGCCAAGGAAAAGATCCTGCAGGTAATTAAAAGCCACAACTTATCCCCGAGAATCGGGGTGGTCCTGGTTTTGTCTATTGATAAAGCTGAATCAGCACCCGATGTTGGTTTTGGTGCCAGGACAATCCGCTTTTTGGCGGATATTGGTGCTTTTATAAATGTGGATTATCAGCTTGCTGAGCGTATTTAAGCTTTAAATTAAAAAGAATATGTCTGCGTTATTCTCACCTGTCAGTACTAAGTACAAGTGACTTGGTCCTATTCAATTACGACTCACACTCTCAAACATAATGGCAGGCAGTATAAAAGTGGCGGCGAGTGATGCATTACTAATCCCGAGTCCGGCGGCCTCTGTTCGCCTAGTCCATGTTAGCAGCGTGCCAGTTTTTGTTGTTATTAAGTTTTTTGAAATATAAACACTGCCATTTTCCAGGTTTCAAAAAAAAGCACGCTATAAAAAGCGTGCGTATCACGACTCAAATCTGAATTAATTAGCCGCGCGATTATCTGGTTGCGCGTGGCTGATTGTCTTAGGGCTTCTTGGGGGTGCGGTATGGAACTTCTTTCTGGAAAGATTCCCAGATGGTTTCATAACCAACATAGCCTTTTTCATTTGCCGGCATTTGACGGGTTGTCAGATAACGGCTCTTACCCTCGGGAACCTTGGGCCTGGTTTTTGGTGCATCGCTCATATGAATAACTCCTTAATGGTTTAAACGGGATAAATATAAACTATGTGCCAGCCCCTCTAACGTAACTGGCGTAAATAACAAAAGCCCAGCGATCTTCTATTTCCTGCCCTATCTGCTCGTACTAATCGCAACTGCTAGTGCACTTTGCCTTATTAATTTGTGCCTCGCAATGCTTTAAGCAGAGAGGTTGAAGCGCATGAGGAAAACACTCGATAATCAATTCAAACTCATCGGCCACCTCAAAGGCAAGAGCAGTATCTTTTGTTAACTCAGCCAATACGCTACGTGCAGTGGACTTATTTATCCTGCAGAGTACCGCCAGGTGAATGGGGAGTTGCTGCTCCATACATACTGTCAATGCCGTTTCATAAGATCTTATTGCCTCCTCCAGGCGATCTGGGTTTTCTTCTGATTCACCCAAATGATGCAGTACTGCACCACAATTATTGTGCGTAGCGACTAACTCGAAAGCGAAGTTATCCGCGTCGAGTTCTGCAAGTGCATTTTTATAGGCGACAACAGACTTTTGAAAAGTACGGTTACCTTTTAAAAGTCTGCCATAAGTATGGAAAGTAGTACCCAGCTGATGCATGGCTGCTGCCCATTCTTCAGGCGTCTCTTTTCGCGACCATTCCAATAACGCATTCGTATAAGCATCAATGGATTCTTTCAACCATTTCGAGTTATCCAGTTGCCGGCCCAAGGCTTGCTTTGCGGTTCCCAGGTTATATTGTGTTGCCGCCCAGTCGAAGGGCGAGTTTTCCTGATTGAACGCTTCCAGTGCATTGTTAAAACACTGAATGGCCTTTTCAAACAACTCAACATCTCTCTGCTGCTGTCCCTGTGCCGCAAGAATATTGCCAAGACTATTCTGAGTCTCAGCCCAGGCCAACGGGTCCTGGTTGTGATATTCATCCGTCAGTGTTGCCTCAAGAGCCTCACGCATGCTGCCAAGAATATTGGAGCTGAAGCGGCGCTGTTCATAATTTCCCCGTGTATAAAGAAAATTATCACCTGTGGTCACCCCGGTATCCGGAGCTGCATTTTCGGTCAACTCTCCACCAAGCCTGCCTATTGAATTTGCTATGGCAAGTTCCAGGGCCTTATTGACTGGGTAAAATATGTAAGTATTAGAGAGTTTCATTTATGCCTGGCTGAGAATTTCATTTAAGTCCGGGTCGGCGTCAACAGCTCCGCCAACGTCTATTTCTTCATCGGTAGCTTCACGTATGGTCAAAACTTCCAGCCTGAAAACCACTTCTCTGCCACACAGTGGATTATTACCGTCGACGGTTAATGTCTTGTCATCGAATCGGGTAACGATAAAGTTTCTGGGTTCACCTTTTTCATTTTCCATGGTGATGGTCATGCCGATCTCTCGATACTCTTGAGGAACATTTTCGATGCGATCGGTATACACCAGCGATTCGTCTCTCTCACCATATAACAGTTTAGTATCAATCGGTATTTCGATGATATCGCCGACTTTCTTGCCATCCAGTTGTTTTGTTACCTGTTCAGACAAAACATCATTCACACCATGTACATAACCCAGAGGGTATTCAACAGTAACCAGTACGTCACCGGTTTTTTCATCGATGACCTTATAATTCAATTCAACGAATTTTTCGTTTTGTATTGTGTCTGACATTTTTTGAAAAGCCTGTTATTAACAAAGCTGCCCTGTCTTGACCAACCCTAGAAGAGCGTGGCCCCAAAGATTTTTACCTTGTCCTTATCATAACCCAGCACCAGTCGGCCCAGCCATTCACCCTCTTTCTTGGTATGTCTCTGTTTATATAAAACCGTTACATGTTGGCCTCGGCGTATCATGCCAAGATATTCGTAATCTTCAGACAGGTTTTTTGTCAATTCACTTCTTGCAAACTGTTTACCCATCTCGATTTCATTTGCGCCCATCAGCATAGCTGCTGCGAAATTACGGGTGAAAGCACCATAGTTTTGTTCATTCGAGTATTTAACAAGATCAGCCCACATTGGGTTCGCCAGCGCTAAAATCTCTTCATCTGTTTTTTCAACAATATTCATTGTTCTCTTGTTCAGCTAAAACATATATTGGTTTTGCAGGTCTATCGATCAGATAAAGGCTGCATACTATAAATTATGGGAAAAAAGACCAGCAAAAAATAGGCTGGTCTTTTTTAAGGATAAGTAAAAATGTTTCGTAATTTTTACTCAGCTAATACCCTATTCATCACTCACCAAGTGGTAAAGAGGTGCTTTCTCCATAGTGTACTCACCTGTCTTGCGATCGCGGTGAGAAACTGTCAGTACGTGCCAGTTTTTATCATCCAGTTTCATCGCATCACCACGGTAGTAGTAACCAGGCCAACGCGTTTCCTTGCGGAACAGGGTATGCTGGAACACACTTTCAGAAGTGCGAACACGGTGATTTAATTCCCATGCACGTAACAGCTCGTGGATATCGCTAGCCGCGATCTTCTCCATGTCTTCCTCAAGTGTTTTAAGCTTCTTAAGGCCGATATGGAGCAGTTTTTCGTTGGTCATGTAGTTGACACCAAAGCCACCACAATACTCATCCATCAGTTTCTGCAGACGATCCAGACCCTGTCTTGGATTGATGAAGTTTGGATTAACGGTACCACCAACCACTTCATTGCTGTAAACCCTGTAGGTCTCCAGTGGCTTGTAGATCTTCTCTTTCAGATCCTGAATTTGCTTGTCAGAGACGACAATGCCTTCGCCCTTACCGTCATCGATGTACTTGCAGGCGGCTTTGGCGGCCAGACGACCTTCAGTGAAAGAGCCTGAAGAGAATGCGTGTGGTGTACCACCGACCGCATCACCCGCGCCAAACAGACCCTCAACGGTGGTCATACGGTTATAGCCCCAGTAGTACTCCGGGGGAGAGACATCTTCCGGACCAGAGCACCATGCACCACAACCCGTTGCATGTGAACCCATGACGTAGGGCTCTGAAGTCGTTAATTCAGGATTTTCGTATTTCGGATCAACGTCCGTGGCAGCCCAAAGTACCGCTTGACCAACGGTCATGCCCAAGAAGTTGTGCCAGCCGATCTCTTCAAGATGAGGGTCCTGGAATGCTTCCATGGTAACCATGTGAATGGGGCCGCGGCCGGCATTCACCTCAGAGATAAAGGCGTGGTTACGTAAACAGGTCGGTATGGGTTTGTGGGACAAATGCTGGCCTTCTGTATCCAGGTATTCTTTACCAACCATTTCCGTCAGGGCAGGGAACCACTTCGATTCATACTCTTCACCCAGACCATTTTGTGTATAAGTCTTGAGGTGCAGGAAGTAGGCGCCGACCGGGCCGTAACCATCCTTGAATCGAGCCAGTACGATACGGTTTTCCATCTGTGTCATCTTCGCGCCTGCTTCGATCATCAGACCATAGGCAGAACCTGAGGACCATGGAGCGTACCAGACACGACCCGCACCTTCACCGACTGACCGCGGCTTGAAGATGTTGGAAGCACCGCCGGCACCGCAGATAACGGTCTTGGACTTGAATACGTGGTAGTTACCCGTACGAACATTGAATCCAACAGCACCCGCGACGCGGTTCTCTTTGGAATCATCCATCAGCAGATGGGTTATGCAGATACGGTTGAATACCTTGTCTGCCGATTTTTTTGCTGCTTCAGCAACAATCGGCTTGTATGATTCACCGTGAATCATGATCTGCCATCGCCCTTCACGCATGTAGTGACCCGTCTTGGGATCACGCATCAGCGGCAGGCCCCACTCTTCGAACTGATGAACAGTGGAGTCAACGTGACGCGCCATATCAAAGGCCAGATCCTCACGAACCATACCCATCAGATCCATACGTGCATAACGGACGTGATCCTCCGGATTATTTTCACCCCAGCGTGTGCCCATGTAGCAGTTGATCGCATAAAGGCCCTGGGCTACTGCACCAGAACGATCGATATTGGCTTTTTCTGCAATGACAATTTTTTTGTCCTTGCCCCAATATCTTGCTTCGAATGCAGCACCGGTACCACCGAGTCCTGCACCTGCAACCAGGATGTCGATATCGTCTTCAATAATAGTTTTGTAGGCCATTAGTAGTACACCCCTTCTTTCAATTTCAGGCCATTCGACTTGAGCGTGTGCAGGCCACCCTCATCCAGCCGGATATACTTAGGCTCGTTGAATAAAAGCTCACTGGCACGCATTTCATTGCTTGGTGCGGCTTCTTTGGATAGCTGAGGAATGGCTGTGCCCCAGGGTTTGGTTGTGATCGGCGCTAAAAGCTCCATGTCTTTTTTGCCGTTGCGGAACTTGATGCGCCACGCAATCGTTCCTTTCTCTTCATCACGAAGCACACGAACCGAGTGACCCAGTGGAGCGAAATCGGCATAACCACGCACATCAATTGCTTGATGAGGGCAGGCTTTTACACAGGAGTAACATTCCCAGCACATGTTGGGTTCGATGTTGTAAGCACGACGAAGCGTTTTATCGATGTGCATGATGTCAGAGGGACAGATATCAACGCACTGGCCACAACCATCACAACGAGTCATATATACAAAAGTTGGCATAATATTCTCTCTATTTCTTAATAGCGGTAACTAATAATGTCAGTAGTGGTTTGCTGACTCACGCTTGATACCAAGTCCCATGTAAGGTGGGTTCTTGCCCATATATTCCGGGATATCCGGGAATTTTGCTTGTACTGCAGGATCCGTCAGATCGTACTCAGCGGGTAAATTTTCTCTTGAACCATCAGCCCTGGTAACCCGTTTTTGGAAAGCTGCGGCCGGCTTGAAGAACATATGGGCGAACTTCGACCACAGCACGCCGCCAAAAAGTGTTGTGCTTGATGCGATGAACAAAACCAGGAACAGGGTTGACCATCCGGCAATTCCGCTCGACTGCGTAAAGGACCAAAGCAATGCAAACGTTGCAGTTGTCAATAACGATAGAATAAACAGATCCGCTCGCTCGAAGCGATACCACGACAGGCCTTCTGCAGAAACATCAACCCGGATAAAGAACCAGAACCAGTATCCGCCAGCGCAAAGCATCAGCGCACCGATATGCCAGAGTTGTGGCAGGATAGCGGGTGTAGGTGTCGCAGGGGTTGGATAGCCAAAAATCATAATGGCAGTAGTGGCGACAAATATGATGAAGCCATACATGGTCAACAGATGGGAAAGCCTGCGTCTTGTATTGCAGAACTCGCCGGACGTTAGCACTTCGTACGCCAGCACTTTAATTGCAATCGATGCTTTTTCGCCGGTATCCACTGTACGGGTTGCGCTTTTCTTTGCTTTTTTTGCATTTTCGAAAAAGTACTGCGCGCTTTTCTTATGGATCATGTCAAGTATCGTCCCGCCAACCACCAGCAAGATCATCAAAATAATATATGCCTGCATAATTCCCGGTGATATGGAAGCCGAAAGCTCGGAAAAGGGGTTGCTCATGAACATTAGGTAATCCTCAAGTATTGTAGTCGCTAGTGTATCCTTAAACGCAGCTCGTGGGTGAGTATAGACAAAATTACCCCGCCTGGCTCTATTGGGGTGGCTTCACTGCGATGAGAGAGCACTAGATGGTCAGGGACAATTGTGGCCTTATAGATCTTTATTTTTGGAGTTGACGCCAAAGTCGCTTGTTAAGTTGGATGAAGTTCATGAAAACTTTCACTGGCATGCTTTCGTTAACTGCATTTTCATTCGCGCTGCTGTTCAGCGTGCCTGCTTCGGCCATGCCATTCCAAACACTTCTCGAAAGAAATACGGACTCAGTCGCCGCTATCGATCAAAGAAAATATCGAAACGTTCAATCCTGGCTCCGGCTGGATTGCTGTAATCTTGCGACTCCCTGCATCACCGCGCTTTAACTGCTGATCAGCAGGATATCCGGTTCATTACTCCTTGCGATGTCGCCGTAAAGGGACAGCCCGCCATTGCGCTTTGCCAGAAGCGGCTGTGGTCGTGAGTAGAAAAAACCCTGGATAATATCGACACCGGCCCAGCGGACAAAGTCGGACTGGGTTTGATGCTCAACCCCTTCAGCGACCACCAGACTGCCGCTGGAAGCGGCCAGATCCACAACCTCACGATAAAAGCTGGCCGCCCAGATCCGCTCCGGCACCCCTCGAATCAGCCCCAGGTCCAGTTTAATGATATCGAAGCCCCCTTCCTGTAATCGCCCCAGGTTGGAGTAACCGGCGCCGAAGTCGTCCATGGCTATCAGGAATCCATAACGACGCAGGGTCTCTACCCGTTCAAGGATCAGAGACCCCTCCAGTGCATCCTCGGCCACTTCCAGTACCACGCGCTGACGCAGGCTGGGGGGCAGCGGGTAGAGGGCTGTCTTCAGCAATATTTCAAAGAGTCTATCATCTTCAAGCAGCTCACCGGCCAGATTGAACCAGAGTGATCCGTCCAGGTTCCATTGGTCGTCCAATGCCATTACCGTCTGGATCTGCCGGACAGTCAGTTCCAACAGCTGCTGTGGCTGCGACTTCAGGAGTGGGAACAGCCTGTTTGGTGTCACGGTTTCACCGTTGTCGATATACCGGGCGCGAGTCAGGATTTCCCGGCCATAGAGGCCGTTCAGGGCTCCCGACACCAATCCCTGCTGATGCCAGCTCAGTGCAACTGTCCGATTGCCCAACTGAAGATTCATGTACATTTCCAACCCCCGTGGAACTGCTGATACAACGGATCCTCAACCTGTAGTCGGGTCCCGATATCGTTCACCAGATGGGTGATGACTTTTTGCTGCTCTGCACTGAGTGTCAGGTCTGGGTGGCGCAGCTTCTCCCTTTGCAGGAAGTCGGTGGCAGTCATTACTGCCCGCCGCAGGTTCTTGTAACCATCGCGCAGACTCTGCAGTTTCTCACCGCCGGGGTCCGGGACTGTCTGCATCGCCGGCTCGAGAAAGCAGGCCTCCAGCTCCAGATGCATCAGTACGGCCCGACTGAGTCGTCGTAGAAGTGCCTCAATCCGATGCAGATGCGAGAGCGGTTGTGCCAGCAGGGTGATGATCTGATCAGATTGCCGTCTGAATATCGCGATGATGTTGTAACAATACCCGAGACCACTCGGCAAGGTGTTCCGGGCCGGTGAGTGAGGCGGTCAGGTGCTTACAAACCAGGGGGCGTTCCATCGGTTAACCCCCTTAGCTGCGTGAGACCAGATCAAGCAGAATCCTTTCAACAATCAGGTACTGTGACTCCATTAGGGCAACCTGTTCCAGAGCCCCTTTTCGGTCGCCCTTGCGGGTCAGCTCAACTGCGCTTCCCGCATGCTGGTGGACACGGTCGTGCGGCTCTTCCAGAGCAATAAACAGGCGATCTCCACGGAACCGCTGACGGATCTCCTCAGCGTAGTACCACTTGCCGATGCCACATTCACTGGAGGAGGGAATGCTGCCGGGGGCATCTGCCTCAGGATTGTTGACATAGGTGATGATGTCGTTACGCAGGAAGGTCTCGTCGATCATCGCCAGTTCCAGCTTGGAGCGCCAGTTGGCACTCTCCAGATCGAGTTGGGTGGCGCTGATCCGCTCAAGTTGTGCGCCCAGGTTATCCAGGGTGCTGACTGTACCCTGGGCAATGCTATCCACATTAGCCGACAGTGTGCGATTGATCTCGCCCAGTTCTGTGGAAGTGGTGGCCAGCCCCTTCAGAAAGCCATCGGCCTCTTTGGCCGAGGCACCGGTGGTTGCTGAGAGGGTGCGTACCTCTCCTGCGACGATAGTAAAGCCACGGCCATGCTCACCCGCCCGGGCTGCCTCAATGGCGGCGTTAAGGGAGAGCAGGTTGGTCTGCTCGGCAATCTTACTGATGTCGCCGATGATAGACGAAATCTGACGAATTTCACTGAACAGGCCATCGAAAGTAGAGAGTTGTTGCCCTTGCAACTGTGTCAAGCCGGCCAACTCTGTAGCCAGTTGTTCGATTCGCTCCTTGGCACCATGGGAGACGACCACCGCCTCGCCGATCGCAGAACTGCTCCTGAGCAGGTTTTCATCCAGCCACTCAAATGATTTGCGCATTCTGCGCATGCGCAGGGAGAGCGCCTGCAGCTCTGCCTCATAGTGGATTCTGGCCTCTTGTTCGTGATTCAGGGCAAGTTGCCGCTCCTCAGCCAGTTGCTGCTGTTCCTGGGACTGACTGCGTGTGAATACCAATTCATCACGTAGCTGCTGTAGTTCATCTTCCAGCAGTTCGATAGGGGATGGATACTGTCTGGTCATACGGGACATCAGGGGCGCGAAAATGCTCATGAACCACTCCTAAATCAATAGCGCGTTGTTGTTAGGGTTATTCTAATAAAATATGCATATGAAATGCAACTTATAAAAACGATAGCACCCGCAACGCTATGCAACGCGAAACTTCGTGATATAGGTGGGTATTGTTTGCAGCGATTATTTGGCGTGGCTGGAAGCGCAAACCGTCATGCTGTGCCCAGGGAAGGTCTTCTCCAACAAAGCAATCGCCACTGCGGCAATCTGGGTGGCTGAGTCCTGATGAATGCTTCAGCTGTTGATACAGGCCACAATTATATTGCAGATCTGATCGTGGGCTGCTGGCTATAACGTCTCTGCCATCCTGTAGGCCGCCTGTGTGCGCTAATCGTGGGGCGTCATTCCAGGGCCAAGCAGTTTACGGGTCAGGTGAAAGCGCAGTGGGGCAAGCTTACCGGTCATCAAGTTGAAGTGATTGACGGCAAGTGTTCTGAAGTAGAAGGCAAGAATCAGGAGGGCTACGGCTGAGCAGCAGATCAAGGATTTCACAAACCCAACAAAGACTAGTGTGCAAGAGGTTGCGCACTCATCAGCGGTTTCATATGACAACAACAAGCTGTTTTGACTCTGCTTGGCCGTTTGTTGAAGCTGGATTACTCGCTGATACCACGGCATTGCAACGGGTCAGTATAGGTGTATGCTTAATATCAGGCGTGTAGTGAATAATCATGCTAGCATGAAAAAGTGTATCCACGCGTTATTCAAGGTACTGAATTTCGGGACTAAGTAAGGGATTATCTCATGATTAAATCCAGACCAGCAGCAACAGCAAAGTCAGCACCGAAATCCAGGGCAGCAAAACCCAAATCAGCAGCAAAAACCAGAACGGTAGCAAACCCCAAACCGCAACTAGCCAAAGCAAAAACCGGCATTCAGGGGCTGGACGAGATCACCGGTGGTGGATTGCCCAAAGGCAGGCCGACGCTGCTGTGTGGTGGAACTGGCTGTGGTAAGACGCTGCTGGCGATGGAGTTTCTGGTGCGCGGTGCGACGGAGTTCAACGAGCCTGGTGTGTTTATGGCTTTCGAGGAAACCGCCCAGGACCTGACCGAGAACGTCGCCTCGCTCGGTTTCGATTTGCCAGACCTGATCGCGCATAAAAAAATACGGCTGGATTTTGTTTATATCGAACGCGGCGAAATCGAAGAGAGTGGCGAATACGATCTGGAAGGCCTGTTTATCCGCCTTGGGGCTGCCATTGATGCCATTGGCGCTAAACGCGTGGTGCTCGACACCGTCGAGACACTATTCGCCGGCCTGCTTAACCCGCAAATCCTGCGCGCCGAACTGCGTCGATTGTTTCGCTGGCTTAAGGACAAGGACGTGACCGCCGTCATTACCGGCGAGCGTGGTGACGAGGCGCTGTCGCGCCAAGGCCTGGAAGAGTACGTCTCAGACTGCGTAATCGTCCTCGACCATCGCGTCAGCGATCAGACTTCATCTCGACGCATGCGCGTAGTCAAGTATCGCGGATCAACCCACGGCACCAATGAATATCCGTTCCTGATCGACGAAGACGGTATTTCGGTATTGCCGGTCACCTCACTGGGACTGGATCATAAAGCTTCCAGTGAGCATATTTCCAGCGGCGTTGCGCGTCTCGATGCGATGCTGGGCGGTAAGGGCTATTACCGCGGCAGCAGCGTGCTGATCTCCGGCACGGCAGGCACCGGAAAAAGCAGCCTAGCCGCACACTTCGCCAATGCGGCCTGCCGTCGCGGAGATCGCGTTCTCTACTTTTCGTTTGAAGAATCGCCTGACCAGATTAAGCGCAACATGCGTTCCATCGGCATCGACCTACAACCGTGGGAAAAGAAAGGCCTGCTGCAGATTATTTCGAAACGCCCTTCGTTTGCAGGTTTGGAAACGCATCTGGCCATGAAGCACAAATTAATCAATGTCTTCAAACCTCAGGTGGTGATCATGGACCCCCTGAACAGTTTCGTCATCGGGCAGAATGAGATCGAAGTCAAATCGATGCTGATACGGCTGGTGGATTTTCTGAAAACAAGACAGATTACCGGCCTGTTCACTAATCTGGCACAGAGCGGCAGCCCGGTCGAACAAACCGAGGTTGCAATTTCCTCAGTGATCGACACCTGGCTGTTGCTGCGTGATATCGACACCGGCGGCGAACGCAATCGCTGCTTATCCATTCTGAAATCTCGCGGCATGGCGCACTCGAACCAGATACGTGAGTTCCTGCTGACTGATCAAGGCGTGGTATTACGTGACGTCTACGTCGGACCGGAAGGTGTGCTGACCGGCTCGGCGCGGTTGACGAAAGAGGCGGAAGATAAAGCCATGTTGTTAGTACGCAACCAGGAAGTCGAGCTGCGGCGGATTGAGCTGGAACGCAAGCGCACGACGCTGGAAGCGAAGATCGCCATGCTGCACGCCGAGTTTGCAGTGCAGGAAGTTGCCTCGTTAAAAATCATCGGCCAGGAAAGCGCAGAGAAGGAGCAACTTGCGCAGGGCCGTGTGGACATGGGGGTAAGTCGTAACGTGGATGCGAAACCCAACAAACGATCAAGGAGCTCGAAATGACATCGAAGCCATCCGGTCCCGCGAAGCCAAAAGCTAAAAGTGCACCGGGCAAAAAAAAGGCTTCCGATGATTATATTCTGAAACTGTACGTTGCCGGCCTCTCGCCAAAATCTGCAACCGCTATCGCTAACATCAACAAAATCTGCGAGGAAAATCTGCAGGGACGCTACCAACTGGACGTGATCGATCTGTATCAGCAGCCACAACTCGCTGAAGGCGAGCAGATCATTGCCATACCGACACTCATCAAGCAACTTCCGCCACCGTTACGCCGTGTCATCGGCGATCTGTCGAACACAGAACGGGTGCTGGTAGGGCTGGATATACGCAAGGAAGCGTAATGCCAAACCAGTCCCGCATCAGGCAGCTTGACGCAGAAAACCGGGAGCTGCTTGCCCGGCTTGAAAAAGCTGAAGCGAGCCTGCGCGAAGTCCTCAGCGGTGAAGCGGATGCGATGTTCATTTCGGGCGTTGATGGTGCACAACTCTATACCCTCAAAGGCGCGGATCAATCCTACCGGACACTGATCGAAAACATGAGCGAAGGCGCGCTTACCCTGACGCCTGAAGGTCTGATTCTGTACGCCAACCAGCGCTTTGCAGCGATACTCGGAACACCGCTCGAAAAAGTGATCGGCTCGGATATTTACCACTGGTTTGCGCCGGAAAGTCAGTGGGTCATTCAGGTACTGCTGCAAAATGATGCATTTGATAAGCATCGCGAGGAACTGCTGCTCACTGCCGCCGACGGTACGCTGGTACCGGTCTATTTATCAGCGAGCCGCCTGGTTCTGGATGAGATTGATTCAGTCTGTATGCTCGTGACCGACCTGACAGAACAGAAACGCAATGAGGCGATACTCGCCGAAGAAAAACTTTCGAACGCGATTCTGGAGCAGGCCGCCGATGCGATCGTGATCTATGATAAGACCGGACGGATCATACGCGCCAGCAAGCAGGCGCAGACATTCTACGGCAGCAACCCCGTCGGGCAACTGTTTGAGCAGGCGTATCCACTGCGTCAGCTGGATGACGCCGCATTTTCTTTAATCAACTCAAGCGAAGCGCAGCATCGCCAGTTGGTAGAGACAAGGCTGAATATTGGCGGGCAAGAATGCAGACTTCTGGTAAGTATTGGGCACCTGAAGAGCGCAGAAGACGAACTACTCGGTAGTGTGGTTACGTTGACCGACATCACCGAACTCAAGACGACTGAACTTGCGCTAAAGAAAAGTGAACAGCAACTTTCTGAAGCCCTGACAATTGCCAAAATAGGTTACTGGGAATATGAATATTCAACAGATGAATTCATATTCAATGACCAATATTATTTTCTGCACAGGATTACTGCTGAGGAAGCCGGTGGGTACCGAATGTACTCAGCGGATTTTGCCAGTCGCTACGTTTATTCTGAAGATGCGCCAATGGTTGCTCAACAGGTTCAGCAGGCATTCGAAACCCGGGACCCAGATTATTTTACCAAGATCGAGGTTCGCATATTAAGTGGGGAAGGAGAAGTTATCTGGGTGGAAGTGCGTTTCAGAATCCAGAAGGACATGCAAGGTAACACCATTCGGCTGTTCGGCATCAACCAGGACATCACCGAACGCCAACAGGCCGGGTTGGCACTGCGAGCTAGCGAGGAACGCTTCAAAACTATATTCATGCAGTCACCTTTGGGCATTGCCTTGATCGATTCGCTCAATGGACAAATCTACGAACTTAACGAGCGCTTTGCCGAACTTGCCGGCAGATCTATAGAAGAGATGCAGAATATCGACTGGGTGCAAATAACCCACCCCGATGACGTGCAGGCTGACATGGCAAATATGGCGCTGATGAATGCCGGAAAGATAACCGGGTTTCGGATGGAAAAACGTTATCTTCAACCGGATGGAACAATCGTCTGGATCGATATGACGATTACCTCGTTGAAGGTCTGGGGCAAAACTTATCCACGCCATTTATGCATGATCCAGGACATCACTGAGCGAAAGAAATCTGAAGCCAGTATCAAATACCTTAACCGGGTACTCTCCGTACTAAGCGGCATCAATACACTGATCGTGCGCGTTAAAAGCCATGCTGAGTTGTTCAGGGAAGCGTGCAACATCGCTGTCGAAGTAGGCGGGTTCCGTATGGCCATGATAGTGATCGTAGACCCAGGCACGAAACTACCGGTTTCAATCATATCGGCAGGAAAGGATGATGAGCTTCTGGCAGATGTCAAAAATGTTATGTCAACGAATGAAGGCATGCAAAAGACCTTGGTCGCGCGGGCGATGAGGGAGAAGAAGGTCGTCATTTCGAATGATACGCAAAACGATCCTCGCCTGTTATTCGGCAAGCAGTACGCCAAAGCCGGGGTAAACTCGATGACGGTATTGCCGCTAATCATCTCGGCTGAAACAGTAGGCACATTTGCACTTTACGCCAATGAGCCCGAATTCTTCTATGATTATGAGATAAATTTGTTGACCGAGCTGGCCAGCGATATCGCGTTCGCGATTGACCACATCGACAAGCAGGAGCGGCTCAATTACCTGGCCTATTACGATGTGCTTACCGGTCTCGCCAATCGCAGCCTGTTTTTGGATCGGCTGACACAGTACATGCACAGCGCAATCAGCAGCGGACACAAGCTTGCGCTAGGCATGATTGATGTGGAACGCTTCAAGAACATTAATGACAGTCTCGGCCGGTCGGCCGGTGACTCCCTTTTAATACAGGTGGCGGAGTGGCTGACACAATTTGTGCAGGACGCCAATCTGCTGGCACGCATCGACGCAGACCATTTTGTCTTTGTGGTGCCGGAAATAAAAACGGATAACAATCTGGCGATGCTGGTCGAGAAACTGCTGACTGCCTTTCAGGAGCATTCATTTGAGCTGAACGACGCCATGTTCCGTATCAGTATCAAGATTGGCATTGCAGTATTCCCCGACGATGGAGAGAATATTGACACCTTATATGCGTATGCGGAGGCTGCACTCAAAAAAACCAAGCAGAGTGGAAATCGATATCTGTTTTACACACAAAGAATGACCGCGTCGGTAGCTGACAGGCTCGGCCTGGAAAATCAACTGCGCAGAGCAATCGACAATGAGGAATTCGTGCTCTATTACCAGCCCAAGGTAAATCTTATGAGCGGCAAGGTAAGCAGCGTCGAAGCCCTGATCCGCTGGAATGATCCGCTTACCGGGCTGGTACCGCCGGGCCGGTTTATTCCAATCCTGGAAGAAACCGGCCTGATCTTTGAAGTCGGACGCTGGGCACTACGCCAGGCCGTCACAGACTGGCTGCGCTGGCGCAACGCGGGCCTGCAGGCAGTGCGCATCGCGGTCAACGTGTCAGCGCTGCAATTGCACAACCTCAACTTTATAGAGGAGCTCAAGGAGATACTCTCGATTGATTCAGATGTCGCGGACGGAGTGGAGCTGGAGATTACCGAAAGCCTGATCATGCAGGACATCGAGCACAGTACCAGCTGCCTTGAGGCGGTCCGTGCGCTCGGTATAAAGATCGCCATCGATGACTTCGGCACCGGTTTTTCCTCGCTCAATTATCTGTCCAAATTGCCTGTGGATACGCTGAAAGTCGATCGTTCTTTTGTCATTGAAATGGATACGCCGGAGGGGCTGGCGCTGGTGAACACCATCATCGTGATGGCACATGCGCTGAAGCTCAATGTGGTGGCGGAAGGTGTCGAAACCGAACATCAAATGCGCCAGCTGCTGTCGCTGAACTGCGACGAAATGCAGGGCTTTCTGTTTAGCAAGCCTGTACCTGTGGAAATATTCGAAGACAGCTTCCTGGTGCCGTTTATACCTGATTCTAAACATTAATTAACCGCTGAATTCGGTCGATACCTGTTCTTCACTGTTTCTGTCCATCCGCGTACAACATTTCTCAGTCACCTGAAGGCTATAACTGAAGTAACGCGCACATGCTGCTAAACTGAAGGAGCGGGTCGTTGCCGAGGGCGTGGAAACGCAAGCGCAGCTCGAGTTCCTGCAGAATCAGCAATGCGACGAAGGGCAGGGATTTCATTTCAGTCATGCCTTGTTGGATGAGGCTTTTGGGCTGCTATTTGGGGCTGGAAAGTACTGATAGTGTGCAATCTTTTGCAATGTCCTGAAACGAGTATTCGGCATCGATCGCATCCAGCGGACAGGTTAAACAACACCCTTTCTTAGAGTACTCTTTAACTGCGCGAGATTCTTCTCCACTTAGTTTTTTATGACGGCATAGCCCTCCTGTGCCTTGCCCACAACTTCTGCGTTCTTCCCGGTAACCAGATCGCCAGGGTCATGGGGGAACTTGCCCCACTTCGGTGTCAACTTACTCTTGCATTATCCATTTTCTTGCCTGTCGCTGTTCAACGCTTCTCACGCCGCTTCCAGAAACGACTCATCATCGGTTTAACACTAATACCGTGCAGGAGAATGGAAAGCGTTACTACAACTAGCGTCAGGTGAATCAATTTCAGGGCCAGCTCTTCCTGGAGTCCGTGTTGGATAGCGTACATGAGATAGTAGAGTGAACCGATACCGCGTACGCCGAACCAGCCGACTAAGTTGCGTATTCGCCACGGGGTGCGAGTGCCGAGCAGACCGATCATGACACTCAATGGTCGCGCTATGGTGAATAGAAATAGTACGAACCCCACGGCGTGCCAACTCCATGAATCCAAAAACAGTGTACCGCCGATGAGCAGGATCAGCAGGAGTTCCGATAGTCGTTCGAGATGTTCTTTGAATATCAGGGAAGCTTCACTGACATGATGAGGTGATGCTTCCTCTTCAGTTACGCCAGGTATATCTGTCTCTGGTTGCTGCCGGATTTTTGGGACGCCATCGGCGAGTCTAAGCTCGGTTTGACGCAGCGCCACGGCGGCAAAGAAGACGGCCAGAAAGCCCCAGGCGCTGACCAGCACGCTCAGGCCGTACACCGCACCGATCAGGCCAAGGCCCAGAAAGTCGTCCAGCAGACCGGTGTCCGGTCGGTTGTGGCGCAGGTGCACTATCAGGTGCGCAAGCCCGCTACCCGCCGTTACGCCAATGGCGATCCCTGCTGCTGTAGCCCAGATCACATCCACCAAAACCCAATGCAAACCGAACTCACCGAGTTCATGCAATCCAAGCAAGCCCAAACCCAGCATGACGAACGGAAAGGCGCTGCCGTCATTCATGCCTGCTTCGCAGGTTAATGTAAATCTGAGCCGATCACGATCACCGGGATGGCGGATCTGCACATCGGTGGCCAGTACCGGATCAGTCGGGGCTATGATGGCGCCAAGCAGTATGGCAGCACCGAGAGGCAAGCCGAGCAGATAGTAGGCAAAGACCGTGACCAGCACGACGGTGACGACCATGGAGAGCGTCGCCAGCAGCACCGGGGCGCGCCAGCGGGCAAAGGTTACGGGCACCGGCATTTTAACACCGGCTGCAAACAGTGAAATCAACACCGCGACCTCGGTCAATACTTCCAGTAAAGCCGACTCTTTGAGTGGATTAAAGTGGAACAGACCCAGTCCCATGGGGCCAACCAGGATTCCCACTGCCAGATAGATCATGGCAGAGGTGACTGGAAGACGCCTGATGAGTGGAACGGTCAGTCCCATCGTTAGCAGTAATCCACCTACGAGCAGAAACCATGCGGGGCTATTCATTATTAATGTTGATCACATAACGGGTTGCTTTTTTTAAACGATACTGGGTGGAAAGTTTATCGATAAAGCGTTTCACTGTCTGTACGTCATCACAGATAATTCGTCTGTTGCCCGTTCTCCGAGCGTGGCATGTAACACCTTATCCAAGGCTACGCCACTATTCGCCAAGCAGCTCTGCTACTGGTACTAATTGTTCTACATTCTCGGAGACTACTTTCACCACAACGATGATCGGGATACCGAGCAGCAGGCCCCATATGCCCCACAGCCAGCCCCAAAACAGTAACGAAATAAACACTGCTGCTGCATTCATCCTGGCTATACGCCCGGTGGCCCAGGTTGTGACGAACACACCCACGGCGGTGGCTAATAACAACGATGACCCCGCGACCAATAGCGCCATTGATACTGAATCAAATTGCATAAAGGCCGCCATTCCAGTCGCAAAAGCAGTAACGACCGGACCTATATAGGGAATGACATGCATAAAGCCAGCGCCCACAGCCCAAGCCCCGGCGTTATCCAGACCTATTAAATGAAACGTCAGCCAGGTGAGTAAGCCTAAAAGTATATTTGTCAGCACCAGTGTGAGCATGTATTTCTGGATCGAAGCGTTAATACCATCCAGTATATGTACGGTAATTTTTTTTTGCGAGAACGACGGCCCTGTCAATCGAACCAGCTTGCGCTTGAAGGTGTCGCCACCGACTAAAATAAAAAACACCAAAAAAATCACCATCACCACTTGACCGATGGCACCCATCGCTCCCAATGAACTGGCCCACATGAAGTCACCCAACTTGAAACTGGGTGGATCAATCGTCACATGGGTAGCGTCCTGTTTGCGGTCAGTGTTTTTGCTGTCGGTTTGTTTAGTTGCATTTTCCATGGCACCAACAGCAGACTGTACTTTTTGCAAATTACCGCTGCGGTCATCACGCATATGAATTAACTGAGCCGACAATTTATTTGCCGCCACCGGTAGCTGCGTCACTATAGTCTGCATCTGATCGCGCAAGGTGTAAGCACCTAAGGTGAGTGCAGACACTACAGCGAGCATGACAATGCTAGTGGCCAACACGCGCGGAAATTTTATTTTTTCCAGATAATGAACCAGAGGATTCAAGGTGTACGCGAGAAAAATGCCCAACAACAACGGAACTAAAAGTGCTTGCATCCAGTTCAGTGCGAACACAAAAGCGATGCTCGCCAACAATCCCAGCGCCAGTCCACGCGCATCAACAGGCAGATGTACTATCAAGGGTTTCACCGCCTCAGTCTCTTGCACTGCAGAGAGTGGGGTGTCAGGCGCGGAAGTAGGTGGATGATTCATAGTGACGTATTGACTTGCGTTTTACCTGATCAGATCACGACGTAAGGAAATCAATCAATAACGACTAATCTGACCGTTATCGATACGGACTCGGTCTCCGATGCGTAGATCATTTGCGCTATCCACATTGATTGTTTGAGTGCCACCGTTATTGAGTCGCACACGTATGTTATAGGAGTCAGTTTTCTGCTGATTGCGCTTATCCAGTTCGTGACCCACCACCGCACCACCCACCACACCGGCTGCGGTCGCAATATCCTTGCCCGTACCGCCGCCTACTTGATGACCAAGTACACCACCAATGACACCACCGATGATCGTACCCGCCCCGACACCCGTGCCAGCGATGCCACCATTGTCGCCGGGCACTGATTCTATTCCATCAACAACGCCAAACTGGGTAGTAGAATAGGCGTTCGAGGATGATGAGGATGATACTGGCTGATAGCCGGTATTTGCGCAGCCACTCAATAGGGTTGTGGCAACTATAAATATTCCAAGGATTAACTGATGTGTTTTCATAAAACCTCCTGCCCTGAATGAAGATTGACAAACACAACTTAGAATCTGCGTTGGATTTTCAATCATAAAAAATCACACTATTTACTGCGCAGACTCTGCAGTAACTGCCATGAAACCCAGCCGCGTCCTAACCAGGTTGCAATACGTCCTGGCCGCATTGCTACAAGTAATACGGCTATGCCGAAAATGCCCTCAGGGTGATGTTTCAAATAACGCAGGAGTGTTATGCCCTGATCAGCCAGCGCCAATGGCATACGCCATGGCTCAACATGCTGTGCAAGTTTCCCTCGTTGTGAAGCCGCTTGCGCAATAAGATGCTCACGCCGAACGGCTATTTTGAGCAAGGTCTTATTCATACAGGGGGTACAAGCTGTTGCCGGTCTTTATGTAGTTCTGAAAGACTGGCTGCAAACAGCTTGGGCTTGGTGCGTACTTTGTGCAGGGCGAATCCGCCTGCTACTAATCCAGCTAACAGAAAAATGCCTGCCAGAGAAGCCAACACTAATATTCTGTGTGTCTCCCAATAGACCATCACCAGTAGCAACGCGATCAGGACAACGCCAATCCCCATAAAGAACAGTGCTGTCAGCACCAATACCAGTTGCAAGATCAGGTGTGCTCGCTCTTCCTCAAGATCTATGGATAATAGATCAAGACGTGTATAAAGCATGCCAAGCAGGGTCGCTGAGAGGGCTGACAGCGACTCGAACAAGCCTTTTCCTGCACTGTTTGTTTGATTCGTCATCACGAAATGTGACTAGCGACGACCGCTAAGCAAACCAACCAACAGACCAATACCGGCCCCCACACCAACTGCTGCCCAGGGATTATTATGCACATATACGTCAGTGGCCTTGACTGCCTCTTTAGTGCTCGCAAACAAAGCGGCCTGCTCAGATGCAATTCTTGCTTTTGCAGCTTTCAGTGATTCTTCAGCTTTACTACGCAGTGCCGTCAATTCATCGCCACCCTGGTTGGCAGTCGCTTTTAATAAGGCCTCAGCATCAGCCACTACAGTTTTAAAATCGGCGATCAATTGTTCTTTGGTCGCGTCAACAGATACATTGTCCATAGATTCTCCATTACTCATTTTAGTTTGTTTCGGATTAAGGAATTACTTACGCATAACCAGCAATAAGCCACCTGCACTTATTTCGTGACTCCTTGACGCAGCAGTGATGTGGACTATTAATCCAACTAGATCGCGCGTCGACCTTGGATTATCCGCAGCAATATAACTACTACTGCCAACACCAAAAGGACGTGAATAAACCCACCCATGGTATACGCAGAAACTAATCCCAATAACCAAAGGACAATTAATATAATGGCAATTGTTTCGAGCATTTTCGTATCTCCTTAACAGTACGTTCAGTGGTACTTTGACAACTTTTTGTTTGCGTTGACTACCGCGAGGTTAGTATTGCATTCAGAGTTGATTTGTTGACTCTGCCTGGCAATGACGAACACAGCTATCTGTCAGTTAGCCCCTATTACTTCTAACCGTCATACGGCATTCAATCACCTTGTGTACTCTCTTTGACGGCATCACCGGCTTTCTCAATTTGCTCACCGGCCTTCTCTACTGCATTGTCGATACTCTCGCCGGCTTGTTCCGCCGGGCCCTGTTTCTCACAACCGGGGAGTGCTACAAGTAAAGCACTCAAGGCCAAAGCGGCAGTAGTGATCTGGATTGTTTTCATTATTTGTTCCTATTGCTCATGGAATTATGGAATTGAGTGCAACCTTGCCGGCTACCTTCATTTGTCCTTGTCTTTACTGACCTCGTGACCGATGACGCCGCCTACCGCTGCACCGCCGACGGTTCCCATCGTACTGCCGCCAGTAAGTATGGCTCCGCCGACAGCACCGACACCGGCACCAATCGCGGTATTCTTATCCTGCGACGACATACCGGCACAACCACCCAAGCTGAGCAGGATCACTGCAGCAACCATGTAGGGAGCAAATTTCTGAATTTTTTTCATGACGTTACCTTCTTGTTCAATATTATGCTTGCGGTGCTTCAAAATAGGTTGTGTGCTTTTTTCCGCTTTTCTATTTGGCAAATACACACAGCCCTTATACGCGCCGCTATTCGTGTTATCGGGCGTGCCGACTGTCGCTGTTTCCACTGTCTTCACGTAAATATCCTTGCTGCTACTTTGTTTGTCTCCGATGGCTTAAGGGTACGCGGAAGCATCATTACCGTCTGTCTGCTAGCGTACATTAGCGTCAAGAGTCAAATGCCCTTTTTTGCTCCGCTGAGAGCATCCAGTTCTCAAGAAATTGTGCTTCGATTTTTCAGCTGTATCAGCGTTTTGGCACTCACTCGCATTGCAAATGGTATATACTGGCTAACCTCGGGCATCAGATCCCGCTGTGCCCCTGAGACAACCAGATTGCTGACAAAGCAGGAATTCACCGATGAATGACGATCATGATCCTCTCCAAAACTGTCTGCTCTCCGCCATTCCGGAGGAGGAGTACGCGCACCTGTTGCCAAATCTCGAGCTGGTTACGATGCCGCTTGGCGCTGTGCTTTACGAGTCCGGCAGCGAGTTGCATCACGTCTATTTCCCGACCACTGCAATCGTGTCACTGCTTTACGTGATGCTCGATGGCGCATCGGCGGAAATCGCCGTGGTTGGCAAAGAGGGGGTTCTTGGTGTGGCTCTGTTTATGGGCGGTGAAACCATGCCAAACCGGGCTGTCGTACAGAGCGCTGGCCACGCCTACCGGTTGAAGGGTCAACTACTGAAGCGTGAATTTAAGCGCGCCGGTGAGTTGCAGCATCTGCTACTACGCTACACTCAGGCCCTACTGACCCAGATGGCACAAACCGCAGTGTGTAACCGTCATCATTCACTTGACCAGCAACTTTGCCGCTGGCTGCTGCTGAGCCTCGAACGCTTGCCCTCCAATGAACTGGTTATGACTCAGGAGTTGATTGGTAATATGCTCGGTGTACGCCGTGAGGGAGTCACTGAGGCGGCCGGTAATCTGCAGAAGGCCGGTCTGATAAAGTATCAACGCGGCCATATAACAGTACTCGACCTTGCGGGTCTGGAGGCGCGTGCCTGCGAGTGCTATGGGGTGGTCAAGAAAGAGTTTGATCGCCTGCTACCCGAAGTGAAGATTACATAGTGTGAACTTATCTTTTATGGCGTCGGGCAGAAATTATCGGCGATCAGACATAAACAAGAATCGCCACATAGTGGCTGATGCTGCCACCCAGCACAAACAGATGCCACACCCCATGCATCCAGGGGTAACGCTTGTCGAGTGTATAAAATACTATCCCCGATGAATAGAGTAATCCACCAGTTAACAGCCACACGAAGCCAGCGAGGGGCAGCGCCACGAGCAGTGGCTTGATTGCCAGCAGGATCAGCCAACCCATTACAAAATAAATGATCATTGGCAACACCCGCAGGCCGTGCCGTGGCAGCGCATCGAGTACCAAACCCAGTACCGCCATTCCCCAGATCGCACCGAACATCCACCACCCCACAATACCCTCGAGCGAGATTAGTGTGAACGGTGTATAACTACCCGCAATAAGCAGATAAATAGCCTGATGATCGAGCACACGAAATACCCGTTTTGCGCGGCCTGGTGGCAGACCATGATAAATCGTGGAGATTAAATAAAGTAGAAACAGGGTGGCGCCATAGATACTGAAAGACACAATGCGGTATACATCCCCACCGCGTGACGCCACCACTACCAGCGCCACCGCGCCTGCCAGTGCCAGTGCGGCACCGACCAGATGTGAAATGCTGTTGAAACGTTCGCTCTTGCTCATGACGGGGGTATACGGACTAAATAAAACACTTCGGCACTTCAAAAAATCCTATGGATAATAAAGCATAATAGTCTAATGCAGACGGGTGGTAATCTGGCTGCAGCCAGCTTTTCTTTTCTGCAAAACCGCCATGCCCGCGACGGCAAGTTATGGGTGATTCTTTGCCAAAGCTGAATCGGATCGCTGACGACGGTGCAGGTTGGTGGAACAGATGTGCATCCTTTTGCAATTTACGACTGCGCCAGTTGCCACCCGTGTCGGGTTAACTCCCGCTATCCCACATCACGTTACATTTATCTTTAGCGGCTGCCTTGAGCAATTCGAGCAAAGGCAAGGCGCGGTGGGTGAGACTGACGGCAGGCTCATCATCATCGTCAACGGCAGCTACTTCAGTCGCCTGTGATGACTGCTTTTCGGCTTCGATCGCCGCCTCCAGGTGCGCCAGTGCCGCAGGGACTTCATCGGCAAGAAGTGCGCTGGGTACTGTGCCGCTGTGGCCCATCATTTTGAGTAGCCTTAGGGCTACATCACCAAACAGGGTGATGTCCGCATAGGCGGGACAGGTAAAGGTCACTAGCATAATCATTTCCTCTGTTGTTTTGTGCTACGTCAGAGTAAGCGATCGCACTACCGAACACACTGTCAATTCCACAGGGTTTAAGCAGCTACTTTCAGCTTACCTGTCTATCATGGCATATCCACTGCGAGAGACAAGGAGGCCCTGTGATAAACGAACACCACCGGCCTAAGCCGGTGGGATATTCATGTAACTTGTGTATTGACGATCCACGGACGCTTTTTCGGCGTCAGCTTTAGTTTATTCTTGCGCAAGAGTAAGAGTCTTGATTTCTACTGCAACGCGGCGGTTTGGTTTGAGGCATTCAATCAGACTCATTTTTTCGCTGCTATTTTTAACGGTCGTGTCGGAACAGGCAACAGTAGGATCTGATTCACCTCTGCCGACGGTTTCAGTGCGCGAACTTACAATGCCTTGTTCAACGAGATAATCTTTCACTGCATTCGCTCGGCGCAGCGACAGCTTTTGATTGTAGGCTTCATCGCCGATACGATCGGCGTGACCGGTGATTCGTACCATTTCAATCTGCGGGTATTCATTCATCTTGGCGATAACTTGTCCGTCCAGATGCTGCTTGCCTTGGGCACTGATAACGGACTTGTCAAATTCAAACAGTGTGTCGGATTCGAGGGTGATTACGACAGTTTCTGCCTTCATTGGAGGTGGTGCCACCGGTGCCATTGGCTTCTCGACAGCGGCTACTTTTACCAGACTTGGATCGCATGCTGCGATGGCCATGTCGGATGTCCAGGCGCCAGTTTTCCAGCAGCCATTGAAGCCGTTCATTACGATAGAATCATCGGGGGTGCCGAGCGCATAACCCTCCTTGGTGTATTCATCAGCAAAGGCGGCGTTAACCAAGGTTAAAGATGCCATGGCAAACAGTATAGGTGCATAGTGTGAGGTTTTCATGTGGGTTATCCATTGTCTTGACTTGAGTATAAAACCGATATGTAGTGGCCCGGTATCCGACTTACTGTCGATACCGTCTCCGGTTATCCTTGTGGTGCTTTAAGGAAGTGCGCCTGTTGCTTCAATCACCCAATGCATGGCGCGAAAGTATATTTATGGCGCTCTAGCTTCTGGGTGGGATTCGTGGTTGTGTAGCCTTGTTTCTCACGTTGGCCGCTGACTTCCTGATTCCACCAACTGAACGTTAACCACAAAAGAGATAAATATCTGTACGGTAGCGTACATAGCGTTGCGGATAAGGTATTGCGGCTATGCCTGTCATGGTCAAAAAATGCGTGGTTTGTATGTTGTTTGTTTTAGGCGCTGCATAGAGGTGGCATATCTGCGAATCCTGTGCTGAGTGGTGAAAGCTTTTTGGTTATCCCCCTGATGAGGAGATCTTAATTTGCCACACATTATATCTGGGCTACTTAACCAACCTGGAATGGGATGCTATGTGCGCTAACGTCCAGACAGGGCTTGAGTTTTGGCTTAGCTTACAGAGCATCCGTTGTTGGAGAGATGGATGACTACTATTCGTGACCCATAGTTAACAGAGGGAAAGCACTGTATGCTCTTCCTACTTTGTTTGCTCTGGGTAAATGACGCCAGGAGAGTGAGAGTCTGCATGCAACACCAAGCAATCACCCATTTCCCCAATCGTCTGCTGGCGAATCTGCCGTACAGAGTGCGCCAGCAGATTCTCGCGGGTTGTGATACGGTTGATCTGACAGATTCAGATATTCTGGAAGAACCAGATGAGCCTATCCGATATGTCTATTTTCCTACAAAAAGTTCCATATCCATGCTGGCATCGGTCAATGGTCATTCGAATCTTGAGGTGGGGCTGGTTGGTGATGAAGGGATGATCGGAACAGCCCTGATACTCGGCGTCGCAGTATCATCATTACGTGCAGTAGTACGGGGTGAAGGTTCGGCAATACGGATGACTGCGGCCTGCTTTCGGCGGGAATTAAAACGGAGTGCGGCACTAGGACGTGAGCTTGATCGCTATCTTTATGTTGTGATGGATCAATTCGCACAGGCTGTTACCTGTTCGCGCTTCCACTTACTGGAGTCGCGTCTCGCCCGTTGGTTGTTGATGACGCATGATCGTGCACACTCGGATATGTTTCATGTTACCCACGAATCCCTCTCACTCATCTTGGGTGTACGCCGGGTTGGTGTAACCAAAGCAGCCACTGCACTGCAAAATAAAAATTTGATCAGCTATACCCGGGGAGATATTGTAATCACTGATCGCAAGGGTCTGGAGAAGGCCTCCTGTGAGTGTTACGCAAATGATAAAGCGGCCTATGAACGAATCATGTCAAAGTGAAGCTACAACTGATAATACACCGCTAATAGGTGAATGTGGTCTCGGTTTGTCTGTCTGATCTAAACCCTATGTTGCTATACCCTCCAAGTCAGTACCGAACCAGGCCGGTTGGTACTGACGAGGCATAGTCAGGCTCTCATTTGAGTTGCATAGCGTTCTTGACGGAGATCACGCCCTTGACGCCCTGTGCAATTCCTACCGCCTTGTTGATATCGCCCTGGGAGTTGACGAAGCCACTTAGCTGTACCACACCCTTGAACGTTTCAACGTTAATCTCGGCTGATTTAAGTGCGGGGTCTTTAAAAATTTCTGTTTTTACCTTGGTAGTAATAACGCTGTCATCTAAATACTCCCCGGTGCTCTCCTGTTTTGAAGTGGACGAACAACCG
>VMRY01000101.1 GCA_007713595.1 Sedimenticola thiotaurini
CAGATACAAGCAACGCACGCGGCGTGCTCGTTATTCGGGCTCACGCCCTCACCCCTTCGGGGCCGTCGCTAAAAGCGACGTTCTCTCGGCAGAGCCTCTGACAGCCCATGAGTACTCTATTTCCCATCAAAACCAAGGCGATTAGCTATCTACCCAAGCCTCGAAATTTTGGAGGCGCAAGGGTATAACAGAACGCCTTTCGGCGCAATGCCAATCAGGTGTGATCCAGGCCCTAGAGGTGGTGACTAATGGGCACTTGTCGGGTTCCCTTTAAAAGCTCTCGAAACGCCTCACCTGACATTCTGATAAGTGAGTGGTGATCACCGCACTCAAAATAGACCTCGGGTTGCTCTAGCAGTGACGGGTCTATCCAGGTATCAATACCATAAGCCTCGCCTATTGGCGGCATTGCACCTATTTCACAATCAGAGAATGCCCCTGCCATTTCACTTTCCGTGATCAGTTGCAGCTTATGCTTTACAATATCGCTTAGTTTGCCGATCTCAAGTCGATGAGTGGCGGGTATAACAGCAAGCAGATACCTGTCTTCATCTCCCAGCAAAATACTCTTTGCCAACTGATCACCGGGTATATGGGCTACTTCTGAAGTTTCCAGTGCTGACCCTGTACGCGTATGTTCAATCACCTCGTACTTTGAGTCATGCTCCATCAGATACTCTTGTAATGTAATTGCAATTCCCATAACGCCTCCTCTGCCGATATAATCCCCCTGCACAAAATCGACATTACTTTTCTAACCAATTAACTGAATTACCAATTAGTTTAGAGCCAATGATTGGTCTGGTTGATAATGACACCAGATAAGACACTATTTGCACCTCCCCATGCCTGTTTTAAAGTATAGTACTTGTCACTGAAACGTCTTGAAATTTAGGTATATGTTGCAATGAGCGATAAGAAAAAAACAAAGAAGAAGAATAAAAAGCTCCGACTGGCCGACTCTGCCGACCGACATCAGCTTTACGAACTTTCAGTTCAGTATGCTGCCTCCGAGATTGAGTTTGTTGATGAAACTTATAAATTGATCAGGGGGCGAAAAGCCTCTCTGTTGCGTGAGGACTTCTGCGGCACGGCCAATGTCTGCTGTGAATGGGTAAGACAGCGCAAGAGCAACCGTGCCATAGGTGTGGATCTTGACCATGAGGTGCTTACTTGGGGGCAGGACAATAAAGTCGCTGAACTCAGCATGGGACAACGCAAGCGAATTACGCTAATTGAAGAGAATGTACTGACAGTTGATGCAGAACCCGCAGATATCATCTCTGCGATGAATTTCAGCTACTGGCTATTCAAAGAGAGGAAGGATCTTAAACACTACTTTACCCGTGTTAAAGATGGTCTGGCCGAAGGTGGCATCTTCTTTCTGGATGCCTACGGCGGTTATGACTCATTCCGTGAATTGGAAGAAGAGCGGGAGATCAATGACGGTGAGTTTACCTATATCTGGGAACAGGAACGGTATGACCCGGTAACGGGTGGGCTGATCTGCCACATCCATTTCGCCTTCCCGGATAATTCCCGTATGGAGCGCGCTTTCAGCTACGACTGGCGACTCTGGACCTTGCCCGAGATCAGGGATCTTCTGGATGAAGTAGGGTTCAGCAAGGTCACCATCTACTGGCAGGGCTGGGATGATGAGGGAGAACCCGACGGGATTTTCGTACCCTCCACCACTGGTGAGGCCGATGCAGGCTGGATCTGCTATATTTCGGCTGAAAAATAACTGGTGAACTGCCTTTATCCCTTCCCCATATAACTCATAATTATTTTTATATGCCTATTTGATATTTTTATTGCTCAAGAAGTAAGACTAAGGTTGTCCTCAGAATATTAACGCCTATAGATCCCAAGGCGCTTTTTTAAATCTACCGAGGAATAACCCATGAGCATTTCCATACTGGATGTCCAGCGTCTGGCAGAAAACTATGATGAACGCTCCCCTGAGGAGATCATTAGCCTGGCCCTGGAAACCGTCGATAACATTGCTATCTCATTCAGCGGCGCAGAAGACGTGGTGCTGGTGGATATGGCCGTCCAGATCAATCCGAATGTCAAGGTATTCTCTCTGGATACCGGCCGCCTGCACCCGGAAACCTATCGCTATCTGGAAGAGGTACGAAACCACTACGGCATTAAGCTGGATGTAGTCTCACCAGTCGGCGCCGACGTAGAGAAACTTGTACGCGAAAAAGGGCTTTACAGCTTCCTCAATGACGGTCACAAAGAGTGCTGCACCGTACGCAAGGTAGCCCCCCTGCGGCGTAAACTGGCAACGCTGAGCGGTTGGATTACCGGCCAGCGCAAGGACCAGAGCATCGGCACCCGCACGGAAGTTCCAGTGATTCAGGAAGACCCCTCTTTCTCTACTGAAGAGAGCAAGCTACTCAAATTCAACCCCCTGGCCAACTGGACTTCTGCCCAGGTGTGGGAATACATCCGCACCAACGAGGTACCGTACAACCCACTCCACGCCCAGGGCTTCACCAGCATTGGTTGCGAACCTTGCACCCGCGCCGTCCTGCCAAATCAACACGAACGTGAAGGTCGCTGGTGGTGGGAAGATGCCGCTGATAAAGAGTGTGGTCTGCACGCCGGTAATGTCGCCGCCAAAGCTGCGGCACGCTAAAAGAGGAGACGATCATGGCCTTTATTACGATGGTTAAAAAACAGACCCGGGACGGTCAGCCCTGCGCCAAGTGCAGAGACGTTGAAGCACGCATGCGACGGGAAGGTCTGTTTGACCAGATCGATCGTGTTGTGATTGCCCAGGAAGGCGACCTGAGTAGTGAAGGCATGCGTCTGGCGGAGATCTATCAGGTCGACAGGGCACCGTTTTTTCTGGTAGCAAATTCCAGGGGTGAGGTACAGGTCTATACCGTCTACTTCAAACTGCTGCGTGATGTTTTGAAACCCGTTAAAGCAAAACCATCCGCCCTGTCTGACCTGCTCACAGCTGCGCCTGCTGCCGATTTTGCCTAGCAGAGACGGAGATCTGAACAATGGATCCCCTGTTTACATTGGCAGGTTTTGTGGTCGGCATCTGTGTGGGTCTGACCGGTGTAGGGGGTGGCGCACTGATGACCCCCATCCTGGTGATGGGATTCGGTATACCCACTGCATTGGCCGTGGGCACTGATCTGGTCTATGCCGCAATAACCAAGGCGAGTGGTGTCTGGTTTCATGGTCGCAAAGGGAGTATTCAGTGGCGTCTGGTGGGTTATCTGGCGCTGGGCAGTCTGCCTGCCACGGTGATTACTGTAGCCCTGCTGGACTCATTACAGCCCGGTGGTCATCACGAGCGAGTCATCACTATTGCGCTGGGTGTCACACTGATCATCACATCGCTGGTGCTGCTACTGAAAGAACGCATAGCCAAAAGCCTGGCAACCGGTCATTCACGCAAGGTGGCCTGGATCCGTCTCCATCGTACCCGTCTGTTGGTGACGCTGGGAGCACTCCTTGGGGTGTTAGTGACACTCTCATCCGTGGGTGCCGGTGCATTAACCGCAGCCATACTGTTTTTGCTCTATCCACGGATGTCGGCGATTGCCGTTATCGGAACCGATCTGGCGCATGCGGTCCCACTGGCCACACTGGCGGGCCTGGGTCATCTGCAACTCGGCAACGTGGATTTTACCCTGCTTGGCAGCCTGCTGCTGGGCTCAATACCTGGCACGGCTCTTGGCAGTCAGCTTGGGATACACCTCCCGGAAGCGATATTGCGCCGGGGTCTGGCCGGGATTCTTTTTGTTACCGGCCTGAAGTTCGCTTTTTAGCATTTAACTGACCATTGGAGTCAATCATGACCAATGCACTGAACTCGCTGATCGATTCGAAGGATTTCGATGACTACGACCAGCACCTGCAGAACTTCCTGCAGGGCAGCCTGGACCCCCACCGGTTTGTGGCCATTCGGCTAAATCTCGGTATCTATGCCCAGCGCCAGGACGGAATGTGTATGGTCAGGGCCAAACTGCCTGGTGGTCGCATGACACCAAACCAGCTGCTCGGCTTTGCGGAGGCGGCCGAGAAACACTCGGGTACTGACAGTGTGCATATCACCACGCGCCAGGATATCCAGTTCCACTTTGTACCCCTGGAAAAAACCCCTGCATTGCAACGCACACTGGGCAAGTACGGCATTGCCACCCGCGAGGCCGGCGGTAATACAGTTCGAAATATAACCGGCTGCTCCCTATCTGGAGCCTGCCCGGCAGAGCACGTGGACATCAATGCCTATATTGACCTGACGGCAAACTACTTTATTCGCCATCCGTTAACGGCTTCAATGCCTCGTAAATTCAAAATCAGTTTCTCTGGTTGCGAATCCGACTGCGCCAATGGCCTGGTTCATGATTTGGGTGTGATTGCCACCCGCAAAGAGGGGCGTCCCGGTTTTCGTCTGCTGGCGGGCGGTGGTCTTGGTGGCAAGCCCAAAGAGGCGATACTGCTTGAATCCTTTATCGATGAGGATCAGCTGATTCCTGCCATCGAGGCGGTGCTGTCGGTACACGACAAATACTCAGACAGAAAGCGCAAGATGCGCTCTCGCATCAAGTTCCTGTTAGATAAATTCGGTGTGGAAGGTTTTATTGAGAAATACCGCATTGAATACGTCAGAACTTCAAACGCCTACAGCGTGGAAGGCAGACCAACTGCCGAATGGCGCGAACGCAAGGTTGATGGCTCTCAGATAAAGACCACCCTGCGCGCACCGACAGCACAGCATCAGGGCGACCTGAATATCGTGCCTGTCAGTATTCCAGATGGCCGCTTGACCATTCAGACCTTACGGGGTCTGGCTGATCTGTTGCTAGCTGAAGGGCTGCACGATGTCCGCACAACCCTGGATCAGAATCTGAGCATCTTCAATGTCCCTACCGATCGACTCGGCAGTCTCACTGTAGCACTCAAGGCGCTCGGTCTGAAACTGCCCCGCTGCGGTGACCTGGTGGTCTCCTGCCCCGGGACCGCCACCTGTCCACTGGGTATCACTGCTTCACGGCAGATGGCACCGCGTCTGAGTGGTGGCGTGGGTGATCTCAGTGTGCGGGTCAATGGCTGTCAGAATGGTTGCGCCAATGCCACCATTTCAGATATCGGTCTGTATGGCAAAGGACGACGCCACCACGGACGACTGGTTCCGAGCTATACACTGCAACTCGGAGGGGATGGCAGTGAAGGCGGTAGTATCGGCATCACCGGCCCAGATATACCTGCCGTGCGGGTACCCTCTGCTGTCTCGTTATTACATGACAGCTATTTTGCTGACCGACAAGAGAGTGAGAGCTTCCGAGACTGGGTCAAACGTGAAGGGCGTGAGTACTTTGATGAACTGTTATCGCATTTGAGCACGGTTGGTACCATGGAACTGGCCTTCCTCACCCGCGATCATGGCGACAGCAGTGTATTCAAGGTGGAATCGTTAGGAGTTGGCGAGTGTGCTGGTGCCCAGGCCGCACCCGCCGACAAATTATTGCTGGATGCGCGTTATGAATCAGACCTGAGTATCGCCTTCGCGGCCAAGAACAAGCAGGCCGATGGTGGTGAGAGTCTGGAAAATCAACTCAATTACTCTGGGCAGGCGTTGTTGGAGATTGCCGGGCTTGATGGATCACTGAAAGGGGAAGAGCAGCTATTGCCCGCTCTACGCAATGCTTATCCTGGTTTTCCGACAGAACTTAATCAGCTTGAACAGCTCTTTGCCGATCTGCGCGATTTCCAGAACACCCTGGATGAACTTCAACTACCCGCGTTGATAACCGCAGCCAAGGTCATCACAGCCTGGGCTGAGTCTTTAGTCACGGAACATAACAAACGACCACCTGCTGCAGAAGTGCCTCGCTCAGGCACTGATGGTTAACGTCTAAATCCAATCTGCAACCCACCACTAAACCTCTCCCTTCTGGAGAGGTTTTTTATGCCCGACTTAGCAGTGAAAGGAAATTTATCATTCAGCATTTAAAACATCGGCTAGCGAACTGCATCTTCCCCTACTCTCTTCTC
>VMRY01000096.1 GCA_007713595.1 Sedimenticola thiotaurini
CAAGACTAATACTGACCAGGGCAAGAAATTTGAGAAACTGGGTAAAACCGTAGCTGGCTGTTTTTCCAGCAGTCTGCGCAATCGAGATCGGCCCGCTGAGATTTTTGATTGAGAGCTCTCCAGTCAGCATGCGGCCAATCATCTTTAACATAAACAGGGACATCTCTCCTGTTTTTGATACGGCGACAGCAACCCCGTCTATGGGGCCATATACAACTTCAACCCGGTATTCATCAAACAGATTGTCAGCAACAAAGGGACCCGCACCGATTCGGCCAACGATCTGGTCGGCCTGTTTGTTCTGCCCGACTATAACCTTGACGGCCGATTCAACACCGGAACGATCAACCGTAACCTCGATCAGTTTTCCTGGTTGTTTTTGAACATATTCAACCAGATCAGACCAGGATGACATTTTTATACCATCAATAGCCGTAATACGATCACCTACCTGGAGTCCAGCCTGCTCAGCCGCCTCTCCAGCTACCAATTGACCTATGATTGGATCAATTACCGGCCGCTTGGGATTAAACCCAATCCGTTCCAATAGCTGCCCGTCTTCTGCAAGCCCAAGCAGCCTGTCGCCCGGTAGAACGCGAATCTGTTCATAACCCTTTTGGTCACGTACCGTTATAGGCACATCACCACCTTTGGTTGAGTTGGTCAGCAGGGCATAGACGGCTGACTCCCACGTCGGCGTTGCGATATCTCCGACGGACAGAAACTCATCACCCATGACGAAGCCAGCTTGAGCCGCTATGGACGCCTCTGTCACCTTGCCAATCCAGGGACGCGAACCTGTATCACCAGTAACTGCAATTACCCAGAAAGCCAACACAGCAAATATAAAATTAAACAGTGGCCCAGCAGCGACAATCGCTGACCTGACAGCAACGGATTGCCTATTAAAAGACTGACTGAGATAGCGTTCAGGCACTTCGCCCTCACGCTCATCAAGCATCTTCACATAGCCACCCAGCGGGATGGCTGCAATCACATACTCAGTGCCAGAATCTATTTCACTATGATGCGCGGCGCCGCTCTCTGTGGGAATGGCTTGCGCCTTTCCCCTGAATGTCAATAGCGGCTTGCCAAACCCAATAGAGAATCGCAGCACCTTTACACCCAGCTTTCTGGCGACCCAGAAATGACCAAACTCATGAACAGCAATGAGAATCGCCAGGGCAACGACAAATGAAATTATTGTAAAAAGAATTGATGGCATGACGTTGAATTCAGACCTTGATCCGGATCATTTGTTCCGCACATCTGCGCGCCTCTGTATCCACCTCTAGCAGGGTATCCAAATCCCCCGTATGAATACCTGGCAAAGCAGTGAGTACAGACTCAATGACAATGGGAATCTCGGTAAAGGCAATTCTCTCATCCAGGAAGGAAGCAACCGCAACTTCGTTAGCTGCATTTAATATCGCAGGAGAAGTGCCGCCCGCCTCTATCGCCTCATATGCCAGCCGCAAGCAGGCAAAGCGATTAAAATCCGGCTCTTCGAAGTCGAGCCTTCCAACTTCAAACAGATCCAATGGGCCTACACCGGAGACTATTCGTTCAGGCCACGCAAGGGCATGGGCAATGGGTGTGCGCATATCAGGATTGCCCAGTTGGGCCAGCACAGAACCATCATCGTAGGCCACCATAGAGTGAATAACGCTCTGCGGATGCAGCACCACCTTTATCCGATCAGATGCAGTGTTAAACAGCCAGCAGGCCTCAATAACTTCCAGTCCTTTGTTCATCATCGTGGCTGAATCAACAGATATCTTTCTACCCATATCCCAATTAGGATGGGCACAAGCCTGTGCAGGGGTAACCCCCTCCAACTGATCCAAGGTAAGCTTACGAAAGGGGCCGCCGGAGGCAGTCAGCAGTATTTGTGAAACACCTACCCGCTCAAGCCCTTGGCTAAAATTGGCCGGCATACACTGAAAAACAGCGTTATGTTCACTATCGATGGGCAGTATCTCAGCCCCACCAATTGCCACCTCTTGCATGAAGAGTTCACCCGCAACAACCAGCGCCTCCTTGTTGGCAAGCAAAATTCTTTTACCCGTTCGCGCAGCTGCAAGGGTAGGTAACAGGCCCGCCGCCCCCACTATGGCTGCCATCACATAGGCAACTTCATCTAACGCGGCGACATACGCTAACCCGTCAACACCGGAGAGCACCTCAATCTCGAGTCTGGCGGCACGAACACGCTGCGCTAACAACTGTGCAGAATCAGGGTCAGCCATAACGGCATAACGAGGCAAAAACTCCCTGCACTGTTTTAGCAGGCCCTCAACGTCACTATTCGCGGTCAGCGCAATCACTTGGTACTTATCAGGATGCCTCGCTACAACATCCAGGGTGCTAATCCCGATAGAACCGGTTGATCCCAGGACAGTCAAACCAATCACGCGCCACCCCCAAGCAACAGCAGGCCAAACATAAACACAGGGGCAACAGCAGTAAGGCTGTCAATCCTATCCAGAATGCCGCCATGACCAGGCAGCAAATGACCGCTATCCTTGATACCAGCCTGTCGCTTTAGCAGGCTCTCAAACAGATCACCAATAACTGAAACAAGACAGACGATCAGGCAAAGAAGCACCACTTGGAACACCGAACCAGTCTCGGGCCGTAACCATATCAGCAGGCTGCTCCATAGCCCAACGGCCAAAAGTGCACCATACACACCTTCCCGGGTTTTCTTTGGACTGATAGTGGGTGCGAGTTTCACGCGACCCCACTGGCGGCCTACAAAATAGGCACCTGTATCCGCCACCCAGGAAAGCGACATGGCGAAAAGCACCAAGGCAGGCCCCTGCTCACCATAACCGTGCAGAAAGACAAGGGCAGCCCAGGTAGGTAGCAGCACAAACAGGCCAAGGGCCACTTTCGTTCGCTTTCCCGGAACTGGCGATGTTTCCGGATTGTACTGAATAATCAATCCTGTAATGACCAACCAGCCTACAGTCACGAGGGAGAATAAGCTCAGTCCAACCCCCTGATACTGCAACATCCAGTAACAACACAGCAGCCCTGCAATGATCAATACAAAAAACAATACAATTTCAGACAGCTTGACCAGGGAGGCTAATCGTAACCATTCATGCGCGCCTATCAAGATAATAACGCCCATTACCAAGGCAAAACCATCCGTCGGAAGATAAAGCACGCCAGCAATCACCAGGGGCAATAAGACCAGCGCAGTAAGGATTCGATGAAACAGCATGATTACTCCACTGTATCTTTACTCTTCATCCGATTGCAACTGCTCACCCGTCATGCCAAACCGACGCTGACGACTGGAGTAGAAGGCGATGGCCTGATCGAATGCCTCTGCATCAAATTCTGGCCAATAGGCATCGGTAAAATAGAGTTCAGTATAGGCGGATTGCCAGAGCATAAAATTGCTGATGCGTTGCTCGCCGCCGGTTCGGATGAAGAGATCAGGATCAGGAAGATCCTTAAATGAAAGTTCTGATGAGATCAAATCCTCATCGATATGATCTGGCTGGAGTTGGCCTGATGCCACGCTTGCAGCGATGCGGCGCACAGCCTGCGTGATATCCCATCGACCACCGTAGTTGGCTGCGATCTGTAAGACCAGGCCGTCATTACCTGCGGTTTCGGCCTCAGCAGCCGAGATACGCTGTTGAAGCTTTTCTGAGAAAGCCGAGCGGTCACCAATAATTCGCAGGCGGACATTGTTACGCTTGAGACGTTTAACTTCCCGCTGCAACGCGACCATAAAGAGATCCATCAACAGTGAGACCTCTTTTTTTGGACGCTTCCAGTTTTCACTGCTAAAAGCAAAAAGAGTCAGGACGTCGATGCCGTGCTTAACGGATTGCTCTACACTGGAGCGAACCGTTTTAACCCCGGCCTTGTGTCCGGCGTGGCGCATCAAGCCCCTCTGTTGCGCCCAGCGACCATTCCCATCCATGATTATGGCAATATGCCGTGGCAACCGGGTCAATCCGTCCACTTCCATTCAATCGATCCCCGATAGTGTCGTTGTCTTGCTACATAAAGAGACCCAAATCACCCTTACCAGGGCAACTTGGGCCGAAAAATCAGATCGACATCAGGTCCTTCTCTTTTACTGCCAGATGCTCATCAATCTCCTTGATATGCTGATCTGTCAACTTTTGAATAATCTCCTGACCACGATGCTCATCGTCCTCTGAGATCAATTTCTCTTTGACCAGACTTTTCAGGTCACCATTGGCATCTCGGCGGATATTGCGAACCGCGACTCGAGCCTGCTCAGCCTCACCTCGAACGACGCGTATAAGATCCTTGCGGCGCTCTTCGGTTAGCGGTGGTAAAGGCACACGAATGACCGTACCGGCCGTATTAGGGTTCAGACCAAGGTCTGAATTCATAATGGCCTTCTCAATGGTTTTGACCATGTCTTTTTCCCAGGGAGTAATCGCCAATGTCCGGGCATCATCGACATTGACATTCGCCACCTGACTCAACGGGACATCAGAACCATAATAAGAGACCGTCAAATGATCCAGCAAGCTGGGATGTGCCCTACCCGTTCTCACTTTGGCCAGTTCATTATCCAGTGCATCAACACTCTTACCCATGCGCGTCGTCGCGTCTTTTTTAATATCGTCGATCATTCTCCACTCTCCACAAGGGAACCAATGTCATCCCCTTTAACAAGGCGCATCAATGCGCCCGGGGTATTGATATTCATTATGCGCAGAGGCATATTGTTGTCACGACATAGAACAATCGCCGTGGCATCCATTACTTTCAGCCCCTCAGCCAGAGCCCTATCATAGCTGATTCGCGGGTAAAAAACGGCACTGGAATCCTTAACCGGATCAGCCGAATAAACACCATCAACCTTTGTTGCCTTGATCATCAGGTCTGCATTGACCTCAACAGCCCGGAGACTGGCAGCAGAATCGGTTGTAAAAAAAGGATTACCCGTTCCTGCCGCAAACAGTACCACTTCACCCCGATTCAGATATTCTACAGCCTGCCTGCGAACATAGGTTTCACATACCTGTTCCATTGGAATAGCGGACATGGTGCGTGCAGGCACATCGATTTTCAACAAGGCGTTTTGCATCGCCAGTGCATTCATGACGGTAGCCAGCATACCCATGTGGTCACCTGAAACCCGGTCAATACCTGCTTTGGCCAAGCCTTCACCACGAAAGATATTTCCACCGCCAATAACCAGACCTACCTGAATTCCATTTAATACCAATTCCTTGATATCGCCGGCGACTCGAGCGATCACAGCAGGATCAATACCAAAATTGCCATCGCCCATCAATGCCTCACCGCTTATTTTGAGCAAGATTCGACGACAAATCACTTCAGACATACAGACACTCTAAGTTGAAATAGAAAGGCAATAAAAAACAGTCCCGGTAAACCGGGACTGTTTTTAACTTCATTTACTCGCCGCGAACCTGGGCCATAACCTCGTCCGCAAAATTTTCCTGCTTCTTCTCAATACCCTCGCCCACCTCAAAGCGTTTGAAGCTATTGACCTTGGCACCTGCAGTAGACAACAGTTTCTCTACCGTTATATCAGGATCCTTTACAAAAGCCTGACCAAGAAGGGTAATATCAGCAAGATATTTACGCACCCGACCATCGACAATCTTGTCTACAATATTTTCAGGCTTACCGCTATCCAGTGCCTGCACCTTGAAGATTTCACGCTCTTTCGCCAACAGATCCGCTGGCACCTGGTCTTCTGAAACGCAGGTAGGGTTGCTGGCAGCTACATGCATAGCTACATCACGGGCCAGATCTTCATCACCACCCTCAACATCAACAATAACGCCGATGCGTACACCATGACTGTAACTGGCCAACTTGCCATTGGCAGATTCAAAGCGCTCAAACCGGCGAACATTCATATTTTCACCGATTTTTACAATCAATGCTTCCCGAGCGGTATTAATCGTGGTCTCTTCACCATCATGGAGTGGCGCATCCAGAAGCTCTTCAACTGTTGCAACATCAGACGCCAAAGCGCGCATAGCTACAGCGTCGGCAAATGAAGTGAAATTCTCATCCTTGGCAACAAAATCAGTTTCACAGTTCACCTCAACCATGACACCTTTTTTATTATCGTCGGTCATCTGGATGACAATAATACCATCAGCCGCCGTGCGACCTGCTTTCTTGGCAGCCTTGGCTTGACCCGATTTGCGCATATTTTCGATAGCTGCGTCTATATCACCATTGGTCTCAACCAAAGCCTTTTTGCATTCCATCATGCCGGAACCGGTACGCTCACGCAGTTCCTTTACCAGGGAGGCTGTAATCGCCATGATTCGTATATCCTCGCTTTAATTTAAAGCTTAAATGTAGATAGCTGCAGGAGAATGGTGCAGTCTAATTCCTGGTGTAGCTGGATAGATTCGATGAATCCACCAGGCATATTCCGCAGTGGAAAAGGCGCACGCTTTGAACTCTGTAATTGCACTATCTATTTTGCAAATTTGGCGGACTCCTGTTAATCCAGGAGCCCACCTCGAGATAAAAAGTAAAAACCCCTACAGCCTTATTCGGCTGCTTCGGCTTTGCCTTCTTTTACTTCAACAAACTCATCAGCACCATCGGCCTTGCCACCCAGATGAGCAGCGCTAGCACGACCCTCTAGTACGGCTGCAGCTGCACCCTGAACGTAGAGCTGAATGGCTCTAATCGCGTCATCATTACCAGGAATGATGTAATCGATGTTGTCCGGATTATTGTTTGTATCCACCACGCCGACAACTGGAATGCCCAGTTTACGGGCTTCAGCAATAGCGATGTCTTCGTGACCGGTATCGATAACAAAAAGCACGTCAGGCAGGCTGTTCATATCCTTGATCCCACCCAGACTACGGTCAAGTTTCTCCATCTCGCGACGCAGACCCAGGGCCTCTTTCTTGTTGAAGCGGTCGATCGTGCCATCTTCAAACATCGCCTCAAGCTCTTTCAGACGCTTGATACGCTGTTTAATGGTCTTGAAGTTGGTCAGCATGCCACCCAGCCAACGGTGGTTGACATAAGGCATCCCACAACGACTTGCCTCTTCCTTGACAGTGTCGCTGGCAGCACGCTTGGTGCCAACAAACAGAATCTTGCCGCCATTAGCCGCCAGCGAACCCATGAAGTTCATGGCCTCTTTGTACATGGGAAGGGTCTTGTCCAGATTCAGGATATGAATCTTGTTGCGGTGACCGAAGATGTAGGCACCCATTTTAGGGTTCCAATAGCGGGTCTGGTGACCAAAGTGCACGCCAGCCTCGAGCATTTGGCGCATCGATATATTACTCATTTAAAGCTCCGAATTGTACGGGTTAGTCCTCCACGTACCCCAACTGGCGACCCGGTTTCCCAGGCACCCCGACAGTTGTGTCGGTACGTGTGTGAAGTTATTTGGCGAGTCATAGTCCCGCCACCCAGAGACACTAGCTGAATCCGGGGCGCGTTTTATACCACATTAAGGCATATACGACAAATGGTCTCTCTACCAGGCTTCTATCTGCTATCTGCTATCTCGATATGATAGCTACAACCCCACCCGTAATAGAGATGATTGTCGACAAATTAACCTTTACAATGGTTATCTTGGCGAAAAACGAATTGAGTGGCGGTCGTTTCACAGCGACTCTCCATTCGTACCACAGGAATATTGGATCGATATGAGCGTAATCATCAAGACACCAGAAGAGATTGAAAAAATGCGGGTTTCTGGCCGTTTGGCAGCGGAGGTGCTAGAGATGATTGCCCCCCATGTTCAGCCGGGTGTGACCACTGATGAACTGGATCGCATCTGTCATGACTACATCGTAAACGATCAGAATGCTATTCCTGCGCCACTCAATTACAGGGGTTTCCCCAAATCAATCTGTACTTCGGTCAATCATCAGGTGTGCCACGGAATTCCTGGTAATAAAAAACTTAAAAGTGGTGACATCATCAATATAGACATCACCACCATCAAGGATGGTTTTCATGGTGATACGAGCAAGATGTTCTTCGTTGGCGAGCCCTCCATTCTGGCCAGACGCCTGGCTAAAATCACCTATGATGCCTTATGGCTTGGGATAAACGAGGTAAAGCCGGGCGCCCGACTTGGTGATATAGGCCATACTATTCAACAGTTTGCCGAATCACACCACTATTCGGTAGTGCATGAATATTGCGGTCATGGAATCGGTCGGGGATTTCATGAAGACCCACAGGTATTACACTACGGATCACGCAACACGGGTGTCGAACTGCTGCCTGGCATGTGTTTCACCATCGAACCAATGATTAATGCTGGCAAACGCCACGTTAAGATGCTTCCTGACGGATGGACGGTTGTTACAAAGGATCGCAGTCTGTCCGCACAGTGGGAGCACACGATCCTGGTGACCGAAGAGGGTTACGAAGTGCTCACATTAAGAGAAGAGGAGCGCAATCAGCTGGCCTGATTGGCCGACTGACTCCTGGAAAACTCTATGCTGACTACCACACTCCTCGATCCAGGAAAACTGACTGCCTCGCTCAACAATAACGAAAACCCACTCAAGGTGTTCCGCACCGCCCTGAAAGAGGCCAACGAAGTACTGAAAGTACGTTTTGAGCAGGGCGACCCCATTACAGCCCTGGTCCCTCTACGCGCCCAGATGATCGATAACCTACTAGAGCATGCGTGGAACCTCAAAATGCCTACGGATGCAGCCGCCGCATTAGTTGCCGTAGGCGGTTATGGCCGCATGGAGCTTCATCCTGGTTCAGATATTGATCTTATGATTCTGCTGGATGACCAGGATCCCGATCAATATTCCGAACCCCTGGCTGAACTACTGACCTTCTTTTGGGATATAGGCCTGGAGGTGGGGCATAGCGTCCGTACCATTGCCGAATGCATTACTGAGGCTAAACAGGATATTACGATTGCCACCAATATCATGGAGGCACGGCTACTGGTTGGCCAGAAAACACTTTTCAAACAGATGCAAGCCGCCACAGGTCCAGACAAGATCTGGCCAAGCGAACAATTTTTTACTGCGAAATGGGAAGAGCAGAAACAGCGCTATATTCGCTATGAAGAGACAATCAGTAATCTCGAACCGAATATAAAAGAGAGTCCTGGCGGTTTACGCGACATCCAGATGGTGGGCTGGGTGGTGAAGCGCCATTTTGGTGCCAAAACCATGCACGATCTTGTTGTACATGGCTTTCTGACCGAGGAAGAGTACCTCGATCTTATGGATGGGCAAGATTATCTCTGGCGTATACGTTTTGCACTGCATCTTCTGACCGGACGCCGAGAGGACCGGATTCTTTTTGACTATCAACGCACACTGGCAGCGCAATTTGGCTTTGACGATGATTCCCAGGAGTTGGGGGTCGAAAAGTTTATGCAGCAGTATTATCGCACTGCCCTGCGCCTCAGAAGAATGAATGAGATGCTGCTACAGCTTTTTCAGGAAGTCATTCTTCTAAAGTGTCATTTGGACGAGCCTAAGCCTATCAACCGCCGATTTCAGTCCAGAAGTGGTTTCTTAGAGGTCGTACACAAAGACATATTCACCCAATACCCACTCGCCTTGCTGGAACTGTTCCTGATAATGGAGCAGCATCCAGAACTGAATGGCGTCAGGGCCAGCACGATCCGCTTGATTCGCAGCCACCGGCACCTGATTGATGACAACTTTCGCCAGGATATCCGCGCCAGGAGCCTGTTCATGGAGATTCTGCGACAACCGGTTGGAATCACGCATGAGTTAAGAAGAATGAACATGTATGGGATTCTGGCCCGCTACATCCCCGCCTTTGCCCACATTGTGGGTCGTATGCAATATGATCTTTTTCACGTATTCACTGTCGATAAACACACCCTGTTTGTGGTGCGCAACCTGCGACGCCTGACGGTGCCAGAACACAGGGGCGAATTCCCGCTCTGTAGCGACATCATGGAGAAGCTACCCAAGCCTGAGTTGCTCTATATTGCAGCTATCTTCCATGACATCGCCAAAGGAAGAGGCGGAGATCATTCTGAACTGGGCGCCAAGGAAGCCTGGGACTTCTGTAAACTACACGGGTTAAGCGATTATGACAGTCGCCTGGTCTCCTGGCTGGTTGAAAAGCACCTACTGATGTCGATCACTGCGCAACGAAAAGACACCAGCGATCCGGATGTTATTAATGATTTTGCCCAGGCAGTGAAAAATCCGGTACATCTGGACTACCTCTACCTGCTCACCATGGCCGATATCAGGGCAACCGATCCGAAGAAATGGAACAGCTGGAAAAACTCTCTCTTGCGAGAACTGTATACCGTCACCAAACAGGCTCTCCTGCGTGGTTTGCAAAACCCACAGGAGCGAGAGGAGATTGTACAAAACAAGCAAGCCGGGGCACTACATCTTCTAAAATCAGAAGGTACTAATCCAGATAGCGCATTAGCGCACTGGGCAACACTCAGCCTGGACTATTTTCTCTATCACACCTGGGAAGAGATCGCCTGGCAGACCCGTACGGTACTTGCCAGCAACCCAGAACAACTGCCACTGGTATTACTGCGAAAGTCCAGTACTCGAGGTGGCACCGAGATTTTCCTCTATGGCCCCGATCGTGATGACCTGTTTGCTATCACTACCAGCCAGCTGGGTCAACTGGGACTCAATATTGTCAGTGCCCGTATTGAAACGGCCACTACAGGCCTTACACTCAATAGTTTTCTCGTTCTTGAGCAGGATGGTGGACCCGTGGAGGAGACAGGAAGAAGGGAAGAGATCTGCGATCTGCTGAGGGCATCTTTGATTAACCCCGAGTCAGCCAATCTCGTTGTCTCGCGACGGATTCCCAGAAGGCTCAAGCACTTTTCAACACCGACGCGCATCGATTTTGTTCAGGACTACGGCAATCAACGAACCATTATGAAACTGATGACCGATGACCGGCCGGGACTGCTCTCCGAGGTCGGGCACGCCTTTGCCAAATGCAAGATTAAACTGATCAATGCGAAGATCGCGACCATCGGCGCAGAAGCGGAAGATACCTTTTTCATCACCGACAGGAACAATAAACCCCTGGGTAGCAGAGAGCAGTTTGAAAGCCTTGAAAAAGAGATTCAGGAACGGCTCAGTTAGCCCTACTCTGTTCGACCATAGCGGTCTTCAAACCGGACAATATCATCTTCACCCAGATAACTCCCGGTCTGTACTTCAACCATTTCAAGAGGGATCACGCCAGGGTTTTCCAGGCTGTGGGTGGTGCCAATGGGTATATAGGTAGACTGATTCTCGGACAACAGCAGCACCTCTTCGCCGCGAGTGACTGTAGCCGTTCCTTTAACAACAACCCAGTGTTCAGCACGATGATGATGCATCTGTAAGGAGAGCTTGGCACCGGGATTAACGACAATCCGCTTGGCCTGATGTCGCTCACCCATATCGATTGAATCATAATAGCCCCAAGGACGATAAACTTTTCGATGGGATTCAAACTCGCATCGCCCAGCAGCCTTTAACAGATCAACAATCAGCTTCACCTCCTGCACTCTGGATCTGGGTGAAACCATCACCGCATCATCGGTCTCAACGACCACCATATCCGTCAGACCAACAACGGCCACCAGTTTATTCTCAGACTGGATATAGGAGTTCTGAGTGTCCACGCTCAGGACATCTCCCTTGATTGCGTTACCCTGGCTATCTTTAACTGCTACATCCCAGAGGGCAGACCACGATCCTACGTCATTCCATCCGGCATCAAGGGGGACAACAACGGCTTGATCCGTCTTCTCCATTACAGCATAGTCAATAGAGTCAGCCGGACATGTCGAGAATGCCTCTTTGCCTAATCGAGTAAAATCAGGCGATACAGTGGCATCCTCATAAGCCTTGCGGCAGGCCGACAGCATCTCAGGATGGTGTCGCTCCAGCTCCTCAAGAAAACGCGAGGCCTTGAAGACAAACATCCCACTGTTCCAATAGTAGTCTCCAGAATCAACATACTCTGTTGCCGTGCTCAAATCAGGCTTTTCAACGAACCTATCCACATGATATGACGCACCACCATCACTGCTGCTACCCCGTTTGATGTAGCCATATCCCGTTTCAGGTCCTGTTGGCACAATACCAAATGTGACTAACCCCCCCATATCCGCCACAACAACAGCCTTGCTGATAGCCGTCTGGAAGCTGGTAATGTCAGAAATCGCATGATCGGCCGCCAATACCAGAATAAGTTCATCGGGTGAGGTAGCAGATAATGCCGCAACAGCAACTGCCGGTGCCGTATTACGCCCAATGGGTTCAAGCAAGATCGCTTGAGGCTTTATCCCAAGCTCTCGAAGTTGTTCGGCAACCATAAAGCGGTGATCCTCATTGCAGACCACGATAGGATCAGCCACACCACTTACACCCTCAAGCCGCATCAGAGTCTCTTGCAGCATCGTGTTATCAGTGACCAAAGGAAGAAACTGCTTTGGATACTGACTGCGGGATAGAGGCCACAACCTTGTACCAGAACCGCCTGAGAGAATAACCGGGATCATCTAAACTCCATCCTGAAATGTGAAATAGTTTTTCAAAACCTTACGCTGACAGACATAAGGTGTCTAGTTATCAGGTCTTTGTTTCAGATCAGCAACAAAGCTCACGAGGAGCTCTTTCAACTCCTGATCTTTCGCCGCATATTCTATATTCGCACGAAGAAAACCTGCGCGAGACCCACAGTCATAGCGAATACCATTAAACTGGAATGCATTAATTGATTGCTGTTTCAAAAGCTCACTGATCGCATCCGTCAACTGAATCTCGCCACCTGACCCTTCACCTGTATGTTCAAGTAGAGAGAAGATCTCTGGAGTAAGGATATAACGTCCAACAACTCCAAGATTAGAAGGGGCGAGATCAGGTCGCGGTTTCTCTACAATACTTTTTATTCTTGCCGGATTAGAGATCTCATCCTCTACTTCGACAATACCATACTGGTCAGTCATGTCATGACTGACCCGCTCAACGGCAATAACACTCTCACCTGTTCGGTCAAATACATCAGTCATCTGAGCAAGACAGGAAGTGTTTCTTCCATCAATTAAATCGTCAGCCAATAACACAGCAAATGGCTCATCACCAATCGCCTTTTTTGCACACAGCACGGCATGCCCCAGACCAAGTGCTTCATTCTGGCGTATATAGATACAGTCAACATGTCGTGGCAC
>VMRY01000079.1 GCA_007713595.1 Sedimenticola thiotaurini
CCCGGTATTTCATAGGTACGGTGATCACCTGTAAAAAAGCCGGCAAATAGCCGGCTTTTCTTAATCAGTACAACCCGATAAGCCTCAGCTCATCTGCTTCTCTCTGATTTCATCCAGCGTCTTACAATCAATACAGAGGGATGCTGTCGGTCTGGCCTCAAGTCTGCGGATTCCGATCTCAACACCGCAGGCCTCGCAAAAGCCATAGTCGTGGCTATCGATCATGTTCAGCGTTTCGTCGATTTTCTTAATCAGCTTGCGTTCACGGTCACGCGTACGCAGTTCCAGACTGAATTCAGACTCCTGGGTTGCCCGATCATTTGGATCGGGGAAGTTGGCTGCCTCATCCTTCATGTGGTGGACAGTTCGGTCGACTTCTTCCATCAACTCCTGCTTCCATGCCTTGAGGATGGCGCGGAAATGAGTTTCCTGTGCCTCATTCATGTACTCCTCACCCTTTTTTTCCTTATATGGCTTGAAGCCAAAAGGACCTGTGAGTTCATTCTGGGGCTTTTTCTTTGCGGTCATTCAATGACTCCTGGAAAACCACTCTAACGAAGTCAGCTATGATAACCAGTTTCATCTGTTCCGGGCAACACTTGCAGATATCCCGCAGTTTTCACGGGTGTAGCAGATCACATTCTTGGTTAAACTGGCGCTGATTCAGGATTGCTGAAATTGATCAAAAAAGTAAAAAAGTAGAGTTATAAGAGGGAGTTATGAGTAAATTAGAAGCATTGTTGTGGGATGTTGACGGCACACTGGCCGATACAGAAAGAGATGGCCACCGGGTGGCGTTTAATCATGCCTTTGAACAGGCAGGACTGGATTGGCAGTGGGATATTGGACTTTATGGGAAATTACTCAAAGTAACCGGGGGGAAAGAGCGGATTCGCTACTACCTCGATGAATTCAACCGGGATTGGCCGCGTCCGTCTGATCTGGAAGGTTTTATCGCGGCGCTGCATAAGGAGAAGAGCCAGATTTATGGTGATCTGATGGCCCAAGGTGGGATTCCGTTACGATCTGGGGTCCTCAGATTAATAAGAGAGGCGGCGACATCCGGTATTCGATTGGCCATTGCCACCACAACCACGCCGGCCAATGTGGATGCGCTGCTTGAACAGTACTTCGGTTCGGAAGGGCGGAAGCTATTCGAGGTAATAGCCGCTGGTGATGTTGTGGCAAACAAGAAACCGGCCCCCGATATCTATCAGTGGGCGATTGAACGGCTGAAGTTGCCCGCAAGTGCTTGCGTAGCACTTGAAGACTCACAAAACGGGATGCGCTCTGCTCTATCTGCTGGCATAGAAACGGTTGTGATCACACTGAATGATTATACCTCTCATGAGGATTTCACTGGCGCAGCTCTGGTTGTGGATCAATTGGGAGAACCGGAGAATCCCTGCCAGGTAATAAAAGGGGATGTGGATGCAATCGAACTGGTTGATGTCGGTTTGTTAAAACAACTGCATGGGGTATCCTGACTGAATCTGGCACCTAAATATTCAATTAGAGAAAAACAATGATTGCCGAGCGCATGGCTTCTATTAGTCCTTTCTATGTCATGGAGTTGCTGGCGCGTGCGCGGGCATTAGAGGGCGAGGGGCGTTCCATTATTCATATGGAGGTGGGTGAACCCGATTTTGAAACGCCGCGCCCCATAATCGAGGCCGGTAAACGCGCCCTCGACCAGGGTTTTACTCATTACACACCGGCAGTGGGTATTCGTGAATTGCGGGAAGCCATCGCGCAGGATTATTTCAGTCGGTTTGGTGTTAAGCTGAATCCGGATCGCGTCTTAATCACACCGGGATCTTCCGGTGCACTTCAGCTCATAATGAGTACGGTGATCAACCCTGGGCAGGCGGTGATGATGGCTGACCCAGGCTATCCCTGTAATCGAAATTTCGTCAAGCTGGTTTCCGGGATTCCGGTTACGGTACCGGTTGGGGCTGAAACGGGATACCAGCTGACAGCGGAAATCATAGATCGGGAATGGTCAGAGAATACCCGGGCGGTAATGGTGGCAACACCCTCCAATCCCACAGGCACTATTCTGAGTCGGCAGCAGTTAGAGGCTATATACCAAGTGGTCAAGGCTAGGGGCGGTGTACTGATTGTTGACGAGATCTATCAAGGCCTGGTTTATGACGTCAAGCCATTCACCGCGTTGGAAATTACGGATGATCTATTCATTATCAATAGTTTTTCCAAGTATTACGGTATGACAGGTTGGCGGCTGGGCTGGATGATTGCGCCAGAGCGGTTTATCTCGGCGGCAGATAAATTGGCGCAGAATATCTTTCTGGCGGCCTCTACGCCGGCGCAATATGCGGCTTTGGCCGCATTTGAGGAAGAGACGCAACGTATTGTAGAAGAGCGACGCGAGGCATTTCGTGAGCGCCGTGACTACCTGCTGCCAGCGCTACAGCAACTTGGATTTGAATTTCCAGTTGTGCCAGCAGGTGCTTTTTATCTCTATGCCAATTGCCGTTCTATCACGGAGGATAGCTTCAGCTTTGCCCATGAGTTGCTTGAAACTGAGGGTGTTGCCGTGACGCCAGGTCGGGACTTTGGCGATTATTTACCAGAGCAGCATATCCGCTTTGCCTACACAACTGCACTGGAAAAACTGCAAGAAGGGGTGGCGCGCATTGCTCGTTTTATCAAATGCTAATCAAGCTTCACGGTTGTGTTCACACCATAGCCGAGTCGCGCCAATCACGGCAGCAGGCATGGCGACGAAGTTGAGGAGCGGGACCATCATTAACAGGGTTACCCCGCCACCAAATCCCAGGGCGGTCATGCGAAAAGATTTCAGCCGCTGATGTTGAGACTGAAATGTCAGGCCGTGATTGCCCATCGGGTAATCGGCATATTCAATGGAGAGAAACCAGGCACTGAACAGCAGCCACAGAAAGGGTGCGATCAGATTAACACCGGGTATCAGGAATAATAGCAGCAGTGGCAGGGCACGGATAAGGAAATAGCTCAGTTTTCTCAGTTCAGACAGGATTGTGGGGAGAATGAGCTGCCGAATAGTCAAGCGGCTGTCTGGTGGCCTGTTACCTGTAAGCAGCTCCTCCACTTTAGCTGACAGGCGGCTATTAAAGGGCGCGGCGATCAGGTTGGCAATAGTGGTGAATGTATAGAATGTAACCAGCAGCAGGCTCAGGGCAAATAGGGGCCAGAGAATCCAGCGCAGGAAACTGAGCCAGCTCTCTTCGGGTAGCAGGGAATTTAGCAGTCCGCCGAACTGAGCATAGCCGATCCATCCAATCACAATAAAAACGACAAAGTTTATCGCTAAAGGTACGAGCGTATATTTTCTTAATCCAGGTTGCATGAGCATCTTCATGCCCTGGAGTAGGTGGTTGAAACCGGTGAGGGGTGTGTTCTTCATTGATTCACTACTGCTCTTAATACGGCTTGTCTGGAAGCGTTTGAAAATAAGGGCGATTCTATCCTATTTGGGTTAACAGGTCAGGTGAGAACTGTAAAGTGAGCCATTGGCTCTGATCAGGAAGATTCTCGGTAATAGCCACGGCGGCACACCAGCCTTCCTCTGGAGTGAAATTGACACAGGCGATATTAGCCAGTTGAGTGTCGCGGCTAAAAACGCCCTGACCCAGCGCCTTTACTCTTGCCTCCATCTGGGTCCAGTGCTGAAAGAAGGCCTGCTGAAAGGAGTCATTTTCCAGCGTTTCAAGGCTCTGCCACAGCGTATCTGAGAAGACCCGTCGTGCTATAGCGCGCAGATTATTACGCGGTTGCTGTTTTTCCAGGTCGATGCCTATTGTGCTCTCGGCGCTGACCGCAACAAGTGCAAGATTGCCTGCATGGGTGAGGTTGAAGTGCAGTCGCCTGGTGCCATTGAGTTCTGGTTTTCCTTTTGCGCCGTAATCAAAGCGGAGTGTCTCTGGTGATCTGTCGAGATAGGCGGCCAGGATGGTACGCAGGCTGCCGCGGGCGTTGCTGAAACGAAGTTGGTCCTGCTTGTTCAACATCTGCTGACAGCGCAAGCGTTCATCTGGTGAGAGCAGATTGGAGAGATCCATGCCGGATGTCTCAACATCAATCTTCCATAGGTGCAGCTCTCCGATGGCCAGTGGTTGGAGTGGTATTTTAGGAGGTTCCCAAATCAGTATTTCACGTGGTGTCATAGGGGACGTTTGCTGCAATATTATGGATGCATGAGGCCAAGTGGACGCGCTTCATGATATTCTTCCACGATCATACCATCCAGTCACACGCTATTTTTTCGGAGGTTTTCATGAAGCTTGAATTGGTGAGCTTTGCAATATGCCCATTTGTTCAGCGGGCTGTCATTGCCCTTAAAGAGAAGCAAGTTGATTTTGATATCACCTATATTGATCTGGAGAACCCCCCAGCCTGGTTTAAGCTGATTTCACCTTTTGGCAAGGTACCGCTGCTCAAGATTGATAATGAGGTGCTATTCGAGTCTGCCATTATCAATGAATACCTTGATGAAGTGTATCCACCCATGCTTCACCCGAATGATCCATTGGAAAGAGCAAAACATCGAGGCTGGATAGAGTTCGGATCAAATCTGCTGTTTGAGCAGTTTAAGGCTGTCATGGCGACCGATGAAGATGCCTTTCAACAGCAGTGTGAAGTCCTTGGGGGGCACTTTGCCCGTGTTGCCCAAGTGGTGAGCGATGGTCCCTATTTTATGGGGGAACAGTTCTCTCTGCTGGATACGGCTTATGCACCCTTTTTTATGCGCTTTGAAATACTCAAGAAGCACAGCGAAGATCTTGAAGATCTGTTGCCTACCAATCTGGGTGTCTGGGGGAAAGCCCTGTTACAAAGGGAATCAGTCAGTCAATCCGTTGTGGATGATTTTGAAGAGCGCTTTATCCGCTTTGGCAAGTCCAAGGGTTCGTTTATCTTGGCCGATGCCTGATTCTGTACAGTGAGCCGTTATCAACGTGCCATTATCCGACAGAAACTGCCGGAACATTCTGCACCAGCATTGCCTGGAATCGCGCCGATTCTACAACGAATCTATACCCTGCGAGGGATTCAGACAGCGGCTGAGTTGGATTACTCTCTGACAGCACTCATCCCTCCCGATCAGCTGGGTGGTACACGGGAAGCGGCGCAGTTGCTACACCAGCTGATGGTGCAGCAGGGCAAGATACTGATTGTGGCTGATTTTGACGCCGACGGTGCGACCAGCTGTGCATTGATGATGCGTTCATTGCAGGCTATGGGCGCGAAACAGCTACAATTCATGGTGCCTAACCGATTCGCTGACGGTTATGGTCTGACCCCGGCAATCGCTGAAAAGGCACTTCGTCTCCAGCCCGATCTGGTCGTCACGGTCGATAATGGCATTTCAAGTATCGAAGGCGTGCAATTTTTACGTGAGCGGGGCATTGCTGTTCTTGTCACTGATCACCATTTAGCGGGTAGTGCGCTTCCTGCTGCAAACGTGATAGTTAATCCCAACAGTCCGGGCGAACAGTTTTCCAGCAAGCACCTGGCCGGCGTGGGTGTGGTCTTCTATGTAATGATTGCGCTGCGCGCCTATCTTCGTGAGTTGGGTTGGTTTACCGAAAAGGGGATTGCTGAACCGAATCTGGCAGACTTTCTTGATCTGGTTGCGCTGGGCACAGTGGCAGATGTGGTAAAGCTGGATCACAATAATCGCGTCCTGGTCAATCAGGGGCTTGCTCGGATTCGTGCCGGCCGCTGTTGCGAGTTGATTCGAACGATCTTCAGATTGGCAGGCAAACAGATTGCTGCTGCGCGTGCTTCAGACCTCGGCTTTACCGTTGGGCCACGTCTGAATGCGGCCGGGCGCTTGGAGGACATGTCGATTGGTATTGAAGCCCTGTTGACGGATTCTCCTGATAAGGCCAGCAGCACGGCCCATCTGCTTGAAGAGCTGAATAAAGAGCGCAAAGCCATTGAGTCGGAAATGAAACAGCAGGCGCTCGACGATCTGGATACCATTCAACTGGGCGAGTTGATGCCAGCCGGTCTCTGTATCTATCAGGAGGGTTGGCATCAGGGGGTTATCGGGATTCTGGCATCCCGTATTAAAGAGCGCTATCACCGGCCAGTAATAGCCTTTGCTGATGGCGAGAATGAGACGCTGAAGGGCTCTGCAAGATCAGTCTCTGGCGTACATATCAAGGATGCGCTGGAGGCGATTGCTGCGGCTAATCCCCATCTGCTGGAGAAATTCGGGGGCCATGCAATGGCTGCCGGGCTGAGCCTGAAAAAGGCTGATCTGGCGGTATTCAGCCAGTGCTTCAGTGATGCTGTGAACCAGCAACTGAACGGACAACCACTTACTGGTGAGATATTTTCCGACGGCAGTTTACTTCAAGAATCTGTGAGTCTGGATTTGGCGGAGTCATTGAATGAAGCCGGCCCCTGGGGGCAGGGCTTTCCAGAGCCCCTGTTTGATGATCGGTTTGATATCATTCAGCAGCGTATTATCGGCGGCACACATGCCAAAATGACATTACGGCCTGTGGGTTCACAACAAATCTTTGAGGCGATCGCCTTTAACCAATCTGAACAGTTGCCGGCAGACGATAGGGCGACAATACATGCCGCCTATCGACTTGATATTAACTTGTATCGGGGCGATCGGCATTTACAACTACTTATTGAATATTTTCAGGTGATCTGATCATGTCAGACGATATAGAACAGTACGAAGATGACGAATTAGTGATTTCCCGCAGCGAAATCAAGCGTCAGATGCATGCCTTGCAAACCCTGGCCGCCCGTCTCGCTGAGCTGAAGCCAGCGCAATGGGAGCAGTTTAATTTTACAGAATCCATGATGGAGGCCTTACGGGAGACGCTGCGAATCAAAAGTCATAATGCATTGCAGCGTCATACCAAGCGCCTGGCGAAACTGCTCAGCAAGGAAGATACCGAACAGGTGGAGCTGCTTTTTTCAAGAATGGATGACCGGGCATTGCAGGATAGCAAGCGTTTTCACCGCATAGAGCAGTGGAGAGATCGATTACTAACGGGCGATGATAAAACTCTCTCAGATCTGTTGGATATTTGTCCTAAAGCAGACAGACAGCACCTTAGGCAATTAATTCGTTCGGGTAAAAAAGAGCAGGAATTGTCTAAGCCGCCGGCAGCACAAAGAAAATTATTTAAGTATCTCAGAGAGTTAGATCTTGAGTGAAAATATATTAACAAAAATATTATAGTTAAGTAAATTTAATGACTGTATAAAATATATCCTTTCAAAGCCGGGACAAATCGCTATAATTGGACTCGGTTCAGTCAGGAGGCAAGTTTTCCGGCGACCGAAACTATACGTACATTAGGCTGAGACAACGAGACTATCTGTATGACGACAAAAAACCGGCCTGTCTATCTAGACCTGACGCAATTCCGATTTCCCATTGCCGCCATTATGTCTGTGGGGCACCGGGCCAGTGGTGTGCTGATGATTCTGGCCATACCTTTCCTTGCTTACATTCTTGATCTATCACTCTCAGGGCCAGAAGGCTTTGCAGAGGTGAAGACAATTTTGGACAGCGTGTTCATTAAACTGGTTCTGTTCGTCGTTCTCTGGGCGATGCTGCACCACCTACTGGCAGGTATCCGCTTCCTGCTGATCGATTTTCACATGGGTGTTGAGAAAGAGATTGCTACCAAGTCGGCCCAGGCCGTTATGGTTGCAGCTCCCATTCTCGCCGTTTTGATCGGGCTAATACTATGAGTCGTCAAGCATCCGGACTGCGCGCATGGGCGCTGCAACGCATCAGTGCGGCCTATTTAGGCTTGTACCTTATATATATACTCGGGCATCTTAGCTTCAATGCACCTGACTCATATGAGTCATGGCGTGTCTATGTCGCAGATCCCGGTGTCACCATCGGCATGTTGCTGTTTGTATCAGCACTATTGATTCATGCCTGGGTGGGTATTCGTGACGTATTGATTGATTATGTCCATCCCATCATGGCACGAGTGGCACTGTTGAGCCTGTTTGCAATTGGCCTCATCGGTTGCGGACTCTGGTTTGCCAGGGTTATTTTCCTTGCCAGTGTGGCTGCCTGAACCCCACATACTCAGAAAGGTTTATCATGACGCTAGCCAGAAGACGTTTTGATGCGCTGATTATCGGTGCCGGCGGTGCCGGTCTGAATGCAGCGCTGCAGCTTGCCAACGCCAATTTGCGCGTGGCAGTTGTTTCCAAAGTTTTTCCAACTCGCTCCCATACGGTTGCTGCCCAGGGTGGTGTTAACGCCGCCCTTGCCAATGTCTTTGAAGACAACTGGCACTGGCATATGTTTGATACCGTCAAGGGCTCCGATTACCTGGGTGACCAGGATGCAATCGAGTTTATGTGTCGGGAAGCTATTCCTACCGTTTACGAGCTTGAGCACAACGGTGTGCCATTCTCGCGTTTAGATAACGGTCGCATTTACCAGCGTGCCTTTGGTGGCCAGAGCCAGAATTTTGGTGGCGCCCAGGCCGCCCGTACCTGTGCGGCAGCTGACCGTACTGGTCATGCCATTCTGCATACACTGTATCAACAGAACATCCGCGCCCGTACCCATTTCTTCGATGAGTATTTTGGCGTCGATCTGATCCGTGATGAAGAGGGTGCCATTCTCGGTGCATTGACGCTGGAGATTGAAACCGGCGAGCCACTGCTGATCGAGGCGAAAACCACGCTTCTCGCAACTGGTGGTTGTGGTCAGGTTTTCCGTACCACCTCCAATGCTCATATCAATACGGGTGATGGAATGGCCATGGCGCTGCGTGCGGGTGTGCCGCTGATGGATATGGAGTTCTTCCAGTTCCATCCCACCGGTATTTCCGGTCGCGGCATGCTGATCACAGAGGGCGTACGTGGTGAAGGTGGTTATCTGATCAACAAGGATGGTGAGCGCTTCATGGAGCGTTATGCCCCCAATGCAAAAGATTTGGCCAGTCGTGATGTCGTAGCTCGCGCTATTGTGACGGAGGTGAAAGAGGGCCGGGGTTGTGGGCCAAATGCGGATCATGTACTGCTAAAGGTTGATCATCTGGGTGAAGATATCATTGCCAAACGTCTGCCAGGCATTCGTGAGAGCTCGAAGATCTTTGCCGGAGTTGATCCTGCTGTTGAGCCGATCCCTGTTTTCCCAACCGCACACTATGTGATGGGCGGTATTCCTACGGATCGTCTGGGTCACGTTGTCATTCCATCCAGTGATGGCTCAGAAGAGGTGGTACCGGGACTTTATGCGGCCGGTGAGTGTGCCTGTGTTTCTGTACACGGTGCCAATCGCCTCGGTGGTAACTCGCTACTCGACATTCTGGTATTTGGTCGTGCTGCTGGTCAGCAGATCATTACTCATCTCAAGGATAATCCTGACTATCGTCCGATGTCTGATGAGATCATCGATAAGGCCGTTGCCCGTCTGAGTCGCTGGGAGCAGGAAGGCGAGGGCATCTCTGTTCGCGAACTGCGTGATGAATTCCGCAAGGTAATGGAAGATCATGCAGGCGTGTTCCGGACTGACGAGATCATGTCGGAAGGCGTTGAAAAGGTTAAGGCTGTACGTGAGAAGCTGAAAGATGTTCGCCTGGGTGATCAAAGCAAGGTGTTTAATACGGCCCGTATTGAAGCGCTTGAGCTGGAAAATCTAGTAGATATTGGTATGTCCATCGTACTCTCTGCGCTGGAGCGTAAAGAGAGCCGCGGTGCACATTCCCGTCCGGATTACACCGAGCGTGATGACGTGAACTGGCTGAAACACTCTGTCTACTTCCAAGAGGGTGATCGACTCGACTATAAGCCGGTGCAGACCAAGCCGCTTACTGTTGATACCTTCCCGCCGAAGCCACGTGTCTACTGAGGGTTGTTGAATGAAATTCTTTGTTTATCGTTATAATCCCGACGTCGACACGGCTCCACACATGCAGGAGTACGATGTTGAGGTCACCCGGGGCATGATGCTTCGTGATGCCCTGATGGAAATTAAACGCCAGGATGAGTCCTTTGCTTTCCGCCACTCCTGTGGTGAGGGTGTCTGTGGCTCCGATGCAGTTAATGCCAATGGCAAAAATCTGCTCGGTTGCACAACGCCAGTGACAGACCTGAAAGAGCCAGTGAACGTGCGGCCTCTGCCTGGGCGTCCCGTCATCAGGGATCTGGTGGTGGATATGTCCCAGTTCTATCAGCAGTATCGTGCGGTCAAGCCTTACCTGATCCATAAAGATCCACTGCCTGAGCAGGAGATCCTGCAGTCACCTGAAGATCGTGACAAGCTGGATGGACTGTATGAGTGCATCATGTGTGGCTGTTGCTCCACATCTTGTCCTTCATTCTGGTGGAATCCGGATAAATTCCATGGCCCACAAGCACTGCTTCAAGCCTGGCGTTTCCTTGCGGATAGTCGTGATCAGGCCACTGAAGAGCGTCTGGACGCACTGGAAGGTCCTTATAAGTTGTTCCGCTGTCACACGATCATGAACTGTGTGGAGTCTTGCCCGAAATCGCTGAACCCTACCAAGGCGATCGGAAAGATTAAGGAACTGATGCTGAAACACTCAATCTAGTATGATTGATGCAGTACAGGGATCTGATATACCCCCACTTGGGCAACTGCGCTGGCAATGCCGGCGCGGTATGCTCGAGTTGGACTATATCCTTGTCGGATTCCTGGATCAGCACTTCACTGACCTCGCATTAGATGACCAGCAACTTTTTGTACGGATGCTCGATTTTGAGGATCAACTGCTTCTTGACTGGGTAATGGGAAATGTAGTCCCTTCGGATGCGAGTATCCGGAGATTGGTTGGGTTGATGCAGAAAGAGCTGAAAACCCATTGATTCGCTGATTAAAAAACATTGTCACAAGGAGTGTGATGAGCAAAACACGATCCCCGCTGCGCATCCACCTGCGCCAATCACGCCGACTTATCCAATACCTGCATCTGTTACATGCGCTGGTACTGTTTTACACTCTCGCGATCACACTAAAATATCCAGCGATGTTAGTCGCTGTATTGATCGTGTCGGCCAGCTGGCTGCATTTTACCCTGAGATCAAATCGGCAATCAAATTCTGAACAAGAGGTTATCTGGGATTCGAACGGTAACTGGCGAATACGTGAAGGGCCGGGCGACTACGAGCAGTATGTTGCCCTCAGTAGCTGTTTCAACGCTTACTGGCTTACTATCCTTGGCTTTCAGCGCAGTCGACTGAAGCGTCGTTACTCCTTGATCCTTGGGGATAACTGCGATCCTGATCAGTGGCGGCGACTGCGCACAAGATTACAGCAGAACATCAATCGCTGACTTTTTTCTGAACCTGGTAATTATCCGGTATCAGTACCGTTGGGACGCGCTGAAATCTGTCATCAACCTGGGGGAAATCCGTATTAAAATGGAGCCCACGGCTCTCCTTGCGATGCTGAGCCGAGTGAATAATAAGATAGGCGACTTCCACCAAATTTCTTAATTCAAGCAGATCATTGGTAACCCGGAAGTTGCTGTAGTACTCCTTGATCTCATGGCGGAGAAGATTGATGCGGCGTTTTGCCCTTTCCAGCCGTTTATTACTGCGAACAATGCCGACATAATCCCACATGAAATGACGCAGTTCATTCCAGTTATGAGAAACCACCACCTCTTCCTCAGAATCGGTAACCCGGCTCTCATCCCAGGGAGAGACATCAGGCAAGCCGGGAGTGCTGGGTAATTTTGTCGTTATCTCTTGAGCTGCCTGCTGGGCATAGACAAGACACTCCAGTAAAGAGTTGCTTGCCATGCGATTGGCCCCGTGTAGTCCCGTATAGGAGGTCTCACCTATGGCAAACAGATTAGGTACATCCGTGCGTGCCTTGAGATCAGTAATGACGCCACCGCAGGTATAGTGGGCGGCAGGTACAACAGGAATCGGATCCTTGGTGATATCTATGCCAAATTCAAGGCATTTCGCATAGATATTAGGGAAGTGACTGCGGATAAAATCAGCCGGTTTATGGCTGATATTCAGATAAACACAATCTGCACCGATGCGCTTCATCTCATGATCGATTGCCCTGGCTACGATGTCTCTAGGTGCCAATTCAGCACGTTCATCGAAAGAGGGCATAAATCGTGTGCCATCTGGCAGTAGCAATTGACCTCCTTCTCCCCGTAAAGCTTCAGTGATCAGAAATGATTTGGCATGTGGATGATACAGACAGGTCGGATGGAACTGGATGAATTCCATGTTGGCTACCCGACAGCCGGCCCGCCAAGCCATTGCGATCCCGTCCCCTGTAGAGACATCGGGATTACTCGTATACAGATAGACTTTGCTTGCACCGCCCGTTGCCAAGACAGTGAATTTCGACACAAAGGTTGTCACTGAATTGGTCTGTTTGTTGAGTACATATGCCCCCAGACAGGGGTTGTCAGGAATTCCATGCTTGGCGCCCATGATCAGGTCAATGGCGTTGTGGTTTTCGAATAGGTGGATGTTGGCCCTGGCCTTGACCTGGGACTCAAGGCGGCTTTCTACCTCCTGACCCGTGGCGTCCGCCGCATGAATAACCCGCCGGTGTGAGTGCCCGCCCTCACGGGTCAGGTGGTAGCCACTCCCGGCGGGCGTGTCGCGGGTGAAATCGACCCCTTCGTCAAGCAACCACTGGATATTTTCCGGGCCTTTTTCTACTACAAGACGAACAGTCTCTTCATCGCACAGTCCGGCACCTGCAATCAGGGTGTCCTTAACATGTGAATCAACAGAATCCTCTACATCCAGGACGGCGGAGATACCCCCTTGGGCGTAGTAGGTGTTACCCTCACTGAGTTCACGTTTTGCAATCACCGCTATTCGGGCGGAATCTGGTAATCTAAGGGCCAGGCTTAACCCTGCAGCACCGCTGCCGATAATCAGAACATCAAATTGTTTGAGTGTGTTGTGTGTCATGGGGTTTACCCGAATCCTGGCTTAGGGTCATAATCCAACCTAACAAGGTCGGGTCTGTCGCTGATAGATACTGATAGGGAATCCTATCGTAATTAATGGATTACGAGAACCAGATATTGAGAACTAATCACACAGCATGTTGTCAATCAGATTGAGTATGATGAGGAGCTTGCCGCAATCAGAGGATAATCCCTGATGGGTGAGCGACAGATAGACCAGGAACTGGTCGAACGCGTGCAGCGTGGAGACAAGAAAGCCTTTGATCTGCTGGTTCTCAAATATCAGCAAAAGGTTGCCAATCTGGTCTCCAGATACATACGGGACCACAGTGAGACGCTTGATGTGACCCAGGAAGCATTTATCAAGGCATACAAGGCTATTCCCAATTTTCGTGGGGAGAGTGCTTTCTACACCTGGCTCTATCGAATTGCGATTAACACGGCCAAAAATCACCTGGTGGCAATGAAGCGTCGGCCGCCGAGTTCAGATATTGATGCGGAAACAGCAGAGCAACTGGATGTCGGGGTGCGTCTGAAAGAGCATGCTACACCAGAGAATCATCTGCTGGAGAGTGAAATTGGCGAAACCGTAAGGCAGGCCATTGACGATTTGCCGGAAGACTTACGGACAGCCATAACTTTGAGAGAGCTTGAAGGACTAAGCTATGAGGAGATTGCCAGGGCAATGGATTGTCCAGTAGGAACCGTTAGATCAAGGATTTTTCGTGCCCGAGCAGCCATAGATGCCAGATTGGAACCGCTTCTTGGCTAATTTTAAACAAGTAGTTATATATCGACCCGGTCGGATAACAACATGACAGACGATATCAATGAGCGGATTTCCGCATTGCTGGACAATGAGCTTTCCCATAAAGAGCTTCAGCATACCCTGGACAGCATTGAGCTAGATGATTCTCTTCGAAAACAGTGGGATCGCTATCATCTGATTGGCGATGCCATGCGCGGTGAAGCCGTCAGACTCTCGGCAGAATCCATTGCTGACCGAGTCAGGAGCAGGCTGGAGGAAGATGATCAGTCGCTTCCCGGTGATCAGCCGATACCTATCACGCGCAGTCTGAATTATCGAGGGCGCTGGGGCAGGACGGCAGGTGGTGCCATGTTAGCGGCATCAGTTGCAGTGATTACTGTGATGGCATTTCCTCAGCTAACTGGAACCGTATCTGATTCTGAACAGCCATTAGTCGTCGATAATAGCTTGCCACAGACCCAGGCTCCCTATCTGGTTCAGTCGAGCACCCGTTGGAAAAACTTGTCTGAGCCAAAGGTTGAATCGAAGCTGAATCGTTATCTTATTGACCATAATGAGTATGTAACACCCGGTGGGATCGGTGTGATTCCGTATACCAGCTTTGTCAGTTACGACAGTGACAGATAGAACGCTATGAGCGCATCGCAAATTCGATTGTTCGTGCTGTTGATAACCGTCTCAGCGAGTTGTTTTGCAAATAAAAGTGATGATGATGTCAGGCTCTGGTTACAGCGAATGGTCAACGCTGTTCATTCGCTAAGCTACGAAGGGACATTTGTTTTTCTGCACAGTGAGCAGCTGGAAAGTATGCGAATCATCCATACAGCTGATCAAGCAGGAGAGAAAGAGCGCCTGGTTTCACTGAATGGCGTTGCGCGGGAAGTTTTTCGTGACAATGCCTCGGTAACCTGTATTGCCCCCGATGTAAAGTCAGTCTCAATTGGTAAGCGCGTATCAGGTGAAGGATTTCGTGCTGTTTTCTCTGTGGATATCAGTCAACTGGAAGACCTGTATGACTTTCATCTGCTTGGAGAAGAGCGGGTAGCTGGGAGACCGGCACGGGTGGTTGCGATCATGCCTCGCGATGCTTACCGTTATGGTTATCGCCTTTATCTCGATATTGAAAATGCACTACCCCTTAAAACGGACATGCTGAGTGTCTCTGGTAAGGCCGTTTCGCAACTGATGTTTACCGAGTTACAGGTTCACTCCAGCCCAAGAGATATCGCAGAGATATCAATTGAGGGCAAAGAGCATTATGACTGGATTCAACAAAAACCTCAGAAACCGGTCAATATGTCCAATACATCACCCTGGTCATTCAGTGAATTGCCCAAGGGCTTTGCAATAACCCTTCATTCAAAAAGAAAAGCAGACCAGCGTGATGGTAATGTTGATCACTTCGTGCTCTCTGATGGATTGGCATCACTCTCTGTTTATGTTGAAGAGGCACTTGATGCAGGTCTGCGTGGTAACTCGGCAATGGGCACCATAAATGCTTTTGGAAGTGAAACCGAAGGCTATAATGTGACCGCCGTGGGTGAAGTACCTGCGGTTACTGTTGAACAGGTTGCCCGCTCTATTAAACTGACAAAATAATTCTGGCGATGATAGAAGAGAACGCTATTGTAACTGCTATTCATGGTGAATTTGCCCAGGTTGAGACACAGCGCCAGAGTAGCTGTGGCAGTTGTGAAGCCAAGAGTAGTTGTGGAACTTCTGCGTTAGCAAAGGTGTTCGGTAATCGACGTAACCTGGTTGAAGTGCTGAATCCAATTGGAGCGGTACCCGGTGACAGGGTTGTTGTTGGACTGGATGAGTCTGCACTTACCCGCGCCTCTTTGGTGTTTTATATACTCCCGCTTTTTTCCTTACTGGTAAGCGCAATATTTGGTCAGTGGTTAGCCGAATTGTTGAATTTCAAATCAACGGAACCACTCTCTATCTTTTGCGGTCTACTGGGTCTGTTGAGTGGACTTTATTGGTTAAAAGGTTTTGCCAGAAGGAACAGGCGCAACAGTACTTTTCAAGCAATCATTCTTCGACACGCCAATAGAGTTCAGATCGTCAACGGAATCCACTAAAAATCTCTGTACCAGATTACAGGAGCAATTCATGAAAGCTTTGTTGTTTAAAAACAGCATTATCTCATTGGCAATGACCACACTGCTGCTACTCTCTTCAACGCTCGTTCAGGCAAAATCACTGCCGGATTTTACCGAGCTGGTTGAAGCAAACACCCCCTCCGTTGTTAACATCAGCACAAAACAGCATAAGACGACACAAAATCGTTTTAACCGGGAATTTCAGATGCCGGAGCTTCCAGAAGGAAGCCCCTTTAATGAGTTTTTCCGGCATTTCTTCGGAGAGGGCGCAGGCCCTCAGCAAGAGCCACGCGAGTATGATGCGCGTTCACTAGGCTCTGGCTTCATCATCTCTGATGATGGCTACATCATGACCAACTTCCATGTGGTAAATGAGGCCGATGAAATCCTGGTTCGCTTGAGCGATCGAAGGGAGTTTTTGGCAAAGGTGATCGGCATGGACAAGACCAGTGATGTGGCTTTGCTGAAAATTGATGCCAAAGATTTACCTGTCGTAAAAATAGGTACAACAAATAAGCTTAAAGTGGGTGAATGGGTGTTGGCAATTGGGTCACCATTCGGTTTTGATCACTCAGTTACAGCTGGCATCGTCAGTGCCAAGGGACGCAGTCTACCAAATGAAAACTATGTTCCTTTCATTCAAACAGATGTAGCGATCAATCCGGGCAATTCAGGCGGACCGCTGTTTAATCTGGATGGTGAGGTCGTAGGCATCAACTCACAGATCTATAGTCGAACCGGCGGCTTCATGGGACTCTCGTTTGCCATCCCAATTGATTTAGCCATGAATGTAGTCGATCAACTTAGGAGCAGTGGCCATGTCTCGCGCGGTTGGCTCGGTGTAATGATTCAGGATGTTACGCGCGAGTTAGCAGAATCATTCGGTATGAAACACCCTTATGGCGCCTTGGTTGCACGAGTGATGCCGGATAGCCCCTCTGAAAAGGCGGGCCTTGAGCCGGGTGATGTCATCCTGAAATATAACGGAACCAAGCTGGAAAGCTCATCCATGCTGCAACATCTGGTTGGTGCCAGCCGAATTGATAAACCAGCAGAGCTTGAGATTCTCAGAAATGGAGATAAAAAGACCTTGTTTGTGAATATCGGTGAACTGAAAGGGGATATGGCTCAGGATGCAAGCCAGGATCAGCCTAAACAGAATGCGGCATCGCTTGGGATAAATGTTGTTGAATTGACAAATGACATCAGAGAGCAGAATAAACTCGAAGGCGTTAAGGGTGTGTTTGTTGAATCAGTCCTGCCTGGAGTAGCTAAGAATGCGGGGATTGAGGCAGGTGATGTGATTCAGATGATAAACCGCGTTCGAGTCGCTAACGTTAAGGAATTTATGGCTGCGGTAAAGGATTTGCCCAAAGGCGGAAATATTGCTGTTCTGATTCACCGGGCAACAGGCAGTCGTTTCATTGCCTTACATGTGCCTAAAGAGTAAACATGGTGTCTCGTGCATTGATCTTTTATTACCGTGACGGGTGCCACCTCTGTGAAGATATGTGGCACCAGTTACGGGAGATGCAGGAACAGCGACCCTTTGAAGTGCAACTGCAAAATATAGACAGTGATCCCGAACTGAAGTTGCTTTATGGCTCCCTTATTCCTGTCTTGGCTGTTGGTAAGCAGGTGATTTGTAACTATTATCTTGATCCCATCGCAGTGGAAAAACATCTGGACGGACTTGCACTTAACGCATGATGCTATTTGTGTAGCGTCTATTCTGGGGTATCATGTAGCCTTCGAGATACCAGATGCACCCGTAGAATAATCAACGGAACTTTTCTGAAAAAAGTTCCGTTTTTTTCAGTCAGTTACAACATATTCTTCGAGTGTTTTCTGTGTTTACTCATATCAAGGCTCAGAGCGCAGTAATCAATTCATGACAGATCTTCAGCATATCCGTAATTTTTCCATCATCGCGCATATCGATCACGGTAAGTCGACCATAGCTGACCGCTTTATCCACCTTTGTGGAGGACTCACCGATCGAGAAATGGCCGAGCAGGTGCTGGATTCCATGGATATTGAGCGCGAGCGCGGGATTACTATCAAGGCCCAAAGCGTCACGCTGAATTACAAGGCACCTGACGGTGAAACCTACATGCTCAATTTTATTGATACACCTGGGCACGTTGATTTTTCCTATGAGGTGTCCCGTTCGCTGGCGGCCTGTGAAGGTGCTTTACTGGTAGTCGATGCTGCGCAGGGAGTCGAGGCACAGAGCGTGGCGAACTGTTATACCGCCATCGAGCAGGGCCTTGAAGTATTACCCGTTCTGAATAAAATCGATCTGCCAGCGGCAGATCCAGACCGGGTTATAACTGAGATTGAAGAGATTATCGGAATTGATGCGCATGATTCTATCCGCGTCAGTGCCAAGACAGGTGTAGGTATACCTGAGTTGCTGGCGCAACTGGTTGCCTTTGTGCCACCTCCGCAAGGTGATGAGAATAAACCACTGCAAGCCTTGATAATCGATTCCTGGTTTGACTCGTACGTGGGTGTCATCTCATTGATTCGTGTCATGAATGGTAGAATCAAACCCAAAGACAAGTTATTGATCATGTCATCTGGGCGCTCCTTTCAGGTTGAAAAAGTCGGTGTTTTTACCCCGAAGCGTGAGAACAGGCTGAGTCTGGGTCCTGGTGAGGTAGGGTTTGTCATTGCAGGTATCAAGGATATCAATGGAGCCCCTGTCGGTGACACCCTGACACTTGCAGATAATAAAGCCGATAAAGCACTGCCGGGATTTGCCGAGATGCGCCCAAGGGTTTTTTCAGGGCTCTATCCCGTCAGTTCAGACGATTATGAGAATTTTCGTGATGCCTTGCAGAAACTCAAATTGAATGATGCGGCTTTGCATTATGAACCGGAGACATCACAAGCCCTTGGTTTTGGCTTCCGGTGTGGCTTCTTGGGAATGCTGCACATGGAGATTGTGCAGGAACGGCTTGAACGTGAATATGATCTTGATCTGATTACTACGGCGCCCACCGTAATCTATGAAGTTGAAAAGACGGATGGATCGGTAATCATGGTGGATAACCCGGCCAATCTCCCCGTGCCCAATCATATCGCTGAGATACGTGAACCGATTATTGAAGCACATATATTGGTTCCACAGGCGCATCTGGGTAATGTGATCACCCTTTGTATCGAAAAACGGGGTATGCAGAAAAATCTTCAGTACCTTGGCGGCCAGGTCCAGGTGACCTACGAACTGCCACTAAATGAAGTGGTACTGGATTTTTTTGATCGGTTGAAATCTGTCAGTCGCGGCTATGCTTCATTCGAATATGAGTTTAAACGTTTTCAGGTGGCGAATCTGGTTAAGCTGGATATCCTGATTAACGGTGAACATGTCGATGCACTATCCCTGATTGTACACCGTGATAATTGTGAATCACGTGGACGTGATATTACGGCGAAGATGAAAGAGCTTATTCCCCGGCAGATGTTTGAGGTGGCCATCCAGGCCGCTATCGGGAGTAAGATCATTGCCAGAACGACAGTGAAAGCACTCCGTAAAAATGTAATCGCAAAATGTTATGGTGGGGATATTACCCGCAAACGAAAATTGCTTGAGAAACAGAAAGCCGGTAAGAAACGGATGAAGCAGGTGGGTAGGGTTGAAATCCCTCAAGATGCTTTTCTCGCGGTATTACGGGTAGGCAAGGATAATTAACAGACCGGCAATGGATAGTCATTACTACAATATAAAGTTGCCCCGTATTCGGTTGGAATAGCCTATGAATTTTGATTTTCCTCTTTTTCTTGTCATTGCGACCTTTATAACCGGGTTTGTGTGGCTGATTGATGCACTCTTTTTTGCACCCAAGCGGCGCAGAGAGAAGGGTGAAAGTGGTGGTAAAGCCAAAGAGCCGCTTTTGGTTGAATACTCACGCTCTTTTTTTCCCGTCATCCTCGCTGTCCTGGTTTTGCGTTCGTTTGTAGTTGAACCCTTTCGTATCCCTTCGGGTTCCATGATGCCAACCCTGCTGGTTGGCGATTTTATTCTGGTGAATAAGTTTGCCTATGGCATTCGCCTCCCCGTCCTTAATGAGAAGGTGATTGAGGTAAGTGAGCCCAAACGGGGTGATGTTTTTGTGTTTAAATATCCGCAAAATCCACGTGTTGACTATATTAAAAGGGTGATCGGCGTCCCGGGTGATGTGATCAGCTATGGCAATAAAACGCTCTATATCAATGGCGAGGCACAACCACAGACACATATCAAGGTTTATACCGGCGTCGGCAGTGGCATCAGGGAGACCGGAGCACTGAATAATCGCGAGCAACTAGGGGACGTTGAACATGAGATATTGGTCAACCCTATGGCCCCTGATTTTGGTTATGGTTGTCAGGTTTTGATGCGTGGACCATTTACTGTGCCTGAAGGTCACTACTTTGCCATGGGTGATAATCGGGATAACAGTAATGACAGTCGTTGTTGGGGGCTGGTGCCAGAGAACCTCTTGGTTGGCAAGGCGTTCGGAATCTGGATGAACTGGGATTCAAATCGCCCAGGCTTCCCAATCACTTGGGATCGTATTGGCAATGGCATAAACTAGCCACTATAAACAGCACTGAAACTAAAGAATAAAGCAGGGGGAGAGATGAACGGATTAATTTCTAAACAGAGAGGAATGACTCTTACAGGTTGGATGACGGTCATCGCGCTGATCATATTTTTTGCGCTTTTGGGTTTGCGGATTGTCCCGATATATCTAGAGAACCTTACGGTAAAAGATGTCGTTGAGGCGTTGGAGCAGGAGCCTTTGATTACCAAGCGATCCGCTCATGAGGTCAAAAGCATGATCATGAAGCGGTTAGATATCAATGGCGTATACGATTTAAAGAGTGATCAGGTGACGGTCAAAAAGAGCCCTGGTGTAATGACCATTGATATTACCTATACGGTTCAGAAAAAACTGGTTGGCAATATGGATCTGCTCGTTTCTTTTTCTGAAAAGAAGGAGCTGATTTCAAATTGAGGGAGCCGTTAGAGAGACTGTGCCGTTCTATCGGGTATGAGTTTGGCAATCCAGGATTGGCTGACACGGCACTAACGCACCGCAGTGCGGGCAGTTGCAATAATGAACGACTTGAATTTCTTGGCGACGCCATTCTGGGTTTTGTTATTGCGGATTACCTGTTTGTACAATTTCCAGAAGCGGCGGAGGGTGAGTTAAGTCGTCTGCGCGCCGGGCTGGTCAAGGGTGATTCTCTGGCTCAAATTGCCAGACAGCTGGAGTTAGGGAAGTTTCTAAACTTAGGCCCTGGCGAGTTAAGAAGTGGTGGACACTCCAGAGGTTCCATACTGGCCGATGCCGTTGAAGCACTCTTTGCTGCAATCTATCTGGATGGTGGCTATGAGAGTGCGCGGAAGATCATTCTGGCGCTATTTGATGAGAAACTCTCTGGATTGACAAAAAAATCACAGCAAAAAGATCCTAAAACCCGCCTTCAAGAGGTCTTGCAAGCAAAGAAACTACCACTGCCGGTTTATACTATTGTCAGCATCACTGGAGAGCAGCATGATCAATGTTTTACGGTGAGCTGTGAGGTGGCAGACTTGGATTTGGGTACAGAAGGACGCGGTACCAGTAGAAGAAAGGCTGAACAAGATGCGGCAAGTCAATTTCTGAGGCTACTCGATAATGTCTGAACAACCAAACAGCCGTTGCGGCTATTGCGCAATTGTTGGTAGGCCCAATGTGGGCAAGTCCACTCTGCTCAATCGACTAATTGGACAAAAACTGGCCATTACCTCACATAAACCACAGACTACAAGGCACAGTATTCTTGGCGTAAAAACGACTGATGAGGGACAGATTATCTATGTCGATACACCCGGGCTTCACAAGCGGGGTGATCATGCCATGAATCGTTATCTGAACCGTACCGCCCGTTCAGCCCTGGCCGATGTCGATATGATCCTGTTTGTGGTCGAAGCATTGCGCTGGACCGATGAAGACCAGGCTGTATTGGAAACCGTTTCCCGATTGGATATCCCGATACTATTGCTGGTCAACAAGATTGATACGGTAAAGAATAAGGAAGAGCTTCTGCCTTATCTAGACACCACCTCAAAACGCTTTGAATTTAGTGCGGTGATACCTCTGTCGGCTCGTAAGGGCGACAATATAGCCCCGTTGGAAAAACAGGTCCTCTCCGGAATGCCTGAAGGCATTGCTTATTTTCCTGAAGATCAACTAACTGACCGCTCAGAACGTTTTTTTGCTGCTGAGTTGATCAGGGAACAATTAACGCAGCGGTATGCCAAAGAGATCCCCTATGCATTGACTGTCGAGATAGAAAAATTCGAGGAGGAGGGGAATCTCTACCGAATTCATGGCTTGATCTGGGTTGAACGTGAGGGGCAGAAAAATATCATTATCGGTGCCAAAGGCGAGGCATTAAAAGCGGTCGGGACTCAGGCCAGAATTGAGATGGAAAAATTCTTTGATAAAAAAGTGTTTCTCCAACTCTGGGTTAAGGTTAAGAAGAGTTGGTCAAGTGATGAAGGTGCACTGTCCAGATTGGGTTACAGTGATTGAGCTACGCCAGGTCAGGACATCTATCGCTCGCTTATCTGTTACATCGCAGAGATTACTCCAATAGCAGCCTTCTGGTTGAGTGTTTAACCGAAGATCAGGGGCGTTTTCCTGCCATAGTCAAGGGGGTAAAAGGGAAAGGAAAATCCGGACCCTCCTTGTTACAGCCATTCATTCCGTTACAGATCTGCTGGAGTGGCAAGGGCGAAGTAAAGAGCCTGACGCAA
>VMRY01000074.1 GCA_007713595.1 Sedimenticola thiotaurini
AAGGGTATTGCAAATGACAATAATATGAAAATTGGGGTTCCGAAAGAGACAGTAGCAGGGGAGAAGCGGGTAGCTTCCACGCCTGGTATCGTAAAAAAACTGGTTATTAAAGGGTTTACCGTTCTGATTGCCCGGGGTGCAGGTGTAGAGGCGCACTTTACTGATGAGGAGTATCAGGCCTGCGGTGCCACGCTGGTAGATACGGCCGAGGCGTTTGCCGCGGATATCGTCCTCAAGGTGAGAAAACCATCCTTTGATGAAATCGCAATGATGAGTGAAGGGGCGGTACTGATCAGTTTTATTGAGATGTGCGAAGATGATGGCACCTTCAAGGCGTTGTTCGATCGAAAGATAAAGGCCTTGGCGCTTGAGCGTGTGCCCCGCATCTCGCGTGCACAATCAATGGATGCGCTCTCCTCACAAAGCAATATATCCGGTTATCGTGCGGTCATAGAAGCGGCTAATCAGTTTGGACGATTCTTCCCCTTGATGATGACCTCTGCCGGATCAGCCAAGCCGGCGCGGGTTGTCGTGTTGGGTGTGGGCGTTGCAGGTCTGCAGGCCATTGCAACGGCAAGGCGTCTGGGTGCAGAGGTCTATGCTTATGACGTAAGACCTGAAACACGCGAGCAGATTCTGTCACTGGGCGCGAAACCGATTGATCTCGATATCGGTGAGAGTGGTGCCGGTGAAGGCGGTTATGCCAAGGAACTGTCCGATGAGGCCAAAGCGCGGCAGCAACAGCTGCTCGCCGATGAGCTCTGTAAGGCCCATATCCTGATTACTACCGCACTGATTCCCTGCCGCCCGGCACCGGTCCTGGTGACTGAGGATGTCGTTAAGCGCATGCGTGAAGGATCAGTAATTATCGATCTGGCTGCAGAAACCGGCGGTAACTGTCCATTGACCGAAAAACATCAAGTGGTCAACAAGCACGGCGTAATCCTGGTGGGGCATACGAACTACCCCTCCAGAATGCCTTCAGACGCCAGCGCCTTCTTCGCCAAGAATATTGCCAATCTGCTGGATATTCTTGTTACTTGTGAAGAGAGTAAATTGGTGTTGAATGATTTTGATGCTGACGAGATTACTCAGGCCGCTCTGATACGGCCAGAGGCATAGCCCGTTAACAGCGCTTTGCTCATGTTTATGAAAGATTTTACAGGAGGGCATTCAAATGCCTGATACATTGGTAGCACTTTACGTATTTGTGCTCGCTTGCTTTATTGGCTATTACGTCATCTGGGGCGTGACCCCATCACTGCATACCCCTTTGGTTGCTCTGACCAATGCCATCTCGGGCATTATTATTGTCGGTGCCTTGCTGGTGACAGGTTTGGATGAGGCCAGTACCACTGCCCAAATCATGGGCTTCTTTGCCGTTTTGCTCGCCTCAATCAATGTCTTTGGTGGCTTCCTGGTAACAAACCGCATGCTCGCCATGTTTAAAAAGAAGAAATAAGGGAGCCTGGTACTTATGCAGATTTCAGCCAATACACAGGCACTTGCCTACCTGGTTTCAGCCATTCTATTTATCTTTGCCTTGAAGGGACTGACGCATCCTTCTACAGCCCGGCGAGGTAATTATTACGGCATGGCCGGGATGGTGCTTGCCATCATTGCCACGCTATTAGGTGCAGAGGTGCAGTCCTATGGCTTTATTATTGCCGGTGTAGCCGCAGGAGCATTGATAGGAGCTGTCCTGGCTGCCAAGGTACAAATGACAGCGATGCCGCAACTGGTTGCGGCGCTACACAGTTTTGTCGGTATGGCGGCTGTTCTGGTAGCCATTGGTACTTATGTAAATCGTGCCGCTGCGGGAACACTCAACCCGGTATTGATGACTGAACTGGCAGTGGGTATTGTGATTGGTGCCATTACCTTCAGTGGTTCTGTGATTGCCTTTGGAAAATTGCAGGGGCTGATCAGTGGCAAGCCTGTTGTGTTCAAGGGTCAGCATGCACTGAATGCTGCACTGGCCGTGGTTATCATTGCCTTTGGCGCTCACTTCGGTATGACCGAGAGTGTCTTTTCGCTGACCATGATGACACTGCTTGCGTTTGTCCTTGGCTTCACCCTGATTATTCCGATTGGTGGTGCCGATATGCCGGTGATCATCTCCATGCTGAACAGCTACTCGGGCTGGGCAGCAGCCGCTACCGGTTTCACCCTGCAAAATAACCTGTTGATTATTGTTGGTGCATTAGTCGGCTTTTCTGGAGCGATTCTCTCTTACATTATGTGTAAAGCGATGAACCGCTCAATTATCAATGTGGTATTTGGTGGATTTGGCAGTGACTCGGCAGGTGGCGAATCCAGTGCGGCGGCTGCGGCCCTGGAGAAAGGAGTACGTTCAGCATCAGTCGAAGATGCCATCTACTGGATGGAGGATGCCAGCAAGGTGATCATCATTCCGGGCTATGGTATGGCTGTGGCCCAGGCCCAGCATGCCTTGAAGGAGTTCATGGAGCTGCTAATCGAAAGAGGTGTTGAGGTTAAATTTGCCATCCATCCTGTTGCCGGTCGTATGCCGGGTCATATGAATGTGTTATTGGCTGAGGCGGATATCCCCTATGATCACGTGCTTGAGATGGATGAGATCAATCCGGAATTTCCAACAGCGGATGTGGCTCTGGTGGTCGGTGCCAATGACGTCACCAATCCCGCTGCCAAGACGGATAAATCCAGCCCAATCTATGGCATGCCGATTTTGGATGTGAGCAAGGCGAAGCAGATCTACGTGATTAAGCGTTCAATGAACCCGGGTTATGCGGGTGTTGATAACCTGCTCTATTATCAAGACAACTGTTCGCTGATATTCGGTGATGCCAAGGCGGTCTGTGAAGGGCTGGCGGGTGCACTGAAAGGTGGCGGACATTGATGAGTGCCTGAATCCGTACCCGACTGCGATACTCGGTGGTGTGGAAGTCGCACAGCGGTGGGGCACCTCATTCTGTTCTCTTTTCACCATGTGTTGGTTAAGCGAACTGACTGTGATGCCATTCCGACCTTTTCCCCTCCGGCCTGTCGAGCATCGCAGGGGTGAGCGGAAACAAGCGCTAATTTGTCTGAGCCGCTTTAGCGGCGAGTTTATTAGCGCGCCGCTCGCACCGAGAAGCGCAGAGCACCCGAAGGGCAGGACGATGGGGAGAGACTTTTGGGTACTTTTGGTCACAAAAGTACCTCGCAAAGGCCGCAGGCCGTGTGAAACAAATCTTGTATGCAAGTGATTGAGTAAATTCTTCTTGTATCGCTACGCGCTGTTATTTTAACGGGGGTTCCGGCCCCCTTCGCCAGGTTACTTTTATGGGTAAAAGTAACCAAAACCCTCGCTCCACCACCCCACCCCTGCGGGGTTCCCTGCGTTTCTCGCCGAGCACGGGGCGCGTATAACTCGCCGCTAGGCGGCTCAAACAGATACGCGCCTTTTTCCGTACCCGTCTGCGATACTCGGTGGGGCGGAAGTCGCACAGCGGTGGGGAGAGACTTTTGGGTACTTTTGGTCACAAAAGTACCTCGCAAAGGCCGGAGGCCGGCGAAAAAGCTATTAGACGAAGGGGTAGCCCCACCATTGCCTTAAGCAAGTATCATTCGGGCGAGAGATATACTTTTGACTTTTTTATCGATCTAAAGCCCCCTTTTAAACGATGATTGGCTCGTCCTGCAGGTAGGGAATAGAGGGTAGCGGATCCTCTTCCTGCATGGCATCGTCCAGTTGATCCACTTCATCCTGAGCCAGTCGTGCAATATGGAATAGTGCCTCACCCTGATAGGCGAGGGGTAGAGTCGTTCGTCCAATCACGATACCACGTGCCGGTGACTTTACTTTGGTTTCCCGTTCTCCAAATGGATCGCCGATATAACCGAGGATCTCATTTTTTCCTACTGTTGCTCCGAGTGGTGCGATTGCCCGGAGTATGCCACTTTGGGAGGCGCGTACCCAGGAGCTGGCATGGGTAAGGATCGTTTGCTGACTGCTGCTTTTGCTTCGCGATGCCGGCAGCATCTTCAGATGTCGCATAACACGAACGATACCGCGCAGCCCTATGCGAATAGAGTGTTCATCAAATCGCAGCGCCTCACCGCACTCATAGACCACGATGGGTACTCCCAATGCAGCCCCTGATTGCCTTACTGATCCCTCTCTGAGTCCTGCATTCAGTGTGACGGGGGTACGAAAAGCCTCGGACATTTCGGCTGCAATTGGATCATCCAGGTTGGCACGCAGCTGCGGCATATTGGCACGATCTATAGCGGCCGTGTGCAGATCAATGCCGTGAGTACACTGGGCTACGATCTCATTGAGGAACAGATGAGCCACCCGGCCTGCCAATGAGCCTTTATCGGAACCCGGGAACGAACGATTCAAATCTCGTCTATCGGGCAGGTAACGGGAGCGATGCAAAAAGCCTGGAACATTGACGATTGGCACCGCAATCAAATCACCGCGTAATCGTTTCAGCAGGGGTAAATTCAACAGACGACGAATAATCTCCACACCATTGATCTCATCACCATGAATGGCGGCGCAGACAAACAGTCGAGGGCCTCCCTTTCTGCCCCGAATAACATGTACTGGCATGGTCATCGGGGTGTGGGTATAGAGTTGGGCGATAGGTAAATCAATCGTCAGGTTCTGGCCCGCCAGAACTTCAGTTTCACCAATGAGGAGGGGCTTGCTCATCGATTAACCTTTACCTCGGGTCTTGGTCTTATTCGGGCCGCCGTTCTTCTCGATGAATTCAATGATAGTGCTGGCAATATCCTTATTGGTCGCACTCTCAATACCCTCCAATCCGGGTGATGAGTTCACCTCCATGACAACCGGTCCATGATTAGAGCGAAGCAGATCGACACCACACACATTCAGTCCCATCACTCGGGCTGCTCTGACTGCTGTCGAGCGCTCTTCCGGGGTAATTCTTACCAATGCTGCGGAACCGCCACGATGCAGATTGGAACGGAATTCGCCCTCTTTGGCCTGACGTTTCATTGCGGCTACCACCTTGTCACCAATCACCAGGCAGCGCAGATCCGCCCCTTTTGCTTCACCAATGAATTCCTGAACCATGATGTTTGCTTTGAGGCCCATGAAGGCCTGAATCACGCTCTCAGCCGCTTTGTCTGTCTCAGCCAATACCACGCCGATACCTTGTGTGCCTTCGAGTAATTTAATCACAACAGGTGCGCCACCTACCTGTGCCATCAGATCATTGATATCATCAGGTGAGTGGGCAAATCCGGTTACTGGGAGACCAATACCTTTACGCGCCAGGAGCTGTGCCGAGCGTAATTTGTCGCGGGATCGCGAAATAGCCACAGACTCGTTCAGCGGATAGACACCCATCATCTCAAACTGACGCAGTACCGCCGTACCATAAAAGGTGATGGAAGCGCCAATGCGCGGGATTACGGCATTAAAGTCATCCAGGATCTCACCGCGATAATGAATCGATGGTCGGTGTGATGTGATGTTCATATAGCAACGTAGCGGATCAACGACCCGCACCTCATGCCCGCGTTCTTTAGCGGCTTCAATCAGGCGTCGGGTCGAATAGAGTTTGCTGTTACGGGAAAGGATGGCGATCTTCATACGATTTTCCTGATTATGGAGCTTTTAAATTTCGTGTTTACCGGTCAGATATGAGCGTGCCGCATCAACGAGAAAGTCGCCGCGCAGTGCTGTGCGCCCCAGTAGCATGCGAAACAGCATGGTGTCACGATCAGTAAGGGTTAACTCAATGCGTTTACTGATATCACCAATGAGAGCTTCTGTTTCAATTACATAGCGGTTTTCGCGATGCCCTCCGGAGTCCGTTACCATGCGCTGGTCAAGGAGTTGTGCGGAGCAGATGATCTCGGCATCCCGGTTTTTTTGTAGAGGGTGTACACCAAACCGTACCCAATCCCGATTGGCCTCTCGATAGGGTTCGATAAAAAAGGCATGCAGTGCAGAGGTGCGGGCGCCAGTATCAATCTTGGCCTTGATATGGGCGATGCCCAGTTCAGGTAGTTCCAACCACTCTCTCCAGCCCAGTGTCAGCATCGTGTTAGTGGACATTGTTTATTCATCATCTTTGCTGGCATGTATTACCATCTTAGCACTTGTCGTACCTAAAACCCGAGCAAAATTGCCGCCACAACAGCCGGCCTTCTAAAAGCGGCGCAATTTAGGGTGCTTTCAGCGTCTTGTCTATAGTTCAGCTAAAAGTTTTTCACTTATTGAGAGAGTAAACTCTGCTAGACTTAATTCTCACCCACAGTAGCCGTTTACTGTTGCTTATAACTATAAGGAGAACAACACGGAGGTAGGCACGATGCACCCACGTTATTGTTTAGTACTTTCACTTCTACTGATATACCCTTCATTTGCTACTGCACTAAATAAACCTGATTGTTCCGAGCTGGAAAACTGGGTTGCCTCGGCGGATTTGAAGTCGTCGGATAAGATAGCACCCGGTTTTGAAATGAGTGTATTAGCCAGAGATGACGCCATCATTCCATTATTTGGTCAGTCAATTTTTGCCTGGTCACGGGATGACTTTCGTGAATTTACAGCAGTGATGAAGGGATGTGCCAAGGCGGCATCAAAGCGGCGTGATCGCACGACGCGTGATAGTTTGCAGCAGGTTATGAAGCGTGTGACGTTTGCCCAGCGCCCCTTGGCTAATTTGATCCAAGCACGAGAAAAGAGTGAAGCCGCTGTGCAATCATTGGTTAATGCTGAGGTATCAAAAGATACCGTCGCGTTATTGGATCTGGCTGAAGAGGCACTGCAGGGCACAGAGATCAGGCCCAAACTTCGTGGCATGTCCCGTGACAGTCAACAACCTTTGATAGACCTGCTCCATGCGCAGCGCAGTCTGCCACTCTCTGACAAAGAGAGCTATTCCAGTCTACTCGCTGCACATAAAGAGTCGATTCAACAGGCCCGACTGGCTGAACAAGAAAAGGCAGCCGCCGCATTGGAGACAGCGCTTGAGGAGGTTAACGGGGTTTCGGAGGATGAGGCAGGATTGAGTCGATTGAATGAACTGTCGCAACTAGCGGAAATTGCGCAGGCGACTCCAGAGAAGGCTAGGCAATATCGTGAAACAGTGGCGATGAAGCGCCAGGCCATTCAACAGAAATTGGATCAGGCAGAAGAGGCAAGGCGTGATCAACTGATAGAAACGATGGTTGAAAAGCTGAAGGACTATCCGGTGAATGAACCATCTGATCTGGGAAAACTCTGGGATGAGGGCGTTGCCATGGGTAATGAGTTGAGGGCTCAAGGCGAGAGACGTTCTAAAAATGCCATGAGTCTGGCCTTCTGGGAGCGTTTTAACAAAGCTGTTGTGGCTATGCTGGAGCCATTTAAAAAACAGCTTGAGCAAATTCCTGTTTCTCAGGCTGGCGTGGACCAACTTAAGGGTGCGGTTGCAACAATGACTGGGATAAAGCACAACATGCCGGTCATGCGGCCCTACCATCAGGCGGTACAATCCCGGGGTACTGAAATAGTGGGTGAGATGCGTCAGATCGCCTGTAATAAAACACTGGATGCGGCTGGATTATCCAGCAGTGAAGCAGAACAGCCGCTCTGGGGTGCGGGTAACGCCATGACATTGGGTGAGTTTGTCTGTGCCATTACCGACAAAGGAAGCACCGTCCACGAATATGATGATGCCGGCTTCATGTCGGATACCCATACACTCAAGCTTACGACCCAACATGATGGTTTTCATACCCTTAAACTGCATGAGGGCGAGGTGCAGCCGGGAAAGAAGATGTTGATTGGATTTGAACTATCAGATGCCAATCAGCAACGTCCGCTGAGTGTGAGTGACTGGGAGCAGTATGTTGCAGTGAATATGCAGGGCGGAGGCGGTTCGGCTGATTGTGAAAGATTGGCAAACAAGCCACGTAATGAGCTTTCAATGGCAGAAACAGAGCGTATCTTAGGCTGCATTATGTCGAGAATACCGGCGATGATTGAACAACAGGAGAGACGCTAATCGATAAAGTTATTCTGTCAGCAACCGGCCCTGTGGGCCGGTTTTGAGTTATCGATGAAGCCAATCGAACTAACCACTCATGCTGTAGCTCTAAGTTTTAAAGATGCATCACCATCTGATAAATAGGGTCTATGCGCCAAACGATACGGAAGATTAGGAGAGCGAGGGATATGAGTACATCGTATAAAAAATCAGAACTGCTGAATGTAGAGAACAGAGAATATACCATCTATCCTTTTGATCATCTGCAAGCAGAGCATCCTGTTGATAGCCTCCCGTTCTCACTGCGTATCCTGCTGGAAAACCTGCTCAGACATGGCGATGAATCATACGTAACCGATGATGATATTCACGCGTTACTCAATTGGGATCCCGCTGTGGAGCCTTCACAAGAGATCGCCTTTGTACCTGCCAGGGTGTTGCTGCAGGATTTTACCGGTGTTCCAGCGATCGTCGATCTTGCTGCCATGCGTGATGCCATGGTGGCATTGGGTGGATCGCCAACAAAGATCAATCCACTTACGCCGGTGGAACTGGTGATTGATCATTCGGTCATGGTGGATCATTTTGGCTCAGCTGATTCACTGAATAAAAATACCGAGATCGAGATTGGTCGTAATAGGGAGCGTTATCAGTTTCTGCGCTGGGGTCAGACCGCGTTTGATAATTTCCAGGTCGTTCCTCCTGGTACAGGCATTGTGCATCAGGTCAATCTGGAGTATCTGGCACGCGGTGTCTTTACCCGTGAAGATGATGCGGGAAGTGAGGCTTACCCTGATACATTGGTTGGTACCGATTCACATACCACCATGATCAATGGATTGGGTGTGCTGGGTTGGGGTGTTGGCGGTATTGAAGCAGAAGCGGCCATGCTGGGTCAGCCGATCACCATGTTGATTCCGCAAGTGGTGGGGTTTCTGTTGAAGGGTAAACTCAGGGAAGGTGCGACAGCTACTGATTTGGTGCTTACTGTTACAGAACGCCTGCGTAAACATGGTGTGGTTGGCAAGTTTGTTGAGTTTGTGGGGCCGGGACTTGAATGCCTGAGTCTGGCTGATCGTGCCACCATCGCCAATATGGCACCGGAGTATGGTGCAACGTGCGGGCTGTTTCCTGTGGATGCCGAAACCCTGCGCTACCTTGAGCTGACGGGAAGGGATGAGCACAGGATAAGGTTGGTCGAGGCCTACATGCGACGCATGGGTTTATGGCATGACGCTGATACGCCAGTTGCAGATTACACCGCGCTTCTGGAACTTGACCTGGCCGATGTTGTTCCTTCTATCGCTGGTCCTAAACGGCCACAAGATAGAATCGCGCTGACTGATGCAAAGTCGAATTTTATGCATCTCCTCTCATCCTTTAAGGATCCTGAATATAAAAAGGGAACCGTGGCAGATTTTGATGAAGAGGGTGGGCATCCTCCTCATGGGGCCGGAGCTGTTGAAGTCTCCTATCAGGGTGAAACATTTAATCTGCAGCATGGGGCAGTTGTTATTGCCGCGATCACCAGCTGTACCAATACCTCTAACCCGGCTGTATTGATTGCAGCAGGACTCCTGGCAAGAAATGCCCGCAGGCTTGGTCTGACGACTAAGCCCTGGGTCAAGACAAGTCTTGCACCGGGCTCCAAGGTAGTAACAGATTACCTGCAACGTACAGGTCTGCTGGCTGATCTTGAAGCGCTGGGTTTTTATGTAGTCGGTTATGGTTGCACCACCTGCATCGGTAATTCCGGGCCACTGGGAGATGAAATCAGCCGGGGAATTCGGGAAGGTAAACTGTTGGTGACTGCGGTCCTTTCAGGTAACCGTAATTTTGAAGGCCGCATACATCAGGAAGTACAGGCTAACTATCTGGCTTCGCCACCGCTGGTGGTGGCTTATGCACTGGCAGGTAATATGGGCATTGATCTGTACCATGATTCAATCGGTTATGATCAGAATAACCAACCTGTAACACTGGCCGATATCTGGCCGGACAGTGCAGAGATCCAACAAGTAATTACAGAGACCCTGAATGCTGAGATGTTCAAATCGAAATATCGGGATGTTTATACCGGGAATGAAACTTGGAATAATCTGCCAATTGAATCCAACGAGCGCTTTGCCTGGCCTGAATCAACCTATGTACGCCAGCCCACATTCTTCGAAAATATAGCCAATACCAAGCCCGGCGTCAGTAGCATTGATAATGCCCGCTGTCTGGTGAAAGTAGGGGACAGTATTACCACTGATCATATTTCACCGGCCGGTGCCATAGCGATTGATAGTCCAGCCGGACGCTATCTGGAGGCACATCATGTTGCTCCACAGGATTTCAACTCTTACGGATCAAGACGGGGTAATCATGAGGTGATGATGCGGGGCACTTTTGCCAATATTCGATTGAAAAATCATCTGGCACCGGGCACGGAAGGGAGTTGGACCACCCATTTCCCAAGTAATCAGCAGCTCTCTATCTTTGATGCCGCTGAGTTATACAGAAAAGAGCAGACACCGCTGATTGTAATAGCGGGTAAAGAGTACGGTACGGGATCATCAAGAGACTGGGCGGCCAAAGGGCCGTCGCTATTGGGCGTTAAAGCCGTCATTGCCGAGAGTTATGAGCGAATACACCGTTCGAATCTTATTGGTATGGGGATATTGCCACTGCAATTCATAGCAGGGGAGTCTGCAATCACACTGAAACTGGATGGCACAGAATTTTTCTCAATCCCCGCTGTAACCGTTGGCCAGGATTTGGTTGAGGTATCTGTTCGTAGGGCGTCTGGCGAAACTGCTACCTTTACAGTGCTCATCCGCATCGACACGCCAAATGAGTTCGCCTATTACGAAAATGGTGGCATATTGCATTATGTGTTGAGGCGCTTAACCAAAGAGTAGTGCGTCCATATTCAAAAGCGGTGACTTTTGAAATAAGAATCTAATTCATTTAACCCTCAGTAATGCGGTGTTTTGTTGCGGTTGACAAAGGTTGCATATGCAACTAATGTCATTTGACATGACAAACCTGGAGGAGGGTTACCCATGATCAAAAGAGCTATTACAGCCGGTCTACTGATTATTTCTACTGTTACTAGCATTGCTGCGT
>VMRY01000119.1 GCA_007713595.1 Sedimenticola thiotaurini
AAGAATTTCTTAAAGATTTAAAAGAAATTATTAATATTCAAAATATGCCAGTAGTTATAGCAACACACTCGCCACAAATCATTGATGGTAATTGGGATTTAACTGTCGATTTGGAAGAGGCTGGTGAACAATGAGAAGCTATATTGATGAGAATGATAAAAAAAACGAAATTCGACTTCTCTTTAAGCACCCTCTCTATAAAGGAAAGGTAATTATCGTTGTAGAAGGAATGTCTGACGTAAGATTATTTCGTGGAATACTAAATGGAGAGAAAATTAGACTCGAAACAATAGATGGGAAAGGTAACTTGATAAGTGCAATGAAAGACCTTGTTGGAGAGTTTCCAAACAGAATATTAGCTGTTTGTGATGCTGATCATGACCATCTGACCGGTAAAGCTAATGAAAGAGCAAAATACTCTATTTATCTTACTGATCAACATGATGCGGAGGTGATGATGTTGAACTCACCGGCTTTGGTTTCTCTAATAGACGAATACTCATCTCCTGATAATGTTGGAGAGCTGCACTGTAATCTTTTAGAGGGTGCTTTCGGTGCAGCTTATCCTTTAGGTCTACTTAGGTGGGTTAATGCTGACGAAGCTTTGGGTCTTAAATTTAAAGGTCTGAACTTTAATCAGTTTATTGATGTTGATAGATCTTCAGTAAAAGTGGACGTCGATATACTAATTGATGAACTCCTTAAAAGAAGTCCAAATAAATCTACAATCGCTACAAAATCACACCTAATTGCTAGGCTTCATGATTATCAGGAAAAAAAGTCTTGTAGATTTCAAGTGTCAAATGGTCATGATCTAACAAATATTATTTCAATGGTTTATCGCCAACGATGGGCATCTCTAGAGCTGAATATGGATCATAAAAAAATAGAATCTTCTCTAAGAATCGCATATCGATCTGACTACTTTAAAGACACAAAGCTATTTAAATGCTTATCGAAATATTTAAGTGGCATCGGTATTGAGCTAGGCACGTGTTAAAAATATAATAAGACACCTATGCCCAAACGGTAAAACGGAACACCTACACTTATCCAAGTACATCTTGGTTGATTGGCATGTGCAGTTGTAGCTCCTCAATGATTCTTTTCTCAAGCCAGTAGTGGGCTACTCCTGGAATTGCCCCCGAAACAAATCCAACATGGCCACCGCCTTTTGTAAGTTCCAGCGTGACACATTCAGAGAGTTCTTCCTGAGTTGGAATTGTGGTGGGCCACATAAACGGATCATCTTTTGCGTGCAGGATCAATGTGGGCGATTGGATGTTTTTTAGATACTGTCTGGAGCTTGATTCATTATAGTAATGGTCTACTCCGCGAAAACCATTGAGCGGCGCAGTCACTTGATCATCGTACTCTCTAAATGATTTAAGTTTTTCAATGTCAATGTTAAGTGGGGAAGGGCGGTCTTTAAAGCGCACTTTATAACTGCGCTTCAGACTGGATAAGAGGTGGGCCTGGTAAAGCTTCGATACCCCTTTTTCAAGACGGGTTGCGGTATCTCCCAGTAGAAAAGGTACTGAGATGGCAATGGCAATTTTAAGCTTGCTCTTAGCCCCTGTCTCACCCAACCATTTTAAGAGTACATTTCCCCCCAGTGAATAACCTATTGCGGCATCGACGCGGCGCCCTGATTGCTGTTCTATATAATCAAGCATGAAAGAGAAATCTTTTGTATCGCCTGAATGATAGCTTCGATCTTTCCTGTTGGGTCTTCCGCCGCAACCGCGAAAATGCATGAAGACTGCCGAATAGCCAACGGCATCCAGTTGCTGGAGAAGATTCGCGGCGTAGTGTGACTGGAGGGAACCTTCAAGGCCGTGCATGATGAGAATGAAGGGGCCAGCGTTGTTATCCAGCCAGGCAATATCTAAAAAATCGCCATCGGGTAATTCAACACTTTCAGTTCGGGTGTTGGGCTCGGGCCTGCGGCGAAAAAGGAATGGCCAAACGGTTTGGGCATGCGGGTTGGATAACCACCATGCAGGCTTAAAGGCGCTGTTGCGTATCATACAAAATTTGTCAGCAGTGATTTAATGGTGGCCTCGTAAAAGGAGACAGAGCGCTGTTATGGGTGGGCCTGGTATTACCTTCATCCCTTCACACTCATTGACCGAATAGGATGTCCGTAGCGAAGCCCCGCTGTTAGTTATCCGTGGTGGTCATACGGTTGCTCAAGCGACCGAGATTGTCGATCTCCACCACAACTTCGTCCCCCGGTTTGAGCCAGACTTTGTTTTCCATTCCCAGGATTACGCCCTCGGGGGTGCCGGTGACGATGATGTCACCCGGTTCCAGTGTGGCGTAACAGGAGATATAGCTAATCAGCTCTGCCACGGAGAAGATCATGTCGGAGGTGTTTGAGTCCTGGCGCAACTCGCCATTAACCCAACAGCGGATACCCAGGTTTTGCGGATCGCCAACTTCATCGGCGGTGACCAGGTAGGGGCCTACAGGGAGGAACCCATCAAGCATCTTGCCGATAGTCCACTGGCCCGCACTCATCTGCAGTTCGCGTTCGCTCAGATCATTGGCCACGCAGTAACCGAATACGCAATCCAGCGCCTCGTCGGGGCTGACGCGTTTGACCCGTTTGCCGATCACCACGGCCAGTTCGGACTCATAGTCATACTGGTAACGGGTTGTTGGCAAGTTGATGTTGTCGTGCGCCGATGCCAGACAGTTGTTGTATTTGGCGAACAGGATCGGCGCTTCCGGTTCGGCCATATTGGCCTCGCGTGCATGGCGGCGGTAGTTGAGCCCGATACAGATGATCTTGTTGGCGACCGGCAGGCAGGGGCCCAGTTGCAGATCGGCCTCATCGAAAAACAGATCTTCGTGCTCTTTCGCCCGTTCCAGTAGTTCGCTCAGCCCGGCCAGTCGATCACAGGAGGGGGTGAACGGTCGGGTATCACCATCAAGCTCCTCCTGGGCGGCAGCAATATCCAGTACGCCATCAGCCGTGCTTAATCCCCAGCGTGTGCCCGCGCCCATACGAAAGGTCAATAGCCTCATCTGTTTACCCCAGGTAGTTTTATTATGATTAGCAACGCCGAGCCGTACCGGAACCTCTGTCGATCAATTAACAAGCAGGCGTGTGGTCATTCTATGCCAGGTTGTCTCAATAGTGAAAAGCAATCCCGTGTCAGAGAGCAACTGTTTAGCTATTTTTTCATGCGTGTTCGAGTAGGTGGACAGTGTAAAGCATAGCCCTGTTAGTTTAACTCACTTCCTTGGCAAGCTCCTTTATCAACACTGCCAAAAAGCGACCTGCCTCGCCGCCCGTGACAGCACGATGATCAAACGTCAGTGACAGCGGTAACAGCCGATGCACAGCCGGTTTTCCATCCACGGGTACAACGGCATCATAACAGAGTCCGGCACCCAGTATGGCCACGGTAGGTGGCATCACTATCGGGTTGGCGTATCGACCGGCAATGGTGCCAAAGTTGGAGAGTGTAAAGGTATTTCCCCGGAGTTGATCTGCCGGGATAGAGCGGTTTGAAACAGATTGCTTGAGTTGATTCAGCCGTTCCCTGAGTTGAGTGGTGGAGTACTGGCCCACATCAGAGAGGACGGGCACGAAGAGTCCTTCGGCAGTATCCACTGCAATACCGAGATGAACCTTTTTAAGCAGTCGTCTTCCGACGGCATGGGCATCATACCAGGCGTTGAGTGAAGGTTCTGCTTCACAGGCGGCCAGAATCGCCTGTATCAGACGTACTGTGAAATCTTCTCCTGCCTTCCAGTGCTGTATATCCACCACATCACAGAGTGTAACCGGCACGACTTCGGCATGGGCTTGGGCCATACCGTGGGCCATTGCGCGTCGAACACCCCTCAGCAGCTCCATCGGGCCAACTTCTGCAAGTATCTTGGCCACCCGCTGCACATCACCCGCTGTGACGGTCTCCTTTGGACCGGTGGGCGTTACGATGGAGAGATCTACATCCAGTTGTTTGGCCAGCGCCCGAACGGCGGGCGTTGCTTTGGTGCCGCTGCTTTTATTGCCGCCTAAGCGTGCGGCTTTCTCTTCGATTACCTGAGAGCCACTCTTGACCTCACCGACGACGGTACCAGTGTCTTGCTTGGCTGGTTTCTGGGTGGGTGCGGCTTCTGTTGCGCCTGCCACCTTGAACTCAACCAGTGGATCACCCACTTGAATGATATCGCCATCATCACCAAAACATTTTGCGATGGTGCCGGCTTCAGGCGAGGGAATCTCAACAATGGCCTTGGCGGTCTCTACAGAGAGCAGTAGCTGTCCCTGTGTCACTTCATCACCGGGTTTCACTTGCCAGGAGACAATCTCCGCCTCCTGAAGTCCTTCACCAAGATCGGGTAGATTAAACAGTTTCATGCGTACTCCAGGGTTTCTCTGACGGCTTGTAGGATGCGTTCAGTGCTGGGCATGTAATGTTTTTCTAGCCGGAACATCGGCATAACGGTGTCGAAGCCTGAGACACGGCGTATCGGGGCGAACAGAGACATCAAGCCGTCTTCTGCCAGGCGGGCGGCGATCTCTGAACCGACACTGCAACTCCTGGCGGCCTCCTGAATAATGACGCAACGCCCGGTACGTCCCACTGATTCCAGAATGGTTTCCATGTCGATCGGTTTGATGGTGGCGAGGTCGATCACCTCCGCTTCTATGCCTTCTGTCGCAAGCTGTTCGGCGGCGAGTTGGGTCTCATGCAACATGGCACCCCAACTGACCAGCGTGATATCACTACCGGGCCGCAGAACAAAGCAGGTGTCCAGTGGCAGGGCTTCACCGTTATCTTTGACGGCTTGCTTCGCTAAGCGATAGACCCGTTTGGGTTCCAGAAAGACCACCGGATCCGGGTCGCGAATAGCCGCCAGCAGCAGTCCATAGGCCCGGGTAGGGGAGGAGGGGATGACAACGCGCAGACCGGGAATGTGGGCAAACATCGCCTCGGTGCTTTCCGAGTGATGCTCTGGGGCGTGTATGCCGCCCCCATAGGGTGCGCGCAGTACCATCGGACAGCTCAGCCGGCCTCGGGTACGGTTGCGCATACGTCCCGCATGACTGACCATCTGGTCAAGGGCGGGATAGATAAACCCCATGAACTGAATCTCAGCCACCGGGTGGAGTCCCTGTGCTGCCATGCCGACCGCCACGCCAGCAATCATGTTTTCTGCCAGGGGGGTATCGAGTACGCGCTGATCGCCAAATTTTTCCAGCAGACCCACTGTCGCCCGAAACACACCGCCGTTAAGACCGATGTCTTCACCCAGGACCACCATCGCCGGGTCCTGTTCCATCTCATGGTGCATGGCCAGATTCACCGCTTCAATCATTGTGATTTCTGACATAGCCTTACTCCTTGCCCAGCAGCGACTGACGCTGACGGGCCAGCTCACCGGGTAGTTCTGCATAGAGTGAATCGAACATACTTTCAGGCGCTTGGGGTTCGCTCTCCAGGTACTGTTTTACCTCTTGCTCTATCTCCGCCTTGCACTCTGTCAGCATTTGTTCATCCTGTTCATCTGACCAGATGTCGCGCTGGGTCATAAATCTCTTCAGTCGGGGAACGGGATCGAATTGACGGTGTTCCTCCAGTTCTTTGTCACTTCTATAACGGGTGGCATCATCCGCTGTGGTGTGATGAGAGAGTCGGTAACTGATGGCCTCAATAAGTGTGGGGCCATTTCCACTGCGGGCATTTTCTATCGCTTCGGCAACATAGTGGCGTACCGTGATGGGATCATTGCCATCGATCTGGATACCTGGGATGCCGGCAGCAATGGCCTTCTGGGCCAGGGTTTCAGTTTTTGTCTGCATGGTGCGGGGTACGGAGATCGCCCACTGGTTATTGTTAATGACGACGACCAAGGGGAGATTCCAGATCCCCGCGAGATTTATAGCTTCGTAAAAATCACCCTTTGATGTGCCGCCATCGCCCAGCAGACAGACCACCACACGGGGCTCGTTGCGATATTTCACCGCAAAGGCGGCACCCGCAGCGTGAGTGGCATGGGTGGAGATAGGGACGCAGATGGGAAAGTCATCACCGACATCGGGGTTTCCCATGCCCCGTTCATCCCCACCCCAGTAGAGCAGCAGATCACGAACCCGAAAACCACGGAAGAAGAGGGCGCCGCTCTCACGGAAGCTGGGCGTGATAATATCGTTCGGTTGCATGGCGTGTCCTACACCTGCACCGATGGCCTCCTGACCCAGGGATGAGGCAAAAGTGCCGAGCTGTCCTGTCCGTTGCATATTCACCGCACGTTCATCATAGAGGCGGGTGAAGATCATGTTGCGGTAGAGGGCATGGAGTGCGTTGGTATCGTCTGCCAGTGGCGGCAGTTCTCCATCCGGTTCTCCATTGGGTAGAAGAAACTGGTGGTACTCCACTTTGAATGATGTTGTCTTATTCAAAACTGACCTCCTTTGCTGCAAGCACCCAAGCTGTGCCTAAACGAAGATCTGCGCATATTTTTGTTGTTCACCTTCTGTAACAGATCGTGCCTTTATTCCACCCCCATGAGTTGATTGTTAACAGACATTTTAGTACATCTGAATGGAATTGTTGGATGGGTATGGGGTGGTCGAGGGATGGTGCTTTAATTTTATGGAGGAAATACCTAACAATAAGAGGTGCATTTTATTGCTTAAACTTATAGATATCTAATTATGCCATTGTTGAAGCAGTACAACGCCTTGGCGATAACCCAGGCCACCATTGCCGTGTATCAGTCCCCACTGTTGCGGTTGTTCAGTGAGACACTGGTACATGCGAATCAATCCATTTAGAGCCGGATTATTCCAGGGCGCGCGGGCTAGATTCATTCCACCTGTTACTGTGATCTCATACTGTTCAAGAAAACTTGCTAAGCCAGCAAGATCTGGAACTAATTGAGTTGCCTGGAGAAAGGCCAATGGTACAAGGGGATAACAAGTGTACACTTCGAGTAGTGCGTCCTTTTGTAGAAAGCGGAGTGTAAAGTCTTCGTTAGCTTGCTCACAGCACTGTTGATATGCGCTTTTTAGATGCTCATATTTTACGATCTCCTCCGCATATTCCTTACCATCGCCGTTGACAAAACCCAGACCAACGCCTTCTATTGCCACACAAGATGCTTTGGGTAGAGTGAGTTTGTTCACCAGCTCCTCACTGCAAATCAGGACTCGGCCAGAAAAATCAACAAGGGGATTGGCGCAATCGACGCCGCGAAACAGTGATGTGATCTTGTTGTACCAGCGGCTATCCGGTAGTGGATAAAGATCATGTTCTTGTGTTAATCGCTGCTGATAAGTTCTGAGGTAGTTGTTGAACAGACTGTAGGCATATTGTCCGAATTGCAGTTCACTGATCGAAGTCTGTTTCAGGAAAAGATGGGCTAGATCATCATAAGCAATGGTGATGGGGTACTGGTCACCATAAATGGCCATCAATCTCTGGCGTTCTTCTTTGCTGTAGCCACTGATCAGTGGTTCATCTCCCGCGATCAGCACGGCAGGATGGTGGCCTGCCTCTATGAGTTGTTTTGCCTGACTGATTGCTTCAATGGGTGCGCAACCACTGCGAAAATGATCCGTTGCTAATGGGCTATGCCAGTCTGTGCTGAGTGGGTCAATGGTCAGCTTTCTGATTTTGATTCCGAGCTTTTCAATGCGCTGCTGAATCGCATGACACCGTTGCAGACTTTCCTGGCCGTTTATGGTTTTTTCTGCCGCTACGATGAGTGCCTGATTCATGCTTTTTTTCATATTTTGATAATAGTTCTTTGCTGAAACAAAAATATATACCCATTTCTGATCGGTTTCATTAGTATCTATATTAAAAAACTTAAAATGATTTTCGAACGTTAGCCTCTTTTAGCTCATTTACTGTAAAGATTGTATGGTAAGGGTTGTTGTGAGTAAGGTCTGTTTATCGTTTTATACGTTTTTTTTAGTTTGGAGAGGGCATGCGTTTAATCGATCATTCAGTTGGTGATTTTGATCTCATTCGAGATCGTTTCCGTTGGTCTATTCCTGAGCAGTTGAATATTGCGCAACAAGTTTGTGACAGACACCAAGCTAATGGTGATCGAATTGCCCTTTTTTACGAAAATGAAGCCGGTAAAACAGCCAGCTACAGTTTTGCTCAAATCAAACGCCTGTCTTGTCAATTTGCCAATGCACTAAAAGAACATGGTGTAGAACAGGGTGATCGAGTGGCTATTTTGCTGTCTCAGCGTGTTGAGACGCTGATAGTGCATCTGGCCTGCTATCGATTAGGTGCCGTCACCTTGCCTTTAGCCATTCTGTTTGGTCCAGATGCCATTGAATATCGTTTAGGCGACAGTGGTGCCAAGGTGGCGATCACTGATGCGAGTAAATATGACACGATCCGAGAGCTACAGGATGACCTTCCTGATCTTAAGCTATTGATTGGTTGTCAGACTGGTGAGGCTAAAAATGAGTTTTGGCAACTGATTGAACGATCATCCAATGAATTTACATCATTCAATACTCTTGCGGATGATCCTGCCTGTTTAATCTATACCTCTGGGACAACCGGGCAACCCAAAGGTGCGCTCATAGCACAGCGCGCCATCATTGGTAATCTGACCGGTTTTGAGATGTCGCAGAACTTCTTTCCGCAATCGGGTGATCTCTTCTGGACGCCGGCTGATTGGGCGTGGACAGGTGGATTGTGGGATGCACTGTTACCCAGTCTTAACTATGGCATGCCGATCCTTGCTTATGAGGGCAGAAAGTTTGATCCAGAGCATGCCAGTTATCTGATGGGTAAGTATGGTGTGACGAATGCCTTTATTCCTCCTACGGCTCTGAAAATGCTCCGCCCAATACCGGATATTAAGTCACGCTACAATCTAAAATTGCGGGCTGTTATGAGCGCAGGAGAACAAGTGGGCGAAGAGCTTGTTCACTGGGGACAGAGTGCTTTGGGGCTGACGATCAATGAGATGTGGGGCCAGACAGAATTTAATTATCTGGTGGGTAATTGCTCCGCAATTATGCAACCAAGGCCCGGATCAATGGGGAAATCTTATCCCGGACATCGGGTTGATATTATAGATGATGAAGGAAACGTATTGCCCGCTGGCGAGCACGGTGAATTAGCGGCTTGGTGCGACGATCCAGTTATGTTTCTCAGATATTGGAAGAATGAACAGGCGATGCATGAAAAATGTGTCGGAAACTGGTTCCGAACA
>VMRY01000050.1 GCA_007713595.1 Sedimenticola thiotaurini
AGGTTACTATTCCGAGTAAGAACCACTCTATACCGTCTATTCCTAATGGGTGAAATACCCAATGCTTCTTAGCTTATGCCTGCTTAACAGATTATCTGAGACAGATTAAGTTCCACTGACACGCAAGAAAGCACCACATCATGACACAGAATATAGAAATGATAACCGCTGGATAAATGGTGATATCACCACCTGCGATGATGACGCACAGAGATGCACTCCTATTACCCCTAACCTATAATGGGTATATTATTCCAGGGGCAGGCTATTAAGCTCCAAGGCTTTGCATTCTAACTTGCAGAGAATTGTCTCAAACTGAAGCTGTTCATCTCTGCTTAATGCCGTGAGTAACTGCTTTTCTCTCTGAAGTGCCATCGGGACGATCTCCTCATACAACCGCAAGCCCTTGGCGCTGAGTCTGAGTGATGATTTGCGTTTATCAATTTTATCAAGCGTACGTTTGACTAACCCTTTCTTCATCAATTTTGAAATTGCCCGACTCATTTGAACCTTATCCAGATTAACGTGCTCACCAATTTCATTTGCCGACAGAAACTTTTTGTTACCCAGGTTTGCAATAATGCGCCACTCTTGAATGCCAATATCAAAACGACTTGAATAGATCACCGCTATACTCTGCGATATGTTATGAGTCAAGACCGATAGTCTATACGGTAAAAAATGTGCGAGCTCCATCCTGCCACCTCAACATCAACGAGCCACAGTTGCAGTGAGTGTCTCTTTATATGCCATATCTTTGGCGAGAATGTGAGTAATCAGCCAATCCTTTAAAAACTCATGCACGCTCTCGGCGATATAATATGCAGAGGCTCCACCACTGTTGTATACCATTTCAATCGATGTCAGCCACTCCTCGAACTGTCGATGCCCTACCTTGTGTTCTTCAAGATCAGCATAGCCTGCTGCTTCCAGCATAACCTCCTCATCCCTGAAATGCTCCTTTACATAGCGCCGCAACTCAGCAAATACCGCAACAATAAGCCCGCCCGTTCGACGCTCTTCCTCAAGCTGATTAATTATCCTGATCAACACCTTGTGTTGCGCATCCAGCCTCGGGACGCCGACACTGTAGCTGTCACTCCATTCAAGTTTTGACATAATCGGTTCCTTACTGCTGCATTAATGAAGGTAGCCAAAGCACTAAAAACGGGAATAGGACAAGCAGGCTAATCCGCACCACGTCGGCAACTAAAAATGGGACTATTCCGCGACTGACTGTTCCCAGTTTAAGGCCGGGAGTCGTGGCCATGATGACAAACAGGTTCATACCAACCGGTGGTGTAATCAGCCCGACCTCCACCACAGAGACCATAATGATACCGAACCAGATAGGGTCAAAACCCAAAGACTGGATTAATGGAAAAACAAAAGGCAAGGTCAGGAGCAACATGGAGAGCGCATCCATAACACAACCAAGCAGAATATAAAAAATTATCAAAACAATCAGTATGGCAAAAGGAGCCCAACCCAATTCTCCAACATATGCCACGAGTTGATGCGGCAAGCCCGTCGTTTCGACAAAATAATTAAACAGCGCCGTTCCGATAAGAATCATAAAGATCATACCACTGGTACTGGCTGTTTCACCCAAGCAATCAAGAAATACATCCTGAGTGAGTTTTCGTTTTAATCCAGCCAATAACAACGCGCCAAATGCACCAATAGCGGCCGCCTCTGTCGGAGAGAACCAACCCAAATAGATACCACCGATCACGATAGTAAATAGCAGTAGCACAGGCCACACATTTATTAGTGCCTGAATACGGCCACGGTAGCCTACTCGTTCATCAGCCGGCCCCGCTAGTGGATTGACCAAGGTTTGTCCCCAGACGGCCAACATATAGAGCAGCGTGGCTAAGATACCGGGCACAATGGCCGCAGCAAACATCTGTCCTATAGACTGCTCAGTCAAAAGAGCATAGATCACCATGATAACGCTTGGGGGAATCAATACTCCTAACGTGCCACCCGCGGCAATACTGGCTGCAGCAAGTCCATCATGATAGTTACGCTTGCGCATCTCTGGCATTGCAACCTTACTCATAGTCGCAGCAGTCGCCAGACTACTCCCACAGATGGCACCGAAGGCAGCACAGGCCCCAATGGTTGCCATCCCCAAACCACCCCGATAATGCCCGATAAAAGCGTGGACGGCGGAGTAAAGACTTTTTGATAATCCAGCGCGGGCCGCAAATACACCCATCATAATGAAAAGTGGAATCACGGAAAGACTGTAAGGAAAGATGGTCTCGAAAGGCAGCGAACCCATGATAAAGCCCACGCTGTCTGGCCCATTTAATATCAGACCGCCTATCGCACCCACAGTTGCCATTGCGATAGCAATAGGTACACGAAGTCCGATCAATCCAAAAAGAAATACAAATGAAATCAATCCAATTGTTGATTCAGACACGGAAGGTCACCACTGAACAGGTTTTGCTATTCATGGCAATGCTTCCTCACCAAGAACTGTTTTATAGAGCGACTCTCCACTCATCACTAATGTAATAAAACCGGAAAGAAAGCAACTATAAACCACGGGAATCCAAAACCAGACAATAGGTATTCCAATGGTCTGGGACACATCGCCATACTCGATCTGCATGCTGGCATGATTAATTCCGAACCAGCCAAACGCGAACATGATGCCTGTACTTAACATGGCCGCCAGTGCCGATACAGCAGAACGCCAACGATCACTGAACTTATCCGCAAAGATCGCCACGGCCACATGACTTCGGCTAATAAATGCGTAAGGGATTGACAAAAATGCAGCCGATAAAACAAGCAACTGCACCACATCAATTGTACCTTGAT
>VMRY01000136.1 GCA_007713595.1 Sedimenticola thiotaurini
ACTCCATGCAATTTAGAATCGTTCCAGCATTCCTAGTTTTTTTAGGGTCATATTTTCCCCTAGCTATTATTTTAGCTCTACAAGATATTAAATCAGAGTATTGGGGAATGGACTTTTGCTGGAAAATGAAAGATTGCGTCATTCCCAGTGGGCATCACTCTTATCTTTCTTTGGCTGTTGTTGTAATAACCTTCTTGTGTCTTCTGATAACTGTTCAGGTTTTGCGAAGCCTGCGTTATAAGTATCCCGTGACCATAATTGGGTTGAAGCCTATACCCAGTGAGTTAATTAGCTATAGCTTTCCATATATAGTGTCATTCATGGGTGTGGATTATGGCTCTGCTGGGAAAATTGCTGGATTAGCTGTGTTTCTATTATGGTTATTTCTGATTACGTATCGCGCCGGATACATAATAATGAATCCGATACTTTTGATTCTTGGTTGGAACTTATATGAAGCTGAAGCTGAGATAAATGGACATAAGAGAACTGTAAAGCTACTTTGCAGGAATGATCCAACACCTGGTAAATATCTCTGTCAGGAAGTTCAGGGAAGCTACATAAGTACAGGAGAAAAACAACAGTGACAGACTTTAGTGATTGGCGAGAGCTGGACTATGATAATTCAACGGTTCAGCTTTGGGTGTTTAAGAAAAGCACAACTCCTGCAAAGTTTCGGGCATGGCATGTCAGAACCGACGAAGAGGTTGAAAACCTATTTCGCAATGCTATTAAATCAGAAGTTTCGAGAATTACCGAAAAAGTTACATATAGTCACCTATCCCAAAACAATGAAAATAGTTGTCTTGAACATTCGCTAGAGGAAAGTGACGGACTTATAGCTTTACTACAAGCGGTGGATGTTCCAGAAACTGAAAATACAGATGCTCAACTCAAACAGTTAAAAGGTGCAGTGGGGTATTTAGTTAAATTTCAGTCGGGAGAGCAAACTGTTTACGCAATTAGAAAAACTGCGCCAACATGGAAGCCGGCCGTTAGAAACAAGCTTATTAATGCGATTTTCGTTAATGGAGAATTATCTGCTGTTCCAGATGAATCATTTACCTTTGATTCATATTTTGATTTTTATTGCCTCAACGAAACGATATTTGTTGCATCCAAACGAGCTTACGAAAGCACAGTGGCTGATAAAAAAGCATATAAGCAAAGCTTTGATGATTTAACCGTTGAGCCTGAGTTTCTGTCTGTTTTTTCTGACGTTGAGCCACTTAAAAAATATGTGGGTCACAATTCAATGCAACTTAGACGAATGACTGTAATCCAACAAAAAGCTTTGTATCGAGCGCCGGGATTCTCAGATCGAGTGAAACTTGTAAGCGAGACACGTAATTGGGGTATTAACTTTGATCAAAATGGAAAAATAACTGTGTGCCAAGATACAGCAAAAGTTGTAATTCAAGTTCTGCTAGATCATAGGTTATTAAGTGAGGTCACAGAAACAATATATGACGTCCCCGATGCAGAAGCAGTTTGAAAAATCATCTAACAAATCGCTGCTGTCGGACAAATTTTCCGCTGCGCTCCAAATTTGCCTCAGAGCACGGCGTTAGAAATTATAACTACCTATGTACATTTAAAATTAAAAGGGAAATTTATGAGCAAAAATAAACCAGTTGGGATTGTATTGATCGCTATTTATAGCGCACTTAGTGGCCTTCTTCTGTTTGGCGCTGGTGCGCTTATGATGCTGGCAAGTGCAGTGCCAGATATGCCAATCTGGATCACTTTATTAGGTGTTATATTCATGGCTCTAGGAGTATTCTTATTGGCAGTTATGTACGGTCTCTGGTCAACGCAAAAATGGGGCCTAAAAATTGCTAAGTGGTTGTATGTCATTTCGATACCGCTAGGAATTATATCAATATTTCCAATATATCCTGGTTCAGAAATGACAATTGGAAATACTGTTTTGCAACTACTTGGTATTGGTTTAGCTGCGTTTATCATCTATTACTTATCAAAACCCAATGTTGTTGCTCTTTATCAAGACTAATTATTTATAACAATGCGCTGCTACGGAAAATTTACTCGCTGGTGAACTAGCACCACTTTAATGGACAGTCATTGACTGATCTATTGAAGGGGTATGAGATGGGACAAACCAAGAAGCGGAATTACGATAGATATACACTCGAGTTCAAGCAGCAGGCCGTTAAGTTGGCTAATCACCCTAACGTTATAGCCAAAGATATTGCTGAGTCGCTTGGAATCCACCC
>VMRY01000011.1 GCA_007713595.1 Sedimenticola thiotaurini
TCAGCGTCGGGTCTCTAAAAGTTAAGAGTCGTCCTGTCTGATCGGTCACCAAGTCTCGATCCCCAAACTGTTCTGACTTGGTCAGTGGTTTAAAAATCTGACTTAGATTGGTATCTATAAGCACGATTCCTGCGGCCAACTTTTCTTTATCCAGATAGACCGGTACTGCAATCTGCATAATTAATGATTTTACTGAAGCATCCTCATCTCCTTCATGACTAAAATTGATTTCCGAGATATGGATCTGCCCTGGGGGAAGATTCATTGTTTCTTGAAAATTCGCTTTGCCTGCTTTTGGTATAAGATACGCTTTATCAATCAAACTTACCGTAACACCCTGCCGTTCAGCTCTGATTAACTCGCGACCACTATCCTCTCGACCAATAATCGCAATCGTCTGATAATCAGGTCGCCCTGCAAGAAAGTCCTTAAGCAACTCAGATACGCGTTGCCTTACCTTCTCTAAAGCAAACACACCTGCTTCACTCTCTTTAGTAGCCAATGCCTTGAGCAAGACGTTAATACCCGGCGTTCTGGAGATGAAGTGTACATCCTCCTGAAGCTGTATAAACAGCTCTGTAATTGCTTCAGCCTCCCCCTCAAGCTCCAGCCTCAAGTCTTTATTTCCGTGTCCCTCCAAAATGGCATCAACTTCCAACATGGAGAGGATGCCCACACTCAGCCCGGTAACACTCACCATTACAATGACCATCATTCTAAGACGTAGACCGATGCCATTTCTCTGTGCTTTACTGCTGTCCCATATTGAAAGTTCCATCATCAAATAGAGAAAAAACAGCATGCCAATTGCCAGGGGCCAGTGCAGTTGATTGCTACCAAAGCTGTCAAGAAATATCCGGCCCAGCGGCTCATCAGGAACAAAATGAGTTCCCCACATCGCCAGATAGTGCATGCTGGAAATTGAGAGACCCATGACACTGGCACTCGCCAGGCACTTCCATGACATAGGCAAATTCAGCTCTGTCTCTTTACACAGCAGAAAAAGTGCAACGCTGGCAGCAGCTACCGATACCAGTATGGAAAGCAGAATAACCCAGCCGTCATACGCCATACTGGCCGGCATCACCATGGCCGCCATACCGAGAAAGTGCATGGACGATATAACCACCACCCAAACCACTGAGCCAAGTACAAAACGCTGCCAGGCATGGGTATAGATAACGACTATATGAAGAACTATTAATGAACCGAGTATTGCAATCAAAAGTGAGAGCAGGGTGAGACCCTTGTGATACTCCACGGGAAATGGTAACTGCAGAGCAATCATGCCGATAAAATGCATGGTCCAGGTGCCAACACCTAGCGTAAGGGCTGCCCCAAGATACCAATGCCAGCGACGACGGCCATCCGTTGACTGCAATCTTCTGAGCATACTGAAGGCAACGTAGCTAGCAGCGATAGATACAATTACAGATAAAAGCAGCCCCGAAGGGTCATAGATACCTTCAACTGCGGCCACTGAACTTGGAATTATCTGCTCCTGCACATCCCCTCACAACAGTCACTGCGCACCTTGTTAGACTATAGCTGAACTCTCTGCATTATTCCGGCGCATAATAACATTGTCTACCGCGTGGTATTGATCTGAAACCAAGACTTGAATCAATGAAATAATCTGGTGTCACAGGTACTATTAACCCTGGATATAAAACACGCTCGCCATTTGATTGAGTCACGCCCATTATGAAAACAGCTGCACTTAACATGAAGTCCCTCTTCGCCCTGACAGGTTTACTGTTCACGTTTAGTATCTGCGCTGCAGACAGGCTGATTGAGAAAACAGAACAACAATACAACCTTGGGCTTGGGCGGGTAGTATTTACCGAGCAGTGCATTAAGTGTCACGGTGAACCTGAATCAGGCGCCCCCCAACTGGGAGAGGTTACGGATTGGGAAGAGCGTTTGAAGTCACCACTCGGCACGCTAATCACACACGCTCTTGAGGGTCATGGCAAGATGCCACCAAAAGGTGGCCTGGATCAGCTCTCTGACCGTGACGTTTCTGCTGCTGTAGCCTATGTTGTGGATAGGGGCAGACTGCTTTTTGTTGAAAAAGATGGTCAGAAAGTGCTGTTATTCGACAAAATTTGCCATGAGCAGAAACAGCTTGATTCCTGTAAACAGTCTCGAATAGATAACACACTGCTACTGCAGATGTTTTGGTTAATCACCGGACAAAAACGTGAGTAGTCTGTACAGACTCACCGCACATAGGTAGCTCTTTCAATGAATAGGCGATAATCACGCACTAATGCCCAGTCATCAAACTGTCTTATTTTCCCGCTAGCATGCAGCAAAGCCATCTGGAGAATAAGTGACCATGAGCAGCCCTGCAGTGAAGCGGTATACCGAGAGCTACCAGGAATTCGAAGAGAACGACTTCAGCCTGTTCGATCTTGACGAACTGGATGAGCTGGATGATGAGGAGCTGCTCGATTACTATGATTCACTGGATTATTGAGCTATCAGCCAATTATCCAGACCAATAAACGTTCTATTCCTAGTAGACAGCGCCCACACTCCCATCTATTCTTTAGATGGTGAAAGCCACAAAAAACAAACCTGTTTCATTACGCCGGACCCTGTTTATCAGACTGATTCTGTTTATAACAGGGACCGCCGCTCTTGTCTGCCTGGGTTTTTTCATACTGGCTCTATTACCGATTGTTGATGAGATAGCCGAAAAAGAGTTCACCAACTCAGCTAACAGAGTGGAAGCAGACCTCGATGCACTGCTAAATCCCGCCCACGCATTGCTCAAAATGAGTAGCGAATGGATTGGTGATAGTGCCCCTGATCTGGATCAGCCTGATCAGTTCAACCAGCATTTTCAGCCGCTCTTGAAACAGATCTCGCAAATTACCTCGGTTGTTGCAGGAACCACCAGCGGCAAAGGCTGGCTTCTACTCCAGCTAGCGGATGGTGTCTGGCAAAATCGCATGACCGACATAGAACGCTGGGGTGATCAACATCTAATGATCGTCCACCATCCCGACGGCAAAATTACGAGGAAGTGGAGCCAGCTTGATTACGATGCTCGCAACCGTCCCTGGTTCAAGGCCGCCATGAAACGTGATCCAGCGCATCCTGTCAGCTGGACCGCACCCTATATCTTTTTCTCGACCCATGATCCCGGCATAACGGCTTCCATAAGGCGAACACTAAACAACGGCGAAGAGTTGGTACTTGGCTTTGATCTCACGCTGAAAGATTTGTCAAACTACACCATGAAAACCAAGGTCGGTATAAATGGATTCACGCTCGTCATTACCGACAATGAATCACTTCTTGCCATGCCCAATTTACCGAATGGAACGAGTGAGAGCGCATGGTTAAAACAGGTGTTACAACCCGTTTCAAGCCTGGGCATACCTGCACTGAATGATGCCTTACAGAAATGGCACCAGCTTGATCGACAAACTCAAAGGATTCTCAGTTTTCAGTCAGGTTCACAGCGCTGGCTGGCAAATATTCGTCCTTACAGTATGGGCGCGCAGAAATTATGGGTCATGACCATGGCGCCAGCTGGTGATTTCACACCAAACTGGCTTCCAATTGCAATGGCAGTAACCAGTGGATTAATTTTTCTGCTGGCAACAGCATTTCTGATTGCCAGAAAACAGGCTTTAAGTATTGCGCGTCCACTTGAAAAACTGGCCGAGACCAGTCATCGAATTGGCCAGCTTGATTTTCAAGCTATTGCACCGGTAAAAAGTAGAATCAAAGAGATCCAACAACTCGCTGCCACTCAGGATGACATGTGCAAAACGCTTCAACAGAACCAGTCGGCCTTGGCCGAACAGGCTGAACGTTTGCAGCACCAGATCAATGCACTTCAGCAGGCCGAAGCCGATCTGCATGAGAGCAACATCTATAACAAGGTTCTGTTTTCTGAATCCCGCATTCCACTTCTGGTGATTGCCCCAGAAACGGAAACGGTTGTCGACTGTAATCTGGCGGCCGCAAGAATCTTTCATCTTGGACATCAGCAGGAACTACTCAATAAACAGCTCGACGAAATCTCAGCTACCACTCAATATGATGACTTCGATTCCGCCGAATCAATCAGGGGACACATAAAACTGGCCCAGCTGAAGGGTTCACATCTGTTTGAGTGGCGATTTGCCTACCCGGATGGAAAAAGCTGGGATGCGGAAGTTCATCTGATGGATTTTCAATTTGAGTCCAGATCACTACTGCAGGCCAGTCTGCTGGATGTAACCGAACGACGTGCCACTGCCAATCAGATAAATCAACTGGCCTTCTATGACACCCTCACCCACCTGCCTAACCGGCGACTTTTTCTCGACCGACTGCAGCAAGCACTGTCAGGCACCCGAAAAGAGCATGAAGGGGCACTGCTGATTATTGACCTGAATGATTTCAAGTCACTCAATGACACCATGGGCCATGATAAGGGCGACCTGCTTTTGCAACAATTCGCTCTGCGTCTCTCCGCTTGCATACCCGAAGGTGATACAGCCGCACGGCTGGGGAGTGATGAATTTGTCGTCATACTCAAAGACCTGAGTGGAGATACCCAGAAAGCGGCCGCTGTTGCACAAAACATTGCAGAAAAAATCCTAGCATTCCTGAATCGACCATTTGAGCTGGCGGACCAGGTCTATCACGCGACGGCCAGCATTGGCATTGCACTGTTCGGCAATCCCCTGGACACAACAGAAGAGCTACTAAAACGCGCTGATCTGGCGATGAATCAGGCGAAGCGAAATGATCAGCAGAGCCTCTGCTTTTTTGATCCGGGAATTCAAGATGCAGTCAATTCCCGCATCACCCTGGAGACAGATCTTCGTCAGGCAATTCGGGACGAAAACTTCCAGCTCTATTATCAACCTCAGGTCGATCATTCAGGGTGCATTATTGGGGCCGAGGCACTTATACGCTGGCCTCATCCGACCCGTGGCATGGTCTCTCCCGCCGAATTTATTCCCGCCGCTGAACAGATCGGTTTAATTCTCCCCATCGGGCATTGGGTACTTGAAAATGCTTGCCGGCAGTTGGTACTCTGGTCAGAAGACCCAATCCTGGAACGATTGACACTGGCAGTAAACGTCAGTGCCGTTCAGTTTCGAAAAGCCGATTTTGTCAGTCAGACACTTGCCACTCTTGATCATACAGGGGCCAATCCAAAACGTCTCAAATTGGAGCTCACTGAGAGCATGCTGCTGCACGATATTGAAGGAATCATTAGCAAGATGACCACATTGAAAGCCAGGGGTGTACTCTTCTCCCTGGATGATTTTGGCACCGGTTATTCATCGCTCTCCTATCTAAAAAGGTTGCCATTGGATCAATTGAAGATTGACCAGTCTTTCGTGCGTGATCTACTGACGGATCCAAACGATGCGGCGATTACCAACACCATCATTGCACTGTCCCACAGTCTTGGGCTGGAAGTGATCGCAGAGGGCGTTGAAACTGAAGCACAACACCTCTTTTTAACTAGCCAGGGGTGCCGCTCTTTCCAGGGTTATCTGTTCGGCAAACCAGGGCCGGTTGAACAGGTGCTAACAAGCCAGATTGTTACAGGAAGCTTTCACAATAGGCAAGGGGCCGTATCATAGACCTCTCTCTGGAACTGCTCGCACTCTTGGCTGCGGTGGGCTTTACAGCCGGTTTTGTCAGTTCAATCGCAGGCGCGGGCGGCATGATTGCACTGCCGGTACTCTTGACAGTCGGCATGCCACCACTGAATGCACTGGCGACCAATAAGTTTCAGAGCGTGTTTGGCACACTCTCTTCAACCATTAACTACTTCCGCAAAGGACACATTGATTTTTCCAGCCTCTATCCAGCCATGCTATGGGCAGGACTCGGGGCAATTGGCGGCACCCTGGCAGTACAGAACATTGAAAACCAACGCTTAGAACAGCTCATCCCTTTTCTCTTAATCGCAATCGCGATCTACTTCTGGATATCGCCACGAGCCGATGATCACGACTCTCATTCACGGGTATCTGCAGCCACTTTCAACTGGACGGCAGGCGGTGGAATCGGGTTCTATGGTGGTTTCTTCGGACCGGGCATCGGTTCGTTTTTTGCCTTCGCCTTTACCAGCCTGCGAGGCTATAACATGCGCCGCGCCACGGCCAATACCAAACCGCTGGTACTGGTTACCAACACGACATCACTGGTTATATTTTTATGGAGCGGACATGTAGTCTGGAGTGCAGCCGTGGTGATGGCAATTGCTCAGATTATCGGTGCACGCATCGGTTCAAATATGGTCATTAAACGGGGAGCGGCGCTGGTAAAACCGGCTATCATTATCGCTACCTTGGCCATGGCAGTAAAACTACTGCTCAGCGAGTAAATCATTTGCGCATCAGCATGATCTCATCAGGCGAGATGACGGTTGAGTCGCTTCTCAATACGTTTAAACAGAAAAACAATGGCATAGGTGATCGCCAGATAGAGCAGTGCTGTCATGATATAAATTTCGTAGACGGCAAACGTCTTTGAAATAATACGACCCGCAATACCCGTCAGATCCAGCAAAGTAATGACGCTGACCAGCGATGTTGCCTGCATCAGAAACACCACCTCGTTACCATACATGGGCCAGGCCAGCCGTATCGCCTTGGGCAATATAATACGCCGGAAGATCAATATCCTTCCCATTCCACAAGCCTTTGCCGCCTCGACATCACCCGCCGGTACCGCCTGAATGGCACCCCGGAAAATCTCAGCGGTATAGGCCCCGGTATTCAGCGTTAGCGCAAGAACACCACAAAAATAGGCCTCACGAAACAACCCCCACAACCCCAAATCACTCAGCTCCGGGCGAAACTGACCGCTACCGTAGTAAATCAGAAACAGTTGAATCAGCAAGGGTGTACCACGGAAGTAAAGAATGTACCCGTAGGCCGGCATCCACAGCAGGGGATTCTTTGACCGACGCATCAATGCAACCGGCACAGCAATCACTAGCCCAATCATTAGACTCAACAGCGTTATCTCCAACGTCAGTTGAGCGCCCTGAAGCAGTTTTGGCAGATTGTCCCAGACGACACTGAACTCCATGATTATCGCTCCGCCACACCGCGATTAGCCCAGCATTCTGCCCGACTCTGTACAAGCATGGAGATAATGGTCAGTCCAAGATAAAGCAGGGAAGCCAAAAAATAGAAGGTAAATGGCTCATGCGTGGCATTGGCAGCAATCTTGGTCTTTCGCATCAACTCATCCAACTGAATAATGGAAACCAGCGCTGTTGCCTTGATCAAAACCATCCAGACATTTCCCAGACCCGGCAATGCAAACCGCATCGCTTGGGGTAACAGGATACGTCGAAAGCTCAACGACCGCCCCATGCCCATGGCCTTTGCGGCCTCAAGCTGACCCGGAGCAATCGACATGAAGGCACCACGAAACACTTCCGTACTGAAAGCACCATAGATAAACCCTATAGCCAGCGTACCCGCCATGAAGGGATTCAGGTTGATGGTAATGTCATGACCAAAACGGGCAGCGATATCCTGAATCAAGGTAGGGATACCGAAGTAAACCAGCAACAGCAGAATTAACTCAGGGATACCGCGTACCACGGTGGTATAGAGGTCGGCAAACCAGACAGCGATAGGGTTACGCGAAAGCTTGGCCCAGCTTCCCAGCAGACCCAGTAGTAGCGCCAACAGCATGGAACTGAGCCCGACGGCCAGTGTCATCCAGAGGCCGTCCAGCAGAAGCCCACCGTACCCCTTCAGATCAAACACACCGAAAATCCACGTGCTTTGATCCTGAAGGAGTAACCACGAGACAACAGTTCACGCGTTATTCACCAAACACATCAAAATCAAAATACTTGGCGTTGATTCTGGCATAGGTGCCATCTTCACGAATCTGTTTGATGGCTGCATTGAGTTTTTCCAGTAGCGCCGAATCTTCTTTTCGTACAGCAATACCGATACCATCACCCAGGTACTTTTTATCGGTAAAGGCGGGACCAACAAACTCAATAGATTGGCCATCCTTTGAATTCAGGAATTCACCCAGCACAAAGGAGTCCGCCAGCAACAGATCTACCCGACCTGAAAGCATATCCAGGTTCGCCTCATCCTGGGTACCATAGGCTTTGACTTCAACAATCTCACCAAAGCGACCGCGCAGGAAATTCTCTGCCACCGTTGAGCTTTGCACACCCACTATTTTGTCTTTCAGCCCTTCATCTGTAATCTCTATCGGCATTCCCTTTGGACGCGCAAATCTGACTGGCGTGGTGTAATACTTATCGGTGAATGCCACCTGTTTCTTACGCTCTTCAGTAATCGACATGGATGCTATGATGGTATCGAACTTTTTCGCCAACAACGCAGGGATAATACCATCCCAGCCAGATGTCACCCACTCACAATCGGCTTGCATGGCTTCGCATAGCGCTTTACCGATCTCAACATCAAAACCGCCCAGCTTACCTTCCTTATCAATCAGATTAAAAGGAGGATATGCACCTTCTGTACCCATTCGAATCTTTATCGACTCGGCCTGGAGCAGCCCACTGAATGATAAAAGCAGGGTGAATAACAGGATATGTAATCGATTCTTTTTCATGTTTTCCTCTTGTGTAATTCAGGCGGGAAATGGTGCTTTTTAATGTTGCCTGCTATCGATTAAAGATTGCTGGCAAGAAACTGCCGGCACCGTTCAGACGTTGGATTATTGAAAACAGTATCCGGTGTACCCTGCTCTTCAATCTGGCCTTGATGCAGAAACAATACTTTCGATGAAACCTCACGGGCAAAGCCCATCTCATGAGTTACCACCAACATGGTCCGCCCCTCTTCAGCCAGCTGCCGCATTACCCTTAGCACCTCACCTACCATTTCAGGATCAAGGGCAGAGGTCGGCTCATCAAACAGCATCAATTCGGGCTCTACCGCCAGGGCACGGGCAATCGCAGCACGCTGTTGTTGACCGCCAGAAAGTTGTGCAGGATAGGCATCAATCTTATCGACTATGCCAACTTTATTCAGCATTTCGATGGCTCGCTCCCGCGCCTCATTTTTGGGCACTTTCAAGACATGCACGGGGGCTTCCATAACATTCTCAAGAATACTGAGATGACTCCAGAGATTAAAATTCTGAAACACCATGCCCAGACGAGAACGAATTCGATCCACCTGTTTCTGATCGGCAGCCACGGGGTCACCGCGACGGTTCCTGGACATACCAATCAGTTCGCCATGTACATACACAGCACCTGAATCAGGGGCTTCGAGAAGATTAATACAGCGCAGAAGGGTGCTTTTACCAGAGCCACTTGAACCGATGAGGGAGATCACATCGCCCTCATCCGCAGAGAGTGATATGCCCTTAAGAACTTCGAGATCACCAAAACGTTTGTAGAGATCCTCTACAATCATCACGGGGCCGTTATAGTCAGCGTTTGCCTGAGGCATACATCAAATCCGGTAGCTTATAAAACAAGCGGCGCCGCCCATTTGATCAAAAACTGCCAATGATCAGTAAAAACAGTGATACGCCAATGGTGGATTATAGAACAAACCTGCAATAAACTGTACAATTGTTACTGTTGCAATTAATTCATTCTTTGCTATTCCTCCCGATCTTTACGAGCAAAATCACGCAATGAAAACCAGCAACTGGAAGGCAGATAGTCTGTTATTAATCACCGCCATTATCTGGGGGTTGGCCTTTGTTGCGCAACGGGTGGGCATGGATCACATGGGTCCCTTTCAGTTCAATGCGGCTCGATTTACCCTTGGCACACTCTCACTTTTACCTCTGCTCTTAATCAGAAGACAAAAACCACAGGATTGGCGACCACTGATACTCGGCAGTCTCGTTGCGGGTCTGCTGCTTTTCGCAGGATCTTCCCTACAGCAGATTGGCTTGGTCAACACCACCGCCGGTAATGCGGGCTTTATTACCGGGCTCTATATAGTTCTGGTGCCTATTATGGCCCTCTTATGGGGCCACAAAACCACGGGCACTACCTGGTTAGGTGCACTGCTGGCGCTGGCTGGTCTTTTCATTTTGAGCATCACCGATGAGTTGACCATGGCCTCTGGTGATCTGCTTGAATTGGGCGGTGCATTTTTCTGGGCTGGCCATGTTTTACTCATCGGCTGGCTTTCGACACGTATGGACCCATTACAACTGGCCTTTGGGCAGTTTTTTGTCTGTGCGATCATAAGTGCACTCTCAGCCCTGCTCTGGGAAACCCTGTCTACACAGGCCATGCTTGATGCCTGGATACCGATCAGTTATGCGGGCCTGTTCTCAGTGGGAATTGCTTACACACTACAGGTGGTTGCGCAACGCAAGGCGCCAGCAGCCCATGCCGCCATTATTCTGAGTCTGGAAGCCGTTTTTGCTGCACTTGGGGGCTGGCTTTTATTGGACGAAACACTAGGTCCACGGGGCTTGATAGGCTGCAGTATGATGCTCGCTGGCATGCTGATATCACAGTTACCCGCTTTCAAATTCAACCAAAATAAACCGGCCGTTATCTAGTCAACTTACAACTAGAGACTTCTCGCCCAGCGAACTTTTATCAGAGTCAGGAGCTGTAACACTATTCGCTTTGGCATAATGATCAATACATTACCTGCCACCACCAATGCAACACCACCTGCTGCTATCAAGCTCCACTCATAGCCTTCGAAAAAAGTGGAAATGCCTAAAGCCACCAGAGGAAACAGTACGGTGGCATAGGCGGCCTTTTCAGGTCCGATCCGACCCAACAGCGTCAAATAACTGCCAAAGGCAAGCACTGAACCAAACAGTGCCAGGTAGAACAGTGACAAGTTATAGGGAAGTGAAGTGTCATACACAAAGGTAACACCCTGAACCACTGCAAATAAAAATAGTATTATTGCGCCATACGCCATACCAATGGCATTCCCCTGAATCACAGGTATATGTTCACGCTGATTTCTGGCCGAGATCATATTGCCCAGAGAGGCCACAAAGGTACCAAGCAGACTTAACATCAGCCCTTTGAATGCACCACTACTCTGTTGCAGATTGGCCACCTCCGGCCAAAACACCAGAACAATTCCCAGTAACCCAGTCAATGCACCCGCCACCATTGATGCATCAATTGATCTACGGAAAAACAGTGCGCTATTGATAATATTCATCAACACAATCGTAGAGAAGATCACCGCGATCAACCCACTGGTTAACTCGGCGGTGGCCCAGTAGAAGATCAGATAATTCAGGCAAAACAGATTAAGACCCTGCAATGCCATCCAGAAATGTTGCTCCCTGTTGAAACGCAGGGGTAAACCACGCAGCAGACACCAAGCAAACAGAATCACCGCAGCCAGAGCAAATCGGTAGGCCACAGAAAGCTCAGGTGGAACGGTCCCCAATTGGAACTTGATGGCATACCAGGTCGAACCCCAGATAAATACCGCTGCAAAATAGAGGCTGACAGAATGGGTAAGCATGCTTTGGACGCATCCGCTCAATAGATCAAAACCCTTTTATACGCGCCTGTTATCTATTATGAAAACGAATTATCATAATAAACATAATTAGGCATCGTAATGACAGGCACCCTATGAACCGTGATCTCGATATTGGTCTCATCAGAACATTTCTGGCAGTCGCGGAAAGCGGCGGTATGACACGGGCTGCACAGAGCCTAAGCCTTACCCAGGGCGCTGTCAGTCAGCAGATCAAACGGCTTGAGGGGTATTTTGGTAAGCAGTTATTTGATCGAAGACAAAAGCGGATGCTTCTCACCTCAGACGGTGAGAAGCTGGTAGCCAGTGCCAATCGTCTCCTGGCTCTGAATGATGAAGTGCGGCAGTTGATGCGCCAACCTGAATTCACCGGCGAAATTCTACTCGGCGTTCCACCGGATATTGTGCGGCCCTTTTTGCCACCGATCCTACGCCGCTTTAACCGCGAATACCCCAGTATACGGGTTACCTTGATCAGTGATTCCACCCCCGTTCTCCTGGAGATGTTAAAGAAGAAAAAGATTGATCTGACCATGACCACGGAATCAATCCAGGGGAGTGATGATGAGCTACTCCTCTCTGATGCCTTGGTCTGGATCGGCGCACCCAACAGTGAAGCCTGCCACAGAACCCCACTCCCTGTCGCTCTGGGGGTTGAATCCTGTGGCTTTCGCACCTCGGCAACTGATGCCCTTAACCGGGCAGGTATTGAATGGATATCAATTTGTCAGGTTGGAAGTATTGAGCCGGTAATTGCCTCCCTGGAGGCCGATATGGCCATCGCCCCCTATATGTCTCAGGTCATTCCTGAATCCCTCAGTCTGATCGATTCATCTATTGGGCTACCCGCACTCCCACGTTATTACGTCAACCTGCGTATGCCCAATCGCGGCGCACGGGTTATTGTCAAAGAGTTGGCCCTGCGCATCCGTTCCGGATTTGCCATGCGCTATCCATCCCCTTGACTCGATCAAGATGCGCTATGCTTTTTGCAGTCACTTTATAAAAGCTCGTAGAGGTGTGGATGATCATTGCTATTTCAGGTGCATCAGGCTTTGTCGGTAACGCACTGTGCGAAACCCTGACGCAGTCCGGCCATCAACTGATTAAACTGAGTCGTAACGATTTTCAGTCTGCCGGGTCAGATCTAGTTAACAAGATGCAGGGCTGTAATGCCGTCATCAATCTGGCTGGGGAAAATATCAGCCGACGCTGGACAGCCAACTACATGAAGGCGATCTACAACAGCCGCATCCTCACCACCCGTGCATTGGTCAGTGCAATGCAGCAGATGGATCAACGGCCCGACTGTTTTATCTCCACCTCCGCACTTGGGGCATTCGACAGCAACGGCACATACGCAGAATCAGACCCACCCAACGCCACCGATTTTCTCGGGCGCCTCTCCCACGACTGGGAAGCAAGTGCGCGGAAAGCTGAAGCATTCGGTGTCCGCACACTTATCTTTCGACTTGGTCTGGTATTGGGAAAAGAGGGTGGCATGATGAAACAACTGCTACTGCCATTTCGATTAGGCCTGGGTGGCCCCATAGGTGATGGCAGTCAGCCATTTTCCTGGATTCATATCAACGACCTGGTTCGAGCTTATCCCTACGCACTTGAACAGATAACAATGTCAGGTGTCTACCATCTGTGTGCACCTGACACGATGACAAATCGCCAGTTCAGCAAAACATTAGGCAGCGTATTACATCGCCCTGTCCTATTCCCTGTTCCAAAACTGGTTTTACGCTTGCTGTTCGGAAAAGGTGCTGATGTTATGACATCCGGCCAACATCTTGTATCTGAGCGCCTGCCCGAAGCGGGATTTGAGTTTGAATTTAACACCCTGAAAAAAGCGCTCACCGAGATAACCACAGAGAAACGGTCATGAGTAGTAAAAAACCTTTTGAAAAAATCACTGTTGGTATCAGTAGCTGCCTGCTGGGTGAGAACGTCCGCTATGATGGCGGACATAAGCGTGACCGTTTTATAACAGACACACTCTCTAACTACATGGTGTTCAAACCAATCTGTCCGGAGATGGGCAGTGGTATGCCCACACCCCGCCCACCGATCAGACTGGTCGGCAATCCTGAACAACCCGCTGTCGTCGGTGTAGACGATCCTACAATGGATGTCACGCATCAGGTGAAAAGCTACTCCAGGCGCCAGGTAAAACAGCTGGGCGACATCAGCGGCTATATCCTGAAGAAAGACTCGCCCAGTTGTGGCATGACTCGGGTCAAGGTCTACCCTGTAAAAGGCGGTGCGGCAGAGCGCAAAGGCATCGGCATCTTTGCCCGAGCCCTAATGAACCAACATCCCCACCTGCCAGTTGAAGAAGAGGGACGACTGAATGATCCGGTATTACGTGAAAACTTTGTTAACCGTGTTTTCGTCTATCGGCACTGGCAGGAGCTTGTTAGCGAAGGGCTCACCCCTGCGGCCTTAATTGAATTTCATGCCCGGCATAAATATCTGGTGATGGCTCATTCGCAAGCGGCCTATAAACGTATGGGACAACTCCTCTCACACGTACCCAGGCAGCTGGTTAAACCGGTCAGCGAAAGCTACATAGAGGAGCTCATGGCCGCACTCAAACGCCCTGTCAGTAGAAAGGGACATACCAATGTATTGCAACATATCATGGGCTATCTGAAACGCAATATTGACGGTGAAGATAAGGATGAGCTGGTCACCAGTATTGAACGCTATCGACAGGGTGAGATACCGTTGGTGGTGCCGATTACGCTGCTTAACCACTACTTCCGCCGACACCCAGACCCCTACATTAAAAAGCAGGTCTATCTGCAACCGCATCCAGAAAAACTGGGACTAAGGAACGATCTCTAGGTAGGATTTTGAAGGCACTCCATAAAACAACAAAACCTCTTTCAGCCACGTGGAGTCAAGCAAGTTAACGTCGGTTAACCAGATAGATACCACCACCAACAAAAAGCAATGCCAGAAAGAGCGAAGTAGTTAGCGGTTCATCGAGCAACAGATTTCCAGCAAGCACACCAAAGATAGGGGTCAAAAAGGTGAAAGCTGAGAGTCGGCCAGCCGGATAGTGCCTTACCAACCAAAACCAGGTCAGATAGGTAATAAAACTCACCCAGACAGTTTGAAAAAGCAGGCTACCAATAATGAGCGGTGTCAAGGGACCCACCTCAGGCTCACCGGATAGCCATGAGACCGTCAGGATGAGTACCGCCGAGACTGCCAGTTGATAAAGTAGCGTCTTACTAGGAGCCAATTGGTTTAAAGCAGTGGCTTTAATCACGACAGTGGTAGCTCCCCACATAACTGCTGCCACAATCAACATAATATCACCCGTCAGCATCGTATTGCTCGACGCTGTTAACGAGTCGCCAAAAATAATTAACACACCGGAGAACGCACCAATTAAGCCTACTGCTTGAATCAGGCGCAATCGCTCACCGGGAATAAAGAGATGTGCTCCGAGTGCAACCACAAAAGGGGAAAGATAGAGAAAAATGACAGCACGTGAGGCGTTGGTAAATTGTAACCCCAAAAAGATGAGTAGAAACTCACCACCAAACAGCAGACCGGCTAGCAAACCCCACCAGCCTGAGCCATCCCGTTCAAATACTGGAACTCGACGAACGCCCATCCAGAGCAGAATCAATAGCGTTGCACCGAGTGAACGAATGCCGGCCTGAAAAAAGGGCGGCACTGCCTCACTGGCAACCTTGATGGCAACCTGCTGCAGCCCCCAACTGGCACAGAGCACCAGAAGAATAGCCATCGCCAGCAGGTCAAGATGCGTCTTGCGATCCAGCATAAAATAGATTGTATTTGATTGGATTTAGAAACCCCGAAAAACGATACTCAGTGCCGCAGTCCGATGTATGCACCGGCGGCCATCATGATAGAACCCGCCACTCGATTAAGACCTCGCATTGCTCGTTCTGAGCGAAATTTCTTGCGAGCCCAGGAAGCAGTTACAGCAATCAGCATGAGCCCCAACATCAGACCAAATAGCGTAATCACCGAAGCCAGTACAATATCCTGAGCCGAAAGAATCGTCAGATCCATAAACGTTGGCAGAAAGGCGATATAAAACAGAATTACTTTGGGATTGGATGCAGAGATCAAAAAGCCCTGCACAAAGCTCATCATATGATTAATTGATTTCACCTCTGCCGCCTCCTCTTCCAGGGTAGGCCGCGACCGCCACATCTTCCAACCCAGATAGAGCAGATATAGCGCACCCACTACACGTATGACGGTAAACAGACCAGCCCAGTGTTCCGCAATAGCCGCCAGGCCGAAACAGGCAAGTACCAGATAGATGATATCGCTAATCGACATGCCCAACGCCAGGGTAAAACAGGCCCCTGCCCCTTCGGTCATGGCGCGGGCAAGTATGGCAAACACACCAGGACCCGGGGTGATGGAGAATATAAAAATGGCCAGAAAAAAGGCCAGGGCACTTTCGACGGACATGGGTCAATTTAATCATTAACAAACCAAGGGAGATTTCATAATACGTCAACACGCCTGTAATTGCAGCATTTAGAGAGGCATAGAGGAGTAATATTTATCAGTTGCAGATGAAATTATCCCGCAAATTGATTGGGTTATTTGTTGCTTGCAGGTGGTGTAGTATATGGCCATCCGCGAGTGCAATCTCAGGTAGGCACGGGCATGGCGCATCCAACTAGCGTGCAGAAATCCAAATCATGGCAAACACCTCTACTGGTGATTGCCGCCGGCTGTTTGATCGCCATGATTGGATTTGGCATCCGCTCGGTCTTTGGACTGTTTCTTGAGCCGATGACCACAAGCCATGGATGGACCCGGGAAACCTTCGCCATCGCCATGGCCATCCAGAACCTGCTCTGGGGTATCGGCGTACCCATCGCTGGCGCATTGGCGGATAAACATGGCCCAATGCGTGTCCTCTCCGTGGGTGCTGTCATTTATGCCATTGGCGTCTGGGGCATGGCGGTTACCGACAGCAGTATGGGCCTGCACCTGTTTGGTGGTCTGCTCACCGGCCTCGGCATCGCCTTCACCGCCTTCTCTCTGGCCCTCGCTGCGATGGCCAAGATAGTCGGCCCAGAACGCCGTACCCTGGTGCTGGGACTTGGCACCGCAGCCGGTTCGCTCGGCCAGGTTATCTTCTCACCACTGGGTCAGCAGTTCATCGCGAGTTATGGCTGGCAATCCGCACTGATGATCCTTGCTGCCACTGCCCTGTTGATTATTCCCTTGTCACTCTGCCTGCCTGACAATCAATCCCATACGGGTGAAGCCGCCAGCAATCAGACACTCAACGAGGCACTGCGGGAGGCCCTGGGGCATAGGGGTTTTGTACTGCTGACTGTCGGCTTCTTTGTCTGTGGTTTCCATGTCGCTTTCATCACGGTACATTTTCCGGCTTATGTTAAAGACCTCGGTCTGGCTCCCCACGTGGGGGCTTATGCGCTCTCCATCATTGGTCTGTTCAACATTGCCGGCTCATTTCTCTCCGGTGCTGCGGGAACCCGCTGGAGTAAAAAGAGTGGTTTGGCCTTTATCTACTTTACCCGCGCCATCGTCATAACCGCCTTGCTACTCTCCCCTAAAACCGAGTTGACCATCTACCTGTTTGCTGGGGCCATGGGCATACTCTGGCTCTCTACCGTACCGCTGACATCCGGTATCGTCGCCCAAGTATTTGGCGTTCGCTACATGGCCACCTTGTTCGGCATTGTCTTCTTCAGTCACCAGATAGGCAGTTTCTTGGGAGTCTGGCTGGGTGGCCGCCTCTATGACACCACCGGAACCTATGATGCCATCTGGTGGGCCGGCGTGGTGCTCGGGCTACTCGCGGCCTTTATCCATCTGCCAATTAATGAGCATCCCCTGCCCCGGCTCGCGCTTAAAGCCAGTCAAAGTTAAATCCCGATAATTTTTAGGGGTACATTCCATATATGAATTTGATAGACTGATTATTTACCGTTATTCCCAATTCCGGCAAATATGTTTACAAAACACCGCGAATCCCTTTTCACGGTGCCGGCATGAGTGACGACCAGCGAATTGAACAACCACTGCACAAGGGCATTACATGACAGCACGCACACAGATCGGCGGCCTACAGATAGCCAACGTAATCAAAGAGTTAGTTGAGAATCAGATTGCACCGGGAACGGGCGTAACCGCCGAGACCTTCTGGAGCCAGCTAGAGCAGATCGTCGCCGATCTGGGACCAAAAAACCGCGCACTGCTGGCCAAGCGGGACGATCTGCAGAAACAGATCGACAGCTGGCACCAACAGCATGCCGACCAACCGCTGGATGCGGCGGCCTATAAGGCCTTTCTGATGGAGATCGGCTACCTGTTGCCTGAAGTGGCAGACTTCAGCATCGAGACTGAAAATGTCGATCCGGAAATTGCCGAGATGGCTGGCCCGCAGCTGGTGGTTCCGATCAACAACGCGCGCTATGCACTGAATGCCACCAATGCGCGCTGGGGCAGTCTGTATGACGCCCTCTATGGTACCGATGCGATTGAGCAGAGCGGCAACCTGGCGATCACCTCCGGCTACAACCCGGCTCGTGGTGCCCGGGTTATCGAATTGGCCCGTGAGCTATTGGATGAAGCCGCACCACTGGCCAATGGCAGCCACAAGCAGTCAACCGGCTACCAGATCATCGATGGCGCACTCCGTGTTACTCTCAGTGGTGGCAGCAGCACTGCCCTCGCCAACCCTGAAAAACTGGCTGGCTTCACGGGCGACGCATCCGCACCCAGCGTGGTCCTGCTGAAAAATAACGGCCTGCATATCGAGATACAGATCAACCGTGATGCAATGATCGGCAAAGACGATCCCGCCGGTATCAATGACCTGATCATGGAAGCCGCAATCACCACCATTCAGGATTGTGAAGACTCCGTCACCGCCGTTGATGCCGAAGACAAAGCGGTTGTCTACAGCAACATGCTCGGCCTGATTAAGGGTGACCTGACCGCCGATATGGAAAAAGGGGGCAAGACCATCACCCGCGCCCTGAATAAGGATCGCACCTACCAGACCGTCGACGGCGGTAGCCTGACCCTGCCTGGACGCAGCCTGCTGTTCATCCGCAACGTCGGCCATCTGATGACCAATGAAGCCATACTGGACAGAAACGGTGACGAGATACCTGAAGGCATCATGGATGGCATGATGACCGCATTGATTGCGCTGCATGATCTGAAAGGTGACGGTCAATACAGCAACAGCCGCAAGGGCAGTATCTATATTGTAAAACCCAAAATGCATGGCCCCGAAGAGGTCGCCCTCACCTGCGAGCTGTTCAGCCGTATTGAAGATGCACTGGGTCTGGCACGCAACACCATGAAAGTTGGCATCATGGACGAGGAACGCCGTACCACCGTCAATCTGAAGGCCTGCATCTATGCCGCCAAAGAGCGCGTGGTATTCATCAACACCGGCTTCCTGGATCGTACTGGCGATGAGATTCACACCAGCATGGAGGCCGGTCCGGTGGCCCGCAAAGAGCAGATGAAACAGCTGCCATGGATCAAGGCCTATGAAGACTGGAACGTCGATACAGGACTGCGTTGCGGACTGCGCGGCAAGGCTCAGATAGGCAAAGGTATGTGGGCCATTCCTGATCAGATGGCCAACATGCTAGAGGCCAAGATTGCCCATCCACTGGCTGGTGCCAACACGGCCTGGGTCCCCTCTCCTACTGCTGCGACACTGCATGCCACCCACTATCACAAGGTGAATGTAGCTGAACGTCAGAATGAGCTGGCTTCACGTAAAATGGCCAGCCTGGATGAGATCCTGCAGATTCCGTTGAAGGGCGATCAGGTCTACAGTGCAGAAGAGATTCAACAGGAGCTGGACAACAATGCTCAAGGCATTTTGGGTTACGTGGTGCGCTGGATCGATCAGGGCGTCGGCTGCTCAAAGGTACCGGATATCAATAATGTTGGCCTGATGGAAGATCGCGCCACCCTGCGTATCTCCAGCCAACACATTGCCAACTGGTTACGTCACGGTATCTGTTCAGAAGAGCAGGTGATGGAAACCTTCAAAAGAATGGCACCAATCGTCGATGGGCAGAATGCCGGCGATCCAAACTACCGCAACATGGCACCCGGTTTTGATGGTGTCGCCTTTGCCGCAGCCTGCGATCTGGTATTCAAGGGCTGTGAACAACCCA
>VMRY01000103.1 GCA_007713595.1 Sedimenticola thiotaurini
AGAAGATGTGGCTGATAAGTTTACAACGGGTTTAAAACTACAGGGCGAATCGGAACTTACTTTGCCCGCAGAATTGGAGATTATCAGCCCCTATCAAGTGCTGTTAACTCTGACTGAAGGCAGGTTTCATCAGGTTAAGCGGATGTTTGCGGCGGTGGGTAATAGGGTCGTGTCACTGCATCGTGAAAAAATTGGCAATATAACGCTTGATGTGGCAATTGGTCAGTGGCGCTATTTAACGGCAGATGAAGTGAATTCAGTTGGTAGTTGATCACGTAGTTGTTTGATGTAGAAGTCACCCCGGACTGTTCAGCTTTCACTATTTCATCTTCGGTGTCTTTCAAGTACGCTATCAATAATTAGAATGATGCCGTCAAATCGGCATTGGGCAAGGTAGTATGAGTCGGCAAGAAATCTGCGCGACTTCTGGGCCTATAAAAATGCAACCACTAATACTTTTCATCACACTTTTTCTCTCCTTCTGTGTCCATGCGCAGGAGGATCGTCATGAGGAATTTTCTGTTGCGGTTGCGGAGCAGGATATAAATGTCATTAACTATCCTGCTTCGGGCGAGCATCTGGCTATCTGGATCATGCCCGGTATGGGCAAGCCTGATCATATGTTTGATACGGCGAAACAGCTTTCCCGACTTGGAGTAGAGGTCTGGATGGTGGATCTGGCCGAAAGTATGTTTCTGCCTAAAGGTCCCTCGACCATGCGTGCCATTGAGGGAAAATATGTGTCTGCCCTGATCGAAACGGCACACAAAAGAACCGGTAAGGTGATTACTCTTATTGGTAGCAGTTATTCTGCTATCCCCATGCTGCGCGGTATACGTGACTGGCAGGAAAAACAGCAGGCCAGTGATTTGCTGGAAGATTATCTTGCGGGCGCTGTACTGTTCTCTCCAGAGCTTTATGCGACGATCCCGGCTCTGGGGTTGGAGCCGGTGTTTGAACCCATTGTGGATGCGACCAATAGTCCGATCATACTGTATCAGGCGGGTAAGCGGGGCAATCGTTGGCAATTGGACAAGTTAATCGGGCGCCTTGAGCGCGGTGGTGCCAGCGTCTATGTGAAAATTATGCCCGGTGTGACCGCACTATTTTATGGTGAAGAGAAGACTTCGGCTGCGCAAGATACGCTAAAGCTTATTCCTGCACAAATTGTCAGTAGTCTGAATTTACTGAAAAAGACGGCGACCCCAAGTGTCGCGCTACCACTCCCCGAGGTGCAAGCCTCATCAGGTCGCGGTCTGGATTCAGGTTTAAAGCCTTTTCGTGGAAATCCGCAACCGCCGGTAATTGATCTGGATGATGTTGCGGGCCGGAAGCTGTCACGCCATGATTATCGCAACAAGGTTACTGTTATCAATTTCTGGGCAAGTTGGTGTGGTCCCTGTGTAGAAGAGATCCCTTCACTGAACAACCTTCGTAAGCTGATGGCGGATGAGCCTTTTGAGCTGATATCAATAAATTTTGCTGAAGATGCCAAGCAGATACAGGCATTTCTTAAACAGGTTAAAGTGGAGTTTCCTGTGTTGTTGGATACGGATGGCAAGGAATCAGCGAAATGGCAAGTACTGGTTTTTCCATCCACTTTCGTGATTGGACCGGATGGGCAGATTGTCTATGGATTGAATGGGGCGATTCACTGGGATGAGCCCGATGTGGTATCGCAGTTACAGGCTTTGCTTCCGCACCGGAAATAGACGCTTTTTTATGGAAAGCGTAATCCAGCGGTGTGAAATCCACTGGATTACGCCTCTAACGCAGTATTTTAGAACATGGATTAATTAAAGATCGACTTCAGTTTGTCACCAATCTCACCCGTTTTTCCCTCCAGCCCGGCAGGTGCTTTGATTTGGCCCTGAACCTCTTTCAGCTTGTCTCCAACTTGAGCCTTTAATTTTGTCTTCAACTCATCAACAGAGAGGTTGCCAACATTGGTGGCTGCCGCAGAAACCTTTTTCATCACCAGTTCGACCACATCAGATGCAGAGGAGCCGCCGCTCTTTTTGCCAATATCTTTAATTTCAATATTTGGTAAAGCGGTACTGAGAGGGGTATCTGAAAGAGGGGTAGTTACCGAAACCTCTCCGTCGCGAATGCTGAGAAGGTCAATGATTAATTTTGCCTCTTTTTTAGGCCCGCTACTCTTCTCGCCACTGTTTTTATTGCCAGCAAATTGTTGCACATTCTTTACCAGTTGCTGAAGATTTGAACCGGCATCTCCGCTAGGCTCATAACTCAGCTTGGGTGATTCGATCAGGATGGATTTGATTCGTATAACATCTGATGTCAGTGAATCCGTATCTATAACCATCTTGATGGCACCCAGTTCAAAGGCATTATCACTCTTGTAGCCCTTGGGGTTGCCCACAACCAGACCTTTGAGTTCACCCTCACCGGTAATGGCGATATCTGCGCTACTCAGCTTTACACTGCTCTGAGTGACCTTTGGGCCAAAACTCTCAACGGCGTCCACAATCAGTGAGCCGAGATTTGAAGATAGAAAAATAAACAATCCGACAATAACTACGATGAGTGTGGTTGTCAGGCCGATGGCCAAACGTTTTATAGAGCTCATATTCTCTCCCCGTTATAGTTCCTTTCAACGACTAGAAATACACGCTTTTAAGCTCTCTATCAACCGTCGTTTGGCTTTTTGAATGATTGGCTAGGACTGCTTGAGAACTGTTTTTAAAAAGTTCACATAAGCACCGGCCAGAATGGCCATGGATTTACCCATTTGCTGCTGTGTTGAGGATCACTAGAACGCAGGGTTAATAATAAAGCAGGGCATTGCCTTTGCGTTGGGGAAGTATGGATGTGCAGGATGTTAAAGATTGGGCTTAGTGGATCTAAGCCCAATCTTCAGTTTGTGTTGCTTCTAGACTTTACTGATGATCAGCGCGGCGTTGACGCCACCAAAACCGAAGCCGTTACAGAGTGCATGTTGCGTGGACTGGGCACGCGCAACCTTCGGTACAAAATCCAGATCCTGTATAGCCTCGTCGGTGCTCTCCAGGTTAAGGGTCGGCGGCAGGAGATCGTTGATTACCGCCAGGGCTGAGAAGATGCTCTCAATGCCACCCGCGGCACCGAGCAGATGACCTGTGGCCGATTTGGTGGATGAGACCGGGATCTGTGGTAACGAATCACCAAACACGCTTCTGAGGGAGGCAATTTCCGCATTGTCACCCACAGGGGTAGAGGTGGCGTGGGCGTTGACATAGTTGATGTCAGCTGGTTGCAGCTCGGCCATTTTTAACGCAGCGCGAATAGCGGCAGCAGCACCTGAGCCATCCTCTGGTCCCGAGGTGATGTGATGGGCATCGGCACTGGTGCCGTAGCCACTCAGGATCGCCAGGGGCGTAGCGCCACGTGCCTGTGCGTGCTCCAGGGTCTCGATCACCATCAGGCCTGAGCCTTCACCCATGACAAAGCCGTTGCGAGACTGATCAAAAGGACGGGAGGCCTTTGTCGGCTCTTCACTCTCTGTGGAGAGGGCTTTCAATGCGTTAAATCCGGCCAAAGATAGAGGATCAACACAGGCTTCTGCCCCACCGACCAGTGCAATTTCGGCTTCACCGCTGCGAATCATCCGCATGCCATCACCAATCGCTTGAATACCTGCTGCACAGGCAGTTACAGGGCATCCAAGAGGGCCTTTGAAGCCGTATTTGATGGAGAGATTACCCGATGCCATGTTTGCCAGGAATGCAGGCACAGTAAAGGGTGACAGACGTTTATAACCACGATCATCCAGGGTGTGCTGAGCCTGGGTAATGGTGGAGAAGCCGCCAATGCCGGTTGCAACGATGGTGGCGGTTGCTAGCTTCTCTTCTTCTGTTTCAGGTAGCCACTGCGCCTGTTCCAGTGCTTCCTTGGCGGCTGCCATGGCATAGACAGTAAAGAGATCGAGTTTCTTGCGCTCTTTTTTCTCGATTACCTGGTCTACATCAAAGCCAGCTTCACTGTCTTCTTCTATAACAGGCACAAGTCCAGCAATCTTGATTGGAAAGTCTTCGGTATCAAAGCGGTCAATCAAGCCGATGCCTGATTTGCCGGCCGTTAAACGTTCCCAAACTGGCTTGACGCCGCAACCAAGAGGGCTGATTATGCCCATTCCAGTAATGACGATCGGTGATCTCATAGTTTCCCCACAGTTTATGCTAATGCGGAAACCCTATCACCAGACAAAATATTATCAAGATAATATTTTGTTTATGATAATCAGGGAATCTCATGCCTTATCCAGAAGATCATAAAGCCAAGTCAAAAGACCGTATTCTAAAATCAGCTACCGAGCTGTTTTGCCGCTATGGTTTTGAGAAGGTATCCATCAGCCAGATCATGAAATTGGCGAAGCTGACTCATGGGGCTTTCTATGCCCATTTTGAATCGAAGGAAGCCCTCTATAATGCGTCGTTTCTTGAAACCCTCAAGGGTAGTCGAGCTGCACGGCTGGTTAAAGGACCGCTGTCGGTCAAGCATCTGACTGCGCTGGTTGCCAATTACTGGAACCTTCAAGAGATGGAAAAAAAGAGCAAGCCCGGCCCGGAAACAGTCTTGTTTAATGAGATAGGTAACGAAAATGCCGAGGTAAAAAAGCTCTACGAGGCCTCCTACCATAACCTCAAAAAGATGCTCGAAACCCGTCTTATCGCCTTAAGCCGGCTGAAAAAGTTACCGTTTGAGCCCGATAGTGACACCATTGCCGAAAAAGCACGTGCCATTCTGGCGTCACTGGTGGGTGCGGTGGCTATCGCCAAGAGCATTCCCCACGAAGAGGAGCAGCGTAACATCCTGGAGGCGGCTCAAAAGCAGATACTGATCATGCTTGGTGTGAATGAGAGCGAACTGGATACTGTTCTGGGTTCAGTCAGGCCAGATATCTGGTAGTTTTTTTTGTAACATTTTGTGTGCCACTGCTCTGCGGTTTCTCTGAAAACGGCTGCCCATTATTCAGTAGTAAAAACCCAGAGCACTTCCAAAAAACAGTGCCTGCTACTGAGGGCGGTGAGTACAATACTCCAGGTAATCACCCGTCAGGATGGGCTTGAGTAGAGCGATGTCATGGGTATACAGATAGATCCAGGCTGATTGGCTGGTTCCGTTCGGTAATTCGATTAGATGAATTTCGCGCTGGTATTCATGCGGTTGAGGAGAGTGCCCACTGCAGCCCTCATATTCATCAAGTTTGCTTAAGAGTAGCGCCTCGTCCTTGATGGCATAAACTTCCCCCTGAACTGAATCCTCCCTCTGGATGGATGGTATGACACCGGGATAGTCGCCAATATCAAACATGTTACCCTGAAACCCTCCAGGGCAGATGTAGTGGCAATACTGAGCCAGATAGGTGTGCTTCGGATGGCCTAGAGGTCGGAGCAGGGTGCCGTAGACGAAGAGAAATGACATGGCATTTGCGTGATCAAGACTCAATCATCATGCCGATTACTTCTCTTCTTTTTCTTGACCCGATGGGCGTTCTTCGAATTCTTCACCAGATCTTCAATGATCGGGGTTAGCAGGACTTCCATTGCAAAGGTCATTTTGGTGCCTGGAATCACCAGTGTATTGCGCCGGGAGATAAAAGAGTTCTCGATCATATGTTTCATGTTGACCAGGTCAATATTGTACTTTTTTATGATCTTCTTCTTAACCCGGATAACCACCAGACTCTCATCGGCAGAGGGGACCTCTCTGGAGATGAACGGATTGGATGTATCAACGGTCGGTATGCGTTGGAAATTGATGTCTGTGTGGGAGAACTGCGGGGTAATATGCTCCACATAGTCATCCATGCGACGCTTAATGGCCTCTACAATGGACTCGGTATCGTAACCACGGGTCTCATTATCACGCTGAATTTTCTGAATCCACTCCAGGTTGATAATCGGCACCACACCAATTAACAGATCGACATATTTGCGAACTTCTGGCATGCCGCCATGCAGGCCTTCATAGAGCAGCAGATCCGTCTCTTCCTTGGTCTCTTCCCACGGTGTAAATGTGCCTGGCTTGAGTCCCCACTGGAGTGCCTCTTCATCATTGTGCAGATAGTGGCGGATTTGTCCCTGACCCTGTGACTTGTAGTTCTTGAACAGCTCGGCCAACTCATCCAGCAGATTGGCCTCGGGACTGAAGTGACTGAGATTGCGTCCTTTCTGTTTGGCCAGCTTGGTGGCCTTTTTCATCTCACTGCGGGTGTGGCGGTGATAGGAATCACCTTCAACCATCAGTGCCTGGATACCCTCCCGATAGAAGATATGGCTGAAAGCGTCTCGTACGGTGCTGGTGCCGGCACCGGATGAGCCGGTTACTGCGACGATTGGAAATTCTCTCTTGCCCATGGTTACAACTCTTCTTTGAAATGGCATGCGAAGCGACCGATTCTGGCATAATTTCGATCGTATTGCGCTGTTGGGTTTCCAGGATTAGCTGATTCAGCAAGCGCTACTCAGTTGGCGGCCCTTGCTATAAATCACCAACAGGGCGATCACCATTACCGGCAGCATCAGCAGATTAAGATTCTGCCAGCCGGCGGTTGCTTCAAGCCAGCCTGATCCCAATGCAGACAGGGTGACAATACTGAAAACGAGGAACTCATTGGCGGCTTGAGTCTTGGCCTTTTCAGCTGGTTGGTAAGCCTGGGTGACAAGCTGGGTGGCACTGATAAACATGAAGTTCCAGCCAATGCCCAGTAACAGCAGAGCGGTCCAGAAGTGCCACTCTGTTTGACCTGAAACATTGATCCCGATACAGAGCAGAATTAACCCGGCGCCCAGTTTAATCATCGGCAGTGCGCCAAAGCGTTGAATCAGACGGCCGGTATAGAAGGATGGGAGGAACATACCCAATACGTGCCATTTGATAACACTGGTCGCTGCTGCAAAACTGTAGCCATAACGTTCCATGGCGAGTGGCGTGGCGGTCATGATGAGGTTCATTACTGCATAACTGGCCATGCCAGCAGCAACCGCCACGATAAACAGGTCCTGGCGGACAATTTCACTCAGCTGGCGTTCCGGTTGTGGCTCTTCCGACTGTGCTGTTTGTTTGATCTTTACCAGAAACAGTAGCAACAGAGCGATGAGATAGAGCGCCAGCAACCCCACGAAACTACCGGCAAAGGGTGTTGCTTCTATCCAGTAGCGGCTGGAGAGCGCCAGGGTAGGCCCAAGCAAGGCCGCCAGGACGCCGCCCGCCATGACCATGGAGATAGCATGGCTCTGCTGGCCTGGCGTTGCTACCTCAACTGCAGCAAACCGATAGAGCATGCCAAAGCCAATACCGATGCCCAGTAGAAAAGTCCCAAGACAGAAGAGGGCGAATGCACCATCGGGCAGTGCAATGATGCAGAGTATCGCGCCGAGAATGCCGAAACTTGTGCCCATGTAGAAACCGTTTTTCCGTCCAATCCTTTTCATGATGAGAGAGGCCGGGATAGTGGCGGTCATCAATCCGACAAACTGCAGGGCCACAGGGAGGGTTATCAATGCCTCGCTGGGTGCAATAGACCGACCGATCAGTCCGTTGACTGAGACGAGTAGTACATTGCCTGTCGTCAGCAGTGCCTGGCAGAGGGCAAGAAGGATGACATTTCTGTTCAAGAGTGGAGCGCCTTATTCGGATGACAGCAAAGGGCAGGAGAACGAAGAGTAGTACGATCATCCCGATCTGGTTGCACAGCCGGAATATTATCTGATTGGTTCAGTGAGATTACAAATAGGAAATAGCAGGGTATTTCCATGGCTGTCCAATACCCTGCAATATCATGGAACGAGCCTGAATTAGTTCAGGCGGCCTGGGTTGATTTTACCCGACGTCCAAAGGGACATACCTTGATACAGATGCCGCACATCGGTGCACCTATGTTGGGCAGGTTGGCGAACTCTACGGTGACTTTCTCGGCACACCGTTTCAGATCCAGTGCCTCTTCTCTGTTAGCGTAATGAGTCTCTGTGTTGACGTTATAGATGGCATCGACAGGGCAGGCATCAACACAGAGACGGCACTTGCCACAGCGGTTCTCAATCGGTCCATCAACAGTAAGCGGTGCATCGGTCAACAAGGTAACCAGTCGCACCCGCGAACCGTAGTCGGGTGTAATCAGCAGCAGGTTTTTCCCCTGCCAGCCCAACCCAGCCATGCGTGCCACGGCTTTATGACTGATGGCGCCATACCAGTTCTGTCGGTCGAGAATCTGTGCAGCCGGAACGGGAAGGGCACGATGCCCCTGTTTCTGTAATAGATTGGCGGCTTTCAGGGCGATCTCATCCAGGATGCGATTGGATGCCTGATAGGCTGTCGCATAGATGGGTGTCGGTTGATCATCGATGGTTTCAAAGATATCTGTCGGAACACGCAGGGCAATGGCAATCGCCCGGGTGTAGTGCTGCAGCAGGTCAGCAGGGTCGGTTTTCAGCGCTTTGAGAGGGGTTGTGTCGGCGATGCCAACCAGATCGGCGCCCAGCAGGGCAATCTCTTGCTTAATGTGGTCTGTATAACTCATCTGTACCTGTCGGGGTCTTTTTTTGCATCACCACCTCAGGAACATCATTTAATTGTCCGGTAGTGGCTGGGAAGATTTCCCAGCCGACAGGGGATCAATGCTCGCCTTTGGTCTTGCGAATACCTGCCAAGCGGTTACCCTGCTTTTGCGGGCCTCCCATTGGAAAGATATCGTGCAGATAGCGGTTATTACCGTGCTCGCTGCCCCAGACCTTTTTGAAGTGTTTGATCATGTCACGTACCTGAGCCTGTACATGATGTTCGTGGTAATAGTCTCGGATGTAATGAATCACTTCCCAGTGTTCATCAGTTAATACCAGGTTCTCTTTTTCAGCCAGGGCAATGGCAAATCCTTCTGACCATTCATCCATATCCTGAATATAACCTTCCTGATCAGTAGCGATCAGTGCATCACCCACAGATAGATAGTCTGTGCGTATCGCAAAAGGGTTTGTTTTCATCTGTTAACCTCCGAAAAAGAGGGGGGCACGAATGCCCCCCTCTTATCTACTACTGCTATTCGGTTCCACCTGTAGTGGAGCCTGCAGGTGCCGCTTCTTTGATGCGTTTCAGCGCACTCTCTTAAAACGGTAATGTTACCTCAGAACCGAATTATTCCAAACGCTTAGTTCATACGGATCTTTCTTACCCGTACGATCTGGTATGCACGGCCCAGGTAACTGAGCGGAACACTCCAGACATGTACCAGACGGGTGAATGGGAACAGCAGGAACACCGTCATACCGAAGAACATGTGGAGCTTGAAGATAAAGTCTACATTTTGGATCAGGTTGGCGTTTACACTCAGAGTGGCGACGCTCTTGACCCATTCCGTCAGGGCGATCATGGTGCTGGCATCGCCGTGGGCGGCGTGTTCAAACGAGACCACAGTGGTACTCAGGCCCAGTGCAACGGTAGCCAGCAGCCAACCGATGATGAAGGTGTCACGCTTGCGGCTAACCGCACGTACGCGTGGCTCATTCAGTCGACGCAGCAGCAACATGATGGAACCGATCAGACAGAGACTGCCGAAGATCAGGCCCGCATAGATGGCGATGTACTGGTGAACGGTATCGGAGATACCGACTGCCAGGAACCAGCTGTGCGGGGTCAACATGCCGACCAGATGGCCGAAGAATACCGCCAGGATACCCACATGAAACAGGTTGCTGGCAATACGCATGTTTTTGTTGCTGAGCAGTTGGCTGGAATCGGCCTTCCAGGTGTACTGTTCACGATCGAATCGGAGCCAGCTTCCCAACAGGAAGATGGTACCGGCCAGG
>VMRY01000135.1 GCA_007713595.1 Sedimenticola thiotaurini
AAAATAGCGCGAAAACTAATATTTATTTCGATGTTCGTTTCTATATTCTTCACCGGAAACGCGCAAGCAGTCTACCTTAACAATTCAAATATCTCTGTGGCTTTGGGTTCTAGCATGACTGCAGAGCCGTTTTCCAACCGAACAACTGCCGCTTCATTAGCTAGTGTGATTGACGCACCTTCGGCAATCGCGAAAGAGTATCACACCCAAACCACGCACGTTTGGGTCAGTGGTGGAAGTCTGGAGCTGGATTTCGATTTTGGTACCGAGTACGACCTGACAACTCTACACTTCTGGAACTATTGGGGTGAAGGTTATGACGTAGATAATATCGCGTTTACGTTCTTCGACGACGCAATGTCATTAGTCGGCACACTCGATGTTGTTAATCCATTCCTCGGCGGTTACCTGGAGACGGGCCCATTCAGTGACAGCACGCCATTAAGCGCACAGAATTATGTGCTCAATTTTCCTACAGAGGTTCAGTTTGTGAATGCCGTACTGACAGGCTCGAACGGAGAAGTAGACTTCAACAATATCGGTTTTACTGGGCGGCTGTCGATCTGTGCTACCAATCCCTCGCTTCCGCAGTGTGCGAGCCAAGTACCTGTGCCCGGCACGGCTTTGTTGCTTGCGGCTGGCTTGGCCGGTATCGGCTTTAGACGGCATCGCAGTAAGATCACTGCATAACAGGCACACAACAAAACCCCCGCTACGACTCCACTCCAGCGGGGGTTTTTCATGTACCTCGAATGTTTCTGTTGGCCGTGTAATTTTCTCACCAAAGTCCGCTTCATCACTGTACAGGCAAGATCCATCCATAAGCTGTCGTTCACAGCGACACTCGGATTGCCAATCAATGACACTAACCAACTGTTTTAAAATAATTCTGGAGGGTGCACAGTGGAGCTATTACTCAAGCCCAGTCTGTCAATGTCACCGGTAACATATATTCGCAAATGGAATTCCGCTATCCTCAGAGTATGCCATCATTTGAAGATCGACAGCTTGAGCCACCCGAGGTGGAGGTGGTGATAGAGATCCCACGCGGTAGCTTCCTGAAACGCGGCAGCAGCGGACATGTCGATTTCATCTCGCCATTTCCCTGCCCGTTTAATTACGGTTGTGTTCCTAACTATATCGGCGGGGAAGGTGATCTGCTGGATGCAGTGGTACTGGGCCCCCGGCTGCCACTTGGGACGCGGGTCAGGGTGCGTGCCTGGGGGGCGATCGGCTTGTCGGAGCGTTTTATGTATGACGACAAACTGATCTGTAGCGCCGAGCCGTTGCGGGACAGCCAGCGCCGCTCGGCGTTGCGTTTTTTTCACTTCTACGCCTTCTGTAAAGGCTGGCTCAATTATTGGCGGGGTCGCCAAGGTCCCTCACGCTGTGAGGGTTGGGGAGCGGCCAGTGATGCCATCGCTCGTGCCAAACCGATTGGTTCAGAGTGGTGCGGCCCACGGATATCCTATTAGAACTGGTGGCGCAGCCATTCTGTTGTTTGACATGTTAATTATTTCCAACTATTCTTATGCGCATTATTAATGCGCATAAACTATGCCGGAAGCCAACCTGATGCAACCTGTAATTGATGCCTCTGCTCCAAAAAAAGCCACTAACCTTAGCATAAACAAAGAGTTATTGGCTGAAGCTAGAAACCTTAACATTAACCTTTCTGCGACACTTGAGCAGGCGCTAATTGAAAAAGTGCGCCAAGAGAAGCGCAGACAGTGGTTAGAGGACAATCGTGTAGCCATTGAGGCCTGTAATGAGCTTACGGAACAAAGTGGTCTCTTCTCTGACAAGCACCGGCTGTTCTAATGGACCAATTCGACTTGTACGTTAATACTGATAAGGATACCAATAAGACTTATCCCTATTTCATCGATATTCAGAATGGACTACTCAACACACTGAATAGCAGAGTAGTCATTCCGCTCACACCCATTAGTAAATCTGACAAAGCTTATCCCGAAAATCTTTGCCCTGTGATCAAGATCAAGAATAAGAATTTTGCGCTCCTTACCCACCAACTCACAAGCGTCTCAGTCAGTTTTTTAAAACAGAAAGAAACATCACTCACGTCATATCGGGATAAAATTGTCGCTGCGGTAGACTTTCTGGTTACTGGCATTTAATGCTAGGTATTCACCCAATTGCGAGCAATTAGTTTGACAATCGGATTACCAATCAATGACACTGACTCCATTGTTTTATTTTTTCAATTGCAGTCGTTCAGTTCGAGATCCAGATTGCCTGTAGAAAATAGATGCGTCCCCTTTTCTGTTCGTAAAACAGGGTCAGAGAGGAATAAACTCTAATATTAGAAATAATTGCTCTCTGACCCTATTTTTTCGGAAGGATTATCTCTGATGGAGATGAATCGGCTCGAATATCAAGAGCTCAAATAGCAAATTTACCTGAGAATTATAGGTCCATGGGTAGAGCAAGTAATGCGGACCTTACGTCGGGAGCGTTCTTTCCTGATGGCTACGAGATTGAGATTGTTATAGAGGTGCACGCTAGTAAAATAGTTGAAGGTATCGTCGGTGTAGCAGAAGGGTTGACTTATGGATCACCCGCGGTGCCTGATGAACTATCTGGATATCCATTAGGGTCTTCATCAGATCAATTTAGGGCAAGAAATCGGGCAAATAAAGCTGCTCTTGAAGGATTAGTAGGTGATGCAGTATCTGGAGCTGCAAAAAGAGCAAAAAATTCTCTTAGAGAAGAGTATGAGATTAGGAAAAATGCGACGACAGGTGAACGAATGGTAAAAGTCACGATCCACTCATATGATACCAATATACATGGAACCTACTATAGGCATAAAGTGGTATCCGAAGAAGTTGCTCGGTCACTGATCAATAAGTGATGGTTAGGGTTTTCATATGGTTGAGTTATGAATTTGGTAAGAACGACATTTCTAATAATTGGACTATTGATAATATCTTGTTATATGCGGGGGGCTGTAGCAAAGACTTCCTCACTTGCCTTTGATCTGGATGAGATTAGTTACTATCTATCGATATCAAAGTATGATGTTGCACTTGATGTCTTGAAGCCATTAATTGCGGAATACTCAGATAACAAAGATGTTATGAAGTATATGGCTTTTGCTTTGATTGGAAAGTCTTCAATGGTAGATACAGGCTCAGATTTAGAAAAGGAATTGTATAGGAAATCAATAGAGTATCTTGAAAAAGCATTGTTATTAGGTGCTGATGACGAAGTTTTATATTTGATGTTAGGTATTGCGT
>VMRY01000061.1 GCA_007713595.1 Sedimenticola thiotaurini
CACAATGCAGCAGGTAAAGATGATCCTTTGCTGAAGTGGCATCCGCTTTATCAAAAACTTGGCGTGACGTGTGAGCACAGGCAGTTTTGTTATCGAGAGCTGTTTAATGTCGATCTTGACCGGGAGGTGGTTCACGATATTTGGCAAGCACTAAGTCAAGAGCTGGTACTGGGACGAAGTGATTTTAAAGAGATGATAGAAAAGGCTGTTGTGCGTCAGGTAAGACCCGGAGTACCGGGTAGGCCGCGTGTGAAGGAACGGTCAGAGAGATATCATATGCCCTAGTATATTAGCGAAAACTGTGATCTGACCCGGTTTTCGTGGTTACTAACACCTCATACTCTGAATTGCCGGCTGGGGAAAACAGAAGCAGAGCGGCAACGTGCTTACCGTGCCCTGTTTCGAGGGGAGTGGCAGAAAGGGACTTGTCAGCAATACGCGAGGTGACGAACAAGGCTGGGTCCTTGGTGATGATCAATTCAGGGCGCAGATCGAAGCCAAAACCGAGCAACGGCCCGTGCCTTTGGGGCGTGGAGGGGATAGGAAGTCAGAGATATTTTGGAAGGCAATGAATCAATGACACTGGCCCTATTGATCTCTATGGTGAGGTGTCAGTTTATTTTACATACTAAATCTAGGCGATTTTTTCTTGTGTTTATAAGCCTATGAATTAATTGGAAATATATTGTGTTGGCACTATATATGCAAAAAATAATTTAGCATATAGAAGACTGACTCAATTATAAGGACACGAAAAATGTTTAAAGCGCTGAGAACATTCACAATAGCATCCGCAGCATTGGCTCTTTCAAGTACTGCCATGGCTGCTCCAGTAGTGTACAACTTGTCACTGCCAAATATTTCAACTTTTGATAGTGTAATCACTGGAACTGGTTCTTCAGTTGTTACTGCTCAGGTTGTTAATGGGCAGAGTGTATATAATTACATTGATATCAATAGCAATCCTGCCACGGTTACTGTCACTCGCCCCAATGGTGGTGCTGCTTCTCCAAGCGGTGGTTATTCATCCGGCGGCCAATCACTCTCCGGTTCAGTCTGGGGTATTAATCCTGGTGCTACTGGCACTGACCCTATTCCAGGGTTTAACTCTGGTTTGACCTTTACCTTCTCTTCACCGGTTAATGCTTTTGGTTTCGAGGTGGGTGACTGGGCAACTTGTTGTACGGCCAATACCCGCCCTGCCAATATTCAATCTACCTATAGTGTGCCGGCTACGGGTTCCGGACTATGGATCTCATTCGATGGCGGTGCGGCTACTCTACCGGCTAATGCATTGTCTGCAAATGACAATCCTGGTTATGCAGAGGCTAGTAGTTACACCAATTTCATTGGCGCAATCGATTCATCGGGTTTCTTCAGTAGTGTTACATTCTTTGGCGACGGTTTTGGTGAATACCTAGTTGCCGGTGGTACCCTTCGTTTTGCCTCGGTGCCACAGGGCTCAGTAGGTAATGACGTGCCTGAGCCTGCATCTATTGCACTGTTGGGTCTTGGCTTGACCGGCTTGCTTGGACTGCGTCGTCGCAGACTCGGCTAATAGCTAACCTGTTAAGTATCATGGAGAGCCCCGCTTTTGCGGGGCTTTTTAGTGGGTGATTATTATGTAATGGGTTTATTTAATGCGCATCGAATGACGGCAGTAATTTACATCACACCATTGTTCCCGGACTTTAGACGGATCACAACACACAATTAAACAATGCCCATATGTCTTTCCTGATGAGTGTGTGTATAGGTGAAGCATTAACGAATAAATTGTGTGAGTTATTCAGCTATCTCGAAAGATCAATACTCTTCCCCGATTTCAGTATTGTTTCCGTACGCATTCCCAGGTAGTCATGGAGGTTGTTCGGATACTTGATGTAATGACGTTCGCCTACATAGCGAAGTACCTCTTGAAAATGATAGGTATAGAGCAGGCCATCTATGCGGATGATCTCTTTTCCTTTATCGAACAGTACGATTCCTGGGCGGTAGGTTAGCCCCAATTTTTCTGCGTAGGCTTTTGCGGTGGTTTTGTTTCCCTCGGGGTCGATGATGGGATCTTCTGAGTTAGCGTCCAGTCTTACAAAGGTGATGTTTTCCAGTATTTTTAAGGTTTCAGGATTGCTCAGGTGGCCATCATGCAGTTCGTTGCAGGCATCGCAGCTGCTGTCTTCAAATAACAGGGCTAATGGTTCTTTTGCGGCTGAGCTTAGATCGGTAACGCGCTTGAACATGGGGTGATCGCGGAATGTATAAACGGGTGATGCTTGTTGCGACTCAATAAACTGATTCAGGGTCGTTTTTAGATATGCCTGTTGTTGTACATAATCAAGTGCATGCTTAAAGGCCGGGACGGACCGATAACCGTTGAGTCGCAAGACGGTTTTGTTCTCCTTATTCAGGAATAGGATCGTCGGGGTATAGCGTACCTTTAATTTTTTTGCCAACTCCTTTTCACTCATGCTGGTATTCTCATCAAAGGCCACTTCACGGTCACCTTTGATGTTGATCTGGATGACGTCAAAGTTTTTACGAATAAACGGGGTGTAGGGGGCATGCGCAAAGTTTTCATCTGCCATCTTGGCACAGTAGGGGCAGTCATTCAGGTGCATGAAAAGGATGACATGTTTACCGGCTTCTGCAGCCTCTTCTACATCACCCGCAATATCAAGAAAACTCTCTTTAAACCAATCTGGGTGTTCGGATTGTTTGCCGCCAGTGAGTTTTCCGGGTGTCACAGCAGTCGAGTTGGCAAGTACATGAAAACTGAATAACGTACAAAAAATCAGGGCAAAAACCCGCACTAGTCGGTTGGCCATGGATTATCCTCCCAAATTGGCAATACATCGTGGCCGGTATCCGGCTCTTTAAAGTGTTAAGTTAAAAGAACAACTTTGGTTAGTTATTTTAACCTCATTGATAGACAGCGTAATGTGGTTTTATATCAATCTGCAAGCAGAAAATAGAGAGTAACGAGGTTTGTTAACAGCATGAGTGTTGCAACCATTTGCCAAAAGAGTACGGGATGTTGCTCCAACAGGGGTTTTGGACTTGTATCGACCAGTTCAGGATTCGGGTGAATCATGTCATAGAGGAACTCGGAAAGCGTTTCATAGCGCTTGCCAGGAGTCGGATCAGTTGCCTTTTTCAGCGCGCCATCAACCCAGGGCGGTACCGCCGGGTTATGGCTACTGGCTGGACGATAATGCATCTTCCTGGCTGGCAAGGGTTTTTCGTTGTCACCATAGGGTAGTTGTCCGGTCAACATCTCATAGGCAATAATCGCCAGTGAGAAGATATCGGATCGGTTACTGCCCTGCTCACCGGTCAGATATTCCGGGGCAGTGTAATTGATAGTGCCCAGTGGTGTTGAGCGGTCGGCATTACTGCTGATCTCCTGTACCCCCGCTATCCGGGTTGAACCAAAATCGATGATCTTCAGAATGCCATTTTTATTGATCAGCATGTTATCGGGTTTTAGATCCTGATGAATCATTTCCATCCGGTGAAAGGCCCTGATGCCATCAATCATCTGGACTAAGTATTCCCGCATCTCTTCCAGACTCATCTGGCCCACATCATCCATACGCTGACGCAGTGTCTGGCCATCCAGATACTCGGTGACATGATAGAGAAAACGGCGTCGGCGAGGTTCATAAACCTTCAGTACGTGGGGATTGGTGATACGTCGTCCAACCCACTCTTCATTCAGGAAGCCGGAGAGAAACTCCGGGTCATCATTGAAGTTCACTGAGGGTGTCTTCAGCGCGACCTGTTCACCTGTGTCGCCGTTGATGGCCAGAAAGACTTCACTGCGCTTACTGGCGTGTATTTCACGTATGATCTCATAGCCATCGATGTTCATGCCTGGTTTCAGATTAGGTGGAAATGGCAGTTCTGCCACCCGCTGGTAGATATCGTCTACATCTTCGCTGGGTAGTGAGATTACTTTTAATAACTGGCAGGTGACATTGTCCGTGCTGCCTTGCTCCAGCGCAGAGGTAGTGATGTATTTCGCGGCCTGTTGCAGGTTGCCACAATGCTTCTCAATCAGCTTTTGCAGCTGCCGGTCAGTCAAAAAATCATGTACGCCATCGGTAGAGAAAAACAGAAGATCGTCTGGGTTCAGGGATATGGATCGGTAATCAATCTCAAGATGGGTGTCGATACCCATGGCTCGCGCCAACAGATCCTGCTCCTTGGAGACCCATACCCGGTGATCGCGGGTTAACTGTTCCAGTGAATGGTTGCGGTAGAGATAGATGCGGCTGTCACCAACATGAAACAGATGGGCCGTGGTGGATTTAATGACGGCCGCACTGATAGTGGTGACCATCCCTTTTGGTGAATCGTAACGGCTTTGGCCTTGTCCGCAGAGCCAAGTGTTCAATGCGCTAAGGATTTTACTCGCAGAAGTTTTTACACTCCATGATTCAGGTGTACTGAAATAATCGTTAAGAAAACCGGTAACACAGATTTGACTCGCTTCGTGTCCGCCTTCACTACTGCTCATACCATCGGCGATGACAGCCGCAACGCCTTTGCTTAGCAGCAGTTCACCCGGTGGAATACGCGCATCTGCGGCATCGGCATTCTCTTGCTTAGTGCCCGTTTCAGAGCAGCAGGCGTAGTCAATTTCCAGCGTGGTTGACATGGTGTTCTCTATAATTTCCTCTGATATGCGGCGAGCAAATATTGCTCGCCGCAATCCATAGCATTAACTGACGTCAATCATCTGTACTGTACCATCAGGCATCACTTCTGCGGTCTGTCCCTCGGGTTCATCGAGAAACTGGACGGCTGCAAGCGTGACAATAGCGGCACCAGCAATGACCAGGAAAAAGGCAGAAGGCGTAACAAATGAGAATACTGTCAGGAACAGCACCGCGCCCACATTACCATACGCGCCCGCCATGCCAGCGACTTGCCCCGTCATGCGACGCTTGACCAAGGGAACGATGGCAAATACCGCGCCTTCACCGGCCTGAACAAAGAATGAGCAGGCCATGGTGGCCAGCACGGCGAGTGCAATTGGCCAGTCAGAAGTGATATTGCTGAGTACGATATAACCTACAGCCAAGCCACCTATTAGTATGGTGAGCGACTTTTTGCGACCGAATTTGTCACTGAACAATCCTCCTGTGGGTCTTGCCAATAGATTCATGAAGGCAAAACCGGAGGCCAGCAGCCCAGCCTGAATAAGGGAGAGATCGAAAGTGTCTTTGAAAAACAGAGGCAACATGGATACAACTGCCAACTCTGATCCAAAGGTCACCAGATAGGCGACATCCAGAATGGCAACCTGCTTGAACTTATAGCGATGAATCTCGGGCACCGGGGTAGTAAAGATATGTCCGTTGATGCGCCATACCTGTGAAGTCTGGTAGGCATAAAGTGCAACCAGTCCCGCATAGATAGCATAACTTACTGCTTCACTTAACATGCCCAGATTTGCCGGGCTCAATTTCCAAGTCAGTACGGCAAGGGCAGCATACATGGGGATATTCATCAGCAGGTAGAAAAAGAAATCCCCCTTGCTTGTGACTTCCATGGCGCCGGTCTTTTTTGGTTTGAAATAGGTAGAGCCTTTCGGTGTGTTGCGCGCCAGTTTGTAGTAGATGACAGAATAGACCAGTGTGATCACACCCGTGCTGGCAATTGCATAACGCCATCCTTCATCCCCACCATACAGTAGAGCCAGAGTGGGTAGTGAGAGTGCTGCTGCGGCTGAACCGAAATTACCCCAGCCACCATAGATACCCTCGGCGAGGCCCACCTGCTTGGCTGGAAACCATTCGCCAATCATGCGTATACCGATAACAAAACCTGCGCCGACGAAGCCTAACAGGAAGCGACTGATAGCCAGTGCTTCAAAAGAGTCTGCCATGGCAAAGGCGAAACAGATAAAGCTGGAGGCAAATAGCAGTGATGAATAAACGATACGAGGACCAAACTTATCCACCAGCATGCCAATGATAATGCGTGCTGGAATAGTAAGTGCCACATTCAGTATCAAAAGAGCCTTTACCTCTTGGCCGGTCAGTCCCAGTGTTTGCTGGATGGATGCCAACAGTGGGGCATGGTTGAACCAGACCATAAAGGAGAGGAAAAATGCAAACCAGGTGATGTGCAGCGTTCGTATCTTACCGCTAAAGGATAACAGGCCTAACTTACTTTCAGACATAGCAATGACTCCTAAGGGAAAACTTCTCCTGGTTAAAGCATTGCGCGTGCCAACTTTGTAACCAACTGTTTTATAATTAAAAAAATAGTATTTATTGAGATTCATCAAGTTTTTTGCACTGAGAATGTGCAAATGCAATAGGCATTGCCCACTTTACGAACACACTTTCGGACTAGCGGCTTTCGTGCATTTTTTCGGTGCAGAGGTAGTTTCAGCGGCACCATATTGAATCATTTTTTAGTGATGCACTGCGATTCGACACGCTGAATGCGGTGACTTTAGACAGTTTTTCAAGTTGGCATAGCCGTTGCAAAAGAGGTGTCATTGAACTGACTGGTCAATTGACCCGATTTGTGAAGAGGCATCGCATGAAAGAGAGATTGGTACTCATAGGAAACGGCATGGCAGGGGTTAGAACCCTTGAGGAGTTGCTGAAGCTGGAGCCGAATAAATATGAAATCACTGTTTTCGGTTCCGAGCCTCACCCAAACTATAATCGGATCCTGCTCTCCCCGGTATTGGCCGGCGAGAAAAAGTTTGAAGATATCGTTCTGAATAAAAGGGAGTGGTATACAAAGCACGACATTACCCTGCATGCGGGCTCACCTGTCGTTGAGGTCAATCGGGTAAGACGCAAAGTGATTACGGCTGATGGCACGGAAGCGGAATACGATCGGCTGCTAATGGCGACCGGCTCATCGCCCTTCATTATTCCAGTACCGGGTGCTGAACTGGATGGTGTGATCAGCTTTCGTGACATCCATGATGTTGAGTTGATGCTGTCGGCTTCAAAACAGTATAAAAACGCTGTGGTTATCGGTGGTGGTTTGCTGGGACTTGAAGCCGCGAATGGCCTGATAAAACAGGGCATGGAGGTCTCTGTTGTCCACCTGATGGATACCTTGATGGAGCGACAGCTTGATGCAGCTGCGGGAGCCATGTTGAAACGTTCTCTTGAAGAGAATGGTATGCACTTCATGATGGGCGCGCAGACTGAGGCCATTCTTGGCGACAAGCGTGTAGAGGGAGTCCGCTTTGCCGATGGATCTATTGTGAAGGCCGATCTGGTAGTGATGGCAGTTGGCATTCGCCCCAATATAGAACTTGCAAAAAAGGCTGGTCTCTATTGTGAGCGTGGTGTGGTTGTGAATGACACCATGCAGACCTATGATCCACGCATCTATGCCTTGGGTGAATGTGTGCAGCATCGTGAAACATGTTATGGCTTGGTTGCACCACTCTTTGAGCAGGCCAAGGTATGCGCAAATCATCTCGCTGAGTTGGGCTATGGGCGCTATGAGGGTTCTGTCACTTCCACAAAACTTAAAGTAACGGGGATTGATCTCTTCTCTGCCGGTGATTTTCATGGTGACGACACGACCGAGGAGATTGTTTTTCAGGATCTTGCTGGCGGTACATATAAAAAACTGGTGATTAAGGATAACCGTATCAGTGGCGCTGTGTTATACGGCAATACAGTGGATGGTGCCTGGTACTTCCAGTTGATGCGTGAAGGTACCAATATTTCCGATATGCGCGAGAGTCTGCTGTTTGGGCAGTCTGCACATCTTGGTAGTTCTGGTCATGGTGGTGAAACCCAGGCCTCTGCCATGAGTGATGCGGCGCAGGTGTGTGACTGTAATGGTGTCTGCAAAGGGGACATCGTAAAAGCGATTACCAGCGAAGGTCTTTTTACGGTTGATGAGGTGAAGTCGCACACCAAGGCAGGTGCCTCCTGTGGTTCCTGTGTTGGTTTGGTGGAACAGATACTGGCGAATACCCTGGGTGGCGATTATTCGGCACCAGAGGCAAAGCCGCTCTGTGCCTGTACTGAGTTTACCCATGATCAGGTCCGTTCCACCATTCGTGAATATGAACTGACAGACAAGCAGGACGTATTTGACAAGATGGATTGGCATACACCGGATGGTTGTCATGTTTGTCGCCCTGCAATCAACTATTACCTGATTTCCACCTGGCCGGAAAAAGCGAAGGATGACGCACAGTCACGTTTTATTAATGAACGTGTACACGGCAACATACAGAAAGATGGAACCTTCTCTGTCATTCCCCGAATCCTGGGTGGTCGAACCACACCACATGAGTTGCGCACTATTGCCGAGGCGGCCGAAAAATTTAATGTCGGTGAGGTGCACTTTACCGGTGGTCAGCGGATCAACATGCTGGGCGTGAAAAAAGAGGATCTGCCCGCCATGTGGGAGTTTCTCACTGATCGTGGCATGCTCTCAGGGCACGCCTACGGCAAGGCTCTACGCACGGTAAAAACCTGCGTAGGATCTACCTGGTGCCGTTTTGGTACACAGGACTCAACAGGGCTTGGAATGCAGCTTGAGGAGGCTACCTGGGCTTCCTGGATGCCACATAAATTCAAGATGGCGGTATCCGGTTGCCCAAGAAACTGTGCTGAAGCCACCATCAAGGATTTTGGTGTGGTCTGCGTCGATTCAGGATACGAGCTGCACATCGGTGGTAATGGTGGGGTAAAAGTAAGGGCAACAGATGTGCTGTGTCGTGTACAGACAGAAGCGGAAGTAATGGAGCATTGCATGGCATTCATTCAGCTTTATCGTGAAGAGGCGCGTTATCTGGAACGTACAGCACCCTGGGTGGAACGCATCGGTCTCTCCTATATCAAGCAACGTATTCTGGAAGATGTACCGGGAAGAAAGGAGTTACGCCGTCGCTTTATTGATTCTCAAGAAGTGGCTCAGCATGATCCCTGGACAGCGCGGGCGAAGGGTGCAGAGGCCCATGAATTTATACCGATGAAAAAGGTTGGAGAGTGATATGTCAGCAGTAATGACTGAAAAGTGGGTAGAAGTAGGTAAGCTTACAGAGATCCCCAGACTGGGGTCCCGGGTAGTAAAGACCAAGGATGATGAGATTGCCATCTTTCGTGCAGGCGACGATACCGTCTTTGCACTCTCTAATCGTTGTCCGCATAAGCAGGGACCGCTTTCAGAGGGTATTTTGCACGGGCATCGGGTCACCTGCCCGCTGCATAACTGGGTTATTGAATTGGAAAATGGCGAGGCTGTGGCACCGGATGTGGGTTGCGTCAGAAGTTATCCCGTTCGGGTGGAGGGCGAACAGATTATGTTGGGAATTTGAGGCTATATAATCAAAGCCTAATGATATTCCGCCCGGGTTTTATGACCGCATAAAGACAAACCGGGTGGACAAACAGGTGATAAATCAGCGATTACTAGGGTCAGCCACGTTTTAAGCAGGCACTGACGGAAATGAAAAACTGCTGTTTATCCCGTCCTTTTCGGAAACGAACAGATTTTAAAGTACTCATCTGTCGTTTGTAGCAGTAAAAAAACAATAACAGCACACAGTCAGGGCGTGGTTGCACTAAACAACCGATGTTGTGCAGGAATTTTTGGAGGATGATGCTATGCAGGTTAAAGAGATAATGACTAAATCGCCACGGACAGTGACTCCGGACACCAGTCTACTGGAAGTCGTGTCGCTGATGTGTCTCTATCGCTACAGTGGATTGCCAGTGATGGATGGAGAGAAAATGGTCGGCTTCATTGCGGAGAAAGATGTGTTTCATCGTCTGTTTCCCACACTTGAAGATATGATGGCCGATGGTCTGGGTGCGGGTGACTATTCCAGCATGATGGATAAATATAAAGATGTGGTTAATCTTAATGTTTCCGATCTCATGGCTACAGATGTGATTACGGTTTCCCCTAATCAGCATATATTGCAAGCCGCCACGACCATGGTGCGTCATAAGTTCAGAAGGATTCCGGTTGCGGAAGCAGGTGTACTTCAGGGTATGCTCAGCTTGGGCGATGTTCATAAGGCCATTTTTCAGGCCAATATGGCGGGTAATAACAAGTCCAAGCCGCCAGTTGCTGTCGGTATGTAATTTCATTAGTAAATCAACCGCATAATTCATCGACACAGCGCCCCATCAGTGGGTGCTGTGTCACTACACATTTCCCCGCTAAGTTGTTATCGTCCACTGTCTCTCTAGATAGAGATCAGTGACATGAGTAAAGCGACCTTTTCTTCTCTGGTTAAAGAGATAAAAAACTGCACCCTCTGCGAAGCCCAATTACCTTATGGCTGCAATCCGGTATTTCGTGCCGACCCAGAGGCGGTCATTCTGGTAGCAGGCCAGGCACCTGGAAGGCGTGTGCATGAGACGGGTATTCCGTTCAATGATCCCAGTGGTGACCGACTCAGATCATGGATGGGAATAAGTCGTGAGCAATTCTATGATACGTCTCAGATTGCGATTATTCCGATGGGCTTCTGTTATCCCGGTACGGGTAAACGGGGTGATCTACCCCCCCGACCCGAGTGTGCAGTGCAGTGGCATGAACGGCTCCTTGCTGAGCTGCCGAATATCCAGTTGGTGCTTACCATTGGGCAGTATGCGCAGGCCTATCACCTTGCTGAATTACGAAAAAAGACACTCACTCAGACGGTAGAGAGCTGGCAGCAGTATTGGCCGGAATGTATGCCATTACCCCATCCAAGTCCACGCAACAATCTCTGGTTGCGGCGCAATCCCTGGTTTGAACAGGAGCTGATACCTGTATTGCAGCGGCGTATTCAACAGCTGCTTACGGTCTGATATGTGGCGTCGAAGGCGCTATTTATCGCGCTCGGTCAAGACTCTCTCCACCGTATCAACAATCGCCTGGGTTTGAGGGTCAATTTCTATATTCACCCGATCCTGCTCCTTCCTGATGCCCATATTAGTCCGTTCCAGCGTTTCGGGAATCAGATTGACACAAAACGTATCCTTGTCGACTTCACCGATGGTCAGACTGATTCCGTCAATGCCGATATAGCCCTTGGTAAAGATATAACGCATATAGTCCTGCGGTATTTGGAACCATATCTGGCGATTGTTTTCACTGCGGATGACTCGGGTGACCGTCGCCATGCAGAGGATATGGCCGGACATCTGATGACCACCGATCTCGTCACCAAAGCGGGCAGCACGTTCGAAATTTACCCGATCACCGATCTGGACTAAACCGAGGTTGGTCACGCGCAAGGTCTCTTGCATCAGATCGAAGGAGACTTGATCATCAACAATGCCGGTTACCGTAAGGCAGCAACCGTTATGGGCAACAGAAGCGCCATTTTTCAACCCGTCTAGAAACGCTGCTGGCATTCGAATGGTGTGGGTTCGAAAGCGCTCCTTCTCTTCAATCGCCACCACCTCCGCCGTGCCCTGAACAATTCCGGTAAACATCAATCAACCCCTGTTGCTTGTTATATGACGTGAGCAATTTTATCACGAGCGATCAGGCAGCACTGGCCTGACTATCACGGAATCCCTCGGCAATATAGTCGGAGAGACATTGTATGGCCGGGGAAGAAGAAGTAGTTGTTTTCAGTAACGTAATGGCGGATTCCGGTAATACAGGAAAACCTTCAGCTGCAGTCAGGACTCGCATGGAATCATTTACGATGCTGTTAACCAGTACGGTGACACCTAGTCCACACCCAACGATTGCTTCTATGCCCGTGATGCTGGGGCTGGAATAGGCCACGCGGTAAGGCCGGTCTATCTTATCAAGCGCCTTCATTGCCCAATGACGAAAAATGCAGCCAGGTTGAAACAGAACCAGCGGCAGTGGATTCTCTTCATGAATAAAGTGATGTTTTGAGGTCGCCCAGACCGTAGATTCGCGCCGCAATATCTCGCCATCCATACTGCCCGGTACGCTGGTTACGATAGCCAGGTCAAGCTCGCCTGCCTTAACTGCCTTCGTCAGGTGTTCACTGTGATTGCAGATCACCTCTACCTGGACCATGGGGTAGGACTTGGCAAACCGGGCCATGATGCGTGGAATGAATGCGGCCACATAGTCATCGGGTATGCCAATACGGACACTACCCACCATGTCGGGTTGTTGCAGGGTGGAAACAGCCTCGTCATGCAGTCGTAAGATGCGTCTTGCAAAGTTGAGCAAGATCTCCCCGTCGGGGGTAAGTATCATACTGCGCCCCACCTTTTCAAACAGGGGGCGACCGACCATCTCCTCCAGCTTTTTCATCTGCATACTGACTGCTGACTGGGAACGGTGCACCAGTTCGGCAGCACGGGTGAAGCCCCCCGAATCTGCAATGGCGACAAAGGTGCGTAACAGCTCATTATCGAATACCGGTGTCATAGGGCAACCCATCCGTTATGTTGATGTATTTCATCAAAACTATTCGTTGGATTAATGTTTAGCATGAGACCAGACTTTCTGCAACCGGTATTCAAGGGGCCGGTATCAACCAGTCAGGAGGCATTATGAAATCAGTTGATTTTGCGAATTACCCCGTCACAGCGCTTAGCCATCTCCAGCAACAGATGACTTTGCGGCCGATCAATAAATTGCGTATGGCTCTCATCGACTTCGCAGAAAGAGTTTACCATTGGCATATGCTTGCTAGAGAGCGCTATGAACTGATGCGTTTGAGTGATGAAATGCTCAAGGATATTGGGGTCTCGCGAGCCGATGCAGAGGGTGAGGCGAGTCGCCCCTTTTGGGATGATAAAGGGATCAAACGGTGATCTCTGTTACCCAGTAAATACACGACCACCTTGGAACTGTATTTACTGGGTCCACTCTTAACGCTGCGTATAGTCTGCCTTCCCAGCCTCAACACCCTGGCAATTTTCGGCATATTGCCTTATACACTGCCATAACCGGGTGCAGTTGACCTGCCAAGTGTTTAAATATCAAAGCTGTTCGAAAATTTAATCTACCCCCTAGGGCGATATGCTGTCTAAACTTAGAGGCAATGGGGGATGACTGGTCACTGTTCTGGCACTGATGGGTTATCTTGTTCCAAGTAAATAGCCAGGCGTTACGGGTTGTTAATGGGTGAAATTGTAAAGATTCTAACAATTGAAGATGAAGCTGCTGTCAGGCGAAGCCTGGTCGCACACCTGGAAGATATGGAGTACGACTATATTGAGGCATCCAGTGGAAGTGAAGGCATCGCACTGTTTAAAGAGTCAAACCCCGATCTGGTACTTTGTGATCTGCGCTTGCCTGGGATGGATGGCTTGGATGTTCTCTCCACTCTTACTGAACTTTCACCAGATACACCCATTATTATTGTTTCAGGTGCTAACCAGGTAGCCGATGCCATTCAAGCCCTGAAACGGGGTGCGTGGGATTATATTACAAAGCCGATTGTTGACTTCCAGACTCTGGATACAGCGATGGAGCGTGCGCTCAATCGGGCCCGATTGATTAAAGAGAATCACGCCTACCAGAAACATCTGGAAGCACTCAATATAGAACTCTCAGCGGCACTGGGGCAACTTAGAGAGGATGAAGAAGCGGCCCGAGCGCTGCAATCGAGCCTGTTACCACCCAAGGAAGCACAATTTGGTGAATATAAATTTCGGCGGCAACTTTTTCCTTCACTGCTATTGAGTGGTGACTTTGTAGATTATTTTCCGATTGGCGATCATGAGGTCGGATTTTATATCGCCGATATTTCGGGTCATGGAGCGGCATCAGCTTTCGTGACAGTCATGTTGAAGACGTTATTTGAAAAACATCTGGATGCCTATCAGCGGGATCAGGAGGATGTGATCCGACAGCCCAGTGATATGCTGGATCATCTGAACCGTGCAATTTATGTCTCACCCATCGAAAAGTACCTGACCATCTTTTATGGCGTGTTGGATCTCAGGGAACACCGCTTGCGTTTCTGTTCGGGTGGTCAGTTTCCCTATCCCATGCTTTTTGATGGGCAGGAGATCAAAACGCTGACCAGTCATGATAAACCGGTAGGTCTGTTTGAAGATTCAATTTTTATGCAGCATGAGATCGATTTTACATCTGTTCAGCAGATGTTGATGATTTCTGATGGTATTCTGGAGCTGTTTCCAAGAGACTCAGCCCGCAGACGAACCGAGTGGCTGTTACAGATGGTGGCAGATGGCAGCCCGGAAATTGACGATCTGGTTGAGCGTTTTAACATTGAAGAGCTGGATGAGATACCTGACGATATTGCCTTTTTATCTATAGTGCGTGGCAGTGATGATGAATAGTGGTCAGATTTTGCATGGTACGCAGGATGGGGTGGAGGTTCTCCGCTATAAAGGTGATGTGCGTCATACCCTTTGTGTTGCCCTGGATCGTTATCTTCAACCGCTCCTAGAGAAAGAGGGCTTGAAGGGTTTTGTGGTTGATCTTACTGCAGCTGACAGCATTGATAGCACTAACTTGGGTATATTGGCGCGACTGGCAAGGGCAATGCAAAAGGCTGGTCTGCCCAAGGTGACGCTGATATCAGACCAGCCGGATATTAATGAGTTACTGGAAGCTGTCGGTTTCGATAATGTGTTCAATATTGTAGCGGCAAGAGAGACTGAACTGGATAAGCTCTCGGAAATTCCTGAGATTGCTTCCGGGCATGTGAAAACTACACAACTGTTATTGGAAGCTCACCGTGCTCTGATGGACTTGAATAAGAAAAACCGCGACCAGTTTAAGGATGTGGTCAAGGCATTTGAGAGCGAGCTGGAGAGTTAATCAAAACCACATCTCTTTGTCCGATAAATAGCTGTTTTTTTTAATTGCACCTATTATTGGATATCAAAGCAGGCCCGCTGTGAGCCGGTCGGTAGTGGATTTGAGCATCTCAATATGCAGATAGGGCCGGCGTCGTTCCTGCTGCACAGGAGAGCAAAGACCCTGGTTGGCATCTCTCTTTGCAATCCGTCTGCTGGAGCGATGGTAGTATTTTCTTACGGCAATGGTTCGGCCCTGCAGTTGATGGCCATTCAGGGCCTGTAAGGTCTCTTCATCCGGTTTCTTTGTCTCCAGTTCCGCCAGTCCGTGACACTCCATTGTCCCCGATGAGCGATCTGTCATTTTGAGGATGGAAAAGCTTTTTAGGCGAATTGCGGGATTGCGGTTGAATCCCAACCAGCTTCTGCCATTGAGTTGATTATTGAGAAACTGGTTCAGTTCCCGCTGTGTTGTGGTCAGGGGGATGCCCTGGATGATTATCCACATTGCCTGCCACTCCTCTCGATGATGGGTAGAAATAGGAATCATTCTAGCGAAATGTCTTTGGCGTGCTGTGCGGCTGATCGCAGATTTCAGTGTGTTAATAGAACCGGAAGAGGGTATGTGTCCGGAATTGAAGCGGCAGGGATGAGTTTGGAAGGTTTCATTTTTTATCGCTATGGTGTAGATATGCAGGGTTATGAGTCTAGCCTTTTTCAAATCAGCTGATAGAAAACAGCAAGTAAAGCGGAGTCTGACAGGTTTTTGGGCGAGTATGGTCATGCTGCTGCTTTTTACCGTGGGAGCTGTAGAAGCGAAAGATCCGATTCGTACAATTGACGATGTATTAGCTCAATATCAGGAGCGGGTGCAGAAACGGCTTAAGCCACGTTTTGATTTTGCCAATGTGGCATGGCCGCCAGAGAAGGTGGCACTGGTGGCCTTTAAGGACACCCGGTTATTGGAACTTTGGTCGTATACCTCGGGCACCTGGCAGCACATAAAGGATTACCGGGTTAAAGGCATGAGTGGTAAGCGGGGTCCAAAGTTGCGTGAGGGTGATTACCAGGTCCCAGAAGGGCGTTACCAGATTGAACTTTTAAACCCCAACAGTGCCTATCATCTCTCTTTGAAGCTGGATTATCCCAATGACTATGATCGTCAACAGGCAGAAGCGGATGGCCGGAAAGATCTGGGTGGCGATATCTTTATACATGGTGGACGATTATCAAAAGGCTGCATAGCGATAGGGAACAGTGCTGCTGAAGAGCTGTTTATATTGACTGCCCTGATTGGCGAGTCCAATGTATCTGTGTTGATCGCCCCGAGAGATTTTCGATTTCGCCCACAGACTACGCTTCCTGTTGATGCACCCATATGGATAGGTGATTTGAATCAGCAGATAGCCACCCAGTTGTTACAGTTTCCACTGGCTGAAAAAAGCCACTAAAAATGCTTCTTATAGTTATTTTTCAATAAGCGATAGTCTGTCCCATACATGAATTCAAGTAGCAGTTGATGGTTAAAACACCTCGAAAGGCGAAAAAGAGCCCAGCCAAACGTAAAGCCTCCCGTGGACGACGCGCTGCTCCGGCAAAACGACGGGCACGTAAAAAGGGAAATTTCGGCCGTTGGTTGGGTCGTCTGCTTGCGCTTGGTTTCCTTTTTTCGCTGCTGCTGGGCGTGTATCTCCTCTATCTGGATCATACTGTCAGGGTTAAATTTGAGGGCAAGCGCTGGGCGGTACCCGCGCGGGTTTATGGTCGTCCGCTGGAGCTCTACCCGGGCGCTGCGGTCTCACCGGAACAACTGGTGGCTGAGCTGCAATATATGGGGTATCAAAAGAGCAGCTATCCGAAACAGCCTGCCAGCTGGTCAAGGAACAAAGAACGTATCCTGATTCGTTCCCGAAGCTTTAATTTTTGGGATGGTGAACAACCGGGCCGGTTTCTTGATGTGCGCTTCTCCGGCAATCAAATTGATCAGCTTACCGAAGTGGGTGGCGCTGAGCTGGCGCTGATTAGACTGGAAGCGCCAGAGATCGGTAGCATCTATCCGGCACATAATGAAGATCGCGTACTGGTGCGGCGGTCTGATTTACCTGATTTTCTGGTGCAGGCCCTTATCGTGATGGAGGACCGCGCCTTTTATGAACACCAGGGGGTGGATCCAAAGGCGATTGCGCGTGCCATCTGGGCCAACTTGAGAGCAGGCAGTGTAGTTCAGGGCGGCAGTACACTGACCCAGCAGCTGGTAAAGAATTTTTATCTGACCCGGGAACGCAGTCTTTGGCGCAAGCTGAATGAAGCGGCCATGGCCCTGCTACTGGATGCGCATTATGACAAGGATGAGATCCTCGGTGCCTATGCCAATGAGATCTATCTGGGGCAGGATGGTGGCCGGGCGATTCATGGCTTTGGTCTGGCCAGTCATTTCTATTTTAATCGTACCCTGGGCGAGTTGAGTTATCCTCAGCTGGCGTTGCTGGTGGCACAAGTCCGGGGGCCTTCATTCTATGATCCGCGGCGTCATCCAAAGCGAGCCAAAGAGCGCAGGGATCTGGTGCTGTCTGTGATGCAGGAACAGGGTCTTATCTCGGCAAAAGAGGCCCTGGCGGCAAAAAAAGCGCCTTTAGGTGTCCAGCAGAAAGGAGATGGGCGAGGGAGTTATCCTGACTTTATGGATCTGGTCAGGCGACAGCTGCATCGTGATTATCGTGAAGAGGATCTGACATCAGAAGGTCTGCGTATATTTACCACGCTGGATCCCTGGGCGCAGCAGCAGGCTGAGACTGCCGTGGCAGAGCGACTGACCAAGCTAGAGAAGGATTATCGTCTGCCCAAGCAAAAGCTCGAGAGCGCGGCTATTCTGGTTGATAGCGAGAGTGGTGAAGTGCAGGCGCTGGTGGGTGGCAGAAGTGCCGGTTATGCTGGCTTTAACCGTGCCCTGGATGCCATCAGACCAATTGGATCACTGGTGAAGCCGGTTGTTTATCTGGCCGCCCTGATGCGCCCGGATCAGTACACGCTTGTAACGCAGTTAGAAGACAGCTCAATCAGCATCAAGGGCAGGGAAGGTGAGCCTTGGGTTCCGGAAAACTACGACCACACCTCTCACGGCACAGTTCCTCTGCATACCGCGCTGGCGAACTCCTATAATCTGGCCACCGTTCGGTTGGGCATGGCACTGGGATTGAATACCGTTGCTGATCTGTTGGAGCAGATGGGCGTCAGTCGCCCTATTCAACAGCTTCCGGCGATGTTGCTGGGGTCTATTTCACTCTCTCCTCTGGAGGTGGCGCAGCTCTACCAGGCCTTTGCGGCGGGCGGATTTTACTCACCGCTGCGGGCGATTCGTGCGGTGCAGTCCAGCAGTGGGCAACCGCTACAGCGTTATCCATTGACTGTGCGTCAGGCGGTGCCATCCGGCCCTGTCTATCTGTTGAATCGTAATCTTCAGGAAGTTGTACGCAACGGAACGGCCAGAAGATTGGCAAGTTATGTGGCCAATGACCTGAATATTGCCGGAAAAACCGGTACGACGGATATGCTGAGAGACAGTTGGTTTGCCGGTTTCAGTGGCGACAGAGTGGCGGTAGTCTGGGTCGGACGTGACGATAATAAACCGGCCGGATTAACCGGTTCCACGGGTGCATTACAGGTGTGGGGTGATATGATGCGTCGATTACAACCTGTTCCGCTGGAGTTGCTCAGGCCAGATTCGGTTGAGACGGTCTGGATAGACCCCAAATCGGGATTCAAGGCAGATGAAGGCTGCGAGGGGGCAAGACAGTTTCCCTTCATTGCTGGTTCGGCGCCTACCCTCACAGCCTCCTGTGTGGGGCAGTCGGGTACATCCATACGGCAGCTGTTTCGGAGTTTTTTTGAATGAACTGTAAGCGATTGATTGGGGTAGTGTTGCCAGCGCTCATATTAACTGGCTGCTATACACCACCACAAAGACCGGCGGAATCGATCACGACCCGGCCGACGTTACCTGAATCCTCTGCCATCGAGCAGGGGGCGGTTACTGCACCGGCAAGAGAACCGGAGATACAGATTAGTGCCTATGAGCCTGCCAGTCGGCCGAGTCTGACACCGACGCACAGCAAGGCGGTTTCGGCGCTGCTAAAAACGGCCAGCCAGCAGGCCGATCAGCAAGACCTGGATGGGGCTGTCAGCACCGTTGAGCGCGCCCTTCGCATTGAGCCGCGTAATGCCTATCTCTGGTATCGGTTGGCTAATCTGCGGCTGGATCAGGGCCGTGTTACTCTGGCCTCTGATCTGGCTGTAAAGTCGCTGACTCTGGCCGGTGGTGATGTGGATCTGAAACGGAAAAACTGGCAGCTGATAGCCAAGGCCAAACGCTCATCTGGCGATATTACGGGTGCCAAAGTGGCGGAACGCAAGGCGCGGATGCTCAACTGAGGCGCGGCGTGATTGGCCCGCCAAGGCCTAATTATTCGACAATGCGACAGTTGTTAACCGTTTAGGATACAATTCTGCAAAAAGCCATTGAAATCCGTGGAGATTTATCGGCATGAGCCTATATGCCGCCGACAAGTTGATTGGTCAAGCCCGACAGCTAGCTGCCGAGTATAGGCGTACTATGGGCAAACCATTGCCTGGAATCAGCAACGAAATAGCCCTGCATGATGCCATCCGTCTGCTCCGCCTGAAGCAAGAGGATACCACGATTGGTGGTTATGATGCAGTGGATCCATCCCGCAATGATCTGCGCATTCAGATCAAGAGCCGGACCATTTTTGATGAGAGCAAGACCGGACAGCGAATCGGCCAGATAAAGGCTGATCAGCCGTGGGATTGTGTCGTTCTGGTCCTGATGGATGAGGATTATGAACCCTATGAGATCTATGAAGCGGATCGGGATGAACTGCTGGAATTCATGGATCAGTCCAGTAGCAACCGTGCCAAACGGGGTGCACTTTCAGTAGCCCGCTTCAAGATTATTGGACGCCTGGTTTGGTCTCGCGAGCAGGGACTGGCCCCCGAGATCTGGGATAACCAGGCCGGATAAAGTCAACAATGTCTGAAATCAGCGATATTCTGGGCCCTGAGGGTCTGCTGGCCAGCTGCGTAGATGGCTTTACTTACCGCCCACAGCAGGAGGCCATGGCTGAAACAGTACTGAAGGCCATGGAGGAGGGCGAGGTGCTGATCAGTGAAGCGGGCACAGGCACCGGAAAAACCTTCGCCTACCTTGTTCCTGCCCTGTTGTCTGCCCAGAAAGTCATTATTTCAACCGGCACCAAAAACCTCCAGGATCAACTGTTCCATCGTGACCTGCCGCGGATAAAAGAGGCCCTGGCTGTCCCGGTCGACGTGGCCTTGCTCAAGGGGCGCGCCAACTATCTCTGTACCCATCGAATGGAAATGACCCTGCTTGAAGGTCGACTGAATAGTCGCGAACTGGTCGATCAGTTGATGCAGGTTCAGCGCTGGGCCGGTCGAACCCGCAGTGGTGATGTGGCGGAATTGTCTGATATCCCCGAGGATGCCCGAATCTGGCCGCTGGTTACCTCCACGACAGAGAACTGTCTGGGACAGGAGTGTGGCGCTTACAGCACCTGTCATCTGGTTGAGGCTAGGCGTCGCGCCCAGGAGGCCGATCTGGTTGTGATCAATCACCACCTCCTGTGTGCCGATTTTGCACTCAAAGAGGGTGGCTTTGGGGAACTGCTGCCGAGCGCAGACTGCTTTATTGTCGATGAGGCACATCAGTTGCCTGAAGTGGCGGGTAACTTCTTTGGTAGCGGTCTCAGTGGTCGCCAGTTGCTTGATCTGTGTCGCGATATCGATACCGAATATCAGCGGGAGGCGGGTGATCTGAAGGCGATCCCGGAACAGTCCGCACGTTTGAGTAAAGCTGTCCGTGACCTGCGTCTGCTATTTGGTCTGGATCTGCGTCGTGGTTCCTGGTCAGAAATTGCGGCTGAGCCGATGGTGATCAAGGGGCTGAATCATGTTGATGAGTCTCTGCAGGCGATGGCCTCATTGTTGGCCACCATTCAAGGCAGAGGCAAAGGACTGGACAGCTGTCTGACACGCTGCAAGTCGATTCGGGCCTGTCTCAATGAGCTGCTGGCAGAAGATGAGTCGCAGGGTGGCTACATTCGCTGGTTTGAAACCTATCGCCAGAGTTTTCGTTTGAATCGTACGCCATTGGATATCTCCGGGCTGTTTAAAGAGCAGATGGTCAGTCACCCTGGTAGTTGGATTTTTACCTCGGCGACATTAGCGGTGGGTAACAATTTTGGCCATTTTCAGCGACAGCTGGGTCTGGATTCAGCCCGCACGGCTTGCTGGGATAGTCCCTTTGATTATCAGCGGCAGGCACTCTGGTTTGTCCCCAAGGGGATGCCGCAGCCCCGGGAGTCTCACTATAATCAATCTGTTCTGGATATAGTGGTGCCGGTCTTAGAGGCGAGCCAGGGACGAGCCTTTATTCTCTTTACCAGTCATCGGGCTCTACGCGAGGCAGCCGAGTCCCTCGAGTCACGCATTGACTATCCATTGCTGGTGCAAGGCAGTATGCCAAAAGGTGAACTGCTGGCTCGTTTCAGAAAATTGGGTAATGCCGTGCTGCTGGGTACCGCCAGCTTTTGGGAAGGGGTGGATGTGCGGGGAGAGGCGCTCTCTTGTGTGATTATTGATAAGCTGCCGTTTGCTTCGCCAGGAGACCCGGTCCTTCAGGCACGCATTGATGCCTTGAGGAAACAGGGTGGAAATCCGTTTATGGAGTTCCAGGTGCCGCAGGCGGCTATTGCTTTAAAGCAGGGGGCCGGGCGTCTGATCCGGGATGAGACCGATCGGGGTGTGCTGGTTATTTGTGATCCCCGGTTGTTGAAAAAAGGTTACGGCCAAGTCTTTCTGGATAGTATGCCATCCATGGCCAGAACTCGTGATTTGAAAGATGTAGTGCAGTTTTTTCAATCAGAAACGGACTAGTGTTTCCCTCTTTTGGCCCGCTTTAACGGTGTGATCATTCGCCGAATCCGTATTGCTGTATCATGTCGCGAATCGGATCCAGTGTCTCTTCCGTAGGATCGACCAGCTGAAAGCCGGTATCGTAAAAATCTTTATTTACATCGTTATTACTCCAACGACTCATTGCCTGGAAGCGAATAGCGTCTGGCTCACCTTCCATATTCTGCCAGCGAATCTCCAAATCGAATCTCTTGCCAGTCTCAATCGGTTTCTCGCTGATCAGCATCAGACCATCGGTGTTGATATCAACCAGATGGCCCAGTTGATTATTTGTGGCGGTATCCCATACACGCAGATAGTAGATCAGGTGTCTTCTGTGGATGGCTCTGCGATCATCCGCTACAGTATTTCCCTGGGGCGCAGTTTCATATTTTTTACCAAAGTACATAATAGGCTCCGCAAATAGACCAGCATAATTACCCCACATTGTAGACAGAAAATGGCACGGTGGCTGTAGAAAGTGATCATTTTCACTGCGACCTGCGATACAATCCTGGCTATGAAAATACTCGCCATTGAAACTGCAACCGAGGCCTGCTCTGCCGCCCTGCTTATCGACGGGCAGCTGCTTTCACGCTATCAGGTGCAACCACGAATGCACAGTCAGCTGATTCTTCCCATGATGGAGGAGCTACTGGCAGAGGCAGAGATAGGCTTGTCGGCACTGGATGCCATCGCTTTTGGCCGGGGGCCGGGGGCCTTTACCGGAGTGCGAATAGCAGTTGGTGTGGCACAGGGTGCAGCTTTTGCCGTTGATTTGCCCGTGGTGGCCATCTCCACATTGGCGGCACTTGCCCAGCGGGGATACAGGGAATTTGGCTTTCAGCGTATGCTGGCTGCCTATGATGCCCGTATGCAGGAGGTTTACTGGGGTGGCTATGAAGTCGATGATCAGGGACTGGTTAGACCGGTGATTGATGAAGAGGTCTGTGCCCCAGGCGATGTCACTCTACCCGTAGGGATGAACTGGCAGGGCGTAGGTGCAGGCTGGGATAGTTATACGGATGAACTGAAACAGCGTCTGGGTGATGCACTAAGCGGTTATGAGGCACAACTGTTCTGCAGTGCCGAGGATGTAGCCATACTTGGAGCGGCGGGGTTCAGGAATGGTGATGCGGTAGCGGCAGAGTTTGCCTCACCCGTTTATCTGAGAGATAAGGTGGCGTCAAAACCTAAGCAGGTAAGCACGCTCAGTAATTAACCCCTGACGTAGATTGTGCCATCTTTCGGCAACGATCTGAAAGTAACCCGGGCAGCCCTCCAGTAGCAGTGTTTTGATGCCAGAGTCTGCATTATCAGCACTGCGCCAAGCATTCAGTCAGTCACTTATGAAGTGATCGACTTTTGATTTGTAAAAGTTTCAGGGTGCAGGCCGGAAGATTATGAGTGAACGGGTTATTTAGGGCCTGTTATCAGGCCCAAGCCTAAATGCTGAAATTAATCTGTTTTGTTGTAGAGAGTGGTTCGGTTTCGTCCACCCTCTTTTGACTCATAGAGTGCCTTATCGGCCTGTTCCAGCCATTCAGTGTGCGAATTGATATTTTCACTGATCTCTGACACCCCCAGACTGATGGTGAATTTGATCAGTTGATCCTCGTAAAAAACCTCAGTCGCCTCGACGGCTTCGCGAAGTCTCTCGGCAAAGATCACGCCGCCATTATTGTCAGTACCCAGTAGTACTATACAAAACTCTTCACCACCATAACGTCCGGCAATATCAACTTCACGTATGGTCTCCAGCAGCATTCCGGAAACAATGCGAATTACCTCATCACCGGCCTGATGGCCATAGGTGTCATTGACCTTTTTAAAGTGGTCGATGTCGAACATCACCATAGTGGATTTTTGTCTACTACGCGGGAAGCGCTTGAATTCGTTGAGCATGGCATTCTCCCATGCCCTTCTGTTGAGCAGACCTGTCAGGCCATCAATACGTCCCAGGCGATCCAGTTCAAGATTGGCTGCTTGTAGAGCCTGCTCGTCCAGGGCTGCGTCTGTTGCGTCATAGAGCATGAGACAGACGTGCTCGGCCTTGCCTGACACACCAATCAGCGGAAAAATGGTCATGTTCTGAAACATGGTGTCAGAACCGCCAGTAATCGGATTATAACTGTTGAACTTGAAAATATAGGGGCGCTGCTGCCAGGAGGAGAAGGCACGGTTGTTTAGCAGAAAGACTGTGTCCAGTTTCTTTTGCAGCCACTGTGCAGGCAGATCAGGAAATGCCTCAAACAGATTTTTATCGACTAGCGTTGAGGGGTTGATGCCGCTGTGGTTCCACATGAAATGATTCCAGATCTTGATTTGGTAATCCCGATCCAATACGACAAGGCCCACATCGACATTGTGGATGATGCCTAACAGCAAGTGCATCTCTGAGATATCGTCACTCAGTTGAATCATTTTTAGAAAATCTCCTCACCTGAACGCATCTTCATCGAGGATATGGATTCCGGCGTGATGAGTACTAACTGGTTGCAGCTGATCTGGTTATCTCCGATCACGTAATTGATCTCGATGGTCAAGTTTTTCTCATGAGCACTGTTTCGCTTAAGGATTTCGTGGCTATCTTGCGTATGAATTGATATACGCGGATGGCCCTGGCTGAAGCTGACATCCAGTTGCTCAGCAAATCCTTTGAGGAAGGCACCTACCAGTACATTGGCGATATCCATGTAGAGCTCAATCTCTGTTGATTCCTCCAGCTGATCATGATCAAAATTGAGTAACTTGGCGACATGTTTGATTTCAGTGTCATGGAACATCAGCAGGTTCTCACCGGCTATCCCTCCACCAATGAAACCCTGGGTGATACAGGAGAAGCTGTCTCCCTGAGTTGCTGCATTCAGAGTCATCTCCAATTCACCTTGCTCCATCAGACTGACATGGGGAATAGAGAGCTCAACTTTTTCGTTTATCACTCTTACCAGTAGATCAGCCGCACGTCCCATCGCAACATTGGTGATCTCTTGACACCACTCATTGAATGAGATCTGACTATTGTCGACAGTAACCTGCTTGGTGAGTATACCCAGCAGGCCAAAGTCGTCGAGTATCTTTGTCAGCTCAACCGGATCAACCGGCTTTTTAATAAAGGCGACTGCACCGAGGGACATCACGCGTTTATAACTGTCTGGTTGAATGTCCCCCGAGATTACGATCGGCAAGGTGGGAAGGTCTTTTTTTCGGATATGCTCCAGAACACCAAAGCCGTCCATTACCGGCATTGTCAGGTCAAGAAGGAGAATATCTCCTTTCCCCGCTTCAATCGCCTCAACCGCCTCCTGGCCGTTTTCACAGTAGGTGATGTCTACATTCCATCCGCTAGGAAGAGCTCGCATCACTTGTTTTCGGGCAAAACTGGAATCGTCACAGATAATGACAGGTGTCGGCATAGTCAGACCAATTTGTAATTATTTTCGAGCATCTGGTCCAAAGTATAACAATAAAACCTCAATCCGCATGCGCTTTAGTAAATAAGTACTTAGGTCAGCCCGTTTTGGGCCAGGTCATGACATCGTGGAACATCGGGTTTGTTATTATTCGCTCTGGATACCGGGCAAGACGGGAACCATTTCTTGGCCTCCCTCCTGGAAATAGTAGTCAAATTTACCATGCAGGTGGGAAGTGAGGCTCCATGCCTCGGTGAAAGTGAGTCCGCTGTTCTCAGGGAAAATGACCTTGATATAAAGTCCGGTCTTTTTCTGAGCCTTAAGATCAGTTAAGAGTGCCTCCAGATTCTCCTGTGATATAGGCGCGTAGCCCTCCCTGTCTTGAGTCTGGTACTCGACGATGATCTGCTTATCTGGCTTGGTATAGCGCACCTCAACCAGATAGTGTCCGGCTGGAGAGCGGGCGGGGCGTATCAACTTGTCATATTTGAGTTTTAGTCGTTCGAAGTCGGTCTGCAGGGTGGACAGTTGTCGACCACTTTCCCGTTCAGCTACACGGGCACTCAGTAGCTCTCCAGCCTGGTTGCTGTAACGCTGCTGCAGGCGGTTTAACTGTTCCTGTGTAGCCTGGTGCTCGCTTTCAAGGCTTTTCAGATCCGAACGGGCAGCGGCAATTTCATCTTGGAATTGATTGATTTGATGCCGCGCAGAGAGCAGGGTTTGTTGTGTTTCACTCAAAGCCTGCTGCTGTTTCAGCAAGGCGACCTGATTTTTTTCCAGGCGTTGATTGAGGGTGAAGTTTTCGGCGTTTAGCTGATCACGCAACAGCTGCAATGCCTCCTTTTCTGACTGAAGCAGGGTGAGATCGTGATGCTGGGTGTCAATAGTCCCGGCCTGTTTTTGTCCCTGCTCTTCCATCTGCATGAGCTGCATGCGCAGCATGGAGATGTCATTCTCGGCTGTGTAGAGCTTGAGTGCCAGGCTCTCTTTCTCCTCGCCGGTCACCTTCGCCAGCTCCATCGCTGTGCGCTCGGCCTCCATGGTGGCACGTAGCTGATTGACCAGTTCAAGATTACGGAGCAGCAGTACGACCATGGCGATGACAAAGATCATCACAATCACGGTCATGATGTCGGTAAACGAGGGCCAGAAACTCTCTTGGTTCTGACCATCCTGGCGGTTTAACCGCAGGTCAACAAAGCTGCCATCCGGGTTCATGGCTCTTCGTGTAACCTGAAGCCATCACGCAGAAGCTTTTTAATATCGTTCATCTCCTGTGCGATGGGATGGATGCGGTCGTCATAGACTTTATTCACTGCATTGCTGATGCACTGCTCAAGTGATTCGATATTGCTTTGAGAGTTTTGCATCTCATTGGCAAGATTCTGGAATGAGGACTGGGATGCCTCCATTTTACTGATAAGGCTCTGTAGAGAGCGAATCAGGCCGCTGAATTCGAACAGCACGCTCTCTGTCTGAATCTGAAAACGGGGCATCAGATGGGTCGCGGTGATCTGTTCTATGCCGCTGATCAGATTGGTCTGCACATCGGTCAGTTTCATATAGAAATAACCAAAGAAGATGTAGCTGACGATGGCAGTGATTGTGGTAGAGAGCGCGGTGGACATGCCGTGGATGATCACCCCCATACCATTGACATTGACGGCCGAGGCCAATAGATCAGATGCGCCGATCAAGGCGATAGAGAGTGAGACGATGGTGCCAAATACGCCGGTCAGAATCAGCGTGTTATTGATGAATTTTGGCAGGCTGTTACGGGTGCTTTCTGAAGCCACCAGTGTGGTGGCCAGGGCGTTATGGTTGATTGGGGTGTTAGCGTTACTTAAAACTTCCAGGGTGCGATAGCGCCGGGCAATCATGCGGCCCTCGGAGATCTCATAGATAGGATCAACCTTGTCGCGCAGGTTACGCATAAACTGGATCAGTGAGCGCTCCTCCAGGCTGTAGCTGAGCAGGATGCCAATAATTCTTAGCATGCCCAGCACAAACAAGGCGAGTATGGTGCCGTTAATGATCAGCCCGGTCGGTGTTATCTGGTCTCTGAAGTAGATATCATTGATGAAATCCAGCTTCCAATAGAGCAGAGCCGCAGTGGCAGCGCCAAGTAACAACATGCGTAACAGGATATTGCGGCTGAAATGACGACGTATCTGTATGCTTTCCAAGAGCGCTCCCCATGCGGTACCCAAACCGGCGTGAGCTTCAGCTTATCATATCTGGCGCGGGGGGATAGAATGGTCCTTTTTTTATACTCGTATAGAGCCAGTTCATAACAGGAGTTAATACAATGCCCGATATCACCCGTGTACGAGCTGATCTGCTGGAGGTTTTTCAGGCGGGTCTGGCGCGTGTCGATGGTCGGGCCTGTGTCAAAAATCTGTTACAGCGTGTCCAGGGCGATGTTGCGCTGATAGCTGTGGGTAAAGCCGCCCAGGCGATGACGTTGGGTGCAGTGGATGTACTGGATGATCAAATAGTCGATGGCCTGGTGATCTCCAAGCCGGGGTATCTGGATGCAGCTCTATTGCAGACTTATGGATTGCGCGCTCTTGAGGGTGGTCATCCGGTACCTGATGCAGCCAGCCTTCGAGCCGGCGATGAGATGGTGGGATTTATTCAATCGCAGCCACAAGATCGCCAATTGCTGTTCCTGATATCCGGTGGGGCATCGGGTCTGGTGGAGCAGTTATGCGAGGGGGTCGATCTTGCCCAACTGCAGCAGATAAATAACTGGTTGCTGGGCAGCGGTCTACCGATTAATGCGATGAACCGGGTACGTAAGTCACTCTCAAAAATTAAGGGGGGCGGGCTGATCTCTGTTGTAGACGGACGCCCGACACGGGTGCTGTTGATCTCGGATGTGCCGGGAGATGATCCGGGTGTGATCGGCTCAGGGCTGCTTGTTCCACCGGGTGATTCAATCGATACACTGGAAGATCTGCATCTGCCAGAGTGGCTGAAAGCGTTGCTACCCCTGCCGGTAGCAGCTGTGTCAGTCTCTTCAGAGAATATTCATATTGAGATCGTCGCATCATTACGTCTGGCTCGCGAGGCGGCAGCAGAAAAGGCCCGCGAGCTGGGTTATGCCGTGACCACACAACACGCCCATCTGGGGGGCGATGTTGAGGTCGTGGGACGGCGTTTGGCCTATGAGCTGAAGGATGCCTGGCCGGGACTTTATATATGGGGCGGTGAGCCAACTATCCGACTGCCAGAGAAGCCTGGCAGAGGTGGCCGGAACCAGCACCTGGCGCTGACAGTGGCCGGTTCTATAGCGGGAAATAGAAGCACCTTTTTCCTGTCGGCGGGGACCGATGGCGGCGATGGTCCCGGCAGTGATGCGGGCGCCCTGGTGGATGGCGCAACCGTCAGTCGGGGTAGTCGGGCCTCCGGTCTCGACTATGAAAAATGTCTGGCCCAGGCGGATAGCGGCAGCTTTTTGGAAGCCAGTGGGGACCTGATTACTACCGGGCCAACGGGAACCAATGTGATGGATCTGATGCTGGGTATCAAACTCTAACGGCCTATGGCTGATGATTGCGGTACGATCTGTCCCCAAGTGAGGAAGCGCCATGTTTGATATTGCCACTATTCTGCTGTTTATTTCATCCGCCATCCTGCTGGCCCTGTCACCAGGGCCGGATAACGTCTTTGTGCTAACGGTATCCATTGCTCGCGGCCCATTGGCAGGCGTGGTGACTACGCTGGGGCTCTGCAGTGGGTTGGTGGTGCACACTGCGGCCGTGGCTCTGGGTGTGGCAGTATTTATCCAGGAGTCTGCCGTGGCGTTCTCACTGCTTAAGCTGGGTGGTGCCCTCTATCTGGCCTGGTTGGCGTGGAAGGTGTTTCGTGCCCCAGCAGAGGAACTGACCTCATCCTCCAGCCGTGAGAGCTATAAGCGACTCTATCTGCGTGGCGTGGTGATGAATATCATGAACCCCAAGGTGTCACTGTTCTTTCTCGCCTTTCTGCCACAGTTCGTCAATCCACAATTGGACAGTGTCACCCTGCAGATCGCTATTTTGGGCGTGCTGTTTATGCTCAGTGCCTTTCTGGTGTTTGGTCTGGTCAGCCTGGCGGCCGGCCGGATAGGGCGCTTCCTGCGAAAGGGTAACGGTGCGCTAATACTCAACCGGTTGAGTGGCGTGGTGTTTGCCGGCCTGGCGGTGAAGTTGTTATTGGCGGAGCGCTGAGGCAGAAAAAGAAATGCGTTCCGCTAAATACGTCAACAGCAGGATGCAATGGGTTCGATTAGACCCAAGTTGCAAGATATATATAAGGGGTGCGTACCACCCAGATGACCTTTCTTCTTTCATTGCAGCCATTCATGTTTGTGAATCATAAAACCAGATAGCATTTCGTCCGGCTTCCTTGGCCTGATACATCGCCTTATCCGCCCATTTTAGGATGTCGTCCTGGCTGACTTCGTGCTTTATAAACAAAGCTACGCCGATACTGGCGGTGCAACTGTGCTCGATTTCGTTATCAGCATTTCCTTCGTGTCTGATAGGCAACCGATAGGGTTCAGATAATGCACTGCGGATTTTTTCCGCAACAATCTTGGCCTGAGAGATCGATGCGGCTTTATCCGGGGTCAGGTCGCGCAATATCACCACAAACTCATCGCCACCAAAGCGTGCTACGGTGTCGGTCTCACGCACACAATCCTTCAGTCGATCCCCTGCTTCACTTAACAGCAAATCGCCCACAGCGTGCCCATGGGTGTCATTCAGTGGTTTGAAGTTGTCGAGGTCGAGGAATATCAGCGCACCATGGCAACCACTGCGGCTACTGGAAGCCATGGCTTGTGCCAGGCGATCATTGAGCAGACGACGATTCGGTAGCTTGGTAAGCGTGTCATAGAACGCCAATTGCCGTACCTGGTCTTGCATCTGTTTCCGTTCGGTAATTTCCCGGGTAATGCCGTGGTAGCCGGTGATGGCTCCGTGTGAGTCGCGCTCTGGCTTGGACAGCACCTCTCCCCAAATTACACTTCCATCCTTGCAGCGATGTTGCGCTTCAAAAATTACAAAGCCCGTCTGCTCTCCACTCTTCTCAGCCACCAGCCTCTTGCGCATGATTTCCGTAACGACAGCCGCTCCTTCTTCGGTAAACATCTCCAGAGCATGACTGCCGAGCACTTCATCGGCCCGGTAGCCTCGCAGTCTTTCATCGGCGGGGCTGATATAGGTGAAGCGGAAGTTCCGATCTGTTTTCCAGACCACATCGACGGTATCTTCCGTCAACAGGCGATAGAGGGCCTCGCTGCTGCGAATCTTATCTGCCGCGGCACTGCGTTCAATGGCGATGCTCGCCAGATGGGCGGATTGTTCCATGATGGAGAGATCATACTCTGAGGGCGTGCGTGGCTGCCGATGATAAATGGTCAGTGTGCCCAGCACTTCTCCAGTTGACGAGTGGATGGGTTGGGACCAGCACGCGCTCAATCCCGCTTCAGCCGCGAGTTCCTTGTAGCTTGTCCAATAGGGATGTGTTGCTATGTCATCAACAATGACGCGCTTTCCGGTAAATGCCGTTGTACCACTGGAACAGACTCCCATCCCAACTTCAGTACCATTGATGGCGGTGATATAAGAATCGGGCAGGCTGGGTGCCGCGCCGATTTCAAGATGCCTGCCTTTGCCATCCAGCAATAGGACACTGCAAAGCATCGCGGGGTTGAGTTGTTCCATGCCTCGCGCGATGGCGTCGAGTATGGCGGGGAGTGGCTGACCACTGGCCAGCATTTCCAGTGTATGGCTGCGAAATTGTTCATACAGCCCGGCCTGCTTGCGCTCGGTGATGTCGGTGTAGGTGGTGATAAAACCAGCTACTTTGTCATCTACCAGCATCGTGCGCCCCTCTACATCAATGGTCTGTCCCTGTGGCCGGGTTCGCTCCATACGATGAGGCTCAAAACGCAAGGCAAGATTCACCACTTCCTGCACCTTTTTTTCGGGGTCAACTGCACCGTAATCGCCACGTTGGGCGTTATATCGAATCACATCTTCAAGGCGAACGCCGGTGCGCATGAGATCCTCTGGAAGCTCCAATACATCCATGAAGCGCTGATTCCACAGTACCAGGTTAAGCTGTTCATCCACCACGGTAACCCCCTGTGGCAGGCTGTTCAACACCGTGTCCAGATAGGTAGCGGTGCGTTTTGCCTCCTGTTCGGCACGCTTCCTTTCCGTGATATCTGTATAGATAGTGACGAAGCCGCGGCGATCGGGCAGGGGGGTGCCGCGAATCTCGAGCACCGTGCCGTCTGGCCGTGTTCGCTCGTAGACATGATGTTCCATGTTACGCGCACGTTCCAATACCTGTTGCGCCAGGATTTCATGATCACCGGGGCCATAGTCCCCGCGACGCGCATTGAAAATTGCCAGCTCGTACATCGTCGGCAATCCATTCTTGAACAGTTCAGGGGGGAAATTGAGTAACTGTTTTAGTTGCTCATTACAGGCAATCATCCGAAGATCAATATCAAACAGGGTGATTCCGCCTGGCAGAAAGTCAATAATGGTCTGTAGGACGTTGGTATATTCCGGCCTTATCTCATTGACGAGTGTGTCGGACATTTATTACTCCCTAGCCTAACAGACGTGTAGTTATTCCTGGCGAAGCAGGATTTGTTATTGATAGTCGTTTATCAGCAGTACAGCGTTATGGGAATCCACCCATCTGGAGGTGGGATGGTTAACATCTTTATCTCGGCTTGAATTCCATAAACTTTAGGAGGTTTTGGTTTGGAGCTGATATGGAGCAGTTGCTGGCGATGTATCGATTGCCTGTCACTGGTTTTAGTTGATACGACACCACTGCTACCATCGCCACTAATAGAGCTGTATTCGTGTATATTCTCCATTATTAGAGCCCTGTCTGTAGTCGGGAAATGTCACTTTCGGCGATTCCATCCAGAGACGTTCCCGTAGTCGGTAGTGTTTCGTCACTGTCACTCGTCCGGGTGGTCAGTAATCCCTATCGTAATATCCAAGAAAATATAAACTAAAATCCTGCGTGCCATTAAGAGCCCGTGCGGAGTATATGAAAAATCAGTGAATCAGCTTTGATCCCCGCGAATGCCTTTATACTGTGACAGAATGAATATCAATCCGGGGCGTTCAAACTTGATGGTCTGGAGTTAATGTCTCTTTGAATATTTGGATGATTGAGATTTGTCGTGAATGAATGAGCCAGTGATGCAAGACAAGAGTGCTGACGCAAGTAAATGGCAGTTCTGGGTTGATCGTGGTGGCACCTTTACCGATGTGGTGGTGCGCAAACCCGATGGGGAACTGGTGACACACAAGCTGCTGTCAGAGAATCCAGCACAATACCCGGACGCCGCTATTCAAGGGATACGTGATCTGCTGGGTGTGGCAAAGGATCAAGCTTTGCCAGCAGATCGGATTGATGCGGTAAAGATGGGCACCACAGTAGCGACCAATGCCTTGCTGGAAAGACAAGGTGAACCGACCCTGTTGGTGGTGACCAGAGGCTTTCGTGATGCGCTGAGGATTGGTTATCAGACGCGACCGGATCTGTTTGCGCTGGATATTGAGCTGCCAGAGATGCTCTATAGCCAAGTGCTGGAAGTTGATGAGCGTGTGGATGCACAGGGCGAACGTATCAAGAGTGTGAATGAAGCTCAAGTGCGCACGGGATTGCAGCAGGCCTATGATCAGGGCGTTCGAGCGCTGGCGATCCTCTTCATGCACAGCTATCGCTATCCTGCTCACGAGGAACAGGTAGCGCAGATAGCGCGGGATATTGGTTTCACCCAGGTATCGGTCAGCTCAGAAGTGAGTCCGTTGATGAAGCTGGTCAGTCGGGGTGATACCACGGTGGTAGATGCCTATCTCTCCCCCATACTTCGGCGTTATGTCAAGCAGGTCGCTTCATCATTGGGAGGTATGCAGGAGGCGGGTGGCCGTTTGCTGTTTATGCAGTCCAATGGCGGTCTGACCGATGCCTATCGTTTTCAGGGTAAAGACGCCATCTTGTCGGGCCCAGCGGGTGGCGTGGTGGGCATGGTGCGCACTGCTGAGGCCGCCGGTTTTGATAAGCTGATCGGTTTTGATATGGGTGGTACCTCGACGGATGTCAGCCACTATGCCGGTGAGTATGAGCGGGCCTTTGAAACCCAGGTGGCGGGTATTCGGTTACGCGCACCGATGATGTTAATCCATACCGTGGCAGCAGGCGGTGGATCGATGCTGCAGTTTGATGGGGCGCGTTTTCGGGTAGGACCCGAATCAGCGGGCGCCTATCCTGGTCCGGCCTGTTACCGCAATGGTGGACCTCTGACGGTGACCGACTGCAATGTAATGCTAGGAAAGCTTCAGCCGGATCATTTCCCCAGGGTGTTTGGGTCAGAGGCTAATCAACCACTGGATGTGGCCATTGTCCGACAAAAATTTTCAGAGATGGCCGAACAGATAAACCAGGCGACAGCCGATCAGCGCACGCCTGAACAGGTCGCGGAAGGTTTCCTGGCGATTGCCGTTGAGAATATGGCCAATGCCATCAAGCGGATCTCGGTACAGCGTGGTTATGATGTCTCTGAATATACCCTCTGTTGTTTCGGTGGGGCGGGCGGGCAGCATGCCTGTCTGGTAGCCGATTCACTGGGGATGAAACGGGTCTATCTGCATCCTTATTCCGGGGTGCTTTCTGCCTTTGGCATGGGGCTGGCTGATCGGCGGTTGATGCGTGACCGTGCCGTGGAGGCTGATCTGGTTCCAGCTCTTATGAGTGAGTTAACGGCTGGCCTTGAGAGCTTGCAGGATGAGGGTGTCGCTGAGATGCAGGCGCAGGGTGTGGCAGCTTCGGCCATCCGTTGTGAGCAAAAACTGCACCTGCGCTACCAGGGGTCAGATACGGCTTTGCTGGTAAATTTTGCTGACCTGGCGATGATTCAAAGTGAATTTGAGCAGGCCCATCAGCAGCGCTTCGGCTTTATCTCCCCTGAAAAAATACTGGTGGTGGAGGCGATTCAGGTTGAAGTTATTGGTGCAGGTGAGCGGCCTGATCTGTCGAACTTTAATGCTTGTGACAAAACAGGACTACATGCTGATGCCATCCATACCACCCGCATGGCGGGTAATGATTGTGATACCGCCTTTTATGATCGGGATCAGCTCCCCTGTGATCAGCCGGTACAGGGACCGGCGGTGCTGGTGGAGCGTACTGGGACGATCGTTATAGAGCCGGGCTGGCAAGCAACCCTGACCCCAGCCAACAACATTATTATGGAGCGCTACCTTCCGCTGCCTGAGCGCGTGGCTATCGGCACCAGTGTTGATCCGGTCATGTTGGAGATCTTTAATAACCTCTTCATGTCCATTGCTGAACAGATGGGCATGGTGCTGGAGAATACGGCTGCCTCGGTCAATATCAAGGAGCGGCTCGACTTCTCCTGCGCGGTGTTTGATCAGCAGGGTGATCTGATCGCCAACGCGCCCCATATGCCGGTCCATCTAGGCTCCATGAGCGAGAGTATCAAGACTGTCATCCGGGAACGAACGGGTAGCATGCAGCCGGGTGATGCCTATCTGTTGAATGATCCCTATAACGGGGGTACCCATCTGCCTGATGTGACGTTGATAAAGCCGGTATTCAATCCGACGGGTGATGAGGTGATTTTCTATGTTGCCTCCCGTGGTCATCATGCCGATATCGGTGGCACCACCCCCGGTTCCATGCCGCCGGATTCAACCTCGGTTGAACAAGAGGGGATACTGATCAATAACGTCAAGCTGGTCGATCAGGGGCGCTTTTGTGAACAGGAGATACGCGCACTGCTGGCCAGTGGTCCTTGGCCCGCGCGCAATATCGACACCAATATTGCTGATTTCCAGGCCCAGCTCGCGGCCTGCGAAAAGGGTGTTCAGGAGTTGATGCGTATGGTGGATCACTTCGGGCTGAAGGTCGTGCACGCCTATATGGAGCACGTTCAGAATAATGCCGAAGAGTCTGTGCGGCGGGTGCTCGGTGTGCTCAATGATGGTGAGTTCTGTTATCCCATGGATGATGGTCATCAGGTCTGCGTCAAGATTACACTGGATAAGCCGGCACGCCGGGCAACGATAGATTTCACAGGTACCAGTGGGCAGCACCCGGGAAATTACAATGCCCCTGCGGCGGTGTGTCGCGCGGCCGTACTCTATGTATTTCGCTGTCTGGTGGGTGACATGATCCCGCTCAATGAAGGCTGCCTGAAACCGCTGGAGGTCATTATTCCAGAGCACTCTATGATCAATCCCGATTATCCTGCCGCGGTGGTCGCCGGTAATGTGGAGACGTCACAGGTGATTGTGGATACCTTATTGGGTGCCTTGGGTGTGGCGGCCGGATCTCAGGGAACCATGAATAACTTCACCTGGGGTAATGCGCAATACCAGTATTATGAGACGATCTGTGGTGGTGCAGGTGCTACGCGACAGCGACCCGGCACCTCGGCCGTGCATACCCACATGACCAACTCCCGCCTGACCGACCCCGAGGTGCTGGAGTGGCGTTTCCCGGTACGGCTGGAGTCCTTCTCTATTCGTCACGGCTCTGGTGGCGAAGGGAAACACAGGGGCGGTGATGGCACGATCCGGCAGGTACGCTTTCTGGAGGCCATGACGGCCAATATCCTGGCGGGTCATCGCTCTGTGGCACCCTATGGATTAGCTGGTGGTGGTCCGGGGCAAGTAGGGCATAATCTTGTTGAGCACAGCGATGGACGGGTTACCGAGCTAGGCCATCAGGGGCAGGTCGAGATGATGCCTGGTGATCTGTTTATTATTGAAACCCCGGGAGGTGGGGGTTATGGGATTAACTGATTACCGGCATTTGAGTTAAAAAATGGCAGAGCGTTGACCTGATGATAGCCTGGGCTTAATCGCTTGGCGGTTTCACTGGGTATTCTGGAGCGGGGAGTCAGGAGATTGATGGGCTGGCAAGGCACTCTGTTTACTCTCAGGACTCTATGATCAGGCGGCGCGTGCTGCATCATCCCTTTAAAGGTGGGCTGCGATTAGCCGTTATCTGAATAGGTACTATATAGAAAGCATCCCGTTCTGGTTAGCCTCCTTTCGTGAGACAGTATCGCCAATCCTCTTTAATTGCCCCAGAGCAAATAAACTATCCAGTTATTGCGCTAGACTGGTTATCAAGTTACCGGTCATTAGGTTTTCATATTTTGTAATTATGCTGATCACTCCACTAATTACTCCCATGGAGGAGATTGGTATGGAATCTTGTATTGGTTAGTTTTTATCATTGGTGAGACCATTTATTAGTCTTTAACTGGCTGAATATAAAGAAATAATATTTCATTGGCGAGTCTTTTGGGCGGTTGGCGATGAAACGAATCTGGTGTTGGTAAATCGCTTGGCAGCAGACCCCGATGCTTTAGTCGAGTGGAATGATCGTGGCTGGCCTGTATTTTGCTCTACTCAAATCACCCGGGCTTGGGGTGTGACAATCTGTAATCTGGAGGGCTTGGTTGGCTCATGGGTAACGGTAGTGACAATATAGAAGGGCGTTTGGATATCCATATTCGGTTGGCCGATGGGGCCATTACGGATGTGGCTATCCAATCCTCTCGTCCACTGCTGACCCCGCGAATTTTCACGGGCAAGTCAGTGGAGCATCTGCTGAGCACCTTGCCACTTCTGTATAGCGTATGTGGTACCGCTCAGGCCAGTGCCGCCGTAACGGCTTGTGAACAGGCATTGGGCCTTGCTGAAGAACCCGCTACTGCCAGGGCAAGGAATCATCTGGTCTGGCTGGAGACCGCCAAAGAGCACCTGTGGCGCGTGCTGCTGGATTGGCCGGGTCTGCTTGGATTGCCACCAGCTGCAACGGGTGTTGGTGAAGTCATGCAGTTCATCAAGCGTTACCGCCACACCTGCTATCCCAACGAGCGGCCCTTTTTTCCAGGGATAACACCCGCAACCGGATTTGAGGTGTCAGCCGAGGCGTTGGTTGCTGAGCTGGAAAGGCTTCTGGAACGGCAGGTTTTTGGAATGCCTGCTGCAGAGTGGCTGGCCCTAGGCTCTTATGATGCGTTGTTAGATTGGGCCGATAAGGTAGATGCGCCGGCCACCACTATGTTGCGCTATATAAAGACACAAGGATGGTCCCCACTGGGTAGTGCTTCTGTTGCTCCGATACCACCGCTGGATCCGTCGTTTTTCGAGCAGCAGCTAGAGCGCGTGGAGGCAGATCAGTTTATTGCTGCTCCACAAATTGCCGGAAGCTGTTATGAGACATCGCCTTTCACCCGAACTCTGGATCAACCATTGGTCGCAGCGGCACTTCAAGTTGGGGGGAATGGACTCTTTGCCCGACAGGTCGCAAGGCTGGTTGAGTTGGCCGGTATACCCGCTCGGCTAAGAGAGGGTGATAGCCAGGTTGAAGCTGTGAGTACGGATGCACGACTGCCTGCAGGGGTTGGTATTGCCCAGATCGAGGCGGCCCGTGGTCGGCTGATTCATCGCGTAGTAATAGAAAATGAGTTAATAGCACGTTATCAGATCCTGGCCCCGACAGAGTGGAATTTCCACCCATCCGGCGTGCTTGCTGAAAGTCTAAAGGGATTGAAGTCAGATACTGTCGAGCTACTGAAACAAAAAGTAGCCCTTTTGATTAATGCGATTGATCCCTGTGTGGGTTATGAGCTACAGGTTGAGTAGGTTGTTTAATGCACGAAATGTCGATATGTGAAGGGTGAGATGGATCGAATGTCCGGTGGACATTCGCAGTTATCGAACGACTGGCCATGGAAGGCCGGGCCGGAACCAAGCTACAGGGACGTATCGAAGCACAGGTCTTAGTAATGCACGAAATGTCGATATGTGAAGGAATATTAACCGTCATGGAAGAGCAGGCCAGCACCCAGCAGTTCAAACGGGTGAAATCTGTCTGGCTGGAGATTGGCCCGCTGGCGGGTGTCGAGATTGAAGCGTTGCGATTCGGCTTTGATGTGGTCACCCGAAACAGTCTGGCAGAAGGTGCCAAACTAGAGATTATCGAGATGCCAGGTGTGGCCTGGTGTCTGGAGTGTTCCAAAAATGTCCCGATCAAACAGCGCTTTGATGCCTGTCCTGATTGCGGAAGTTTTCAATTACAGATTACCGGCGGCGATGAGCTGCGTATTAAAGAACTGGAGGTGGACTGATGTGTACCGTATGTGGCTGTGGCGAGGGCGAGACTCGCATCGAAGGTCAGGAAGAGGGGCATCATCACCACGATCATGACCATGACCACCATCATGATCACACCCATGAGCATCATGGGCACGCGCATGCGCACAGCCATTCGCACGACCATGCTGGCCATACGCATTCACACAGTCATACCCATGATGATGAAGCGCATCACCATCACCACGATGGCCATAATCATGACTATGGCCAAGGCCCTGCCCACGCCCATGCGCCAGGTCTGAGTCAATCGCGCATGGTACAGATTGAGCAGGATATTCTGGGCAAGAATAATCAGTATGCACTGGCCAACAGACAACTGTTCAAATACCTCAACATACTGGCGCTGAATCTGGTCTCCAGCCCCGGATCCGGCAAGACCACGTTACTGACGGCCAGTATTGATGATCTAAAGAGTGATCTCTCGATCGCAGTGATTGAGGGTGATCAGCAGACCGCCAATGATGCGGATCGCATTCGTGAAACCGGAGTGCCGGCGTTACAGATCAATACCGGAAAGGGGTGTCATCTGGATGCGCACATGATTGGTCACGCCATGGAGACTCTGCGTCCAGAAAACAACAGCCTGCTGTTTATTGAAAACGTAGGGAATCTGGTCTGCCCGGCGGCCTTTGATCTGGGCGAGGCACACAAGGTGGCAATTCTCTCTGTCACTGAAGGTGAAGACAAACCGATCAAGTATCCCGATATGTTCCATGCGGCCGACCTGATGATCTTGAATAAAACAGATCTGCTCCCTTATCTCGATTTTGATGTGGATAAGTGCATTGAGTATGCGCGTCGGGTCAATCCTGATATTGAAGTGATTCAACTCTCGGCCAAGAGTGGCGAAGGGATGGATGACTGGTATCAGTGGATTAAATCCCGCATGAGTCAGTCCTGATAATTTAAAATCAACCTGGAGTTGCTGAAAGCATGTGCCTTGCAATACCTGGAAAAGTTGTCGCCATTGATGAGGCGGCGGACATGGCTACCGTCTCTGTGGGTAATGTGAAAAAAGATGTCTCCATTGCCCTGGTTGAAGATGTAGGCCTGGGTGACTATCTGCTGATCCATGTGGGTTATGCCCTGAACAAGATCAGTGAGGAAGAGGCCGCTATTACTCTGCGAATGTTTGAAGAGGCGGGTCTTTCGGAGAGTGTGCTATGAAGTACGTTGATGAATTTCGTGCCAAAGCAACCGCGCAGAAACTCTCCCGTGCCATAGCGGCTGAAGCCCATCCCGATCGCACATATCACCTGATGGAATTCTGCGGAGGCCATACCCACGCCATCTTTCGTTATGGGGTACAGGATCTGCTGCCGGATAATGTAAAACTGGTGCATGGTCCGGGTTGTCCGGTCTGTGTTTTACCGATATCCCGTATCGATATGGCCATCAACATGGCCGAACAGTATGGTGTAACCCTCTGCTCCTATGGTGACATGCTGCGAGTGCCTGCCTCCAAAAGAAGAAGCCTGCTGAAGGCCAAGGCGGAAGGGGCCGATATTCGCATGGTCTACTCCACCCAGGATGCGCTGAATATTGCACAGGAGCATCCCGAGAAGCAGGTGGTCTTTTTTGCCATCGGTTTTGAAACAACCACACCACCTACGGCGGTGGCCATAAAACAGGCCCAAGCCATGGGGCTGAAAAATTTCTCTGTCTTCTGTAACCATGTACTCACGCCGGCGGCGATTCAGAATATTCTGGAGTCACCCGAAGTGCGTGAACTTGGAACTGTCTCACTGGATGGTTTTCTTGGCCCCTCTCATGTCAGTTCCATTATCGGCAGTCAACCCTACGAGTTTTTTGCAGAAGAGTTTCAGCGTCCGGTAGTGATTGCCGGCTTTGAACCGCTGGATGTTATGCAATCGATTCTTATGCTGGTGCGACAACTCAATGAAGGGCGGCATGACGTCGAGAACGAATACACCCGGGTTGTTTCAGCTGAAGGCAATGTTAAGGCAAAAAAGCTGGTGGCAGAGATCTTTGAACTGCGCCGTGCCTTTGAATGGCGTGGCCTCGGGTTGGTCCCCTATAGCGCTTTGCGTATCAAGAAGCCGTTTGCTGAGTTTGATGCCGAGTTGCGTTTCCCAGTAGAAGAGGTTTCTGCAGCGGATATCAAGGGGTGTGAGTGCCCGGCCATTCTGCGTGGCGTCAAAAGACCCACCGATTGCAAACTGTTTGGCACAGTCTGTACCCCGGAAAACCCGATGGGTTCCTGCATGGTCAGTTCTGAGGGTGCCTGTGCGGCCTACTGGACATACGGTCGATTCAGAGAACAGGCGGCATCATAAGTAGTGTTGGGTGGGCGCGACATTGTACCCACGCTGTTACGAACCGGGGGATCGGAGTCACACCTGACTCCAACCCCTATAAGAAATTAATCATTATAGGTTACAGACGAATTCAATCAGATGAACAAAAAAAGATACACATCACGCTTGGATATTAAAAACGGCACCGTGGACATGACCCATGGCAGTGGTGGTCGTGCCATGGCTCAACTGATTGAAGAGCTGTTTGTCAGCAACCTGGATAACGAACTGCTCAGGCAGGGTAATGATCAAGCGGCGTTTGATGTAGCCAAGGGTCGCATGGTGATGAGTGTGGATGGCCATGTGATCTCACCGCTGTTTTTCCCGGGCGGTGATATCGGTTCGTTATCCGTACATGGCACCGTCAATGATGTAGCCATGTCAGGTGCCAAGCCACTCTATCTTTCGGCCGGTTTTATATTGGAAGAGGGCTTTCCGCTGGCGGATCTGAAGCGCATTGTTGAGAGTATGGCGGCCGCCGCAAACCTGGCAGGTGTGCCAGTGATTACCGGTGATACCAAAGTCGTCGAGAAGGGAAAAGGCGATGGTGTGTTTATCACTACCACGGGCATTGGCGTAGTACCCGAAGGAGTCAATATATCGGGTGATCGTGCGCGGCCGGGTGACAGGATTATCGTCTCCGGCAGCATGGGTGATCATGGTGTGGCGATCATGTCGAAACGGGAAAACCTCACCTTTGAGACCACCATCGAGTCCGATTCACAGGCACTGCATGATCTGATAGCAGAGATGGTACAGGCGGTTCCAGATATTCACTGCCTGCGTGATCCCACTCGGGGTGGGCTGGCCTCTACGCTGAATGAGATGGCACAGCAGTCCAATGTTGGGATGCGACTGCGCGAAGAGGATATACCGGTAAAACCGGAAGTGCATGCCGCCTGTGAACTGCTAGGACTTGATCCACTTTATGTGGCCAATGAAGGAAAACTGATCGCTATCTGCTCAGCCGATGACGCAGACAAGTTATTGGCGGTCATGCGTGCCCATCCAAAAGGAGCAGATGCCTCCATCATAGGCGATGTGATTGAAGATGAGCACAACTTTATCCAGATGGAAACCAGTTTTGGTGGCAGTCGGATTGTTGACTGGCTGGCCGGCGAACAGTTACCCAGAATCTGCTGAGCGAAATCGAATATGAAGATCTTACTCTTGACTCACGCCTTCAATAGCTTGACTCAGCGTCTGCATATTGAACTGAAAAAACGGGGGCATGCCGTTTCCGTGGAGTTTGATGTCAATGACGCGGTTACCCAACAGGCAGTTGATCAATCCACTCCTGATCTTATCCTGGCACCGTTTCTCAAGCGCGCCATACCGGAATCGATCTGGTCGAAATACCTGTGTCTGATTGTTCATCCGGGTATTAAAGGTGACCGTGGACCCTCAGCTCTGGATTGGGCAATCCTTAATGGCGAGAAAGCGTGGGGTGTCACCGTTCTTCAGGCTATAGAAGAGATGGATGCTGGCGATATCTGGGCCAGTGTCAACTTTCCCATGCGTGAAACCACCAAGGCGAGTCTCTATCGTAACGAGGTGACTGAGGCCGCACTGAAGGGTGTACTGCTGGCGGTCGATTCTATGCGTGAAGAGCAGTTCAAACCCGAGCCGCTGGATTACAACCAGGGTGATGTGCGTGGAAAACTGCAACCACTGATGCGCCAGACTGATAGGCGTATTGATTGGCAGCAGGACAATACAGAAACCGTATTGCGCAAGATACGCAGTGCGGATGGTTTTCCCGGCGTACAGGACATGCTGTTTGGAAAAGAGCTGTCACTGTTTGATGCCCACAAAGCTGAAGGGTTACGTGGTGAGCCGGGCGTCATACTGGGTTACTGCGGCGAGGCGATCTGTCGTGCCACCGTAGATGGCGCAGTCTGGATCGGTCATCTGAAAGACAAACAGGGGGCGCACCCGTTTAAGTTGCCGGCGACCCAGGTGTTGAGTAAACAGTTAGCCACGCTGACCGAAATAACGGATGGCTACAGTGATATCCACTATGAAGAGCAGGAGGGTGTGGGTTATCTGCACTTCCCGTTCTATAACGGGGCCATGAGTACCATGCAGTGTAATCGCCTGCGTGAGGCCTATATCGAGGCGCGCAAGCGGGATACCCGTGTGATTGTCCTGATGGGTGGCCCGGACTTCTGGTCAAACGGTATCCATCTGAATACGATTGAAGCGGCTGAGAGTCCTGCCGATGAGTCCTGGGCCAACATCAACGCCATCAATGATCTGGCTCGCGAGATCATCACTACAGAATCCCACATCACGGTATCGGCCCTCCAGGGCAACGCGGGAGCGGGTGGTGTCTTCCTCGCACGTGCGGCCGATCATGTCTGGGCGCGCAGCGGTGTAGTGCTGAACCCACACTACAAGGATATGGGTAACCTGTTTGGTTCAGAGTACTGGACCTATCTGTTACCAAAACGTGTCGGCGAAGCGCGTGCACATCGTATCACCCAGGCCCGTCTGCCGATGGGAACGGTCGAGGCCAATGAGTTGGGGCTGTTGGATGCCTACTTCGCGATTGATAACGTGGCCTTTGTTGAACAGCTCAAACAGCGTGCCAAGCTGCTGGCAGAAGATCCTGCGTTAGCAGAAAAGCTCGAACAGAAACGCGTTACCCGGCAGGCAGATGAACAGGAAAAACCGCTGGCAGAGTATCGACGGGAAGAGCTGGAACGGATGAACCTGAATTTTTATGGCTTTGACCCCAGCTACCATGTAGCGCGCTATAACTTTGTCTATAAGGTACCGAAATCACGCACGCCAGTTACCATTGCCCATCACCGGGATATCAGAAGGCGTAACAGCGAAGACTGGAGTGAGGCCTCATGAACAGACAACCCACCCTGTTGATTGTCGATGATGAAGTGCGTGGCCTGGAGGCGCTGGCGCGTATTCTGGAAGATGATTTTGATGTTAAGACGGCAACCAATGCGAAGGATGCTGAACAGATATTGGAACGGGAGTGGGTCAGTATTGTGCTCTGTGATCAGCGTATGCCAGAGACGACCGGCGTAGAGTTTCTGACCAAAGTACGCCAACAGTGGCCCGATGTGGTCCGCATGATTATCTCCGGCTATACCGATGCCGAAGATATTATTCAGGGTATTAACGAAGCGGGTATTTATCAGTACATCACCAAGCCCTGGCATCCCGATAGTTTACTGTTGACCTTGAAAAATGCGGCACATCTTTTCAATCTGCAACGTGAAAATGAACTGCTCAATATTGAACTGAAACGTAATCCCGATGTGCTGGAGCAGAAGGTCAACGATAAACGTAAACAGCTCAAACAACAGCATCACAGTGATGACGGTATCGTACGTGCAGAGGGCAGCCCAATGGATGTTGTCTGCGGCAAGGTCAATCGTGTTTCGCCATACGATGTGACGGTGCTGTTATCCGGTGAATCAGGAACGGGTAAGGAGTTGTGTGCCCGCGCCTTGCACTATAACAGCCTGCGGGGCGACAAGCCGTTTGTGGTAGAGAACTGTGCGGCCCTGCCTGATGAGCTGTTAGAGAGTGAACTGTTCGGCTACAAGCGTGGCGCATTCACTGGTGCCGTGGAAGATCGGGCTGGCCTGTTTGAACGAGCCGATGGTGGCACTATCTTTCTGGATGAGATCGGTGAAGTATCACCCGCGTTTCAGGTCAAACTGCTGCGGGTTATCCAGGAGGGCGAGATACGGCCTCTGGGTTGTGCACAGCGGCGTCATGTTGATGTACGCATAATTGCGGCAACCAATAAAGATCTGGAGGCCGAAGTAAGGGCCGGGCGTTTCCGTCAGGATCTCTATTATCGTCTCTCCACTATCTCGATACATCTGCCGCCGCTACGGGATCGTAAGATGGATATCCCCCCCATTGCGAATGCCTTGCTGCAGAGTGCCATGCGCTCACTGAACAAACAGGTTACAGGCTTCAGTCCCGAGACACTGGCCTGCATGCAGGCCTATCACTGGCCCGGCAATGTACGTGAACTGCAGAATGAGATCCAGCACATGCTGGTAATGGGTAACGATAAAACACTGGGTGCAGAACTGCTCTCATCGCGGGTGTTGCGTGCGGCACCGAAAGAGGATGAGGCCCAGATGGATGCGCTCGCCACCTTGGATGGTTCACTCAAGGAGCGTATCGAATCAATTGAGGCGCGAATATTGCGCGAATCACTGATTCGTCATCGTTGGAACAAGAGTCAGGCCGCGCGGGATTTAGGACTGTCGCGTGTTGGCTTGCGCAGTAAACTGGAAAGATATGGCTTGGAGCAAGTTTCTCAAACGGATGAGGTGTGCAGTGAGGATGAGCAGAGTGAATCAACTCTCTGAGTTGCAGGGATGCGGAGCAAAACAAGCCGGGAGATCATGGCATGGTAACTGATCATAAAGCCAAGCCAGCAGGTGGTCTGATGGCCAGTCTGAGCACGGATGAGCAGATAATGACCGCCTCCGGTAGTGAAGAGGCGTGGATTGAAGTCATCCAGAAGATGGACTCGGTCTATGCGGATCTGGTTCGTTATCAAGTTGAACTTGAAGAGAAGAACAGCGCCCTTGAAGAGGCGCAGCGCTTTATTGAGAGTGTCCAGACGGCGATGACCGATGTGTTGATTGTCTGTGACATTCGGGGGCGAATTCAACAGGCTAATAAAGCACTTGAGACAATTACCGGACGGTCAGAAAAAGAGTTGCTGAATCGATCTTTCAAAGAGCTGTTTGGTGAGTCATCCCAATATCTTATAGAAGGTTTTGCTGACAAGATCCGCTCCGAGACGGTTTACGATTGTGAGGTTAATCTGATCCGGGAAGATGGCAAACTGACGCCACTGGCAATGAACTGCAGTACACGTTTTGATCACAATGGACGACTGGTTGGAATGGTGCTGATCGGCCGTCCAGTTGGCGAGTTGCGCCGCGCCTATGAAGAGTTGCACGCCACACATCGCGAACTGAAGCAGGCCCAGGAACAATTGGTGCACTCGGAAAAAATGGCCTCGCTGGGTCGACTGGTAGCAGGCGTGGCCCATGAGTTGAACAATCCCATCAGCTTTGTGTTTGGCAATATGCATGCACTCAAACGCTATGGCAGTCGTATCACTCAATATCTTGATGCCATCCATAAAGGAACCGCCGAAGAGGAGCGGGAGGCTTTACGTAAACAGCTTAAGATTGATCATATTTTATCGGATATCGGATCACTGATTGATGGCACCCTGGAAGGTGCTGAGCGGGTCAGCGATATCGTACTCGATCTGCGGCGCTTCTCCGGCAATCAACAGGAAGATACCCAACCTTTTCAATTGGCCCCAGTGGTGGCCACTGCGGTGGATTGGGTGGTGAAAGCCGCCCGTAGAAAGCCGGAAGTCACGGTCGATATCCCTGAAGAGCTGGAAGCCGTTGGCATCAAAGGTCTGGTGCATCAGATTCTGGTTAATCTGGTACAGAATGCCATCGATGTGATGGATGAAGAGGATGCCCCCAGACTGCAGATTCGTGGCTGGCGGGATTGGGATAATGTGCGCATAGAGGTCCGCGACTTCGGTCCAGGTATACCGAAACAGGATCTTATGCGGGTGTTCGATCCCTTCTTTACTACCAAAGATGTAGGCAAAGGCACAGGGCTTGGTCTTTATATCAGCTATGGTTTGGCGAATGATCAGGGTGGCTCCCTGATGGCGTCCAATCATCCGGATGGGGGCGCCATGTTTACCCTGACGTTGAAGGCGGTGTGAATGCAATCCCAAGGCGCCCATTGCAATCGACAACCGGTATATCCGCTTAAGGTGAGCATGTTGTCTATGCCCTGGCGAACACGACAAGGCATAACAGCATCGGCACACAATGCGTGCACACGCAGATAATTGAAAGTGGCAACAGAGATGGCAACCCAATGACACAACAGACAGGCTTTAACGTACTCTGGCTGCAATCGGGCGGCTGCGGCGGCTGCAGCCTGTCGCTGCTGAATGCCGAATCACCGAGCCTTATTCATACGTTGGAAGGTGCCGGTGTGAATCTGTTGTGGCACCCCATGTTGAGTGAAGAGACCGGCTCTGAAATGGTCGATCTTCTTGAGCGCATTGTGGCCGGAGAGGTCCGATTGGATGCGCTCTGTATTGAGGGGGCAATACTGCGCGGTCCAAAGAATACCGGCCGTTTCCATATCCTCGCAGGAACGGGGCGCTCCATGCTTGACTGGGTGCGTGATCTTTCAGCTGTGGCGCAATACACACTGGGAATTGGTACCGGTGCCAGCTTTGGTGGTATCACTGCGGGAGGCGGTAACCCAACGGATGCCTGTGGTCTGCAGTATGCAGAAACAGAACGGGGAGGTGCATTGGGGGAGTCCTACCAATCAGGTAGTGGTATGCCCGTGATTAATGTAGCCGGCTGTCCTACCCATCCTAACTGGATTACCGAAACCCTGATGCAATTGGCCCTTGGCGACTTCACTGAGGCCGATCTGGACGAATGGCAACGACCGCGGGGGTATACCGATCACCTGGTCCATCACGGTTGCCCACGTAATGAATACTACGAATTCAAGGCGAGTGCCGAAGAGCATTCACAATTGGGTTGCATGATGGAGCATATGGGCTGTCTGGGTACCCAGGCCCATGCCGATTGTAATACCCGTCTCTGGAATGGTGAGGGATCATGCCTGCGTGGTGGGTATGCCTGTATCAACTGCACAGCGCCCGGTTTTCAGGAACCGGGCCACCGTTTCCAGGAGACACCGAAGATCGCTGGCATACCGATTGGTCTACCATCGGATATGCCGAAGGCGTGGTTTGTCGCCTTGGCCTCGCTCTCCAAGGCTGCAACTCCGAAAAGACTGCGCCAGAATGCCGTAGCAGATCATATTGTTGTTCCACCACAGACCAAGAAGAAGGGCACATAATGAGCAGAACCATCGTGGGTCCATTCAATCGAGTCGAGGGTGATCTTGAAGTACAGCTGGAGATTGCCGATGGTAAGGTGAATGAGGCCTGGGTCGTTTCGCCCATGTATCGGGGGTTTGAGCAGATCCTGCACGGTAAAGACCCGCGCGATGCCCTGATCTACACCCCCCGTATCTGCGGTATCTGTTCTGTTTCCCAATCCATAGCGGCTGCCGATGCGCTGGCCAATGCCCAGGGCGTTGAACGTCCAATGAATGGTGAGCTGTCACTCAATCTGATACACGCCTGTGAAAACCTGGCCGATCACTTTACCCATTTTTATCTCTTCTTTATGCCGGATTTTGCCCGGGCTATCTATTCCAAAGAGCCCTGGTTTGAAGCCGTTGAAAAACGCTTCAAAGCGGTGAAGGGCAGGGCCGCGGCCGATGTCATGCAGGCTCGGGCCGAGTTCATGCATCTGATGGGGATCATGGCCGGCAAGTGGCCACACACCTTGGGGATACAGCCGGGTGGCAGTGCCCGAAGTATCGAAGCCACGGAAAAGGTGCGACTGTTATCTATCATTTCTGGTTTCAGACGCTTTCTTGAAGCGCGTCTGTTTGGAACTGAACTTGAAGCGATACTGGAGATTGCCAATCCACAACAGCTTGATAACTGGCGCGATGCAGGTGACCCTGATCAGAGCGATTTCCGCCGACTTCTGCAACTCTCACAGGACCTGCAGCTGGAAACGCTGGGCCAGACAACGGGTCGCTTCATGAGCTACGGTGTCTATCCTCTGGAGGGGGAGCGCACTTTCAAATCAGGTGTCTGGTATGAAGGTCAGTTGACCGAATTGAACCCCGATAAGATCACAGAAGATATCAGCCATAGCTGGATGGAAGGGCAGGCCGATCCACAACACCCCTATCACGGTGTAACACTACCCAATGCCGATATGGATTCCGGCTACTCCTGGTGCAAAGCCCCACGCCTGGATGGACAAGTGGTGGAAGTGGGCGCACTGGCACGACAACTGATTGATGGGCAACCGCTGATCAATGATCTGGTAGCAAGCAGCGGCAGCAATGTGCGTAATCGTGTCATTGCGCGCCTGTTGGAACTGCCCAGAGTCCTGATTGAAATGGAGCAGTGGTGCCGACAGCTAAAACCCAAAGAACCTTTCTGTGTCGAAAGTGGTGTCACCCGGGAGTCAGAAGGTTTTGGTTTGACTGAAGCGGCGCGTGGCAGTCTCGGCCACTGGGTGCGGATCAAAAACGGACGAATCCTCAACTATCAAATCGTTGCGCCCACTACCTGGAACTTCTCACCCCGTGATCAAAACGGTGTTACCGGCCCACTGGAACAGGCCCTGGTTGGTGCCCCCGTGCGCGAGGGTGAAAGGGAACCCGTGGCTGTGCAACATATCGTTAGGTCATTCGATCCCTGTATGGTCTGTACCGTGCATTGATTGACGGCTCCATCAATAGGAAAGATCCCATATTCAGTTGTCCATTTGATATCGAACCTAGGGATGACTCGCGTCACTAACTGTGAGCGAGTGGGCCGGTGTTTCTGCCCTGAAACCGCTGGAAGCCCATGCAGGTAAGAGCCAGTCCGATCAGCAAGAGTGTTGAAGGCACGGGCACTGTGGATGCAGAGTCATTGATAAGTGACATTGCATTCCAATTTGGCACCAGGGACTCAAGATTAGTAAAGCCGCCGGTGAACTGGGTGCCATCGAAACCGACGCTGCGTAGTGTGCTGTCGGCGACGTAGTACATCAAATTGTTATCCACGTCATAACTCATGGCGGACCAGTCTGGAATCAAAGATTCCAGGTTGGTAAAACCGCCAGTGAACTGGGTGCCATCGAAACCGACGTTGCGCAGTGTGCTATCAGCGACATAGTCCAGTTCAATCACACCAGCGCGGGCGGTGCCACTGAAAACCAGAATGGCCAAAAGTACATAACGGGTGAATTGCATATTCATGATGGCTTCTTACCCCACGTTGTTATAGATGCGTCGTTCAAGATCGTTTGATACGCAGATCATCAGTTTTGGTATAAGAACGCCTAACTGCTGTCAGGCCGCTTTACCCGCAATAAACATGCCTTAGGGACTAGGTCATTGATTTCTAACCTATAGGCATCTAATGCTGGCGCTTAAATCCCGTCTTTGTAAAATTTACTGACACTTTTAGAACGTTCTCCGTACCTTCGGGGATGAACCGGAATTGGAAAACAGGGGCCTGGTCACCGTAGTGTTTCCTCCACGCCGGTAATTAATGATGGGCGTCCTCTAGATTGGTGTCCTCTAGATTGCTAGAGGCGTTTTCTGCTATATTTGCATGCATTATGTACAATAAAATTACTTGTACATTATTAATGTACTAGCTATGATAATGAACATTTGATTTTTCGGTCAAGACTTTATTGTTCACTATTATAAGTTGTACATTATTAATGTTCGGCGGAGAATTATGTACGAAGGCGCCATAAACCAACCAGATGCAGAGGTTCTGAATAGAGCAGTTGACGCTGTCGCACGAGAAACCGGCTTACGCCTGCGCATCGACGAGCTGGAAGTTCGGGAAGGCCCATATACCCTTGATGCTGTGCTAGGAGTCGAGGGTCGAAACGAGCGACTAGCTGCGGAAATTAAACGTTGGGCGCCTCAAGCCAATCTCGGTGCTTTGATTAATCAAGTTCAGGCGTTACCAATGGAAGGCCTGTTAGTTGCCGATTACATCAATCCCAAGATGGCTGAAAAGTTACGGGAACAGCGCGTACAGTTCATCGACACTGCCGGAAACGCATACCTAGATATGCCGCCCGTGTATGTTTTCGTGACTGGAAAGCGCAAACCGACACAGGAGATGGGATGGCCCAAAAGAGATACGAATAGAGCTTTTGATAGAACTGGTCTGAAGGTGGTATTCGCTTTCTTGTGCCGCCCAGAGCTGGCTGCTGCACCCTATAGGGATATAGCTGATGTGGCTGACGTGGCTTTGGGTACTGTAGGGTGGGTTATTAATGGCTTAAAAGATGCGGGATTCATTTTTAAGTATGGTCATGGCAAGAAGCGTGAACTAGTTGAGTATAAGCGTCTGCTTGATCGTTGGGTTGAAGCCTACCCAGAGAAGCTTCGTCCAAAAATGCAGATGGGTGAATTTATCGCTGATGACCCTTACTGGTGGAAAGGCTTCGATATTCAAAAATATCATGGCTACTGGGGTGGGGAGATTGCAGCGACGCATTACACCAAATATCTGAAACCTGCTGTTGCAACAGTTTATTTGCCTAAAGAGGCAAAAGCCAAGTTTCTTGCTCGTGCTCGTTTAAGGGCAGCACCGGGAACGATGTGGGATGACACCGGTAGAGTCAATATCTACCAGGCATTTTGGCGAGATGACACATTGCCATTCATAAACATTGCTAAGCCAGGGGTGGTGCCACCTGTGTTGGCCTACGCAGATTTAATTGCAACAGCCGATCCAAGAAACCAAGAAGCAGCAGGGATGATTTATGACGAGTACATCGCTCGATATAACCAACAAGGTTGACTCCAGTACCCTTGCTGTTCTTCGGTCGGTAACAGACGCGGCCCAACGATTAGCCATCCCGTTGTTCGTCATCGGAGCAACGGCTCGCGATTTGGTACTTCATCACTACTATGGAGCCACTATCAGTCGTTCAACCCAGGATATAGATTTCGCCATTCAGGTGCCAGATTGGTCAGCATTCGAAGCATTGAAAGCTGAGCTTCTGCATATAGGCTTCTTAGAGACTAGGACTTCACATCGTCTCAAATTTTCAAAGGGGGGGTTGGGTTGACCTGGTTCCCTTCGGCTCGATCTCAGGCGATGGCAAAGCTGTCGCTTGGCCACCTAAGGGCGATGTTGTTCTGAACATTCTTGGTTTCAGTGAAGCCTGTGAGCATGCGTTAAATCTACGAATCAGTAATTCACACGCGACAGATATATCAGTGGTGTCGCCTGTTGGATTGGCCCTACTGAAACTGGTTTCCTGGACGGAACGAGAACGCGAGAAAAGACCAAACGATGCGAAGGACTTTTTCTATGTCTGCGCTAACTATCGAAAGATTCCAAGTGTTAATGATGGAATGTATACCCAGGAAGAGATGATGGAGCAGTATGGTTGGGTGCCAGAGCGTGGATCTGCCAACCTCTTAGGTCGCGATGTACGTGCTATGGTAGCACCAAGCACACACGAGCATTTGGATAGGCTTTTCGATGAACAGATTGCGAATCGACCACTGAGGGACCTGGTCAGGGAAAGTTGCGAAACCAGTGGCCAATTTGAAGAGCACGAGGTAAGGCTCAATGCTTTCATCGATGGCTACCGGAGTCAGTGAGCTAATGCTTAACTCAGTTGGATACCTTGAATAACAAGGATAAGTAAGTAGTAATAATGAATAGACTAACTTTGAGTGATCTCGAAGCCCACCTCTGGCACGCCGCCCACATCATCACTGGCCCCATAGACGCCTCGGACTACAAGACCTACATCTTCCCCATCCTCTTCTTTAAGCGGATTTGCGATGTCTACGACGAAGAGTATGCCGCTGCCATGCAGCAGGTCGGGGACGAAGAGCTTGCGCGGGGCAGCATGTTCCACCGCATTCAGATCCCGGAAGCGTGTCACTGGACCCACGTATTCAGCCACTCCAGGGATATCGGTCAGGCGCTGACCGACGCCTTCCGTTGCATAGAGCAGGCGAACCCACACCTCTATGGCATCTTTAGTGATGCCTCATGGACCAACAAAGACCGCCTCTCAGACGAACTGCTCGCCACGCTCCTCAACCACTTCAACAAGGTGAACCTGGGTGTGGCCAGTGTCCGTGACGATGACATGGGGCGTGCCTACGAATACCTCATCAAGCGTTTTGCCGACAAGGCCAACAAAAAGGCAGGTGAATTCTACACCCCACGCACCATCGTCCGCCTTATGGTCAACATCCTCGGCCCGCAAGCGGGGGAGAGCGTTTACGACCCCGCCTGCGGTACCGGTGGCATGCTGCTGGAGACCATCCACCACGTAAAAGAGAACGTCGGAGACCCTCGTCTCCTTACTATCAAGGGGCAGGAGAAGAACCTTACCACCGAGGCCATCGCCCGCATGAACCTCTTCCTCCACGCCGGGAATTAATGATGGGTGCCTCTGTATTCATTTGTTCCATTTCGGCTGTGGTCTGATATGATCTCGATAAAATGAAGAAAAATCATAAGGATGCAGAGAAAGTTCCTTTGATCCGCATCAATTAATTGGGATGGTGTTATGACTCCACCGGAAGGAACTCTCAGCGAGGCGGAAACCCGAGAGCAGATTGACGCAGCACTCATCAGTGCCGGTTGGGTCATCCAGGACAAAAAACGCCTCAACCTCTTTGAGTCGCTAGGCGTGGCCGTGCGTGAGATGGATACGGATACTGGCCCGGCTGACTACATGCTGTTTGTCGACGGCAAGGCCTGCGGCATTATCGAGGCCAAACGGGAAGGTGCCGGCCTCGGCGGCGTTGCAGAGCAATCGGCCCGTTACGCTACCTCAACCAACCAATATATCGAACGGTGGCTGGCTGAGGATCAACCCCTGCCGTTTCTGTATGAGGCTACCAACCACGAAATACGCTTCCGGGATGAACGTGACCCCCATCCGCGCTCCCGCTATGTGTTCCATTTCCATAAACCCGAAACCCTAAAATACTGGTTGGAGGAGGGTGATACACTGCGGGCCAGAATGCAGAGCCTCCCCGAACTCAACACCGATAACCTGCGCCTCTGCCAAATCGACGCCATTAACGGCATCGAACACAGCCTCAAACAAGGCAAATCCCGCGCCCTGCTGCAAATGGCCACCGGCTCCGGCAAAACCTACACCGCCGTTACCGAGGTCTATCGCCTGGCCAAGTTCGCCAAGGTCAAACGCGTCTTGTTCCTGGTCGACCGTGGCAACATCGCCACCAATGCCAAGGATGAATTTGAGCAATTCGTCATCCCCCACGATGGCCGCAAATTCACCCAACACTACAACGTCAACATCCTCGGCCGCGCCGGCATCCCCGACGCCACCAAGGTCACCATCTCCACCATCCAGCGCCTGTATTCCCAACTCAGCAACCAGGAGCTGGATGACGAAGCCGACGAACACTCCGGCTTTGAAATAGAGGGGTCGACCCTTAACAAAGAGCACAGGCCCGTCAGCTACAACCCCGACATCCCCATCGAAGAGTTCGATGTCATCATCATCGACGAATGCCACCGCTCCATCTATAACCTCTGGCGCCAGGTGCTTGAATACTTCGATGCCTTCCTCATTGGCCTCACCGCCACACCGACCAAAAAGACGATTGGTTTCTTTGGTCAGAACCTGGTGTCTGAATATACGCATGAGGACGCCGTGGTCGACAAGGTCAATGTGGGCTACGACATCTACCGCATCAAAACCGAGCTCACCGAGCAGGGCAACAAAATCGAAGCCGGCACCGCCGTCGAAATCCGCGACCGCCTCACCAAACAAAAACGCCTCGAAGTGCTCGACCAGGAAGAAGAATGGCTCGCCAAACAACTCGACCGCAGCGTCCTGGCCCCCAACCAAATTCGCACCATCATCCAGGCCTATAAAGACAATTGCCTGCCTGAATGTTTCCCCGAACGCTTATGGAGTAAATCCCCTCTCCCTCAGGGAGAGGGCCAGGGTGAGGGTGTTTTTTCTCGAACAATGACCTGGGTCCCCAAAACCCTCATCTTCGCCAAAGACGACGACCACTGCGACCGCATCGTCGATGCCGTGCGCGAAGTCTTCGATGAAGGCAACGCCTTCTGCAAAAAGATCACCTACAAAGTCGGCAAAAAAACCGCAGAAGAATCCATCAAAGCCTTCCGCACCGATCCGCAATACCGCATCGCCGTCACCGTCGACATGATCGCCACCGGAACCGACATCCGGCCCCTGGAATGCGTCATGTTCATGCGCGATGTCAAAAGCCAGGCCTACTACGAACAAATGAAAGGCCGTGGCACGCGCATCATCAGCCGCGACGAACTGCACAAGGTCACCCCCGACGCCCCCGGCAAAAGCCGCTTTGTTCTGGTCGATTGCGTCGGCGTCACCGAAACCGACAAAACCGAAACCAAATCACTGGAAACCAAACCCAGCGTCTCCACCGCCAAACTCATGGAACAAGTCGCCCGCGGCGACCGCCATTCCGACACCCTGCGCGCCCTCGGCAACCGCATGATCCGGCTCGACCTCAAACTGAACGACCAACAACGCAAACGCGTCAATGAATTAATAAGCTCCATCTCCCTTGAGGGAGAGGGCCAGGGTGAGGGTGCAAAATACCCCCTCGCCCTTAAGGGAGAGGGTTGGGGTGAGGGTGTCATGGAACCCGTCCCCGACTATTTAATCAACAACGCCCGAGAACTGCGAAAAAACCAAACCGACGCAGAATCACTGCTCTGGCAAATGCTAAGAAACCGCCAAATAGAAAACGCCAAATTCCGTCGTCAACATCCAATCGAGCCATACATCCTGGATTTCTATTGTCATGAGAAAAAATTAGCAATAGAACTTGACGGTGGACAACACAATACGGATGAAGGCAAAGAAAAAGATCAAAAGAGAACCGAGTTCTTAAAATCTCAAGGTATCCGAGTATTGCGTTTCTGGAATAACGACGTATTACAAAATACAGAGTCAGTATTAGAAGTAATCTACAACCAACTACTCCCTCACCCAAACCCTCTCCCAAAGGGCGAGGGCCCCATAAAACTCCCTCTCCCTCTGGGAGAGGGCCGGGGTGAGGGCACTCTAGGTGAGGGCGCAAATACAAGTCCTCTCCCTCTGGGAGAGGATTTAGGTGAGGGTTATCTCCCCCAAATAACATTAACTAACGTTGCCGCAAATCTAATCCACGCAACAAACGAAGACAGATTAATCCACGCCGCACAAGCACAAGTAGGCAAAGAAGAAGTCACCGACAAAGAAATCCAAAAAGCCTTCAAACCAAAAGCAGACGAACTAATCAAACCCTTCCACAACCCGGACCTGCGCGAACTCATCGAAACCCTGCGCAAAGACACCGACCAACTCATCGACGACAGTGCCGATGAACTGATTACCGCCGGTTACGACGAAGAAAAAGCCGAAGTCCTCATTCAAAACTGGCAGCAATTTATCCAGGACCATAAAAACGAACTCGACGCCATCCAGCTCATCTACCAGCAGCCCTACCAAAAGCGCCACCTGAGTTACGAGCAAATCGAAAAACTGGCAGATGAAATCCAACAACCGCCGTATAATCTCGCGCCGATAGAAGTGTGGAAGGCCTACGAGCAGTTGGAAAAAAACAAAGTCAAAGGTGTACCACCCAAAGAGCTGTTAACCAACATCGTCAGCCTAATCCGATTTTCCACCGGCCTCAGCGACGTGCTCGAACCCTTTACCGAACTGGTCAACAACCGCTTCGACAACTGGCTAAAACAACAAAATCAAAACCCCCCTCCCCCTCAGGGAGAGGGCCGGGGTGAGGGCGCACAGGG
>VMRY01000104.1 GCA_007713595.1 Sedimenticola thiotaurini
AGTGAAACGGTGTATCGCCGATGATAGTGTGGGGCCTCCCCATGTGAAAGTAGGTCACTGCCAAGCTTTAATACCTAAAAACCCCAATCGCTAACCCGGTTGGGGTTTTTTCTTGGAATCCTTTTTTATCCGGGTCTCTTCTTTAGCACCTTAATTTGATACAGTTCTCCCATCACCCTTGCCGAGCTGCTATGCAATGATCGATTACAAAGTACGCCCCCTCTCTCCTGACGCGCATCTGTTTCAGGTCTCTCTCGATATTCAAAAACCCAGCCGTAAGGGACAAAGAGTATCGCTGCCTGCCTGGATCCCGGGTAGTTATATGATTCGGGATTTTTCCCGGAATATCGTCTCTATTTCAGCGACTGCTGATGGTGAAGTGCTTGAATTGAAAAAGCTTGATAAGCAGGTCTGGATACTACCCATTACAGACAAGCCGATATCAATAACCTACCAGGTCTACGCATGGGATCTTTCGGTCAGGAGCGCACATCTGGACACAACACATGGCTTTTTCAATGGCACCAGCCTTTTTTTAAAAGTTGAAGGGCAGGATGATCAGGCGTGTCTTGTTGAGATACTGCCGCCAGAGGGAGATGCCTATAGTAAATGGCGTTTGGCAACAACCATGACCTCTTGTGGTGCAAAGCCCTTCTGTTTTGGAATGTACGGTGCAAGTAATTATGAAGAGTTGATAGATCATCCTGTAGAAATGGGACATTTCATGGATGCCTCGTTTGAGGTGGCTGGGGTTAAACATGCGATTGTAATAACGGGCAAGCACTACTCGGATATGGCACGCATCTGCACAGATTTGAAAAAAATCTGTGCTCAGCATGTAGCTATGTTTGGCGGTCTTCCGGAGATGGAGCGCTATCTATTTCTGATTATGGCAATTGGTGATGGTTATGGCGGGCTGGAACACAGATGTTCGACTGCCCTTATTTGCAAACGCGATGATCTGCCGCAAAAACATCAAACGACAATGAGTGAGGGGTATCGACAGTTTCTTGGCTTGTGCAGTCATGAGTACTTCCACTTGTGGAATGTTAAACGGATAAAGCCTAAGAGTTTTGTAAATCCAGATCTGAAGAGTGAAGCGTACACCACATTACTCTGGGCCTTTGAGGGTATTACCTCTTATTATGATGATCTGGCTCTGATTAGGTCGGGGTGTATCGATATTGAAAGCTATCTTACACTGATGGCCAAAACGATAACCCGTGTAATGAGAGGAGCTGGTCGACTGATACAGTCAGTCTCTGATTCCAGTTTTGATGCTTGGATCAAGTTTTACAAGCAGGATGAAAATGCGCCAAATGCGATTGTCAGCTATTACGCGAAAGGAGCCCTCATCGCTTTTTCACTGGATCTGCAGATACGAGCTGGTACGGATGGTAAGCGATCACTTGATGACATTATGCGAATACTCTGGACGCAGTATGGAGAGCGTGATGTGGGTTTGGATGAAGGGGATATCGAACGCATTATCTTGGAATATACCGGGCTTGATCTGGCTGCCTTTTTTGATGCTGCAATTCGTGGCTGCAGTGATCTTGATCTTGAAGCCTTTTTATCATCTATTGGCTTAGGTTTTAGGCTGCGCCAATCACAGGGTGCGTCAGATTTCGGCGGTGTCTATAAAGGCGACACTGAATCCTCTGCGCCGCGCCTCGTGCTAGGAGTTGGCACCCGTTCAGAGGGTAAGGACTTGGTGCTGACGCATGTACATGATGGTGGTGCGGCTCAAATTGCCGGACTCTCCGCTGGTGATACGTTGGTAGCGATTGATGGTCTTCGTGTTGCTGAAGCAAATATCGATGGTTTGATTACTAATGCAATCAATGGGACACCTGTGAAAGTGCATGCATTCCGACGGGATGAGTTAATGCAATTTGATGTCACCCCGTTGCCTGCGAATACAGATACCTGCGAATTATGGGTTATGGAGAAGATTGATCAGTCGATTGTAAATAGACGAAACGCCTGGTTAAGACCGTATGCTAAAAGCGCAGATGGATTATAGGTGTCCAAAAATATGAATAGCAGTCGACTAATACTGGATTTACTAGCAGATGGTAAGTGGCACTCTGGCGAAGAGCTGGCAACACAATTAAGTATTAGTCGGTCCGCCGTCTGGAAGCAGTTATCGCAATTAAAGGAGCGTTACGGATTAACTATTCATGCTGTGCGAGGCCGTGGATATCGTTTGCCTGAACCGCTTGAGCTGTTAGACCAGCAGCTTATCACTGAATTGCTTACGCCTGAATCGAGGGCCAAGGTTTCGAATATAGAGATACTCGATTCAATTGCATCAACCAACAGCTATTTAATGGACCGGCTTTCCGAATCACTTGGATCAGGACATGTCTGTATGGCTGAACGACAGACAGAAGGAAGAGGGAGAAGAGGCCGTCAGTGGGTTTCCCCGTTTGGTCATAATATCTATTTTTCCCTGCTCCTCCGCTTTTCCATGGCACCGGCAGAGCTCAGCGGGATTAGTCTTGTTGCAGGACTGGCCGTTGTGCGCACGCTCGAACAGTTGGGCGTAAAAGGTGTAGGGCTCAAGTGGCCAAATGATATCCTCCATCAGGGTAGAAAGCTGGCCGGTTTACTTCTTGAGGTTGCTGGTGAACAGAGTGGGCCAAGCAGTGTCGTGATTGGAATTGGCTTGAATGTTTCTCTCTCTTCGATTGAAGCAGAAAACATAGAGCAGCCTTGGGTTGATTTGAAGAGTCTGGCGGGAGGTAAATCGCTCTCTCGAAATCAAATTGCAGCCGGACTTATTGGCAATCTATTCGATATTATGGAGCAGTTTGAAAGCCAAGGGCTTACCTCATTGATCGATCTTTGGCGTAGCTATGATCTGTATGATGGAGAGGCTATTCAATTGCAGTTTGGAAATCGATTTATAGCGGGTATACATAGAGGTATCGATGAGACAGGCGCGTTGCTCGTAGAGAGTGATGAGGGTATCAAGGCCTATCATGGTGGCGAGGTTTCACTTCGACTTGCATGAACGTGAGTCTGTAGGCGACTGTATATGAATAGTGAAAAGACACTACTAATAGATATTGGAAACACGAACCTAAAATGGTCGCTATTGCAAAATGGGCGCTTATCACCTGTCGCGGCAGTACCGCATAAAGTAGATTCTGTTGAATTGCTGGCGCAGCAATGTTGGGATGCTATCGATTGTCCTGCGCAGGTCTACCTCGCTAATGTAGCTGGTCAGGCATTAGAGCAAGGGCTCTCGGATTGGATGGAACTTCGATGGCATAAAGCGCCACAAATAATTCATTCGGAGTCTCAGGCGCTAGGGGTTACCAATGGCTATCATCATCCCCTGCAATTGGGCGTTGATCGGTGGCTGACGCTTTTAGCGGTTCGGGCCAGTGAATCGGGTATGGTATGTATTGTTGATTGTGGTACAGCGATAACCATAGATTTAATGACAACAGATGGCATGCATAGGGGCGGGATGATACTGCCTGGTCTCAATCTCATGCGCGAATCTCTGCTGCGCGATACAAACATACCGCGAGTTAAATCGGTAGAGATCGAGGCCTTGTTCGCACATGATACGGCTGCTGCCGTCGCTTCTGCGGCATTACATTCTGCGGCTGCACTGATCGAACGCTGTGTGCAGGAGGCGGCGTCGCTGTACAAGAGTGTCCCCAAACTTATTCTTACCGGCAGTGATGCCAGGCTTATAGCCGAGGTATTGCATGTGCCCTATAGCATAGATGGCGGATTGGTTATGAAAGGATTGGCGCTGCTGGCAGAATCGGAGGGAGGCAAGGGATGAAGTGGCTGGCGATCCTGCTCGTCTTGGCGAATCTGCTTGTGCTGGGTTGGGGTCTGCAGCGTGAGGCAGTTGATCGGCCGCAGAAACCAGCAGTCCATGCCGGCGTGGGCAACCTGAAACTCCTCTCGGAGATTTTGGAAAGCAGTATGCAAACTCAACACCCCGATCCTGTCGTAACCGAGGAACAGAGAAATCCAGATCGACAAAATAGTCTCATACCTTCGACAAGTGAGTCAGCAAACAATCCAGACGACGCTCAAACAGAAGAGCCGGTAGCAGAAAATGCTGTTCCTGAAGTACAGGCTATTCCTGTCGAACAGACCTCTGAAGGCAGGATTCCAGTAGACGTTAAGGAAGCAGAATCTGCGCAGAATGAACAGGCGGCTGATAAAACCATGGCCCAACCAGGGAAAACCATAAACATGGTTTGTGGTGCCTTTGGTCCATTTGAGCGGGGGGCTGTCGCCAGAGAGTTGTCGGAGTCGCTCTCAAGTCAGGGTATGGATGCATCGCTCAGGCGTGAGTCGATGGAGAAACCAATCGGCTACTGGGTCATCATTCCACCACTTGAGAGTCAGCAGGCCGCGATTAAAAAGGTCAGTGAATTACGGGCGAGTGGTATCTCCGATATCAGGCGGTTTGTTAAGGGTGAGCAGAAAAACGGTATCTCGCTGGGGGTTTTTTCGAGCAAGGTCAATGCCCAGGTTCGCCAGCAGGAGATCGCCAAAAAGGGGCATGCGGCAAAGGTGATTCCACGACTTATCGTTGTCCCAACCTATTGGGTGGATTACCGCGCGGATCAGGAGCGCGCCGGCAGAGCGGTTGAAACTCTCCGGCAGAGAAATGAGGCGATAAAAAACACGGAATATCCCTGTTCACGCGTTGTCACATCGGGTGGGATCTTCTAGAATAGGCCCTCGTTTTGGCTGGCGTAGCTCAGTTGGTAGAGCAGCTGATTTGTAATCAGCAGGTCGCGGGTTCGACTCCTGTCGCCAGCTCCATATTATTCCGGTGTGTACCGAGCACATAGGTCACACTTTATACCGGAGAGATAGGTAACACTTCGGTCAGAAAAGGGTTGAGCGCAGGCTCAACCCTTTCTTCGTTTTCATCAAAAAATCCTAAATCATATTGCATAAAGCTGACAAGCC
>VMRY01000115.1 GCA_007713595.1 Sedimenticola thiotaurini
ATGCACATGATTGGTCATCAGTACATAGGCATGTATCGCTATAGCGTTTCTTTCTGCGGCTTCTCTCAGATCCCTCAGGTAATGAAAGTAGTCATCAATAGCAAAAAAACACGGGGATCTATTGTTGCCTCTCTGAACAATTTGCTGCGGAACTCCCGGCAGCACAAACCTCGGCTTACCTGGCATCTTCCACCTCCTTGTGGAAATACGTAGTTTGAAAGATATCTACTTTATCAGGCTTAACAATAGGGCGGTATATTAGGGGAAATTGTGATCTGACCCGGTTTTCCTGTGACAAACATGGCAAGGGTTTCTGTGGGTGGAAATAGCCTCTCCCTGTGTTCGGGCAGTCGTTTTTCAATCTCTTCAAGGAGTAGATCACTGGTAAGCAGGTTAAAAGCACTCTGGCAGTCAGAGTCGATCCGCTGTGACTGGATAAAACGCTGTTGGGTACGAGCAAGACTGAAGGTTGAAGGTATGATGCATGGTGACCGATCCCTGATGTTGGTGGAGTGTTTGGCGATATGAAGCCTAACGTCACACCGGTCATTTTTGCAATTATTTCAATTTGCTGGGGTTAAGTAAGTGCCATTCGGCTCTGACCCACTTTTATTTGCGATGGTAGGTCAACCTACAGTCTGTTTGTCTCCGTTCACGGATTCAAAAACAGCACCCTTCACACCAGCTTCCTCAAACCTCCTTTTTACCTCTTCACTTACGATAACTGAGCCAAGATGCCTTTTCAAACGGAAGATATGATGATCGCCAATCTTTGTTGGATCAATGACCAAATTGAAAAACGAACGATACTCCCCAGCTCGATCGGGTCTAACAGGGTCATTAACCTGATATTTCTGGAACTCTGATCGCACCTCATCAACACAGTCTACCTGTGTCTCTATGATCATGACAAAATAATCCTGAGCCACCCCTCTCCCCTCAATAATTAAGGGCTCAAGCACAACATGGTGGTAAGGTTCATCGATCTCAGGTAATCCTATCAATGAGTCCCGAGCTTTTCTACTGAGCACCGGAACAGCATAAGCTGCGTTCTCGTTGTAATCCAACTCCTCGCCATCTTGGTAAACATCAATTGTGTATGTCCCAGGCTCCATGAAATAGGGCGTGGGATTAGTTAAGCTCCAATTATCGACGTGACGCACGTCCCCCAAAACCCATTTATTCGGATAAAACGTATCCGTATGAAGAAGAAAGTAACGCATTGCTTATTGCCCCGTCAGCCATTGATTCATTTGACTTCCTGGTGTCGCCGCCTCGGCTTTAAGTCGATTTAGGGTATTAGTAACTGATTGTGTATAAGCAGAACTATTTGCACTGAGGCCGCGAGTTGCATCGATTAAACTACCGTACACATACTGATGATAAGCTTGCGGATGAGGCCCACGATGCCCCTGCACAGCAATCTTATTGATTTCACTATTTATGTTCAAGTCGGCATTATCGAAAATCTTCTGAAATTCAGGACTCCAAGCAGGAGTCCCGGAAGAACCAACATTACACTTGTTAGTGCAAATATGATGGACTGGAATCGTCGTGTAATCGGTTGGCGCACGAACTTCTACTCTTCCGCCATCAAGGGTGACGTATCCCCCGTTCTCATTTCGATAAATAGGCTTACCATCAACCGAATAGCGACCAGTCGAGTTATATGTCGCCCCTCGCGGACCGGTAACCGTTGCTGATCCATCTGCATTCCGAGCAACCATGTAACCATTGGGAATATTGCGAAAACCGGGTCAGATCACAGTTTTCGCTAATATACTAGGGCATATGATATCTCTCTGACTGTTCCTTCACACGCGGCCTACCCGGAACTCCGGGTCTTACCTGACGCACAACAGCCTTTTCTATCATCTCTTTAAAATCACTTCGTCCCAGTACCAGCTCTTGACTTAGTGCTTGCCGAATATCGTGAACCACCTCCCGGTCAAGATCGACATTAAACAGCTCTCGATAACAAAACTGCCTGTGCTCACACGTCACGCCAAGTTTTTGATAAAGCGGATGCCACTTCAGCAAAGGATCATCTTTACCTGCTGCATTGTG
>VMRY01000077.1 GCA_007713595.1 Sedimenticola thiotaurini
CTAACACGTTCTTCGACAGAGCTCATGTTCTTAAATTCCTCCGGTAAAAAAAGATGGCCGGTTTGTAACGCGACCGACGGGTATTGTATTCATCAAACCTCAAAAGTTCAAAGCAAATTGCCTGTTTTTTGATATTTGAGTAAATTATATATGATACAAATAGTTAGCGATCATATTTAATGTAACTGCATATTAAAAAACATTAGGGATTACCCCATGTACATGCCACCATTTACATGTAACGTCTCACCCGTGATGTAATCTGCAGCCGGTGAGGCAAGAAAAACTACGGCATTTGCGATCTCTTTTGGTGATCCCAAACGTGCTAAAGGGATCTCAGAAAGCAATTTTTTATGCTGCTCTTCAGGCAATTCCCTGGTCATATCGGTATCAATAAATCCAGGCGCGACAGCATTAACTGTAATCCCGCGTGAGCCAACTTCGCGGGCCATGGACTTGGTAAAGCCGATCATACCCGCTTTTGCCGCAGCGTAGTTGGTCTGCCCTGCATTACCGGTTGATCCGACTACTGAGCCGATGCTGATAATACGGCCCTTACGTGCCTTCATCATTGACCGAAGACAAGCTTTGGAGAGTCTGTAAACAGAAGTCAGATTGGTGCTCAGAATCGACTCCCACTCATCATCCTTCATCCGCAGCAGGAGATTATCACGCGTTATACCCGCATTATTGACCAGAATTGTGGGTGCACCATACTGCTCGGAGACTGCCTTGAGTACATTCTCAATCGATTGTGGGTCAGTGACATTCAGCACCATGCCGGAGCCCTTGATACCCGCATCAGCAAAGCGCTTGGAAATTACAGCCGCACCCTTTTCAGAGGTGGCCGTGCCTATAACGGTAGCTCCTTGCTCACCCAGTCCGGATGCAATGGCTTCACCTATCCCGCGACTTGCACCAGTAACCAGTGCAACTTCATTTTCCAACATGTGAATCTCCAATCGATTTACTGATCAGTTTAAAACCGGGCCAGCACAGAACCCCAGGTAAAACCACCACCAAAAGCTTCCATTAACAAGGTTTCACCCCGTTTGATTCGGCCATCACGCACAGCAACATCAAGTGCCAGTGGAACAGATGCGGCCGATGTATTACCGTGCTCATGAACGGTTACAACGACCTGATCCATGGACATGCCCAATTTTCTTGCTGTGGCTTTAATAATTCTGATATTCGCCTGGTGTGGTATCAGCCAGTCGATATCTGTTTTTTGCAGGCCATTCTTCTCCAGGGTCTCATCAACAATTCTTCCCAGGGTATTGACCGCCATTTTAAACACTTCATTACCCTTCATTTCAACAAAGGCCGCGTTCTGTCTTACCTTATCGTACCCCTTTGAAACGCCATCTGGGACATGCAATAGATTGGCGTAGTCGCCGTCCGCATGTAAATGTGTGGAGAGAATCCCCGGTTCATCACTTTTCTCAATCACGACAGCGCCCGCACCATCACCGAAAAGAATACAGGTGCCGCGATCTTGCCAGTTAAGAATTCTTGAAAAGGTCTCCGCGCCAATAACCAGCGCACAGGTTGCGCTTCCTGCGCGTATAAAATTGTCGGCCACGCTTAATGCATAGATAAAGCCCGTACAGACGGCTTGAACATCAAATGCGGCACAGCCATGGATATCCAGGCGACTTTGCAATAGACAGGCTGTACTGGGGAATATCTGATCTGCTGTTGTGGTTGCAACCACAATAAGATCAATATCCGACATCTTCTTCCCAGAGGCCTCAATAGCGTTCCTGGCCGCTTTTTCTGCCAGATCGCAGGTAGTTTCACCTTCAACTGCGATGTGACGCTTATGTATGCCTGTCCTCTCTCTGATCCACTGATCAGAGGTGTCGACCATCTTTGCCAGGTCATCATTGGTGAGGACATTTTCTGGCAGATAACTGCCCGTTCCGATAATGCGGGAATAAGTCACTCGATTGCCCTTTTTTCAAGTTGGCTTTCAACGCCATGAGCAATACGCTCAGGTACATTATTATGGACCGCTTTCTTGGCCATTTGTATCGCGTGATTGAATGCCAGAATATCTGCACCGCCATGACTTTTAATGACGATGCCTCGTAAGCCTAATAGACTGGCGCCATTGTACCTGCGCGGGTCAATTTTCTTTTTGAAGCCATTCATGACGGGAATGGCAAGCACCCCTGCCAATTTGGTCAGAATATTGCGTTTAAATCCGGTTTTAAGGTAATGGGCAATCATTTTTGCCACACCTTCTGCGCTTTTTAGCGCAATGTTACCGACAAAACCATCGGTTACAACGACATCCACATCACCACAATAGACATCATCACCTTCTACATAGCCGATATAGTTTAACGAACTGTTGCTGAGCAGCTCATGGGCCCGCTTAACCTGATCATTTCCCTTAATCTCTTCCTGACCGATATTCAGCAGTCCGATACGCGGGTTGCTAATCTCTTCATCGACCGAGTTAACCAGTTCACTCCCCATGACGGCAAATTGAAAGAGATGATCTGAGCTGCTATCCACATTTGCGCCGAGATCCAGCACCCAAGTATGGCCGGTTGTGGATGGCAGTGCACTGATAATGGCGGGTCGATCAACATTGGGCAGCATCTTAAGCACAAACCGGGCTGTTGCCATGAGTGCGCCGGTATTTCCTGCGCTTACGCAGGCATTGGCCGTTCCCTCTTTTACCAGATCAATAGCGACCCGCATAGAAGAGTCTTTTTTACCACGCAGCGCTCTTGAGGGAAGCTCATCCATCGCAACTTCTTCAGATGCAGGATGGATGCGCAGGCGATTTCCCAATGGATAATTACCCAGGTAACTCTTAATGACCTCTTCCTTGCCAACCAGAATCAGATCAACATCACGATCCTTTTTAAGGAAATCGATCGCGGCCGGCACGACAACAGCGGCGCCAATATCTCCGCCCATCGCATCCAAGGCTATCGTTATCCGATCAGTCACTACAGTTTCCTCAGGAACAGAAAGTCAGTTCTTTGCCGGGCACAAAAACACACAACCGCCCCTTTGGGACGGTTGTGAGGTACAGCATTCGACTACCCACGGTAAAAGGGATTTATTCGCCCTTACCGCTGACAACCTTACGGCCGCGGTAGAAACCGTCAGGAGAGACGTGATGACGAAGATGGGTCTCACCAGAAGTCGGATCGATGGAGAGCGTCTTTCCTTCAAGTGCGTCGTGTGAACGGCGCATGCCACGCTTTGAAGGGGTTTTTCTATTCTGCTGGACCGCCATGGTACAAGCTCCTGATATACAAAAAATATAATTAATAAACTATTTTTCAGACTTGAATCCAGCCAAGACGGCAAATGGATTCGGTTTGCCTGATAAATCATTTTCCTGTTCAGCCTGAACTTCCTCGTCTGGACTTTTCCAGCTGACATCACAGGCATCTTCTTCGTGCCTAGGCACATGGGGGATAGCGAGAATTAACTCATCTTCCACCAAATCGAGCAGTCGTAATGAATCCTCTTCGACCCATACTGGGTCACAGGATTCTGGCAATGTATCGGCCTCTTCAGGTACCCGAATAACTGCCAGATCAAGTTCGGCATCCACCGGGTAGATCAGCGAGCCCAGACAACGCTGACACTCCAGCACCAGGGTAGCCTTTACTTGCCCTTTAATTCGCGCCCGTTTCCGGTTGTCCCGATAAAACTCGACACTGAACTGAGCCGTACCTGAAGTCTCTTTCAGGGCCTCACATAAACGGTCAAGCTGACTCAGGTCCACCGTTCCTGAATAGGCTGTTCCCTGGTTCGCAAGGCGCCTCGGATCAACGTTTTCAGGCAGGCGTGATGACATAAGCGCGCAATGATATTACGACTTGTAGGAAACGTCAAAAAAATAACGCACTCACTGGGTTAGGAAAATCTGCGGTGACTGGTATCGGGCCTGAAAATTAACTGGGTAGTCGGTAAGTTCCTTTAAAACCACTATCGGGCCATCAGGCCAGACCCTTCCGTCAATGCCCCACAATAGCCAGCAGGACACCGGCTGCCACCGCTGATCCGATAACACCTGCTACATTGGGCCCCATGGCATGCATTAGCAGGAAGTTGTGATGATTGCTCTCCAAGCCTACCTTATTGACTACCCGTGCCGCCATAGGGACGGCTGAAACCCCGGCCGCACCAATGAGCGGATTGACTTTTCCGCCGGACAATTTACACATCATCTTTCCCATCAGCACACCGGCGGCTGTTCCGATACAGAATGCGATGGCACCCAGGGCCAGGATACCCAATGTATCAAGGGTGAGGAATTTTTCTGCGGATAGCTTAGATCCTACTGACAGACCCAGAAAGATGGTGACGATATTGATGATTTCATTCTGGGCGGCCCGACTAAGCCGGTCTACCACACCCACCTCTTTCAGAATGTTGCCGAACATCAGCATACCGATAAGCGGTGCAGCGGATGGTAGAAAGAGTATACAGAGCAGCAGTACAGTAAAGGGGAAAAGGATCTTTTCCAGTCGGCTTACTGGACGGAGTTGCGACATCACAATGTTCCGCTCTTTATCAGTTGTGAGCAGGCGCATGATGGGGGGTTGGATTATCGGCACCAGCGCCATATACGAGTAGGCAGCAACAGCAATAGCCCCCAACAGATCCGGGGCCAGTCTCGACGCCAGAAATATAGCGGTGGGACCATCTGCCCCGCCAATTATGGCAATAGCTGAGGCATCGGCCAGTGAGAAGTTAAAGCCCGGGATAAAGTTGAGCGTTAATGCGCCAATCAGTGTGGCGAAAATACCAAACTGGGCGGCGGCACCAAGAAAAAGTGTCGATGGCATGGCGATCAGGGCGCTGAAATCGGTCAGTGCACCGACCCCCATGAAGATCAGTAACGGGAAGATTCCCGTCTCGATACCCACACTATACATATAATATAAGAGGCCACCCGGTTCTGCGATTCCTGCTGCCGGAATGTTGCTCAGAATGGCACCAAAGCCAATAGGCAATAGCAGCAGTGGCTCAAACTTCTTACCGACCGCCAGATAGATCAGCAGACAACCTACCAGCATCATTAGGAGTTGACCCCACGTCATATTGGCAATACCCATGGATTGCCAGAGTGCTTCAGCGCCACTCATGTCAGTTCAACACCACGAGCGTATCACCCACCTGAACCGCCTCCCCTTCTTTGGCAGCAATAGTGGCGATAACACCTCCGCGTGGCGCCCTGATCTCAGTCTCCATCTTCATGGCCTCCATAATCATGATCACATCACCAGCGTTTATAGTCTGGCCTAGTGCGACCTTGACCTTGAAGATGTTGCCGGCCAGCGGTGCAGGTATTGCCTCGCCTGCCGCTGCCACCTCAGCGGGCGCTGCAGATCCAGTCACAACCTGCTGGATTTCACCCCCCTGTGAGACGGTGACGTTGTAGTTCTTGCCGTTGACAGTAACGGTGTAGGACTCTGGACCCTGTATCTCTGTCGTAGTATTGGCGGCGATGGGGGCTTTCTTGACTTCCTTGCAGACCTCTGGAGCGGGCTCAAAGGCATCTGAATTATTGCGGTTTTCGAGAAATTTAAGGCCAATCTGTGGAAACAGGGCGTAGATCAGGACATCATCTTCCAGCACGTCGGCGACACGGATGCCTTTCTCATCAGCAAGCTGTTTGAACTCTGCCGTCAGTTTATCCATCTCGGGCTCAAGCAGGTCTGCTGGACGACAACAGATTGCTTCAGCACCATCAAGTACTCTGGACTGTAACGCCTGGTCAACCGGTGCCGGGGTGGCACCATACTCACCCTTGAGCACGCCTGCGGTCTCCTTGGTGATATTTTTATAGCGCTCGCCGGTAAGTACATTGAGGACAGACTGTGATCCAACAATCTGCGAAGTCGGCGTAACCAGAGGGATATAGCCGAGGTCTTTTCTAACCCGCGGAATCTCCTCCAGTACTGCATCGAGCTTGTCCGATGCACCCTGCTCCTTGAGCTGGTTTTCCATGTTGGTCAACATACCACCGGGCACTTGGGCGACCAGGATGCGGGAATCGACACCTTTCAGGCCCCCCTCGAATTTGGCATATTTTTTCCGTACTTCACGAAAGTAGGCAGCGATCTCTTCCAGAAGATGAATATTCAGCCCGCTATCCCGCTCTGTCCCTTCAAGAATGGATACCACAGACTCCGTGGGTGAGTGGCCGTAGGTCATGCTCATTGACGAGATGGAGGTATCCACCATGTCCACTCCCGCCTCGGCTGCCTTGACTATGGTGGCGGTACTCAGTCCGGTTGTTGCGTGACAATGCAACGCAACAGGAATAGAGACAGCGGCCTTGATCTGGCTGACCAAATCAAACGCAACATAGGGTTTGAGCAGCCCGGCCATATCCTTAATGCAGATCGATGTGGAGCCCATATCTTCGAGGCCTTTAGCCATATCCAGCCAGTAGGCCGTGTTGTGTACGGGGCTCACGGTATAGGAGATGGTGCCTTGGGCGTGCTTACCCACCTTGAGTGTCGCTTTAACTGCAGTTTCAAGATTTCTCAGGTCATTCATCGCATCAAAAATGCGAAAGATATCCATGCCATTGGCGGCTGCCCGTTCTACAAATCGCTCCACCACATCATCTGCATAATGCCGATAGCCCAAGATGTTCTGGGCGCGGAACAGCATTTGTTGTGGGGTATTGGGCATAACCTTTTTGAGTTGACGCAGACGCTCCCAGGGATCTTCACCTAAATAACGAATACAGGCATCGAATGTGGCTCCACCCCATGTTTCCAGAGACCAGAAACCCACTTGGTCCAGCTTCGCGGCTATTGGCAACATGTCCTCAATCCGCAAACGGGTAGCGAAGAGTGATTGGTGGGCGTCGCGCAGGACGACTTCTGTAATTCCAAGTTTGGTGTTAATGCTCATGGGATTTCATTTCACTAAAGTGTTAGGCGCAAAGTGGTTGTATGTATGAATAAGGCTGATTATTTCGCTCTATAGCGTTTTATAGCCGCTGAGATCACCGCTATGATCTCGTCACCCTCTGCGTTGGTTTGAGGTGCAGTTAATTGCACCGACATTTTTTCGTGAGTGTCATCCTTGAACAGCGTCTTTACCAAATGCGCGACTCCGCTCATTGCAAGAACCAGAACCGTCAGAAAGATAAAGACACTTCCCATGCCTAACAGCATCAGATTCACGCCTTCTACTAACAGATTGCTGACTTGCATTTCGGTTCTCCCCTTTTCCCTTGCCTTGGTTCAACCTGACATTTCAGTGTGCGGTCAAGTATTAGCAAAGACTAAATTCGCTCAGCATTTCTATGGGATACAGGGCACTTCTGTCAAGTCTTTGTGATTTGTATGGTTTTATAACTATTTGAAATTATTTATGTATATCATGGATGGATGCTTAGTATTGATATATTCAATGCTTTTTTTCAATGTATCGGGGTGTTTTAAAAATGTCAAGACATTGCAAAATAGCCGTAACACTGCAAAGAATTTTACATGCACGTATCATCTTAATTTATCCCCATTGGGAGCGGTTATTTGATAGTATTAGCAAATAGCTATTTAGTCCCCTATCACCCGATAATTGACATTAATGAACACGCCTGAAGCCACAAAAAAAATCGTTAATACGACAAAGATTATCCTGGGATCAACCTCCCCTTTTCGGCGTCAACTGCTGGAAAAACTCAGACTGCAGTTTGATGTTGATTCACCTGATATAGATGAGTCGCACCAACCTGAAGAAACACCTGAGCAATTGGTTGCTCGTCTCTCCATAGAAAAAGCCAGGGCGGTCGCGAAAAAGCACAAACAAGCGCTGATTATTGGCTCAGATCAGATCGCCTGCATCGGCAGTCAAATACTCGGAAAGCCGGGTAACCGGGAAAATGCGATCAAGCAACTCATGCTGGCATCAGGGAAGAAGGTGACTTTTTATACAGGACTCTGTCTCTACAACAGCGTAACGGCTAATACCCAGGTTCTCTGTGAGCCTTTCCATGTCCATTTCAGATCGCTGGACCAGCAGCAGATAGAGCGCTACCTGGATGCAGAAGAGCCCTACAACTGTGCCGGCAGTTTTAAGTCCGAAGGGCTTGGCATTGCTCTGTTCAGTCGTTTGGAGGGGGATGACCCTAACAGCCTAATTGGCTTGCCGCTGATTCGTCTCATCAGCTTTCTTGAGAAGGAAGGGGTTTATATCCCCTGATTTAAGCAGTATCGAAAAGGAAGTACGACTTGAATACACCGATTCAGAAAAGTATCAGCCGACAACGACATGCGCTGGGTAAGTTGATTCGGCCGATACTGGGCCAGATCGCGGAGGCCTGTGCCGAAGTCTGGCCTGACCGGCAAGCCCTTAATGAGGTATTGGCAAGACAAGTACCCGATCTCCCCTATTGTGCCTATATCTATGCATTGGGTACGGATGCGATACAGGTTTCGGATAACATTAATGTCAAAGGAACCTATCCAGAACATTACGGACGCGACCGTTCAGAGCGCCCCTATCTGAATAGCATCTATCCAGCGGTTGATTACCATCTCTCGGAAGCTTATATCAGCCTGCTCTCTGGGCGTCCCAGTATTACAGCCATTCAACTGGTCAAAAGGGCTGGTAAGGTGATTGGTTTGCTGGGTGCGGATTTTGACCTGCGTGATCTCCCACTGACTCAGCAGCTTTATGATGAGCCGGATCAGTGGCGGCAGATGAAGGGTGATCCATCTATTCGTGGCCTGCTCTTTCAGCAAACCCGGGTTAAAAGCGTCCTGGATAGCCACATTGATGAAGTGATGTCTATCTGTGAAGAGTTAATGGCACAGCGGGGTGTATTTCATGGCAAGCTTCATTTTTCCAGCAGCCGGGCCACACTCTGGTTGGTGGATGATCCTTATCGTTATAGAATACTCGAGGTTGAAGAGTTGATCGATCCGGATATCTGTCTGGCCTATCCTGTTCGGCCCTATCCTGAAAATGCCGTGCTGCCACAGGCGGAGATAAAACACATTCTAGAAGGATTTAAAAAATTACGTCTGGCCGATGAGACGGTTTATCTCCGTTCTGGCTCAATCAATATTTTCAATGGCCTGATTGGTTTGAATTTCTCTTGCGATGGTTCTCACTATATTCCATGGGACGATTTTCTGGATCCATCCAATGCATTCTGGTCTGGCGCTATCTCTTCAACGATCAGATCGGTTGATGACGATTAACGATAGCCAGCTGGATTTTTCCATGCTCTGTCGCTGTTGGTTACTCGACACACCACCATTTTCCTGAGCCGGCATTCAGTCTTCTACTGAATCTCTTTTATCTCCCTGAGCCTTTCCAGCACTTTCATCGCTCGATCAATTCGGCTGGCAATATCTGTGCGTCCTTGATCAAGTTTTTCCGCTGATTCCCAGACAGAAACTGCCTGATCAATCTGTTCGTCACGGTAAAGCGCGTCACCAAACTTAATCAGCCGATCAACGCGTTCATCTCGAATACGAATAACATCCGCAAGGAGCGCTTTTGCTTCGGCATCATCTGGCGCTATGGTGAGCAGACGCTGAAAACTGTTAATGCTGTCCTGATACGCCTCCTCATCGCGTTGCTTTATCGCCTGTGCCAGTAAACGTTCACGCTGATAGGATAAATTACGTTTAATACGTAGCGCCTTTTTCGTCTTCGCAGCGTCTTTTTCTTTGGCGTGTGTCTGCTTGATTTTAGAGAGCAGATGAGCACTCTCCTTGGTTGGTTTGATCTCTTCAGACAGCAGCGTGCAGGCCTCAGCCAACGCCGGATCAAGGTGCAGATGAATTGAACCACAGGCAATCAGTGGTGCAACTTTGGACTCCAATAAATTCGACCAGAACAGTAACCGTGACTTGGTGATCAGGTTGTCAGGATCTATCTCGGCCAGATGCTCCAGATAGGGCAACCTCTGTTGTAGACTGCGGGTTTCGTAAACCAGTATCCAGTCTTCACTATTGCGCTTGTGCATATTCCAGTCACGTTTTATCTCCTCGGCAAGACTTTCAATCTGGAGGTTTTTTGGTGTATTACTGTTATTCCATTTTTCAAGCAGATCCAGTGCCGCAGACCACTGCTCTTTCTGCTGTAGTGTTCTGGCCTGCTTGATCAGTTCGGTTTGTGGCACTTCCTGTTTTGTTATGATCGGTTTTTTCTCTAGAACCGTACAAGCAGAAAGCAGAATTAACAGGCTA
>VMRY01000090.1 GCA_007713595.1 Sedimenticola thiotaurini
ATGTGGAACGAGAGCGGGAAAGTCGCTCCAGTAATTCACGCTCTTCGTCTTTGAGCTCAATATCAACTGCAACCCGCATAATGTTTTTCCAGAACCAAGAAACAGCCCTTATTTTACATTAAATACGGCGGGGTACACTAGCCGGTGGTTGTTGAGTTGACTGATCTAGTCAGAAGGTTCAGGTGCCGGAACACACGAAATGTGTTTGGTATCGCCCGGGACCGCAAGTAGAGGTATGCACAGTCAGTCCAGTCCTATGGATAAAGCCGGCTTTCTGTTACAGTCGAGTGTGCTGCGTGGAAGTTGGAGGGTGATGATGCGTTATCCGCTGTTTGGTGTTCGGCGAAGGGAGTCGCTCGGTAGTCTTAATCACTATCTGATAGGCTTAGCCTTGGTGGTGGGTGCGGTTTTGTTGCGACTGATGATCACTTCAGAAGCGACAAGTGCCGCAGCACCCTTTATTACTTTTTTTCCAGCAACAGCGCTGGCGGCACTCATCGGTGGACTGGGGCCTGGCATCATGGTCGCTGCATGTGGGGCGGTACTTGCGTCTACGATATTCTGGACGCACCCGGTTTTTGAATTTGTAGCCGAGGATTGGGTGCTGCTCTGTTTTTACCTTGTCACCGAAATCATTATCTGTCTGGTTATCGATGCGATGCATTCTGCAAGCAGCCGTTATCTAATGCTGATTGAGGAAGTTGAATCGAAAACAAAAACACATCCATTCTCACGGGAAACAAATCAGCACTGCCGGCAGGCTAAAAACGACGGATAAGAATTAATAGTCGATAGGGAGTGGAAGCCGGATACAGAACACTGTTCTACCCGGTCCCGAGACAACAAGGTTAACGTCCCCACCATGTACCATGGCAATCTCCCTTGCAATGGACAGCCCCAAACCTGAACTGCCAAATTTTGTTGATGACATAAAAGGTGTAAACAGCCGGCTTATTATCTTTCCAGATATACCTGGACCGTTATCAGCAACATCCAGTTCAAGCATGTCTTCCTTGATGAATGTGGAAACGATAACTTGATCGGCGCCAGCTTCCAATGCATTTCTTATCAGGTTGCTGACCGCTCGGTAGAGTTGTACCCTGTCGGCAACTACATGTAGCTCCTGCGATACTTGGTTAATCAGCTCATAGGGTGGTTTTACATGACATTCTTTAAAAAGCTCGTCAATCAGAGTAGACAAGAGAAATCTGTGTGGGTTGAGATCGAGGACCCCGTCCTGGGCAAAGGACATGGAGCTTCGACATAGCTCCACCGATCGATCAATAGCCGCTAACAGTCCGGGTAATATTCTTTGGACCTCTGGGTCAGAACTTGTTTCAAGCGTATCCGATGCCAACATCACCGAGGAGAGTGTGCCGCGCAGATCATGCTGAATTTTTGTTACTGCCATTCCGATGGCAGCCAGGCGTGTCCGATATATTAGGGCGGCACGAATGTCATTCTGCATCTGCCTGAATGCCTCTTCGGCTATACCAATCTCATCAACCCTGCCACTGCAAATATTGCTTCGACTGGCATCAGCGGGTGCGCGGCGGAAATCCAGGATTATGCTGGTTAACCGCTGCAGTCTACGCACTACAGCGATCTGAAGAAATCCATAGAAGGAGATCGATACCAGTAGCGCTGTAAAAAGCGCGGTACCGATGGCGCGTTTGGTATTTTCCATTGACTGCCAAAAAAGATCATGGCATCCCACATCTATCTCCACTAGGATAGCGTTTTCCCCATGAGGATCACCGGCGATATGAATTACTTTATTGCCTGGGCTTATGGCGGTCTGCAGCATCATGCCCAGCATTGAAGGGATACTGGAATTGCGTAGGTCATAGTACACGTTATGGACCAGCGGCATGTTTGGTCCCAACATCAGGATGCTGTTATCTGATTTGCGAACAGTAATGCCGAGTACGTTTGCCTGCTTTAACAAGCGGTTCTGTAGAGAAGTATCGATCAAACCGTTGGGTGATGCTTCGAGTGAAATTGAGATGAGATAAGCGGCAGCTACACGTTCTTCCAGCCAAGTGGTGCTGTAGTGGGAAATGAGGGGGAGTGTCATCAGTGAGGTGACAAGAAGAATCACTAGCAGTGAAAAAAGAATAACGCGAGCTGAAAGGCTATCTTCCAGTAGGTTAGCACCCTTTACTTGCAATATTGTCTTCGCAGGCTTATTTTCTGCCTCGGCATCCTGGGTCGGCTGTGTCTCAGTCCGTATCATAAGAAAAATCCCAAGGATGAATGTCGCGGTTAGTGGCTCTGAACAGCGGCAGTTGCTTACCAATGATAGTTTTCAATGATATTCGTTCAGTCGGGTTGGTGCAGTAAAGGTTGCACTCAGGCGCGTCGCGCGGTGCGGACCTCACCGTCAAGTCGGTATCCACCTGGTTCCGTAATCAGGAGGCGTCGGCTGCCATCGGAAGGCTCGATCTTTTGGCGCAGTCGGTAAATGTGGGTCTCCAGAGTATGCGTTGAGATCTCCGCGCTGTAACCCCAGACAGCACCGAGAAGCTCATCACGGCTGACGAGAGTTCCTTTACGATAGAGGTGTTTAAGTATTGCCGATTCCTTTTCAGTCAGGCGAACACGTTGTCCGTTGACGTTTGCCAAATACTTGTCCGTCGGTTTGAACGTGTAGGGTCCAAAATTCAGCGTTACATCATCGTGTTGTTGATGTTGGCGGATCTGTGCGCGTAACCGGGCTAGTAGCACGCTGAAGCGAAACGGTTTCACGATGTAATCATTCGCTCCAGCTCCTAGTCCACGGATTGTATCTTCATCGGTGTCAGAAGCGGTCAACATGATGACGGGTGTGTTAAAACCACGCCTTCGCATTGAACGGCAGATATCGAGTCCATCGCCATCGGGTAGGTCCAAATCGAGACATATAGCGTCAAAGGATTCATTCAGCACTCGTTCATGCCCCCCCTTCGCAGTTGTTTCGGTAAAGACGTTATAATCCCAGCGTTCAAGCTGTTCCGCCAATGCCTGGATCAGGTGGACATCATCATCGATCAGAAGAAGGCGATCTAAGGTCATTATATTGGTTCCTACGCGTTCGCGAAAATTACTCCGGTAAAAGAATTAGGTATAGGGAATCATTACATTCTGTGAGGCGCATCTCTTTCCAGTCGAGAAATCTAAATCTGATGATGCAGGCCGTCTGAATATCACTGATGACCCCTTATTCTCCTACAAGACACGACTTAATTTATTAACGGCCTTGAATTGAGTTGTATCATAGCTTGCGTGTAGTGGTTTGCACTAGTGTCCAATGTCGAGAACGTTGACAAAGATCAATACTTATCTGCTGCGGACTCGGAAAAGGTCAAGCTCTATCCCGTTATCGCTATTACATAGACGCAGGGGGAGTGACCCGACTATATGCGTCCGGCGCATTAAGTTCATCAGCAAGGTCAGCAGTAGATGCTACTGTAACCAATTGGCAGCCAGTAATTCAAACCCGGCACCGGGAGATTCCTGGGGGTGCCTATTTCCCAGTCTAACGCTAGGTTTGTTCACGAAGACGTGAACTCACGGGTTTGTGATTGGCCATATCGAATTCCCAAGCCCACACTATCCGCGTGTTTCAAATAATGCTTCGGTTGCTTTGGATCTACCAGTATGTCTGTGCCGACAAACGTCACGGTGGTCAGGTGGTCATCTTTACAAATACCTGCGCTGCCAGAAGCCGCGCAGGAAGCGCTACGGCAGCTATGATCGTCGTGGACAGATCAAAGGCGGGTCTGCATTGACGAACGGCCCGCAGTGGTTGAACGGCGCTCTCGTATCGGTGACTGGGAGGCCGATGCTGTGATCGGACAACCGGGTGGCGCCGTGTTGGTCACCCTGGCCGAACGCAAGACACGACAGTGCATCCTGGCGCTGTCTCCCGACAAATCAGCCAAGGCTGTCAAAAAGGCCATTATTGGAGTGCTCCAGCCCCATGCAGTTTATGTTCACACCATCACCTATGACAATGGTAAGGAGTTTGCGCATCACAGAGAGATCGCAAGTGCTCTCGATGCAAGCGGTTACTTCGCTCATCCATACCATTCCTGGGAGCGAGGATTGAATGAAAACATGAACGGCCTGATTCGCCAGTATCTGCCCAAAGGCAAAAGCTGAGCGTGATCACGATAATCGATGTGGTTATGTTCACGCTATTTGATGGTGCCTCCCGCGGCGCAGAACGCGAGTGTAATGACTGGCTTCCCTGCCGGTGTTGGTGAGGTTTTGAGATTAGAAGGTTGCCAGCTCGTTGTTGAAGTCCTCAAACAGATCCTGTGAGATTGATCACCGTCCTGGTGGTAACGTCGTAGTTGAGCGGCGTAGTGGTTTTCGAACGCGGTGGTGAGTTCGTACAGGAAGTCGAGCCTATACTCTACTCAGGATTGCAATGAAAATTGAACGCGTCCATTGGCGGAATTACTTCGGTGGATTGGCTCTGGTTTTTCTGTTCGTCGAGGGGATGACGGGGATTCTTCTTTCTCTGTTCTATGAGCCCACCCTGGTCGGGGCCTACGACAGCATAAAGGAGCTCTACAGTGATTTTCCCGCCATCGGCGCGTGGGTCAGAGACGCTCATCGATGGAGTGCCTTACTGCTGTTCAGTGCCATCTTCGTACATGCGTTGAGAAGCCTCGTCAGAAGGGATTTTCTTGTGACGACCAAGAGAATCCGGACCTTGTGGGTTGCCGGGGTTCTCTTGACAGTGGTGCTGGGACTTCTCCTGCTGACGGGGTTCGTTCTTCCGTGGGAGTGGAGGGCCTACTGGACGATGGAAATGCTCTCGAACTATTTCGGTGCCATTCCCCTCGTCGGTTCGGTCTTCGAGGAATTCCTGGTGGGAACCTTTACGCTGAGCAGGAATTTCGTGGCCCATGTGGTGATCCTGCCGGTCATTACTCTCTTCCTGCTGGATATGCACCTCGTCGTTGTACGCAGACGCACGGGCGGGGTGAGTGCCTACCTTTTCAAACATAGCCTTCTTTCCCTGCCGTTTCTCGCCGCGGCCGCCGCTCTGACGGTTTTCGTGCCCATGCCGACCTCGGACCCCTTCGTCGTTCCGAGGCCGTTCGAGGGCGAAGGGATCCCGGTTCCGGAATGGATGTTCCTGATTCTCGTCACACCCTACCTCGGCCACGGCGAAAATGCAGCGTTCGCCTGGGGGTTCCTCCTGCCTGTCGTACTCTTGGTCGGCTTGGTTATTCTCCCGTTCCACGCCGGGAAGGAGCGAAGCAGGACGAAGAAGGAGGATCATGCAATGGCCGTCGACTCTTCGGTTTCCAGGGGGCGTCGCGCGGGATTGGCGCGTTCCGGGAAGGTGCGAGCGGGGGTTGTGGCAGTTGCAGTCGCGGGCCTTGCGACGGCCGCGTTCGGAGGATTGTACTCACAGGTTCACGTGGCTCCCGTAATGGGCTGCAGTTCGTGTCACAATGTTGCGAGGGGAAACAGAATGGGGAAACCACCGGTTTTTTTCAAAGACAGGACAGCCATACCGCTCAATGACGATCCGGAATGGCTGGTCAAGCACTACTACTTTCCCCAGAAATGGTCCGAGCGTACGACGAGGAAGCCGCGGCCCGTGTCAAGGTAGTTGAGCGCTTACAATATGTTGCCGATGGCTAAATCGAGATCGACAGCAACGCCTCGGAGCCTTCTCGGACGCGCGGAGGTTGATTGTCAATGCGGCCTTGTCCAAGGATTTTTCCAGGCTTTGGTCAACTCCTCACCACTCCCGGCAAAATACTTTCGTCTCGCTCCTTTTGCGTATGGTGGCTTGAATGCCAACTATCGCGCCAGTAAGGGTTTCAGTGAAACTTCGGAGACTATTTGTTGCCCTTGATATTTCTCGTCGCTTCAAATAGTTAGTGACAACGTTATTGGCTCACTACGGTCCATGAAAAGGTCAAGCCCTATCCCACTATTTCTATAGATGCAGGGGTGCAAGTGAGTCTACTCGTATACGCCAGAAGCATTAAGTTCCTCAGCAAGGTCAACAGTAATCTTCAATAGATGCTTTTGTAACCAATCCGGTAGCCAATATTCCCAGCCCCGGACGCTGGGTGATTCCTGTTGAGTTCATATTTCTCAGTTTAACGCTAGGTTGGTTCACGAAGTCGTGAGCTCACGGGTTTGTGATTGGCCATATCGGATTCCCAAGCCCACACTATCCGCGTGTTTCGAATGATGCTTCAGTTGCTTTGTATTTTGTTAGATGTTTGCAAGGTGGGGCATCCTGATTGTCATTTGTTGTTTGCATGACGGTATTCGGGCGTGATTTAGAAATCCGCACCCGAGTAATAATGTGGCACTGGGAGATTGAATAATGAACAAGTTCGGTTCAACACGTCGCGGTTTTTTGAAAGCCATGGGGCAAGTATCCCTTGGGATGCTTGTAAATGGATCCATAGTGATGCGCACGCTGGCGCAGACCAAGGATCCAATGATGCAGCATGACTATACGGGATGGGAGAATTTCCATCGTGAGCAGTGGTCCTGGGACAAAAAGACCCGCGGCACACACCTGGTCAACTGTACAGGCTCTTGCCCGCATTTTGTCTATACCAGAAATGGCGTGGTGATGCGTGAAGAGCAATCAAAGGATATTCCTAAGCTAAACGGAGTTCCTGAGTACAATCCGCGTGGCTGCAACAAGGGTGAATGTGCCGTCGACTATCAGTATGGCCCCCACCGCATCAAGTATCCGCTTATCCGTGTAGGTGAGCGAGGTGAAGGCAAGTGGCGTCGTGTTTCCTGGGATGAGGCGCTGGAATATGTTGCCAATGGAATTGTCGATACCATTAAAAATGATGCTTCCGACTGCATCAGCGTGTTCACTCCGGTACCGGCAGTTGCTCCAGTCTCTTTCGCAGCCGGGCATCGCTTTGCCTCATTTATCGGGGGCCATACGCACACCTTTTTCGACTGGTACGCGGATCATCCTACGGGGCAAACACAGGTCCAGGGTCTTCAGGGTGATACGTGCGAAACTGCTGATTGGTATAACGGCCGAACAATCCTGATGTGGGGCGCTAACAGCGCCTCGACCCGTATTCCAGATGCGCACTTCCTTCAGGAAGCCGTATTGAACGGCAGCAAGATGTATGTCATTTCCCCCGATTTCAATTCCACTGCCACCAAGGCGGACGTGTTTGTTCCAATTAAGCCGGGAACTGATGCTGCCTTGGCTCTGAGTATGGTGCACGTGATTGTCAAGGAAAAACTCTACGACGAACATAACCTGAAAGAACAGACTGATCTGCCGTTCCTGATTCGTACTGATACCAAGATGTATCTGCGTGAGGCCGATATGGTGGAAGGAGGCTCAGAGGAGAAGTTCTATACTTGGGATACCAAGACTAAAAAGCCGGTATTGATGAAAGGCAGTTGGGGCGAGGAGCCGGAAAAGAGAGCAAAACTCCAACCGGGCTTCATGGGTCGAAATACGTTTGTTTTTCCCGATGGCCATCTTGATTTGGGTGATCTGGATCCGGCCCTTGAAGGTACCTTCAAGGTTAAGCTTGCGGATGGTGTGAAGGTAAATGTTCAGCCGGTATTTGAGGTTTACAAGCCCAAACTGAATGAGTACACACCGGAAAATGTTTCGAAGATAACCGGTGTAGCACCTAGCGTTATCATTCAAATGGCGCGTGATTTCGCCATGAACAAGCCGTCAATGATTATCACGGGTGGTGGCACAAACCACTGGTACTGGAGTGATACTGTTCTGCGCGCGTTCATCTTGTTGTGTGCAGTGACCGGCAACGAAGGTTACAACGGAACAGGTGTCAATCACTATGTGGGTCAGTGGAAGCCTACACCCTTGCTTGGCGTTGTTAAGCTTTCGTTCCCTCACAGCCCTAAAAAGCATCGCTTCTGTCAAACTACCATCTGGACCTACTATCATGGCAATGTCTATGATGCGATGGAAAATGATGGCGTCGATACCGCGAAATATCTCCGGGAAGCATTGGAGACCGGACAGATGCCACTCTACCCGCAGAATGGACGTGATCCCAAGGTCTTTATCTGCTATCGAGGCAATTGGTTGAATAACGCCAAGGGACTCGATTATGTATTACGCAATCTGTGGCCAAAGATGAATTTGACAGTGGATATGAATTTCCGCATGGATTCCACAGCGCTTTACTCAGATGTGGTATTGCCAAGTGCACATTGGTATGAAAAGACCGACCTCAGCATGACCGAGGAGCACACCTTTATACATATGACTGAGCCTGCTATTGCCCCGCTGTGGGAATCAAAACCGGACTGGGAGATTTTTGCGCTGCTATCCAAGAAGGTGGGTGAAGTCGCGAAGAAAAAAGGCTTCACAAAGTACTTTGATGAGAAGTTCAATATAGCGCGAGACCTTACCAAACTCCATGACCAACAGATTGACGGTGGAAAGCTGGCGACCGATGAACAGGCTTGTCAGTTCATTCTCGACAATGCACCTCAGACACAGGGCATGACCCTGGATATGATTCGTAAGGAAGGACCACAGCGTTTCAAGAGCAACTGGACTTCACCTATGAAGGAAGGTGTTCCATACACTCCCTATCAACACTTTATTATGAAGAAGAAGCCGTGGCCGACGCTGACCGGACGTGAACAGTTCTACATAGACCATCCAACATTTTTCGAGTTGGGTGTTGAATTGCCTGTATACAAGGCTCCTGTTGATGCGGATCAGTATCCTTTACGTTTTAACACGCCACACAGTCGTTACTCTGTTCATTCGACTTGGAAGGACAATGTTCTGCAGCAGCGTCTGCAGCGAGGTGGACCGATGTGCGAGATTTCACCGGCAGATGCCGAGACTCGTGGGATCAAGGATAACGACTGGGTAGAGGTCTTCAATGACCATGGTCGGGTGGTGGTGCGTTGCAAGATCCGCAATGGTGAGCAGTCAGGTCGAGTGACTATGCATCATGAACCTGAGCTATACGTGGACTTGCTCGGAGGGGGGAACTCACAGAGCCCAATCCCTGTACGCATAAACCCCACGGCCTTGGTCGGCAACTACGCACACCTTAAGTTCAAGCCCAATTACTACGGACCGGGTGGTGTTCAGCGCGATGCGCGGGTCGAGATACGTCGCCACACAGGTTCTGTCACCGTCTGAAAACTGTGTGATTAAGCAATATCTGGTTATCAGCACCTGCTGCTAACTCCGTATGAGGATTATGAATTATGTCAAACAAGATGCTTACAACCCCGATGCGTCAGTTGACTTACATTGTTGATCTCAACAAATGTATTGGCTGCCAGACGTGTACAGTGGCCTGCAAGAAATTGTGGACCACGACGCCAGGTCAGGAGTTCATGTACTGGCGTAACGTGGAAACTACCCCCGGTCGAGGATATCCAAGAGACTGGCAGAATAAGGGCGGCGGATATAAGAATGGCATGCTACAGAAGGATGGTCACCGGCCGACCTTGGAAGAATACGGCGTGCCGTTTGAGTTCGACTATGCCGCGCGCCTGTTCGAGGGCAAGAAGGGCCGGGTGAAACCGAGCCCTGAACCACGCTGGTCGCCGAACTGGGATGAGGAACAAGGTGTCGGTGAATACCCAAACAATATATTCCAGTATTTGCCACGCATGTGTAACCACTGTGAGAATCCAGCGTGTCTGGAAGCCTGCCCAAATGACGCTATCTATAAGCGTGCAGAGGATGGACTGAACATTGTTAATCTGGAGAAATGTAAGGGTGCGCAGGATTGCATCAAGGCCTGCCCTTACGGCAAGGTGTATTTCAATGAAACTGACCAGAAGGCGAATAAATGCATCGGCTGCTTCCCCAGAATCGAAAAGGGAGTAGCTCCAGCCTGCGTTGCTCAGTGTGTGGGCCGCGCAATGCATGTTGGCTTCATTGATGATGTGGAGAGCTCTGTATACAAGCTTGCCAACGTCTGGAAGGTGGCTATACCAATGCATCCTGAATTCGGAACCAAGCCTAATGTGCTCTACATTCCACCCTTCGTGGGGCCGGCTATGCAAGATGAAAATGGCAATATGATGATGACGCAGAAAATGCCATTGGATGTACTGCAAGGTTTATTCGGGCCTGAGGTCGGTGGCGTGCTTGCGGTGCTGAAGGCTGAGCGTGCAAAGAAGATTGCCGGCCAAGGTTCCAAGCTTATGGACACCATGATTGGTGAGTTGAGTGATTCAATGATGATTTCTCCAATGACCTGAGGATGATTACGGGGTGGGGTTGTTGTTGGCCCCACCTCAATTTCCACGGCATCAATACGCAAGAGGTTTTTACGATGCATATTAATACCAATCTATCTGGCATAATTTATTTCGCTCTTTTGTCAGGTGCCCTTCTGCTCAGCCAGCCAATTCATTCGGCCGACCTGGCTGCAACCTATGAAGGCAAGGAGGTCTGTATCAAGTGCCATGACCTCCAGGGTGAAACCTTCGAGGAGACAGTGCATGCGAAGGCCTTCGACTCCCTCAAGCCCAAGGTAAAATCAGAAGCTAAACAACTGGCAAGTCTCGACCCAACCAAGGACTACACCAACGATACCAACTGCATCGGTTGTCACACCACAGGCTACGGCGAGCCCGGTGGCTATAACACGGATTTACCCGGTGGCTTGGCTAAAGCACTGCGGGGGGTGACCTGTGAGGCTTGTCACGGAGCAGGTAGCATATTCCGTGAGCAACATGGCGAGGCGGAGAACAAACTTAAACGTGAGGGTGAATATACCGATCGAAAAGTCTTGATCGCTGCGGGCCAGAACTATGATTACGAAGCCAAGTGTGTGGCGTGTCATCTCAATTACGAAGGTTCCGACTACAGCGGTACTCATCCTCCTTTCACGCCTTTCACGCCGACATTGGATGAAAAATATAAGTTTGATTTCATCAAGTCAGTGATGCACAGCGGTGAGAATGGGATTAAGTCTATCCATGAGCATTTCAAGCTTATCGGTGTATTCCAAGGAGAAGCGCCGGCTCTGCGGGATGAATTGCAAAAAAATGCCATCGATCCAAATGACTATTGATCGGGATGAGTGGATCCCTGTCCTGAAATGCGGGTAATTAGGAGCAAGAACGATGAACGAATCGGTTAGTGGACAACAGGAAGGGCGCGCAAGTTTGTATGGAATGCTGGCGCTCGGATTTACGTATCCAGATACAACATTGCATGAATTCTGGAATGATGGAAGTTTTGTTGCGGAGCTTGGGGCGGCAATAGATAAAGCGGCGCCTGAGATTATGGAGGCCTTTCAGGTGACGCTTGCCCCAGCACTCAAGATGACGGTGAATTACGAAGAGTTTGAAGCACTTTATCTGACTGCGTTTGAAACGGATCTTCCGAAGCGTAGCGTCTCACTTTATGAGGGGAGTTATGTGCAACGTGGTGGTAAATCGGACTTGTTGCTGGAACTCAAGGATTTCTATAGCAATTTTGGTTTGGAGGTTAGCGAAGAGCTTCATGAGTTAGAAGACCGGATTACAGCCGAGCTGGAATTCATGCAATTCCTAGCATTGAAGCAATCCCAGGATGGGATCGATAAAACCCCGTACATTATGGCGCAGCGTGATTTTCTAGAACGTCATCTGGCACCTTGGATGCCTCATCTACAGAAAGAGGTATACAAGCGTAACATAGGTACCTTCTATATAGGTTTAACGGATTTGCTGGCCAGATTCGTTGAGGCTGATCTGGAATACCTCAGGAAGATTGATCCAGATATTGAAACGCGGTCCGCACAGCGTTAAGGAATATCAGATTCCGTTACTGCGTACCATAGATTGAGAAGAGAAAAGTTGAAATGAAATTGCCAGGTTTGACTAGAAGAATTGGATGGTTCGGTGGTACTACGGTTCTTGGCGCAGTGGTATTCGTTTTTGCGGGAATAATATTTTGGGGCGGTTTCAATACCGCCATGGAGGCAACTAATACACTGGAATTTTGTATCAGTTGTCATGAAATGGAGCAGACAGTCTATCGCGAGTATACCCATAGTATCCATTTTTCCAACAGGACGGGTGTCCGTGCCACATGCGCTGATTGTCATGTGCCCAAGGACTGGATGCATAAGGTCGTACGTAAGGTGCAGGCAAGCGGTGAAATCTACCACAAGTTGATGGGTACTATCGATACTCCAGAGAAATTCGAAGAACGACGGTTGTACTTGGCCAACAGAGTGTGGGCAACCATGAAGTCAAATGACTCCAGAGAGTGCCGGAACTGTCACAGTTGGGAGGCAATGTCTTCGGATGCACAGAAGCCGACCGCCAAGCGCCGGCATCGCAAGGGTTTGGCAAATGGCGATACATGCATTGACTGTCACAAGGGTATCGCTCACAAGGATATTTCCAAATTTTATGATCCCGAAGCGAATGGAGGTTAACAAAATTATGACGCGTAACAAAGGGAATGTCTCAATAGGCACAGAAGACTCCGTCATGACAGCAACACCAGGAGGCCCAGGCAAACGGAGAGATAAGTAAATGCATCAGTGTGATTGGTGTTTTACGCCAGTTAGATTTTTAGCCACCGGGGTGATCCTGGAATCTTTAAATAACCTAGCTTTACGATATAGAGAAGGAGATAACACTGTGAACAAATCAAAGCGAATCCTTACGGCAATTGTCGGGATCGGACTGATGGGCATGGCAACACTTGCCGTCGCGGCCGATAAGATGATGGTAGATCCGGCCAAGATTTTGAGCGAAACGAATGTATATGGTTTGTACAATACCTTTAAGGTGCAGCCGAGCTACTATCAAATAAGCATGGCTGACCGCAGCAAAGCAGCCGCCGAAGTTGAGGCCGTAGTCAAGAAGCACAGCGACTCGGTCTTTGTTCAGGCGTACCTTACGCGGGGTTTTAAGAGTGAATCAGACTTTCTCCTGCGGATGCATGCTTATGAACCAGCTGCCGCGCAGGCGTTTCTAACTGATTTCTCGGCCACGAGTCTGGGCCGGAACTCAAAAGCAACCTTGGCCCTCATCGGTGTCACTAAAGGTCTTAATCATACAACCAAGGAAAAGTCGCCCAATCTTCTGAATGCACTGAAAAGCACGTCCTACTCGGCAGATGCGCCTAAATACGCGTTCGTGATTCCTATCGACAAGAGCCCCGAATGGTGGAATAAGACCGAAAAGGAAAAACTCGCAATGATGGAAGATCACACAATCCCAACATTGCCGTACCTGGTTAATGTCAAGCGCAAGCTCTACCATTCCACAGGGCTTGATGACACTGACTTCATAACCTACTTCGAGACCTCTGATCTGGTTGCCTTCAACAATCTCAATATCGCGTTGCATTCCGTATCGGAGATGCTCTACAACACGCGTTATGGCGATCCCATCGTGATGGGAACAATCATGTCGGTTACCGATGTCGTGGAAGCCATTTCCAAATAGTGAGTTCAAGGCAAGGTAAGTTCCCCCGGCAAAAGCCGGGGGCTTTTTAGAGTCCCCGATAGGGATCTGTAAACCCCTCGCCTTTAGGCGACGGATGGCGGGGTATAGGATATGCTCGGGAAATGGAAGCATACAAGAAAGGGAGCTACACGGTATGGGATTGTAAGTACCATCTGGTGTGGACGACAAAATATAGATATCCGGTCACTGCTGTCCCATAAATGCTTAACGAAAAGGCCTGATAACCAACTTGTTTTGATACAATGAAATCGCGACAACAAGTCATTGATCAACAAAAAAGGAAATCGGGCCTTGGCTCATAATAATACCGTATTTTCTCAATTACTCAAATTGGTTCCGCGACATGAATTCGAGGTCCTGGCAAACCAGCACCATGCGGGCCGAAAACTCCGCAAAATGACCCGCCGGTCCCAGTTCGTCGCCATGGCGACAGCACAGCTATCGGGCCGCTCCAGCCTGCGTGACATGGTCAGCAACCTCTCTGCACAGGCTGCCAAGCTTTATCATTTGGGCGTCGCACTGGTCAGCCGTTCCTCTCTGGCCCGTATCAACGAGCAACAACCCTATACCTTGTATGAGCAGTTGGTCGGCAAGCTCCTTGCTCGTAACCGTCCGGCGTAAAAAAGTCATTTTGTGTTATTCGGTAGGCATTTTGTGGGTGTATCTGGTGTGAATCCAAGTGGTCATTTACGGGGCATGAAGAGTTATCACAAAAAGTCGCCGGACGGTTACGAACTTACTGGCGTTCTGTCAAACTAGTGTACCCCGCCGTATTTAATGTAAAATAAGGGCTGTTTCTTGGTTCTGGAAAAACATTATGCGGGTTGCAGTTGATATTGAGCTCAAAGACGAAGAGCGTGAATTACTGGAGCGACTTTCCCGCTCTCGTTCCACAT
>VMRY01000126.1 GCA_007713595.1 Sedimenticola thiotaurini
ACGTCTGATAGCGGAGCAGAGTCCGGAATGAGGGTGACATAACCTATTTATTTCAGCATCTTAAATGAAGGAGCCTGGGATCTGCTATCAGCAAATCGAGCCTTTAAATGCTGGGTTAAATGAGTTCATCTGCAAATACATGAAATATTGTGCATGTATTTTTTAGTGCGAAGTGATATATAATGCAATATACTTCCTTAGGCGGCATATATACCTAAAAGTTATAAGGTTATACACACACAAACTGTCGGTTGTTAGGCACAGGCTTAAACACTACCATCGGCCATCCTTCACTCTGGAGCAGGTCTGTTTTTGATGAAAGAGTATGCACTCATCCTTGTCAGCACTGTGCTGGTCAACAACTTCGTATTAGTGAAGTTTCTTGGCCTGTGCCCTTTTATGGGTGTTTCGAAAAAACTCGAAACAGCAGTCGGCATGGGAATGGCTACCACATTCGTATTGACCCTGGCCTCTATATGCAGCTACTTGGCCAATGAGTATCTCCTGGTGCCATTGGGCTTGGAATACTTGCGCACGATCACCTTTATCCTGGTGATTGCGGTGCTGGTTCAGTTTACAGAGATGGTCATGCACAAGACCAGTCCGGTCCTGTATCAACTGCTGGGCATCTTTCTCCCCCTGATTACGACCAACTGTGCCGTCCTTGGCGTAGCCTTGCTCAACGTTCAGGAGCAGCATAACTTCGTTGAATCGGGACTTTATGGATTCGGCGCAGCGGCCGGTTTCTCTCTAGTACTGGTTCTGTTTGCTGCGGTTCGTGAACGCGTGGCGGTCTCGGATGTCCCCGCACCGTTTCAAGGAAGTGCTATCGCCATGATCACTGCAGGATTGATGTCCATAGCCTTCATGGGCTTCTCCGGCTTGGTATCAAGCTGAGGGCATGCCAGAATGTTAATCGCTATTGCTGCCATCGCTCTTCTATCCCTCGCATTTGGACTCCTGCTGGGTTACTCCTCAATCCGCTTTCGCGTCGAAGGCGATCCCATTGTAGAGAAGATTGAAGCATTGCTGCCCCAGACCCAGTGCGGCCAATGCAGTTTTCCAGGTTGTCGCGCCTATGCCGAAGCTCTGGCCAACGACCAGGCCGAGATTAATGCTTGTCCGCCTGGCGGCGAAAGTACCATGATCGCCCTGTCTGACCTGCTCGGCAAAGACCCCATTCCAATGGAAGGTGGCGCAACCGAGGAAAAACCCAAAGCCGTTGCAGTCATCCGTGAGAGTGAGTGCATCGGTTGCACTTTATGTATTCAGGCTTGCCCCGTGGATGCCATTCTGGGATCAGCCAAAAGCATGCATACCGTCATCAGCAGTGAGTGCACGGGCTGTGAATTGTGTCTACCGCCCTGTCCGGTTGAATGTATCGACATGAAGCCATTGGAAATCAACACCCGCAACTGGAAGTGGCCATATCCTGGAGATCAGACCAGCGGCCGTTCCATTGCAGCAGCCTCGGTGGGTTAGAGAAGCGCTATGTCGCATGTGAATCAACAGAAGCAAAAGCACCCCCTGCATCGCTTTAATGGGGGACTGCACCTACCTGAAAATAAGGCACTTTCACTCACCCTGCCGCTACAAAAAGCAGCTATACCCAAGCAGTTGACCGTTCCACTGCAGCAGCACATTGGTGAGATGGCCGAGCCACTGGTGAAGGTCGGCGACCAAGTCCTCAAGGGGCAGATGTTGGCCAAGCCGCAGGGTTATATCAGTGCACCTGTGCATGCCCCCTCTTCTGGTACCGTGGTGGCGATTGATCTGCTCCCCATACCCCACCCCTCTGGCCTTCCGGCACCCTGTGTGGTTATTGAGACGGATGGCAAGGACACCTGGGGCGAGCTTCTGGAGCCGATGCCCGACTACATGCACATCGATCTCTCACTGCTACGTGAGCGAATCCGCAATGCCGGCATTGTGGGTCTGGGCGGTGCCGCTTTTCCATCCAGCGTTAAACTGACACCTGGATTGGACAACCCGATCCATACCCTGATCATCAATGGTGCAGAGTGTGAGCCTTACATCACCTGTGACGACCTACTGATGCAGACAGAGGCAGAGAGGATCCTCTCTGGCATCACGATTATTCGTCGTCTTGTTGGAGCAGAGAAATGTCTGGTTGGCGTTGAGGACAATAAACCCGAGGCCATCAGTGCCCTGAAACAAGCCGTTGCTGAACATCAGCTGTCCTGGATCTCTGTAATCACCATACCCACCCTCTATCCGAGTGGCGGCGAGAAGCAGCTGATAAAGGTACTCACCGGAAAAGAGGTTCCATCTGGCAGCATTCCGGCAAAGATCGGTATGATCTGTCACAACGTCACCACGGCCTACGCCATCGCCCAGGCGGTTATAGAGGGAAAACCTCTCATCTCCCGCTATGTCACCATTACCGGCCATGGCGTGGTTCAGCCAAAAAACCTTGATGTACTGATCGGCACCCCAGTAGCTGAACTCATTCAACAGGCTGGCGGTTATACAGATCGGGTATACAAGCTGATCATGGGTGGGCCCATGATGGGTTTCGCCCTGGCAACAGATGAGGTACCGATTACCAAAGCCAGCAACTGTTTACTTGCGGCTGACAAAAACGAATCACCCGATCCTGAACCGGCACTCGCCTGTATACGCTGCGGACAATGTGCGGCGGCCTGCCCGGCTAATCTGCTGCCCCAACAGATGTATTGGTATGCCCGCGCCAAGGATCTGGAGAAGGTGCAGGAGTACAATCTGTTTGACTGTATTGAGTGTGGCTGCTGCTCCCATGTTTGCCCCTCACACATCCCGCTTGTTCAATATTTCCGTTTTGCCAAAACGGAGAGCTGGGCACAGGAAAAAGAGCAGCGTGCGGCAGAACGGGCACGCCAGCGACACGAGGCGCAGCTGGCTCGCAAAGCACGTCTGGAGGCTGAAAGAAAAGCCAGGATTGGCCAGAAAAAAGAGGCGCTAAAAAAACCTGTCACAACAAAGGCCTCGTCCGACGGAGGCGAAGATCCCAAGAAAGCAGCTATTGCAGCCGCACTGAAACGTGCCGCAGAGAAGAAAGCCGCTCTGGCCGAATCAGGTGTGACGCCAAAGAATCAGGAAGACCTCACCGAGGGCCAGAAGCGCGCTATCAAACAGGTGAATGAGCGCAGGGCTGTCCATGAAAAAGATACCACCACTTCTGAAGAACAGGGCGAATAATTGATGCAATTCACAACCATCACATCACCCCACAGTGATCGCCCAAACAGCGTAAGCCGTACCATGCTATTGGTCATTCTGGCGCTTATCCCCGGCGCTGCGGCCATGATCTGGTACTTTGGTTGGGGCATTCTGATTAACATGTTACTGGCCAGTTTTACAGCCGTTGTCTGTGAAGCAATAGCCTTGCGTCTTCGCAAACGACCGATTGTTCCAGTAATCGGAGACTTCAGTGCAGTACTTACAGCACTCCTGTTTGCAGTTGCCGTACCCCCCTTGCTGCCCTGGTGGTTAACCGTAATTGGCATCGCCTTCGCCATTCTGCTCGTCAAGCAGATCTATGGTGGCCTGGGATACAATCCGTTCAATCCCGCCATGGCCGCCTACGTTTTATTGCTGGTATCCTATCCCGTTCAGATGACATCCTGGTTACCACCAGAAATGCTCAATGAGCACCCATTGACGCTACTTCAATCAGCCATGGTGATCTTTACAGGCACCTTACCCGGAGGACTTTCCTGGGATGCGCTGACCATGGCAACACCACTGGATTCGATGTTTACGCAGCTTGATCAGAGCAAGATGGTCAGCGAGATATTGATGAGTCCATTGTGGGGCGATTTTGGTGGGCGTGGCTGGGAGTGGGTTGGCAACTGGTACCTGCTGGGTGGTCTGTTCCTGCTGTACAAACGGATTATCAGCTGGCATATCCCGGTTTCTATGCTGGGAAGCCTGCTGTTTTTCGCCATGCTATTCCACTTTCTTGACCAGGAAGCCTACCCCTTCGGGATGTTCCATATCTTCACTGGCGGGACGATCCTCGGTGCTTTCTTTATTGCCACCGATCCGGTATCGGCCTGTACTACAAAAAAGGGCCAGCTCGTTTATGGCGCCTGCATAGGCCTTATGGTGTTTGTCATTCGAACCTGGGGTGGCTACCCCGATGCCGTCGCGTTTGCTGTGTTGTTGCTCAATATGGCCGCACCGACCATAGATTACTACACCCAACCAAGGACATTCGGGCATCAGGGGGCGCGTCGTGATTAAGCATCCCATTTCTGTGGCCGGTGTGCTGCTCGCCTTGTTTGCCACCGCAGGAACCGCATTGGTTGCCGTAACCAATGACCTGACAGCCGACAAGATTGCAGCAAATGAACGTGAAGCCCTGCTGCAAAGCCTGAGCGCGCTGGTGCCTGCAGATAGTATCGATAATGATATCGTGACCGATACGACAATCGTCAAACAACCGGATCTCTTAGGCAATGAGCAGACGCTGGTCTACCTGGGTAGAAGCAAGGGAAAACCGGTAGCCGCCGTATTCACCTCTGTAGTACCAAATGGTTACAGCGGCCCCATTAAGTTACTTGTAGCCGTGCGTACAGATGGAACACTGGGCGGTGTCAGGGTGGTATCACACAAAGAGACACCCGGGCTGGGTGATAAGATTGAGGAGACCCGATCCAACTGGATCTACTCATTCAAAGACAAATCACTCTCCAACCCAGAACTCTCTCGCTGGAAAGTCAAAAAGGATGGTGGTGATTTTGACCAGTTCACTGGGGCGACTATCACGCCACGTGCTATTGTTAACAGTGTTAAAAGTACCCTGATGTATTTCAACAGATACGGCGAATCTCTGTTTAAGAAAACAGATAAGGCGGCTAAAAAATGAGTAATACCGGCTACGGCAAGCTGATCAAAGACGGACTTTGGAGCAATAATCAGGCACTGGTCGCACTTCTGGGCCTCTGCCCTTTACTGGCTGTTACCAACAGCGCCATCAATGGCCTCGGTCTGGGTATCGCCACCACCGCTGTACTGGTGATGTCCAATGCCACCGTATCGTTGATCAGAAATCTGGTGAGACCGGAGGTAAGACTGCCGGTATTTGTTCTTGTTATTGCGTCTTTTGTGACCGCCGTCGAACTCAGCATGAATGCCTGGTTCTTTGAACTCTATAAGGTGTTGGGAATCTTTATTCCTCTTATCGTAACAAACTGCGCCATCATCGGACGTGCCGAGGCGTTCGCATCAAAGAATCATCTTGCTCCAGCAATCATAGACGGGCTGGCCATGGGTTTAGGTTTTACCTGCGCTCTGACTGCACTCGGTTCACTACGTGAACTGATTGGACTTGGCACCCTGTTTTCACAAGCCGATCTGATGTTTGGTCCAATCGCGAGTGAGTGGACTATTAGCCTGGGTGCAAATTTCAAAGGTATGTTAATCGCCATTCTTCCGCCTGGCGCTTTTCTTGGACTGGGACTAATGATCGCACTGAAAAATATTATTGATAAGCGTCTGACGAAAAAGAAACCCGTTGCCGTCACTGCCGCAGATGGCGATCTTGAGGCGGGTACTACTGCCTAGGGCCTGTTAACAAACCTTAGTTTAAGTTCAGCGGCTCAATATATAACGATCAATGGCCTGACGCAGGAGTAGCTCATCGACAGGTTTGGCCAGAAAGTCATCCATACCCGCTTCTGCACACTGCCTGCGCAAGCTCGTCGTCGTATTCGCAGTCAGGGCTATAATCGGCAAGCGGACACCTTCCTGCTCCACTTCCCGAAACTTCCGTGTAAAAGTGATTCCATCAAGCTTCGGCATACGCAGATCGACAAAGGCAATATCGTGATTGCCCGTTGTGGCCATCTCCAACGCCTCCTGCCCATCCCGGGCCCACGTGACACTGCAGCCAATCCCTCGCAACAAAGTACTCAACACCTTTGCATTGATAACGTTATCTTCTGCCATCAGTACACTCATCTTTATGGGTGGCGCAGGCTGATATTTCGCCGATTCCCCCTCGGTGACCAAATCCGTTTTTTTCACTACAGACGCAATCTCTCTGCATAGATCGGTAGATGTGATGGGCTTTTTCATAAAATGGCTGTTCGAGTGCTCATCCGTGAGCTGTCGTCTCTTATAGCCAAGATAGATAATCGGGAGATCCCTCTTCAAATGCTGCCGAATAAGACGGCCAATTCTGGCAATATCCTGACCTGTGGGAGAATCAGCAACAATGGCGAAATCAACACCACCTTGCAGCTCAACCTGGTTAACCACTTCAGATAGTTCACTCAACCGGGACACCCCACTGCAAAGAATCCCACAGGTACTGCAACTCTTTTTAATCAACTGCAATGACGTGGCATTTGTCTCGTATACCAGGGCTGAATAGCCTTCAAAATGCCCGGCATGAGGCTTATTAGGGCGCTGAATCTGGCCGGCCAACGGCAATCTAACCCAGAACGTACTGCCTTCACCCAGATTACTCTCCACCCCTATCTCGCCACCCATTAGCTGGGTCAGGCGACGTGAAATGGTGGTCCCAAGACCGATCCCCCCATTATCACTGGTAGGGGATGTATCCGCCTGCCAGAAACGCTCAAACAGTTTTTCCTGCTGAGCTGGTTCAATACCAATGCCAGTATCCCGCACAGTTATGCCAAGTTCATGTACTGAGTCATTCTCTGTCGAAGGGATAACCTTTGCAGACAGAACCACCTCACCCACTGAAGTGAACTTGATGGCATTGGAGAGCAAATTGGAGAGGATCTGGCGTAATCTCAACTCATCATAAAAGACTAATTCAGGGAGTTGATCATCCAGTTCACAAATCAACTCCAATCCTTTGTCCAAAGCCTCATGAGAAAGGGCAAGGCAGACATCCTGGAACAGTAACCTTAGATCGAACAGACGTGGCTTTAATTCCAATCCCCCGGCATCCATTTTCGAAAGGTCAAGCACTTCACTGATCAGTGTGTCCAGAATTTTGCCGGAAGAGACAATCGACTCAACATACTCCTTCTGCTCGATATTGAGTGATGTATGCTTCAGTAACTGAGCCATACCCATAATACCGCTTAAGGGTGTGCGCAGTTCATGCGTCATACTCGAGAGGAAAACACTCTTGGCCTGATCAGACTGCTCCGCATCCTGACGGGCCTCATGCAGCTTCCTCAGTAGCACGAACTGATACAGCGGCAATAATATCAATAACAGTAAAAAGAAGATGATCTCAAATGTATAACGCTCCCACTGACCCAGCGCTGTTAACACAAAGGTATAGGCCAAGATACTGAGTAGCGAGGCCGACTTCAGATGGTCTTTTCCGTAGCGTGTGCCATAAGAGATAAATATCCATATGTACAGCAGGTAAAAAGGGCTGACGACTTCTTTGGTCAGGTAGATACAGAAACTGGTGGCGGACACATCCAATATCAGGGAAAAATAGCGTCGCGCTTCCCATACCGGCCGCTGAATCACACTCGCCAGGAGGGAAACAAAGAGAATCAAAAAACTACCAAATAGCAGGGAATAGTTTTTCAGATCTACAGCATAGTAGTCACTGGCCGCACCCAGTCCAATATACAGAACTGCAAACAACCAGATGGCCAGACGCACCATAGCTGATTGAAATTCAGGGTTTTTAAGTAGTGCAGGATCAAGCCGATTGAGCATCCGATGCCTCTGGTACCGTTCGTTGTAGTCTGTCCATAAGGACTATAGTACTTTATATCTTGTCAATTCCAAATCAGCTTCATTCGAAAATCTCTGAAATAGCCAACCACAACACATTTATACCCCCCGCACAAATGAAGCCATGATAAAATTCCGTAATGAACAAACTGATTCGACAGACCATCTTTGAGCGCTTCAAAGAGCAAAATCCCACGCCCACAACCGAACTCCATTACACAACACCCTTCGAGCTGCTGATTGCCGTAATCCTGTCAGCCCAGGCGACTGATAAAGGGGTCAATAAAGCGACGGCTCAACTCTATCCCGTTGCCAATACACCCGAGGCGATATTGGCCTTGGGAGAAAAGGGATTGAAGCATTACATTAAAACCATAGGTCTGTATAACAGCAAAGCAGTTAATATCATTAAAACATGCCGACAACTGATACAGCTTCACAACAGCGAAGTGCCCGATGAGCGTGCAGCACTCGAGGCACTTCCGGGAGTCGGACGGAAAACGGCTAATGTGGTATTGAACACCGTGTTTCGACAACCCACTATGGCGGTCGACACCCATATATTCAGGGTCGCCAATCGCACAAAAATCGCGCCGGGTAAAAATGTACTGGAAGTCGAGAAACGGTTGTTGCGCAACATACCCAAAGCGTTTCTTCTTGATGCCCACCACTGGCTGATTCTGCATGGGCGCTATACCTGCATTGCTCGCAGCCCCCGTTGCGGATCATGTATCATTGAAGACCTCTGCGAATTCCGCGATAAAAATTTGGATTAATGAGTCATGTTTGGAAATGATCGAACTCAGATGCGCCGCTTTTTTACCGAAACCTGGCGCAAGGCTAAAGCCGGAGAGGTATTAATTCCACTTGAGCAGCTGATCTCCGGAATAATCCAGCAGCACCCTGAGTACCATTCACTGCTCGAATCACCAGACAGCTCGCTGGATAAAGATTTCCTGCCCGATGGCGGTGAAACAAACCCTTTTCTGCATCTGGGTATGCACATCAGCCTTCAAGAACAGATCGGTACCGACCGACCGGCCGGTATACGTCAACTGTATCAAAAGGCGGTAAAAAAAGCCGGTGACAGCCACGCTGCAGAACATCAATTAATGGAGTGTTTGGGCAGGATGCTGTGGGAGGCGCAACGGGGAAACCGCGCACCCGATGAGCAGGCCTATCTACAGTGCATTAAACACTTGGTGGGTAAATAATAACCCGTTATGCCTGACCTTTATCGAGTTGTTCTCGCGCCTGCCTGATCTGCGCACCCTGCCGTTGAATAACATGCTGAATCAACACATCGCGATCACGTTCCCGGATATGGGAAAAATTGGTTCTCAGATTATACCGAAATGTCGAGTCCGGGCTTGCAATGGCGTCGCAACTCACCACCTCAGCAAAACTGAGAATACCTGTATAGGATGGTAACAGGAGGATCTTGAGTTCCAGAATGGTCCCCGCAGCTATCGGTTCTGACACTTGAAACGAGATCCCGGTAGCACTGAGATTCACATCCTGTTCCGGTTGCACGAACAGCTCCGTGGTTTGAGCCAGGAAAGCCCTCCCAAGGATATCAATCTTCTTATCCAGTGATTTCAGATAGGCGGCGATTTCAGGACGATTGGCCTCAATTTTATGCAATGTACCCGTCATCTCCTGGGTAACAGCCGCAAGGCTGCTCACTACAGTAAAATGACTGTCGAGCTCTTTTTCCAGGCGATCAATACAGCCCGATACCTCATCAGGCGGAACCGGCTGGTAGCTTAAGTTCAGGCTATCATCGATGCGGAAATACTCTCTGCGTTCATCCTGGCTACTATTCAACTGCTGATTACTCCTGCATGCTGATTGGCTTTACTCTGATTAGTACAAACTATCCCTGTGGTAAAGAATCTAGCCTCAAGGACTCACCACTCTCAATATCAGAGCCGCGTTCGATTATCAATTCAACCCGCCGGTTGATTGCCCTGTTCTCCTTGGAATCATTGGGCAGAAGTGGCTGTGAGTCGGCATGACCCTCGACTGTTACACGCTTTGGGTCTACATTCGGATCATCCAGCAGAGCATGCACTACCGTCACCGCGCGCGCAGAAGAGAGTTCCCAGTTTGACCTGAAACGCCGGGTAGCGATAGGAACATCATCCGTATGCCCTGCCACCACGACCTTGCCAGGGGTCTTGGCAACAGCCTCACTCAAGCGCACCATAACACCATAGAAATCATCATTTAACTGGGCGCTACCGGAAGGAAATGAACCTTTCTCATTAATACGAATGATGATCTTCGTCTGTTCTGTCTCCACACTGATCAGATTCTCTTCGATCTCAAGTTGCATCGCAGCCTTAATCACATCGGCCTCCTCAGCAACCTCTTCCCTTAACTTTTTTGCCGCCTCTGCCGCTGCCTCAGCGACTGCCTCAGTGACTGCCTCAGCCGCCAGCTTTTCAGTAGCTTCTGACTGTCCAACCTCCTCTGGCATACCAAGCTGCTCCTTCTCAACATCCGTGGTCTGTTGGCGAATTTCATTAATAACGGTAGGCTGAGGTACCGTAGAGGGACTGAACTCCTGCTTTATGACACTGGTCCCCATCACGATGTCTGTAGCCGGTATTTCCCGCTGAACACCAAACGCATCTTTCATCGAATCTGCCATCTTTTTAAAACGGACGGCATCGATCTCTGCAAAAGAGAGCAGCAACACAAAAAAACACATTAACAGCGACATGAGATCAGCGAAGGTTGCTAGCCAGGGCGGCAAACCCTCATCGCATTTTGGGCAATCATCTGACATACCCGTTACTCCGCGTCATCCTTGGGGCGCTTGTTAGAAGGGAGATAGGTAGAGAGCAACTGCTCAAGTACCCGTGGATTCATGCCCTCCTGTATCCCGGCTATTGTCTCTATGATCAATGACTTATTTGTTTTCTCCAGGGCACTGGCTCGCGCCAGTTTATCCGCCATCGGCTGTGCGAAGGCATTGGCAATCACTGCACCATACAGGGTGGTGAGCAGGGCTACCGCCATAGCCGGTCCAATACTGGATGGATCAGACATGTTTGCCAGCATCTGTACCAATCCGACCAATGTACCGATCATGCCCATTGCCGGGGCCATGGTTGCCATATTCTTGAACATGGTCTGACCCACTTCATGGCGCTGAATAGTCAGGTCGATGTCTTTACTGAGTAACCGATTAACCAAGGCAGGGTCATGTCCATCAACACAGAGTCCAATACCCTGCTTGAGGAATTGATTGCTGATCTCCTGCCCTTCCAGTGCCAGTAGTCCGTTTTTACGTGCCACATCAGCCAGGGTAACGGCCTCTTCGATCAGCGTTGCCGCGTCATCCGTTTTATAGAAGAAGGCCTTCATGCCCATACTGAATGAGCCCAGAAAATCTTTCAGTGAGACCTGCATCAGCGTCACCATGAAAGTGCCACCCACCACAATCAGAATGGAGGGTACGTTGACAAACAGCATGACATCGCCACCTGTTGCAATGGCACCAATAATGATACCAAACCCACCCAATAACCCGATCAGTGTTGCTATATCCACAAATACTTCCTCGTCACTCGCTACAGGCCAAGCAAAACCTTAATTCAGCACTTACGTTTGTAGCGGATAAAGCAGTAGAAACTTTAACGCTAGGCATCAGGTATATTCGGTTAATTCGCCACTCTCTGCAATCTACATTCCGAACTGCACAAACAACTTGATCACGCGAGTATAACTACGTAATTTGTCAGACGATAATATCAGGATATGGAGTCCTAAAAGGTGTCAGGTCCGATAGTAATAATTAACAGGTAGGAAAACGTGCCACAGCAGGTCGAAAAGAGCGTACTGATCACAGGCTGTTCGAGTGGAATTGGTCTATCTGTTGCCATTGGCTTAAAACAGCGGGGTTACCAGGTTATTACCAGTGCCCGTAAACAGGCCGATGTTGAGCGATTAATCGCTTCGGGGTTTCACTCGGTACAACTCGATCTGGATGATTCTGACAGCATTCAACAGGCCGTTGCTGAGGCGCTCTCGATCACCAGCGGCAAGCTCTATGGCCTGTTCAATAATGGGGCCTATGGGCAACCCGGTGCAGTTGAGGATCTATCTCGACAGACCCTGCAGGCACAGTTCGAAACCAATCTGTTTGGCTGGCACGAACTTACCTGCAAGATCATCCCCATCATGCGGCAACAGGGCGAAGGCAGAATCATACAGAACAGCTCAGTACTGGGTTTTGCTGCGCTTGCTTACCGCGGCGCCTATAACGCCAGCAAATTCGCACTGGAAGGTCTGACGGATACCATGCGGGCAGAACTCAAAGGGAGCGGCATTCAAGTCAGCCTGATCGAACCGGGCCCCATAGAGAGCCGCTTCAGGGCCAATGCGTATGCCATGTGGAAACAGAATATCAGCCCAATGGGGAGTTTTCACAGAGACGCCTATCAGGCCATGGAGGAGCGGTTAACCAAGGCAGGCCCGGCAGTACCTTTCACACTGCCGCCTGAGGCCGTGCTGAAAAGGGTGATACATGCACTAGAGAGCCCCAGACCGAAGATTCGTTACTATGTGACCTTTCCTACCTACCTATTCGGAACATTGAAACGCATTCTTCCTTATCGGGCAATGGACTGGATATTAAGCCGGGTATAACGTCAGACTTGAGCGAAATAATTGGCCAGAAATTCAGCAAATGTCTGCTTGTCCGCCTGCTCCAGTTGACGCTGTCTTTCAATCGAAGACTCAGCCTCATCAAGCAATAATCGATAGATCTGGGCATTCGGCGCAAGACTACTGAAAAAATCACGATGCTGAAGTGATTTGCGCTTGGCAAAAAGAAAAAAGCCCTCGCCATGCTCACGCATCTCCCGCAGCATTCTGGCGGACGGGGTCAGTTCAGGGTCTTCGACACACGCCATCTGCTGTCGCAGTGTTGCTGTATAGGGCTTGGTCGTATCCCACTTATCAAGTAAATCACAAACCGGCTGCATGGCCTGCAGCAGTTCCCGCGCCCAATCCCTCAGGCGTATATCCCTCCCCTGACGTGCGAGATAGAGCTCAGGGTCACGGCCACGATGAGCCGCACCACCAATGTTCTGATCAATCTCCCGACGCTCCTGTATGTTAATGGGAGGACTTTCCATCAACAGCGCGAACACCATAAAGGCACGCAGAAAATAGAGCTGCTCTTCACTCACCCCAAGTGGATGAAAGGCATTAACATCCAGAGATCTCAACTCGATATACCGAACGCCACGACGCCGCAATGCAACCGTCGGTTTCTCCATACCTTTGAGTACCTGCTTGGGACGAACTGTCGTGTAATACTCATTTTCAATCTGTAAAATATTAGTATTCAGCTGCTCGTAGCGACCATTCACATTTACCCCAATCTTTTCCCACATCGGGCTGGGCGTCTCTATCGCATGGGTCAGGCTTTCGATATAGCTCTGCAGATTATTATAATTGGCCTTGATGCCAACCCCTTTCTCTTTGCTGTTGGTATAACCGATATCCCCCATCCTGAGCGAGGTGGCATAAGGTTCGTAATAAGTGTATTGGTCAAACTGTTCCAGATCGGTGGACTTATTACCCAGGAATGACTTGCAAACGGCAGGCGATGCACCAAAAAGATAGGGAATCAGCCAGCCAAAACGTTGCAGATTTCTAATCAGTGACAGGTATGCGTCATCAGTAAAATCGCGCAGTGACTTGTTACTTGATTGTAATTCCCGGAATAGTGGCCAGAAGGCATCATCAAACGAAAAATTGAAATGGACCCCAGCTATCACCTGCATGGTCCGTCCATAGCGATGACCTAACCCCCGGCGATAAACCTTCTTCATAATGCCAGGATTGGAAGTACCATAATCGGCTATCGGTATATTGTCGCCACCATCCAGAACACAGGGCATGCTGGTGGCCCAGAGGTACTCCTTATCCAGGTGATCATAGACAAACTTTTGCGTGTCACTCAAAAAAGCGAGTGCCTCATCTACACGATGACAGGGTGGTGTTATCAGTTCAGCAAGTGCTTCCGAATAATCCGTGGTGATGTAGCTATTTGTTAGGGCTGATCCTAAAGCGGTAGGGTGAGGAAGCTGTGAGATGCTACCGTATTCAGAGACCCGCAGACACTCTTTTTCAAGCCCAACAGCGCCGCCTGTTGAGAGATATTGTCCGATTTCATCCGGCAACTGCCGCATGCGGTTTTCCAGTTTTTGATACAATCGAGTTGTCCCAGCTATGAGTCTGTTCTGGTTATTCGCCCCACACGTCTCGGACAAAGCCCCTCACCTACTTGGCATTATAGCCATTGAGACTGTCATCTGTCCGATGAAATAAACAGCATCAGACCACCATCGCAGGACTGCACCCAGGAGGGTGCTGTTTTTGCATTTATCCTCAGGTTGGGCAAAGATAGGCAAAATTCAATAGCCCGGACCAATAGATTGAAGCATCTCGTTTTATTCTGCCTTATGTTGAACTTCAGCCCACTGCTTGCAGGTGAGGCCGCTATTCAACACTTATCAGCACTCCAGCCACAGAAATCAGCCACCACCACGCCACTCGCGCAGGCTCAGGCCGGCAACGATAGCTGGACACAACTGGACAGCCGAAAACTCAAGCTTCGCTCCGCCTCTGTATTAATTATCGACAGTGAGGGAAATGAGATATACAGCAAGCAGAGTGAAGAAGCCCGTCCCATCGGTTCCATCACCAAACTGATGACTGTGATGGTCATTCTGGATTCCAAACTCGCCCTGGATGAGAAGATTCCGATCACCAAGCAAGACCGGGACCTGATACGACTGACCGGTTCAAGACTCAGGTACGGGGCCACACTAAGCCGCGCAGATCTGATAAAACTGGCCTTAATGGCGTCTGAAAACAGGGCCGCCAGCGCCCTGGCCAGAACATTCCCCGGGGGCACCGACGCTTTCGTAAAGGCGATGAACAACAAAGCAAAGGCATTGGGAATGAAACAGAGCCGGTTTGCCGACCCAGCCGGCCTGAAGGCGGGAAATGTGGCTTCGCCACAGGATCTGGCCACACTGGTCCGCGCCGCCAGCCGCTACCCGGAAATTCAGCAGGCCACAACACGCGTCAAGATGGAGGTGCACCCCTATCCCAAGCGAGGGCCGCTGACGTTTGGCAATACCAATCGATTATTAAAAAACAGCGCCTGGAATATCTCTCTCAGTAAAACCGGTTATATCAACGAGGCAGGCCGCTGCCTGGTGATGCGAGCAAAGCTTAAAGGTAAGGAGTTGATTATTGTACTACTCAACTCCTTTGGAAAGTTGACACCCTTCGGGGATGCCAACCGCATACGTAAATGGATCGATAACGGCTTGTCGGGATAAACGGCAGATCAATTCAATTGACCATTGCTGCCCTGCTCTGACCACCAATGTAGTCAGCCAGGATATGGGCCGCCTCGTTGAGCATTATTCGGGCAACCGGATCATCCTTATCTGCAGCGGGATCATCCCGTTTCTTTTTCTCATCCTCATCATCCGCCTCAGGCGCATGACCAATTGCCTTCAGAAACTGGTTTTTCTCTGATTTTCGGCGTTTTTCACGTAAATTCCACTCAACTTCTCTATCTTTCTCCAACAGTGAGACCGAATGCTGATCACGCACCTCTTTGAGCAGCGTCTCAACCTGAGTGAGATAGGTGAAACCGGGGTCATTCTTAATTCGCAACTGGTGCATTTTCAGGTAGGGTTCAAGTCGACCAAGCCCCTGATTATCATGCTTTACTGCACTTATCTGAGCCCAAGGGAGTGCATTCTCCAAACTGCGCTCTCCCTGATCATCCGACTGAACTGCGGAGGGGTAAATGATGTCTGGAACCACGCCTTTGAACTGGGTGCTGCCGCCATCAATGCGGAAAAACTGGGCCATGGTAAGGCGTAGTCGCCCGAGATTTTTATCCCCATAGCGAACGAACCGCCCCAAATCAATTAGCGTCTGGACTGTTCCCTTGCCAAAAGTCGGCTCACCGATAATGATACCACGGTGGTAATCCTGTATCGCTCCGGCAAAAATCTCTGAGGCCGATGCGCTGTGCCGATCCACCAGCACAGCCAGAGGTCCACCGTACACCTGCTCAGGATCCGGATCACGCTCTACATCCAGATTCCCGGAAGCATTCTTTACCTGCACCACCGGACCAGAAGGGATGAAAAGACCCGTCAGTTCCGTTGCCTCCACCAATGATCCTCCACCGTTCTGGCGCAGATCTATGACTATCCCATCCACGCCCTCTTTCTCCAGCTCACTCAGTAGCCGTCGAACATCCCGGGTGGTACTGGTGAAGTCTTTCTCACCCTTGGAGTAGCCACGAAAGTCCCGATAGAAAGCGGGTATATCAATCACCCCAATACGGGTGCTTCCCATCCCCCCCAGGCCCTCTATAACGTATTTTTTGGCTGCCTGATCTTCCAGTTTGATCTGGTTCCGCACCAGTGTGACCAATTTGGTACGCCCCTCTGCGCCCTCATCCTCCGGTAGAAGCTGTAACCTGACGGTTGTCCCTTTGGCACCCCGAATCAGATCCACCACATCTTGCAGCCGCCAACCGACCACATCCTCCATCTCACCATCAGCCGCCTGACCGACACCAATAATCCGGTCTCCAGGATTCACCTGACCGCTCAGGGCTGCGGGGCCACCTACAACCGTGCGCTGTACAACCGTGTATTCGTTTTCATTTTTCAGTACAGCACCAATCCCTTCAAGAGAGAGACGCATGCTGATATCAAAGTTTTCTGAAACCCTTGGGGACATGTAGGAGGTGTGCGGTTCCAGACTCAGGGTGTAGGAGTTGATAAACAGCTGGAATACATCATCAGTGTCCATCTGCCGGGTACGCCGCTTGATCCCCGCATAGCGCTTCTCCAGCGTACTGCGGATCTCTGTCATCGGCTTATCCTTTAATTTAAGGCTGAGAATGTCGCTCTTAACCTTTTTTCGCCAGAGTTCGTCAAGATCCTGTCTGTCTTTTGCCCACGGACTCTTTTCGCGATCAAAGCGGTAGCTCTCATTAATCGTAAAATCGTAATCCATCTTAAGCAGGTTCAACGCCTTGTCGATACGTTCATCAACCCGTTGACGATAAACCCTGAAGATATTAAATGCGGAGTCGAGCCGAGCCTCTTTCAGATCATCATCAAGCCGGTCACTCACTACGGCGAAACGATCAAAATCCCCCTGGGTAAAGAAGCTTTTATTCGGATCAAGCACCTGCAGATAGCGATCCAATACCGCCTTTGACATGGCGTCATCAAGCGAGTGCTTCTTATAGTGGTATTCATCGATCACCCGCAGGATGATCAGCGTGGACTGTCGCTGAGAGCGAGTCGGTTGTAATTCGTCTAGCGGTACCTCTCTGACACTGGCGAAAACCAGTGTTGCACTCTGAAGTAGCAGAAAGAGCGAGAGCAGCAGGTATCTAAATTTCATAGGCTTTGAGTAATATCCCGTAAACAACCGTTGGACCGCAACAGGATCCAGTAGGTTTCATCTCCAATGCTTTCGAGTTTAGCACGACCCTATTCCAGGGGGGGCAAAACTGGATGTAAACCCGTGAGCAGGTTCATATATTCCGCCCCATCAGGCCGGATATAGCCGTGCCGTATCAGGAAATCGATAATCACCAGGTTACAATTAAGTTTGAAATTATCCCCATCTCTCACCCGTGCCATCACCTCTTCGACCGACCAAAGGTAAAAATCCTGTACCTCACCATCTGTACAGGCAGGAACAAATTCCTCTGGTAATTCAAGATCATAGCAATAGAGCGTATCAGACTTAAAACCACCCTTTGTGTCCATGTGGTAACTGACGGCACCGACTGGAATAGCCTCTTGTGCCAATTCAGCCGGGATACCCGCCTCTTCCCAACACTCCTTGGCCAAATTCGCTTGCAGTGAAATACCAAAAGGAAGACCGCCCGCCGCCAGGTTATCCAGATGCCCCGGGTAGTGGAGCCGGTCATCTGCCCGACGGCTAATCCACATCTTAAGCCCTTCGCGAGTGCGGACAATGCCATTCACATGCTGACCAAAGGCCGGCACACCAAAACAGGGAGCCATCGCCCGATCGATCAGCAGCAGAGGCTGAGTTGCACCATCAGCCAGTACCGCATAACGCTCACCATGAAACGGCAACAGGGCACCCTGATCAATCAGCTGTTCGAGTACCCACGCCACCTTTTCAGAGCGTTCAGTCAGACCCTTAAATTGCGTGTTGAGAGCCACGCTTGAATTGGAGACTTGAAAGACCTCCGGCCAGGCAGTCAGCAACTCGGCAAAATCACGCTTTATTCTGCCTACTACCCGCTCAGTAACATAAAAAGGCAGAAAACGACTTGCATCATGCGAATTGCAAGCGGCTATATGATCAAAAAAACCCATACTTCAAAATTCCTACAGCGACTGAGAAAACCAGTCCGAAAACCGTCTATATATTTTCCATCAAGGCTTTTAAGTAGCTATGTTCCAATCCATCACTGTTCGTCAATCATCGCACGTGTTATGCGACCTGCCCACCGATTCAGCGAACCCGAATTGGCCAAACGAACGTTACTCTTCAATACCATGTGCTGCCCCGGGTTCAATCGACCTGGCACCTGATACTCCGCTCGCACGGCTACTTGGCCAGTGGCTCTGCGTTCGCCCAACTGTATATGAATACCGCTGATTGAAACAGACGTTGAATTCTTCAACTGCATAAGTACCCTGCCAACAGCGTCGACAGCCAATGCAATCGAGATGTATTTTTGCGGGTGTTCAGGAAGATCCAGCCTGACCAGTGCTGTCGCTGCGGCCTTACCACTGACTGACGGGGCATCGGAAGCGACCTGATAATGGGCCAGTGCCTGCTGCCTATCACCCTCTTGTAGAGCGAGCTGACCGAGTAAATAGTGCGCATCCGCCGTTGGCAGCAGCTCAAGACTCCGATTGAGATCCTGCTTGGCTCCAGTGCGATCACCCAACTCCGTCTTCACCGCCCCCCGTTTGAGGTAGTGACGGAAAAAATCACTGTCCAGCTGTATAGCCTTGTTGTAGGCGCTCAGTGCCGCAGGAAGCTTTCTCTGCTGAACCAATGCATCGCCCTTTAGCCCCTGAAAGAGGGCCTCTCTGGGTTCAATTGAGATGGCCTCTTGTGCCAGCGCTAATGCTTTATCGGACTGCTTTCTACTTAACGCCTCAACGCCTTTGGAGTAATCGGCGTAGGCGGGAGCCGCTTTTTTCAGTGCGGCAATCTGCTTCTGATAGCGTTCACGTCCCAGCTCTCCCCCTTTCGCCAGTCGCCGTGCTGTCTCTCTGTTCTTCTCCACGCGTTCCATTGAGGGTGGATGGCTGGCAAACATACCGGATAGCCAGTTCTCCTTTCGATCCTTGGACAACCGGACAAATGTTTCCTGCAACCCCACTGCAGCCATTGGGTCATAGCCCGCGCGGGCCATATAGGTCATTCCATAAAGATCTGCTTCCAGCTCAGCCCCCCGGGAGTACCCCTGATTAATCAGATTCGCCCCTACCGCAGCGGCCCCGACAGCCAGTTGAGAGTAATCGCTATCCCGCGTAGCAACGCCTGCAGCTAGGAGTACGCCCTGTAGCACCAAACCCCGCTCAATGCCCTGCGCACCATGCCTGGCAGCCGCATGTACGATCTCATGTCCCAGCACCGCAGCCAGTTCCGCCTCATTATCCAGTTCCAGCAACAAACCGCGATTGACCGCGATCTTCCCCCCGGGCAATGCCCAGGCGTTAGGAGTGGAGTCATTCAACACAACAAACTCATAGGGCAGTTTGCGATCACTGACGGCGGCCAGACGCTGGCCAACGCCCTGCACATAACTGATCAGTGCCGGATCAAGCTGATAGTCCCCGCCCTGCATCTGACGGCTGGGTTGGTACTGCGACTGCCCAATCTTCAGTTCACTCGCCTCAGAAACCAGGGCCAGCTCGTTTTCACCGGTAACTGGATTGGTGGCGCAGCCAGTAACTGCCACGATTAATGTGAGACTCAATAGCGAACCGAGCCACTGTTTCCAACGCGGGTAGTTGCTCATTATTTTGATTCCCTTGATTTGACCAAACACCACTTCTCTTCCATCTCAGTTAAACCTGTCTCTTGCAGGGATTTCCCCTCTTGCCGAAGCAGCCTCTCAACAGCATTGAAGCGTACTTGAAACTTATCATTTGCTTCGCGCAACAGGGTCTCGGCATGCAGACCAAGGTGACGACTCAGATTGACACAGCTGAACAACAGATCACCCATCTCTTCAGCAATTTTATCTGGCAGCTCATCAGCGCCAGTCAACTCGGCTTCCAGCTCAGACAGCTCCTCTTTTACCTTTCTCAGCACATCCATTCTGTCTGACCAGTCAAAACCCACTTTTGCTGCACGTTTTTGTAGTTTTTCTGCCCTGATCAGGGCCGGCAATGCCCGAGCTACGCCATCCAGCTGCTGAACAGGGGCTGAGCCTGCACTCTCCTGCCGCTCAGCGGCCTTTATCTGTTCCCATTTCAGGCTCTGCTCCTCTATACCATTCACTTCCGCATCAGCAAACACATGTGGGTGCCGGCGTAACATTTTTTTACAGATGCCATTAATTACATCATGGATGTCAAAATCGCCCCGTTCACTGGCAATCTGCGCATAGAAAACCACCTGAAATAACAGATCGCCCAACTCACCGCACAAATCAGGCATATCACCCTTGGCAATACTGTCTGCAACCTCATACACCTCTTCGATAGTATAGGGAACAATGGTTTCCATCGTCTGTTCCTTATCCCAGGGACAACCACTGCTGGGATCCCTGAGTTGCGCCATGATCTCGACCAGTTGCTGCATACTCATTTCGGCACCTTAATTCTTAACTCATTCATTGCTGAAAACACCCGATTACGATTTGCGGAAAGAGGTCATCTATTCTGTTTGAAACTTAATATGCCGTGATGCTGTCACTAGAGAAAGCAAAGTTTTTTAATAACATTCACGGCAAAGATAGAAAACATAAACTAAGCTTCTCGATTAAGAGTTACACAAAAACAACATAAAAAGCAGTCATCGAAACTTTTATGCTGACGGTGTAAACCAAGCATAACAAACAGCAGACAGGCTGAGCGAGGAGAGAACAGACACCATACTGCGTTAAATGCGGATGGCGGTACCGTATCAAACTATCAGGAGGGACGACTCCATGACCATTTTTGACCATTTCCAGGGCCGATACGAGGCCAATCAGGAATCAGAAATCACACTGGAAGAGTATCTGGATCTCTGCAAAGAAGATAAATCAGTATACGCATCCGCAGCTGAACGGTTGCTGATTGCAATTGGCGAACCCAACCTGGTCGATACCAGCAAGGATCCACGCCTCAGCCGGATATTCTCCAACAAGGTAATCAAGACCTACCCAACCTTCAACGGTTTCTACGGAATGGAGGACGCCATCGAATCAGTGGTGTCATTCCTGCGCCACGCTGCCCAGGGTCTGGAAGAGAAAAAACAGATCCTGTACCTGTTAGGCCCAGTGGGTGGCGGCAAGTCGTCCCTTGCCGAACAACTCAAATACCTCATGGAGAAAGTGCCTTTTTATGCATTAAAAGGCTCTCCTGTAAATGAGAGTCCACTGGGCCTATTTGATCCCAATGAGGATGGCGAGCTCATCCATGAACGCTACGGAATTGCAGGCAGGTACCTGGATCACATACCCAGTCCATGGGCCGTCAAACGGCTTAGAGAATATGGTGGTGATATTACAAAATTCAAAGTGGTTAAAATCTGGCCAAGCCGGCTCAGCCAGACCGGCATTGCCAAGACAGAGCCGGGCGACGAGAACAATCAGGATATCTCCAGTCTGACCGGCAAGGTGGATATTAGAAAGCTGGACGAGTTTTCGCAGGATGATCCCGATTGCTACAGCTTCTCCGGCGGACTCTGTCAGGCCAATCAAGGTCTGCTTGAATTCGTGGAGATGTTCAAGGCACCTATTAAAGTCCTGCACCCCCTGCTGACAGCCACCCAGGAGGGCAACTATAAAGGTACTGAGGGCATATCGGCAATTCCCTTTGAAGGCATCATCCTGGCCCACTCCAATGAGTCCGAATGGCAGAGCTTCAAGAACAACCGGAACAACGAGGCCTTCCTGGATCGGGTAAATATTGTCAAGGTACCTTACTGCCTGCGCGTTACTGAAGAGATCGAGATCTACCGAAAACTCATCTCCAATTCCAGTCTTGCAGAGGCACCCTGTGCACCAGACACGCTCAAAATGATGGCCCAGTTCGCTGTTTTGACACGATTGAAAGAACCAGAGAACTCCAACATCTGGAGCAAGATGCGCGTCTATGATGGTGAAAACCTGAAAGACACTGATCCCAAGGCCAAAAGTCTGATGGAGTACAAGGACTATGCGGGCGTCAATGAAGGCATGAACGGACTCAGCACGCGCTTCTCTTATAAAATCCTCTCCAAGGTATTCAATTTTGATACGACCGAGGTTGCGGCTAACCCGGTACATCTGCTCTATGTACTTGAACAGCAGATCATGCAGGAGCAGTTCCCAACAGAAGTACAGGAGCGTTATCTCGAATACATCAAGGGACACCTGGTCCCCGAGTACATCAAGTTCATCGGGAAAGAGATCCAGACATCCTACCTGGAAAGTTACTCTGAGTATGGCCAGAACATCTTCGACCGTTATGTCACTTATGTAGATTACTGGCTACAGGACCAGGAGTTCCGTGATCCGGATACGGGAGAATTCCTCAACCGCTCTGCACTGAACGAAGAGTTGGAAAAAATCGAGAAACCTGCGGGTATCTCAAATCCGAAAGATTTCCGAAACGAGATCGTTAACTTCGTGCTGCGGGCACGAGCTAACAACAATGGTAAAAATCCCAGCTGGACCAGTTATGAAAAACTACGCACCGTAATTGAGAAGAAGATGTTCTCCAACACGGAAGAGTTGCTGCCGGTGATCAGCTTTAATGCCAAGGCATCCACTGAGGATCAGCAGAAGCATGAGGACTTTATCAGCCGCATGATGACCAAGGGTTACACCCGCAAACAGGTTCGGCTGCTGTCTGAATGGTACTTACGTGTACGAAAATCAAATTAAATCTATGGAGGTGATGAAACAGAGAACCCACCCCAAATGAATTAAGGATGTAATCTATGGCCATGATTATTGACCGCAGACTCGACGGGCGAAACAAGAGCGCGGTAAACCGTCAGCGATTGATGCGGAGATACAAGCAGCAGATTAAAAAATCTGTCTCTGACGCCATCAATAAACGATCCATTACGGATACCCAGTCAGGTGAAAAGATCAATATCCCTGCCAAGGATGTCAAGGAACCGATCATCCATCATGGCCCGGGCGGCATACATGAAAACGTCCACCCGGGGAACAAGGAGTTCAGCCAGGGCGACCAGGTCAAAAGGCCGGACAAATCGAACCAGGGTGGCGGTGGAAGCCAGGCATCCAACTCAGGCGAAGGCGACGATGACTTCGACTTTGAGATCTCCAAAGATGAGTACCTGGATCTCCTCTTCGAAGAACTGGCACTACCTAATCTGGTCAAAACAAAAGTTGTGGCACAGGCCGCACAAACCATGGTCAGATCAGGTTTCTCCAGTACAGGCGTGGCATCAAATCTCAATCTTGCGCGCACCATGCGACGAGCAAAAGGCCGTAAAATAGCCATTGCTTCACCCTACAGCAAGCGCTGCCGTGAACTGCAGGATCTGCTCGATCATGAGCTGGAGAAAAAACCGCATAACGAAGAAAAGATCAAAGGGATACGCGAGGAGCTCACTTTACTCAGGGCGCGAATAGACGCCATTCCCTTTATTGACACCTACGATCTGAAATTCAACCAGTTTATCCCCCAACCGAAACCGATTACCCAGGCAGTCATGTTCTGCATCATGGATGTCTCCGGCTCCATGAGCCAGGCCACCAAAGATATCGCGAAGCGCTTTTTTATACTGCTCTATCTTTTTCTAAGCCGTAGTTACGAGAAAACAGAAGTAGTATTTATTCGCCACCACACTTCGGCCAAAGAGGTTGATGAGGAGGAGTTCTTCTACTCACGTGAAACGGGCGGAACCATCGTCTCCAGCGCACTTAAACTGATGCGCGACATTATCAAGGAGCGCTATCCCACCGAAGACTGGAACATCTATGCGGCACAGGCCAGCGATGGGGATAACTGGGAAGATGACAGTGCGACCTGTCGTGATCTGATGTGTACTGCCATCATGCCCTATTTGCAATACTACGCCTATGTCGAAATACATAACCAGGAGCACCAGGGACTCTGGAGAGAATACGATAAAGTCAGCGAACTCTTTGAGACATTTTCCATGAAACAGATCAGGAACGCAGGCGATATCTATCCTGTATTCCATGAACTTTTTAAAAGGCAAGATGCATGAGTAGTCGTAATATAGAAACCTCAGTGGAAAGTAGTGGGCCGCCTGATGCATCGCGTCTTATTTCAGCGGATTCAGACTGGACCTTTGATCTGATAGATGAATATAACCGTCAAATCGAGCGTATTGCAAAAGAGATCTATCATCTGGACTGCTATCCAGTACAACTGGAACTGATATCCAGCGAACAGATGATGGATGCCTACGCCTCGGTGGGCATGCCGATCGGGTACAACCACTGGAGCTTTGGCAAACAGTTTGTCATCACTGAAAAAAACTACAAACGGGGCCAGATGAATCTGGCCTATGAGATTGTCATCAACTCGAACCCCTGCATTGCCTATCTGATGGAAGAGAACACCCTGACCATGCAGGCACTGGTGATTGCACATGCCGCTTATGGTCATAACAGTTTCTTCAAGGGGAATTATCTCTTCAAGATCTGGACAGATGCTGAAGCGATAATTGATTATCTCATTTTTGCCAAAAATTATATTGCCGAATGCGAGGAAAAATATGGGGTCGAAGAGGTTGAAGATATACTCGACTCCTGTCATGCGCTGATGAATTTTGGTGTTGATCGTTACAAACGCCGGGCGGGTGAAACATTAGAGGATGAACCGTTAATACAATCAGACAGAGAACGATTACTACAGCTTCATGTCAATGAATTGTGGCGAAGAATGAATATCTTTGAACCTGAAGCTGAAGAGAAAAAGGTCAAACGCATACCACCTGAGCCACAGGAAAACATCCTCTATTTTCTGGAGAAAAATGCACCGCTGCTTAAGCCCTGGCAGCGCGAGATCATCCGTATAGTCAGGAAGGTTGCACAATACTTCTATCCACAACGACAGACGCAGGTGATGAATGAAGGTTGGGCCTGTTTCTGGCACTACACCATCATGAATCACATGTATGATGAAGGATTGATCAACGATGCTGCCATGATGGAGTTCCTGCATACCCACACGAACGTGATTTCGCAACCTGGCTTTGACAGTCCGTACTATTCAGGCATCAACCCCTATGCTCTTGGTTTTAAGATGATGATGGATATTCGTCGCATCTGTGAAGACCCGACGGAAGAGGACATGCTATGGTTTCCTGATATTGCCAATACCGATTGGCAGAAGACCCTCGACTTCGCCATGCGGAATTTCAAAGATGAAAGCTTTATTGGGCAATACCTCTCGCCCCGACTGATTCGTGAATTTCACCTTTTTGCCGTACTGGATGACGACCGTGAAGAGACACTGGGTATCTCGGCTATTCATGATGATTTAGGCTATAGAAGAATCAGAGAAAAACTGAGTGCTCAATATAATCTCAGTAATCGCGAGCCCAATATCCAGGTCTATAACGTGGATCATCGTGGCGATCGAACACTTACACTGCGCTATTATAAAGACAACAACCGTCCGCTCTCTGATACAACCGATGAAGTGATAAGACACTTGCATCGTCTCTGGTGTTTCAATGTGGAGATTGAGACAGTGGAAAGTGACGGCACTACTGAAGTTACTCACCGCTGTCCATCACCCAATAACGAAGAGTCTGATTAAGGCTACCCACTCTCCTGCAGACTATAGGACTTGGGCGATACGCCCAGCTCACTGCGAAACATCGCTGAGAAAGCGCTGGTGCTCTGATACCCCAGTTCAAATGCAACCTGTGTCACCGACTCACCCTTAGCCAGACGATCAATCGCTTCCATCAGCCGCAATCTTCTGCGCCAGGCCCCGAAACTCATACCTGTCTGCTTCATAAACAGCCGCGACAGCGTTCTTGGACTACTGCCAACAACTGCCGCCCATTGCGTAATTGTACGTGAGTCTTCGGGCTGACTTACCAGTGCATCAATTACTTTTCTGACGCGAGGGTGCTTGGGCATGGGCAGATGCAGAGGGGCTGATTTGATCACCCGCAATTCATCCAGGATTACATCCATCAGGCGCCGTTCAGGACCTGCGGGGGGATAACTGTTGCCAATCTTGACCGCACGTAAGATCAGGGCACGCAGCAGTTCACTCACCGCAATTACACAACACTGGGTGGGTAAGCCCTCGGTCCATGCTGGATCAACATAGATAGAACGAATGGCGATAGCCTCGTTAGCGATCACCTGGTGTTCTATCATGGAGGGTATCCAGACGGCCTGGGTTGAGGGGACCAGCCAGGTTCCGAGTGAGGTCACCACGCGCATCACACCCTGAATGGAATAGAGCAGCTGGGCCCTTGGATGGGTATGTGGTGAACCCTGCTCCCGTTCAAGATCCAGTGCAACAGAGACCACAGGTAGATCAGGATTTAGGATCTGTCCTGTCGTTGTCATTGGTAACAATGGCTTTTTCTCGCTAGTAATTGTCTTTTTAACTTTAACATGCCATCGGTTTTTGCGCGAGAATAACCCTGATGCAAACAAAAAAAACCCAACACTGGATCAGACCCGACATCCTTTTAATGATGATGGCGGCGGCCGTGCCAATCAGTTTCGCTGCCTGGCAGGCCCTGTTGAATAATTTTGCTATTGAGATGGCAAGTTTTACCGGGCGCGAGATGGGTATTTTGCAGAGTCTGCGGGAGATTCCAGGCTTTCTCGCCTTCGGTGTGATTTTTCTGTTGCTGTTTGTTCGCGAGCAGAAACTGGCCTATATCTCACTGCTACTGCTCGGTATTGGCACCGCTCTGACGGGTTTCTTCCCCAGCATTGTCGGGCTCTATCTGACAACCATCGTAATGTCGATCGGTTTCCATTATTACGAAACCTTGCAGACCTCTCTTGCCCTGCAGTGGATTGATAAATCTGAAGCCGCTGAGACCTTGGGACGGCTGATCGCCACCGGCTCTTTCGCGGCCATTCTCACCTTTGGTTTGATCTGGCTCAGTAATGACCTGCTACAGCTTGATTATGTCTGGCTGTATCTGATTGCCGGCGGCATGACCATCGCCATTGCGGCTACTGCCTGGATAGTCTTCCCCTACTTTCCGCAACACACGGAACAGCATAAGCACATGGTGCTGAGGCGTCGCTACTGGCTCTATTATGCCCTTACCTTCATGTCCGGGGCGCGCCGCCAGATCTTTGTCGTCTTTGCAGGCTTCCTGATGGTGGAAAAGTTTGGCTATTCGGTCAGTGATATTGCCCTGCTTTTCCTGCTCAATGCCTCATTCAATGTCCTGTTTGCCCGACGGATTGGACGACTCGTAGGAAGAATTGGCGAACGCAATGCACTGCTGTTCGAATACACAGGTCTTATTCTGGTATTCAGCGGGTATGCCCTGGTTGAACAGTCGGAAATCGCGGCTGGTCTCTATGTACTGGACCACCTCTTTTTTGCCATGGCCATTGCACTGAAGACCTACTTTCAGAAGATCGCCGCACCAGAAGATATCGCCTCAACAGCAGGGGTCAGTTTCTCTATAAATCACATCGCTGCGGTCGTTATTCCTGCCAGTTTTGGCTTACTCTGGCTGGCATCACCAGAGCTGGTTTTCTACTCTGGCGCGGCAATGGCATTCATCTCCCTGCTGCTCTCACTGCTAATACCGGATCGCCCAATGGAAGGAACAGAACACCGGCTGGCCACATTTTTATCAGAACGCCCAGCACGCCCCTAAAACGGCATATCTTGGGCTGAACTAAAACCCTATAATTTTTCTTGTTGAATATAATATGCTTTTGTTTACTATTGACGAATCGTCAGTGACGGATCGTCAAAAAACCTATGAGTCCACGCATTCTAGACAATAACCAACTGTTAGCCAGGGAGCAGGAACTGATAGATACCGCCCTGCAGATCATGGAGACAGACGGTACCGCCGGGCTGACCATGGATAAGGTTGTCGCCAGAGTGCCCTATTCCAAAGGCACCATCTATAACCATTTCACCAGCCGGGAGGACCTCCTCACCGGCGTCTGCAATGCCGGCATGAGCGTCCTGGCAGAGCTCTTTTCCCGGGCGCTTACCTTTAATGGAACCACCCGAGAAAGGTTACTTGCAGTCCAATATGCCTATCTATTGCATGCCCTTTTGCAACCAACCCAGTTCATGCTGGTTATATCGGCTAAAACCGCCTCGCTTAGTGAGCGTACATCTGAGCGCAGGCAGGCAGAGCATTACCAACTGGAAGGCCGACTAATGGGTCCAATGCTGAAGCTGGTTGACGAGGCAATTACCAACAGAGAGCTGGTATTGCCCAAGCAGATGACGAAACAGCAGATTGTATTCACTAACTGGGCAGGCAGTTTTGGTGCAATCGCCTTACTTATAAACAGTGAAGGCAAGTGCAGTGGGAGACAGGGTCTGGCATTTCAGTCAGAGATTTTCAACCATGCCAATCTGCTTCTGGATGGTATGCAATGGCACCCGTTAAGTCACGAGATGGACTACTACAAGAGCGTGGAACGAATTGCCCAGGAAATATTTCCTGAAGAATCTGCACAGGCTGGCAATCCGCAATACAGTCAGCGCATGAAAGCAAACTAAAGAATAATTAAACCATAGCATTCCGTAAGCAACAGAGTAGCGCAGATCAAAACCAGACCACTCTTCGGAATACATAACAAATAACAAGCTATCGTGCCGTAGTCAGGTGCACACCAGAAAGGAGCGTGAATTAATGCACCAGAAATTAACTCGGGTAGTTGTTAAACACCCTATCTGGATTATATTGGCCACCCTGATTTTTGTTGTCGCGGCCGCAGCAGGCGCACAGAAACTGGTATTTAAAAGTGATTACCGGGTCTTCTTTAGTCAAGAAAACCCGCAACTGACGGCGTATGAGTCAATTCAGAAGATCTACAACAAAAGCGATAATGTCGCGTTCATTATTGCCCCAAAAGATGGACAAATTTTTACCCGTAAACACCTGGAGGCGATACGTGCACTGACAGAGGCATCCTGGCAGATTCCCTTCTCAACTCGGGTCGACTCCGTTACCAACTATCAACACAGCTATGCCAATGGCGATGAGTTGATTGTTGAAGATCTGGCTCTGGACCCACTGGAAATGGATCAAAGCGCCCTGGATCATGCAAAGTCGATTGCCATAAACGAACCCTTGCTGCTGCGTAAGCTGATCTCCCCGGACGCCCATGTGGCAATTGTTAATATCACCGTGCAGCTACCTGGCATCAATCCCGTGGAAGAGGTGCCCGAAGTCACAGCAAAAACGCGAGAGTTAAAGGAGGCATTCATCGCCCAGAATCCGGATATAGAGTTGCTCCTCTCCGGCATGGTGATGATGAACAACAGCTTTGCAGAGTCCTCTTTGAAAGACAGTGCAACGCTGGTACCCATTATGTTTCTGGTTGTAATTCTGACAATAGGTCTGATATTGAGAACCATCACGGGTACCATCTCAACCGTGTTGATTATTATCTTCAGTATTGTCTCAACGATGGGTATTGCCGGCTGGAGTGGCTTTTATCTGACGGGTCCTTCGGCCAGTGCCCCAACCATGATTCTGACGTTGGCAGTAGCCGACTGTATCCATATCCTCAGTACCCTGTTTTATGAGATGCGCAACGGCGTGGAAAAACGCCAGGCCATCATCGACAGCTTGCGTATTAACTATCAACCCGTCTTTCTTACCAGTGCCACGACCGCGATTGGCTTCCTGAGCATGAACTTCTCTGATTCGCCGCCGTTCCGTGATCTGGGTAATATGGTTGCGTTGGGTGTAATGCTGGCTTTTATCTTCTCTGTCACTGTATTCCCTGCCCTTCTCTCACTCCTGCCACTCAAGGTCAAGCCACATAAAGAGCGCGGTGACATAATGATTCACTTCGCAGACTTTATTGTAAGAAACCGTCACTGGCTGCTGCCGGTGACCGCAATGGCGATGATAGCCATCATGCTGTTCCTGCCGAAGAATGAACTGAATGATGATTTCGTAAAATATTTTGATAAGAGCGTCCCCTTCCGGCAGGCCACTGACTTCATGCAGGAAAACATCTCCGGCATGACCACTATGGAGATATCCATCGATAGCGGTAAATCCAGTGGCGTCAACAATCCACAATTCCTGCAAAAACTGGAACAGCTCAGCAACTGGCTGCGGAGTCAACCCGAAACCGATCACGTCAACACACTGACTGACACGCTGAAGCGACTCAATCGAAACATGCATGCGGATGATTTATCCTGGTATCGTCTACCCGATAATCAGGAGCTTGCAGCACAGTATCTGTTGCTCTACGAGATGTCCCTCCCCTATGGCCTGGACCTGAATAATCAGCTCAATGTGGATAAATCATCTACTCGGCTGGTCGCTACCTTTCATAATATGACCAGCAACGAACAGCTTGAACTAGAACAGCGCATACGAAAATGGCTTCAACTCAATGCGCCCGACTATAAGGTGGACATTGCCAGCCCGGCATTGATGTTTGCACATATTGGACAACGCAATATCAAGAGTATGCTGTTGGGTGTAACGGTCGCACTGGTATTGATCTCACTGCTCTTGGGAATTGCACTCAAGTCACTGAAATTTGGATTGATCAGTCTGCTACCAAATCTGACGCCGGCCGCTGTGGGCTTTGGTGTATGGTACTTTATTGACGGACAGGTCGGACTCGCACTCTCTGTGGTCGCCGGCATGACACTCGGTATTGTGGTTGATGACACCGTACACTTTTTGAGTAAATACCTCCGCGCCAGAAGAGAACGGAATGCCGATAGTCATGCAGCTGTCCGCTACGCCTTTAGTAGTGTCGGGCGGGCACTCTGGATCACAACACTGGTGCTGGTCTGTGGTTTCATGGTACTTGCTCAATCCAGTTTCAAGGTTAATGCGGACATGGGTCTGCTGACGGCACTCACCATCATCATCGCACTGGCAATTGACTTTCTATTCCTGCCACCCCTGCTGATGAAACTTGACACCGAATCCCTACCCCAAATTGAAGGAGCTACTGATAATGAGAAGGCACAGAATGTCGCGTAACTATTTCCTGATGATTGCACTGCTGTGTCTATCAACACTGCTTCAAGCGGAAACCGCCGAAGAAAAAGGCCGGGCAATTGCAGCTGAGAGTATTGCACGCGATACTGGCTGGGGTGATATGAAGGCCGACATGCAGATGATCCTGCGCAACAAACAGGGCGAGGAGAGTCTGCGTGAGATACGCATCCAGTCACTTGAGCAGCAGGGTGACGGAGACAAAAGCCTGACTATTTTTGACAAACCGCTGGATGTCAAAGGGACCGCCTTTCTGAGCTTCTCACACGCCATCGGTGCCGATGATCAATGGCTCCATCTCCCTGCCTTGAAACGTGTAAAACGTATCTCTTCACGAAATAAATCCGGACCTTTCATGGGTTCCGAATTCGCCTATGAAGATCTGAGCTCATTTGAAATCGAAAAATATACTTACAAATATATCAAGGATGAAGCCATTAATGACCAGGCGTGTTTTGTCGTTGAGCAGTATCCGGTC
>VMRY01000027.1 GCA_007713595.1 Sedimenticola thiotaurini
AAGAAGTTACAGGCGTATAAACAGCCGACATGATCGCTGAGACACTGTCACTTCAAGAGAGGAGAGCATTATGAAAGCCAACCAGGAAATCATCTCCCTGGACGAGGCAGTAACATTAGCAGGACTATTTCAGACCCGTATTCGGTTGAGCGCCGATCGTGTCGCCTATCGCTATTATGATCCGGATAAAAAAGTCTGGTGCAACAGCAGCTGGGCTGAAATGGGACGTGAAACGGCTCGCTGGCAGGCTGCCTTTGAGCAGGAAGGGCTGAAGCCGGGTGACCGTGTTGGCATCATGATGCCAAACCGGCGCGAGTGGGTCATGTTTGATCAAGCGGCACTTGGACTCGGTCTGGTGAGTGTACCGCTGTTCTATAATGATCGTGGAGGCAATGTCTCCTATATTGCCGAAGCCGCTGGCATCAAGCTGCTTGCCATATTCGGCAGAGAACAGTGGCAAAGTCTGGAATCCGTGCGGGGTGAGCTGACCACGGTTCATCGCATTATCTCGATTGAATCACTGGATGGCATGGCACACGATGACCGGGTCAGGCAGATGGATACGTGGCTACCGAAATCAGCTGGTGAGTATAAAGTCGTTGATGATATCGACCCCCATTCCCTCTGTTCAATTGTCTACACATCCGGCACCACGGGTCATCCAAAAGGGGTGATGCTCAGCCATCATAATATTCTCAGTAATACCTATGAGTCGCTACAGACAACCACCATCAGGGATGATGATATTATGCTCTCCTTTCTGCCACTCTCGCATATGCTTGAGCGCACCGGCGGTTATTATCTGCCGTTGATGGCAGGGGTGACCGTGGCCTACGCCCGCTCTATTCTGTTATTGGCAGAAGACCTGTTGATTATTCGCCCGACCTTCATGATCAGTGTTCCGCGGATCTACGAGCGTATCTATGCCAAGATCCAGGAAGGCCTGGAGGAGAAACCACCAATTATTCGCAAGCTATTCGATCTGGCGGTCGATGTGGGTTGGAAACGTTTCCAGCATCTTCAAGGTCGGGGCAGTTGGTCCCCTTCCCTGTTGCTCTGGCCGCTGCTCAATAAACTGGTTGCCAGCCAAATAGTGGAAAAGCTGGGTGGCCGTCTGAAGACAGCCATCAGCGGCGGCGCGCCGTTGCCACCGGATGTCGCTCGCACTTTTCTGGCACTGGGTGTACCGGTTTTGCAGGGGTATGGCCTGACCGAGACCAGTCCGGTTCTGGCAGTCAGTCGCATTGATGACAATATCCCGGAGAGTGTGGGCCTGGCACTACCCAGCACCCAGCTGAAGATCGCCGAGAATGGTGAACTGCTTGCCAAAGGAGCCGCCATCATGCTCGGCTTCTGGAAAAATCCGGAGGAGACTAACCGGGTGATTGATCAGGATGGCTGGTTTCATACCGGAGACGTGGGCCAGATTGATCCACAAGGGCATGTTTATATTACCGGGCGTATCAAGGACATCATTGTCCTGGCCAATGGCGAGAAGGTCTCACCGGCTGATATGGAGATCGCCATTGCAATGGATGCCCTGTTCGAACAAGTGATGATTATCGGTGAAGGCAAGCCGTTCCTGTCGGCACTGATCGTCCCGGAGGCTGAACACTGGAAAAATTTTGCCGAAGGACTGGGGCTCGATCCGGAAGATCCGGCGTCCTATAAAAATGACGAGGTGATCGAGCATATCAATCACCGAATCAGTGAACAGATCAGTGAGTTCCCCGGTTATGCCCAGGTACGTAAGGCGGTTCTGTTAAGTGAAGCGTGGAGCGTTGAAAACGGCTACCTCACGCCAACACTGAAGACCAAGAGAAAACTGATTATTGAGCATAATAGTCAAATCATTTCCGATATCTACAGCGGGCATTAACTCGCATGAGTAACGCAGCAGCATTCATATGGATCGGAATGCTGCTGCATGCAATACCCTTGATTCAATGATTCCTTCTTGTGTCACTACGCGATTGTTTTAATGGGGGTCCCGGCCCCCTTCGCCGAGTTACTTTTACGGACAAAAGTAACAAAAACCCTCGCTCCACCACCCCACCCCTACGGGGTTCCCTGCGTTTCTCGCCAGGTACGGGGCGCGTATAAACTCGCCGCCCAGGCGGCTCAAACAGATACGCGCCTTGATCCGTACCCGGCTGCGATACTCGGTGGTGTGGAAGTCGCACAGCGGTGGAGGAATCACTGGCTGTACTCTTTTTGACTGACTGCGATACCACCCTCGACCTTTCCCCTCCGGCCTGTCAAGCATCGCAGGGGTGAGCGGAAACAAGCGCTAATTTGTCTGAGCCGCTTTAGCGGCGAGTTAATTAGCGCGCCGCTCACACCGAGAAGCGCAGAGCACCCGAAGGGCAGGACGATGGGGAGAGACTTTTGGGTACTTTTGGTCACAAAAGTACCTCGCAAAGGCCGCAGGCCGTGTGAAACAGATTTTGTATACAGATAGTTTAGTCAATCCTTTTAGTGCTACTTTCGATCTGCACACAAGGCGTGAAGTCCAAGTGATGTTCTGAAACAACTCACCCCCTGTTATAGTAGTCACACTCATCTGACTGAAAACAACGGCACATGAACGAGATCATTCAATTTTCTGAAGCGCACTGGGAAAGTCTGCTCGCCTCTGTCTGGTTCTTAATCTGTTTCTACGGCTACATGTTTTACTCAAAACATATGGCACTTACCACGCACTGTCTCTCCAGTGTTCTGCACCAGTACCGTCAGGAGTGGATGACCCATATGCTGTCGCGGGATGTGCGGGTGGCCGATACCACTGTACTGGCCAACCTGGAACGCAGCGTCGCGTTCTTTGCCTCATCAACCATGTTGGTATTAGCCGGCCTGATGACAGTAATGGGCTCTACCGATAAGGTGATTGACATGGTGGCTGACGTACCGTTTGCCAATGTGGCCAGCCGTGCCGAGTGGGAGATGAAGTTATTACTGCTGGTTGGCCTGTTTATGTATGCCTTTTTCAAGTTCACCTGGAGCCTGCGGCAATACGGATTTTGTGCAGTGATGCTGGGCGGAGCCCCCACACCCGATAACCAGGTCTCGGAGCGTGAGCGCAAGGCCTATGCCATACGCATTGCGCGCGTGGCCTCGCTGGCGGCAAACAATTTCAACCAGGGTCTGCGCACCTATTACTTCAGTCTTGCTGTAATCGGCTGGTTCATCAATCCCTGGCTGTTCATGGGCTTGAGTACCGGCATTGTGTGGGTGCTCTATCGACGCGAGTTCAAGTCACGCACACTGGAAGAGCTGATCACCAGCCGCGCCGAAGACGGCACGGTTGATTCATTATAAAAAAGGTAGTCCCGCCTCTTCATGCCCACCCAGTTCGGTCAGCTTGCGGGTGATCATCTGTTTAACCGGCGGGAAATTATTACTCAATCGCAACACCAACCCTCTTAACACCTTGGCTGGTACTGAATCATTAGTGTACAGACCGACTATCTCATTAGTCCCTGTATAGAGCGGCCAAGTGACACGTTGATGCTTACTCTGATACTTCTCAAGGACAGAGAGTGAGCCAATATCGTCCCCTTGCAGGTGAGCGGCCATGATCTCACGATACAGGGTATCCTGCCCCCGCAAACCAAGATTAAACCCGTGGGCAGTCACCGGATGCATACCAACCGATGCATCTCCCAACAAGGCATAACGTGGCTTGACAAACTTATTGGCATGCACCGCTACCAACGGATAGGCGTGCCGTTTACCCACCAGCTGCATCTTGCCAAGACGATTTTTGAAACGTCGCTGCACTTCGGCAGCAAACGCCTCATCACTCTCGCCCTGTATCTGCTGTGCCACATCAGCTGAGACCGTGACAACGATGGAGGAGAGATTGCCACTAAGTGGCAATACCGCCAACGTACGCCCGTAGTGAAAACACTCATAGGCAATCTGCTGGTGAGGCTTCTCATGGCTCATGCGACTGACAATGGCGACACGCCCAAAATCCTGCATCGAGGCCGAGATGCCCATTTTGCGGCGCGACTCAGAAAAACGACTGTCTGCGGCCACCACCAGTGTAGCGGTGACCTGTTCACCCGAAGAGAGCGAGACAGTGGCCTGCTGTTGATCAATGGCCACATCTCTCACGGTAGTTTCGGTCAGGATCTTCACATTATTGAGTGGCTCTACCGCTTCATAGAGTGCCTTCCGAATCAGATAATTGGGCACCAGATAACCAAGGGCATCGGCATCCGTTTTTTTACTATCGATTTCCAGACAATAAGATGAATTGCCATTGATCACCTTGGCCTGTTTGATGGGAGAGATCTCATCGGCAGGTATCCGTGACAACACCCCCATCTCAGTCAAAATCTTTTTCGAAAGATGGGTCAGTGCAATATCACGTCCATCGATCTGTGGCGATTGCAGCTGTTCAAGCGGTGAACGTTCAACAACCAATACGTTGAATCGGCTATCACCAAGCGATCGAGCAAAACTGAGTCCGGCAGGACCACCACCAATAATGACAATGTCGTACTTCATAAGTGCCTCATGTTCGTCGTGTCTGTAGACACGCTTGGTAATGCCAAGGCCAGCAGTATCGATGCCGGCTTAACATCACCCGAATACCTGAAATACATAATAACGGTTACCGATGAACTCTGACAGACCTATCCAACAGCTAAACAACCACACATATAATCAGACAATCATCTCCTGATTCCTCCAAACCAAACACTTAACTTCATGGGACTGAAGGTAATAATTATTGAGGACGCTATAATTTCATGCTATATCATGCAAGTAGCAGCAGTACTTGACTCATTAACTATCTGACAAACCGGCAAAAACAATATGAGCAATCACTCGCTTTTCACCCTTCTGATATTAACTGTCCTACTTGCTCTG
>VMRY01000065.1 GCA_007713595.1 Sedimenticola thiotaurini
ACAATAGCCATCGCCGGCACAGTGCACTGGGTTACAAAAGCCCTAATACTTATGAGCAGGAATACCTGCAGATGTGTGCTTAAACCTGTGTCTACTTTTGGTGGGGAAGATCAGTGTCCAATGATGAAGTCCTTTTTGGTGCTCCTACTGTCCTGTTCAATCTGTGGATGTGCTCCGGTAGTGAGGGATTATTATCTTCCTACTGATGTAAATGCCAGAAATGAAGGGTATTCGTGTGGGTGGGTACCAGATGGAGGGTACTCAAAAGAAGTACGAACCGGAACAAGGGTCGGTATGAATGTGTATCCTAGTGAAGTTGGTTTAGATATTGGAATTACAGTGATTTTTTCAAAAGCACCATATCCAAAACTTGAGGCAAGAAACCCTATTCTGGTTATCGAGTCATCTCAAAATACTAGGAAGTTTTCTATTCCGTTAGAGTTCACTGAACCAAAACATATAATTGAAAATTTTCTTCATTCATTTTCTAGCATAAGTGTTAATGGAAACTTTTCATCAAACATCAGAATTTCTCTCTCAGGCCTTGTTATTAATGGGGAGCAAATGTCTCTAAAAGAAATTGAGTTTGAGAGGGTTAGTAAAAGTGGGGTTATGGCCTGTGTTCAATAAATGCACGATAAATCCACCTAACAAAAAGCAGCACGAACGCCCGGCAAAAAGCCGCCTGGCTGGACGTCAAAACCTCTGCTTCGCGCCGGTTTCGCCGCCCGTGTGCTGAGCGTTATGCGTAAAAGAAGATTTCTAACATTGGTGTCATTTGCTGTACTAGTTTATGCACTCTATGCGAGTGTTTTGTTATCAGCAGTGCCAAAATATCTAGTGCTATTTAATGGTCTAAATTTGGCGACTACTGAACCAGAAAAAACCGGTGATTGGTTATTTTATCCATTACCAAGAAAACTATACTTAGCATACTGGGAGTTTTCGCGTTTTCAGGAGTGTAGCTATCTATTTCAGGATAAAAAGGACAGCTATGTGACTTTCTTATCTCAATCTCTCTTGCTAAACCCCAAATCAGTTGGTGTTCTATTAGACAAAGAGCAAGCCAAAATCATTTTGAATAGGCTAATTAGGCAAGGTTGTTCGGTTAATGAGCCAAGCTCTGAAACAGGTATATTACCTATCCATGTTGCGGTTGTATTTGGAGATAATGACCCACAGGTGGCATACCTAATAGCGGAAAATGGTCCCGACCTAAATGCACAGGTTCCTGAAAGAGGAACTCCCTATTCAGGTAAGAATGCGAAAGAAATACTAAGTGAACTATTGAAGAAAAAACCAGAGGACAGCACTCTTATTAGAATGCGTACCATATTTTCGCGCATAACCAGGGTAGGCAGCTGATGTCCATTTCGCAGCTTGCGCTGCTACATAGCCACAACTGCTACAAACGTTAGGGCTATCTGCATGCGCAACACTTTGCTCGCCTTCTGTCTTTCACTTCTTTCAATCATGGAGCCTGCCTTGGCGGAATCAAAACCGACTTTCACGCCCGATGCTAATGTTCAAAAGGTGGCCGAAGCATATGCTCAAGATGCCGTGGATATGGCGAAGAACCAATTTAGCATCACCCTTGATTGGTCTGATGCAAGTATCGCAAACGTAGAGAAGGCATTGGCGTTGATGCACTCCTCATTCATCACCACAAAACCGCGCCCCACTGAAGAGCAAGCCATGTCATTCGCTAAAGGCTATGGCAGTTACATCGGCGAGGTCTATCGTCGCAATCACGGCGGGGAGTGGGGCATCGTCAGTTTAAATGGACAAAAATTCCCAGGGCTCAAAACCAAGTCAGGTGTTAATTTCTGGCCCTGGGGGCGTGCGCTCAATCGCATCATGCAAGGGCCGGAAAACAACGTCGCAGATTACTACCGTGCCTTACTTGAAAAATAGCCCTAACAATTCCGTCGAGAGGGACCGCCCACAAGCTGCGCTTGTGGGTTCCCTTCGCGGCTTCGCCGCTACGGCGGCCCCTCACGTCAAACGTTAGCTGAAAAGAGATGTATCGAAAGAAACGAGCAAGAAGCGTAGTTCATAGCATTGCACATCATGGTGTTAGCGCGCTTTCATTTATGCATCCCCAGCTAGGTCAAGAGTGTGAAGACCAAAAAGTGCATAGGGTGGCGTTTGATCTACTTAGTTGTGAAATATGCAGTGAAAGGTATGTGGCATCGCTCGTAGTAATAAAAACTTAAAAACAAGACACCCATGCATTCATCTTAAAAACAAGATAAAAACAAGACACCCATGCATTCATGGCGCATAAAAGATCCCAGTCAAGCTTAAACAAGCCTTTCTTAATCGTTCATCGGTTGAATAAGTTGGCGTTTTAAGCGATGTGCTGAAAATAAAAAAGGAAAATCAAAAAAGAAAGTACAGCCCGACATCGGATAGAACATCCGAAGGGCGTATTAGATAAATCGCTTTGTTAGGTTGTCAGTAACTGCCGACAAGCCCCGATACCCTGTGCCCAGCGTTGTCCAAGTTGCTCACACGCAGCAGAGATACGATCTACTCTTCCCACCAGTGATTTGAACCGGGACTCGAAAGAAGCAGTCATGATGAGCCATGCTTTAGGCTCAATCTGTAAACGGGTAAGTATCGGCGGAAGATTGACTGGAATAGCCCCCCGTTTATCATCACGAATTGCTCTCCCTGTCCAGTCCACCAGCTCCAGATAATCCGTCAGACGGAAAGGTAACCCTTTTGGCATAGGTTCGCGGGGGTAGCCAACAAAGGGTTGTAGTTCTTTCGGCTGGGTTGTTTTAGTGCTATCTGAATCAGATTTGTTTGAACGCATGCTGTCGTGTGCAAAGTGAATACGGCGCTGAATGGACGTGTAGTCTGAAGATTCAGGTGTACTTGCCATAGCGGCTCTGACAGGGTTCAGATCCACATAGGCCATACAGGCTGCCAATGCGGCCTCATCCAGCAGTGCCTGACATTTAAATCGCCCCTCCCAGAAACGACCGGTACAGCCATCTTCGGCATTCGCCTGTCGGGCAATGGTCTCATTCAGGCAGCGCATAAACCAACTCACTGATTGAAGACGCTCACGCCAAGTTTCGATGATAGTTTCCAACTGTGCCCACTCGGCATTACTTAAAGGTTCATCTTGCAGAAAGCGTTGACTCAACAGCGTGCCACTGAACAATTCATGCCAGTGTTCAACAACTTGTCGCTGTGACCAGTTGGTTGCACGCTCAGTATCCACATAGAGCACCAAATGAGTATGGTTGTGCATAACGGCATAGGCCGAGATAGCGATGGCAAAAGAGCGGGGAAGCTGTAATAGTCGCTCTTCAACCCATCCTCGACGGTGTTCGTAGGAGCGTCCCGTCAGTTGGTCTATACCACAGAGAAAGGCGCGTCGAACACAGCGTGAGACGCAGTGATAGTAGGGGGTGGCGTCGAGACTGATGAGGGCTTTTCTGGGTTTTGGCATGCTCATTCCTTGAGTTATTAGTTCCCTGTATGTTCTCTATTGTGGCATACGAATGAAAATAGTCAATAGATGGGTGTCCTGAAAGGACTAGATGGGTGTCCTGAAAGGACTATAATGAATTGCTGCAGTCTCGTTATGTTCCAAAATCGATAAGCGCAGCAATCTTGAAAGGTAAGGCATGATCCACCGAATTCTGGACAAATCAAAACAAAAAGAGGTAGAAGAGCTGTTTACTTCTGTATTCACCTCATCAGAGGGTAAAAAGGAAGGAAAATTGATTGGTAAACTTTCTTCACAGTTGGCATCAAACATCGACAATAATGAAATAATCTGTTTCGGTGTATATGAAAATGAAACGCTTATAGGTTCTATTTTCTTCACTCGCCTTCAGTTTAGTACGCCTATTCAGGTTTACATGCTTGCCCCAGTTGCGGTAAGCGTTAAACATCAGGGAAAAGGTGTCGGACAGGCACTAATCAATCACGGGATTACTGAACTCAAAAAGCGCTCTGCTAATGTTGCTGTCACATATGGAGATCCAACCTTTTATTCAAAGGCGGGGTTTCAGGCGCTTTCAGAAAATGTAATTCAGGCTCCGCTAAAGCTTTCAATGCCTTTTGGCTGGCTTGGCCAATCTTTAACGGGAGAGCCAATTCCTGCTATTGATGAACGTCCTGTGTGTGTTAAAGAATTCAATGACCCGATCTATTGGTAAGCAAAAGAACATAAAAATCACATGCACTCGGACAGCAAAAAGCGCCGCTCGTTCCTCGCTGTGTTTTTTGGTCGGCTGAGTACAATCGTTATGTGTGGGAAGAAGGTTAAAGGTAAGTTAAATGAGTATCACAGGTTCATGTTTATGTGGTGAGGTGAAATTTGAAATTGATGGCGATTTTGAAAGTTTTTATCTTTGCCATTGCAAGTTTTGCCAAAAAGATACAGGTTCAGCACATGCATCAAATTTATTTTCTTCTACAGCAAAGCTTGTATGGCAATCTGTTCAAGATAAAATAAAAACCTATCATTTGCCTTCTACTAAACATATGAAAAGTTTTTGTTCTAATTGTGGCTCTGCATTACCAAGCTTACAAATGGATGGTAAGTTACTAGTTGTGCCTGCTGGAAGTCTCAATCAAGATATATCAATTAAACCCAATGCTCATATCTTTACATCTAGCCGTGCAAGTTGGGAGCATGATCTAGAAAATGTTAAATCTTATGAGCAACTTCCAAAATAAACACATAACCAGTGCGTCAACAAGGACGCTCATAAATTCGCGCCTGATACGCTGGCGATAAAAAGGAAATCATGAGCAGACCCATTACATCAGGCACTCATCACATCGGGCTAACCGTTTCGAAGCTGGAAGAAAGCGCGGAGTTCTTTACTTCTTTGCTAGGCTGGAAAGAAGTGCGCAGGAATGAAGAATACCCAGCCATATTTGTAAGTGATGGAAAAATAATGGTTACACTTTGGGCCATAAAAGAACAGCCAGTGTGCGAGTTTAATAAAAATAGGAATGTTGGTTTACACCACGTGGCATTTCAAGTTGCATCTGAAGGAGATTTAGCCAGTATTTACAAAACGCTTTCCAATAATGATGTGAAAATCGAGTTTGCACCTGAACTAGTAGGTCAAGGTCCAGCAAAACACATGATCTGCTACGAACCAAGTGGTATCAGAGTGGAGTTTTTATGGCCCGGAAAATAGAAGTGCAAAGTCAAAAAAAAATAAGATCATTGAGACCTGTGAACCGTAACCTTGGGGGTAATTATTCGTAAATTCCTGTTGATCATTTGTTCGTTAGCCGCAAGCCTGACAATTGCCCTGGGCGTTGGTTTTGCATTCATGGAGTTATTGCCATGCCACTGGTTTGGCTCTGGATTAGAGGGTGGATGCGCATACGGTGCACTTTGGACTTCCATCGGAATCGCATCGGTGTTGGCGTTACTTTTATTCATATACCTCGTCTACCGAATAATGCGCCACTAAAAGTGGAGACAGAAAAAGAGGATCCGAGAGCAATTGTTTCTAATATAAGAGTTTATTCACCTCTGATCCTATTATTTGTGAAAAATTATTTCTACAGTCTGGTTAAGTATTCGGCATGAGTTTCAAATATCCACTACTAGTCTGCTTAGCAGCACTACCAACAGTATCCTACGCTTCAGACTTTAGCCCGATCATGCTATTTTTTCACGGCCTGACTTTATTGGTTGGTTTTGTGATTTGCTTAGTTGCGTTTAGGGGCTCAAAAGGAATCGAAAGTAACTACCTAAGAATTGGTATTAAGTGTGCTGCAATAAGTATCTGCTTTACACCTGTATCCATATCGGGAGGAAATGGGAATTTCACAGGGTTTGTCTTAGAGGCGTTACTAGTCGGTTTGTTAGGCGGTGATACTAAATATCTTATATATGGTATCGGGTATGTTGTTGTGTCATTTGCCGTTATCTATGTATTTTCGACCTTGCTCAAAAAAGGTCAAGAACGACGCTAAAAACACGGACACGCCAAATAAGTCAAGACTTGAAGCGAGATGAGTCAATAGTAGGTATCAATCAATGTCTGCTATGTTTTGTCTTTGCTGGGGCGGGTATAATGGTGCAATTAACTAGCCTTGAGTTGGTATTACCATGAATGATGAGATTGATTACTCGAATAACCCATTACACGGTGTTGGTTTAAAGCAGGTGTTGACTGAACTCGTTGAGCACTATGGTTTTGAAATTCTGTTTGCCTATCTGAATATC
>VMRY01000002.1 GCA_007713595.1 Sedimenticola thiotaurini
CAGGTAGGGGTAGGCCCCAAAAAAGAAGTCGTTCAGTGTCATTTAAATCTCTCCTCAGGCTGCTTGGGCCAGATGTCCACGGTTTTCAACGATCCGAAGAATCCGCGCATAGGGGCTCTCGGCCTTTTCCAGGTTTTCGCTGATCACCTTTAATACCTTGGCGGCGTCGCCCAGGAAGACCCGCGCTTGCAGGTCATCCAGGGTGGAGACGTACTCCAGTATCAGCGGCAGGAAGTCAGGGATCTCTTTCCCTTCAACTTCAAGACCACTCTCCTTGTAGTATTCCGATAGATCGATCAGGGCAGGACCCCGACCCCGGTCATCACCGAACAGGTGATGAGTAAGGTGCAGGTCGTGCTCTGGAACCATATCGAAGGTCTGGACATACATACTCTGCAGACCGGTCAGGTCGTGCATGTTCATCCAGGAGATCAAGTTCAGCAGATCTTCCCGTTCCTGGGTGCTGATCTCTTTATCTTCATTGATGGCCTCAATAACAGCCGGAAGATTTTCCATCAGCTCCTGGTCTGGATAATCCAGCAAACGAGCCATAACGTTATATATGAGCATTGTCATAATCTCCTGTTAAACCGTATCTTTTTTCCGCGGCTGAATATCCTGCGGGGTATAGGTACGTTTGCGGGAAGCAGGGAACAGGGTGAAACCTTCACCGCTGTCGCTACCCTGAGAGCTGGTGTTGCCCGGACCAAAACCGTTCTGACCTTGGAAGGCGTAAGGGTCTTCCTGTGCCAGTGCTTCGTTGGCTGTTGGGATAACGAAACGGTCGTTGTAGTTGGCGATACCCAGCATCTGGTACATCTCGTCAGACTGCTGCTCGGTCAGACCAGCGGCCTCCAGTGCAGCGACGTTCGTGGTGCCGTCGACATTTTTGGAACGCTGATTACTGCGCATAGCAAGTAGACGGTTAAGCGCACTAAAGATTGGCTTCTCGTCACCGGCGGTCAACAGATTGGCCAGGTACTGAACCGGGAAGCGCAATGCCTCTGACTTTGGAATGACGCCGTCAGCCTCAGTGGGCAGAGTGCCTTGATCAATCTGGCTCTGTACCGGTGAGAGCGGTGGCACGTACCACATCATCGGCAGAGTGCGATACTCTGGGTGCAGTGGGAACGCGATTTTCCAATCGATAGCCATCTTGTATACAGGTGAGCGTTTCGCCGCATCCAGCCAGGTGTCGGGAATACCCTGTTCCTGTGCCTGACGAATCACTTCTGGGTCGTTTGGATCCAGGAAGATATCCATCTGTGATTTGTAAAGATCCTTGTCACCGGCTACGCCAGCTGCATCACTGATCTTGTCTGCGTCATACAGAACCACACCCATGTAACGGATACGGCCTACGCAAGACTCGGCACAAGCGGTCGGCATACCGGACTCGATACGTGGATAGCAGAGAATACACTTCTCAGATTTGCCAGATTCCCAGTTGAAGTAGATCTTCTTGTAGGGGCAGGCACTGACACACATACGCCAGCCGCGGCAGCGATCCTGATCGATTAGTACAGCACCGTCCTCATCACGCTTGTAGATAGCGCCGGAAGGGCAGCTCGCCACACAGGCCGGGTTCAGACAGTGGTTACACAGTCTGGGCAGATACATGTGGAAGGTCTTTTCGAACTCCTTGTAGATCTCCTTCTGGATACCCTTGAAGTTCTGATCAACAGAGCGGTGCTCGAATTCACCGGCCAGATCGTCTTCCCAGTTTGGACCCCACTGGATCTTCTCCATACGCTGACCCGTAATCTGGGAGAGTGGACGGGCAGTCGGCGCCGCTTCAGAAAGCGGCTTGTTCTGCAGTTTGGGGTAGTCATAGTCGAACGGCTCGTAGTAGTCGTCGATCTCTGGCATGTCTGGGTTGGCGAAGATGTTCAGCAGTTTGCTGATACGGCCACCGGCCTTCAGCTCCAGCTGACCATTCTCTTTTTTCCAGCCGCCTTTCCATTTTTCCTGGTTTTCCCACTCTTTGGGGAAGCCGATGCCAGGCTTACTCTCAACGTTGTTAAACCAGGCGTATTCAACACCCTTACGGTTGGTCCAGATGTTCTTGCAGGTTACAGAACAGGTGTGGCAACCGATGCACTTGTCCAGGTTCAGGACCATTGCAATTTGTGCACGTATATTCATCTCATATTCCTCAATATTCTTTTCACCGGGGGTGCAGGGTGGGTTTGAACACCCTGCACCGTTGCGATTAGGAGACTCAGTTGTTGATTCCTTCAGGATTCAGCTGGGCCTCGCGTTCCGGTGTCAGATCACCTTCCAACCAGTTCACGTCGGCATCTTCAATCTTGTGTACGATGACGTTCTCATCACGCTGGCTGCCCACTGTTCCGTAGTAGTTGAACGAGTAGGAGAGCTGTGCGTAGCCACCGATCATATTGGTCGGTTTCATAATCACCTTGGTCACACTGTTGAGAATGCCGCCACGTTTGCCGGTGGTGTTGGAACCCGGTACATTCACGTTCTTCTCTTGAGCGTGGTACATCAGAGCCATGCCTTTAGGTACACGCTGACTGACGACAACACGGGCAACGGTTGCACCGTTGGCGTTTACTGCCTCAACCCAGTCATTATCCTTCAGGCCAATACTCTTGGCTTCGTCCTCGTTAACCCAGAAGTATGGGCCACCGCGGAACAGGGTCAGCATGCGCAGGTTGTCCTGATAAGAAGAGTGGATACCCCACTTGGAGTGCGGCGTGATCCAGTTCAGGGTCAGGGTTTTCTTGCCTTTCAGTTTACCTGCCAGCTCTTTCGGCAGGTTCTTGTGTGCGCCCAGATCTTGTGGCGGACGGTAGCAGCAGAGACCTTCACCAAAGTCCAGCATCCACTCGTGATCGAGATAGAACGAGGCACGACCGGTCAGGGTACGGAACGGGATATGCTCATGGATGTTGGTGTAACAGGCGTTGTAGCTCACCTCTTCAGATTCAATACCAGACCAGGTCGGTGCGGTGATGATCTTGCGGGGCTGTGCCACGATGTCATGGTATTTAATCTTCTCTTCATGACGGCCTTCATACAGATGGCTGTGGTTGATGCCGGTCTTTTTGGAGAGTGCGGACCAGGACTTGTGGGCGACTTCACCGTTGGTCTCTGGTGCCATCATCAGCACGGTATCACACACCTGTACGTCTTCCAGCAGTGAGGGCAGGCCTTTAGAGATACCTTCCTCGGTGATAACACCGTTCTGGGTCTTCAGCTGTTCGATCTCGAGATCGGTGTTCCAGTCGATACCTTTGATGTTGTTACCCAGTTTGTTCATCAACGGACCTACAGAGGTGTACTTCTTGTAGGTGTTGGGGTAGTCACGCTCAACGACCTTGAACAACGGAGCGGTTTTGCCCGGGATCAAATCACACTCACCACGTTTCCAATCTTTGACTTCTCCGTATGGTTGAGCCAGAGCCATTGGAGAGTCGTGCTGCATGGGCAGGGATACGACATCTTTTACAGTACCCAGATGCTTCTCGGCGATCTCTGAGAATTTCTTGGCAATGCGCATGAAGATCTGCCAGTCAGACTTGGACTCGAACGCAGGATCGACCGCTTTGCCCAGCGGATGCACGAAGGGGTGCATGTCGGTGGTGTTCAGGTCAGCCTTCTCGTACCAGGTAGCGGTCGGCAGAATGATATCCGAATAGGCACCAGTGGAGTTGAGGCGGAAGTTGATATCGACCATCAGATCCAATTTACCGATAGGTGCTTTTTCGTGCCATTTGATCTCTTTACAGGTAGCGCCTTGAGTACCTTCCTGCATAACGCCGTTTTGCGCGCCCAGCAGATGCTTGAGGAAGTACTCATGGCCCTTGGCGGAACAACCAATAAGGTTCGCACGCCATACAAACAAGTTACGTGGATGGTTCTCTTCCGCATCGATATCTTCAATAGCAAAGGAGAGATCACCGCTCTTCAACTGTTCTGTCATGTACTGAGAAACGCCGGCCTCATCTGTTGCGCCGTTTGCTTCAGCCGCCTTGACGATATCCAGCGGGTTTTTGTTGAAGTGAGGGGCGGATGGCAACCAGCCCAGACGTTGTGAAACAACGTTGTAGTCACCAATCTGGTAACCACGATACTTGGCCTGTGCGGTAGAACCGAGGATATTATCGGCTTCAACTTTCTCATAACGCCACTGATCGGTATGGAAGTACCAGTAGGTGGTACTGTTCATGTGACGTGGTGGACGATGCCAGTCAAGTGCAAACGCAATTGGAGCCCAGCCCGCTTGTGGGCGCAGTTTTTCCTGGCCTACATAGTGAGCCCAGCCACCGCCGGTCTGACCAACACAACCACAGATGTGCAGGATGTTCATGATACTGCGATAACCGAGGTCGTTGTGGTACCAGTGGTTAATCGCCGCACCCATGATGACCATGGATTTACCACGGGTCTTGGAAGCGTTTTCTGCAAACTCGCGACCGGTGCGAATAAGATCTGCGGTCTTAATGCCGGTAACCTTTGAACCCCAAGCCGGGGTGTAAGGTACGCTGGCATCTTCATAAGAGGTAGCCAGGTTGTCGCCCAGACCACGATCAATACCGTACTGGGAGACCATCATGTCGAATACGGAGGTAACGAAGACCTCTTCGCCTGATGCCAGCTTCAGTTTACGAACGGGAATGTTACGCAACAGGGTGTCGTCTTCACCTTCAGCGAAGTGAGGGAAGGCGACGCTGACGACGTCATCACGGCTATCGATACAGCTCAGTTCAGCTTCGATATCCGCCTGGGTAGCAGCATTCTTTGGCAGCAGGTTCCATTTGCCCTCTTCGCCCCAACGGAAACCTACAGAGCCATTGGGGACAACATAGGATTTGCTGGTGGAATCATAGACAACGGTCTTCCACTCAGGGTTGTTAGATTCGCCCAGGTCTTTATCAAAGTCAGTTGCACGCAGGAAACGACCAGAGACATAGCGATCACCGTCTTTACGCAACATCACCTGCATCGGCATATCTGTATAGGTGCGGACGTATTCCTGGAAGTAGGGGTCCTGTTTCTTAATGTGGAACTCATTCAGTGCGACATGTCCCATGGACATGAAGGCGGCTGCATCAGTACCTTGTTTGACCGGCATCCAGAGATCGGCGAATTTGACGAACTCGGCATAGTCAGGTGCCATGGAGACAATCTTGGTCCCGTTGTAGCGTGACTCAATCGCGAAATGCGCATCCGGGGTACGGGTCATCGGCAGGTTTGCACCGCAGATGATGATGTACTTGGAGTTATACCAGTCGGCCGCTTCAGGTACGTCAGTCTGTTCGCCCCAAACCTGTGGAGAGGCGGCTGGCAGATCGCAGTACCAGTCATAGAATGAACCGCAAGCACCACCGATCAGTGACAGGTAGCGTGAACCAGCAGCGTAGCTGATCATGGACATGGCAGGAATAGGAGAGAAACCGTAGATGCGGTCCGGGCCCCATTTCTTAATGGTATAGACGTTGGCTGCCGCGATGATCTCGGTCAGCTCTTCCCAGTTGGAACGGACAAAACCACCCAGTCCACGGACTGCGGTGTAGCTCTTGCGTTTGGCTGGATCAGCCTGAATGGCTTCCCAGGCTTCAACGGGATCTTTACCGCTCTTACGCTCGGTGCGATAGAGATCAACCAGGCGACCACGTACCAGTGGGTACTTAATACGGTGTGGGCTATAGAGGTACCATGAGAAGGAAGCGCCACGCTGACAACCACGAGGTTCGTGGTTCGGCAGGTCGGGGCGGGTCTCGGGGTAATCGGTCTGCTGCATTTCATAGGCAACCAGACCATTCTTGACATAGATTTTCCAGGAACAACCACCGGTACAGTTCACACCATGGGTGGAACGGACGACCTTGTCGTGGCGCCAGCGGTTGCGATAGGTATCTTCCCACTGACGGTCTTCGTTAGTCACTATACCGTGGCCCTTGGAGAAGGTCCCTTGGACCTTCTTAAAGAACCTCAGGCGGTCAAGAAAGTGGCTCATTGTGTATCTCCTCTAAGCATGTTGCATAACGTGCTATTTAACAAAACAGTTTTTAAGTTGGAGCAGGCCCTGTTGGGGGGTAAGTATCCGCATGAGCTAAGCACGTGTGGATGGTGGGCCTGCTCCAGACCCTTTCAACTCAAAATATCAGGGGTTGTCATACTCCCGTTTCGGACCCAGGTAGTACCACCAGTTGATGATCAGGCAGACGAAGTAGAAGATTGCAAATCCATACAGTGCATATTCCGGTGTGGCTGCCTTGATCTGTTCACCGAACACCTTTGGAATGATGAAGGCGCCATAGGCAGCGACAGCAGAGGTCCAACCCAGTGCTGGACCGGCCTGTTCTTTGTTGAACACCATAGCAATGGTACGGAAGGTAGAGCCGTTGCCGATGCCGGTAGCTGCAAACAGAACCAGGAACAGAATCAGGAAAGGTACAAAGTACTCTTCTGGTGTGGCAGATGCATAGGCTGCTTTAAGGAAGTAGGCGACACCCAGGGCACTGCCGATCATGACGATTGATACAAGCTGGGTCACCTTTGCGCCACCCACTTTGTCGGCAATCCAGCCACCCACCGGGCGGATCAGCGCGCCGATGAAGGGGCCCATCCAGGCATACATCAGGGCAGATGGACCATTGGCATTGACCACATTGTGGGTCAACACGTCATTTACCATCAGATGCTGATAGCCGAATACCACCTTGATTGCCAGGGCGAAACCGGCGGAGTAACCAATGAAACTACCGAAGGTCATGGTGTAGATGACACTCATGATCCAGGTGTGTTTATTGCTGAAGATCTTGAACTGACGCTGCAGGTTCGGTTTGATGTCACCCGGGATCATCTTCATCAGCATCACGGTACCAAACAGGATGCCGATGATAACCGGCCACTTGGCCCAACCGGGTGCACCCAGTCCGGTCGGTGCCGGCAGGATGATGTAGAGGCCGATCGCCGCAGTGATGAAGCCAATAAGCAGCATGCCGGTGATCTTTGACATCGCGCCGATGGGTGAACCGATATGGGGAGAGACATCGTCAGTGCGGATGTTGTTCATACCGAACCAACCGGCAAAGGCCAGTGGAATCAGCAGGAACAGCCAGACGAAACCGGCATTGTGGATATAACTCTCAGTACCGGCTGGGATCTTACCAATCAGGGTGCCTGAGGTGTTCTCCAGAATCATTGGCTCGCCGCCGAATATACCGAAGGTCATCACCAGTGGTACCAGAATCTGCATGGTGGTTACACCCGCATTACCCAGACCTGCATTCAGACCCAGCGCCAGACCTTGCTGACGTTTGGGAAAGAAGAAGCTGATGTTGGACATCGAAGAGGCGAAGTTACCACCACCAAAGCCGGAGAGGAACGCCAGGCCCTGGAATACCCAGAGTGGCGTGTCCTTGTCCTGTAGTGCAAATCCAGCGCCAATTGCAGGGATCATCAACAGTGCGGTGGTGAAGAAGATGGTGTTACGACCGCCGGCAATCCGGATGAAGAAACTGCTGGGAATACGCAGTGTGGCACCGGTCAGACCGGCGATCGCGGCCAGGGTGAACAGCTCAGACTTGGCAAAAGGAAAGCCAAGATTAAGCATCTGTACCGTGATGATGCCCCAGTAAAGCCAGATGGCGAAGCCACACAGCAGACTGGGGATCGAGATCCAGAGGTTACGGTTAGCGATTCGCTTGCCCTCAGACTCCCAGAATTGGGTGTCTTCGACATCCCATTTTTTTAAATCAGACATAATTGCCTCTCTATTTTATTGTTACTACTTAAATAGTTATGTTTTTAGTGCGTTTGTTTATTCCAGTGTGTCAATATTTGAAGCCTTGATTTGACGCATGCGCATTTCATCAGCTTCCAGTTTTGCTTTCTCTTTCGATTCGGAATATTTCACGATTAACTCTTCCAGCAGGTGCGCCTGTTCTACGGCCGCTTTTGCAGCGGCATACTCATCTGGGTTTTCGTGAGTCTTTACATATTCATCCACTGCATGGACCTTGGCGGTCTCCATATCCTGCTCCTGATGCTCCTTGGCAAAGGTGTAGTGCATCCAGATCAGTGAGACGCAGGTGGCGCCATAGAGCAGCATGAAGACGGTGGAGTTGACGCCGGTGATGTCTTTCATGGCACCAAACATGATGGGCAACAGAAAGCCACCCATGCCGCCGGCCAGACCGACGATGCCGGAGATGACGCCGATGTTGTCGGGGTATTCGTCAGACAGGAACTTGAAGACAGAAGCTTTACCAAAGCCCCAAGCGATGCCAACGACAAATAGCAGCGCGGTAAAGACCCAGACATTCAGGCCAAGATCCAGGGTAACCGGGCCATTGATGGTCTTGATGGTCAGTGCGGTTTGCGGATAGGACATGAAGAACAGGCAGATCCAGGAGATCCACATCACCCACCAGGTCACCTTGTATGCGCCATACTTATCGGAGAACCAGCCACCGAGGGCACGAATAACACCGGAGGGGAGTACAAAGACCGCCGCCAGCAGCGCGGCATGAGTCAGATCAAATCCATACTCATTGATGTAGTACTTGGTCATCCACAGTGAAAGTCCAACAAAACCACCGAATACCAGTGAGTAGTACTGACAATATTTCCATACTCTGGGGTCTTTGAGTGCTTGAAGCTGCTCTCTGATGGTGATGGTCTTGGAGACTTTATGCTCAGGATCTTCGTAGGTGAACATCCAGAACAGGATCACGATTACTGCCATGGCCACTGCATAGACCTTGGGTACCATGGTCCAACCGTAGGTAACTACCAGCGTAGGTGCGACAAACTTGGTGAGTGCAGCACCGGCGTTACCGGCACCGAAGATACCCATGGCAAAGCCCTGCTTCTCCTTGGGAAACCAACGAGCGGTGTAGGCAATACCTACGGAGAAGGAGGCACCGGCAATACCGACAAACAGGCCCAATACCAGGAACTGCCAGTACTTAGTGGCACTGCCGATGAACCAGAGCGGAATGAGCATTGCGCACATCAATACAAAGTAAACAATTCGGCCACCAAACTTATCGGTCAGCATGCCCACTGGGAGTCGAACCAGCGAACCGGTCAGGATCGGGGTGGCGATCAGTAGACCAAACTGGGTGTCGTTTAGGGCCAGTAGTTGTTTGATGGGGATGCCGATGATGGAGAACATGACCCAGACTGCGAAACATGCAGTAAAGGCGATGGTGTTCATGCTCAGCACGGAGATTGCTTTTCTTTGCTGACTTGCCATGTTTTCAATACCTGTGAATACAAATTATTGAGAAGTACCAGCCACTCTTGGAGTGTGGGCAGGAGTCTATACCTAATTAATGGTAATAAAAGTGGGGTTATATCCGACGAAAACAGTCGGAATACCACTAAAGAAGTAGTGGTGGTACTGCCCCTAATAGATTGAAAAAAAAAGGAAAAAAACTGAAGTGGTTGGATTATTGGTTGGTGTGTATAACAGTTTCAACTCTATGGTGGTATAGCCAAAGACCTTGATTGTTCCCCCTTCCTCATCGGGATAAGATTCAGCGATGGCACAGCAGTTTAAAAATTCCATCGTTCTGCGTATGGGACTCTCCATGGCGATTATTACCCTGCTGGGTTTTCTTACCATGCTGGGGTCTATCATTATTGAAGAGATGACTCAGGGCCACGCGTCGGCGATCAATCAGGCTGGAACCCTGCGGATGCAGTCCTATCGAATTGCCACGCGATTAGTCTATCAATCAGGCATTGATCCTAAGGAGTACTGGAGACTCACAGAGACCCTGGTTAACGAGTTTGAACAGCGATTAATCAGCCCCCGTTTAACCACGGCACTTCCTGATGATGTCGAACATCCCTTACGCCTGGCCTATAACCGGATCAACAAGCAGTGGCATATGAAGATCAAGCCTGTGCTTAATGTCTATGTGAGCATGGTTGCACCGAAGAGCAATGATGCTCTATCCATGTCTGAAGAAGATGTGCGTCTTTTGGCGTCCACACAGAAAAATATCCGCGAACGTTACGTTTCGATTGTTGATCGATTTGTCTCTGATATCGATTATCTGGTCAGACTGCTCGAAGAGGATGCGGAGTCGAAGATTCGCTGGCTGCGTGTAATTCAGATTAACTCCATGTTTCTTACACTGGGTATGGTTTTCTACACCATGTATCTGGTGCAAGCGGTTGTCCTGCCACCACTGCGGGATCTGCTGCGATTCTCCAAGTTTGCCAGACGGGGTGATTTCTCCGTGCGGGTGAAACATAATCACAATGATGAACTGGGTCAACTTGGCAGCGCCTTCAATGGGATGGCCGATGATCTATCAAAGATGTATGCCGACCTGGAAGCGCGGGTACGAGAAAAAACTACTGATCTGGAACGAAGTAACCGGTCATTGGAGTTACTCTATAAGGCCACCAGTCGTCTGAGTGATACCCATCTATCTATTCAGACTTATCAGGAGCTACTCAAGGATATTGAACAGGTTGTGGGTTTTGGTCCGGGTAACATCTGTCTGGCAAAATCCATGGGTGAAGAGATATTTACCCTTGCATCGAGCAAAAAACAGGGTGGTACGATCTGTAATAGGGATCACTGCCTAGAGTGCATGAATCAACAGGGGACGCAGATTAAAGAGTGGCAAGAGGCCGATAACTCAGTGCGTCGGGTGCTCTCTATTCCTATCAGGGATAAAGATGAACAGCACGGTATCCTGTTCATCGCTATTCCTGAGGGTACACTGCTCAAAGTGTGGCAGAAGCAGTTGCTCGAGGCTGTTGCCGATCATATCGGCGCCGCCATAGGTGTGGCTTACAGAACAAGCTACAGTCGTCGACTGGCTCTGCATGAGGAGCGGGGCGTAATCGCCCGTGAGTTGCATGACTCGTTGGCGCAGTCGCTCTCTTATCTCAAGATTCAGGTCAGTCGCCTGGATATGACACTGAAACAGGAGCGTGATGAGGAGGCCATTCAAGCTGTTGTTCAGGAGATCCGTGAAGGACTGAACAGCGCTTATCGTCAGCTTCGGGAGCTGCTGACGACGTTTCGGCTTAAAGTGGATGAGCGAGGGTTATTGCAGGCGTTGGAAGATACGGTGCGTGAGTATCAAGCGCGCTCAGATATCTCTATCAGCCTTGATTTCAATCTGCTTGGTTTGCAGTTGAGTGAAAATGAAGAGATCCATGTCCTGCAGGTGATTCGTGAGGCACTCTCCAACGTGGTGCGGCATTCTGGCGCGAAAAACGCCACAGTAGCATTAACAGGCGGAGGAGAGACACCAATCCATGTCAGTATTGTTGATGATGGTCGTGGTATACCCCCAGCACCGGAACGTCCCAGACACTATGGATTGGCTATCATGGATGAGCGTGTAAGAAGCCTGGGTGGAACAATCACCATTGAGCCTGCTCCTGGCGGGGGTACCCAGGTGGTGTTTGAATTTAGTGCCACTCAAAACACACATGAGTTGGCTAATGAAACGATGGACTTAACCCTAATATGAATAGTGAACAACCCATATCAATCCTGATTATTGATGACCATCCACTGTTTCGGAAGGGTTTGGGTGATCTCATTGGTATGGATTCCACGCTGCGCTTGGTAGCGGAGGCTTCGTCGGGCGAAGAGGGTTTGGCAAAGGCGCTGGAATTGCGGCCTGAACTGATTCTACTGGATCTGAATATGAAGGGTATGGATGGCCTGGCGACACTGAAAGCGCTCAAGCAGACAGATCTTGAGAGCTATGTGGTTATGTTGACCGTCTCCAATAATGAGAGCGATGTAACCGATGCACTGCGCCTCGGTGCGGATGGTTATCTGCTCAAGGATATGGAGCCTGAGAGTGTCCTGGAACATATTCAGATTGCCGCATCCGGTCGGTTATCTATTACAGAAAGCCTGACCGAACTGCTGGCGCGTGCCTTGCGGGATGATGGTCGCCCGAAAACACCTAACGAAGCAGGATTGACCAACCGGGAAGAGGAGATCTTGAACCTGATAGCAACAGGGATGAGTAATAAGCAGATTGCCCGGGAGCTGGACATCACGGAAGGGACAATCAAGGTGCATGTAAAGCATCTTCTGAAGAAGCTTAATCTCCGAACTCGTCTGGAGGCCGCTGTCTGGTGTACCAAGAACAACCCGGAAAGTTGAGTTCACCCTTTCACAGACAGACACGCCTGCACCATCGCCCGGGCGGCATTGGAAAGCGAGCGGTTGGTATGTGTTACCGCCCCCAGCGTACGACTTAACTGCAGTTCGGATATCTTCAGTACCTGCAAGTCTGGATCATCGGTCATCGATTCGGGTAACAGACTCCACCCCAGTCCGATGGAGACCATCATCTTCAATGTTTCAAAATAGTTGGTTGACATGCCGATCTGCAGGGTTAGGCCAAGTGGCTCAAGCGCCTGCTCCAGAATGCGCCTTGTGTAGGTGCCTTGGGCGACCAGAACGGCGGGATAGTTAACCAGATCTTTCAGAGATACCTTGGCGCGATTGGCTAACGGGTGCTCCCGGGAGATGACAAACAGCAGTGGATCATGCCAGATGGCTTGCGTGGTCAGATTAGGCAGTGGCTCGATTGGTAGAGTCACAATAGCCAACTCAAGACTGCCATGTTGAACGGCACTACAGGCGGTTTCGGAATCCATGAAGCGAATATCCAGCTGTACTTGCGGGTAGTGGCGACTGTAATGCTTGAGCGCTGGAGGCAAACGTCTAAGCCCGATGTGATGACTTGTTGCCATGGTTAATATCCCACCGATCTCGCCGGTCAGGTTAGAAATGCTGCGGCGGATATCCTCCAGCTCATAAAGCATCTGCTGGGCTCTTGGCAGCAACTGCCGGCCAGCCTCTGTGAGACTGATGTTGCGACTGATGCGGTCAAACAGTCGAGTATTGAGTTCCGCCTCCAGGGAGGCGACACGCTTACTCACAGCGGGCTGGGTCAGGTGCAGCTGTTCGCCAGCCAGCGAGAATGATTCGGTTTCTGCTACAGCCAGAAATGCTTTCAGTTCATTAATATCCATGGCAGTCCCCAAAAGTCTGTCTCTACTACGTATTCCTACAAGGAATTATAAACATAAAAAAGATGAATTTGTTTTATATTTAGGCGGGGTTTATCCTTTCAGCTCCAAAAACAGGTGGCAGAACCATGAGCGCAAAAACACTCTACGACAAGATTTGGCAGGACCATGTGGTGCGGACCGATGAAGACGGCACTACGCTCCTTTATATAGACCGGCAGCTGGTACATGAGGTGACCTCTCCGCAGGCTTTTGAGGGGCTGCGTATTACCGGCCGCAAGCCCTGGCGCACCAGTGCGACCATCGCAACCCCCGATCACAATGTCCCTACACTGGGACGGGCCAACGGTATTGATGACCCGATTGCACGCTTGCAGGTCGAGACACTGGATCGCAACTGTGAAGAGTTCGGTATCACCGAGTTTGGCATGTCGGATATACGACAGGGCGTAGTTCATGTGATGGGTGCAGAACAGGCGTTAATCTTGCCGGGCATGACCGTAGTTTGTGGCGATTCCCACACCGCGACCCACGGTGCCTTCGGTGCGCTGGCATTTGGTATTGGTACATCTGAAGTTGAGCACGTGTTAGCAACTCAGACGCTGATTCAGAAAAAATCCAAATCGATGTTGGTAAGCGTGGACGGTCAGGTTGGTCCAGGTGTTACCGCCAAAGATATCGTTTTGAAGATAATTGGTGTGCTGGGTACCGCCGGTGGAACCGGTTATGTGATCGAATTTGGTGGTCAGGCTATACAGGCGCTGAGTATGGAAGGCCGGCTTACCGTTTGTAATATGGCTATTGAGGCGGGTGCGCGTGCGGGCATCGTCGCCGTGGATAACACCACCATCAATTATCTCAAGGGTCGCCCCTATGCACCCAAAGGTGAGATGTGGGATCAGGCCGAAGCTGTCTGGCGCCAACTCCACACAGACGAAGGTGCCGAATTTGATCAGGTTCTCCGTATTGATGCGTCAGAGATTCACCCACAGATAACTTGGGGTACGTCCCCTGAGATGGTACTGCCAGTCAATGGCGTGGTACCTGATCCAGAACGCGAACCGGATGCCACCAAGGCGGATGGTATGCGTCGTGCCCTGCAGTACATGGGGCTTGAGGCCGGTACGCCGTTGGTTGATATTAAGCCGGATCACGTCTTTATCGGCTCCTGCACCAATGGCCGTATCGAAGATTTACGCGCGGCAGCCGAAGTGGCGAAAGGTCGCAAGGTTGCAGCGAATATTGTTCAGGCACTGGTTGTGCCGGGTACCGGCCTGGTCAAGCAGCAGGCAGAGGCAGAGGGTCTGGATAAGATCTTTATCGAGGCTGGATTTGAGTGGCGTGAGCCGGGTTGCTCTATGTGCCTGGCTATGAATGCCGATCGACTGAAGCCGGGTGAGCGTTGTGCCTCCACTTCAAATCGTAACTTTGAGGGACGCCAGGGCCAGGGTGGACGTACCCATCTGGTCAGTCCTGCGATGGCCGCCGCTGCGGCTGTAACTGGTCATTTTGTTGATGTGAGGGAGCTCTAATGGAAGCGTTCAAATCGTTTACAGGTGTTGCGGCCCCGTTGGATCGTTCCAATGTGGATACGGATGCCATTATTCCAAAACAGTTTCTGAAATCCATCAAGCGCACTGGTTTTGGTCCCTATCTGTTTGATGAGTGGCGCTACCTGGATCATGGTGAGCCGGATATGGACTGCACCAACCGCCCATTGAATGACTCATTTGTACTGAATGATGCTCGCTATGCGGGTGCACAGATACTGCTGGCTCGGGAGAACTTTGGTTGTGGTTCATCCCGTGAGCATGCGCCCTGGGCGTTGGAAGACTTTGGATTTAAGGTCATTATTGCGCCCAGTTTTGCCGATATCTTCTTTAATAACTGTTTCAAAAACGGCATCCTGCCGATCAAGTTGACCAATGAGCAGATGGATACGCTGTTCGCCAAGGCGAGTGATGCAGACGCTCTCAAGATCAACGTGGATCTGCAGGCGCAGACACTGACACTGCCAAATGGCGAAGTGATCAACTTCGATGTGGATGAGTTCCGCAAGCACTGTCTGCTGGAAGGACTGGATGATATCGGTTTGACCTTGCGTCACAGTGATGAGATCACTGCCTTCGAAAAGCAGCGCAGAGGACAGGCTCCATGGATCTTTGGCGACGCCTGATTTGGTTTCGTTTTACTGGTGTCACGCTCCAGGCGTGATGCTGAACAGAACATTTTAAGATAGGTTTTTAACAGCATGAGCAAAAATATACTGATACTGCCGGGCGATGGCATTGGACAGGAGATCGTTACTGAGGCCGTCAAGGTACTGGCCTGTCTGCGTGATGACTTCGGTCTTGATATTGAGATGGATGAGGCGTTGATCGGTGGTGCGGCCTATGATGCTACAGGTCATCCATTACCCCAGGCTACGATCGATCTGGCGAAAGAGGCTGATGCCGTACTGCTGGGCGCTGTGGGTGGTCCGAAGTGGGAGCCGCTGGATATCTCTGTGCGTCCTGAGAAGGGATTGCTGGGAATTCGTAAGGAGTTGGGCCTGTTTGCCAACCTGCGTCCGGCCATTCTCTATCCACAGCTGGCTGATGCATCGACCCTGAAGCCTGAAGTGGTCTCAGGTCTGGATATCATGATTGTCCGTGAGTTGACTGGCGGTATCTATTTTGGTCAGCCCCGGGGTATTCGTGAGCTCGAGAACGGTGAGAAAGAGGGTTTCAATACCCTGGTTTATCGTGAATCTGAGGTAGATCGGATTGTACGGGTGGCGATGGACATCGCCATGAAACGCAATAAGCGTCTCTGCTCAGTGGATAAGGCCAATGTGTTGGAGTGTACCGAGATGTGGCGTGATGTAGCCACCAAGGTGGGTGCAGATTATCCGGATGTAGAGCTGTCCCACATGTATGTGGATAACGCCGCCATGCAGCTGGTGCGTGCACCGAAACAGTTTGATGTAATGGTTACCACCAACATGTTTGGTGACATCCTCTCCGACTGTGCATCAATGCTGACCGGCTCTATCGGAATGCTGCCTTCCGCATCGCTGGATGAGCACGGCAAGGGTATGTACGAGCCGATTCACGGTTCAGCACCGGATATCTCCGGAAAGGGTGTGGCTAATCCGTTGGCAACCATTCTCTCTGTCGCCATGATGCTGCGCTACTCACTGAATGAGCCAGCGATGGCGGATCAGGTTGAAAAGGCTGTAAACAGTGCCCTGGATCAAGGTCTGCGTACCCCCGACATCTACTCGGAAGGTACCGAGAAAGTCGGCACTGAAGCGATGGGTGATGCCGTCGTCAAGGCACTGCGGGAAGGCTAAGTAGGCGGGCGCTGGATCAGCGACTGGTTGTTTTTATTTTATATAGGTGATTGCGATGAAACGGGTTGGTTTTGTAGGCTGGCGTGGCATGGTGGGCTCCGTTCTAATGGAGCGGATGCAGGCAGAAAATGATTTCGATCTGATTGATGAGCCGGTCTTTTTCACCACTTCGCAGGTGGGTCAGGCCGGTCCGGATATTGGCAAGCCAATACCTGCACTGAAAGACGCCAGTGATATTGGTGAGCTAAAGGCGATGGATGCCATCATCTCTTGCCAGGGCGGGGATTACACCAAACAGGTCTATAAGGATCTGCGTGGTGCTGGTTGGCAGGGTTACTGGATTGACGCCGCCTCTGCACTGCGGATGGAGGAGAACAGTGTCATCATCCTTGATCCTGTCAATCTGAACGTGATTCAGGATGCATTGGCTGCCGGGGTGAAGGATTTCATTGGTGGTAACTGTACCGTGAGCCTGATGCTGATGGCATTGGGTGGTCTGTTCCGCGCAGATCAGGTGGAGTGGGCAACGGCCATGACCTATCAGGCGGCATCGGGTGCAGGCGCAAAAAATATGCGTGAACTGCTGAGCCAGATGGGCGCAGCCCACGCTTCAGTGAAGCCACTGCTGGATGATCCGGCTTCTGCCATTCTGGATATCGACCGCCAGGTGGCCGCCGCCATGCGCAGTGATAGCTTCCCTACTGACTGTTTTGGTGTGCCATTGGCGGGTAGTTTGATCCCCTGGATCGATACCCAACTGCCGAACGGTCAAAGCCGTGAGGAGTGGAAAGGTGGTGTAGAGACCAACAAGATCCTTGGTCGCAGTGACAATCCTGTGCCAATCGATGGACTCTGTGTGCGGATTGGCGCAATGCGTTGTCATAGTCAGGCCCTGACTATCAAGTTAAAGAAAGATCTGCCAATGGATGAGATCGAAGGGATGCTTGCCTCGGCCAACGATTGGGTCAAGGTAATTCCCAATGATCGGGATGTTACCGTTAAAGAACTGACGCCAACAGTCGCTACCGGTACATTGAGTGTGCCGGTCGGTCGTCTGCGCAAGATGGCGATGGGAGGGGAATATCTCTCTGCATTTACGGTAGGTGACCAGTTGTTGTGGGGTGCGGCCGAACCGCTACGCCGCATGCTGCGAATTTTACTGCAGGCCTGATTTATTGCGGGAACAAGACCGGGAGTCAGCTCAGTTGCATGACTATGTGGCTGGGCTGGCTCCCTTTTATCGTCTATGGAATATAAATTAAGTGACTGATAAACAAATAGATATTGCAGTTGTTGGAGCCACGG
>VMRY01000091.1 GCA_007713595.1 Sedimenticola thiotaurini
ACAATCTTGATCGTATTGATGTGCGAATTCTTAATCAGTTACAAAAAGACAACCAAATCAGCAATATAAAACTTGCAGAGCAGGTTGGCTTGTCACCACCGGCCTGCCTGAGACGGGTCAAACGACTGCGTGATGAGGGTATCATTACCGATGATGTCTCCCTCGTTGATCCACACGTCACGGGACACAAGATCAATATCATCGTGGAAGTCGAAATGGAGCGGGATCACCTGGAGCTGGCCGCCCAGTTTCGAAAGGCGATTATTGCCTCCCCAGAAGTTACCCAGTGCTATGCTGTAACTGGTGAAGTGGATTTCATCCTGGTGGTCTCGGTACCCGATATGCAGACCTATGACGCCTTTACCCACAAAGTGCTCTACGCTCAGGCAAATCTCAGGAAATTCCGCAGCCTTATCTCTCTTGAGCGAGTAAAATTTGAAACCGCAGTGAAACTTTAAACCACTCCCGGAATATGGGATAAGTTGACCTCTTCCTTGCTAAACGGTTACATTCGAAACTGACTGCTTATCTGGAATCGCCTGAGCCATGCATCACGCCACAGAATCTGATCGCTCAATAAAAATTGGCGTTGCCAGTGCATTAAGCGCCTTTCTGATCTGGGGATTCTCTTCTCTCTACTATCGGGCGATTGGTGATGCACCTGCATTAGAGATCATTGCCCATCGTGCCATCTGGTCACTACTTTTCACACTGATTCTGGTAGCTGCAACAGGTCAGATTAGAATCTTCGCCCGGCTCTTCTCCGACCGAAGAATGCTGCTTACACTACTGATCAGTTCAATCCTGGTTTCCGTTAATTGGCTGGGTTTTATCTGGGCTGTAAACAATGGGAAAGCCCTGGAAGCAAGCATGGGCTACTTCATCATGCCAATCGTTATGGTAGTGCTTGGCCGGATTTTTCTGGATGAACGACTGAGTCGAAATCAGCTCATTTCACTGGCGCTGGTCTGCCTGGGCGTACTCAATTTGTTGATCGCCATTCAGCAACTTCCCTGGATTGCCCTGTTGCTAGCCATTTCATTTGGTTTTTACAGCCTGGTAAGAAAAAAGATCAATGTCAGTGCGCTGGTTGGACTCACCATGGAGTGTCTGTTCCTCGCTCCCATTGCCCTGATCTATCTCTGGCTACTGCACAGGAACGGCACTCTTGTATTTGGAACCCTGACCATTGGATTTGATCTGTTGCTGCTCGGCTCTGGATTAATGACTGCCCTGCCACTGATTCTTTTCACGTCGGCATCAAAACGATTAAGACTCAGCACAGTCGGCCTATTGCAGTATCTGAATCCTACCGTTCAGTTTCTACTCGCGGTGTTCCTGTTTAATGAGCCCTTCTCAATACCCCACCTGATAACCTTCTCCTTGATATGGATTGGTCTGATTGTCTTTTCAGTGGATTCCAGAAGCCAGCTAAAGCGGGCATCCGCAGCCCGAAGACTGGCAGAGACACCACCCTGATCATCAGGCATTCTGTTTAGGGCTTGTAACCTTGGCTGATCTGAGACAGTTTCGACCATCATGCTTAGCCTGATACATGGCCAGGTCGGCAGCATCCAGTAGGTCACTCCAGTTAGTAGCGGTATCAGGAAAACTGGCCACACCGATACTAATAGTAAGAGCAACACGCTCATCACCCAGCTTGGCCTCATGTTTTGCAACTCTTTTCAGCATCCGCTCACCCAAATCAATTGCCCGGCTAAGGGATGTCTCAGGCAAGACGACCAGAAACTCTTCACCACCAAAACGGGCTACGTAGTCGGTTTTTCGTAATGAGCGCTCCAGTTCAAAGGCAACACTGCGCAGAACCCTGTCACCACCTGCATGGCCGTATTGGTCATTAATCGCTTTAAAATGATCAATATCCACCATGAAGATGGAGAGTGGATGAACATACCGGTTAGCACGGTCGATATCTTCAGCAATTCTTCGCTCCAGCTCATTCCTGTTATAGAGTCCGGTCAACGGATCATGTGTCGCCAGATGCTTCAATTCTTTCTCGACACGTTCACGCTCTTTCAGCTCATTACGTAGCTGCTCTGTCCGTCGGGCAACCCGGTCTTCCAATTCCATATTCAACAGCTGCAGTTGCCGCTCCTCAGCATGTGACAGCATGAAGAAGTAATAAAGAACCAACATATAGGCGGCAAATCGCAGAACATGCCAGTACCACCACACGCCATCCCAAGGTGCTGAAAATGCAAAGAGAAAACCAGAAACACCAAACAGGAGACAGTGGCTGGCAAAGATACTGTTATCCCTGATTTTTGACAGCTTATGTTGTAATACAAAATAAGCCGTAGCGATCAGAAAAAGTACCCCTGCTGCCAGATTGATGACTGTTGCCAATAGTGAAAATGCAGAATCCAGAAACATCGGAGGTATCGAAGAAGAGAAGATCAATGAAAGGAGACTGATGATGATAGCGATAACAAGAATTTTTAATGGCAAGTGCCCCTCATATTGCTGTTTAGCGATGGCATCCGGCAGCCAGACAAATGAGAAGATCAAACCACCACTCAACATAGCCAACGAGTGAAGCCATATGAAACTCTGCGGATCCTCTGTGATAGCGTGAAAGCCATCAAATATCCCCATACCTATCAATGCGGAAATTATCCATACATAGCGTACAGGCAGCCGTTCATAGATCCGCAGCATGAGGATAAGGACGGCTATCAGTAGAGCTATAAAGGTACCGAGACCTTCGATAAAGGCATGGAGCGGATAGTGAACCCATTGGCCTTGGGGGGAAAAGACGATGAATACGGCACCACCAACCAAAAGGGAGAGAAGCACACTGAATAACGAAGCGTTTAATGTTCTCATCGCAATTCAAGAATAGGTACTCTTTCTGCACCTGTCCAGCAGACAGAACGCTATCTATCGCCTTTCATGATATACATCATTAGATGCTGCTGATCAGCGCTTGCGACTGACTGGAATACAAAATTCCAAGCGGAATTTTCCACTTCGATTAATGAAATGATTCTCCTGATAACGCGCGTGCGGTGGAATACTCCTGGCCTGGTAATCACTGGCTGGAAGCCAGTGCATATAGAGGTTACGCATCAGGTAAAGCAGATCACCAAATACCCCTTCAGCCTCGCAGCAGGCGTGTAATCCACCGGGGATCTCCATCACCCCGATACCATCACTGGGGAAGGTCTTCGCCGGCAGGGTAAGACAAGCCACGTAACGACAGCGATCAAACGGAATCAGATCCGGATTACTGTGATGCAAAGCAATCATCTGCTGCTTCTCAACATCCAGCCCGTGGCCACTACCCCAGTCAAGCAGGCGTGCCCACACCTCCCCTATGCGCTGGTCATAACCGATATGCCTGATATACGCTACCGGTTGGCTGGTTAGTCGCTTTATGGTTACTGGTGGTAATAAGGGTCGTTCATTGTCCTGCAGGGTATCAACATAGTACTTGCGGTGTGGATTCAGCTCAGAGGCTGACCAGAGCGCCTTCAGGCTGCGGCTGCGCTGTTCAAAACCCTCTTTGCGCCAGACACTCGGGGAACAGCCAAAGAATGCCTTAAAGGCGTGATTAAACGATGCATTGGAGTGAAAACCACACTCCGTGGCAATCTCAACAATTGCCGTTTCCGGATTATAAATCAGCAGGTTAGCCGCCCACTCCAGGCGACTGCGACGAATATAATCATGGACACTCTCACCCGTATTCTGTTTGAAGATGCGCTGGAAGTGATAGGGCGAGTAGCAGGCACGTTTGGCCAGACTGTTGATATCAAGTGCGGCAGAGAGATCGGCATGAATAAGATAGAGCGCCTCATTAATACGCTCCTGGTGTTCATATGATGTATTTCTGCGTAGCCCCATAACACAAAAATAGCACATTTAGACAAAAGAATACCCCCATCCCATCAAATGATGATCAGTGTCTCTGTCATATGCTCAGTCAATCGGCTATTACACTGGAGGATCAGGGGATGTTTGCCCAGCGAACGAAAAATCTTAACAGCTCATTCATTCGTGACATCCTGGCTGTCACCCAGCAGCCGCACATCATCTCCTTTGCCGGCGGCCTGCCCGACCCTGCACTTTTTCCCGCTGGCGAATTACAGCTGGCTGCCGAAAGAATGCACCAACAGCTCGGTAATTCACTCTATCAATACAGTGAGACCGCCGGCCTGCCCCCTTTGCGTGAGTACATTGCCGAGCACCTGACAATAGCAGATTGCCAGGCTGATGAGATCATCATCACCACCGGCTCACAACAGGGGCTTGATCTGGTGGTGCGTTGCCTGATCGACCCGGGCCAGAAGGTCGTTGTTGAGGCACCAACCTACCTGGGCGCACTGCAAGTCCTCAGGGCCAATCAAGCCGAATTGATCACCATCCCTTCTGACGATCAGGGACCGGATCTGCACGCGCTGGAGGAGATCGTCAAAAAGGAGCCGATCCGCTTTTTCTACACCGTAACGGATTTCCAGAATCCGACCGGAACCAGCTATTCACGGGAACGTAGAGAACGGCTGGTTGCCCTGGCAAAAAAGTACGATTTCCTGATTCTGGAAGATGCACCCTATGCCGCGCTGCGCTATAGCGGGGAGGCACTCCCCAGTCTGCACACGCTGATGCCAAATAGAGTTATCCGCTTTGGCTCTTTCTCGAAAATTATTGCACCCGCACTGCGACTTGGCTGGATTAACGCCCCGCGGGAAGTGATCAAGGTTGTCGAGAAGTTAAAGCAGGCGGCCGATCTGCACTCCAGCGGTTATGACCAGCACCTGGTCTTGGAATACCTTAAAAGCGGCGCACTGAAACCCCACCTGCAAAAGATTCGAGCCGCCTATGGCGATCGTCTTGATGCCATGGCATCGGCACTGAGTCGATACCTGCCGGATCAGGTTCAGTTTACCAAGCCGGAAGGCGGTATGTTCATCTGGGCCACCCTGACTCACCATGAGAGTACCCTAGAGCTTTTTAACTCTGCTATTGAGCAGGGTGTTGCCTTTGTCCCTGGAGAGGCCTTCTATGCCAATGGCGAGTCAAACATCAGTATGCGACTGAACTTTTCAAACAGCCAGTTGGATAAGATTGAAGAGGGAGTAAAAAGGCTTGCGCGGCTGATTAATCAGCATGACCCGGTTAAGCTATCCGCCACGGCCTGATCAGATACCCCCTGCCGAGGGCAACGCCTCAACAGGGTGTGGTTACGAGTTCTATCAGTTCAGGAAGGGATTGGTAGCCCGTTCATGGCCAATGGTAGAGACTGGGCCATGACCGGAGATAAACTCAACGTCATCCCCCATACTCCAGAGCTGCTCACGTATAGAGCGCAGCAGCGTGGCATGATCACCTTTCGGAAAATCGGTACGACCGATAGAGCCGCTGAACAACACATCACCCACAATCGCCACTTTTTCACTCGGGCTGAAGAAAACCACATGACCCGGGGTATGACCGGGACAGTGTCTTACTTCCAGCTCCTGATTACCTACCTGTACCCGATCACCTTGATTCAGCCAGCGTGCTGGCTCGAAGGTTTCGGCAGGAGGAAAGCCAAACATTTTTGCCTGCTCGGCAAGATCATCAATCCAAAACTGATCTTCTCGATGGGGACCTTCGATTGGAATACTCAACCGTCGTGACAGTTCACCGGCCGCCCCTGCATGATCAATATGGGCGTGGGTAATCAATATTTTCTCAAGCGTTAATCCCTGCTGTTCTACTTCCTGAAGAATCCGATCAATATCACCACCCGGATCCACTACCGCTGCACGTTTTGTTTCATCACAGACGACCAGCGTACAATTTTGCTCAAACGCCGTCACAGGGATTACAGTAAACTTCATAAGAAACCATCAGTTATCGTTGAAAAGAGAAAAGTATACCGCAACTACCGGCGTGAGTCGCAGGCAACTCGCATTAACCCACCTTGCCGCCTGACACCTTCTTGATCCAGTAGAAAAAGTTGCCATCCTCCTCACTACTCGCCAGTAATTCAAACTCCGGGAGACGACAGAGAACCGGGAACTCTTTGCGGGAATCAGGATGAGTCACAGTCACTTTTAACACCTCACCCGCCGACATCCTGGAGAGGGCTGCCTTTGTTTTCAACACTGGGAGTGGACAGATAAAACCACTGACATCAAGTTGTTGATCACTGCGTATCTCTTCGATTGTTAGGGTCAACAGATCCTCCTGTGCTTTTAGAATAGTAAATCATGAAGTCTCATCTTTCTGATGACTACAACAACATATTAGTGTAAAAAACGTCTTGACAAAAATTCAAACGAACGTTTAACTGAAACATATCACATATGGATACTCAGGTAATATGACGAATGAACCCGTTCAGATCAAATGCTGTTGCTGAATCCACCGCCCAGCACATGAAACCGCCTGTCGACACTAAAGACAAAATTCTTGACGTGGCGGAACAGATCTTTGCAGAAAAGGGCTACTCCGCTACCTCCATGCGGACAATTACCTCCAGGGCAAACGTCAATCTGGCTGCAGTCAATTACCACTTTGGCTCGAAAGTGCAGCTTTACCAAGCTGTTTTCCAGCGCCGTGTTGCGCCGATGAACAAGCAACGCATAGAGATGCTGAATCAACTGGAACAAAAGGCCGATGGAAAGCCGCTGGCTCTTGAGGCCATCCTCAGAGCATTTATCGAACCCGCATTGAGAGCCAGCCTCAACCCCAAACAGGGTGGCACTAATTTCATCCAACTGCTGGGGCGCACCCATGCCGAACCTGGCCCAGAGGTACATGACTTCCTTCCCTTGCTTTACGAGAAGGTCAAGGATCGTTACCGCACCGCGCTCGCCAAGACACTGCCAGACCTGTCGCAGGAAGAGCTCTCATGGCGTGTGCACTTTGTTATTGGAACCATCGCATTCACGCTTGCAGGAACCGACGCGCTGG
>VMRY01000026.1 GCA_007713595.1 Sedimenticola thiotaurini
AGGCAGGCAGCGCTCCCAGTGCGGCCGTCAGGCCATGACCTGTAAAGTCTCCCAATAGTATATGTGTATCGCTTGATGGGGCATGTGCCGTTAACAATACATCGCCACTGAATTGTTCAGCTGGTTTCAGAATGGTCTTGATGCACTCGAGTTTAATATTGTCTGCTACAACCGCCCCATTAAAGACGGTTTCGGCCATTTCCTGATCCATCTTCATCTGGCCATAGAGCCGCATAACTTCAAGATGAAGCTTTCTAATGCGCTCCATAGAACGGACTTTCGCTTTCAGAATAACAGTTGATACGGGTTTAGTTAAAAAATCATGTCCGCCAACCTCAATACATTTTGCTAAGGTGTTTTCATCGGTTAATGCGGTTAAGAAAAGAATCGGTGTGAACTGTGCTTCGGCGAGTTTCTTAATTTGTGTTACAGCCTCATACCCATCCATGACAGGCATGAGTACATCCATGAAAATAATATCAGGTGGGCTGGCTTGAAAGGCGTTTATTGCCTCTAGTCCATTTCCAGCCTCTATGACACTATAACCATCAGCTTCCAGAAAAGCCCGAAGAAATGCGCGGTTAGCCATTTCATCATCCACGACTAATGCAACAGCGCTATTATTTTTTTTGCCAAAACGTTTAGCTGTATTTGAATCCGATATGCGCGTCATGGGTCGCTACCTTTTCGGTCGCTATGGATCAAGGAAATAAGGGGGTTCTCAGCCTGTATCGGCGGATTCTTTGGATTCTTAAAATGAGATGGTGGAGGCTAGTTGAGATGGGATTTACTGTTGGGCAGGCTATAGTGAGTTCATTCACAAGATTTCATAGTGGCGTATTCCCTTGCGGGTTTGGCTAATTGGGTGAGAGGTGCCCGTTGGAGGTAATCCCTGCATGGAGCAGTTTGGTCTGAATATAAGGACGTCTTCGATCTTGCTTTCTTTGGTCAATGATATTTTGTGTTGGTGGAGCGGATTCCAGGTGTCTACGATCGCGATTGATTGAACGGCGAAAATATTTCCTTACTTCCACTTTTTTGGTTTTGAATATTTCACCGTTGAGTCTTCTGATTATATTAAGGGCGGCTGATGGTGGTTCTATCTGTGCTATGCCGTGATACTCCACTTTATCGTTGAGGGGGTCATCAATACGGCAGATGTCACACTGGATCAGTTTTCCAAGAGGGGAAAATTGCAAAAGATACCATCTAGGCTTGAGTGCAGATGAGAGGAACTGCATAAGGTCAAGTCGGGTAGTTGAGTTGGGTAATCTGCGAATGAACACTTCCATATTTCATTACCTACCTTGTATCTACACCGCAGTTGATATATCCATAAAAGATCAAATAAGTATCACTATTATGGCCTGAAAGTTCCAGCTGCTCTGATTCTGACCATATCACATACAAAATATAGCACTTTTTGCCAAGATTGCACTAGGAATCATAAGTTAATCTGTGCCAGAAAAAGCTAGTTCAGCTTAGTTCTTTTTTCCAGTAACTCAAAAAAACGGCCATGCAAAAATTCACATGGCCGTTTTTTGATTACTTCTTTCAATTCAAGTGAAAAGAGGCGATCAACTCAAGAGTGGAGCAATGACCAGACTGACAATCGCCATTACGTTGATCAGAATATTCATGGATGGGCCAGAGGTATCCTTGAACGGATCACCCACAGTGTCACCCACAACGGCAGCCTTGTGTGCATCCGAGCCCTTGCCACCAAGATTACCCTTCTCAATGTATTTTTTGGCATTGTCCCAGGCACCGCCAGCATTGGCCATCATCAAGGCCAAGAGTACACAGGAGAGCAGGGCGCCGCCGAGCATGCCACCGAGGGCTTCAGCGCCTAGGATGAAGCCAATAATCATCGGTGCTGCTACAGCAATGACACCAGGTAGAATCATCTTTTTTAGGGCCGCTGTAGTTGCAATATCCACACAACGTGCACTATCAGGATCTGCGGTTCCCTCCATCAGACCTGGGATGTCACGGAACTGACGGCGTATCTCCTTGATCATGTCGAAGGCCGCATCACCTACAGCGGTCATTGTGATTGCCGCAATCAGGAACGGTAACATGCCGCCTATGAACATCCCGATGAGCACAGTTGGATCATTCAATTCCAGCGAGAAGTCGGGGATTTTAGCAGATACAGTTTCAACATAGGCGGTGATGATTGCCAGTGCCGCTAAGGCTGCTGCACCGATAGCAAAGCCCTTACCAATAGCTGCAGTGGTGTTGCCCAACTCATCCAGCGAATCGGTGATGGCCCTTGTTTCTGGACCGAGGCCACCCATCTCGGCAATACCGCCTGCGTTATCAGCTACAGGGCCATAGGCATCAATAGCCATGGTGATTCCGACAGTTGCCAGCATACCCACCGCCGCAATACCCACACCATAAAGCCCAACCAAAGCGCTGGAGGCAAAGATAATGGCGCAGATGGTGATGATTGGAATAACAACAGACTGCATGCCGATGGCAAGCCCAGTGATCATCACCGTAGCCGGGCCTGTTTCACCCGATTTGGCGATCTGTTTAACCGGATTTCCTGCAGTGTAATACTCAGTCACCAGGCCGATGATAATACCACCGACCGCGCCCGAGAGAACCGCTCCCCATACAGCTGTCGATACACCAATAATTTTAATCAGACCAAGCGAAGTGATGATAAACAGAATGGTCGCACCAATGGTGCCGATTCTAAGGGCAACCTCTGGGCTCTTGGCAGAATACTTGCGAACCAGCAGGATACCCATTATTGAGCAGATCAGGCCGAGAGAGGCAAGTGCGAGTGGCAGGAACATCAGATCAGCCTGCTTACCCAACGGATCAAGGATGTCAGCCGTCATTGTTGAAGCGATGGCGATCGTCGCAATCATTGCGCCGCAGTAGGATTCGAAAATATCGGATCCCATACCAGCCACATCGCCGACATTGTCACCAACATTATCAGCAATTACCCCTGGGTTTCGTGGGTCGTCTTCTGGGATGCCAGCTTCTAACTTGCCCACCAGATCCGCACCCACATCAGCCGACTTGGTGAAGATCCCGCCGCCAACACGTGAGAAGAGGGCCACTGTAGAGGCGCCCATGCCAAAACCATGTATCGCATGCGCCGTTTCGGGATCACCACCGAAGAAGAGGTAGAGTGTACCCAGTCCCAGCAGGCCCATTGAAGCGACAGAGAGACCCATGATGGAACCGCCAAAAAAGGCGATGGTAAGCGCTTCTGATGCGCCCTTCTCATGGGCTGCCGTTGTTGTCCGTACGTTTGCCTGAGTCGCGGAGAACATACCGATGTAACCAGCCAGGGCCGATGCGCCGGCACCAACTACAAATGCAAAGGCGGTTTTCACTCCCAGCATGAACAGAAGCAGGATAACTAGAATGGCGGCAAAACTGCCCATCATCCTGTATTCACGACGCATGAACACCATGGCGCCTTCATGAATGGCTTCAGCAATTTTGGTGACTTTCTCATTGCCGGTCTCGTACTGCATGACCCGCTGATAGATTTTAAAGGCCACAAACAGGCCAAATATCCCCAATATTGGTGGAATTAAAGTTATTAGACTCATCTATCCCCTCGATTTTTTATAAAAAATAGAAAACGGCCGCCCGGATTTATTATTCTTAAGAACGCGATAAATCCTTAGGTGGACAGCCCCGAAATAGTTTGTTCTTGAGCGTTGAAAAGATACTGCATAGGCTTAATTACAATAAATTACTCATATGGAGCAATTAAAAAAAGCAATCAAGAGTATATCCGAATCGAGATTCATTGACAGTCCCTTATCCGCCAGAGATCGGAAATGTTTGCTTTATATCAACAAAAGCATGAGATGCCGTTATTCAGTGGTTGCGAGGGGACACTTTTTCTCAATTTTCTTGAATATATTCCAGGCTGCTCTTCTGACTGAGGGCCCACTTATCCAAAGGCATTTCTAGATTAGATTTCAGTGGCTGGTCTGGCTTATGCACCAATTTATTTGGGCAATCACCCATACAGAGTTGGGCACGTAACGGAATTTTATCGCTTTTACCATTCTCCCGCCTAGCTTATAGGCAATCCTCTGAAGTGTGTTGCGCTGTGAATGATGGAAGTCTTCAGTTTAAAGTTTACCTGTGAATCTTTGAGTTCCATAATGAGCGCTTTTTACTCCGGTTGGGAATAAGGCATTGAAACAGCTCATCCTTGGTGGTGCACGATCAGGCAAAAGTGTTTTGGCTGAGCGATTGGCGAAGGAATCGGAAGGGAAGGTGGTCTATATCGCAACGTCTGCATTGATAGACGATGATCCGGAGATGCTTGAGCGGATTGCCAGACACCGTGATCGTAGGCCTAAAGCGTGGGCGCTCATTGAGGAGCCGTTCTACCTTGCGGATGCTATTCAAATCAACCAGTCACCTGATAACTGCATCATTGTGGATTGTCTTACGCTTTGGTTATCCAATCTGTTACTCCAGGATGAAGGAAAATATTTTGAGCAACAAAAGGCCGCATTGATCTCTCTGTTACATGAGTTTCAAGGGAACCTTATCCTGGTAGGGAATGAAGTAGGCATGGGTATTGTTCCAATGGGTGAGCTCTCCAGACTATTTCAGGACGAATCGGGAAGGCTGCATCAGCAACTGGCGGCCGTGTGCGACCGGGTCATATTAACTGTGGCAGGTCTGCCACTCGTAATGAAAGGGAAAACGTTTTGACATTAGATTGGTTGAACGATCCAGTAAAACTGGCAGATCAGACTATCGCAGGTCAGGCTGTTACACGTCAGGCACAATTGACCAAGCCAGCGGGGTCGTTAGGGATGCTGGAAAACCTGGCTATTCAGCTGAGTTCTTTGCAGCGATCGGGGCACCCATCTGCAGAGAAGGTTCAGATCACGATCTTTGCGGCCGATCATGGCGTTGCGGCTGCGGGTGTTTCTGCCTTCCCTCAGGAAGTGACTGTACAGATGATCGCTAATTTCTCAGCAGGTGGGGCTGCGATCAGTGTGCTTGCACGATCACTTAATGCGACTCTGGAAGTGGTTGACGTCGGAACTGCTGTTGAACCAGGTGAACTCCCCGGCGTAATTAGTCAGCGCGCTGGCCCTGGCACTGCAAATCTTCAGGTTGAGGATGCAATGAGTAGTGGGCAGCTATCGGTAGCTTTGGATGCCGGCCGTGCTGCCATCATGCGCGCCAAGGAGCGGGGTATGGAGTTGTTTATTGGCGGTGATATGGGTATCGGTAATACGACACCGGCAGCTGCATTGGGTTGTGTGCTACTGGGTGCTGATCCTGGGCAGTTGGCTGGTCCTGGGACGGGGCTGGATAGCCGTGGTGTGGCGCACAAGGTAACTATACTACGTGAGGCTCTTACCCGTTACGATGATTTGATGAAGCGCCCATTGGAAGCGTTGCGTTGTCTTGGTGGATTTGAAATAGCGGCACTGGTTGGTGCCTATATCAGCTGTGCGCAGTTGGGCATACCAGTACTGATTGATGGGTACATCACCACCGCTGCCGCTCTGGTGGCCGTACGCCATCAATCAGAAATACGCGACTGGCTGATCTTTTCACACCAATCGGCAGAACCAGGGCATCAGGCGATGCTGAAGGCGCTTGATGCCATGCCGCTTTTGAATCTGGGTATGCGCCTCGGAGAGGGGAGTGGCGCGGCAACTGCGGTCCCATTACTTCGAGCGGCCTGTGATCTGCACAATAATATGGCCACCTTTGCCGATGCTGGCGTGGCAGAGAGCTAAATGTGCAAGTGAAAACGGACAATCTGAAGAACACAACAATAGACCTGATAAGGCATGGTGAGCCGGAAGGTGGCACACGCTTTAGAGGCTGGAAAAATGACCCGCTGAGTGCCAAAGGTTGGCAGCAGATGCGCCAGGCAACGGCCGGTCATACTCCCTGGGATCTGATAATTACCTCGCCTTTGGTGCGCTGTTCAGCATTTGCTGAAGAGCTGAGTGAGCGAACAGGTATTCCAGTTGTAAAGGAAGATCGCCTCAAGGAGATCGGCTTTGGTCAATGGGAGGGGCGCACCTCTGACGAGCTTTATGCCGAATCCCCGGAAGTGCTGAATCATTTTTGGCGGAGTCCGGCTGAAAACCCTCCCCCAGGTGGTGAACCAATGATTCTGTTTCAATCCCGTGTTGAATCGGCTTGGCAGGATATTCAGATACACCACGAGGGGAGACATATTCTGGTTGTGGCTCACGGAGGGGTTAACCGATTTATTATTGGCAAGGTGTTGGGTATTCCGATACGCAATTTATTTCGAATGGAGTACCCGTTTGCTGGTATCAGCCGCATTCGTGTGGAGGAAGGTTACGCCAGACTGGTATTTCATTGCGGGCTGCTTGGATAACCGATTCATTGTTTAGTTAACACTTTATTTATGTTTAGACCCTTTTTTCATGCCTTGGGCTTTCTGACCCGTCTTCCAATACCTTGGAATGAAAATAGACCGAGTGATCAGGAGCAGGGGCAAAGCATGCTCTATTATCCGTTGGTTGGTCTGCTTATTGGCCAGATATTAACAGCTGTTTCCTTTCTGCTGGGTGATGCCGATTCACTACTCGCCGCGGCGATTATTTTATCGGTTTGGGTCGCAATAACTGGCGCTTTGCATATAGACGGTCTTGCTGATCTGGCCGATGCCTGGATAGGCGGGCTAGGTGACCGGGAACGAACACTCGCCATCATGAAAGACCCAACCTGTGGACCGATGGCGGTAGCTACAGTGGTGTTGTTGCTGGTAGTGAAACTCGCGGCACTGGCTACGATTCTGACGCAGGGAGATTGGACGATCCTACTGCTAGTTCCAATGCTTGGGCGTGGTGCCCTGGTTGCCAGTTTTATCGCAATGCCCTATATCAGAACAGGCGGTTTGGGCGCTGTAATGGCGGATAACCTACCCGAATTACAGGCGAAAGGCGTCTTACTGATACTGCCGTTTATCTGCTTTCTCTGTTGGGGTTGGAGTGCCATCTGGGTGCTCCTTGGTTGCGGGTTGGTTTTTTGGACAATGCGTAGGGCGCTGTTAAAGAGAATTAACGGACTAACTGGTGATGTTGCCGGCGCCTTTTGTGAATTGATTGAGGCGAGCGCGTTGGTGATTGCCGCTTTAGTCATAATATAGGCCTGTTAGCAGGCACTTCGCCACACTCACATCTGCTTGTCTGGTGAGACATGATCCTGAACAGGACGCAGTCCAAATCGGTTTAACAGGAGTAAAACAGAATGCCCATGACGGGTGTCCATGCTCGATAAGCGTTACAGCTTACCTGAATAAGTTGTCGGATTTCTTTACATCTAGCGAAGTGGTCGATCCTGTAACCCATGCAAAACAGGGAGATATCACTATGGCCTGGATGTTGCTTGTTAGCTTGGGTATGGTATAAGTGCGAATATAATTATTATTTCGCGTGTAGGATTTTACCTATCTCAATGTAGGATTGATCTTAATTAGATAGCTGGATTTTGGCACGTTAATCAGATCTTAACGAACTACTAAAGTGATTATTATTCCTTATACTGTGATTGGAAAGCGAAATTTCTTGTTTAACATAGTGCTTTGGTGGAGACGCACATGAGGGCGGCACTATTTTTTGTAGCCTTTGGGTTTCTATTTGCATTTGTAATTCCCCAAATGGTCTCTACCTTTTTTATAGCAGAGGATCCAATTGCATGGCAGCTTATGCAAGGTGCAGATCCAACGACACTACTTGAAAAGACGGCTTCTGGAATTCCATCAGCGACTCTAGGCTGTGAAAAGGATGGTTATCAGTTTTATACTACACAGGATGGTATTCACTTCCTAAGACATGCTGATAGCCCCTATATTGCAGCGCTAATCGAGAAAAGGCCCACTCTTTTCAGGATCAGGGATGGGGAACAAGAGGCTGATTCAGTTCAAGATGTACCTTTAGGGGTGACAGACATCGCTCAGCAAGAAGCTATACTCTTGGAGTGTCAGAAAAACTCGGTTTCTCCAATACTCTCATCGCTAGTGATTCATCATAAATAATCAATAGTGGCGTAACCTGATAGCTTAATCAGAAAGAAAGTCTGTTGTGCCAATCGCCTGATATCATAAGGAATAATATTCTTTATTATGGCCGGCAAATGATATTCTACTGCGTTTATTTCCTCGGGGAATCTTTACACACTACGCTATGTGCTAGGCATCTACCTATCCAGGCGGTACTATATAAACAACGCTAAAGAAATTGCCCTCCAGGCCGATGCAAGCGGATAACATTTAACAATAACGTTTTCCTGAAGCTTTGCTGAAACAATAGTCTTATATGATTAGGCCTAATCAAGCATGGATTGACAGGGTGTAAGGAGAATAAATGAGCGCGCATGGCAGCCCACATATTTCACTTGTACGATTTGAGAAAAGCAGTGAGCAATCTTCTGCGACAGCTGACTCTCCGGTGGAGTCAGTTCATGACAACATGAGCGTCTTTTCTCGATTTCACTCGGTAAGGGGCAAAGTCCAATTATTTGGTCACTTCTTTCATGCGCAATTCCTTTTGCTTGCCTGCGTTGAGCTTTTTTCGTTTGCTTGCGCCTTTATCTATGTGCTGCCTCTTCTTCTAGCTCCTTCAGATGTATCAGCTACTAACCCAGTAATCACCTACCACTGGACGAATGGTGCATTTGCTGGGTTGATATTAATACTCGCAATCGCCTCAATGGGACTTTACGATACCCGACAGAGAGAGGGTATAAAGGGCGTATTAGTCAGGCTCTTCGTGGCATTTTTATCAGGCTTTGCGATACTGGCCCTGACGAATAGCTTTATTCCAATACTTGCCAAAGACAATTTCCAGATTGCTCAATTTGTATTAATAGCATTTGGATACTCCATTCTGCTTCGAACCTATTTCTATAAATTTGTTGACGGGAATGTGCTTCAGCGACGTGTTTTGGTTATTGGCGCAGGCAAACGTGCTGCCTCGATTGACAAGCTTAGGCGCAAAACGGATCAGCGCGGGTTTGATCTGGTTGGGTTTGTCAGGACATCCAGTGATGAAGTAGTGCAGGTCAGAAAGGAAAAGATTGTTAATGCGGATGATGATATCCGTACCTTTGCTATGCAAAATCACATAGACGAAATTGTTATTGCGCCCGACGACAGGAGGAGAAAATTACCCCTTGATGGGTTGATTGATTGTCGTATGAGTGGTGTTGCCATCACCGATTTGTTGGATTTCTTTGAACGCGAAACAGAGAAAATAAGGCTGGATCTTATACAACCCAGTTGGCTAATTTACGCTAATGGATTCAAGAGAAACATACTGAGATCATTTGCAAAACGAACATTTGATATCGTAGTCAGTTCGCTTCTATTGATTGTTTGCTCCCCTTTTATGGCACTTACTGCACTTGCTATTTTTATAAGTAGCAAAGGCCGTGGCCCAATCCTCTATAAGCAGTCCAGGGTTGGTCGAAATGGTAAATGTTTTAACCTGATCAAATTTAGAAGTATGCGCACGGATGCAGAGCAGGATGGTATAGCCCGTTGGGCAAAAGAGAATGATTCAAGGGTAACGCGTGTAGGTTCATTTATTCGGAAGTACCGACTTGATGAGTTACCCCAGCTTTGGAATATCTTCGTTAATGATATGAGCCTGGTAGGACCGCGCCCTGAGCGACCTGAATTTGTAGAGAAATTGTGTAAGATTAATACACTCTACAGAGAACGCCATCGCGTTACACCCGGTTTAGCTGGGTGGGCACAAGTCTGCTACCCCTATGGGGCCTCGAAGAAGGACTCTATGGAAAAGCTGCAGTATGATCTCTACTATGTAAAGAATCATGGACTGCTTTTTGATTTCTATATCCTGGTACAAACAGCCGAGATTATCTTTTTCACAAAAGGTGTTAGATAGTCTGACTACGATCTCTGATGCATAAAGCCTTGAAACCCCATCAAGGCTTTATGTCGTATTTCTCCATCAAACTATAGAGTGTCGGACGGGTTACACCCAGGATCTTTGCGGTGTCCGAAATATTTGAATCTGAGTGATTGAGCGCTCGAAGAATAGCCTTACGTTCGGCCTCACCGCGCACCTGTTTAAGGTTCAGGGGCATGGAATCTTCCTCGGTAAAATCCAGTTCCAGATCATCTAGCGTAATCATGGCATTATCCGCCATAATCACTGCACGTTTTATTCGACTCTCAATCTCCCTTACATTACCTGGCCACTCATAGTTCTCTATGGCCTGTATTGATCGATTATCAAAACCGGTGATCTGGCGTCCATACTCTTTTCTGAATCGTTCAAGAAATGCCTTTGCCAGAACCAGCGCGTCACCTTCCCGGTCTTTCAGCGAGGGTATCTTGATAGTTACCTCACTGATTCGATAATAGAGGTCCTCTCTGAATCGCCCCTCTTCGATTAGTCCTTGAATATTCTGGTGTGTAGCACAGATGATTCTGACATCGATCGGGATTTCCTCGCGTCCACCAATTCTTTCAAGCACCCGCTCTTGTAAAAAACGCAGCAATTTTGCCTGCAAGTCAAAAGGAAGATCACCTATCTCATCAAGAAAAAGCGTGCCATTATTTGCATACTCAATTCTCCCTTTGGTCTGTTTGGCAGCTCCTGTAAACGCACCTTTTTCATAGCCAAACAGTTCACTTTCAATTAAGTTTGCCGGAATCGCTGCGCAATTAATGGCCACCATTTTTTGATCTGCACGTGGACTCAGCTCATGCAGTGCCTGAGCGAATAGCTCTTTACCTGTTCCACTGGCACCCAGGAGTAGGGTGCTGATATTGGAAGGCGCCACTTTTTCAATTGTCCGGCAAACCTTGAGCATTTCAGGGCTTGTGGCAATGATGCCATTCAGCGGGGCCTTGCTTTGGTCTTGGTGCAGTTTTAAGTTTTCTTGCTCAAGTTGATATACATGGTAAGCTCTGTTGACGATCAGAGAGAGAATCTCAGGCTCCACAGGTTTTTGACAGAAATCATAAGCGCCAAGCGCTATTGCCCGCACGGCGTTGCTACGATCATTGTCACCCGTCACAACAATCACTTTTGTGTTGGGTGCAATAGCAAGTATCTCCTCCAGCGTGGCAAGTCCTTCAGTGACACCGCCTGGATCTGGTGGGAGGCCAAGGTCCAGTGTGACGACAGGCGGTTGATAACGACGCAACTGAGTAATTGCCTCTTGTCGATCACCAGCGATCAATACCTCAAAATCATCGAAACACCATCTGAGTTGACTCTGTAGTCCTACATCATCTTCAACAATTAACAGATGCTTACTTAAATCAGCCACTAGCTACCCCACTGTTGCGTGCTGTTTTTTTGTTATTCATTCTTCGCTTGTAGTCTCAGGTAGTGAAATGGAAAATATGGATCCTTCACCTGGAGTGCTCTCCACCTTGATATCGCCCCCTATACTACGGATATATTCACGGCTTTCAAACACCCCGATCCCCATGCCGGTAAGGCCTTTTGTTGAATCGAATGGTTTAAAAAGACGGTCTTTGATGAAGGATTGATCCATTCCGGAACCATTATCCTCAATACTGACTAGGGCATATCCTGATTTGTGCTCCAAGTGGATAATAACATGTCCGTCACCAGGGGTCGCATCCTGCGCATTCTGAATGATATGCCCAAAAACTGTGCTCAGCTGCTCTTTGTCTGCACGAACAAATATTGGCTCCTCAGGTGGGGTGCCAAGTGATGGTGATGGCTTTCGTGTGGAATGTGCTGAGTTAATATCAGAAAGAAGCGCAAAAAGGTTAATGACTTGTGTACTGTTGCCACGTATGCCGCTTTTCATCTGCTCCATCAGACGGGTCATTCTCTCAACTGAATTCTTTACCGTATTGATAACATCATCGACAAATTCTGGTTTGTGCTTGTGTTTTTCGGCATTGGATACAATCAGCGACTGCTGTGCAAGAATGTTTTTTAGATCATGGATGACGTAAGCCGAAAGCCGGTTAAATGCTTCAAATTGTTGTGCATGTGTTAGTGCTTTTTCTGAAATATGCTGTGCCAGGTGGCTGGCAATCTGTTGTCCTGCCATCTTCAGAAGATCACGGTCTTCCCAGTTGATGGATTTTTGTGATTGCGATCTGAGTATAACAATAAAGCCCAACAGATCGGCCTTGAAAAGCAGGGGTACTACAAGCCAGGCGTTCTCGATTGATTTGAGCCATAGCGGTGGTGTGAACCCCTCGTATAGATCAGGATTTCGCTTATACTCTTCAAGATCAACTATCCAGAGATTTTGTTGTAAGAACGTTGCTAGTGAATCGTCTTTAGCAATAAGTGTGCTTGTAGGTTCGGGCATGTTCAAACAGGAATTAAAAAAATAATCGCTTTTTTCTTCCTTAATCCACAGTGCTCCCCCGGTACTGTTAACCAACGCTGACAACGCCCGGATTGCCCTGATTGGGACGATGTCATCACTGTCTGAAAGTGTGTTGGTAAAGCGCAACCACTCTTCACGATAGTCATATTTATAGTTGAAAAAGTGCTTGCTCAGCAGAACCCTTATTTTCGCCCGGATCGTCCCTGAGAAGAGGATGATAAGCAGTAATGCACCAGTGCCACTAAAAAACGCAATCTGGAGAGTGGATCCCCAGGAACCACCATAGAAGCGGATATAATACCCAGCTGAAGCCATTACAAGGAGATAGACGCCAGCACCGATCAGTGTTACTGACTGGAAAACGACATTTCGGGAGACATAGATATCCAGTGACCATTTGGGGTTCCTGGCGACAGAGATGGCGATGAGTGGCACCATCAACGCGTTTACAATGCCGCGGGCATTCCAGAGTGCAGGATTAAGCTGTTTGAAAAGCAGTGCATCTGCGAACATAAAAAAGTCATAAGCAAAGATGCAACCAATACCTATACAAAGGTGTTTTATTGCCCAGCGTTGGTTTTGTGTGGAATTTCGAAAAAGTTGTTCGAGCAGTAGCAGTGCAATAATGTTAAAGAGTACCCAGATCCCTAAAGTGGCTTCTCTACTAACCCGGCTTGTCGTTTCTGTTAAAGCCGAGAAAAGCGGATTGATAACAGTTACTGCACCTGCAATAAGCAAAAAGAGATAGTACATCCTGGCGGGTGTTAAGCGCAGGCGACCTGAAAGCGACTGATTACTGTTTGTTTGAACGCTTTTCAGCAGAAAAAGGCACCAAAAGCCATCACGTGAAAACTCCAGTATCTGAAGGAACCCTGGCCATGTGATTAGGGCTATAGCGGCGAGGGCAGACGAAAGCGCCCAGAGGGATGAAAAGGCGCTTGCAAGAATTAATAGACGGCCTAATGATCTTCCCCGCCAGGATGTGACGAGTAATCCGGTCAGGGCCAGATATGCAACAAAGGCAAAGAGGTAGCTGGCAAACCCTACATTCAAAGTACGTTTCCTGGTTGTTTCGACTGTTTGCTGGACATTTTGTTATGCGATATGCGTGATACAGGGCTAATGTTACCCGGTGAATGAGCGGCTGCACATGGTTTTTTTGAATAGGACAGGGAGAGCCTCATGTTCTTTAAACTTTCAGGTACCGTGGTGTTGCGGAAACACCTTTCTGGAACTGGGCCACAGCGTCATTTCGCTTAATTTATCTGGCTCCAGATAGCGAAAATCAGTACAATCCGTTGATTATTAACAGCTTGGCGCTTTAAGTTGCCGGGAATGTTAAAATAACGCGAATTTGTTGTGTATTTGTACAGCTACTAGTTAAGAGAGACGGAGTTGCAGGATGTCAGAGTACGAGAAAGTTCAGAACGCGCTTCAGGCTGAACCCAAATGCTGGTTAATCACGGGTGTTGCTGGATTTATTGGCTCTAATCTTCTTGAAACCTTGCTCAAGTTAAATCAGACGGTTGTTGGACTGGATAATTTTGCTACAGGGCATCAGTACAACCTGGATAAGGTCAGGGCGCTGGTGGATGCAGAGCAGTGGAGTCGCTTTACTTTTCATGAACTGGATATCAGAAAGCCGCACGATTGTGCCAAGGCTGTAGAGGGGGTTGATTATGTACTCCATCAAGCCGCTTTGGGCAGTGTTCCACGTTCAATTAACGATCCGTTCAGTACAAATGAGACCAACAGCACCGGTTTTTTGAATATGCTGATTGCCGCCAGGGATGCAAAGGTTAAACGGTTTGTCTATGCCGCCTCATCATCCACCTATGGTGATCACCCCGGGCTACCAAAAAAAGAAGATTTAATTGGCAAGCCGCTATCTCCTTATGCCGTTACAAAATATGTTAATGAACTGTATGCCGATGTCTTTGCCAGGACTTATGGTATGCAGACAATTGGTTTAAGGTATTTCAACGTGTTTGGTCCCCGTCAAGATCCGAAAGGTGCTTATGCTGCGGTAATTCCCCGTTGGATTGAAGAGCTATACCGTGGTACGCCTTGCCGCATTAATGGGGATGGTGAAACTTCAAGAGATTTTTGTTTTATTGATAATACGGTACAGATGAATTTGCTTGCAGCGACAACCACGAAGGATGAAGCAGTTAATCAGGTCTACAATGTAGCCGTTGGCTGCCGGGCAACGCTTAATCAACTGTATGCTGAGATCAGGGATCGCCTGGCAGCAAGATTTGACAGGATTTCAGGTATGGATCCGGTTTATGATGATTTCAGACCAGGCGATGTGCGCCACTCGTTGGCTGATATATCAAAGGCAGCGGATTTGCTTGGCTATCTACCAACCCACACCCTACAGCAGGGACTGGATGTCACTACAGATTGGTTTATTGATGGATTTGAAACAGCAGATCGTCTTTCTACTGCATAAATAGCAGTCATAACTATCACATATTTCGACCCTTTATTACAGGGTAATAACTAACAATCGGGAAATAATAATGGACAAAATTGCAGTCGTTGGTCTTGGTTATGTCGGACTTCCACTTGCGGTGGCTTTTGGAAAAAAACGTAGCACGATTGGATACGACCTGGATGAGCGAAAACTCAGTAATTATCGAAATGGATTTGATCCGAGTGGTGAAGTTGAACCGGAAGGACTTGTTGCCGCGACTCAACTTGAATATACTAGCGATCCTGCCCGACTAGCTGAAGCATCCATTATTATTGTTGCCGTACCTACACCCATTGATCATGCACGTAAGCCTGATCTTAGTCCGGTCATTGGTGCGTGCAAAGCTGTTGCCGCGCATATGAGTCCCGGTACAACGGTTGTATTTGAGTCGACTGTGTATCCTGGTTGTACAGAAGAAGTTTGCGTACCCATCATGGAAGAGGTTTCTGGTATGCGCTGGGCCGGTTCTACGGGTGAAGATGGCAGTGATAGAAACAGCGGGTTTTTTATTGGCTACTCCCCTGAGCGTATCAACCCGGGTGATAAAGAGAATAGGCTGGAAACGATTGTTAAGGTTGTTTCAGGTGATACTCCAATAACCAGCAAAATCGTTGCAGAACTTTATGAAAGTGTTGTCACTGCGGGTGTTTGTCGTGCAGCGACGATTAAGGTAGCCGAAGCGGCCAAAGTTATTGAAAACACGCAGCGCGATCTGAATATTGCGTTAATGAATGAACTTGCCATGATCTTCCATAAAATGGATATTGATACGGTCGATGTCCTTGAGGCCGCTGGCACCAAGTGGAATTTCCTGCCATTCAGACCAGGCCTGGTTGGCGGACACTGTATCGGTGTTGATCCCTATTATCTGACCTATAAGGCAGAGGCCGTTGGCTATCATCCCCAGGTTATTTTGGCCGGTAGAAA
>VMRY01000075.1 GCA_007713595.1 Sedimenticola thiotaurini
ACTTTGCTCCGAGATCCCGACCGGGCTTTTTATGGATGGCGATGACTTGAACATCATCGCGATGCAGTCGATCCTTGAAGTCTGAGTAATCCTCCATGCAGATAATTACATGACGGTAGCGATCTGCTGGAATCCGATTAATCAGATTGATTAATCCATTTTCCAGACCACCGATCCATAAATGATGAATGACGTGTGCTATAAGTGGTGGTGATGTCATTATTCTAATTGAGTTATGTAGTCTGAAAGGAGTTCAAGCATCGGGCACTGTCTCTTTGTATCGCGTGGCAGATCAATTTACACTCAACTCTATAAAATCGTTACGAGGTATTATCTATGAGATTACCAGCCTTGGCTATCTATGGCATGGCGTTGTTGGGCCTGTTTTCGTATAACGCGAGCAGTGCAGAGCTACCCGATATTATCGATCGAATCAGGCCGAGTGTGGTTGCCGTCGGTACTGTTATGCCCTTGAGGCGTCCAACGGCACAATTTATGGGGACGGGTTTTGTTATCGGCGATGGTAATCTGGTGATCTCCAATCATCATGTGATCCCTGATCTGATTGATATTGCTAAAAAAGAGACTTTAGCGGTGTTCAGTGGACGCGGTAGCCAGGCTAAGGTTCACCAGGCCAGGATTGTCAAAGCCGACCCTGATCATGACTTGGTGCTTTTGGAGATATCAAATGGGCCACTGCAGCCTATGTCATTGGCAGCGGAATCTGAGGTTCGAGAGGGTGAATCTATTGCCTTTACTGGTTTCCCTATTGGAATGGTCTTGGGCCTATACCCGATTACACATAGAGGAATAATCTCTGCCATCACGCCTGTGGTGATCCCTTCGAATAACTCCAAGAATCTTACGGCAAAACAGATTCAACGTATGCGTAATCGTTTCGAGGTGTACCAACTGGATGGTACGGCCTACCCTGGTAACAGTGGCAGCCCCGTTTATGATTCACAGTCAGGTCGGGTTGTGGGCGTTTTGAACAGTGTTTTTGTAAAAGAGTCTAAGGAGACTTTGCTGGAGCGGCCCTCAGGCATCAGCTATGCAATACCTGTGAGGTATGTTCATGCACTATTGAAGGATGCAAAAAAGTAGGAAATCAATAGATTACAATCTTATACGAATTTCACCCTCTAAAGCATCTGAAAATTTAACTACGGCTACACCAGCGCTATTTGCAACGTAGTGTTTTTCGTTGCCGTTGAAGAAGAGTGTAATCCTTTTCCCCGGAGTTCGTCCCAATAGATAGAGCGTTTTATCACTCGCTTTTTTCATTAGCGAAATACTCCCTTCATTCAGATCACTAAGGAAAAGTATTAAACTATCCTGGCTGCGAGTGCCGTATGTGTTGGATCGATCCGTTTTTAGCAGGCTTGGTTTTATATCCCTATACTTATCAATGCTAGGTGTCAGTACCATTAAAAAATGATCTTCCAGCTCTGCTTCTTCCGGCTGTATCTCAATTCGCCATTGACTATCGTCAAACCAGGGCTGTTTGTTTACGCCCTCGATCATATTCTTACCATCCAGATCAGAGTCATCTCCATCCATTTCAACGTAATACTGATAGTCGGGCCCACCAATCAGACGGGTAACAGCCTTTTCAGGATAAATTCGATCCACTCTTAATCTAGCCGTACCATTCGCTATTTTTACATTGTCTGATCGGCTTTCCAGTATTCCATTGGATTCCGTGCCTTTTAATATAGCGATGTTTTCCATAATGGGACGCTTGATGGTGTGCAATAACCATTTCTTAGTGTAACCAGGATTGGTGCTGATGATTTTATCGTGGATTAGCAGTTGATCGACTTCAGTAAGATAAAGAAATTCTCGGATAACGGATGAGACTTTGCCTCCTTTGCCAGTTTTATCATACTTTGTATTGTTGTATGCAGGTGTGAGATCGGTGGCGAGGTAGTGGTAACTGTTTGCACTATCGGCGTCATAAGCAGTAAGTTTTCCGCCTTCTAAGTGTTGCCCATCATTCAACTGCTCGGCCCACTCGGATGTGCTGCTAATTGAACTGCCGGTAGGCATTGTGATGCGTTGCCCTCCTGCAGAGACGTTCTCTTTGAAAAATCGATTAGGTTTCACCTCTTCATCCTTGCGAAGAATTAGAAGCGAGTTTTTGGATACCGTGCGCAGGCTGTAGTTAAGTCTGTTTTCAGTAAAGAAACCACCATAAGTACCGCTGTTACTGACCAATGGAGCACCTTTAAACAGAGTAAAATGACCAGCATCGTAATGACCATGATGGGTAAAGTTGCTGCCGGACCGAAGAGTAATAAAAGTATCCTGAGGTGACCACCCTGAGCGGAAGTAGGCCATATTCATGGCACCTTTGCCAAAGATGGCTGCGGTTGGTAGAGACTTGGCGAAGCTGAGTGTTTCTTTGGTCGGCTGAGCAATAGGTGTTCTCAGTGGATCATTAAACAGTCTAAATCCCCATTGATAATCCTGATAGTAACTGGCAAAGCCATACAGTTCTCCAATATAGCGTGAATAGGCGGCTAAAACAGGGTCTCTTGTCGCTTGCGTGATGAGGTCAATAACTCTCCTGGTTTCATCCTTCAGGTCAATACGCGGTCCTTCATCACCTAGTCCGTGGGCCTTATTGTCCGGTCGGGTATTGTAGATATGCCAGTACCCTACACGTCTGAGTATTTCTTTCACATGTTCATGGTTTTCTGCTTTTTCCAGGCTATTCAAATAGGCAGAAGCGGCGAGAGTGATTAGAAAGCCTCGATTGTTTATCCAGTAGTTATAGCCTTCAGGCCAAGCCTCTGTGATTGCCAGGGCCTTGAGTGTCTCAAGAAAATGGCCTTGTGCTTGTGTTATCAGGTTCAGGTCATCCGGATTTTCAGGATCCAAGACGATGGCAGCCAGCCAGGCAATTGAGGCGAGGGTCGATCGACCATGCCAGAGCGACATATTGTTTCCTTCAAGTAGAAGTAGTGCATGGCGAAGCGCACCCCGGATTCGGGCTTCTATGGCAATTCTGTCACTCTCTTTTAAATCCGGGTAGAGACGTATGAAGTCATAGGCAAAGGCATACTCCCAGAGGTTGCCATAGCTCTCATTATTTCGGGCAACTTGCATATAGCCCGTCAAAAGTGAATTAATAATCCTTTC
>VMRY01000137.1 GCA_007713595.1 Sedimenticola thiotaurini
AACAAAACCGATCGCTGCCAAACCGAGTCCTAGGAGGGCTATTGGAGCAGGTGCTGGTACAGAGCCGTCGTTCGAACCTACAACTAGATAATGTCCCATGTCTACATACGTATAACTATTTGTATTCCATGAAGTCCCTTGCGTTGTATCATTTAGGATAGATGCGTCACCTTCCCATACCCAAAAGGTTTCACCCAAGGCTCTTGACCATATAAGACTGTCGCGACCTGAACCAACGGCAATATTCCATACTGCATCCCAAGCCGAACCAGCAAGTCCCGCAAAGGAAGACAATAGGGTAGCTGCCTCGGCATTTGAACCATAGCGAACACCTGATCCTGAAATAAGAGAGCTGACAGTTGCAAATGACTGATTAAAAAAGCTGTCGGTATCTACCCATTCAACCCCTGTGTTTGTGTCAATAAAAGTTTCGTAGTTAGAACCAGAAATAGTTATGCCGGTGCCATCAATAATGGCTGCATTAACTGAACTAAAAACGAATAAACCAACAATAGCAATGAATATTTTTCTCATTATATCTTCCGGAAATTTAGTGTGTTCAATACGAGAGGCATGAATTATGCCATGCTATAAATATCAAAGAGTTAGACTAAACATATCCCGTTTCATGTAAAATAACCTGACATCCTATCAAAAGTGGGTAAATCAATTTTCTAACCAGAGAAAACCCTGCCAAGGCAGGGTTAAATCTGGATCGGTTTTTATCACTCCGTCTATGGCAGGACAATTATTGGGTGTCCAATTTATTCACATATATTATCCTTGCTTACGAGCCACGATAGACTTTGCATAACGCCCTTGTTCAGCGGACCCGAACGTAGCGAGGCGTTTGCGCAACAATGCCGAAGGCATGCGCAAAAAGCCGCGTGGAGTTTGGGGTCCGCCGGAACTACTTGTTGGGCGATACCACACTACGGAAACACCCATTTGATTATTGCTGCCGCAAGGGCCAGCACAACACCCACAACGATTTTTGCCAGATGCTCTCGCCACCAAGGTGGCGCAATTGCTGCCGGTTCCTTTGGCACTTCCTTGGATTCAGTAACTGGGTGAGAAAGCAGCGAGTACAGAGGGCATTCCGAGAAATGCACTCGGTAAGAATGCGCCCAGTACCAACGCGGATCGGAAGAGCTCACTCCCTCATTGGAGAGGCGCTCCTGGGCATAACCGCTATCCATTTCATCGGCGTATGCACCCAGGGAAGAGCAAAAGTACCCGTAGCGATCAAAAGCAACTTCAGGGCAAAAGTTTGAAATTGAGATAAGCTTTTCGCCTGAATGGCTGACGGACGTTGCATGCTCATCGATTCGTGGCCAGAACTCGGATTTCTCCCATTTTTCTAGCAAACGGGAATCTTCTTCCGGGGTTAGCGAAGTACCTCCGGTTTTGGAGAAGAGGGAGAGGCTTTGGTAGTAGCGCGGGCATCGATCAGCTGTGGCAAAAGGACAACGAAGCGACAAGCCTTTGGATTCGCTAACACCTTGATACCAATCTTTGTCGGCGATGTAACTCATTGCTCCTTTTACGCCCAACGCCGCCAACACAGGCGGCCGGAACGTAGTGTAGGCCGTCCAGTGCAATGCGCCTTTTGAATTGCACGATTGTGCTTGGCCTTGTTATAACATTTTGGAATATGTGTGTTTTTTTAACCAATTGCTGCCGTATTCAACAGCCAGAAACAAAAAAGGCCCGCACATAAGTGCGAGTCTTTTTCGTAAGTGCTTGATCTTAAGACCATTCTTTAGTTGTCATGATTGACCTCAACTTATCTAGATCTAAGAAACACCTGAATAATAGCACATTATTTAGGTGCAAAGTAAATAGAGTATCCCTGCGCTTTCATCATTAAATCTGGGTACTCCTCTTGCATATAAGAGCTATTATTTTGACCATCGATAGTCACAAAGTTCCTTAATGTACCTGTGGAGGTGAAGTATGCCTTTATACCATCATCGTGGCAATTTACAGTAACTTTAGGCTTGTAAGTATGCCAGCCACTCCCCAGAACTATAAATGGCTCATAGTCTAGAGATATTTCCCTTTTCATTTTTCTAAAGTACCCGTATTCCGTTTTTCCACTC
>VMRY01000098.1 GCA_007713595.1 Sedimenticola thiotaurini
GTGTCTTCCTTTGTTCTGTTTTTTACTGACAGATTGGGTTTCAAATTGCCTGCTGCCCAAGAGGCTATTGAGCAATGTTGTTTTGCCAACACCGGATGAGCCGAGTAAGCAGTAGGTATTACCCGGTAATAAATATTTTTTAATAACATCAATGTTTTCCCCGCTCAAACTACTGTATGCCAACACAGTAACGTGAGGTGCAATGCTTAAGAGGCTTGCTTTTATATTTTCAACTTCATTTTGCGTAATAAGGTCACACTTACTGAGCAAAATAACAGGAGTAATCCCGCTTTCGTTGACCATAACCAGGTAACGTTCCAGCCTTCTAAGATTAAAATTGTAATCCGCCGATTGGATAACAAAGGCAACATCAATATTTGCCGCAATTAATTGGAAATCGACCAGCTTTCCGGCTGTTTTTCTTCTGAGCAAGGTTTTTCTGGGCATTACACCATGGATGATCGCGTGCGTATCATCGTCATAGAAATCTGCGTATACCCAGTCTCCCGTGGTTGGCAGATCAGTAGGTGAATCTGCGGTATAGAATAGATTTCCCGATAACTCGGCAAAAACCTCTCCCTGACCATTGGTTATTGTGTATCGCTCCTTGTGTACTGAAACCACTCGGGCAATCGCGTGCGCAGCGACTTTGTCAGCGTCAAGTCTACTTCGGAACCAATGGCTAAAACCTATGTTATTCAAATTATCCATATTACTGTTTTATAGCCAGTTTCGACTCCAGATGGTCGCTTAATCTTTACGGACCGCGTTTGTCCGCGGTGTTCAACACGAACAGCATCGAGCAACCGACTTTCTCCGCCGCAGTACTTTCTGTTTCGTCATAATACTCGACAGCTATTCATTAATCACACTTTTACGCGAATTTATGATCGGTATTACTTGTAAGGGGGGGGATCCAGGGTGATGGGTTCACTGCTTGCTCGGTCGATGACTTTTTTGCGTACTATTATTCATCGCTGCAGAGGCTTTCCTATCAAGCGAGTATCCCATCGATAAGATGCTGCCGCAGACTGCCAAACCGCTTGCGATACTGGGCTGGGGTCAGGCCCACTTTGCGCCGAAACAACCGACCGAAAAACGCCGTGTCCTCGTATCCCACACTCTGCGCCACCGACTCAATCGATTCATTGGTGGCTTCGAGTTGTTGCTTGGTCTCCTCCAGGCGCAAGGTGTGGACATATTCCATCGGTGACAGTCCGGTGGCTTGTTTGAAACGGCGGTTGAAGCTGCGTTCGGGGAGCTTGGATAGGTCGATCATGGCCGCCACGGGAGAGGCGGTCTCATAGTGTTCCGCAATCCACTGCTGGCAACGTGCGATCACGGCGTCTTCCACCTGCGCTTTTCTGGCCAGCGCCGCAAACGGCAACTGTCCCATGTCGTGCCAGTCGATCAGAAACAGCTTGGCCAGTCGCATTGCCTCTTCGACATCCAGCAGCCGTGCCACCAGGTAGAGCGCCAAGTCCTCCCACGACGTACCGCCGCCGGCCATGATCAACTGACTGCCGGTGCCACCCACCACCAGCGCGCGTTGGGGATGTACTTTTACGCCAGGGTAGCGGGCCAACGCGTCGCAGTATGCCCAGTGGGTGGTCGCCTCTTCGCCCTCCAGTAAACCGCTGGCGGCCAGCAGCATTGCCCCTGAACAGGCGGTGGCGATCAGTGCACCTTCGGCGTGACAACGGCGCAGCCAGGCGATCTCTTCCGCGTGGCTTTCTGACATATCAATGTCGGGTGGTACCGCTACCTCGGGGATGCAGACCACTTGTGGCACGGTGGACAGATCGGCGTCCGGCGCAATGCGCACACCGTTGGCGATGGTGAGGGGCTGGGTGCCGGTGCGGGCTACCACCTGCGTTTTCAGCAACGACTCCTCTGCTCTGCCCTCGACGAGAAACGCCCAATCGCGTCCGGCGGAGGCGAATAAATCGTACATACCGTAAAGCGTGGACGCGGCTACTTCGGGTATCGCCAGCAGCGCAATGTGATGATTTCCATTTGGCATGGCAGAAATGACCGTTTTCTGTCTTGTTTCACTTTAGTGTAGTCCATAGCTCCCTGACATACTCACCCTCAACAGCTGACGGAAGCATGACCACCTGGCAGCCATTGAATAAATAACAGGAGTATTCCAAGGAGATAATTATGTGTAACCCAACCATCGCCATGAATCAAGTGGAGATACCACCGCTGCCGGCGGTCGATTTCGAAACCCGCTATATCACCGCACTGAATGAAGCCGGAATGATACAGCTGATCTCCCTGGGGCACCGCACCGGGTTGCTGAATCAGATGAGTGACGGTGTCCCGAGAACATCCGCCGAGCTGGCCGCGCAGTCGGGACTGCAGGAGCGCTACACTCGGGAGTGGCTGGGGGGTATGACGGTGGCGGGTGTGCTGTTGCATGACGCCGACGCCATGACCTATCAACTGCCCGAGAAACACGCCCTGTTATTGACCGATGACGGTGATGCCAATCTGGCGGTGTTCGCCCAGTACTTGCCGCTGGTTGGGCAAGTAGAGGACGACGTGTTGGGTTGTTTCCGCGAGGGCGGTGGTGTGCCGTATGAGCGCTATGGACGGTTTCATGAAGTGATGGCGCAGGACAGCGGGCAGACCGTGCTGCCGGCGTTGTTAGACGCCATTCTGCCCCTGGCACCGGAGTTGATAAGACGGTTGCATCAGGGGATTGAGGTACTGGATCTGGGTTGTGGTCGAGGGCGTGCCTTAATCAAATTGGCAGCGCACTTTCCCAACAGCAAATTCACCGGTTATGACCTCTCGAATGAGGCCATTACCTGGGCCAGGCAGGCGGTCAAGGAGCAGGGGCTGTCGAATCTCAGGTTCGAGGTGCGTGATCTAGGGCATTTCGATATAGATGCAGAACCCGAGCGGTTTGATTGTGTGCTCACCTTCGACGCTATTCACGATCAGGCGTATCCCCTCAAGCTGCTCACGGGGATTCGTCGCACATTGAAACGTGACGGCGTCTATCTGGCACAGGATATCCACTCCAGCAGCCACCACGCGGGTGATCGGGATCATCCACTGGGCACGCTGCTCTACACCCTCTCGATCATGCACTGCATGACCGTCTCGCTGGCTCAGGGGGGTGAGGGGCTGGGCACCATGTGGGGTCGCGAGAAAGCGCGGGAGTACTTTGACCGGGCCGGCTTTCGACAAATTGAAGTACACCAGCTTGCCCATGATGTGCAGAACGACTACTGGGTGCTTCGGCCATGAGTACGGCGTTGAGAGAAAGAGTGATTGTCCCTGCCCGACGAGCAGACACCCAGCATATTGCCGCGCTGATCGATCAGGCGGGGGAGGGCATCCCAGAGGCAATATGGGCCGACTACACGCAGCCCGGGCAATCTCCAATGGCTTTTGGAGCCGAGCGGGCCGGGTCAGATGAGGGCAATTTCTCCTGGAAAAACGTGCAACTTTTGAATGAGGACGGTCGGGTGAAAGGGATGCTGTTCGCCTATCGACTGCCCGAAGGTGCACCCGACATGACCGACCTGCACCCACTGGAAGTAACGCTGGTTGAATTGGAAGCCTTGGTGCCAGAGAGCTACTACATCAACGCCGTTGCAGTCTATCCCAATGCCCGGGGGATGGGGCATGGTACCCGGCTGATGCAGCGGGCGGAGCAGCAGGCCGTTGCGGAGGGGTGTGATCGGTGCACCCTAATTGTATTCGCTCACAACCAGGGCGCATTGCGGTTGTACCGGTCTCTGGGCTATCGGCAGATTGCCGAACGTGGCCCGGTCGATGATCCGCGTTTTAATGCACTCGGTGCCTGCTTGCTGATGGAGAAGTATCTGCAACCGGTGAACAAGAAGTGATTTTCAAGGAGAGAAGAGAATGATTACGCTATTTCTGATCGACAAGCTGTTAAAACAGCGGGTGGTTTTTGGGCTGATGGTACTGGCCGTTATCGCGGCACTGGTCTCGCCCCTGTTGGGCGTGGCCGGACTGCCCACCCTCTCCTGGCTGTTATGGTATCTGGCCCTGGGTGCTCTGGTCAGCCTGCTGATGTTGGGGCTGCTGACCATCTACGGTGTCATACGGTACTCTCGGGGGCTGGTGTAGGAGAATCTCACCCAGAAGATCGCCTTGGACCAGTAAAGGCTAGACCTGATTCTGGTCCAAGGCGTTAATACGGATGCGTTGCCAAGATTAAACAACGGCATACTCAGCAAGTCGCAGCTCTATCTCACGGATGAGCACTTCCACGCACATTTATGGGTGACCGCTATTACTTCCGCAGCCCAACCTACATGACTGGGACATCCACCACTCGGGTCTCTCAGTATATCCAAGGACTCAACCGATAGCGCACGCGTCGTGCATACTCTTGATAGCCTGGTAACTCTTCCTGCAAAGTCTGGTCTTCAAGTATGGTTCTAATCACCGAGATGATTGATGCCACCACCGCAGGAATCAGTGTCCATACCGAGCCAAGGGCAAGAACAATACCGAACAGTGCAAGTATATTACCGGCATAACCCGGATGCCGTACAAACCGATACGGGCCACTGTCACACACCACATGCCCTCGATCCGTCTGAATGCGCACTATGCTAGAGAAAAATCGGTTCTCTGCCAATGCCCATGCAGCGAAAGCGTATCCGAGCCAGATTAAAATGAAACCAATCACGATAAGCCATAACGGAAATTCGGGGGACCATTTATAGCGGTGGTCCAGCCCAGCCACAATGACTATAGGGAACACGCTACTCACCGCCATCAGTGGAGCAAGCACTTTGTCCCAGGCTTTTGCGTTTTGGATATGTTCAATATTTTGTCGTTCTGCTGTTAATCCAGGATGTCGTTGTTCCGCCCACATACGCCCACCAATGCCAGAGGCCAAGATCAGTACGGAATATAGCCACGCCTGCCACCAGATGAGATCCCCGCCACATATCAATAAAATCAGTGGGACTAGGAGATACGCCAGAACTAATCTGATCCACTGGAGAGGGGATACTGTTTGAGCTGCTTCTTCATTAACTGTCTTTTCTGACACGACATTCCCCAAGATAAAGTGGAATTGTGTGTGTGCCTAACGGCCAGCACCAGCGGCCGAGCGATGCAACATGCTATTTTTAGCTTGTTTAGCTTCACTCAAAGTTTAAACTACATATTTTCTTTATAAAAGAGATAGCAATTACCCAAAGAAAAAACTGGATGAGTAATGCGATAGCTATTATCACTAACAAATTACTACTCGGAATGAAGTCTGATACAGTAAATAGAGTGGTGGTAAGAAGGCCATATCTAAATAGGATGGTGTGCCGCCTTTATTACTCCAGATCCAGATCTACTGTTTTGGTTTTAAGCTCATTCTCCTACCTATTTCTTTTCATGGTAACTATTTCATCGGGCGGATTCACCTCCAAAGTGCACCACTATACTATTGAAAAGACATGACTTGGGCGCCTGATAGAATGAGGTTTCGACATCTTATTCTGACAGGGAGTACCACAAGCCATGTCCTACCACCATTTTAGCGCAAATGAGCGCCATACATTAATGTATCTTCTTCATATGCGTTTAAGTTACCGGGAAATCGGTCGTCGCTTGGGGAGACACCACAGCACTATCTCTAGAGAAGTGAAACGTAATGGTCGCCGGTTCGCTTGTTACTGGGACGAGCCAGCACACCGTTGGGCAATGGAGCGACGCCAGAAGGCTCGACACACCCGCAAGCGATGCAATAGTAAACTGGTTTGCTACGTCATGGATAAACTGACACAGGATTGGTCACCACAAACTATTGCTCAGCGCTTAAAGATGGATCACCCACGTAGTACCCGGCTACGAATCAGCCATGAGAGTATTTATCGCTGGATTTACGCCGATGCCGCTCGAGGGGGTACACTTTACCAACACCTGCTGAGGCGCCACAAAAGGCGCCGCAGGCAGTTTAAATACGGCACAGGACGTGGCTTGATTCCCAACAGAGTCAGTATCCACGACCGGCCTAAGAGCATAGAAAATCGAGTCCGCTTCGGCCATTGGGAAGGAGATACCGTTGAAGGTAAGAAAAGCACAGGAGGCATAGCTACACATGTCGAGAGAAAGAGTCGCTTACTTATTGCCGGCAAATTAAAAGACAAATGTGCTGATACCTTCGCACAGGTAACTTCGGAGATATTTGAGGCTATCCCTGGGAAGCTGAGGAAAACGTTAACTGTCGATAACGGAAAAGAGTTTTCGCAATTTAAGAAAATTGAAGAAGCTACTGGCATGGCTGTTTTCTTTGCCGATCCATATGCGCCCTGGCAGCGCGGAACCAATGAAAATACCAATGGGCTGCTCAGGCATTACTTCCCTAAAGGAATTGACTGGAGGAAGGTGACAGATGAAATGCTTGCTTCTGCAGTGGAAAAATTGAACAATCGACCCCGCAAATGCCTCGGCTATCGAACGCCTAATGAAGTCTTTTTTGGCTTAATGAATGGATGGCGCACTTAGAACATGATTCCGCCTCGTGGAGGGGTAAAAAGGGCTCTGACCCCTTATCGTGTTACTCTACTTGTTGTGTACCATTTGCTCAAGCTTTTCTTTAGTTATCAATTTTAGATTGAAGGTTCGTATCAGTTTACCGAACCTCGATGTCTCCTGTAGACATGCACTGGAACCTGTGGTTGAAAGGCATGGGTGATTGATGCCAAATGGTATATGAAAGCGTATCTTATGTGATATATGTGAGCCTGGATAGATATCATACTTTATCGGTATTGGATGAATATATCTTCCATCAGACAACAGAGAGGCCCCATCAGATGTATA
>VMRY01000025.1 GCA_007713595.1 Sedimenticola thiotaurini
ATCCATGAGCCAAGGACGATTTTCAAGAACGTCTATAAACTCTCTCCTGGATATAGTCTGACACTGCGCCATGGACAGACAACTCTCAAACCTAAGCAGTACTGGGATGTCGGCTTCAAGTTACATGAACCGGTGAATGAACAAGAAGCAGGGGAAGAGCTGGTCGCACGACTTCAGGAAGCGGTAAAAATCAGAATGATTGCAGAGGTACCTTTAGGTGCCTTCCTTTCTGGTGGTGTTGATTCCAGTGCTGTTGTTGGCTTGATGGCGGGTCTCTCAGAAACGCCAGTCAATACTTGTTCCATCTCGTTTGGCGATCCAAAATTTAATGAATCCCAATACGCAGCCTTAGTCGCAGAAAAATTCAAGACCGCCCATCGAGTGGAGCAGGTTGACCCGGACGATTTTGATCTAATTGATCACTTGGCGGATCTTTATGATGAACCCTATGCCGACAGCTCTGCATTGCCTACTTTCCGCGTGTGTGAGCTGGCTAAGAAGCAGGTCACTGTTGTGTTGTCCGGCGATGGGGGCGATGAAAATATGGCGGGCTATCGTCGTTATCGTTGGCATACCTATGAGGAGCGGATGCGCAATTTGCTACCGGCTTCTCTTCGCCAACCACTCTTCGGATTACTGGGTAAAGTGTATCCCAAAGCAGATTGGGCACCCCGCGTTTTCCGTGCAAAATCCACCTTTGAATCGATGGCAAGAGATACGCTGCAGGGCTACATGCACAGTGTTTCGATACTCTCAAATCAGATGCGTAGCCAACTGTTCAGCGATTCACTGAAACAGGATCTTCAAGGCTACAATGCGATTGAAGTTTTCAAACGGCATGCTAAACAATCGCCTACCGATCACCCACTGTCATTGATTCAGTATCTCGACCTCAAGACCTATCTCGTAGGGGATATCTTAACCAAGGTCGATAGAGCCAGTATGGCGCATGCTTTGGAAGTGCGTGTTCCGATATTGGATCACCAGTTGGTTGACTGGATGTCGGGTTTATCACCTGATCTGAAATTGCGTGGTACCGAAGGCAAGTATCTGCTCAAAAAAGCCCTCGAACCGATGTTGCCCCATGAAATTCTCTACAGAAAGAAAATGGGTTTTGCTGTGCCTCTAGCCAGCTGGTTTAGAGGACCTCTTAAAGAAAAAGTACGCAACAATCTGTTGAGCCGTGAGATGCTGGATTCTGGGCTGTTTAATCAACGTTATCTTGAAACCTTAGTCAATCAGCACCAATCGGGTGTCAGGGATTATAGTGCCAGTATCTGGACACTCCTTATGTTCCATTCGTTTCTTAAGAAAATGGCAGCATGAGCGTTAGTTAATGAAAATACTTCACATACTTGATCACTCAATACCGCTGCACAGTGGCTATACTTTCCGCACACGGGCCATATTAGAGCAACAACGAAAGTTGGGATGGGAAACTGCCCATATCACGAGCAGTAAGCATAGTGCAGACTATCAAGAGACCGAGGAGGTAGATGGACTACTTTTTTATCGGACAAGACCCTCTGAATCAGCATTAGCAAGCTTACCCCTGATGAATCAGCTGGATGTCATCAACTCTTTGACCAAAAGATTGGATCAGGTCATTGCTATTGAACAGCCCGATATTTTGCACGCGCATTCACCCAGTCTAAATGGCATAGCGGCTATTCGCGCTGGAAGAAAACATAATCTTCCCGTCGTCTATGAGTGTCGCGCTTTCTGGGAAGATGCCGCAGTAGATCATGGTACCAGTAAAGAGTGGGGACTACGTTATCGCATAACCCGAGCGCTGGAGACCTACACCTTTAAAAATGCGGATGCCGTAACGACCATTTGCGGCGGACTTAAAGGTGATATTCAAGCCAGAGGCATACGTGCAGATAAAATCACCGTGATACCTAACGCCGTGGATCTGGTGCATTTCTCACAACGGCAAGACGCCAACGATCTTCAGCTATCCGATGAATTAAAACTTACAGACAAAAATGTACTAGGTTTTATCGGCTCATTTTATGCCTATGAAGGTTTAATGCTTCTGGTAAGTGCATTGCCAGACATCCTCAAAAAAGCACCGGATACACGATTACTCCTTGTTGGCGGTGGTCCGGATGATGCAAAGTTGAAACAACTGAGTAATGAACTGGGACTCCAGGACAAAGTTATTTTTACCGGACGTGTACCGCATGCAGAAGTCACCCGCTACTACGACCTGGTTGATATTTTCGTCTATCCCAGACTACATATGCGCCTGACTGACCTAGTGACACCATTAAAGCCACTTGAAGCGATGGCGCAGGAGAAACTGGTACTAGCCTCTGATGTGGGCGGCCATAGAGAGCTGATCCGTGATGGAGAAAATGGACGTTTGTTCAGCGCTGGCGATAAAACCTCTTTAGCCAAGATAGCGCTTGATATGATCAAACAAGCCGATGAGTCGAACGAATTGCGGCGGAAGGGACTTGAATATGTAGAGAAAGAGCGGAACTGGGTTGTGAGCGTAACGAATTATAAAAACGTCTACAGTGCTTTAGTGGCTGGTGAATAACATGCCACTATTCCATATCGCGACTGCCAATGGATAGCAAAGATATGGATTTAGCTAAACTTCAAAGCATCGCACTCGTTGGCCCATTGCCACCGCCTTTTGGTGGAATGGCTAATCAAACACTGCAGCTTTCAAGGCTGCTGGAAAGTAAAGGTATAAAAGTGGTATTGGTTCGTACCAATTCTCCTTATCAGCCAAAATGGATTGGTCAGCTAAAAGGGGTTCGCGCACTGTTTCGACTTTTTCCCTATCTACTGAATGTCTGGAGAACACTCCAGAAGGTCCAGCTTGTACACTTGATGGCAAATTCCGGGTGGTCCTGGCATCTCTTTGCTGCCCCCGTTATCTGGATGGCGCATCTCAGGAAAGTACCTGTAGTGGTGAATTACAGAGGGGGAGAAGCCGAGGCATTTTTTACCCAGTCCATTAGCTGGGTGAGACCAAGCTTGAAGCGTGTGACGAAGGTGGCTGTCCCCTCGGGATATCTGAAACGGGTATTTGCTCGCTTCGAAGTTCCATCAGAGGTGGTTCCAAACATTATTGACCTGGAACGATTTAGCTGTACTGAGAAACGAACGCGCAATAAACTTTCACCCCATTTTATTGTTTGTCGAAACCTTGAGACGATTTATGATGTGGGGACGGCTATCAGGGCTTTTTCATCGATTGTTGCTGCTTACCCTCAAGCACGGTTAACCATAGCAGGTGAAGGCCCGGAACGCTCCTCTCTTGTACAGCAGGCAAGGGATCTTGGTATTGAATCACAAGTTACATTTGCCGGTAGACTAGATCCAGAAAAAATGGCATCGCTCTATATGTCGGCAGATATTATGCTAAATGCAAGTCGTGTCGATAATATGCCAAATGCGCTTTTGGAGGCCATGGCTGCAGGTGTACCCATCGTTTCTACCGATGCGGGCGGTATTCCCGATATGGTAGAAGATGGGAAGACCGCATTACTTAGACCGATCGGTGACTGGCAAGGTATTGCGGATGCTGCACTCATGCTTTTGAAACAAGATACAGTTTATCAACGACTGTCTGAGCAGGGGACTGAGGATGTTTCTCGCTACCGCTGGGAATCGGTTCAACCGCTGTGGATGTCAATATACGCAGAAGCGTTAGGCAATCTGTCAGATAAACGCTGCGAAACTATTCAATGATCAAATAACAGTCAAGCCATAACTATGTCTCTATACACAAAGCTGGTCAGTCAATTTCTATTCCCCCTTCATGAACATTTGAAAGGACACAATACGGTTGCTATCAGAAAAGAGATGGAGCAGAGCCAATGGTGGGATAGGGAGAAGATTAATCACTTTCAGTTGACACGTCTAAAGAAATTGATAACCCATGTTTATCAACACGTACCATATTATCGAGACGTCATGGATGAACGTCAGCTAAAACCAACTGATATTGCCACGCTTGAAGATCTACAACGCTTACCGTTTCTGACAAAGCCTTTAATTAAGCAACATACCGATGAGCTGAGATCCGATACCAATCCCCAACTCCAACGATTCAATACAGGCGGTTCCACAGGTGAGCCGCTCATTTTTTACATAGGTAAAGAACGTGTCACTCATGATGTCGCTGCCAAGTGGCGTGCGACACGTTGGTGGGGTGTCGATATCGGTGATCCAGAAATTGTTGTGTGGGGATCACCTGTTGAGCTGGGTGCACAGGATAGAGTCCGTGAGTTAAGAGACAAACTGCTAAGAACAGAACTGATTCCGGCGTTCGAAATGTCTGATGACAATCTGAGTAAATTCGTTGAAAGAATCCGCCAGACGAGACCCAAGATGTTGTTTGGTTACCCATCATCACTCTCATTAATTGCACGCCATGCCAAAAAACAGGGTATAGCAATGGATGATCTTGGCATAAAAGTCGCCTTCGTCACATCTGAGCGGCTATACGACGAACAGAAAGATGATATCGAAAAAATATTCGGATGTCCGACTGCCAATGGCTATGGCGGCAGAGATGCCGGTTTTATAGCCCATCAATGTCCCTCAGGCAGCATGCATATCACTGCAGAAGATATCATTGTGGAGCTTATCGATAGTAACGGCGAAGTGGTTCCCCACGGCGTACCAGGTGAAGTGGTCATTACGCATCTTGCTACGGGAGAATTTCCCTTTATACGCTATCGAACAGGTGACGTGGCCGTGTTGGATGATGCAACCTGCGAATGTGGAAGAGGCTTGCCTTTACTCAAAGAGATTCAAGGCAGGACAACGGACTTTATTGTCGCCCAGAATGGCACGGTGATGCATGGTTTGGCGTTGATTTATATTTTAAGGGATATTCCAACAATTCAAAAATTTCAGATTGTCCAGGCGGAATTGGATCTGCTGACTGTCAGGTTGGTTGTCAGTGATACATATGAGGTGGCTTGTAACACTACGATAATAGAAGGCTTCAAAAAACGATTAGGGCAGGAAGTTCAAGTTGTATTGGATTTTGTTAATGACATCCCGGTTGAGAAATCAGGCAAGTATCGTTACGTCAAAAGTAATGTTGCCATTAACTAAGTTCCTGACTATCACTGAATA
>VMRY01000019.1 GCA_007713595.1 Sedimenticola thiotaurini
GAGTCACGAAATTCGCACCCCTATGAATGGTGTTATAGGCTTCTCGAATCTGCTGATAAAAACCAAGTTGACCAGTGAGCAGCGGGAACTTGCAGAGACAATTGAGAAATCCGCAACGGGCCTGTTAAGTATCATTAATACCATTCTTGATTTTTCAAAACTTGAATACGGTAAACTTGAGCCCGAATATGCACCGATGAATATTCGTTCCTGTTTTGAAGAGCCCATTGCACTTCTAGCTCCAACAGCACATGACAAGCAGATTGAGCTGGTACTACTTATCTATTCCGATGTTCCTGATCAACTAATTGGAGATGAAACACGCATTAGGCAAATTCTTGTCAACCTAGTTGGTAATGCAGTTAAGTTTACTCACAAAGGCGAGATTGTTGTTAGAGTCATGCTGGAAAATGAAACAGATGATGCCTGTTTAATACAGTTTTCAGTAACCGACACTGGCATTGGGATCAACGAGCACATCCAAAAGAATCTTTTTACTTCATTTCAACAGGGTAACCGTAACACCAGCAAAACCTATGGCGGCACCGGCTTAGGCTTAAGTATCAGCAAGAAGCTCGCTGAATCAATGAAAGGGAGAATATCGCTTGAGAGCATTGAGGATAAGGGCTCTTGCTTTCGTGTTAGTCTGGAATTACAAAAAATCAAGAATCCAGCACAGATCACTAAAAAAACTATGCCATTTAAACATAAACGTTGCATGATTCTTGATCAACATATTATTGCCCAACTCTCAATGATACATCGTCTTGAAAGTCTTGGTATGAGCGTAGAGGAGGCCAATTGGCTGTATCTGGATGAGGAACACATATCGGAACAGGATATTTTAATAGTTGGGTTTTCAGCTACAGAGATCAAATCAGGGGCGGTACCAGAAAAACTCGCCATGATTCAGAAAATGTCACCGAAGCACCTTCTCATATTGCTTAGTAGCTCAGACTCATCTCTTATTCATTCGACACATGAATTGACGAAGGCACCTTGTATTGCAAAACCTGTCAGTCAAGCGATGTTGATTCGTACCTTGGAACATATATTTCTACACGCTGATTTTCCCGACTCTGAATATACCCCTCTTCTGGCTGATAGTGTTCCGTCATTTGTTAACAAACGCTTTATTATTGCTGATGATAATCCTATTAATTTGCAACTTATTTCTACTATTCTTGCTACATCGGGTGCAGAGATTATTGAGGCAGAAAATGGTGTTGAAGTGATTAAAGCCTACCACAAGAAAAAACCTGACCTGATTCTAATTGACGTACATATGCCGATCATGGATGGAAAAGAAGCAACAAAACGGATTCGAGAAATAGAAAAAGACGAGCAGCAGACTCCGATTATTGTTCTCTCAGCAGATATTATTCCTGCGCATCGAAATGAACTACTCTCAGCAGGTGCTGATGTCTATCTTACAAAGCCCATTGACGACCATAAATTGTGGGGGGTCATTAGCATGCTTCTCGATGATTCAGTGACTACAACTGGACATACATTCGGAGCTGTAAACGATATAGAAGCTGAAAGCGCTTTACCCATTGATAAAATCCTGCCTGTTCGGGACATCGATGAAGCTATGCGAATTACCGGCGGAAGGGAAGAACTCGCCACTGATATGTTTAATAATTTCATGGCTGATCTACCAAAACAACTTGAACTGCTAAATTATCATTTTGTAAATAGGGAGTGGCATGCCCTTGGCGACGTTGCTCATCGTTTGCATGGTGCATGTGCAGTTTGTGGCGTTCCTGCACTCAAGGCGTCTATTCGAAAACTGGAACAGCTCGCAGAAGAAGAGTCCTATTCTGAAATTCTCAATGCGCTTCAATCTGTTTCTTTATGTTGTAACCAACTCTATGATCTGAAAAACACAACAAATACTGAATCATCAACGGAGTAGTTACTGTTTACATATCACCCAATGGAAATGAGATGTTGAATGAGTGTCGATCAGGATAAACTCGAAAGGCTCGTCGAAAAGATGCCGACCTTCCCTCAGAGTGCACAAAGGGTGATGGAGATCTGTGCTGATATTAATTATTCAACGCCCGAATTAGTGTCCGTTATTGAAAAAGATCCAATCATAACGCTCAAGGTACTAAAACTGGTTAATTCAGCCTACTTTGGCCTATCAAAGAAAATTACTTCGATAAAGCATTCTGTCGTTTATGTGGGCAGTAATACAATAAAAAATATCGCCGTTGCAATTACTACCATTGGAATATTACCGAAGGTAGCCGAGGCAGGTATAAGCCGAACCAATTTTCTTACCCATAGTCTGACTACAGCCGTACTGGCCAGGCTGATTGGGCGAACAAAAGGTGTGGCTGAAAATGAACTGACGAATTTTTATATTGCAGGCCTGTTGCATGATATTGGCGTGATTCTGACAGCCCAATTAGTAAAAGAAATGTATAAACAGGCCATTGATCTTGCCAAAGCTGAATCACTTCCACTTCATATTGCTGAACAAAGAATGTTGGATTTCAATCATGCGGAAGCCAGCGCACTGCTTGTAGAGAAATGGCAATTTCCACCAGCACTGGTGAGTTGCATCAGAAATCATCATCGTATTGATCAACTTGAGCAACCGTCTGATATGGAACACTCCGTATTCATCGCAAACCAACTCAGCAAAATGATGGAAGATGAGGCAATACGCATATCTGCAGTTGAAACCATTCCCTCGGTAACACAAGATTGGCTTGGAAGTCCACTTGAGTCCGTTATGGATTCTCTACCTGATCTTACAGAAGAGATGAGTAGAATTAAGGCCTTCATGTCACTATGAGAAATAGGGGTACCTAGATGCAGATTACTTTTTATGGTGTGCGAGGATCAATACCATCACCCGGACCAGACACAGTACGTTATGGTGGCAACACCACATGCATTGATGTGATAACCGATTCGGGTGATCGTATCATCCTGGATGGTGGCACTGGTATAAGGCAGTTGGGCCTGGATATGATGGAACAACTTCCACTCCATTGCTCAATTTTTATTACCCATACACATTGGGATCATATTCAGGGGTTACCATTTTTCACGCCCCTGTTTATACCGGGTAATAAAGTCGATTTCTATGGTGCATTTGATCCCGTCTACATGAAAGACCTGCGTACCATTCTCGCGCAACAGATGGAGTACTGTTATTTCCCAATAAGAGAAAATGAATTAAAAGCAAAACTTAGCTATACGTCGCTAAAAGAAGGGGATGCCATTCAAGTCGGATCTGCCACGGTGGCCTGCATTCTACTGAACCACCCGGTACTGAATTTCGGCTATCTCATTGAGGCCGATGGCAAGCGATTCTTTTTTACCGGGGATAATGAATCACCGGTCAATATCTACAAGCCAGGAGATGGTGAGTACCTGGAGTATCAGCAATTAATAGATCAACGGGAATCAAATATTATCGATTTTATTCGAGGAGTAGATTGCATCGTTATTGATGCTCAGTATACAAAAGAGGAATACTTTGCCAGTAAAGTCGGCTGGGGTCATGGCTATTTTGAGAGTAGCATTCAAATGGCAGAAAAGGCAGAAATCCCCCTGGTTCATATCACTCACCACGATCCAACCCGCACAGACGACCAGTTAGAGACAATTTTTAAAACGTTATCTCTCCAAGGTGCGATTCCTGCAGGGATGCAGGTGCAACCAGCCACCGAGAAATTCACAATTTACTTATAGCGGTTTGAATAGACATACGGGAACAATGTTTTAATAGATAAAATTAAAAGTGATGTGCCGTATTAAATTAGTGACTGAACAGCCTCCGCTGTTTAACAAACAGCTCTGCACATAAGAGACATAACAGTACGACCAGATAAATTACATAGATACCTATCATCGTTTGCGGCATGGTATAGCCAAAAAACTGCCATTGGATCTGGTCGCAAAAACCGGTCGGTTGAAAAAGCCACGGCAGCCATTCATCAAGCTTTGCCCAGTCAGGGTAACTGGCTACGAAGTCGCAGGTATTCGCAGGCGAAGGGAACAGCTGAATTCCCGTGTGTTTTAATGCCAGAAATAGGCCCCAACTGGCACTGGCACCCCAGAGCAGCATAGCAAGCCATCGCAATATCATTAACGCTGGATAAATGCTAGCAAGCAAACCGGCTATCAATATCCCACTCACGGCCGTCCTTTCATAGACGCAAAGTACACACGGGTCTAACTTCATCTGGTATTGAAAATAGAGTGCAGCCAGTTCAAGACCAAGGGCACTAATAGCCAATAAAAACCAGGGGGTGCGTTTTACAGCCAAACGTTTTAAGGAAGTCAACATGAGTATTATTTGATTATCAATGCATCTCTGATTTCAATCAAGTGTGGGGTGATTGATTTACCGCTAGGATTCTACCACAATAGCCTCCACTCATTACCATCTGATCAGTCAAATTTTATCCCTTGAGCCAATGGAATATCATGGCCGTAATTGATCGTATTGGTGGTACGCCGCATATAATTTTTCCAGGCATCACTACCTGATTCCCTTCCGCCCCCGGTCTCTTTCTCACCACCAAAGGCACCCCCTATTTCTGCGCCTGATGTGCCGATATTTACATTCGCCAGTCCGCAGTCTGACCCTGCCGCAGAGAGGAAAAACTCCGACTCACGGAGATCGTTGGTAAATACAGCCGATGAGAGTCCTTGTGGAACACTGTTGTGTATTTTCACTGCCTCTGCAAAATCACTGTACCGAATCAAATAAAGTATAGGGGCAAATGTTTCACGTTTCACTACTTCAGCAGTCCCACCTATCTCAATCAGTGTAGGCGCCACATAAAAGCCGCCCTCCTTCCCTTGCAGGGTGATCTGCTCACCGCCATAGAATACCGTGCCACCCGCTTCTCTTGCCTGGTCAATGGCAACCTGCATCAACTCATAAGCCTGTTGATCAATCAACGGACCGATAAGTGTTTTAGGGTTTGTAGGATCACCTATTGGCAATCCGGCGTAGGTCTTAACTAGCCTGGACAGCAATTCATCGGCAATTGATTCATGGACGATTAGCCGTCTCAGTGTTGTGCAACGCTGACCACAAGTACCTACAGCAGAAAAAACAATCGCTCTTAGCGCCAATTCAATATCAGCGGAGGGCGATACTATCATTCCGTTATTTCCACCCAGCTCCAGCAGTGACCGGCCCAATCGTTGAGCTACCGTAGTAGCCACCTTTCTACCCATCGGTACTGATCCTGTTGCTGAAACCAGAGGTATACGAGCGTCTCTTGTTAGAAGTTCACCAACCGAATAATCACCTATGACTACTTGCGAGAGTGCATCAGGCAGTTCAGGGAATTGCTTCAGCGTCTCTTCAATCAGGCTTTGGCAGGCCAAGGCACATAAGGGTGTTTTTTCAGACGGTTTCCAGATAACGCTGTCCCCGCAGACAATCGCCAACATGGCATTCCATGCCCAAACAGCCATAGGGAAATTGAAAGCACTGATGACTGCCACAGGACCTAATGGATGCCACTGCTCCATCATCCTGTGGTTTGGTCTCTCGCTGACTATCGTCAATCCATGTAGTTGACGCGACAATCCAACCGCAAAATCACAGATATCGATAACCTCCTGTACTTCACCAAGTGACTCCTGAAGAATTTTTCCACATTCCAATGTAATGAGCTCTGCCAATTTCTGTTTATGTTTCCGAAAAGAGCTCCCAACTTCACGGATAAACTCACCGCGTTTTGGCGCCGGTATAGCCCGGAGTGAAATAAATGCATCAACAGCATTCGTAATTACCTGCTCCGTCTGGCTTTTGGATGCCATATTAAACAAGGCAATCTCACTACCATCTATTGGTGTTGTGACGCGAAGAGGCGCACTCTCTCCGGATAATCGTCTGTTTCTGCCCATCACCGCAGAGATAATCTTGCTTTTTGGATCAGAATAGATATCCAATTGTTCGACTAATTGACTGATCATAGGTTTTCTCTAAGAAGTGGTTAATCCCGATGGGACCTGTCTGTTTTGTAATACTGCGCAAAGCGGTTAGCCATGAAATCATCGAAGCAGATCTGCTCTTGTTTTACATAACCGCGGTCAGGCAGTTTGTGTTCAAAATAGAGGTCAAGCAGGGTGCAAAGACTGGAGGCGGTCGTGATCTGTATGGCACCCCAATGTTCACCCCCAATATCACGATGATATATTTTTCTACTGTCGGTCTTCTGCACGAATTTTCCGTCAATAAGACCTGTCGCCGTAACCAGTATTAACACGACATCCTGGCGTGTCACCGCCAACGCCTTTTCAAAGATCTGTTTCAGAAGTTCTCGCTGTTCACCCAATTTCAGGTCATTAATCAAGAAATTCATCAGGTACTGATGACCTTTGTAGCGGATTGTCTTATAGGTAAGGTCAGAGACGTTACCCTTTAAGGTTTCATACAATGTCCCCAATCCACCGGATGTGTTAAACGCCTCATAGGAGACACCATCCAGTGAGAATGTTTCCAGTCCTTCCAGTGGGGTGAGTTCAACATACCGGCCTGCCCTGATCGCATGACAGGGATTACAATATTCGTTAATCAAACCCTCGGTAGACCATGTCAGGTTATACATCAGATTATTGGTTGGGAATTCTGGAAGTGCGCCCACACGCAGCTTCAAGTGATCCAGCTGCTCAAATTCTTGTGCCATGTGATACCCGAGAATTCCAATAAAACCTGGTGCTAAACCGCATTGTGGAACAAACACCTGGCCCGCTTTGGCTTGTTCTGCAATCTGTTTTATACGTTGGGTTGTCGCTATATCCTCAGTCAGATCGAAATAGCTGACACCAGCAGTGGCTGCAGCTTCAGCGATGATGGGATTTACGTCGTAGCCACAGGCGGAAATTACCGCAGCACAGCCCTTTATATACTGATGAAGTGCATCTGCATCAGTGATTGTCAATTCACTGGTTATGACTTGATTCGGAAGATTTGCGGTTTTTAAAACATGCTCGCTTCTATCTGCAATCTGAATCAGGTAGTCCCCACTCTCGTGCAATAGTTTGGCAATGGATGCACCAATTCTACCCGCGCCGATAATCGCTATTCTGTGCACCCCTCCTCCTCATTTATCGATTCATCAACAGTTGCAAGGTTGTGATATTATTTCCACCAGATAGATAAAGCTTAGCACTCCTGCATCATTTCGCTGCTCAAAATCGTGTTTATGTCGATCACTAATCGGAATCAATCCAGACTCAGGCGCGTTCACTTAAATGAATAAAAACAAAACTGTCATGGTACAAGGCACAACCTCTGATGCCGGCAAGAGCACACTGGTCGCAGCACTCTGTCGGGTGTTTCAGCGAAGGGGTTATTCAGTTGCCCCATTCAAGCCGCAGAACATGGCCCTTAACAGTGCTGTGACACCGGAAGGTGGGGAGATAGGCCGAGCACAGGCTGTACAGGCCCAGGCTGCTGGCCTTGCACCCCATACAGACATGAACCCTGTCCTGCTAAAACCAAATACCGATACCGGCTGTCAGGTGATTGTGCATGGAAAACCTGCTCAGAATAATATGGAGGCATGGGGCTATCATGAGTACAAACCCAGGGTTCTACCGGCCATTATGGCATCGCATCAGCGGCTTTCCTGTCAGTATGCTTACATTATTGTAGAAGGTGCTGGCAGTCCTGCAGAGATCAATTTACGAGATAATGATGTGGCGAATATGGGCTTTGCCGAGGCCGCCGACTGCCCTGTCCTGCTGGTAGCAGATATTGATAAAGGTGGTGTATTTGCCCATCTTGTGGGCACACTTGATCTCCTCTCTCCTTCAGAACAGAATCGTATCAAAGGATTTATAATTAATAAGTTTCGCGGTGATCTGAGTATTCTGAAACCGGGTCTCGATTGGCTTGAAGAACGGACAGGAAAACCGGTTATAGGCGTTCTACCCTACCTGCCCGGGCTTCATCTGGAGGCTGAAGACAGCCTGACCGACTCAGCTATACAGCCAACTATTACCAAACCACTACGCGTGGTCATACCATGGCTCCAGCGAACCAGCAATCATACTGATTTTGATCCTCTCGCACTTCATCCCCAAGTAGATCTGTGTTGGGTTGGCCCCGGTGATCCCATTCCTTCTGCAGACTTGATAATCCTTCCAGGTTCAAAGAGTGTTCGATCTGATCTTGGCTATCTTCAACAAAGCAAGTGGGATCGTACTATTAGAAATCACCTGCGTTATGGGGGAAAAATACTTGGGATTTGTGGTGGATTTCAGATGCTGGGCGAACAGATACATGATCCGGCAGGTATTGAAGGTACACCAGGGAGTAGTGCCGGACTTGGACTCCTCGCTATGGAAACGACGCTGGAGCAGGAGAAACAACTTCGACTGGTGAACGGCAAACTCTCACTCAGCTCAGCCCCGGTACACGGTTATGAAATACATATGGGCATCAGTACAGGGGCGGCACTGGCAAACCCGCTAGTGATTTTAGAGGAGCATATTGACGGCGCGATTAGTGAGGATGGCCAGATAGCCGGGACTTACGTCCATGGACTTTTTGAATCACAAACAGCCTGTAACACATTGCTTGAGTGGGCTGGGCTTGAAGCACCTAACACGCCTGATTATCAGGAGTTACGTGAAAGGGATATCAATCGCCTGGCCGATGCTGCTGAGGCGCATCTGGATATCAATAGAATTATTGAGTTAACCAACGATTTCGACAACTAGATAAGCCAGGCTCAGTATGCGAATTATATACCTTTTCATTTTCATTCAGTAAGCGATGACTATCAAACGAGTCCAACTGTACACCGAGCTGTTTCAGACACGCTATATTTGATTTAGTCTTCTCCTGATCCGTTCCGTACTTAACAAGCTTTAATAATCGCCAATAATTACATTTGTCTTCTTTTGCTAGCGGATGGGTTGTGGTGAGTTTACTAAGATTCACCCGCCTGGATTAGTACAGTTTTCCGCAGAGGAAATTAACCGTTTCATCTCTGCCACTGCAGCTGCCAGGCCACTGATTACCGCCCTTGAGATGATAGAGTGCCCGATATTGTACTCTTTAATCGGCTGAATCAGGGCGATTGGAAGGACATTGTGATAATCAAGTCCATGTCCTGCATTGATCTGCAGTCCCAGATTTGAGCCATACTCTACAGCTTGCTGTATCTGAAGCAATGCCTTCTGTTTCTGTGCATTTTTTGCGTCGGCATAATGCCCTGTATGTATCTCAACAGCCGGAACACCGATCTCCTGACATACATCCAACTGACGCTCATCCGCATCAATAAAAAGTGAGACCTTAATGCCCGCCTCTTTTAACTCCAGACAGAAATCACGCAGATAGTTTTTATTACCGATAACATCCAGACCGCCTTCTGTGGTCAGCTCCTGGCGCCGCTCTGGCACAATACAGCAATCACTTGGTCCTATGCGTTTGGCGATAGAAAGCATCTCTGGCGTGGCGGCCATCTCCAGATTCATACGTGTCTGCAAGACATCAATCAGCATGCCCACATCCCGATCCGGGAGATGCCGTCTATCTTCTCGTAAATGAACGGTAATCAGATCTGCACCCGCCTGCTCAGCAATCAGGGCTGCCTGTATTGGTTCAGGATAACGCGTACCACGCTGCTGTCTGAGTGTGGCAATGTGATCGATATTGATACCGAGTAATTTTTCGTTGATTGTATTCATGCTGTTCTTTTCTAATGATAGCTATTGTCGTCATCGCTGAGACGGCTGGGACGAGAACCGAAAGAGCTCTCTGCTTTTCAATGGTTTATCACCAAGATAGTAGCCTAGTATGGTACGGAGCAGTTTACGTGCTTCGCGCAGCTGTTCAGGCAGAGAAAGAGTACGTGATTGTAATGATAGCAGCGTCTGGCCACTTATGGCATGTTCATTATCCACCGAACTTGGAACCAATCCTTTCTCTTGCAAAAACTGATAACAGCCTGCCGGATCTATGTGGCATTGCCCTGCAACATCCAGCTCAAGATCGACGCCATAACCCAGTTCATTCAACAGGTCGAGTTCAAAATAACGTAGTTCCGCTTCATCTATGCCTTTTTCTGCGAGACGTGCTAACTGATTTGCATACAGGTGGAAGAGTCTTTCATGGGGGTCGTTTCGTTGCAGCAGGCGCATCATCAGTTCATTCAGGTAAAAACCACAATAGAGTGATTTCCC
>VMRY01000085.1 GCA_007713595.1 Sedimenticola thiotaurini
ACGACCAGTTTCTGCTTGGCTGGTTCAACCACTGTTGTCTCTATAGCCGTGTTTGTGAATCTTGAATTGAGTCCCTTCAGGTACTGGATGATGATCCCCTGAGTGTTGCCGATATTTTCATTCAGAATACCGTGCCGATTAGACTGGATGATCTCAAGGCTTTTCTCTTTACTGCTGATCTTTTCATATACGCGTCTGGCACTGTCAGGCACTACCACTGGATCTTCATCGCCCTGTAGCAGCAGGGTTGGGCAGTGAATATCGGCTAGCTGCTTGGTTAATTGTGTCACCATCAGACGCAGTTCAAAAAGCGAATGCAGTGGCATGGTGCTGTAGTTGATCTCCGGATGTTCGGTGTTGTTGTGCCGGAACGGCATGATGCCTTCGTATGAGGGCAGCCAGCGCATTAACCTATTGGCATGATGGACCAACGGTACAAAGATCATATTCTTATTGCGAAATTTCACCGGTGTAGAGATGGCGACGACACCCGCCAGTCCATCCGGCTGTTCTGCTGCAGCCAGGAGTGATAAGGCCCCGCCGGTTGAGAAGCCGATCAGGCAGATATCTTCACAATAGTGCTGCATGATTCGATAGGCACGCTGAACAGATGCCAACCACTCTTTCCAGCTGCGCTCACGCAGATCCCAAGGCGATGTGCCATGCCCTTTCAGTCGGGGCGCGATGACAGTAAAACCGAGATGCCCCAGTTTTTCCGCGAAGGAGAAAACTTCTGCCGGTGATGCAAGAAAACCATGTACCAATACGATACCCAGTGGATTCGGGTTTTTAGGTACAATTAGTAAGGGTTCTGCACTTTCAGTCGCTGTCTCTTTGTTGTTGATCTCCTGATGCCGCGGTTTAGAGAACTGTTTTTTATCCCAGTGATAGCTCTGTATCTCATCATCAAACAGGAGGGCTGCCATCTGCCTTGGGTCAATATGCTGGGCCTGATTGATCGAGTGACCGATGAGTTGTGTTAAGCCGGTTACCGGTCGGGCTTCATTGGCATAGACCTCGATCATATTTTCCAGACGGATCTGGTCAAACTCATGGTCTTTACAAAGCTTGGGCATGAACAGATACCGATCATTTTCATGTTCGATCAGTTCAAGCTGCGATGCTGTCAGAAAAAACTGATCCAGACCAGCGCACTCTCCTATAGCTAACTCCCCATAACAGCTGGAATCCTGAAGGCTCCTGTGCAGATTGATATTGGGAATCTTCTGAACCGATTTTACAGCTAAATAGAGGGTGCGATGAAACAGATCGCTACTGATGGCGGTTTGATTTTTCTCGAGTAGGTAATAGATGATCAAGGAAGCAATATGGCTGAGGTTGATAGTGACCTCACTGTAGATTGCCTTCATATAATCGTTACGTAGCCTTAAGGCGTTCTGTCTCAGCCGACTGGTTAGCAGGCGATGTTTAATGTTGGGATGAGCGTTTTCCCGTAGTAGCAGTTCATCCAGTGATTTCATATCTGGCGCTAACTGTTTAACAATCGGCTTGACCCACCAGCTCCAATAGTCTCGACTATAGAGAATGTCACCCAGATGAATATCCATATCGGTATTCTTCAACAGGATATTGCCTTCGATTAATAACTCTTCAGAGAGCCGGCGACTGATTCCCTTGTTAATCAGTTCGAATCCACTATGCAGCAGGTTGTCACTGACACGCATCGGATAGAACGTAATGTTGGCGGGTACAATTGTAGAAGGACGGTTAGCGGCATTCTGGAGCAGCAGTGGGTCGTTAAACTCAAGCCGTTTCATCCAGTGATCTATCTGGCATTGATCGTTTTGTTCAAATGCGAGTTGAATGGATTGCTTGAGAATATCGACTGCCAGCGACAGCACTGCCGCCCCGGTGTGGTGTTTTCTCCGCTCCAGTGCCGTACGTGAATAAATGCTATAGCGGCCTTTTCGATCCTGTGATCGGCGGTCTTTTACCATCCCGCCCTCTGGGAAGATAATCACCTTTCTCCCTCGCAGGATCTCTTCAGCAAGATAGGCGATCAGTCGGGGATGATTATGGGGTACTGCACCGACACTGAGCAGGTAATTGGTCAGTGCATCATCACCTTGAAAAAACTCACTCGCCGCAACCGAACGGCAATAGGCACCACTCTCCTGGTAGATCAGATACTGGGGGATAAATGTTTCAAAGCGGGCAAAGTGATTGAACAGGAAAATCTCACCCTCAGCGACCTGACCCCGATCGTGGTGCATCTTGATGTTGACGCTCAACAGCCGCCTGAGAGTGGAAAAAAGCCGTACTGACCACTCATAGGTAGAGATATTGATCTTTACTTCGTCCTGCCGATCGGTCAAATCGGGGCCCCCTCGAATGATAACTTTTCCCGTTGTTTGCCGGGTTATTGTCAAGAGCGGATATAGTGGTACTCCATCTCCGTATGTAAAAGTATAGGCTCTGCCACGGCGCATGTCTGCATCCGTTTAAAGCACAGGTTTGGCGTTGTTTGCATGGATGGTGTAGTGAGCAAATATACTTGATGATCAGTAGTCCGTACTGAATCAATCGCAGTAAAAAGGGCAACCCTGTTATCAGGGTTACCCTTTGGTTTCTAGCCGTAATTGCGCTTACTTGTTGGCGCGGTTTTCAATCAGATCATCCACTACGCCAGGATCAGCCAGGGTAGAGGTATCACCGAGTGTGTCGATCTCGTTACAGGCAACCTTGCGCAGGATACGACGCATGATCTTACCTGAACGTGTCTTGGGTAGGCCGGTCGCCCACTGAATGAGATTGATTTTGGCAATGGGGCCAATCTCATTACGCACCAGCTTGACCAGTTCTGCCTTCAGTTCATCGGTGGGTTCAACGCCCGCCATGGGGGTGACGTAGGCGTAGATGCCCTGGCCAGTGATCTCATGTGGATAGCCCACCACCGCAGCTTCAGCCACTTTCTCATGTAATACCAGCGCTGATTCGATTTCCGCAGTACCAAGACGGTGTCCGGAGACATTCAACACGTCATCGATTCGGCCGGTAATCCAGTAGTAACCATCCTTATCGCGACGTGCCCCGTCACCTGTGAAATAGTTACCAGGATATTGCGAGAAATAGGTGGATTTAAAGCGGTCATGATCACCATAGACTGAGCGCATCATACCAGGCCAGGGACGGGTTATGATCAATGCACCTTCGCATTCACCTTCCAGTACCTCACCGGTAGCGGCATCAACGATCTCAGGGACCACGCCGAAGAAAGGCATCGAGGCTGAGCCAGGTTTAAGATCAGTTGCACCGGGCAGTGGGGTGATCAGGTGTCCACCGGTTTCAGTCTGCCACCAGGTATCGACGATTGGGCAGCGTGAACCACCGACCACGCGATAGTACCACTCCCAGGCTTCCGGGTTGATTGGCTCGCCGACGGATCCGAGCAGACGCAGTGATGACAGATCGTGCTTTTTAACGGGATCTTCGCCAACACGCATAAGGGCGCGAATGGCGGTGGGTGCGGTGTAGAAGGTATTGACCTTGTGTTTCTCGCAGACGGCCCAGAAACGCCCGGCATCCGGGTAAGTGGGGATGCCTTCAAACATCAGACTGATGGCGCCATTGGCCAGTGGGCCGTATACGATATAGGTGTGACCGGTTACCCAGCCAACGTCAGCGGTACACCAATAGATTTCGCCTTCTTTGTAATCGAAGGTGTATTTATGCGTAATAGCGGCATACAGCAGATAGCCGCCCGTGGTATGCAGTACGCCTTTAGGCTGTCCGGTTGAACCAGAGGTGTAGAGAATGAACAGGGGATCTTCCGCATCCATCTCTTCTGGTTCGCAGACGTCTGACGCGTCTGCCATGGCATCGTGGTAGTAGATATCCCTTCCTTCAGTCCAGGCGACATCACCACCGGTACGCTTGACCACAATACAGGTCCGCACGTTTGGACAATCTTCCAGCGCTATATCGGCATTGGCCTTGAGCGGGACATTTTTGCCACCACGAACGGACTCATCAGCAGTGATCAGGGTCTGGCAGTCAGAATCGAGGATTCGGCTGGAGAGGGCGTCTGGTGAAAAACCGCCGAAGACGATAGAGTGCACCGCGCCGATGCGGGTACAGGCCAGCATGGCGACAGAGGCTTCCAGGATCATCGGCATGTAGATGCAGACACGATCACCCTTCTTAACACCGCGGGATTTTAGTACGTTAGCGAATTTACATACTTCTCTGTGCAGTTCCCGATAGCTGATCTTTTTGTCTTCATTGGGATTGTCACTCTCCCAGATCAGTGCAGTCTGGTCACCCCGGGTATCCAGATGGCGATCCAGGCAGTTGTAGGAGACATTTAACTTGCCACCCTGAAACCATTTGATGTTGGCATCATTAAAGTCCCACTCACTCACTTTGTCCCACTTCTTGGACCAGGTGAGAAACTCTTCAGCGGCGTCGCCCCAGAAACCATCCGGGTCTTCGACCGAGCGCTGGTACATCGCTTTGTATTTTGCAGCATCAATGTGGGCTTGAGCAGCGGTGTCAGCACTAACCGGATAGATTTTCTCTTCGGACATAGCATGTCTCCTTTTCTTTAAAATACATGGACCAATCGCTTGGTCGTTTCTCTCAAAATAAAAATATTATTACTGATTTTATTTCTATAGTTAATCGAGTGATGCTTTTTAGCTATGTAATGACTAAAAATGCCCCAGCTCATACTGGCGATGGATCAGTTTATTCACTGGATTATTGTACTCCACAAGCACAGCCGCCAATCGTTTGAAGACCTCGGCTGTTATCATCGCATCACCTCGTGCGGTATGACGCCCCTCGATGACAACTTCTGTGTAATCCGCCACCTCTTCCAATGTATAGTGCCCAACCCGACCGGTATGTACAAGGTAGAGCAGCATGGTATCTAACCATGGATGTCGCAAATGACAAAGTAACTCTTTTTGCAGGATTTTATTGAGAAACCGGATGTCAAACCCTACATGGTGTCCCACTAGTACACTCTCGCCAATAAAATCTGCAATCTCCTGCATGACCTCTTCAATCAAAGGTGCGTCTCTTACATCATCATCGCTGAGATGATGAATGCGGGTTGACGCTTCAGGAATGCATCGGCCCGGATAAATCAGTGTATTGAACTCCCTTCCGGTTAGCTCAAGACCTTGCATCTCCAGTAGAGCGATTGAACAGATTTCATCCCCCGCATAGGCCTGTAATCCCGTTGTTTCAGTGTCAATCACTACAAAACGCGTCTTCTCAATCGGCTTATTGACTAGCTTCTTCGGATTTACCGAGAGCAGTCGCCGATGAAGCAAAAGCATGTCTGGATCAGCGAGTAGCGCCCCCTTGCCCAGGGTACGCCGGAATCCAGCATGTATCCTTCCCAGTAATTCACCGAGCTGTTCGCTTGCCATAGGGTATCGACGATTGTTGTCCAGCCTGCTCTTTCCCGGGTTCTCTCTTTTTATCTATCGCCGTCTACTTAACGAAACCGGGATTAGTTTGCTTCATTCCATTGGCTGTCAGCGCCTGCCACTCTTCTCCTTAATCAAAATATATCGGTTGCGTAATCGTCCTGTAAACGCTCCTGGAACCGTTTCACTGCTCGCATCGCCATACGCAGTGTGCTGCGTGATTGCGGAGAGAGTCGCTCCGGGTTAATCAGTTTGTTCAATTCGTTGTCACTCTTGGCTTGCCTGATCTGATGTGTCAAGAGCAGGTCAAGCAGCTCTTCAAAGGCCTCCTGTACCGAGTCTTTGAAATCGCTGGAGAGCTTTCCGACACGTGTCAGTGCATTCAGCCTATCGGTGGTGTTCTGTGCAGCGATGCCGTTCTGCAATGAAAAAATACGCGCGGCATCGGCAATGATACGTAAACCGTTACGTTTAATATCGATATACTCACCCTGTTCGTCCTTCATAGTAACCAATTGGTTGAAGAATCCAATAGCGGGTTTTCCCTCGGCGTCGTGATCAGACATCAATTTTAGCAGTCGGGGTTTATCCTTGATTTCAGCAAGGGAATGTCTGCGCAATTCGGTGGTCAGTGAATCATCGCCATACAGCGTATCGAAATCAAAAACCACGTTTGACCAGCGTGCGGCCTTCTCTGTTGGGTGATTAACGATATGGCTTATCTGCTGTTTCCATTTGGCTAGCGTCTTATTGTAGAGAGGATTGCGTGCCATGATGGCACCGGGGCAGAGTGGGTAACCAATCCGATCAAGATTCAGATTGAGCCGATTGCAGAAATGATCAAACCAATCCTTTACCTCTTTCGTTTCACTGATCGGGGTGTCCTCAATAATAATGCCGTTGTCCTGGTCTGGATTGAGTAGCATCTCCAGGCGCCCACCTGAACCCATAATCAGCACGCTAAATCCTACAGGGGCTTCACCCAGATCTTTTGTCTCCATCCATCGGAGGGTTAATTCGACGGTGCGTCGCTGGGCGATCAGATGATATTCACTGAGCAGCCGCACGGCACTGCTGGGGCGGTGATTGGTCTCCTGTATGTCGATCGCAGCATCAACGAGTTGTGGCATGAGGTTCGCCAACTCCTTAATGGTGTCTGCATCCCGCAGTCGATTGGTCAGGGTACTGGGGCGTGAGATCAGTATGCGCAGAATGTCGGTCTGTGATACGGTGCCGATAGGATGCTGGTCTTCCAGGACAATCAGGTACTCGGCCGAGTGCCGCTTCATGATCTCTTCTGCTTCCCATAACGCGGTCTCGGGATCAATCACTCGCGGTGTTTCAAAGGCTACGTTGATCACCCGATCATCCGGATCAGCCTGATTCACCATGACCGCTTCAGCTATGCCGGCATAGGTAAGCATTCCGCGCAACAGTCCCTTCTCATCAGTGATGACGATGCTGCCAATCTTTCGCGCTTTCATCATGCTGAAGGCATCACGCAGGGTGGTTTCTGCTGTGCAGAATACTGCCGGTGAATGCATGACGCGGGTAACTGGTTGTGCAAGCACGCCGGTTGAGATGGATCGATCCGGACTGCGTTCCCTTAACTTGGTGGCGATTACCCGGTTCAGCACGTTGAACAGTTCCGGCCGTTTCTGTTCCAGCGTCTTAAATCGATCTTCCGGAATGGCGAGAATAACGGACTGGTTGGTTGCAACGGTCTTGGTCGTGTAGTCATTCTTGTCCAGGTAATTGGCCAGTCCAATCAGGTCACCAGGCAGAACGGTGTCCTGACGGCCGGTCGGACGATGCATCACCACAGTGCCGTCGAGCAGTATATAGATCTCTTTTTTGTAAGGTTCACCGGGACGAAAAAGTGCAACGCCACCTGGCAGTACTCGCTTGCTCGCGCAGGCCACCAGCTCTTTTAAGGTTTCAATTGGAACCTCTTTGAAGGTGCGTGTGGCAGCTAGTATCTGCTCGGTTGATAAAGTGGCTCGCGTCTCTTTCATGCGTTTGTTAGGTGGCTTATCTATTTTCCAGGATGCTCATTTGAACTGTCGTCAATCTTCAAAAACTGCTATTTTTCTCTGACTTCTTAGGTTGGCAAATATCATATAGGCGCTAAATTGATAGACTGGATCTTCCTTCTTGTCACCGGTGCGATTGCCCATCACGCACTGACCCATCGAAATGAAGATGGTGAGAACGATACCGGTCATCTCTTGTTCGGTGCCATTGCACTGCTGTTTTTTACCCGCGTTCTGTTTGTCGATATCCTTAAACTGTTATGAGTTAGCGGTTGCTTTCGGTTTCTATTCGAGCCTGTATGACTGCTGTTTAGCATCTTTATCCGGTTGTCGCATCAGGCGTTCTGCTGGCGGCTTTGCCAATTGTTCCTCCAGGTAGCGCGCCCGGTCAGCAACGGAGGGCGGTTTTTCTGGCTGATTGCGCATGAACCGGGTAAGAAAGTCAGGCCCTTGCTTGACTTCCGGCGCCAATTTTACTGCCTCACGGTAATCATTCAGAGCGCCTGTATAGTCTGCCAGCTGATCCCGTAAGATGCCTCGGTTGGCATAGGCGACACCGAGTGCGCGACGATTTGCATCACTGATGCCGATAGCCCTTTCCCGTTTTATCGAATTGTCATACAGGGCCCGTGCTGTTTGCAGATGCCTGGCTGATTCGGCCCTAACCGCGCCAGCCTTTTCCTCATTGTTTTGCTGTTCCAGTTGCAGCGCTTCAACGCGTTGTTGTAGTCCCAACCGCATATGTGATTGAGCCATGCCGCGCAGTGCGCCGATATTATTCTCATCCTCAGCATAGACCTTGCTGAATAAATCAACGGCGTTGCCAAATTGACCGTCTTCAAGGTAACGGTCGGCGGCGGCAAGCTCGTGTGCGCCAGGTTTTGTTTCCTGGAGGTCAGTGTCATAAAACATCCAGCCGATCCAGGCTACAGTCAAGATAATGGCAACTCTAACCAGTAGTCGGTAGCGCGCTTCATCCATTGCCTGTGCTGCTCAGCCACAGGTTGAAGAGCCATGAAAAGAGGGTGACCAGGAAGAGACTGATAAAGCGTGCCCGGGTCTTCTGACCCTGCAATGCCTCCCCCTCAAGGGGACTTCCCAATTTTTGTTGCAGGCGTCTGACACTGACTACCCAGATCAGGTTGCTGACCGGTACATACAGCATCGCCGCCAGTAATATGAACCAGAAAAAGAATGACATGCTCATGGCCTGATTCATCGCTCAATATGGTGAAATGCTATTCTCTTTCGCAGGGCTATAAACTCCCCTGCCTTTGTAGCGGTATGCCCTTCGAAAAAAGTTCTGGTTGACAATCATCCCGGTTTATCCAGATCCAGCTGGATATCACCGATATCTTCATGCAGTGCCACGACCTCTTTATGCGGAATGGTGGAGAGTTCCATCTTGTAGGCCAGCAGCCACATCATACCAACACCGAGTAACCACCAAAGTAACTGCCATGCCCAGATCGAAGGCATGCCAAACGTCCAGGTGGCAGCGTTAGTGGGATCACCGAAGATCCAGTTGCCGATCACTGCTCCGGGCCCAATACCGAAGAAGAACCAGATCAATGTGGCAATCCAGGTCACCGGGATCAGCCCGCGTTTTTCCGGTGAGAGAGAGGCATGATCGTGCAGAAAATTGTGGAAAATCATGCGATGTTCACGTTCACTCTCTTTCTGGGTCATGGCCGAGATGATCAGGGCCAGCGACATATTGAACAGTATGCCCCAGAAGGCGGAGTGCAGGGTCATGGGCCAGCGTCCCCATGGCATGTATTGCGCACCCACACTTTCGGTCAGTGTTACGGCAATCAATCCGGCTATAAGGCCGATGGTGATCCCCTGGCGTGTCAGGTAGGGCCACCAGCAGACGGCGATCAGTGCGGGCCACATCTGGAAACCATAGGCGACCGCCAAGCCACCCAGGAGCACCAATGCGTCGCTGGAAGTTGACGCCACAACCAAGGCGGCCAGTACGATCAGGACCACACCGATTCTTCCGTACATCTTCTGCTGTGCATGGGAGGCGTTAGGGATAATAAATCGTTTTAACAGGTCGCGAGTCAGCATGCCGCCGGCAGTTGACATATAGGCAGAGCCGGTCGACTGCATGGCCGCCAGGGCGCAGACCGAAAGCAGGCCAACCAGCCAAGGTGCGGTTTCAGACATCAGGTAGACCAGCTGAGGTACCAGCATGTCGCCTTTGCCTTCTGACTGCATGATATCAATGCCGCCCAGGCCGGTGCCCATGACATTGTTGACCAGTTCAGGAAACTTGGCCAGAAACTCAAGGTCGGCACCGAGGAAGTGAGCGCCGATGCCCTGAATGGCGGTAAAAAACATCAGGATGAATCCGATGACAAAAGAGGAGGCCCATACCTGCTGGGGAGCGAATGGCTCGGGGCTCTTGTTGCCAAAGGCCCACATTGAGAAGGCCGGGGCGGACTGAATGCCCATCAGTCCAAACATATAGGTCAGTACCATCACGCCAGTCCAGGCACCGCCAATGGGTGCGCTGTCCGTCCCCAATCCAGCACCAAACTGGATCACGCCCGGGATGGCTATATAAGCACTGTAGCCATCGGGAGTGGTCTTGCCGAACATGGCTTTGCCCGTGGCGGGGTCGATCTGGGTCAGTGCGGCAATACCTTCATTCAGACGGGAAAATCCGCCCACTTCGTGCATGGCGATAATGCCAATCACCACAATGCCGCCGCCGAGTAGGATCGCTTGGGCGGAATCGACGTAGGCAACGGCTCTGAGTCCACCCGACGCGACGTAGATAATAACCACGATCGAGAGTAGCCACATGCCGACAGTGGTGCTTAGCATGTTATCGGTGAGCACGTTGAACAGGAAGCCGGAGGCGCGCAGCTGGATACCCAGATAGGGGACAGAGAAGATCAATGCCACCAGTACGACCAGTATCCTGATCAGATCAGAGCGGAAGTAGTAGGAGAGCATCTCGCCGGGCGTGATGAAACCAAAGCGCTTGCCCAGCATCCATTGCCGTTTGAGAAACAGGACGCCGGTAAAAGGGATGGTGATGGCATAGAACGAGGCATAAGCGTATTGAAACCCGTCACGATAGATCAGTCCCGGGTGGCCCATGAAGGTCCAGCCGGAGAAGGAGGTTGCCGTGGCAGCAAGAATAAACACCCAGAGTGAAATCTGACGTCCTGCAACAAAATAGTCACTGGCTGTCTTGGCAGACAGGGCACCCTTGATGCCCCAGAAGATACAGTAGGACCAGTAAAGCGCAACGAATACAAACAACCAGACAACCTTCGCGTCCATTGGTCGTATTCCCCCTCAAGTAGTGAGTTGTAAATGGATTTTATAATTCTGTATTTCTGAATCAAGTACACAGCAGAGGCGTAGTTGAATTCAAAAGCTGTCGTTATTATGCGAGAAACGTGCCGTTTATTAAAGCTATTCAGCTCAATGGCTTGTATAACGCAGGTGCCTTGCATTACCCCTTTTTGTTACTGATAGTAACGTGCCTGTGTGATTAGGTAACAGCGGGTTCTGTTGCCGTTATTTCTTAATCGATCAGGATGCCCCTTTTTTTGTCCTCGGTATACCGAAGCGTTGGCGCCGTTCCCACAGCGCCTTGCGGCTTATGCCCAGTCGCTTGGCGAGTTCAGTTTCCGTCATCTGGTCCTGGTTTTCCAGGACGAACTGGCGAAAATACTCTTCCAGTGAGAGATCGCCGGCAGGTTGGTTGAGTGTGCTGGTAGGTTTGCCAGCAGTGGAGTGGGCGCTCTCAATTGCCAGCAGATCGGGTGTAATCAGTTCCTCTTCACAGAGAATAACGGCCCGTTCCAGGGCATTTTCCAGTTCACGTACATTGCCTGGCCAGCTGTAGGTAGTGATTGTTTCGATGGCGGCCTGATTGAGTGTCATGGGGGAGCGATTGAGCTGCTTGCGTGTCTTTTCCAGCAGAAATTTGGCCAACTCCACCACGTCCGCTCCGCGCTCTCTTAGTGGTGGTAGATTGAGTTCAACGACCCGTAACCGGAAATAGAGGTCACTGCGAAACTCCCCCTCCTGAACCCGTTGTTTCAGATCGCGATGGGTTGCAGCGATCAGTCGAACATCGACCAGCCGTGACTGCTCGGAACCTACCCGGCGTATCTCTCCATTTTGCAGCACGCGAAGCAGTCTGGCCTGCGCTGCGAGGGGCAATTCGCCTATCTCATCCAGAAACAGCGTGCCCCCTTCAGCCGCTTCGATCAGACCGGTGCGACTGGAATCAGCGCCGGTGAACGCCCCTTTTTCATGTCCGAAAAGCTCTGATTCAATCAGTGTCTCAGGGATGGCTGCGCAGTTGACTGTGACAATCGGGGCGTCTTTGCGCAGGCTCTGTTCATGCAGAGCCCTGGCCACCAGCTCTTTGCCTGTGCCAGACTCACCAAATATCAGTACGGTGCTGTCGGTTGGTGCCACCTTGGTAACCCGACGGCAGACCTCCTGCATGGCGGGGCATTTTCCTACCATGCCATCAACGGGATAGGATTTGTCCAGGTCAGATTTCAGAACCTCTGTCTTTCGCCCCAGTTTTTCCTGCTTCAGGGTGCGTTCGATGAGCAGTACCAGTTCGTCATGATCAAACGGTTTGGCAATATAATCGATGGCCCCTTTTTTCATCGAGTCAACGGCCGAACGGACACTGGCGTAACTCGTCATGATCAGAACAGGCACCCCAGGCGCACGATGAATTACTTCAGTTCCTGGTACGCCGGGAAGTCGGACGTCTGTCAGTATCAGGTTAAAGCTCTGCAGGTCATATTTCTGCTCTGCCTCCTCAACCGATTCTGTTGCACTGACCTTATAACCCCGTCGGGTCAGTAGACGCTCTACAGCGGTACGGATGACCGATTCGTCTTCAATAATCAGTATTTGGCTCATGACATTACAGGTCCAAGTGTTGCGGCAATTTGATTATGACCCGGGTGCCTACTCCTGGCGCCGAATCGATAGCGATACTGCCATTATGTTCATCGATGATTTTGCCGACCATGGGCAGGCCAAGGCCGGTTCCCTTTCCGGCCTCTTTGGTAGTAAAGAATGGTTCGAAGATCACGTCCTGGACGTCTTCCGGGATCCCCTCTCCCTGATCCATCACCTCAATCTGTATCTGGTCGTTTGAGGCAAAGGCGAAAATCTCTACCCGGTCGCCCGGTTCTGATGCATCGCAGGCATTGGTCAGTAGATTCACCATTACCTGGGCAAGCCGTTGACGATCACCTTTTATAAGCAGGTCTTCTGGACAGCTGTTGCTGAACTCCACGTGCTTTCCCGCTCGGGTGAGTCCAACGAGTTGGATGGCCTCTTCCAGGATGCTGTTTAGGGTGAAGGTTTCAAAATTAAGCCCGATGCGTCCACTGCGGCTGTAACTCATGAGCGAATGCACAATGCTGCTGATACGTCGGGTCTGTTGCAGAATCGCTTGAATACTCTCTCGGGTAGTCTCTTCGTCGCGCTCTTCCAGCAGGTTTTGCGCCAGTGAGGCGATGCCGGATACGGGGTTGCCAATCTCGTGGGCAACACCTGCTGCCAGCTTTCCGATGGAGGCGAGTCGGTCGCTATGGGCAAGCTCGGCTTCCAGGGTCTCCAGATCCGTCAAATCCTCCAGCAGCAGAACCAGGCCGCTGCGTGGGCCGGTTTGGTAGTGTGGCAGATCAGGGTCGAGAATCGCCGCCTTATGCAGATTGAACCAGTGCGGGCTGTTGTAGATCGGCACCTCCATGTGATGGATATGCTCATCCTGGGCCAAAGCAAAACCGGCTAGAAGCTCACCCCAAGGGGCCGTCAGTGAGGAGAGCTTGCGTCCGGTGGCTTCACTGCTGGGTACACCACTCATTACCTCCAGTGCCAGGTTCCAGGTGACCACGGTGTGATCTGGATCCACGGCGCAGACTCCTAGGGGTAGATCCAGCAGTACCTGTCGATGATAACGACGCAGTGCATCAAGATCGGCAGTCAGGCCTTTCAACTTACTGCGCGACTGCTCCATGCGCTCTTCCATGTGGCGGATTGAGTCAGCCAGGGCGGTTTTTGCATCACCATCAACCTTGAGCTGCTGATTGATGATCATGTGGGCCATGGCAGGTCCTACCAAACCAGAGAGATTTCGTTCAATGCGTTGTCTGAGTCGCTTCAACTCTCTGGGGCGGGTTTCGCTTCGGTCCAGCTCCAGATCCTCCAGGGCCTGATTGACCTCCATCTCGGCCGCTTCACGCCCCAGCATGACGGCAAGGCCTTCAGAGAACTGGGCTGGAGAGGCCGCCGTAAGCGTACCGTCCAGTGGAATCATAATTGCCACTTCGCTGCGACAGGCGAGTGCGGTCTCCTCTTCTTCCGGTGACTGCCGGGTGATGAGTGAGATAATCACGAACAGCAGACTGTTGCAGGTGAGTGACCAGAATGTGGAGAACTGCCATTGATCAAGGCCAGCCGTATCACGCATGGCAGGGAGATCAATGCCAGTATTCATGAAACCGGACTGCTCCAGTAGCGGCAGTAATAGCGTGATCACCCAGATCGAGAAGCCTCCAAGAAGACCAGTGATGAAACCTTCGCGAGTAGCGCGGCGCCAGTAAAGAAGTCCCACAATGCCAGGTAAAAACTGGGCAACAGCTACAAATGAGATCAGGCCGAGTTGAACCAGTCCCTGATTGTGCTCCAGCACCTCGTAAAAGATGTACCCGGCAAAAATAATCAATCCAATCAGGAGGCGGCGTCCCCACAGCAACCAGCGATAAAGATCGACCTTCGGATCGGGATAACTGGCTGGCAGCAGTAGATGGTTGAGGCACATGGATGAGAGTGCCAGGGTCGAGACGATCACCATGGCGCTGGCGGCGGAAACGCCACCAATAAACGCAAGCACGGGTAGCCAGGCTGGTCCTTTGCTCAAGGTGATGCCAAGCACATAGTAGTCCGCATCCATGTCTAATTTCAGATATTCGCCTGCCCAGAGAATGGGTGGAATGGCCAGATTCAGCAACAGCAGAAAGAGGGGAAAAGCCCAACTTGCAGTGGCCAGAGAGCGAATTGAGAGATTCTCTGTAAAGGTCATATGAAACTGTCTGGGCAGCAGAAAGGCCGCACAGAATGACAAAAACAGCAGGGTAGTCCAGGGTCCTTCACGCACCGGTTCATAAAGATTGTGTAGTGCTTCAGGGTGTCTTTCCAGATACTGTGCCAGGTCAGTAGGCCCGGAAAAAACACCAAAGATGGCAAAATAGCCCACCGCCAACATGGCGATAATCTTGACCAGTGACTCAAATGCAATGGCTGCCACCAGACCCCGGTGTTTCTCTCGCGGTGTGATATGCCGCGCGCCAAACAGAATGGAAAACAGCGTCAGCATCCCGCAGAAGCCCAATGCCAAGGTCTGGGGAATGTCATCGTGGGTCAGTACCTGGATCGAGCTGGTTACTGCGCGGATCTGCAGAGCGATATAGGGCAACGATCCAAGTAACATGAACAGGGTGACCAGGACCCCCCCGAGCTGACTGCGATAGCGAAAAGCGAGCAGATCAGCCAGGGAAGTGAGCTGGTATTCCCGGGTCAGGCGCAGTAAGGGTTGCAGCAGTACCGGGCTTAAAATAAAAGCGATAGTGAGGCCCATATAAATGGTCAGGAATTGGTAGCCCTCGCGCTGGGCGAAGCCAACACTGCCGTAGTAGGTCCAGGAAGTGGCGTAGACGCCCAGGGAGAGGACGTAGACGGGAGGATTATCGGTCCAGCGGTCGGGTAGCAGGCCGCTGTCAGTAACGTAGGCTACGAAGAAGAGCAGCAGCAGATAGAACAGACTGGCTCCAAAAAGGATCTCCAGATCATAGGTCATGCTGGGAATATTTCCGGCGTAACCAGGCACCCAACACGATTACAAGCAGCCACAATCCATAAGGGACCAGCCAGTGCGCGCGGTCAGATGCCCACCATATCGTAAGTGGCGAGGCGAAGAGAAAAAGGGCAAAGAGGGCCAGGATCAGCGCACTCTCTCTTAACCTGATAGGATCCGGGTGCTTTTGCATTACAATAGATTACCAGTTGTTACTATAGGTAACAACTTTGTGCTTGAGCCAAATTATTATGCATAAGTGGTGATAGCGCAGGGATGGGAATGTACCGGAAAGCTATCAGAGTGTTGTTTTGATAAATGGAGTGGTCAGGACGTATTATCTGGGTAAGTGCGTAAGTGAGAGAGAGTACAAATTCAGCGGAAGTTGTTATAGCGACTGCTTTCTTTAGAGTAAGGGAGAGGGGAATCGATGAATCCGGAAAAGGTGGTCTTTGGTTTTTTTATTGTATTAGCGTTGACGCTGAATTTCGGATTTTTTGTCGGAGAGATCGATAATCCAGATCACCACCATCTCTATGAGCTGTTTGCCGTTGTGATTGTCAATGTGATTGCAACACTGCTCAAATTTGGTGACCGAACCCAGATGGGCGCGGTGCTGTTGGCTACCAGTCTGGTTGCGGTCATGCAGTTGTTGGCGGCCGCCGTGGTTTGGACGGTGGCAGAGCACATCTCTGCAACTGGACTGACCCCGCCTGTAACCGCCAGTATCGTTTCGTTATCGGGTGGGGCCATGCTGGCGAATGTTATCTCTGTGGTTTTATTGGTCATTGAGACGGTCATGCTACGGCGCTGATAGGATTACCGACGATGCATAGCATCTACTTCCTCATCTTTCGCCGGATGCGCCAGCCACTGCTGACGTTGGTGGTGACCTATGCGGTTGCTGTATTGGGTTTGTCACTGATACCGGGGCAGGATGATGCTGGCAATGTTTGGTATATGGATCTGTTTCACGCCATCTATTTCGTCAGCTTTATGGCCACCACGATTGGGTTTGGTGAGATTCCCTATCCATTTACGGATGCCCAGCGGCTCTGGGTTACCTTCTCCATCTACGCCACGGTGGTGGTCTGGGTCTATGCCATTGGTACGTTGTTGACGCTGGTCCAGGATAAGACCTTCCAGCAGGCATTGACCGAAAGTAAATTCACCAAACGTGTAAAACGGATGCGTGATGCCTTTTATCTTGTTTGTGGCTATGGCGAAACGGGCAGTGCCCTGATCCATGCTCTGACGGAGCGGGACCACTCGGTGGTTGCTATTGATATCAACCCGGACCGGGTGAATATACTGCAGCTGGAGAACCTGCGTCAGTTTGTGCCCGCCCTGCATGGAGATGCCTCCAAGCCAATACACCTGCTGGAAGCTGGACTAAAAAATCCGCTCTGTCGTGGCGTTGTGGCTCTGACGAATGTCAACGAGGTAAACCTGAAGATTGCTATTACCAGCAAACTGCTGCATCCAGAGATCAAGGTGATCTGTCGATCTGATTCTCATGACATTGAAGAGAATATGGCGTCATTTGGTACCGATCACATCATCAATCCATTTGACACCTTTGCCCACCATCTGGCGACTGCGCTCCAGGCACCAGGTCTCTATCTGCTGCACGCCTGGCTTACGGGGGGGCGCGGTTATTCTTTGGAAGAACCGATCTACCCACCTGCATCGGGTCGCTGGATTGTCTGTGGCTACGGTCGTTTTGGTAAGGCGATTTGTCAACGGCTAAAGAAGGAGGGCATTGAACCGATTGTCATTGAGTCAAAACCAGATGTCACTGGCATGCCGCAAGAGGGCTATGTTCTTGGTCGGGGTACTGAAGCGAAGACATTGTCAGAGGCTGGAATAGAACAGGCTGTTGGATTGGTGGCAGGGACGGATAATGATGCCAATAATCTATCGATTATCATGACCGCCAGAGAGTTGCGTCCTGATCTGTTTGTTATTTTGCGGCAGAACCAGAAGGAAAATCAGTCCATCGTCAATGCAGTGAAGGCCGATATGGTGATGCATGCCAGCGCTATAATCGCCAACAGGATTCGTGTCTTGCTGGGCACGCCGCTCCTCTATCAATTCACCAGTTTGGCACGCCATGAAACGGATGAGTGGGCCTGTGAGCTGGTCAGCAGAATTGGTGCCCTGGTCGATGGGGAGAGGCCTGTCGTCTGGGAAGTTGAATTGAACAGCAAGCAGGCGCTGGCGGTTTTTAGTGCAATCAATCAAGGTAGCCTGGTGACATTGGGCCATCTGCTGGTCGACCCACGCCACCGGCAACGATCCCTGCCCTGTATCCCCCTTCTCATGAAACGGGGAGAGCAGCGTTCGATGTTGCCAGCCTTCGATACACCGCTGAAAAAAGGTGATCATCTGCTGTTCTGCGGACGCTACTCATCCCGGGATCGCATGGAATGGGGGCTGCAAAATGTTCATGCGCTGAATTATATTCTCACTGGTGAATCAGCCTCTGGAGGCTGGTTGTGGCGGCGGCTAAAACGGAACAGCTCGTTTTCGAAGGCGGTGAAAAATTCAGGAGATGACGCGATTGGGTAACTTGGCGAGAGAATTTTCTTCTGCCTAGTGGTCACTGCCGATAGAGATGGGTTAGGATGGATCATTACCTGTTGTCTCAGGGAAAGGGGTCTGCATGCACGAGAGAGAACGGAAGCTTATAAAAATATTAAATGGGGCGGTAGGTTAAGTCAGTCCCAGAAAGATTTATCAGCTTGTTATTTGGAGGCATCCGATGCATCATCTGTTGGAAAAATTACACAAGGATCATAGAAATCTCGAGAAAATACTCGACTTACTGACAGCGCAGCTTGACCAGTTTCTGGCGGGCCGTGAATCAGATTTTGATCTTAAGATCGAATTGCTGGAATATATGGAGACCTATGCTGATCAGGGGCATCATCCACTGGAGAATGTCATCTTCACGGTTGCCAGACCTCTGGTTGGTGAGCGCGCGGAACTGATGGACCGGCTAATAACACAACACCATGAGCTGGGGCAGCTGACACGCATCTTCCGCAACTCTCTGGAAAACATCTACCAGGGCGGAGTGATGTCACGTGATGAGCTGGAGGTGCAGGGGAGAGAATTTATCGCTCTCCAGCGACAGCATCTGGCGCTTGAAGAGCAAGAGGCTTTCCCCATGCTTGACGAGGTTCTAACGGATGAGCATTGGAAGACTATTATTGAGCAGTCACCCAATCATGATGACCCGGTGTTTGATAAGCCAGACAAAATACGTTTCCAGACACTATTTGAGTATCTGAGTCGCTCAGAGTAGTCTTGAACGAGTATTTTTCCAGGAGGCGCGCTGGAAGGCTCTTATATCTGCCGCCAGCCGAATAGGATGATGCTTAATAAATAACCACAGGGGCTTAAGGATGAGTTCACTTTCCAGAGCCGGCATGGGGCAGGTGGGATAATCTGTAGATAACTAAAATTCCTTAGGAGGGATAGCAGCATGGCGCATATTGTTGTTTTGGGGGCGGGTACAGGTGGTATGCCTTGTGCCTATGAGCTGAAAGAGACCCTGGGAAAAGATCACCAGGTTACAGTTATCAATGAAAGGGAAGAGTTTCAGTTTACGCCTTCCAATCCATGGGTAGCCGTTGGGTGGCGAGATCGCGCCAGTGTGACCTTTGACATCAAGCCGCATTTGGGACGTAAGGGCATTAATTTTATTGCCAAACGTTGCGAGAAGATTGATGCGGCGAATAATACCCTTGAAGTGGAGGGTGGCGAAGTCATCAGCTATGACTACTTGATCATTGCGACCGGACCTAAGCTGTTTTTCGAAGAGGTAGAAGGGGCCGGTCCTGCAGTAGGTCATACCCAGTCTATCTGTACTGTCGATCATGCATTGACAGCATACGACGCCTACCAGAATCTACTGAACGATCCCGGTCACGTGGTGATCGGTGCCATGCCGTTTGCGAGCTGTTTTGGGCCCGCCTATGAGTTTGCCTTCATCATGGATTCTGATCTGCGCAAACGGAAAATCCGCGACAAGATACCCATGACCTTTGTTACATCCGAACCCTATATCGGCCACTTGGGTCTGGGTGGTGTCGGTGATTCAAAGGGGTTCCTGGAGTCAGATCTGCGTTCTCATCATATCAACTGGATCACCAATGCCAAGGTAACAAAGGTTGAAGAGGGGAAGATGCATGTCGAACAGTATGATGACAGTGGTCATCTGCTGAAAACCCATGACCTTGAGTTTAAGTACTCCATGATGCTACCGGCCTTCAAAGGTGTTGATGCCGTGGCGAATGTGGAAGGACTCTGTAATCCACGCGGTTTTGTCTTTGTCGACAGTCACCAGAGAAATCCAACCTATCCCAACATCTACTCAGCGGGTGTCTGTATCGCCATTCCGCCTGTAGAGGCTACAGCGGTGCCAACGGGTGCACCGAAAACGGGTTATATGATCGAATCAATGGTAACTGCCATTGTGCATAATATTGCTGATGAGATCGCCGGCCGTGAACTCTCAACCACCGCTACCTGGAACGCTATCTGTCTGGCCGATATGGGTGATACCGGTGCTGCCTTTGTCGCCTTGCCGCAGATCCCACCCCGTAATGTTGCCTGGTTCAAGAAAGGTAAGTGGGTGCATATGGCAAAGATTGCTTTTGAGAAGTACTTTATTCGTAAGATGAAGAAAGGTACCTCAGAGCCTATCTATGAGAAATATATCCTGAAGATGCTGGGTATTGGCAAGCTGAAGTAAGGCGAACTTTCCAGTCAAAAAATGCCCGGTTTCGACCGGGCTTTTTTGTGATTTTCAAAAACTGTTCTGGGCTGCGTAGGGTAACCGGCTAAACGTCCTGCCAGAGATGCAACTTCGTCAGTTCTTTCAGTGACTCAATATGTGCATCACTGCTGTTCAGTGATGGAATGTAGTGATACGACTTGCCGCCAGCCTCGAGAAAGTAATCCCGGTTCTCTTCGCCGATCTCTTCGATAGTTTCCAGGCAGTCGGCAGGAAAACCGGGGCACACCACATCAACACGTCCTACCCCTTCTGCTCCCCACTGTTTCAAAGTTTCATCGGTGTAGGGTTTGAGCCAGACCTGCGTGCCGACGCGGGATTGGAAACTGATCGACCATTGATCATCAGCTAGCCCGAGTTGCTCTGCAATTAATCTGGCGGTGGTATTACACTCACGCCCATAAGGGTCCCCTTTGTCCTGATAGCTCTGTGGAATACCGTGAAACGAGAGCAGCAGACGATCCGGTTCCCCGTTCTTGTTCCAGTAGTCTCTTACGCTGTTTGCCAGGGCTTTTATGTAGCCCGGTTGATCATGATAGTGATTGATGAAACGTAACTCCGGTATCCAGCGCCAGCCTCTCAAGACGCGGGAGATCTCATCAAATGTAGAGGCGGTGGTCGATGCGGAGTACTGAGGGTAAAGTGGTAGAACCAGTATTCGACGTGCATTTTTTTGTCTCAGTTGTTCCAGGCCATCAGCAATGGACGGCTGGCCGTAGCGCATGGCAGTAACGACTGAGACCGGTGTTTGCTGCGCGTCCTGAACTGCTTTTTCCAGCTTTTCAGCAATCGCCTGCGTGTGAAAAAGCAGGGGTGATCCCTGTTCGGTCCAGACTTTTCTGTAGGCCGCTGCAGAACGGGCGGGTCGGATGCGGAGAATAACGCCATTTAAAATCAGCCACCAGAGTAACCGTGGGGTTTCGATTACCCGTGGATCACTGAGAAACTGCTTCAGGTAACGCCTCACATCACCCACGGATGTGGAGTCAGGTGTGCCAAGATTGATTAACAGTATGCCTGTCCTGGCTGGGATGTCGTTGTCTGGTTCAGGTCCGGAAAATTGCATGAGTAGCTTTTAATTGCCTCGCTTTGTACTCACTATAATCCATCATTAGCGATAGCCGGTGCAACGTTCTTTCGCAACAATAATTAAATTGGCGTTATACCATTCCGAAAAAGCGGAGTTTTCGAAGGCGAAGTTTACTTTCGGATCGGTGTATGATGACCAATCAGGCCGGTAGTGGAATAGATATCTCAGTGGACAGACGGATGGTGATTCAGCGGGGAATCAAGTTGACATGACGGTTGAGATCGATACGCCCTCAATTGAACGCTTTGCCGATGCGCTCTGGATGGAGCGTGGCCTAAGCAAGAATACGCTGATGGCCTATCAGTCAGATCTCAACAAGTTGGCTGGCTGGCTGGCTGCTCAGCAGATTTCGCTGATAACCGCCCGGCGCGAGGATCTCCTGCAGTATTTAGCCGCGCTGTCAAAGGCGGGGAGAAAATCCCGTTCCAGTGCCAGAGTCCTCTCCTCAATCAGACAGTTTTATCAATATGCCGTGCGTGAGGGGTGGCTAAAGGTCGATCCTTCTATGCTAATCGAAGCCCCGAAACTGGGCCGGCCACTGCCCAAGTCACTTACTGAGCAGGAAGTCGAGTCGTTGTTGTATGCACCGGATGTTGATGATCCGGAAGGATTTCGGGACCGGGCCATGCTGGAGGTGCTGTATGCCACAGGCTTGAGGGTATCCGAGCTGGTTGGGTTGCAGTTCAGTCAGGTGAGTCTTACCCAAGGTCTCGTCCGGGTGATGGGCAAAGGGGGAAAGGAGCGATTGGTTCCGCTCGGTGATGAGGCGGTAGAGTGGCTCTCGCGCTTTCTGAAATCAGCGCGTTTTGATCTTCTGGGCGAGCGGCTGTGCGAGGATCTTTTTCCTACCCGGCGCGGGTCAGCGATGACGCGGCAGGCCTTCTGGTATCGGATTAAGAAGCATGCGGCCACTGCCGGGATAAACAAGCATCTTTCGCCGCACACCCTGCGGCATGCCTTTGCTACTCACTTGTTGAATCATGGCGCAGATCTGCGAGTGGTGCAGATGTTATTGGGTCATAGTGATCTCTCCACAACCCAGATCTATACCCATGTAGCCCGTGAGCGCTTGAAAAGCCTGCATCAGCAACACCATCCCAGGGCCTGAATTGCCCGCTACTTTATCGCTTTAAGTATGGTAGCCTTTGCGGGCAAATCAGAATAAGAGAGGGGTCATTTCCGTGCCATCATTTGACATCGTATCTGAAGTAGATATTCAAGAGGTTCGAAACGCCGTCGATCAGGCGAAGCGGGAGGTATCGACCCGTTTTGACTTCAAGGGGACCAAATGCTCCTTTGAACAGAATGAAGCGGAGATCACTTTAAAAGGCGAGCAGGAGTTTCAGCTCAATCAAATGATAGATATTCTGCGCCAGAAACTGGTCAAGAGGAAAGTCGATCTGGCCTGTATGGATATTAAAGAGCCTGAGTCCACCTTGAATGCAGCCGTCCAGAAGGTTGTGATCAGACAAGGGATAGAGGCCGATATAGCGAGAAAGATGGTGAAAATGGTCAAGTCGGCCAAGCTGAAGGTTCAGGCCCAGATTCAGGGTGATCAGGTTCGGGTCACTGGAAAAAATCGTGATGACCTGCAGCAGGTAATTGCCCTGTTTAAGAATGCGGATTTCGATCTTCCCTTGCAATATAGCAACTTTAGAGACTGATTCGTGGTAACTGCAGTCGCCAGATTCCGGATGATAGCGCTACTGTTTTTGTGGGGGATTTTCCCGCAAGCTGGGGTAACAGAAACGTCTGCTGCGAGCGTAGAGCATATTCGCCAGAGTCTCCTGTTGCTGCTTCCCGGGGTAGTGCCGGAGAGTATCACCGAAACGCCCATAGCCAATATCTACGAAGTCGTTATCGATTCCCGGCTGGTCTATGTCAGTGCGGATGGGCGCTTTTTAATCGAGGGGGAGATCATTGACCTGGAACAGCAGAAGAACCTCACCTCTCCGCGTTTAAAAGAGGTAACTCTCGCGGCAATAGAGCAGATAGGTGAGGCAAATATGCTGATCTTTGAGCCAGCTGAAAGAGTTAAGCACACTTTGACGGTATTTACGGATATCGACAGCGCTTACAGTCGTAAAATGCAGCAGGAGATCGAACAGTATACCAATCGGGGGATACGTATCCGTTATCTCTTTTTCCCCCGGGCAGGGGTGGACACTCCTTCCTATGAAAAAGCGGTGACTGTCTGGTGTGCGGTAAACCGCCAAAAGGCGATTGCCCGCGCGATGTCGGGGGAGGTGCTTGAGTCTCGCTCATGTCCCAATCCAGTGCAGGACCATCTTAAACTGGCAGGGATGCTGGGCGTATCTGGTGCGCCGGTGCTGGTGCTGGAGAATGGTGAGATGCTGCCAGGTTATGTGGAGGCAGAGAAGTTATATAAGATTCTGAGCAAGATGAAACAGCTTCAATCGAAGTAGCCATCTGTTTCCAAATTCCGTTACGACAGTGAATTGTTGAGAAATATCGTATAAAACGCGCATTTAACGCCTCTTATTCTCTTGCATCTTCAGAAATGTGCAGTCGTTTACAGAATAATCCTTCTGACTGCCTGAAGATTCAAGTCTGTTGCGTAAGCTGCCGATAGCAAAGTCATGGAAAGACAGTCCCACGCCACGAGGATGATCCAGGCTTAAATAGCCTGGAGTCAGATCAAATATATGAATGTAATGCCCATTAGTGCTTTTTCTCAATCTGATAAAGGGCGTGTGAGAGAGATCAATGAGGATAGCGTGGCAGTGCTCGAAAAGCATGGCTTGGTTATTCTGGCTGATGGTATGGGGGGATACAACGCAGGCGAGGTAGCGAGTCAACTGGCCGTAGAAAGTATCACCGCCAATCTGTTGCCACACTGTATTGATACTAATCAGGTTCCGTCTGACCAAGTGATCGCAACGGCTGTTGAAGCGGCCAATGAAGCGATTCTCTCCATGATGATGGCGACTCCTGAATATGACGGCATGGCCACTACTGTCGTCATGGGGCTGTTTCATGAGGGAAGGATCTATTATGGCCATGTGGGTGATTCCCGGCTCTATCGTTTGCGTGCGGGTCAACTCAAGCAAATGACCAAGGATCACTCAATGATCCAGGCCGTTGTTGATGAAGGGATGTTCGCCTCCATACAAGAGGCCCTCGATGCGGGGGTCAAAGGTAATATACTTATTCGTGGGTTGGGCATTAACGAAATAGTTCAGGTAGACGTGGCGAGTGATGCTGTAGTGCCAGGTGATGTCTATCTGTTCTGCTCTGATGGCTTGAGTAACATGGTGTCGGATCAGGAGATGCAACGGATACTCATTGATTCAATAGGCGATATGGAATCAGCTGCAAAGCAGCTACTGGATAGGGCTTTGGAGCGCGGTGGCCTGGACAATATCTCCTTGGCTGTGGTCTCCCCTCATTAATGATTTCATTGCAATCTTCTGAAAGAGGATCGGTAACAACGATGGAAAAGCTGGTTATAAAAAAAGATGGCGTATTGGTCGATGAGATCTCTATCGATAAGCAGATCGTCAGTATCGGTCGTGATGCAGAATCTGATGTCCAGCTGAATGATCCATCGGTCAGTAGAAATCATGCGAGTATTCGGCGTATCTATACCGATCTCTATATTGAAGACCTGGGGAGTACGAACGGAACGCAATTAAATGGTCGTTCTATCACCAAACACGTGCTAAGGGCGGGCGATAGTCTGATTATAGGAACCTATCACGTGGATTTGCTGGCTGATGTCGAGGAAGAAGAGAATGATCTCGATAAAACCGTAGTAATTCAGCCAGCTGCAATCGCGGCGGCACGTAACAATCAGGCCAAGCCGAGCAGAAAACTGCTGCCCAAAAGTGCCACACTACGCTTCTTCAGGGGGCCGAATAAAGGCAATATGGAACGGATTGACCGGTCACTTTTTACAATCGGTAAGCCGGGCGAGAATGTAGCGGTTATTGCCAGGCGTCCGCAAGGTTTTTATCTGCTGCATATTGGCGGCTCCAGTTTTCCACGCATCAACAACAAGGAGATAGATTCCAAGGGGGGTGTGCAGCTTCAGGAAGGGGATGTCGTGGAAGTGGGTGACTTTATGGCGGAGATCTCATTTGCCCAGGAGGCCTGACGCGGTGCGTTTCAGTTTGGCATAAAAAAGCCCGGTCTGATTGCCGGGCTTTTTTATGCCGTTGATTTAATCCGACTCCTTCTGGAGTGATTTGAGTCGATAGAGCTCATCCAGCGCCTGTCTCGGTGTTAACTCATCGGGATCAATTTTAGCGAGTGCATCCAGGGCGGGTGAAGGCGATGTAGGCTCAGGCTCAGTTGCAAACAGTGATAGCTGACTCGTGTGTTGATCCGTGTGTCGCTGGGCCGAGAGTTCCAACTCCCTGAGTCGCTGTGCCGCGCGCTTTATGATGCTGCGTGGTACCCCTGCCAATGCCGCCACCTGAAGCCCATAGCTCTGGTTGGCCGGCCCTTCGCGAACCGCATGCAAAAACACAATCGACTCACCATGTTCAACCGCATCCAGATGGACATTGGCTATCCCAGGGTATTCATCTGGCAGTGTGGTCAGCTCAAAATAGTGTGTGGCAAAGAGGGTGAAGGCCCGGATGTTTGTTGCCAGCTCGACACCACAAGACCAAGCCAGAGAGAGACCGTCGAAGGTGCTGGTACCACGCCCAATCTCATCCATCAGCACCAGGCTGTTTTCCGTCGCGTTATGCAGGATATTGGCGGTCTCTTCCATCTCCACCATAAAGGTTGAGCGGCCTCCTGCCAGATCGTCAGAGGCACCAATGCGGGAGAAGATCCTGTCTATCGGCCCGATTCGGGCTGAGCGAGCCGGAACAAAACAGCCGGCATAGGCTAGCAGCACGATCAGGGCCGTCTGGCGCATGAAGGTCGATTTACCACCCATGTTCGGGCCGGTGATAATCAGTATGCGGCGGTTGTCATCAAAGTCGACGCCATTGGCGACAAACGGTTTGTCACTGACGCGCTCAACCACCGGGTGTCTTCCATCCATTATCTGGATCCCTGGTGCGTCATCGAGATCCGGCTGATTAAGCTCCAGGCTTTCAGCTCGTTCAGCAAAGTTACTCAATACATCCAGTGCAGCCAAGGCATTGGCGCAGGATTGCAGCGGAACAATTGACGATTGAAGTGTCTCCAGCAACGCCTCATAGAGTAACTTCTCACGGGACAGTGATCGCTCCCTGGCGGAGAGCACCTGGTCTTCAAATTTTTTCAGCTCAGGCGTGATGAACCGTTCACTTCCCTTCAGTGTCTGGCGTCTAACGTAGTCATCCGGGACCTCGTCTGACTTGCTGCGATTGATCTCGATGTAGTACCCGTGTACCCGGTTATAGCTCACCTTCAGATTGGTTATGCCGGTACGTTCTTTCTCCCGGGTTTCCAGATCGAGTAAAAACTGATCTGCATTTTCAGACAGCGCTCTCAGTTCATCCAATTCACTGTCATAACCTGTTGCCAGAACCCCGCCATCCCGGATCAGCATGGGTGGTTGCTCGATAACGGCCTTTTTCAACAGGTCTACCGTCTCCGGGTGTGTACCGCACTCTGTAGCGAGTTGCTGTAGCAGCGGTGCATCCAGTTCAATCAGCTCTGTTTGTAGTGTTGGCAGTTGATCGAGTGAATCCCGTAAGGTGGCCAGGTCTCTGGGCCGCGCACTTTTCAGCGCTACCCGGGCCAGGATGCGCTCAATATCACCAATGCCTTTTAGCGTCTCTTGTAGTCTGGGAAAGGCCTGCCGTTTCAGCAGTTGACTGATGGCGTCATGACGTTCACGAATTTGCGCTACCTCCCGCAACGGGCGATTGATCCAGCGGCGTAGTAGCCGACTTCCCATGGGGGTGGTGGTGCGATCAAGAATGCCTGCCAGGGTGTGCTGGGGTTGTCCAGACAGGCTGTGGTCCAATTCCAGGTTACGGCGGGTGGCGGCATCAATGATGATGGCATCTTCCCTGCGCTCTACTGATAATCCCCGGATGTGCGGCAGGGCGCTCTGCTGGGTGTCGTTAACATATTGGAGCAGGCAGCCAGCGGCAGTGATGGCGACAGGAAAATCAGTACAACCAAAGCCGCCCAGATCCCGGGTAGCAAACTGCCGGGTCAGCAACCGCTCGGCTGTCTCATAATCAAAATGCCAGGAGGGGCGGCGTGTGGTCCCGCCGGGCGCCACGATGCCATCCGGAAGTGTGTAATCTTCCATCAATAGCAGTTCTGCCGGATGGAGTCGTTCCAGCTCGCCTGCAAGGGCCTCGCTGCCTTTAAGCTGCTGAATTACGAAGCGACCGCTGCTGAGATCCAGGGTTGCCAGGCCAAGTGTATCGGCGTGCTGATAAACAGCGGCCAGGAGATTATCGCGCCGCTCTTCCAGCAGGGCATCGTCTGTCACCGTGCCGGGTGTAACGATGCGCTGGACCTTGCGCTCCACCGGCCCCTTGCTGGTGGCCGGGTCACCAACCTGTTCGCAGATAGCAACCGACTCCCCCTGTTTGACCAGTTTTGCCAGATACCCCTCTGCCGCATGGTAGGGGATGCCGGCCATGGGGATCGGCTTGCCTGCCGATTGGCCACGTTTGGTCAGTGTAATATTCAGCAGGCGGGCGGCCCGTTCAGCGTCACTGAAGAAGAGTTCGTAGAAATCCCCCATCCGGTAGAACACCAGCATATCGGGATAGTCCGCTTTGATGCCTAAATACTGCTGCATCATGGGCGTATGTGAGGTGGTGGCTGTCTTGCTCATAGATAGGCGGGGATAACGGGCTGTTTTGGCTTGATTACTCGAAGCTGTAGTGTTTCTCGACCGCTTTGAGGATATTCCAGGTGCAGGTAAGACCGGCTGGAAGTGTCACCAGATCACCTCTGCCAAATTCCTGCGGCTCGCCCCCTTCGGGTGTGATAACCACCTTGCCACGAAGAAAATAGCAGACCTCAGTGCGATCGTAGTGCCAGGGGAACTCAGAGACCTCTTTCTCCCAGATTGGCCACTCAAACACGCCAAGGATCTCGAGTTTTGCTGGTGATGCTTTGTGTTCGCAGAGGATTTCCATCGCAACCTTCAACTTGCTGATACAGGGTCGCACAGTGTAGCCGAATTTGACTGATTGGTCAGGTTCGAAATCGGACTGTTCTGTTTGATATTGCGGTGGGCTGAGCCAGATCTGTTCTCTGGCTAAGGGCTGGTGTGCAAGTTTGGCTTGCGAGTGATGAGATGAAACCTAATACTAATGGTATGAGTGAGTCATTAGAGAGTACTGCCCAACAAGTTGCCGATTATCTGCTTGGCTCTGGTCAGCAGCTTGCCACAGCTGAGTCCTGCACCGGCGGATGGATTGCTAAACTGCTGACCGATATTGCCGGGAGTAGCGAGTGGTTTGAGCGCGGATTTGTCACCTATAGCAATGCCGCCAAGCAAGAGATGCTGGGTGTAAGTGGTCAGGCACTGGCGAAACATGGTGCGGTCAGTGAGGCGGTAGTACAGGAGATGGTGAGTGGGGCGCTGGCCCATAGCCGGGCATCAATAGCCCTGTCGGTTAGTGGTATCGCAGGACCCGGGGGTGGTACTGCAGAGAAACCCGTCGGCACTGTCTGGTTTGCCTGGCAGCGAGAGGGCGCCTCACCCGTGACGGCTTGCCAGCAATTTCCCGGTGACCGTGACGCGGTACGCCGTCAGGCAGTTATTGTGGCACTGAAGGGTCTTCTTGCCCTGAACTAGCAGGTCGGTCTAAATAGGTATCAGCGCTGCTTGCTGGTATCTTCACCCCCGTGACCTGCCAGTCGTTTTAGACGTCGTACGCCGAAAAAGACTGCGCCAATCACCACAGGGATCGCAAGACCCGTACCCAGTTCCACATTGATTGGCAGGCCGGCTGATTTGGCTGCCTTCAATCCATAGCCGATTAAACCCACAAGATAGTAGCTCAGCACAACCACAGAAAGCCCTTCAACGGTCTCCTGCATTCGGAGCTGAAGATAGGCGCGTCGATCCATGGATTTCAGCAGGTCTTTGGTCTGTCCCTCCATGCTGACATCGACCCGTGTGCGTAACAGGGTGGATGCGCGGGTAACGCGCTTTGCCAATGTCTGTATCCGCTCATTTACTGAATGACAGGTGTGCATGGCAGGGGCCAATCGACGTTCCATGAATTCATGTAGCATCTGGATGCCCTCGATACGCTCTTCACGCAGATCATCCAGGCGCTGGTGAATGATGTCGTAATAGGCGGCTGCGGCACTGAAGCGGTAACTGGTAGTGGATGAGATCTGTTCTACCTCAGCTGCAAGATGGGTGAGCTCATCCAATGCCTGATGCTCATCTTCCAGATTGTCTATATCAACGATTTTGCTGGTCAGGTTGTTGAGCGCTTGGTCAAGTCGCCCGAGCGCTTGGCCGTATTGCTGGGCCAGTGGGAACGCCAGTAATGCCAGTATGCGATACTGTTCCACCTCATACAGGCGCTGGATTAAACGCCCCGCCTGGCGACTGCGCAGGTTGTTGTCCTGGACCAGGAAACGGCTGAAGCCGTCGGCGTGGATGTGAAAATCGGTCCAGACCTCCGCTGCACCGCCAGCCACAGATGACCCTGTCACTGTGTTGCTGGCAAAATGGATGGCCAGCTCTTCGATCTCACTTTTTGGATAATCACACGGTAGAAGTGCCACATGAATTGCAGCAAGCAATTCGCCCGGCAGCTGTTCCAGCCACTCTTGCGGAACCTGGGTAATGGCTGGATCTTTGAAGGGCTGTGAGAAAGGCGCGGCATGAAAAAAAGTGTAAGTGGAAAACTCCGTGTGGCGTTCCCATTTAAGCCGAAACATCCCCATGTCTGCACTGTAATGCCTGGCTGTCGGGGCGGGGGGCGCCACATCAAACCGCTCACAAAGGGCTGTTATGGCTTGGCGCTCTTGGGGTAATAGAGATTCATCCGCCAGGATTGCTAAATGACTGGCCTGAACCGGGGCTGTCAATAATTCATAGGGTCTGGCATGTACTTCATTTGCCAACTGAGTACGTAAGGGGTGGTTGGGGATGCCGACGGTCTCACCGAGTAACATACGCTAAGTGCCCTGAGATCTGGATATTGAACTTGTCAAAGGCTAATTGTACCCATATTACTTGAGTAAATCGGCACCCAGCGTCGTTGTGCGGGGATATTAATGGTCATTATGGAAAAATATTACACATTTTGTAGAACTGACTCATGACTTGAGCCTGAGTCTATGTAATAATGGAGAACATCAATAGAACATTCAGGTTGGCAGATGACCGCCGATCTTCAAACCGGGGGAACATATGGACGATAATCGTAAAAAGGCTTTGGGTGCAGCGCTGAGTCAAATTGAGAAGCAGTTCGGTAAAGGTGCTGTCATGCGCATGGGCGACGGTACTGCCATACGCAATATTGAAGCGATCTCAACCGGATCACTCAATCTGGATATCGCGCTGGGTATTGGTGGCGTGCCCAAAGGACGGGTTATTGAGATCTATGGACCTGAATCATCCGGCAAGACCACACTCTCCCTGCATATAGTGGCGGAGTCCCAGAAAAAGGGCGGGACAGCGGCATTTGTCGATGCAGAACATGCATTGGATCCGCAATATGCCGAAAAACTGGGTGTCAATGTCGATGAGTTGCTGGTATCCCAGCCTGATACCGGTGAGCAGGCGCTGGAGATTACCGATATGTTGGTCCGCTCTGGTGCGGTGGACGTAGTCGTCGTCGACTCGGTTGCCGCTCTTACACCAAAAGCGGAGATTGAAGGTGATATGGGTGATACCCATGTTGGCCTGCAGGCCCGACTGATGTCACAGGCCCTGCGTAAACTAACGGCCAATATCAAACGCTCAAACTGTATCGTCATCTTTATCAACCAGATTCGTATGAAGATCGGCGTTATGTTTGGTTCGCCAGAGACCACTACCGGTGGTAACGCCCTGAAATTCTATGCCTCTGTACGCCTGGATATCCGCCGTACCGGTGCCATCAAGAAAGGCGATGAGGTGGTGGGTAACGAGACCAAGGTTAAAGTGGTTAAAAACAAAGTGGCACCGCCTTTCAAGCAGGTCAATTTTGAGATCCTGTATGGTGAGGGCATCTCACGGGAAGGTGAATTGATCGACCTTGGTGTGCAGTACGGATTGGTTGAAAAATCGGGTGCCTGGTACAGCTATAACGGTGACCGCATTGGCCAAGGCAAAGACAATGTGCGGAACTTCCTGAAAGAGAATCGGGATATCGCCCAGCATCTGGAGGAGCAGATTCGTGACCAGGCCTTCCCCAAGCTGGATGCACAGCCTGATGCACCAGAGGTTGAGATTGAGGCCTAGGTGTGTCTGACCGGTCGGAACTTGAGCAGGCGGCTATACGCCTGCTTACAAACCGAGAACACAGTCGTCTTGAGTTAAGCAGAAAGCTGCAATCCCGTTGCGATGATCGCAACTTGCTCAGTGAAGTATTGGATGACTTGGAGCGTAGTGGTTACCTGAGTGATGATCGTTTTACTGAGCTCTATGTGAATTATAGAAAGCAGAAGGGATTTGGGCCGATTCGTATTCGTCAGGAGCTGCAGGAGCGTGGGATCTCAACCGATCTTATTTATGCCTGGCTAGATAGTAGGGATCATCAATGGCTTGAATTACTGGAAGAATGCAGCCGGAGAAAATTTGGTGATGCCTCTCCCGGTGATTTTAAAGAGCAGACAAAGAGAGCTCGATTTTTGGAGTATCGTGGTTATCCTTCTGAGCTTATTCGAAGTTATTTGTGGGGTAATGACTTTTAACTATCCAGCATCAATTTGCCCTTTGATTAGGGCCCCCTTCTGCTCCACCTCCCTCCCTCGTTATAAAAGCACTTCTCTGTATTAATACATTCCCTGAGGAATCGTGGTAATCAGCAGATTGCATGCGCAATTCAGTATAAATTTCTGCCTTTGTTACTATACTCGTGCTAATGTCGATTTATAGTTATAACCTACCTATAAACCTCAATGTCGAAGAGGAGAATAGTTTGCAACTACCTGCACTCTCGCTGGAGCAATATAAGGACATAATAGAAACAACCCTGGATGGCGTTTGGTTATTGGATGTAGAAGGACATACGCTGTTTGTTAATCAGAGTGTGGCGTTAATGCTGGGATACAGTCAGCAGGAGATGGCAGGTAAGCCACTGCTCCAATTTATTGACAGCTCATCGCGTGGGCAGGCGCTGAGTTGTTTTCAGCGCAGTAAAAGTAGCCACAAAGAAGAGTGTGAATTTAGGTTTAGCCGTAAAGATGGGACATCGCTTTGGGCGCTATTCATCTCAGCCCCTCTGTTTGAACGAGGTGTGTTGTCCGGCACCATTAATCTACTTATAGATTTCACAGAGCGTAAGATGCTAGAGCGGGCTGCCCAGTCGAGTGAGGCACTTTACCGAAGAATATTTCAGACGGCCAGTGTCGGTATTCTGGAACAGGACATATCAGCATTGCTGGAGTGGATTGGAACACTGGAACAGCAGTCACTAAAAGAGCCCGATCAATTATTCATCAACAATCCTGAACTGATTTCCATTGCTGCAACAAAAATAATTATTACCCGTGCCAACCCTGCCGCTGTCGATTTGTTTAATGCGAAGCATGAAAGCCAGTTATTGGGGCCTGTGAGTCGTCTTATTCCTGTGAGCAGCTACAGAACATTCAAGAATGCACTTGTTGAGTTTATACAAGGCTCGCGCAAGATTGAGATAGAGATTTCACTGTATGGTTTCACCCGTCGATTTATACAGGCGCTGGTTAAAGTCCAGGTTCCTGAAGATAAGGCAGACCCCCTTCTTGTTAGTATTATTGATATAACCAATCGAGTTGAGCTTGAGGGGGCACTTCGTCAAAGTGAAGAGCGGTTTCGCGATTTTGCTGAGACGGCAGCGGACTGGTTTTGGGAGATGGATAAGGAGCTTCGTTTTATCTATCTTTCTGGGCGTGTTGAAGAAGTACTCGGTTTATCGCCGGCTGAGTTATTGGGTAAGACCCGCGCTGAGGCGCACGTGGGACAAATCTACGAAGGAGAACAGTGGCAAGAGCACATAAGGAGAATGCGAAGACATGAACCCATATTATCCGTTGAGGTTGCCTGGACTCGTCCAGATGGTGGGAAACGTTTTATTCGTCTCAATGGAAAGTCAAAGACGGGCCCGGATGGTGAGTTTCTTGGGTATCGTGGTGTTGGTTCTGATCTGACCGGCGTTAAGATGTTAGAGCTTGAACGACAAAAAGACGCCGCATTCCGTAATGCAGTCATTGAGAAGGCAGCTGAAGGCCTTTGCGTCTGTCATTCTACTGAAGTATTTCCTTATCTGCAGTTTACCCTCTGGAATAACCGGATGACTGAGATTACGGGGTACACACGTGATCAGATCAATCAGAAAGGTTGGTATCAAACGCTTTATCCCGATCCGGATATTCAAGCACGTGCGGCAGAACGCATGTGCATGATGCGTGAAGGAGATGATTTGCGTGGTGAAGAGTGGAGTATAACCCGGGCAGATGGCAGCCAGTCTGTTATTAGTATATCTACTTCAGTGATACCCTCTGTGGATTCAACGCCGAGTGTTCTGGCCTTAATTCAGGATGTAACAGCAAGACGGAAAGAGCAGGATGCGATTCTTGAGGTTGCTAAAGGCGTCTCAGCAGAGAGTGGCGTAGGTTTCTTCAAGATGCTACTGCAAAATCTGACTCCCGCATTGGGTGGTTTTTTTGCATTTGTTGGAATGTTAGACGTTGCTGAACCTGGCCGCATAAATACGCTGGCTGTTTATAATGCAAATACCTCCGAAGATAATTTCAGTTACTTAATTGAACATACACCCTGCGCCACTGTTACTTCCGGCCAGTACTGTATCTATACAGAACGTGTTGGTGAGATTTTCCCATTAGATCGTGGACTTGTTGAGCGTCATGCAGAGGGCTATGCCGGTGCTCCTTTAGTAGATTCAAAAGGGAATCCACTTGGACTGTTGGTGGTGCTGTTTAAAAGGCCTATCGAGAATCCGCAATATGTTGAGTCGATTTTACGTATCTTCGTCACACGTGCCTCATCAGAGTTAGAGCGCAACAAAACCGAACAACGAATTATTGAAGAACGAAAACGCTTTCAGGATTTTGCTGAGATTGCCTCAGATTGGTTCTGGGAGATGGACTCAGAGTTGCGGTTTAGCTATTTCTCGGATCGTGTGGAAGAGACTATTGGCATTCCTGCCACTACGCTTCTTGGTAAAACACGGCGGGAAATGATTGCTGAGGGAAATGAACAAAGTAATTGGGAACGACACCTGAAGCAGTTGCAAGAGCACCAGCCATTTCGTGACTTTGATTATAGTTTTGTTCGGCCCGATGGTGACAAAGTCTATGTGCGTGTCAGTGGTACACCACTATTTGACGATTCGGGTGAATTCAAAGGATACCGCGGGATCGGTTATAACCTGACCAAGGAAGTTGAAGGCAGGCAAGCGGAAAGGCGATTACAAGATCGATTGCACGATGCAATGGAGAGTGTCCCGGGTGGCGTTATTCTGTTTGACAGCGAAGATCGCATGATTCTCTGTAACAGCGCATACCGTAATTCAGTTAAAGAGATTAGCGCATTGCTGCGGCCCGGATTATTGTTTAAAGAACTGAATCATGCCTTAGCTACTGTTGGATTGATCGATCTTGAAGGGTTAAGTATAGAGGAGTGGGTTGAAAAGAGTGAGCGCATGCACAAGGAGAAACGGCCTTTTGTTTTAAAGGTTAAGAATGACCGCTGGATTGAGGTGCTTGAGTTTACCACCCAGGAAAAGGGTACCTTGATTATCCGTATGGATATTACCGAGCGGATGAAAACTCAAAAAGCACTTAAGGCAAGTGAGAGTCGCTACCGTACCCTTATTGAGCAGGCGGCTGATGGCTTGATTGTCACAGATGCTAACGGTGTGATAACAGATTGCAACAGATCAACTCAGCTCATGCTTGGTTATACGGTTGATGCGCTACTCAATCATCATCTTGAAGAGTTTATTTATTCAGAGGAGCATGATGAATATCAAGCGCAACGTGATCAAGTTCATCGAAAAGGATCATTGATCATACAACGCAGAATGGTCTGTCATGATGGCAGGGCTTTGCCTGTAGAAGTGAGTGCCCGGTCGCTCCCGGATGGTGGTATACAGGCCCTGATACGTGACATATCAGAGCGGCTGCTCTCGGAAGAGCGCTTGCGCTTGTCTGCGACTGTTTTTGAAAGCACCAGAGAAGGAGTGCTCATTACTGACGCTGAGGGAAATGTCACGGCGGTAAATAGCGCCTTTACTGAGATTACCGGCTACACCGAAGCCGAAGTGAGCGGAAAAAATCCCAGCCTACTCAAATCGGGAAAACACCCGGATGCTTTTTATGATGAGATGTGGGCGGCAATAAATAAGGCTGGGTACTGGCGAGGCGAACTATGGAATCGTCGAAAAAATGGCGAAGTTTATCCTGAATGGCAGACGATCAGTACGGTCCGTGATCAACAGGGAAAGTTGACTAACTATGTAGCAGTATTTTCTGATATCAGCGATATCAAGGAATCAGAGAGTCAGTTGGAATATCTCGCACATCATGATCCGCTGACAGAGCTTCCAAATCGATTGCTATTTACTGCGCGTCTTGATCATGCGCTGGAGCGCGCCAGAAGAGACGGAACTTGTCTTGCCGTCCTCTTCATTGATCTCGACCTGTTCAAAAATATTAACGATAGCCTTGGTCATCCTGTAGGCGATGAACTGCTGCAAAAGGTCTCTCTTCGGTTAAAGCAGCAACTGCGTGATGAAGATACCGTAGCTCGCCTGGGTGGTGATGAATTTACCGTGCTGCTGGAGCAGCTACCCAATCAGGAGAAGGCAGGCAATATTGCTTCCAAGCTGGTGCTCAGTCTTAATACACCCTTTGTAATTGAACAGCATGATCTGCACATTACTGCCAGTATTGGCATCAGTATCTTTCCCAATGATGGGGATACAGCGGCAATGCTTCTGCGTAACTCGGATGCCGCCATGTATCAGGCCAAGGCACTGGGACGAAATGGCTATCAATATTACACGGAGGAGATGACCTCATCTGCGGTGAAGCGTGTGTTACTTGAAAATAGCCTCCGCCAGGCGATTGCACTGAATCAGTTTGTAGTTTATTACCAGCCTAAATTCTCATTAAGTGATGGCAAGCTTATCGGGTCAGAGGCGCTGATCCGTTGGTTGCATCCAGATATGGGGCTCGTTCCGCCGGATAATTTCATCCCGCTGGCAGAAGATACGGGCCTGATTGTGCCCATTGGTGCCTGGGTTTTGAATACGGCCTGCAGACAGATCAAGGCGTGGCAGGAGCAGGGTTTGGCAACGGGTACGGTTGCAGTAAACCTCTCGGGTCAGCAGTTGCAGCGCGGTCATCTGGTCTCAACAGTTAAAGATGCACTGGAAAGTTCCGGTTTGGATGCCTCACTGTTGGAGCTGGAGATTACTGAAAGTTTTATTATGGATCAGGCTGATAAGGCAATTCAGGTGCTGGGAGAATTGCGGGCGCTAGGTGTGACACTCTCAATTGACGATTTTGGTACAGGTTATTCGTCACTCTCCTATCTGAAGAAATTGCCTATTAATAACCTGAAGATTGATAAATCATTTGTACGCGATATTCCACATGATCCAAATGATGAGGCAATTGCCCGCGCGATTATCTCGCTGGCGGCTAATATGCAATTGGATGTCATCGCCGAAGGTATTGAGACGGAAGATCAACTGAATTTTCTACGTCGTGAAGGGTGTGGGTTTGGACAGGGGTATCTTTTCAGCCCGCCGGTTACCGCAGATGACTTTGAAATCTATATAAAGGAACGCTCATAGGGCGGCAGCTTTTTGTTTCTGAGTAGAGCCTAAATCCTTGCTTTCCACAGTTTGATATCAGTCCGCCGTCCCGGAGAGTGGCGGCGGATCAATGTCTTGGTGTTGTTGACTATTTCAGTTCGACGGCCATACTCTTCTTGTGCTCTTTTTCGTAGATCTCATCCATATTCTGGACCTGGCCTGTTCTCAGCTCCTCTTCGACAGCATCCCTTACCTCAACAATCACTATGTCCATCAGAATGGTGACGCCAGCGAGAGGAGGGTTGGCGTCGACCACTACGCTCTCATCATCTACCTTGACGATTGTAACGACGACATCGGTATCGTCGCGCCGGGTTCGGAACTGACTGCCGACCTGAGGTTCGCCTTCAACCTTGAATTTGTCACGTGGAATAATCTTGATTAAACGCTCGTCAGTCTGGCCATAGGCCTGTTCAGGCGTGAGTGTAACTTGCAGCCTTTCGCCTATAGATTTGCCGTCCAGTGCAGCTTCAAGTGCAGGGAAGACCCCCCCCTTGCCCTGAATGAAAGAGATCGGGTCACCGTTGTCCGAAGTATCCAGCAGATTACCGAGCTGGTCTTTCATGGTGTATTCGATAGTGACAACTTTATCTTTGCTGATCTGCATCTGCTTGCCTTGGTCATATAGCAATAAAGCGGCCATATTACGGTGGATTGAGTTGATGGCCAAGTCGAAAGGCAGTTAAGGGAACCGACTTCATGAAATGTGGGCAGAAAATTCACACTCTATTTGTCCTGACTGATTGATTTACGTAGAATTGCAGGTGACAACACCAGCACTTCTGCCTAATATCCACCATTTCGTTCAATCACAAAGCCTAGCCTGTATGAAGACCAGCGCCGAATTACGAACCGCATTTCTGAATTTCTTTAAAGAGAGAGGCCATCAGGAGGTCGCCAGCAGCTCGCTGGTGCCCCATAACGACCCGACTCTACTGTTTACCAATGCTGGTATGGTCCAGTTTAAGGACACGTTTCTTGGAAGGGAGAAACGGGATTACCTGCGGGCGACTACTTCCCAGCGTTGTGTACGTGCCGGGGGTAAGCATAACGACCTGGAGAATGTGGGTTACACAGCACGCCACCACACGTTCTTTGAAATGCTCGGTAATTTCAGCTTTGGCGACTATTTTAAGCGCGAAGCGATCAAGTATGCCTGGGAATTTCTCACGGAAGAGCTCGGACTGCCCGAAAAGAAGCTGTGGGTAACCGTATTTGAGGAAGACCAGGAGGCTGAAGATATCTGGCTCAAGGAGATGGGTGTCGACCCGTCCCGTTTCTCACGCTGTGGTGCTAAAGATAATTTCTGGTCCATGGGTGATACCGGACCCTGTGGCCCCTGCTCCGAGATCTTCTATGATCACGGTCCTGACATCTGGGGTGGGCCTCCGGGATCACCTGAAGAAGATGGTGATCGCTATATTGAAATCTGGAACCTGGTGTTCATGCAGTTTAACCGTGATCAGTCCGGTGAGTTAACGCCATTGCCACGACCCTCCGTTGACACAGGTATGGGACTGGAGCGACTGGCGGCAGTACTGCAGCATGTCCACAGTAACTACGAGATTGACCTGTTTCAGCGCCTGATCAAGGCCGCCTCCGAAGCCACCGGGTGCACCAATCTGGAGGAGAAATCCCTCCGGGTAATTGCCGATCACATCCGTTCATGTGCCTTCCTGATCGTTGATGGTGTACTGCCATCAAATGAAGGGCGGGGTTACGTACTGCGGCGTATTATTCGTCGGGCAATTCGTCACGGTTACATGCTGGGCAAAAAAGACCCCTTCTTCCATACGCTGGTCACTACCCTGAGCCAGGAGATGGGTGCAGCTTATCCGGAGCTGCCCAACATGGCAGAACAGGTGGCCCGTGTTTTACGCCTCGAAGAGGAGCGTTTTGCCGAGACTCTTGAGCAGGGTATGAAAATCCTGGATCAGACGATAGCGTCACTGGCGGGTAAAGAGATACCTGGTGAGACGGTATTCAAGCTCTATGATACCTATGGCTTCCCAACGGATCTGACCGCAGATATAGCACGTGAACGTGATCTGTCACTGGATATGGAAGGTTTCGAGCGGGCGATGGAGGCACAGCGGGAACGTGCCCGTGCTGCCAGTCAGTTTGGCAGCGTACAGGCAGTTGAGATCAACCTGGATGGTGCCACTGAATTTACCGGATATGACAAGCTTGAAACCAAGGCAACAGTCATCGCCATGTTCCAGAATGGCGAATCTGTTAATAGCCTGGGTGATGGCGAAGAGGGACTGATCGTATTGGATCGCACCCCATTCTATGCCGAGTCGGGTGGTCAGGTTGGTGATGAGGGTGTACTGGCGGTAGGCGAAGCCTATTTCGCTGTAACCGATACTCAGAAGCAGGGTGGTGACGTCTTCGTACATCGAGGTCAATTCAAGGGTGCTGCTCTTCAGGTGGGGAGTGAGGTTACTGCTCAAGTTGATGCGAATAAACGCGAGGCTACCGCACTTAATCACTCAGCGACTCATCTCATGCACGCGGCTCTACAGCGTGTACTGGGTGACCATGTGCAGCAGAAGGGATCATTGGTTAATCCGGAACGTCTGCGCTTTGACTTCTCTCACTTTGAGCCCGTCAGTCGCGAACAGCTCAAAGAGATTGAGCGCATGGTTAATGAGCAGATCCGTGAAAATCACATGGTGCAGACCCGCATCATGTCACTAGAGGATGCCAAGGCCAGTGGTGCGATGGCACTGTTCGGTGAAAAGTATGGGGAGAATGTCCGCGTATTGCGTATGGGCGATTTCTCGACAGAGCTGTGTGGTGGTACCCATGTAAAAGCGGTTGGTGACATTGGTCTGTTTAAGATTACCTCTGAAACCGGTATCGCATCAGGCGTACGTCGCATCGAGGCAGTCACAGGTGCGGCCGCAATCCAATGGGTTGAGGATGATGAGAACCGTCTGCAGCGGGTGGCTGATCTGGTGAAGTCAGGGCGTGATGACGTAGCTGAAAAGGTCGCCCAACTGGTTGATCGTAGCCGTCGCCTGGAAAAGGAGCTGGAACAGTTAAAAGGTAAACTGGCGAGCGCAGCCGGTAGCGACTTGGCAAGTAGCGCGATTGAAGTGGCAGGCGTTAAGGTACTGGCGGCTAAGCTGGATGGTGTGGATCCCAAGTCACTGCGAGACACCATGGATCAACTCAAGAACAAACTGGGTAGCGCCGTTATCCTGTTGGCCGCTGTCACAGGTGACAAAGTGAGCCTGGTGGCAGGTGTGACAAAAGATCAGATTCCAGCACTGAAGGCGGGTGATCTGGTTAAATTTGTCGCTGAACAGGTAGGCGGAAAGGGTGGCGGTCGGCCTGATATGGCCCAAGCTGGCGGGAATGACCCGACAGCACTTCCGGCGGCATTGGCTTCAGTCGAGGGTTGGGTGAAGTCCTCACTGAATGCTTGATTTGATTTACCGTGCGAAAATTCAGCGCCCGGATTATGAAATCATGGAAACCACCTGTTTTTTATTGTTTAATTAGCGCCCTTTGAATGCCCGCTTGTCTGGCGGGCTGAAGTGCGTAACTGAAAAGCGAGTAGCAGAACCAATGGCCCTGATCGTACAGAAATACGGTGGCACATCCGTCGGTACTATAGAGCGTATCCAGGCTGTAGCTGAGAAGGTTGCAGCGGCCCGAAATCATGGTGACCAAGTGGTCGTTGTGGTCTCTGCCATGTCTGGAGAAACCAATCGGCTGATCGCCCTGGCAAAAGCGATAGAAGAACATCCCTCTGCGCGAGAGATGGACGTATTGGTATCGACCGGTGAGCAGGTGACCATTGCTCTGTTGTCGATGGCCTTACACAAAATCGGTTGTCCGGCAAAATCCTATACCGGTGGACAGGTCCATATCCGTACAGATAGTGCCTACAGTAAGGCGCGTATTCAGGATATTGACAATGTCAAAGTAAGGGCTGATCTGGACGCGGGCTGTGTAGTCGTAGTGGCCGGATTCCAGGGAATTGATGAGCAGGGCAGCATCACTACGCTGGGTCGTGGTGGTTCTGATACCACGGCTGTCGCCCTTGCTGCGGCGCTGAAGGCGGATGAGTGCCAGATCTTCACCGATGTGGATGGGGTTTACACCACTGATCCACGGGTAGAGCCCAAAGCCCGCCGCATGAGTAAGATTTCATTTGAAGAGATGCTGGAGATGGCCAGTCTCGGATCCAAGGTTCTACAGATCCGGGCGGTTGAATTTGCCGGCAAATACAATGTACCCCTACGCGTACTCTCGAGTTTCGAAGAGGGCGAGGGAACCTTGATCACCTTTGAGGACAAGGGTATGGAAGACGCAAAAATTTCAGGTATCGCGTTCAATCGTGATGAAGCCAAACTGACTATTCTCGGTGTGCCGGATCAACCCGGTGTTGCCTTCCAGATACTGGGGCCGATCTCTGCCGCCAATATCGAAGTGGATATGATCATCCAGAATATAGGACAGGATGATACCACCGACTTCACCTTTACTGTGCATCGTAATGATTACGATAAGGCCGTGGAGATTCTTAATAAAGTTTCTCAGAGCCTGGGGGCGAGAGAGGTGATTGGTGATGATTCTATCGTCAAGATCTCATTGGTGGGTGTGGGCATGCGTTCACATGCTGGTATCGCCAGCTCCATGTTCGAAGCGCTCTCAAAAGAGGGGATCAATATCCGCATGATCTCAACCTCTGAGATTAAAATCTCTGTCGTGGTTGATGAAAAGTATCTGGAACTGGGTGTCCGCGCCCTGCATGAGGCCTTTGACTTGGCTGCAGAACCCGTAAAGATAGGCTAGAGTTTACTTATACGGACTGATCTGTTCCGTCTATCAGTGGCGTCAAGAGCATGGCGCAATAAGGAATAGTCCTTACATTCCCTTTATTTCTCAAAGGGTTAACTGATAGAATTTCATCGCTCTTTCACCACGTTTCCTGTGGGGTAAGTGCTTGGTTGGCGGCATTTTTGCTCACTATCGTGACGATGGAGATCGTCAGCTACGGCAGTGAACTGGATGTCACAGTGGAAATGTAACAGGGAGATAGGACGATGTTGATTTTAACACGCCGCGTAGGTGAGACACTGATGATTGGCGACGAAGTGACCGTAACGGTACTAGGCGTCAAAGGTAATCAGGTGCGAATTGGTGTTAATGCCCCACGTGATGTAACGGTGCATCGTGAAGAGATTTACGAACGCATTAAACGTGAGCAGACAGACCAGGAAATGGCAGACGAGTAATACTGCCTGCTCGTGCGGGGCCGTTCAGGCCCCGTAAATACCCGCTTCTTTCCAATCCTGTGGCAATAGCCAGCGGGTGTGCTTTTGACTTGAGAAAGTTGCCTCAAAAGGGCATTTTTAAGTTAAATTCATAGAAGCAATACGAAAAAAAATGAGTTAGAATACCGCCTCTTTTGGATATAGACACTGTATCTAAAGCGTGTAGCCGGGTGTCATGCCCACTGCATGATCCGTAAGGATCATTAAAACGCGTGGACAAATTAGGAGAGCTGGCCGAGTGGCTGACAAGATCGGAATCGATCTTGAACGTCCGAAGGACGGCCCCGAAGGGGTGAGGTGCGAAGCGCCGAATAACGCGTGCCCCTGCATGATCCGTAAGGATCATTAAAACGCGTGGACAAATTAGGAGAGCTGGCCGAGTGGCTGAAGGCGTGCCCCTGCTAAGGGTATATACGTTAATAGCGTATCGAGGGTTCGAATCCCTCGCTCTCCGCCATTATTCAGGTTAACACGAAGCGTTGTGTTAGTCGGGACTAAGAAGTTCCACAATTCGAACCATCGATCTATATAATCGGGTTCGATCGCGGAGCGCGATAGCGTGTAACATAGTGACCGCAGGGAACTCATCCCTCGCTCTCCGCCATTATTTTTGTCGGCCATATGGTTGACAAAGGAGCAAGAAATCTTCAGAATTCGCGCTCCAAAGTTAAGCGCCCGTAGCTCAGCTGGATAGAGTACCTGGCTACGAACCAGGTGGTCGGAGGTTCGAATCCTTCCGGGCGCGCCATATCAAACAAAGGGTGTGTACCGAGCACATAGGTCACACTTTATACCGGAGAGATAGGTAACACTTCGGTCAGAAAAGGGTTGAGCGCAGGCTCAACCCTTTCTTCGTTTTCATCAAAAAATCCTAAATCATATTGCATAAAGCTGACAA
>VMRY01000004.1 GCA_007713595.1 Sedimenticola thiotaurini
CGATTATCCCGCACTCCAGTCCCGCATGGATCGCCCCAATTTCAGCAGACGCATCAAAGATCTCCTGATAGGTGCGGCACATGGTTTTCAATAACGGTGATTCCATATTTGGTTTCCAGCCGGGATAGATGCCATCTATTACGGCCTTGGCACCCAGTAATCTGGCGAGCGACTGATGCACTGCTGTCAATTCATCCCGCGCGGAATCGACCGAGCTTCGAAGCAGGCTCTTTATCTCAATCAAACCATCTGCAACTCTGACAATGGCCAGGTTGGTGGATGTTTCAACCAATCCTGGCATCGCATCACTCATCCGTATTACCCCATGAGGCATCACAGTAAGACAATCCAGCAATGCCAGCTGTCTCTTTTCTGGCAGGCTGCTATTCGCTGTATCATCGGGAGAGAGTTCAATGGCAAGCTCTGGTTCTGCGTCTGCCATTTCGGCCTTTATTAATCGCCCCGACTCATTTATATATTGCCGGAATGCATTGGCGTCTGAGCCGGCCACCGCCACAATCGCTACAGCCTCACGCGGTATAGCATTGCGCATATTTCCGCCAGTCACGCGGCACAGCTTCAGATTAAACTGCTCAGCCGATCCTGCCAGCATGCGGAACAGCAGCTTATTGGCATTGCCTCTGCCACGGTGGATATCAACACCCGAGTGCCCTCCTTTCAAACCGCGTACTGATAGGGTATATCCCATCATTCCTGGCGCCAGGGTCTCCGGCGTATAGTCCAGCGTAATGTTGGCATTCGCACCGCCTGCACAACCGATACAGAGTACGCCTTCATCCTCTGAGTCCATATTCAGCAGAATTCTGCCCTGCAAAAGATCAGGCTGGATGCCGAACGCGCCGGTCATGCCATCCTCTTCATTGCTGGTAAAGAGCGCCTCAAGCGGGCCATGCTTAATCTGGCGAGACTCCAACACAGCCAGGGCAGCTGCCACACCGATGCCATTATCTGCCCCCAGTGTAGTACCCTCTGCTTTGACCCAATCACTCTCGACCTTCACCCTTATTGGATCTCGTGTGAAATCATGTGATGTGTCAGCATTAGCTTGAGGAACCATATCCAGATGACCCTGCAGGATAACCCCCGGTGCCCCCTCCATTCCTGGTGTAGCCGGTTTTCTGATCAGAATATTGTCGTTATCATCACGGATAGTCTGCAGTCCCAGTCGCTCGCCAAGCTGCATGACATGGGCCTGTACTGCCGCTTCATGATGAGAAGGTCGGGGAATCTGGGTAAGCTGGTAAAAGTGATGCCAGAGTGACTGCGGGGTGAGCTTAGAGATCTGATCGTTCATAGGGATTCAGGTTAGATAGTTATCGCTCTATTGGCAATGAATATTCGTATAGATGACTGACTGAACAAGCCAGTGCAACACTGGTCCAAAAAATGGACAAGCCTGCTGAATATTAAACCAATATAAAGTTACAGATAAAAACTACAATTGCAGAGCAACAGGATATTCATTTCCGTGGCTATTCCAGGCAATAATGGCCCACGCAGACACTCATAAGGCAACGAATTATGTCGTTTATTCTCGAATACCAATCACTCATCAAGCGCATCGATCAGGCCATCGAACTGCCCGCAATCAAACAGATTCTATTGCCTGATCCGACCGATTCAGATGACATGAAGGATAATTTTGGTTTTGTCATTTTAAGTGATGGCAGTGCAGGCCCCTTTTATAGCTGTCTGGGTGACACCCTCACCTGGCTGAATGAACACCGGAACCACTTTATTGGTCAGTCACCGATCAAAGTGGCCGTTAAGCTGGATGGATTGGCTATTCCTGCCAGCGCGTTGGCGCTCGGCGCATTCAATGCAATCAGCCAACACATCATGAAGAGAGCAGGGTTTAATCCTTGTGCAATTACCAAGCGATCAGACACAGATCTTACAGCCGGGCATATCGGTCTGGTCGGTTTTTTTGGACCGCTGGTTGAACGTTATATTGCCCAAGGAAAACAGATAACGATTATTGAACAGCAGCCGGAGCGCGTGCCAGCCGATCTCCCGATTCAGCTGTATACCTCACCAGAGGCGCTTGCCGCATGCGATTACATTCTTTGCACTGCTTCAACGCTGATCAACAACACCATCGAATCGATAGTCGATGCAGCAGGAGACCCTGCAAAAATTAATCTTATTGGCCCCAGCGCAAGTGGTTTGCCTGATCTGCTTTTTGCAATGGGTATTCACTCGACCGGTGGGTTTAGCGTAGATAACCTGGATGAACTGATACACTCTGTTTTGCAAGGCGACTCATGGGGTACATCCGGGCGTAAATATCAACTCACTCGCGAGGTCTATCCAGGAGTTGATCTCCTACTGAAGCAGATGAGACAGAATGCCAACCAATCATGACGGTTGTATTAAGATACCAATCCCAATTATGCTAAGGCTGTTATTTTTATTCCGGGTAATCACACTATGACAAACAAACAATCCGTCGGTTACCACAGTATTATCGCCGCAGTGACACCCAACACCAGCCATCAACCCGCCGCCATTCGAGCGGCCAATGTTGCTGGCAAGCTACACAGTGAAGTGACGCTGGCCCATGTCATTTCCGCTGCGCCCGACACACAAGCGCTTACTGACGTGATCAAAGAGCTGATTGACAGCCATTCAGAAATTACCGGTATAAAAAGTATTCAAGGCAACAGTTTGGAGATCATTACTTTAGTCGATGAGATGAGTGGTGACCTCATTGTTCTGGATGATCTGTCTTTTACTACGCTGGCCCCTTCGCTGATGGAAAGCAGACAAAAGGCCTGCGACCACGGTGATTGCGATGCCCTGTTAATCCATGCTGACAACCACAGTGCAGAGTCACCACCGGCCGATTACAAGCACATTGTTGTGGCGGCAGATCTCAATGAACAGGGACTAATGACCATTTACAAAGCGGTCAGAATGGCCAGGCGGTATCAAGCTCGCTTAACCCTTCTGAACGTTGTGGCGCAGTTTGATTCTGAAAAGGAAGATGACAAAATCAAGGCAAAGCAGTTGCGATTACGGGGTCTTGAGGCGTTCACCGCAGTAATCGAAGGAATCGAAGTTGAAAAGGAGGTGCGGGTGACTGCGCAAACAGTCGATCAGGCGGTCTGTGAATTTTCCACTGAACATGACGCCGATCTGATTGTTATGGGTTCGCATAAATTCAAGGGTCTCTGCGTCCTTCTTGGCGAAAAGGCCCAACAGGTTATAAAAGCCTCCAGCTGTGATGTGCTTATTGTGCATGAATAGGATTTAACTGCTGTCGGCTATTTTTACACTAAGCCATCATGGCCACATCGCTCTTTCATCTATCTCTTTGTATCTAAAGCCGATTGATCCAGGTGGAACAGTAATTGCTGCTTTATCCTGAATCACTCATTCGGCGACCTATCATGCGCAGTTTCACCCTATTCACTCTTCTGTTTTTGTTTGTTCTGATACCCATAACCGGTTCTGCAGAGCAGGCGATTGAGCAAGACAAACTGCGTAATCTGGCGATTCAATATGAGCATGGCCGCGGGGTCAAACAGGATTATCAGGAGGCCTTCAGACTCTACTGCATGGCAGCCGATTTTGGTGATCAGGAGGCCTATTACGATCTCGGTTGGATGTATTTCAATAATCGGGGGGTAGCACAAGATCCCGCTATTGCCGCTGGCTGGTTCAGACGCGCCGCTCAGTCGGGTGATCCTCTCGCCAAACGGATGTTAACCATGTTGGCCGATGTTGAACCCAAGCCCGATAATAACTGCACCCCTCTGGACAAAAACGTCACCCCTACCCGTCAGCAGATCGAGAGCTGGGTAAGACGCTGGGCCCCTGAGTATGGATTGGAACCTGAGCTGGTTCTTGCCGTGATTGCAGCTGAATCAAATTTTGATCCACAGGCCCACTCGCACATGGATGCCAGGGGGCTGATGCAGTTGATCCCCGCAACAGCCCGTCGATTTGGTGTTAAAAACAGCTGGAATCCCGTGGATAACATGCATGGGGGGATGGCCTATCTACAGTGGTTGGTGCAACGATTTGAAGGCGATGTGAAGTTGGTTCTGGCCGCCTATAACGCTGGTGAAGGCGCCGTTGAGGACTATAACGGCATACCGCCTTATCGCGAAACTCAAACCTATGTAAAACGAATCACTCGCCACTACAGCACGCGAATACATCCCGAGATTGGCAATGTTGCCATCAGCATGATCAGTAACTAGATATAATCCAGCGGAAGAGCTGTAGTCATCTTTTTCTGACTCAGTACAAAGCTGGTATTCACTGAACGCACTCCTTTCAGCTTCAGCAGATGTCCACTAAGTAGCAGTTCATAATCATCCATGCTGTGGCTGACAATCTTCAAAAGATAGTCATAACTCCCACTCATGGAGCTGCACTCCAGCACCTGGGCTGAGTCTTGAACAAATTGATCGAACCCGTTCAGGGTCTCTATATTATGGTTTTCAAGTGAAACCAGTGCATAGGCAAATACATGCAAGCCAACTGATGACGGTGAAATCAGCGTTACTCGGGAGGTGATTATCCCCCCCTCCTCAAGGCGCTTAACCCGCCTCCAGCAAGGTGATGGTGAAAGTCCGACCTTCTCAGCCAGTTCATTATTAGTCAGGCATGAGTCTGTCTGAAGGAGGGTCAGAATCTTTTTATCCAGTTTATCGAGGTCCATAGTCGTTTCTACCCATTTCTCACTCTGCATGCAACAGCCGGTTTATTTAGTGGCAATCAGCACTA
>VMRY01000097.1 GCA_007713595.1 Sedimenticola thiotaurini
GGGTGCCATTACTATTATCCTTCCTTCACTACTACATAAACCGGGTGTTACATGACAACAAATTCCAACAAAAAAACAGCGCCTTATAATTTTTTAATCTGCAGGAATCGGCACGATGATTCTTACACGCTTTACCGTGTAAACCCCGAGGCGGAAGAGCTGTTCACCCCAGTTACATTGAATGCCAATGCATCCTTCGACCATTCGTATCGGATGGCTCAGGTAGGAGGATATCTTTTACAGTGGAGTCCGCTTTGTCAACAGGATGGCAACCCTGGTTACCACTTCAAGCTTCTGGCGTTCGATCCTGATGCATCGGACCCTTTGAATGGACAACCTCTTCAGAGCGGCTATTGGGAAAAGAAAAAGTTCTGGGGCTACCGGGATTATTACAGTGCCAATCCTGCTGAGGATCAAAATCTGGACCTCATTCCCATGGCCAGTTTTGTCTTGAGCATGATCCCCGCAGAGGGACGGGGGACGTTCGAACTCTGGAATTTTGACCCCCAACCCAATTCACCCGGCAAGGCCGATCCAATGCCTTATCCCTACACCGGGCAGGGCGGCTTTCCGCTCATCAAGAAGGGCCACACCCTGATTCCTATTGGTAATTATGTTATTGATCGATTGCCGGATCGTAAGCATTTCCGGCTGTGGAGCTTTGACCCTCAGCTGAATGCACCTCTATCGCTTCCTACGGTCCAGGAAGGCCACTGGGATCAGATCGATACACATCATGAGCTCATCCCCATCGGTGGGAATCTTCTGGATTGGAACCCTGAAGAGGGCAACTACAAACTTTGGGGGTTCGATCCAGATCATAGCAATGTTATTACAGGCCCGATTCGGGAGGGCAGACTGCCACTCGGCATCGGCCCGGATTCGATTCTGACCGGCTATCAACCCAGGGTTCCAATACAAACGCAAAGAGCCGAAGTACCGGGCACCATCGACTTCATGCGGTCTAAGATCAAACACGTGGTCTATTACATGGTGGAAAGTCGTTCGTTTGACAATGTCTGTGGATGGCTTTACGAAAATGGTGACCAGGGATGTCATTACATTGGCACTCAAGAGCCGTTTGATGGTGCTAACGCAGACGATTTCAATATGGATGGGGAGAGGAAAGTTCACGTTAGCCAATTCAAAGATGGCAAGCTGAGTGATGAGTGGGATCTCATGGCACTCAACCAGGACCCCTTCCACGACACCACCGACAACCTGCAGCAAATGTTCTCTGAAGCACCTGGTTATTGGGGCCGTGCCAAACCAGATATGGGCGGTTTTATCCTTAATAATGCCAATCCACAGGTGATGGAAACCTTCAGTCCGGAACAGCTGCCGGTGATAAATGGACTAGCACGCCATTTCGGAGTTTCTGACCGTTGGTTTTGCTCCATCCCCGGGGGTACCGATGTCAATCGCGCATTTTCCGTTACTGGCTCAGCATTCAACAAATTAGGCACCTGGGAAGGGGGTAATGCTTATAAATACTGGCCCTACACTCCCCATCGCCAATCGATCTGGAAGGTGCTCTGGAGTCAAGGAATTACCGATTGGAAGATCTACAATGCAATACTGTGGGAAAACTGCATCTTCACTTATCAACTCTATCTCAAGGGGCAAATCCCCACTGTCGATAAAAACTCAACGCAGTTTTTAGCGGACCTCGACCAGTTTAAGAAAGACGCCAAAAGTGGCGATCTGCCTGCATTCAGTTTTCTGGAACCGGTTTGGATTGCGCCCTCCGGAGCCACCTCATACCATCCCGGTGCTGACATGGTTCCCGCTGAAAAAGCGCTTAATGAAATCTATGAAGCGATTAAGAGTGGCCCTGGATGGGAGCAGACCTTACTGGTCATCACATTTGATAAAAGCAACGGCATCTATGACCACGTCGTGCCACCCTATGCCAAAAAGCCCTGGCCCAATGATCTGAACAACGGATTTGCTTACGATCTAATGGGTCCAAGAGTCCCAACCGTCATGGTATCCCCCTGGATCAAAGAGCAATCGGTGTTCAGAGCGGAGGGAGAGATCCCGTTCGATTCGACCTCGTTTGCTGCCACACTGCTTGACTGGTTTGGTGTTCCCAAACCCCTTTGGTGCCTTGGGGATCGCATGGAAACAGCACCCACTTTCGAAAAAGTCCTGCAAGCATCTGAACCAAGAAAGGATGCACCGACTTTAGTCCCGCCATATGACAAGTCGTTCCCTAGAGAAAACAATAAGGCCTAAGAGCTTGGGTGGGGTGGAATGGCATCAACTTGATGCCATTCCACTGCATTCTTTCTACGACGGGTTATCCTGACTTAGTTGATGGAGCTTCACCTCAGCGTCTTTTAATGCCTCCCACAAGCGGCTCTCCTGAAAGCAAAGACTTCCGCCGCCACGTTTTTCCTGAGAAACCATACGATTGAGATCGGCCACACACACCCAAGGCAACGAATTTGTACTATTTTTCAGGGCAGTCGCCCATTTGGCATGGTCCTTAGTGTAGGGCCACCCGTAGGTCAGGGAGGGCGTAATCTTGAAATCCAGGGTTAATGTATCTTCATCGAAGGTTTTCGATCGATCATCTTGCAGGGGAGTGACGGTTCCCCTTCTCCAGGTCTCAACTACCAGATCACACTTCAGTACAGGCGATACCAAATCGAGCCAAAAATCCTCACCCCATTTTCTGCTCTTTGCTATAAGTAGAAACGCTTTGCCACCCCTGGACTTAAAACGAAGTGTCGATGGTTCATCGGATTCATTAACCCCGGTTCCATGGAACAGAAGCGACAGCGGCTCATCATCTTGCAGGGAAGATGGAATGCGTGAACTCTCTGTCAGAACTTGTGGATTTTGTTGGTACAACATCTGTTGGGCGATTTGATTGGCCGATTGGTAATCAGGTAAAGAAATACAGATGAAGGTTTGGCCATAGATTTCTTCATCGTCAGGAAGTGTAGACTCCTCGTTTGCAGGAAATCGTGGGGTAGAGTGAAGCAGTAAGAGGGCAGAATCAGTCGTCTTATCAAAGGCCAGAATCCCTTTGCAGTGACCTTTCCCGGATTTATTCTCTTCTTTATCAACGTGCTCATCGTTATAAACAAGATAGCCCGCACTATCTGGAGTATTAAATATACTTGTTAGGGTATGGTTCAATGCCTGATTGTTTTGATCCAACCCGACAGGTGATAGCTCCAACGCTGCAGAAATTGGATCAAAGTAAAAGAAGTCAAAGCCTTTGTTACCTTTATCCCCAGTATGCTCGGGGGTTTTATAAATAAACCACCAATCCACTGGATCTCCCTGTTGATTTTTAGCCTCCAACATCACACAGAAATCCCCATGTCATCCTAATTGAACTATGAATTGTATCAGATTGAATTGTATCGGACTTTATTTCGCGTATGATCTCTGTATTGTTTTAGCTAGTGTGTGGTTAGCTAGCCAAGCTTTTAGGGCTGGAGTTGGCCGGTGTGCATTTCGGTTAGATGGTGGTAAATAGAGATATGTTTCGCTATTTTGGCTTTGGTTCCAACATGAACATAACCTCACTGCGAGCCAAGGGTGTAGAGCCGTTTGCAGCACGTTGCGCGACCTTGCAAGGTTGGCGCTTGCGCTTTAACGTCCAGCATTTTTTCCGTCACGAGGGCGGAGTGGGCAACATCGAGCGCTCCGAAGAACCAGATGATCGGGTACTCGGTGTACTTTATGAGTGTCCGGACCAAGCCCTTGCACCTTTGGATGCGGTCGAAGCCTACGGACACGGTTACGATCGCATCACCGTTGAGGTGGAGGCGGACAATGAACGGGTTTCCGCGCTTACCTACATCGGCATGCCTGAGTTCATAGATGACAAATGCTTGCCGAGCCGCCGCTATCTCAACATCCTTGTCGACGGCGCTCGCCGGGCTGGCCTTGATTCCGACTACGTGCAAGCGCTCATGGCACAGCCGATCCACCATCCAGATGACCATCCACCGTTTATACCACCTACCGGTGACTATCCCACATTCAATGATGCTTCCCTGGCTAAGTACCCGTTGTACACGGCGCTGAACGGTGCGGTTTTCGACATGTCGGGTGCGCGGCCTCTACATGAGTACCTGAAGAGTTTCTTCGGTGGGCGCGATATGACCCTGTTTCATCTCAAGCGGATGGACAGCAGCGACGGCAAAGAATCAATGGAAGAGATAAAGCAAGGACGCCTCAATGACGACCAACAGCATTACCTCAACGGCTATCTGAACGAATATGCTAAAGAGTATCGCTACATTGGCCGATTCAACTACAACAATAACGAGGATTGAGGAGTACAGAAATGGATCAGTTTCCCCCAGCACTACCCCATGGAACTATTGAAGAGGTATTTCCTGACGTCTTTTTTGTCAGCGGTGCCATGGAAACCGTTCTTCAGGGAATGGATTGGAAGTTCAGCCGCAACATGACCGTGGTACGGGATGGAGAACGTTTAATCATTGTCAATAGCGTTCGCTTGGGCGAGGAGGGGTTAGCCCAACTCGATAAACTGGGCAAGGTTACTGATGTGGTCCGTCTCGGCTCTCTGCACGGGCGAGACGATCCCTTCTATGTAGATCGCTACAACGCCGAGTACTGGGCAATGCCCGGGATGGAACACGAGACCGGCCTGAAGGCGACGCGCACCCTTGCCCCAGACACACTACCCATTTCGGGCGCTTCCGTATTCGAATTCAATACCACCAAAATCCCTGAGGGTATCCTGCATATCGACCGTGCGGGCGGCATTCTCATCGCCTGTGATGCATTACAAAACTGGCTCGCCCCGGACGAGTTTTTCTCTGATTCCTCACGGGATCTGATGCAGAATATGGGCTTCTTCACTCCGGCCAACCTAGGCCCAGTCTGGGTTCAGGCGGCCACACCAGCGGGAGATGATTTTGCTCGCCTTAAGCAGCTTTCGTTCAAGCACGCCTTGTGTGGCCACGGCGAACCCTTGCGCGATACTGCACACGCGGATTATACGGCCACGTTCAACCGTATGTTCGACGTCTAATGTTTCGGTTCCTGGGGAGATAGCGTGGAGGATACTGGTCTGCAACTGCCGGGTTACGAGGTAGGCTCGGTCCTGTATCGATCAGAGTCGCGCGTGGTTTATCGTGCCCGTCGCCTTGCTGATAACACCGTGGTGGCAGTCGCTGTAGAGACCCTCGATGCGGAATACCCCAACCGACAACAAGTCGCCATAATCCGCCGCGAAGGGAGCATCGCTCAACGCCTGGCTGAGGTGCATGGTGTGCGCAAGGTGTATGAGGTGCTGCCCCACGGCAGTGGAAACCTGGCCCTGGTATGTGAGTTGTTTGAGAGTTCACTCAAAACCCACCTTGCCCAATCCGGCGGCAACGGGTTGCCCCTGGCGGAGTTGCTGGACATAGCCATGCATCTCGTCCGAACCCTGGGTGGCATACACAATCTTGACATCGTTCACAAATCTTTAACCCCTAGTGATGTCCTTTTAGATCCAGTAAGCGGTGCGATTGCCCTGGCCGGTTTCGGTATCGCCTCAGAGTTGGATCAGGAGAGGCAAGCGGTTCAGATATCGCGGCAACTCGAGGGACCGCTACCGTACATTTCGCCTGAGCAAACGGGACGCATGAATCGTGATCTGGACTATCGATCCGACTATTACTCCCTCGGTGTTGTGCTGTTCGAGCTGCTGACCGGCAAACTGCCTTTTCAGGCAGATAACCTGCTGGAGTGGGTCCACAGCCACATCAGCCGTTTGCCGCCAGCACCACATGACCTTTCGCCTTCGGTACCCAAGGCGGTATCAGCCATCGTACTCAAGCTGCTCTCCAAAAGCCCCGAGGCTCGTTACCAGAGCGCAGAGGGATTGATACACGATCTAAAGCGTTGTGCCGACTCACTCCACGCTGGCCGTGATATCGAGCCCTTTGATCTGGGCAAAAAAGATGTGGCGCAGAAGTTCCTTGTGCCGCAAAGTCTGTACGGCCGCGAACGCGAGCTCCAGGAGCTGCTGGGGTTATTCGAATCCGCAGTGGCTGGGTGCAACGAGTTCTGTCTGGTGCATGGCTATTCCGGTGTGGGTAAATCAGCTCTCGTCAATGAGATTGACCGGCCTCTGGTACGCGAACGAGGCTTTCTGGTACAAGGGAAGTTTGACCAGTTCCAACAGGGCGAGGCCTACACAGCCCTTGCAGCTACCTTCCGGGGTCTGGTGCAGCAAATCTTGGCTGAACCGGAAGAGCAGTTGGTGGAGTGGCGTCAGCAACTACTGGATGCGCTCACACCAAATGCGCAACTGGTGGTGGATTTAGTGCCGGAGTTGGAGCTGATCATCGGCCATCAACCAGCTGTAGCTGAGCTCCCACCAGCAAAGGCGCGCAATCGTCTGCACATCGTCCTGGCTGCTTTTCTCGGAGTATTTGCTGGTGAAGGACATCCGGTGGTGCTGTTCCTTGATGACCTGCATTGGAGCGATGTACCTACCCTTGAATTGCTGCGACGTTTAGTAACCTCCAGAGAACTCAGTCACCTACTGCTGATCGGCGCTTACCGCAGTAACGAGGTGGGAGTGGGGCACCCACTGCGTCTTCTGCTCGACAGTCTTCAGACACGAAAGAACATCCGCCAGCTTCCCCTTGGTGTGTTAGACCAGGATTCAGTAGCAAATCTGGTGGCTGATGCATTGTGCCGTGAACGCAACGAGACCCGTCCCCTTAGTGACATGCTCTACGAGAAGGCTCAGGGTAATCCATTCTTCACTACTGAGCTGTTGAGGCAACTTCACAAAGAGGGGGCCATTGCGCCAGACCCTGTCAGTGGACAGTGGAAATGGGACCTGGACGCGGTCCGCTGGTCTGGTGTCAGCAGCGATGTCGTCGAGTTCATGGTGGACAATCTGCGACGACTGCTACCCACAACCCAGAGAGTGTTGCAGTTGGCTGCTTGTATAGGCGGGACCTTCGACCTGCAGACACTATCTGCAATCTATCAACAGCCCGTTGCCGAGACTGCAGCGGCGCTGCTCCCGGCACTCAAGCAGCACATCGTGTTGCCCCTGCATAGCGACTACCGTCTGGTGGGTGAGGGTGCCGAACCCTTGGACTTTAATCCAACCTATCGTTTTCAGCACGACCGCGTGCAGCAGGCAGCTTACGCCCTGATTATCTCTCAGCAGTTGCGAGAGGTGCATCTCTCCGTGGGGCAACTGATGCTACAGCACGCTGGCGATGTGGTACCAGACGAGCGTCTCGTTGACATTGTTGGCCATCTTAACGAAGGCCGTACACTGATCGAGTCAGCCGACAAGCGGCTAAGCCTTGCTGAACTGAACTTACGTGCTGGTGTACGCGCCAAGCACTCTTCGGCCTACGAAGTGGCTTTAAAATATTTGCAGGTGGCAGCAGAGCTGTTACCCGCAAATCCCTGGCAGGAAGCTCCGGCAATGATGCAGGCGCTTGCTGTGGAGACCGAGCAGTGCGCCTATCTTACCGGACGAGTCGAAGAGGCTGATCGCTGGATTGAGGTGATGCTAAAGCATGCCCAATCGAACCAGGAGCGCAGCGACATCCTCTCCACCCGTACACGTCAATATGCGACCCTTGGGCGCATGGAAGAGTCTATTCTCTCTGCCATTCAGGGACTCGCACTGTTGGGACTTGAGTTCACCGACCTGCCGGGAGACGCGGATATCGCCGAGGAGCGACGACTGGTAGAAGAAAACCTCGGACAGCGCCTTATCTCGGACTTGGTGGAAGCACCACTGGTGGAAGACAAAGCAATCCTGACAGCCATGCGTCTCCTTATGGAAATCTTTCCGGCCGCATTTCTCTCTGGCAGTGGCAAGCTGTTTCCCTATCTGGTGCTAAAAGCGGTCAATCTCTCCCTGAGCCAGGGAAATTGCCCCGAGTCAGCCTTCGCCTATGCGGCCTATGGCATGCTGCTATGTGGCGAGCTTGACGAACCCGCAGTGGGCTACCAGTACGGAAAGGTTGGGCTGGCGATCAATGAGCGGCTTGATGACGTTACCCTGCGGACGCGGGTGATCTACGTTTACGCCATGTTCGTGCACCACTGGAGCAACCACTGGTCGAGCCTGACGCCGTGGTTCCGGAAAGGCATCGAAGCCGGTTACCAGTCGGGCGACCTGCTCTACCTCGCTTACAGTGCCCAGGACTGCGTAATATGGGATCCAACCCTAGACCTGGAAACCGCCCACCGGCTGCACGCCGAGAACTTGGAGATCGTGCGTGAATGTGCCTATCAGGACTCCCTGGATTCGGGCACTCTGTTTTTGCAGTTACAGCGCAATCTTCTCGGTCTCACCGATACGCCCTTCACACTGAGCGACGACAATTTTAACGAAGAGGAGTGTCTGGCAGGCATGCGCGAACGCCAGTTTATGACTGGAATTGCCAACTACCATATCTACAGTGCTGAGATCTCCCTGCTCTATGGCGACTACGACAAAGCTCTGGAACACGTACGCGCCCAGGATGTGCTGATCAAGTCAGCAATGTCGCTGCCCCAATTGGTGCGCTTCTACATTGTCGCATTCCTTACCCTGGCGACCCACTATCCAGACATGGGGGCAGATGACCAAGCCGTAACAAAGGAGCGGTTGGAGCGTGATCTCGCACGAATGATGCGCTGGGCTGACAACTGCGAAGAGAATTTTCGCCACCTCCAATACTTGATGGTTGCTGAACTGGAGCGACTCTGTGGTCGCCAAGAAGCGGCACTGGAACATTATGACGCCGCCATCGACGCCGCACGAAAAAGCGGCTTTCTCCGGGACGAGGCTACGGCATGCGAGCGTGCCGCACGGCATCTTTTGGATCTTGGTCAGCGTAAGTCTGCTGAAGGTTACCTAAGAGGCGCGCATCACATCTACGATCGTTGGGGTGCCCAGCGAAAGGTGGCTCTGATGGAGCAGGAGTTCCCAGTATTGAGGGAGCTGGTTGGTCGTCGTGCCCATGTTTCCACTAGTCGCAGCGAAATCGGCGATCTTGATCTAGCCTCAGTCATGAAAGCGTCAAGGGAGATTTCCGGTGAAATTGTTCTGGACCGACTGTTAAAGACCACCATGGGCATTCTGTTAGAAAACGCCGGCGGTCAATGGGGTTGTCTGGTGGTTCGGCGTGATGGGCGATTGGTGGTAGAGGCTGCCAAACTTCCTGCAGAGGACCTGTCAACTGCCAGTTTGCCCAGCCATTCGCTAGTACTGGCTCCCGATGGGAGGAGGGTGCCTCTACCCGTGACACTGATCAGTCAGGTGCTCCATAGTGGCGAAGCCGTGGTGCTTCATGATGCGACCCGCGAAGGACAGTTCTTGCAGGACCCTTATGTGCTTAAACTCCGCCCCACATCTGTGTTCTGCGTACCTATTCGGCGAGAGCGCTTCGACGGTGCCCTGTACATGGAGAACAACCTGGCCAGTGGCGTCTTCACCGAGGAACGGGTAGAAGTTATTCGCCTCCTGGCGGCCCAGGCATCAGTTGCGATAGAGAACGCACGTCTCTACGAACAGGTGCAGGAGTACACCCGAACTCTGGAGGACAAGGTAGCCGAGCGGACCGACCGCCTGGAACAACTCAACCAGGAACTGCAGAGACTTGCAGATCGCGATGGCCTAACCGGTGTCGCTAACCGGCGCCGGGGCGATGCCTATCTGGAGGAGGTGTGGACCCGGCTACGAAGAGAAAGGGAGCCACTTTCTATCATCATGCTCGATGTCGATCATTTCAAGGCATTCAACGATAACTACGGTCACCAAGCCGGCGACGACTGCCTGGTGACTGTAGCCGAAACGGTGCAAGCACAGCTGTTGCGGCCCGCCGACCTGACCACCCGCTACGGTGGCGAGGAATTCATGCTCATTCTGCCTAATACTGATCACAAGGGTGCCGTCCAGGTAGGCGAGAAAGTCCGTCACGCAGTGGAGGCGATGATGATTGAACACGCCTACTCCTCAACGAGTAACGTGGTTACCGTAAGCGCTGGTACCGCCACCATGGTACCCGAGGTAGGAAGTGGCGCGGAGCACCTGCTTCGTGAGGCGGACATTGCCCTTTATCGTGCTAAGCAGATGGGACGCAACCAAGTACATTCGGCACCTGCGGTTCCAGCGTAAAACAACAGCATCAATTACAAATAAGTAACAATAAAACCCAGACTCTCAGTGAATCTATAACACGGGCTGAGATCACTTTTAAAACTCAGGAGGAGTTGATGACCCAATCGACTTGGAAAACCCAACCGGATACCGGCGACTGGAACACTGCAGCCAACTGGACTCCTTCGGGTGTGCCCACGGACACCGCAACTTTTGCCGCCTCATCCCAGACTGCAATCAACTTTACATCAACCAGCAAGGCCACCGTGGATTCGATTGAGTTTGCTGATAGCGCGTCCTCGTATAGCTTCACTTTTGGTTCTTCCACTACACCGCCTTTGACAATTACAGGTCAGGGGATCACCAATCACTCCGGGCGACAACAGAGCTTCATAGTTGCTGCCACCAGTAGTGGTTACAAAGATCCGCAACTCAAGTTCATTAACTCTGCGACAGCAGGTGGGGACGACATGTACTACTGTGCCGGACCAGAGACAAAAGAAGGTTATGGAGGAGGCGTCATCTGTTTCTGCAATAACTCGAATGCCGGTTCAGCCTCATTCAAAGTTTGGACTGGAGCCGGAGCACCCCCGGAACATAGCACAGTAGGCGGTGAGATAAGCTTTTGCGACAACACATCGGCAGGTACTGCAAGATTCACGATCTACGGTACCTTAGGTAGTGATGGCGACACTTTCGGCAATGTGGTATTCCATGATACAGCAACCGCCGCCAACGCTACATTCACCAACGTAGGTGGAACAGTTTCCGGCGGTGATGGGGGTAATACACAGTTCTATGGTAATTCAACCGCGGCCTATGGCCACTTCTACAACTGGGGCGGAACCCACAGTAAGGCAAACGGCGGAGATGTAGCATTCGATGCCACGGCTGATGGCGGCCATGGACACTTTTATAACTACGCAGCCAAAGCTGCGGGTGGATACGGCGGTGTCACAAGCTTCAATAATAATCCTCCACATATGACAACTCAGGGTGCATCTGCCGGCTACGGCTCCTACATCAACTTCGGCGCACAGGACGGTGAGCAGGGAGGCGGTGGTCACATTGAGTTCAGTGCAAAATACGGTTCTCCAACTGCAGCCAACGGCAGATTTGAAAACTATGGTAGTGCCATTGCAAGCAAGTCGAGTGCTGGCCATACGATCTTCTCGATCAATCTACCAACAGACTACTATCCGACCGCAGCCAACGGTACGTTTTTAAACCATCCGGGAGTGAACGAAGAGGGCGCTGCTGGCTACACAGAGTTTTCTGTGTACGGTACCGGTAGTAGAGCCAGCAATGTACCCACGGCTGGTGAGGGCACATTTATCAATCTGGGTGGTTACACTTCAAAAGCCACTGGTGGCTATACGGTATTCTCGACAGGAACAACGGCGGGCAATGCCACGTTGATCGCTTACGGTGGGACCAACGGTGGCAATGGCGGCCGAATTGTGTTCTACGGTGACTCCTTGGGTGGTACAGCAAATGTTCAACTCTTCGGTAACGGCGAGCTGGATATCAGCGACCACACCAATGGCGTAACAATCGGTGCACTGGAATTGACCGGCGGTATCATCGTTGCTCAGCTTGGCACAAACACGACCAGTCTTACCCTGTCTGGGGAGCTGACGCTTAAATCATCTCAAGCGAACTTCTCTTTCTGGCAAAAAGAGGGAGGAGGCTTTGCGTTCAATACACCCTATACAATACTCACTAGTGAGAATCTTTCCGAGTTTACTGAAGATCAATTCACAGGAAACAGTATAGAGGACGTAGAACCGACTTTCGTTATTGTTGGGGATGCACTTCGGGTTAAGTTTTTGAAAAGATGAGTGGTAAAACATATTCATCATGACTTTATTTTCACATGGGAAAGCAGCAATACTCCAAGCATAGAATGATGTGCATGAGATGAAAATAATTAGTAATTCATTTTAAATAATATTGGAATTGTAGACACGTTTCTGGAAAAAAACACTAAAGCTTATGATCTTGAAAAAGGAAGTGTTTTACCAAGAAAATTCACTGTTTAAGACGATACCCTGTTTTAAACATCCACCACACAACGCCAGAACATATCGCTAAAAACAGCAGAATGACACCCAGACTGACGCCTACATGGACATCTGAAATTCCAAAAAAACTCCAGCGAAAACCACTCACCAAATAGAGGACTGGATTGAAGAGGGTAACGGTTTGCCACACAGGCGGTAACATGCTGACGGAGTAAAAGGTTCCACCAAGAAAGACCAGTGGTGTAATGATTAATAGGGGAACCACTTGTAGCTTTTCAAAGTTATTTGCCCACAAACCGATAATGAAACCGAGCAGGCTGAATGAGATGCAGGTAAGGATTAAGAACACAACCATCCAGATCGGATGATCGATGCGCAGATCAACAAAAAAGCTGGCAGTAATCAAAATAATCGCCCCTAGAATTAGAGACTTTGACGCTGCGGCCCCGACATATCCCAGCAGGATTTCAAAGAATGAAATTGGGGCTGACATCACCTCATAAACTGTTCCACTGAACTTGGGGAAAAAGATACCGAACGATGCATTCGAAACGCTTTGTGTCAGTATAGACAGCATCATTAAGCCAGGCACAATAAATAACCCATAGGTTACGCCTTCAACCGACTGTATGCGTGAACCGATGGCTGAACCAAATACAATAAAATAGAGTGCTGTTGAAATCACCGGTGATGCAATACTCTGAAACAGGGTATTCCAGGTGCGCAACATCTCATACTTGTAGATAACTTTTACAGCTTGTATGTTCATCGGTCGGCCTGGACCAGGTTGACGAAGATATCCTGCAGTGAACTTTGGGTAGTGTTGAGGTCTTTCATGGATATCCCCGCTGCATGCATATCCTGGAGTAGTGCAGTGATACCGGTGCTTTTACCTTGAGTATCATAAGTATAAATCAGTTTATGCCCATCATCTGAAAGGTGAAGCTCATGTGAACCCATCGACTCAGGTAGCTGAGTAATCGGTTCCTTGAGTTCAATAATCAATTGTTTACGTCCCAGTTCCTGCATCAGGTTGTCTTTATCATCGACCAGTAAGAGCTCTCCACCGTTGATGACACCGACACGGTCTGCGATCTGTTCGGCCTCTTCGATATAATGCGTGGTCAGAATAATGGTGACACCAGTGTCGCGTAGCTTATTAACGATTTGCCACATATCTTTGCGCAGTTCAACGTCAACCCCGGCCGTGGGCTCATCCAGGAACAGGATGTTAGGCTCATGAGAAAGTGCCTTGGCAATCAACACCCGGCGTTTCATACCACCTGAGAGCGCACGCAGTTCGCTATCCTTCTTATCCCACAATGACAAGTCTTTGAGTAGCTGCTCCAGATAAGCGTCATCCGGCTTTTTGCCAAACAGGCCTCGGCTAAAACGTAATGTATCCCAGACTTTATCAAATGCTGCCAGTGTCAGTTCCTGAGGAACCAAGCCGATCTGCTCACGGGATTGTCGATAGTTTTCAATGATATCAAAACCACTCACGGTTACCGTTCCTGAACTGGGCGATACTAATCCACATATCACTGAGATCAGTGTGGTTTTGCCCGCGCCATTAGGGCCGAGCAAGGCAAGTATTTCGCCTTCTTTGATATCGAGACTGACGTCTGTAAGTGCCTGATGGCCGCTCTCGTAGGTCTTGCTAAGATTGGAAATTGAGATGATTGTTGTCATGAGAGGATGATACGACAAGTTTGATATACATTGGTAATAAGCTGAAAAAATAGGTCCGTTTGTCCCTTGAACGGAATTATCTTCCAACATGGTTTTTAGGTGGCAATCATCAATGTCATCGCTTTTTCTTTGGTCACCGAAGTCTCTCTGCTTGAAATCTACAGTATCAATGTAGGTAAACATTGTCAGATTTCACGTAGCGCGGGATCAATAATACTGTTTAGGGCACAACTTTGTTGCAAGACAATTATTCAAGACTTGAATAAGCAACAATGAAATCTATTTTTAGATTAGATTAAGAGGCGGGTTAATTACATGCACACATCAATACAATCCGGTTCCATGAAAATGCCAGAAAATATAATCCATCCAGAAATCTGCCAAATCACTAGATGAACAGGCCAGAGCATGTTGTAGGAGATTATGCGCTGTTTTGAAGCCTGGCTGATAAATCACTATCATATCATATTGCGCATAATACATATTATGTTAAATGTTAAACCCACCCAACTATAATGCCGTGATTATGGACAGACAACCAAATATGTAAATAAACGACAAGTAAATGTGTGTATTCCACTTACAACTGTAAACTCTTCATCCACCCTTCTGTGCGAAAACTAGAATGCTGTGGACAACGGCAAAAGAACCAAAGAAATCTGCAACACCCCCTAAAATTCTTCAGGAACTACTAAAGTAGACGATCAGTTCCCTACTAGTATGTTTTTATTGAGTATTTCGATCGTTTTAAACAATCCGCTAACTCGTTAGGAATCTAACTGGCCATTCCCTTGAATGCCTGGTGCACGCTACGCTGGTTTAAAGGGCTATGCCCCCCTTTAGTTATTGGCGATTAACGGTCAGAGCACGGATGGGCATCGGTGGGCTGTTTGCTGGTCGACCCGGTCCAAGGCGGTAATTTATTCGCCGCGTTCCTGTCCGGTGATATTCAAGATTCACTTCATGCGCAATATGTTATAGTGTAACGATTGTTTCATCGCGAGCCACTCCCTGAAAAGGAACTCCATTCCGTTTCCGCCTGCGAGGTTCATGGATTTATTTATGTATGCACAGCCCATGAGCTTCCGTCGTTCTATCCGGCACTATCGAGCTGTGGTGCTGGCGGTCGTGTGCCTGCTGCTTTGGGGGATGTGGGCATTTGCTGTCCACAGTCATCACGACGAGACCCTAGGCACTGATACCGAATGCCAGGCCTGCCAGTTTGGCGCATATAGCAGCGCCGCGTTGCCGGCGGTCGAATCGCCACCTATCCCCCTGTTGTCGGAGCTGCTTTCCGGCAGTTTCACTGAAATCACCTTCATAGCCTCGCATGTCCGCGCCCAGGATGCGCGCGCGCCCCCCTTTATCTCCTGATTCACACACCTTGTAACAACTGCTTTCACACCCTGGCATCTCATGCGCCGATTCAGCGTGCATGGGCGTTTGCCTATTGAGGAGACAAAGAATGCGTAATATCGAAATCGCGGTGCTGTTCCTGCTGGCGTGCAGCGCGGCAGCACCCATCCAGGCACAGGAGCCGCGTCACCATGAAGCGCACGAACACGGTGGCGGCCAACTCAATGTGGCCGTTGAACGGAACAGCCTGATGATCGATCTTTCACTACCCGCCATGAATGTGGTCGGCTTCGAGCATCCCGCACATGACCAAAGCGAGCGCGATCAAATCACGCGTGTCGCTGACCTGCTCAGGGACGGCATGAATCTGTTCGCTCCGACACCGGCGGCAAAATGCGTGTTGACCCTGGTAGAGGTGGAATCGGCCCTGTTGGGAGATGCGGAACATCACAATGAAGCGGCAGGTCACAAAGAAGAGCATGAGCACGAAGAAGAGCATGCCGACTTCGACGTTTCCTACCAGTTCAACTGTGACGTTCCCTCGCAGCTGCAAAGGTTGACACTGGGGCTGTTTGAACGTTTTCCCGGAACCCACCACCTGCGTACTCAGGTGATTACACCCGGCGGCCAGACCGGCGTGGAACTTACCGACGAAAACCCGGTTCTTGAGCTGAAATAACCATGAAATAGGGACGGCGCCAAGCCGTCCCTTGATGCAGGGGGTGTCACCATGGACACGCAAGCGGACGCTATCAACATACAAAACCTTACATTTCACTGGCGCAAGGAAGGAGCGGTGGTACTCGATCTGCCGCGGCTGCTGGTCGGGCGTGGCGAACGCGTCTTTATCAAGGGTGCCAGTGGCAGCGGCAAGAGCACTCTGCTGAGCCTGATCGGCGGCGTGTTGCTGCCGCAGTCCGGTGATGTTTCGGTACTCGGTCAGCCACTCCGCGCGTTGAGCAGCGCCAAGCGCGATGCGTTCCGGGCCGAGCATATCGGTTTTATATTCCAGATGTTCAACCTCATTCCCTATCTTCCGATTATCGACAATGTACTGCTGCCGTGCCGGTTTTCCCGGCGCCGCCGGCTCAATATCGAGCGACGGGGCATCGGCCTGCGGGATGAGGCGGTGCGGCTGCTGGAGCATCTCGATCTCCCCGCCACCATGTTGCAGCGTCCGGTGACCGAGCTGAGTGTCGGTCAACAGCAGCGGGTGGCCGCGGCGCGGGCGCTGATCGGCGGCCCGGAGCTGGTGATCGCCGATGAACCGACCTCCGCCCTGGATGCCGATAGGCGCAGTGGCTTTCTGCGGCTGCTGCTCAAGGAGTGTGCCGAACAGAACACGACGCTGCTGTTTGTCAGTCATGACTCGGCACTGGAGCCGCAGTTCGATCGCGGCATACAACTCGCCGCGATCAACCAGGCCGTGAATGAAGGAGGGTGAAAATGCACATACTTGTCCTGGCCTTTAAAAGCATGATGAACCGCAAGTTCACCATCGCCCTGACCATCTTTTCCATCGCCCTAAGTATCATGCTGCTGCTGGGCGTGGAGCGCCTGCGCAACGATGCGCGGGAAAGTTTCGCTAATACCATCTCCGGTACCGATCTGATCGTGGGTGCGCGCAGCGGCTCGGTACAGTTGTTGCTCTATGCGGTTTTCCGTATCGGCAATCCGACCAATAACGTCTCCTGGGAAAGTTACCAGGACATCAAGCGGCAGCGGCTGGTGGCTTGGACCGTGCCGCTGTCACTGGGCGACTCCCATCACGGATTTCGTGTACTGGGTACCAATCTCGATTATTTTCGCCACTATCGCTTTGGCGGAGGAGAGGCGCTGCAATTTGCCACGGGCGTTCCGTTTGCCGATGTCTATGACGCGGTGATCGGTGCCGATGTCGCCAAGAATCTGAACTACCAGTTGGGCCAGGAGATTGTGTTGGCGCATGGCACCGGTGAGGTGAGTTTCATGCAACACGCCGACAAGCCGTTTCGCATCGTCGGTATTTTGCGCAAGACCGGTACTCCCGTGGACCGAACGGTGCACGTCAGCCTGGAGGGTATCGAAGCGATCCATGTCGGTTGGGAAAGCGGTGCCCCCCGACCGGGGCTTTCCATCGACGCCGAGCAGACCCGGCAGATGAATCTGCAGCCCAAGAGCATTACCGCCGCGCTGGTCGGCCTGAAATCCCGACTGGCCGCCTTCCGTGTCCAGCGCTTCATTAACGAGTATCCCGAAGAGCCGTTGCTGGCGGCACTGCCGGGTGTGGCGCTGCAGGAGTTGTGGGACACCATGGCCATCGCCCAGCGGGCATTGTTGGCAATTTCGATATTGGTGGTGCTGGTCGGCATCAGCGGCATGGCGACGGCGATTCTCACCAGCCTCAACGAACGGCGCCGCGAGATGGCGGTGCTGCGCTCGGTGGGAGCGCGTCCCTGGCACATCTTTGTACTCTTTGTCGGTGAAGCGGGCGTGGTGATGACGCTTGCTTCGCTAACCGGCATTGCCGCGCTCTACGTCACCCAGCTGATTGCCCGGCCGATCATCCAATCGCAGCTGGGACTTTTTCTGCCGATTCACCCCCCTTCCACGCATGAACTCATGCTGATCGGAGCGGCCGTCAGCGCGGGACTGCTGGTCGGTCTGATTCCGGCCTATCGGGCGTACCGCTATTCACTGGCCGATGGCATGACCATACGGCTATAAACGGTTTCTTTTTGGAGGTATCAGCATGTTAACAAAGCGTCTAACGATTTGGGTCATGGTCGCCGTCGCGATGGCGTCCATGACACTGAGCAATGCCGCAGCGGCGGACAATGCCGTGCAGGAGCTTGAATGGACCGACCTCGTCCCCAGCGGCTATAACCCGGATGAGATTCTTGAGCAGTATCAGAAGCAATATAACATCGACGAGTTGCCGGACGATGATCCACGCCTCAAGGAGCTTGTCGCGAAGCTGGAAGAGGTATGGAAGAGCGCACCGGTGAACTCGGCATTGAACGGCAAGACCATCAAACTCCCCGGCTTTGTGGTGCCGCTGGAAACCGATGGTCAACATACCTCCCAGTTCCTGCTTGTACCCTACTACGGCGCCTGTATCCACGTCCCGCCACCGCCCGCGAACCAGACGGTCCATGTCACCATGCGGGACAATAAGGGCGCCGAGATTCGCCAGCTGTTCGACACCGTGTGGGTGACCGGCGTGATCAAGACGGAAAAACTGACCACCGACATGGCGGATGCCGGATACACCATTCAGGCGACCCGGGTCGAACCCTACGAATGAATCGCAGGGGGCGCTTGCTCTTTTTATGCGGCTCGATGCTTTGCTGGCCGGGTTGGGTGATCGCTGCACCGGTGGCAAGCTGTCATTTGCATCACCCCTCGGCTGGGGACCGGCAGAGCCCACGCCGGCAGTTGGAAACCTATCCAACCTATGAGGCCTGCGAGCAGGGTAACCGATGGCGCTACTCCGGCCTGGGCAGGTGCCATTGCGGTTTTGGCAATCTGGCACGTATACAGGAGTTTTTCCAAGAAAGGAGCATGCCGATGCCGGGTATGCCTGGAGAAAGCGGGCGTGGAGAACTGCCTTGATGGGGCGGGCCTGTTGGGGTTTACCGGTTCACACCAACCTACGTGTTGAGGCAGGGGCTGTTGTCGAAAGCTGACATTGGATCATTGAGTTTGTATGGTAGAAATCATCCAGAAACCGGCCCCGGCTCGCCGGAGGGGGGCTACATCAACTGGCTCACCATCGCGGATAATGCCAAGAGCGTGGTAGAAGATGTCACCCGCGTGCGCAAGCATCCGCTGGTACCGCCCGAGATCCCCATCTACGGCTATCTCTACGACTGCAAGTCCGGCAAGCTGATCGAGGAGCCGGAAGCCACTGTCGTGGGCGCCGTCTGAGTCAAACCCCACTCGATAATGGCTCCGCCTGCCAGGGCCTTTTTTCCAATCCCCACCGTATCCGGATTGAGGGTCGTTGTCGTTCTCAACGGATTGACTCTGACTGCCAGAAAACTGACTGGGTTAGACCTGATCTGGCACTCGATGCCAGGTCGGGACTGAATTATTATATTTAATATCTTGTTCCCTCACGCCTTGAGTAAAGCATGCGTAACTGGACGTTTTTTTGAATATTTACTTGGTAAATGTTTAAAGGACTCGCTGCTTTCTTACCTCAGAACTTTTCAC
>VMRY01000008.1 GCA_007713595.1 Sedimenticola thiotaurini
AAGCAGGCGGGCAACGAATCTAAGGCGTTCTTCCATACGATTACACTCTTTCCAGGGCATTCGAGATTCCTCCCAAATACCGTTATGTGTAACCTATGTCTCCGGTATTAGCTGTAACCTATGTGTCAGGTAGCACAAAGGCTTACGAGAAATCGTGAGCCTTTTGTTTTTCTAGCGTGTGGGAATCGTGTGGGATTTCTGCACGATTTCCAGCCGCCGGTCAATCTGAGCCGCCGAATCAGCCAAATGCTCAGACGCGACATGAGCATAACGCAACACCATCTCATACGACTTCCAACCGCCTAATTCCATCAGTTCTTGAAGACTGGTTCCGTTCATTACATGCCAACTGGCCCAAGTGTGCAGGAGGTGGTGAAAACGGAGGTCCTCAATGCCTGACTGTTTCAGTGCTCCTTTTCATGGTGGCTGGTAATTGAAGATACTTCGTAAACCAAATTTACGTTTAATTATCATGCTCAGGGGCGCGAGAATAAAAAACTCAAATGCAATTAAGGGTCTGATGGCTTTCGCCATACTGTATTACGTGTGGGGGTTTACACATTAGAACTTGAATGACGTCAGTTTGCGCATGGAGATCAGGAATAAATCATTTTGCTAAATCAGGATATGGATCGGCAGGAATCCTCTGTAGTATTTTTTATTTGAGTATCTGGACTGTACGATCAAGCGGTTTTCACATATGAAGCATGTGATGCGTTTTTGATTGACTATGATACCGCAACGTCTGAGTCCAACCGTTACCCTTCGGTACCCATAGCAGGGCAATTCTGATAGCACTTTCTCAATGGATTAAAGCAGTGCTTGGTCTGCGACTCTCTTGAGTCCTGGATGTCAATGTTTGGCTTTTTGTAGTATGTGCTTTCAGAAAACTTGGTATACCTACATCCTTTTATGAAGTTTCATCCTGTGGCTCTGAGACAATAGACGGTGGTTCTGCGCTGGGGAATGTTGTATTTCACTTTTTAGAAGGTCCAGTTCTATGGCAAGCTGTCCCACTTTACATTCCAATGCAGCAATCTTTCCGTAGTACTCGCTGGCCCTTTTAAGGATTTCAATATCCACTGAAAGATCTCTACGTTCATATTTCTCAGACCATACCATCAATATTCCATGGGGATATCGTGTTAGTGGTACTAGAAAATATTGTTTTCTGTTTCGTTTTTTCGGATGTTTTGATTACTTCCTGTTTTTTAAGCTTGGGTTAAGCTTGCTGGCATTATCTTTATAGCACATGAGCGAGCCCTGGGTCGGTGGATCGGTAACATTGTGGTTTTAAGTACAGAAAATATAGTGCTGTTTAATCCAATAGCGCCGATTTCTTCAAAGAAACAAAATTTCTTGAAGGGGCTTTAGAGTATATGTATTTCTAGCGTTTTGTTGCGCCGTATCGGTAGAAAAGATGATTATATAACACACAGGTGTTTTTAAGACTGGGGAAGTTATTGTGCCGTTGTTAGATGAATCTGAGCGGCTTTATATGTATCACCTATCCCTGATTTGGAGCGATGTAAATGAGTGAATTAAGTGTAAAGGAATATAAAGTATGGGATCTGCCTACACGGCTGTTTCATTGGATTAATTTCTTTTCCATTTTGCTGCTGATGTTCGTAGGATTGGTGATGTTATACAAAGATGCCCTGGGTATTCAAAACGTGGAAGCCAAGATCGCCTTAAAACAACTACACGTTATTATTGGATATATATTCACTATTAATCTGGCGTGGCGCGCTATTTGGGCGTTTTTTGGAAATAAGCACGCACGTTGGACAGAGATCCTTCCGGGCAAAAATTATTTGGTAGAGTTGAAATCTTATTTAAGGTCCGTTAAGTCAGGTTCACCCAAGCAGTTTATTGGGCACAATCCGGCTGGTAAATTTTCTGTTATGGTGATTTATTTGGTATTGGTGATTATGGCGGTGACGGGTTTAATCCGCGCTGGAACCGATATCTATTTCCCGCCCTTTGGGACAATAGCAGCTGAGTATGTAGCTAAAGATGGTGTTGATCCCGCTAGCATACTTCCTTATGACAAAACAAACGTAAATCCGGAGAAATATCAGACGTTAAGCGCGTTCAAAAGACCGATTGGAATAATTCATTTGTACCTCTCATACTTTTTGATGTTAATCGCTCTGCTTCACATTGCCGCTGTGGTGAAAGCGGAATTATCTGGTAGTCATGGTCTGGTTTCAGCAATGTTATCTGGCCGAAAAAGAATCGCAGGCACCCCAGAGGACGGGGATTTATAGGGAGTAAGGCTATTGGTGTTCGTTGGATAAATCTAACCTTTGTGGGTTAATCTTCGATGGCATTAAAACTCCAGCACTAGAATATAAGAGAATAAAGTTGTTTAAATGGGCGAACGAGAAAAGTGCTGGAGTGATACGCCGTGTCGGGTATTTATCAGGTTGTTACGATAGCAGGTAGAAACTGGCATTGCTTGCTGGTGAAATAAAAAAGATATACAGCGATTACGCTTCTTAATATATTTTTACATTGCCGGTGCAAAATATTCATGCAACGAAGAAACTGGTTGTATCTACTTATCCTAATGGTTGTTTTTGTTATGCTCGGTTGGTTTATTTACCAACGATTGATGGAAACCGGGCAAAAATCAAACCAGCAGGAAAGAACGCTTCAACCGGTACCGGTTGAAGCGGTGGCCGTTATGCAGGGAGGCATTGAGCGCCACAGATCCTTTTCCGGCACCTTACAGGCTCAAGCTGAAATGGTGGTGTCCCCCAAGGTCGGCGGCCGCGTTGAACAGTTGGATGTTGATTTGGCAGATTTCGTCTCCCGTGACCAAGTGATAGCCAGGCTGGACAATGCTGAATATGTGCAGGCTGTCCGACAGGTTGAAGCGGACCTGGCCGTTGCAAGGGCGAATCTAGCAGAGGCGCAAAGTCTATTGAAGATTGCCGAACGGGAATTGGAACGGATTGATAAATTGAGTCAGCGAGGGGTCAGTTCTGAATCCCAGCGCGATGCGGCCAAGGCTGACCAGCTTGCAAAACAGGCCCATGTGGAGGTAACTAAAGCCCAGGTAACCCGTGCTGAATCGGCACTGGAGAGCTCACGCATTCGGCTTGGTTATACCGTGGTCACCGCCAGCTGGCGTGGTGATAGCGAACAGCGGGTGGTTGCGGAGCGTTATGTTGATGAGGGTGAAACGGTCAGCGCTAATACCCCTCTGTTGCGCATCGTCGAACTCAATCCGATCACTGTGGTCTTCTTTGTCACCGAACGAGATTATGCTCTGCTGCAGCATGGCCAGCTCGCCAGTCTTACTACTGATGCCTATCCTGGTGAATCATTTACCGGTCAGATTGTGCGTATCTCTCCGGTGTTTCGCGAAAGTACCCGCCAGGCTCAAGTAGAAATGCGGGTTAAAAATCCTCTGCTAAGACTCAAGCCCGGTATGTTTGTGCGTGTCACGGTGACGTTGGGGCGGGCAGACGACGTTACCATCATACCCGAGCAGGCACTGGTCACTCGCGATGGCAATAGCGGGGTGTTTGTTGTTTCCGCAGATGGAAAAACCGTTATATGGCGACTGGTTAAGGTAGGTATACAGCAGGGAGACAGGGTACAGGTTACCGGAGAGGGACTCAGCGGACAGGTAGTGACACTGGGCCAGCAACTGCTGGATGACCGTTCGGCTGTACGTGTCTCTCGTTCAGGCTCAGGAACCAGTCCATGAACCTGGCCCGGGCAAGTGTTCGCCGCCCCGTCTTTACCAGTATGCTGGCACTGATTGTGGTGGTTCTCGGTTCGGTTGCCTTGAGCCGCCTGCAGATTGATCTGCTGCCCAGCATCGAACTCCCCACCCTCACCGTTCGCACCGAGTACGAGGGGGCCGATCCTATTGTAATGGAACGGCTGGTAACCCAGATCGTGGAGGAGATCGTGGCTACCGTGCCGGGGGTGGAAGAGATGTCCTCAACCTCCTATGAAGGCAACAGCCGGGTCCGTGTCAGCTTCAGCTGGGGTACCGATATCGATAACGCCGCCATCAATGTGCAGTCCACCCTAGCAGATGAGGCCAGTGAACTGCCTGATGATATTGTGGGGCCACGGATCAGCAAATTCGATGTGGATAGCTATCCAGTGGTGATCCTTGGAATTTCCAGCAAACTGGACCCAGTGGAATTGACCCAGATTGTGGAGCAGCAGATTCGTTATCGCTTCTCAAGGGTTCCCGGTGTGGCGCAAGTGGACCCGTGGGGTGGTTTCAGCCGTGAGGTCCGGGTGGAGCTGGATCCGGTAAAACTGAATGCCCTGGGACTGCCGCTGAATGATATGCTGTCGACCATTCGTGACGCCAATCTAGATCTCCCGGCAGGCAAGATTGAACAGGGTCGGTATCAAGTCACTCTGCGTGCTCCAGCTGAGTATATTGACTTGGAACAGATTCGCAATACAGTGGTGGCCCAGCGTGCGGGAGCTGTAATATCTCTCGGGCAGATTGCCAAAGTTCGTGATACCTATGAAAAACCGACTCGCATCATCCGGGTTAACGGGGAACAGGGTCTGCGGGTTGCCATCCGCAAGCAGTCAGGCGCCAACACGGTAGAGGTAGCGCAGCGGGTGCTGGCAGAGGTGGCTGCAGTAAACCTGGCATTTCCCCAGATCCATATTACGCCGGTGATAAATCAGGGAAACTTTATTGAGCGAGCCATCTCCAATGTGGCTAACTCGGTGTTGTATGGCGGCTCACTCGCGGTACTGGTGCTATTGTTCTTCCTGCGCAATCTGCGCAGTACTCTGGTTATCTCCCTGGCGATTCCAATCTCTATGCTCGCCACCTTCGGTCTACTTTACTTCGGCGGCTTTACACTGAATTTGATGACTCTGGGTGGGTTGGCGCTGGGTGTGGGCATGATGGTGGATAGCTCTGTGGTGGTCCTGGAGAATATCGCCAGACGCCAACAGGAACAAGAGGAGCCATCTGCAGTAGCTGCTGTCAATGGCACAGGCGAAGTAGCTTCAGCGGTCATTGCTGGTACCGTCACCACCCTGGTGATCTTCCTGCCGCTGATCTTTGTACGCGGGGTTTCCGGGGTACTGTTCAAAGAGCTTGCCTACGTCGTGATGTTCTCCTTGTTCTGCTCGCTGCTGGTATCACTCAGCCTAGTACCGATGCTCAGCTCCCGTCTGCTTAAAAAACATCCGGTTGCCAACAGTGATGGTTGGCGTTCTCGTCTGGCGGCCCGTGCAGGGGCAGGCTTTGAGGCAATGGAGAACGGCTATCGAGATATGCTTAAACGCGTACTTAACCAGCGCTTGGTAACCATTGTATCTGCGCTGATTATTTTTATTGCCAGTCTGTTCCTGGCTCCATTGCTCGGTACTGAGTTCATGCCACCCAGCGATGAAGGTGAGGTGCGGATTAGTGGTGAGATGGAGGTGGGCACCCGTCTGGATATGATAGACCAACAGACCAGGCTGATGGAGGAGATTGTTTACTCTGCAGTTCCTGAAAGCGTCTCATCGGTGGTCAGTGTGGTAACTTCTGGTAGCAGGGGTAGCTCCAAGGCAATGGGGGAGATTCGTCTCTCACTGCTGCCGGCCACGCAGCGCAGCCGTTCCAATCAGGATATTGCCAATGACCTGCGCCATAGGCTAGAAAACCAGATTCCCGGCATGAAGATCCGGGTGCGTGCGCCTCAGGGACAATTTCTGTTAGAGCGTCTGCTCGCCAGTGTTGAAGGCGTCACAGTGGAGGTGCGTGGATTTGATCTAGATAACCTGGCGTTGTTGGCACAACAGGTCTCCAGCGCTATAGCAGACGTACCAGGTGTAACCGATATTGAGTTGAGTCGTGAGGCAGGTATTCCGCAACAAGAGATCCACGTCAAACGTGACAAGATCAGCGATTTAGGACTCAGTGTACGCGATGTAACCGAGGTGATCGAAACCGCTGTCGCCGGTTCCAAGGCGGGAGAGTTTCGGGTAGAGGGCGACGCCTATCGTATCCTGGTGCAACTGGAAGATGCGGAGAAGCGTTCGCTGGATGAGATTATGGATCTAACCATCCGTACCCCCAGCGATGAGATGGTGGTACTGCGTAATCTAGTGGATACTGAACGAGGAGAGGGACCGGCCACAATAGAACGCAAAGATCAGCAGCGACTAATCACCATCACCGCTAATGTGGCCGATCGTGACCTGGGTTCAGTAGCGGCTGAGATTCGGACGCGGCTCAACCAGATCCCCCGTCCCATGGGCTATGATCTGCTGATATCTGGCAACTTCAAAGAACAGCAGCAGGCTTTTGGCGAATTACTTATTTCCCTGCTGCTGGCCCTGCTACTGGTATATATGGTGCTGGCATCCCAATATGAATCTCTGGGTGATCCATTGGTAGTTATGCTCTCTGTACCCATGGCAGCCATCGGGGTTCTGGTTACCTTGTTTCTGACGAATACCACCTTGAATCTACAGTCGGCTATTGGCTGCATCATGCTTGGCGGCATTGTGGTCAATAACGCAATCTTGCTGGTGGATCAGGCTGGACAATTGCGCCGCTCGGGGCTTGATACCGATACGGCCTTGGCAGAGGCAGGTCGGCGTCGACTGCGTCCGGTACTGATGACTACCCTGACTACCATCTTGGCACTGCTACCATTGGCTTTCGGCATAGGAGAGGGTGCTGATGCTCAGGCACCGATGGCCCGTGCCGTCATCGGCGGCCTTAGTGTGTCTACCTTGATTACCTTGGTGTTGATCCCGGCTGTCTATTCTCTCTTCCATCGCCGACCCATGACGTCGGTTCACGTAACTGAATGATCCATTACGAGTAGTGTCAGTAAGCCCGTTCACGTCACAATTACATCTGCTTGGGTTGCTAGTGAATAGACAAGTTAAATGGCCAGTGGTTTTACCGGATGCTTATCAGATTAAGCCTTCAAATGGCGAAAATTCAAGGCCAAGGCCCTGGATACTCTGAGCCCACCATTCCATCCTTGTCTTTGTCTACTTTACTGCTCAACAGTGGACGCATATCTTCGAGGATCTTTCTGATCCCGCCACTCTAACCAAGAAGATAGCGGGAAAAGCTAAACCCAAGCTGGAAAAATAAGTTAGAAATAAAAAAAGAAGTAGTGGTAAATTTAGTGATATCCGCAGTCATTTAGACCCTTCGGAAGGGCCGCCTCTTCATGAAGAACATCTTCCTCCATATGTCACGGCCATAAAGGGCATGGATGATCACTGCTCCCACATGGATTACCAGATAGGCCGGCACCAGTGTCTCTCCCACCTCATGGATCTCCACGATTAAATGCATTAAACCATCTGTGCTCCTGCCGGGTTCCAGAAAGAAAAATATTAAACTACCTGTCACTGCCATCCAGGTAAAGATAATCAGGCCTGCAGCATTTATCAGTCCGGCAATCCCCTGATGGGCCGGGCGCTTTGGTTTTTTGTATAGGAGTGCAGACATTAGGCCCTCGCGCGCGAGGAGGAACTGTTCTTTTGTGTAGGGAACCCAGTTTGAAAAGCGGGCAGCTTGCGTCCCGACTAGACCGTAGACAATTCGCAAGAGAATAAATACGGAAAGACCCATGCCTAGCCATTTGTGCAGGGTGTAACCGAAATACTCCAATTTCTTATAGTCGTCTGCGCCGTCTCCGGTAAAATAAGCGGCCAGTGCAAAGACCATGATGCCGAGATGTATTGCCCTTGTTGGTATATCTATTTTACCCGTTTTAAACACAGCTTTTTTCTTATCGATTGAACCATCCGCTGTATTGTAAATTCGCGTATCATGCTTCATTTTTTGCATCTCTTGGTTAAGTTCCTGAGCTGATTTTAGCTCCCGAAGGTTAAACCAAGCTGAAATCAGCAGGGTAGGCAAATAAAACTTCAGCATTACCCATCACTGTGTTGATTTGCATCTGATTTTGATCTGCTCTTTGCGCATTAAGCTGATCCACATAAATTGGTGTAAGGTTAATCCATAAAATGGCAGAAGGCATGTCTTTCGAGTGCTTTATTCAGGAGCGAGATAATGACTATTTGTTCCTGTCAAATATGTCAAATGGATGAGAAAAAGAGAGTCAGGTTATGTGCTACTTTAGGTGTATTTCTAAAGAATGAGTGATTATTCGATTGGTATAACCAGCTGTGCACAAGTACCACCGCCTTCACGTTCAAGTAGTTTTATTTTCCACCCGTTTGTATTGGCCAGTTGTTGTACTATAGCTAAACCTAAACCACTTCCTCCGGTTTTGCTGTTGCGTGATTTTTCCAGTCGAAAAAAAGGTTGGAATACGGCTTCACGCTGATCATGTGGAATACCCGGACCCCGGTCTAGCACCTGAAGCGTGAGTGCCTTGTTGTCGCAGTTGCACTCAATTCTTACCGGATTACCTTCTCCGTAACGTATTGCATTTTCCAATAAATTAGAAATGATGCGTTGGAGCGCCAGTGAGTTCAGTTTAAAACTACAGGATTTACTTCGGTTCCATTCTATTATCTGATTGCCCTGTATTGCGGACTCAACAATGGGATCGATTAGCTTGCCAATTTCGACTAACTCCTTTTTCTGTTGGTCCAACTCCAGGTTGATTTCGAGTGCTTGCCCAATGAGTCGATTGACAGATTCCAGGTCACGACGTATCCCTTTCATAAGATGTGGGTCGCCCCCATCTTCTGGTAACATTTCCAGTGCCAGTTGTATTTGAGTCAGTGGTGTTCGCAGGTCATGTGATATACCCGCCAATAGAACAGTTCGGTTAGCAAGTAACTCCTTCACCTGTATGTTCATTCGATTAAATTCTCTGGCGAGGACCACTAACTCCTCTGGGCCCTCTTCCGGAACAGGACCTGGCCACTGTCCCTTGCCAATTAATTTGGCCGCATGATAGAGGCGCTCTATAGTTACCGTCAGACGTCTAGTTAAGAGTGTGGCGGTAATAAAGGTGAGCATAAAACCAGTTATCAAAAGGACAAAAAAGGCTATGGATGGTTTTACACCGATACGTGATCGAGGAAATCCAAAGCGCAGTGTTCCGTCAGAAATAGGGATGTCCGCCCAAAACCATACCTCTCCACTAATATCAGTACTTGTCTTTATTGGAATCTCCTTTCCAAGCTGCCTGTTTAATGACCCTTTAAGAAAAAACAGGTAGGGGAGTAGACTTTCCGAATCGGGCAGTTCGACATTGGAAGTTGTTAAGATCAAGTGATGTTTTTTGTGCATCCGTTCTTCAAAGACTTCGCGTTTGGCTGGGGGTAGCAGTTCCCATGTTTCAGCCGCATGGGTAACAATGCTCGCAAGGTCGTTAGTCGCTCGTTGGCCGAGCGGAACCACCATATAAAAGGCAATGGTTGAAAGAACAACTATCATAAACCCAATCGAGACTACACCGATGGTGGAGAGAATCTTCCAGAAATAACTCTGAAATTGAAACAGACGCATGTGGTCTATTACTCGTCGTCGTGGGAGAAAATATAGCCAGCACCCCATACTGTACGAAGGTATACAGGTTCAGCGGGATTGGTCTCTATCTTGCGACGCAAGCGTCCGACGCAGACATCAATACTCCTGTCCATGGGTGAATGATCATAGCCCTTGGTGAGTTCCAGCAAGGTGTCACGATTCAGCACCCGATCGGGGTGTGATAGGAAGATCTGCAGGAGGGTGAACTCACCCGTAGTGAGTGGAATATTGATACCCTCCTTTAGCAGTTTGTGTTTCTGCAGGTCCAGAATAAACGGGCCAAAGGTGAGTAACGAGATCTCTTTATTAGAGGAAGCTTGGCTGGACTGTTTGCAACGCCGCAAAACAGAGCGAATTCGGGCTAGCAATTCCCTTGGGTTAAATGGCTTTGTGAGATAGTCATCAGCCCCCATCTCCAGACCGACAATTCGGTCAAGCTCTTCGCCGCGGGCAGATAAGATGATGATGGGCAGATTTTTTTGTTGACGTAAGCGGCGACCAATGGAAAGGCCGTCCTCTCCGGGTAGCATGAGGTCAAGAATGACCAGATCAACAGTATGCTTTTCCAGATAGCGATCCAGGGCAGCACCGTCTTCAACGGCCTCAACGTCATAGCCCTCTTTGGATAGATAACTCTTTAGCAATAATCTGAGTTCTGTTTCGTCATCGACTACCAGCAACCGCTGTTTTGTTGTGTTCAATTGGTAATCCCGTCATCGATTTGATTGATACAATTTTGAAACATTTTCGTTTCATCTTGTTACAACTATGCCATCTTCCAGTCAAACATTCCGGTTATTGTATGCGTTGATGAAATTACCACAAACATACATAGGATTAACATCAATGTCATCTCAGTATAAAAATGTGCACAAATCCAGCTCATTCGCACCGATTATGAAAAAAGCCCGTCGGACATTAATCGCCGGCTCACTGATCGTTGGCTGCACGCTGTTCTCTTCTAGCGCTTTTTCCGCCGATGCCGGTATGGAAGAACTTAAAAAGGTTTTGGAAGGGCAGATCGCGCTTATGAAGCCAGAATTGCAAGAGAAGGTAAAAGGTTTATCTATGGATACCAAAATGCAGTTGATGGCAATCCTGGCTATGCATAATCGAAATAGCGATAAAGTGACGATGCGACAGGTTATGACTGAAGTACTGTCTGATTTTCAAAGTGTTCTATCAGGGGTGATGACCGATAATCCTGAACAAGCTTCGGATAGTGCGCGTCGTCTGGCAAATCATCGTATTCCTGTAGGTGGTCTCCTGCCCTATTTGGGGATGGAGAATATTACTGATGAGCGCTTGGCAATACTCAGTGGTATCAATGACAGTGTTGAAGGTAATGCACTGAAACTTGCTGCAGCAGCAGAAGCGGGGGATATGAAAACTGCATCTACATTTATTGGTCCCATCAGCTCCGGATGTGTTGCCTGTCATGCTGTTTTCCGCGGTCAGCCTGGTGTTTCTGACTTATTAAAATAACTGCTGATCTGGTTAGCAGATAATAATACTGAACATTATTTTATAAAAATAAAATAGTCAGAATACTAATCACACAGGGGGAAGGTTATGAAGTATTGCAAAACAATGCTCTCATTGGGTATTTCACTTGCTTGTGTCATGTCGACACAAGCCCAGGCTGCTGGCAATGATTCAGAAGGCCGTGCAACATTTGATCAACGGGCTGCGTTGTCAAAAAGAATTAAGGAGTTACGGCAACTGAGGAAACAGCTGCCTATCCCCGTACCATCAGGACTGTTTGGTATTTATGCATTCCCTGAAAAGGGTCAGGGTGTGGCCGGGATAAACTTCCAACATCATGAGTTTGAGGGATTAATACAGGGTACAGATTCTGTCTCCGCTGAGAGTGTGGTTACTTCTGCGCCCAACCGTTTTTTTGGTAATCCAGGGCAACCCCCCACATTAAGGGTTGTACCGAAAAGCGCATCTGCAGACGTTATATTCCCATTTGCGAATTTTGCAATCAGTGACAAATTTGCGTTGGTTGCGCTGGCTCCTTTGATTCGTAAAAAGACTGTACTCGAAACCTTTCAGGGTGGTGCGGGTACGACTAGCCTGGGTACCAATACAGTCAAATCTGAGGGCTTAGGTGACATCAAGTTTGGCACCATATTCAAGGCCTACAACAGTGAAGATTTCAAACATAACGTGCTTTTCGATGCGGTACTAAGTGCGCCAACCGGTAGTATCAAAGAAGAAGATTACAACCTCACGCTCATGAATACCATGGTAAAGACCCGTTTGGCCTATGGCATGCAACTTGGATCTGGAACCTGGGATGCATTGATTGGTGCCGTTTACTGGGGCAAAGATAAGCAGTGGGGCTGGGGTGCACAATACCTTGCTACATTGCCGCTTGAGAGTGAAAACAGTCAGGGGTGGCGCTATGGAGATAAGCATGAAGGCACCGCTTGGGTCTCTTATAGCTGGAGTCCAGACCTGGTTTCTTCTGTTCGCCTGAGAGGTGAAACACAAGGCGAGGTTCGCGGTATTGATCCAAATATCTACGGACCGGGTCTGGGTGCTAATCCGGATAATTATGGTGGAGAAAGAGCGGAGATCGGTATTGGTGTCAACTGGATGCCGGCACCGGCAAATAACCTCAGTTTTGAATTGCTCATGCCTGTCTATCAGGATCGCAATGGCGTGCAGGCGAAGCATGATTTCAGCTTGGCATTGAGCTGGCGTACAGGATTCTTCTAATAATAAGAGAGACCATTTTTCATCTAGTGTTTGACCAATTAGCAGATTCAACTCAATTACAAAGTATGCGTTGAATCTGCTTTTTTTTGCTTCCATAACTGTAAATGAAAATAGCATTAATCTGATGCAGTAATACTGTGATAGTTGTTAAATAATTCTGGACTCATGATGAGGATAACAATGAAACAATTACTACTTTTGGTGCTCTTAATATTGCCCATGCATGCTAATTCTTCAGGAGAAATTGGCATACCAGCCAAAGGTGGGTTCCCTGAATATCTGTTCCTGGAAAAGGTAGATGAAGCAGAAGCAAAATCAACAGCTGAGATGATAACCAAGGCGATAGCCTTGGGCAGGTTGGTCATCTTTGCTCAGATGGGAAAGCTGACAGATCCGGAGCTGGGTGACAAGGGATTTACAGGAGCGGTATTTCTTAGTCAGTGGGAATCCTCATTAGAAGCAGAGTTTATGGGGGCCTCTCCTGCACAGCAGCGCATAATTGACAAGCTGCTGTGGGCAGGCAAGTTGAGCATTGATAATAACCAGGATCGACTTAATGTGAAGGGTGTAAAGTGGAAGCATTTTCTTCCCGCAAAGTGGGCAAGGGAAACTGGTCTGATGTTTAATTCAAGAACAGGAATTGTTACCAAGCAACCCTCTGTAAATTACCGTCATCCGAGTAATGCGCCCGATGCAAAGGAAATCGAAGTGCTTACAGAACTTATCAAGGCCGGTAAGGATGCAAAGCCAGTAGGTGAATACGCCATGATGGGGAAACAGAAGGTTTATCGCTACTTTGATCCCATCTATCTTATGCCGCCATGCTTGGCATGCCATGGAAAACCAAAGGGTGAATTGGATATGCTCGGTTTCCAGAAAGATGGATTTGAGGATGGTGATTTGATCGGTGTGATTAGTGTTGCTGTGCCAGTAAAGGAGTAGTGCTGGGGTAGACATCCGGCCGTTATTCTTCCGGTATGCAGTTGGTGTCTTACGTGTAAATAATTAATATCGAGAGGACTTGATCTGCAGGATACCATGTGGCGTTAATTGGTGATCCTGCAGATCAAGTTGTAGTCATAGTTCTACAATATTATGTTTGACTCGGACTCGATTTACCTATGCAGTCATAAACATTTTAATCCGCAGCAAAACAGTAGAACTTACCTGCGCCACCTGTACTTATCAGGGCTTCCTGGCTGCAGCCACGGGATGGGTGTGCTGAACTCCAGGAGGTATTGCCACCGCCATGCCGGTCGTGATGGCCAACCTGCGCGCTTCCCTGATCACTGCTGGTCCAGTTGTTGCAGGTGTGATCAGCCTCATCTGGAAAGTAGGCGGTTCCATCATCCATGCTACCGGTTAACATGTCATGTTCATTCGGTTTGTCATTCCGTCCTTTAATGCGATTGCCTGATTCGTCAAGAGCGGTTTCCAGTGTGATGCTTCTGTTGTATAGGTGTAGGTCGGTTGGATTGGTGGCGATCAAAATCCCATGGGCGTTATACCAGGGGCCGTTTCCAATGCGTGTGCGGGCTGATATGCCTCGCTTACCATCTTCCTCGGTGCTCAGGTAAGCCTTCCAGTCTCGTGCTCCGGCTCCAACTGCGGAGGCCAACTTTTTACAATGTGCATCTGCACCATCAAGGCCACCCAGATTAGCTCCATTACCCATCCCTACACTGGTCACAAAGAAACCCATGGGTCTATCTTCGGCATGGAGTGCAATCGTACCAATTAGCGTGCAGGCACCAAAAATGACTGCAATTACGTTACTTTTCATGGGCATACTCCTCAGGTAGCTACAACATCAGATTTTTGTAAATATGGATATATCGATATGAGTTTAGCCCAATATCTGGATTCAGCTATAAAAGTAAATAACAGTGATCTGCGCAGGGTTAGGCGGGGATTCATCCCGACCTGATCAGTCGGGTGAGTCGGTAACGAGCTTTCAGTTACCGCGTGCCGATAAAAGATAATTGGTTAACTTGCGATCCTGCGTGGCGATATGAGTGATTAGTAAATCACGCAATTCATTCAGTAGCTGTGATCCCACTGAAGTCTCTTTTGATAGCACACTATCTTTCATAATGAGCAGTTGCTCCATGAGATTATCATGCTCTACATTATGTTCGTTATAGCCTTCATAACTGTGTTGACGCATGATCAGCTGTTCAGACATAAAGTGCACTTCAGTGTAATTGATCAGTTGATCCAGAATATTCGTTTTATCAGTTATTGATTGTTTTTCAGCAATGGCCTGGCCCAAGAGATTGATCATGCCTATCTGAATGGCGTGTTCACCATCGATGGTACTTTTCTCTGAGTGGTGCATTAATTATCTCTCGTAGGGTCGCGGATGCAATATGTCACACTAGCACATGAACAGGTGCAGATGAAACAATCAGCCTATTTATCCTGTATATCAGGGCGCATATATTTTAAGAGTGGTAGTCAAGTCCATAACAACAGCTTCCAATATGTCTCTATCCCGAATAGGTGTTTGCTATGCTATCCTTTTGGCAGCTACCAGCTAATCGAGTTGTTGCTGGATTCTGAACGCCCACTGAATTACATGATGGACAGTGAGAATGGATGAATTGACAAATTCCTGGCTCCTTGATGGTAAAGGTGGCGGTCGAAAACTTAAATGGAATGAACTGGGGGCTCTGCATGCTGACGGGAGCGATCGGCTATGGATGCACCTTAATTATTCAAAGCCGGAAGTGCAGGAGTGGATGTATGAAGAGAGTGGCCTCTCCCCACTAACCGTGGAAGCTCTGCTGCAAACTGAAACACGTCCACGCTGTGTGGTAGCAGATGAGGGTTTGATGATCTTCCTCAGGGGTGTCAATCTTAATCCAGGTGCCGATCCTGAAGACATGGTCAGCCTGCGCTTGTGGATTGGTGAAAAAAAGATTTTTACACTTGGATTGCGCCATCTTTTATCATTGGATGATCTTCGCACACTTATTTCTCAGGGCAGTGGACCAGAATCAACAGGTGATTTTATTGTCATGTTGGTTGAGCTGCTGTTGGATCGCGCGGGTATAGTGATAGAGGATCTCTATGACTTGGTTGACCAGTTAGAGGATTCCGTACTGGTCGCGTCCGGTCATCAACAACGCGAGCAGCTGGCAGGGATTCGCAGGCAGGCTATTTCACTGCGGCGTTTCCTTGCGCCACAACGTGAAGCCTTGAATCGGCTCTCCTCTGAGCGCTCCTCCATACTGAATGATGAGCATCATTTGCGACTGCGGGAAGCGTATGATCGCCTGACTCGTTTTGTTGAAGACCTGGATGCCGCAAGAGAGCGCGCCGGTGTTGTTCATGAGTCGTTGATCAGTAGTTTGACTGAACAAACCAATGTGCGGATGTACATATTGGCGATTATCTCTGCCATATTCCTTCCCCTCTCATTCATAACCGGGTTGCTGGGCATTAATGTGGGCGGCATCCCAGGGGCTGATAGTCCCTTTGGTTTTGTCATAGTGATCGGGGCGATAGTCCTGATGGGCGGTGTGTTGTGGGCCTTTTTTCGTTGGCGACGCTGGTTTTGATGGTGACTGCTGTATGTCTTTAAATAGGCTGCGAGAGTTTTGTTGTTAGTATTAGTTGACTGCCCGGCTATTTAGAAGCCGGGCAGTCAGGTTGTGAAGTGTTAATTTATATCGGCGAGGATTTTTTTAGCTGATTTTGCCAGTTCGCTATCCTCTGCAATATCTATAGCGCGTTTTAGCATCGCCTTGGCTTGCTGTGTCTCACCCTGCTTGTTCAGGGAGAAACCGAGGTGATAGACAATCTCCTGATTTTTGGGTGCCAATTCAGCGGCCTGCTTGAGGATCTCTGATCCCGTCTTGAAGTCGCCTTGCTGTACCAGTATCCAGCCGTAGGTATCTATAATTTCGGGTCGATTCGGTGCCAATTCATAGGCACGTTTACCCACTTCAGATGCTCGCTTGTCGCCTTTGGTTGAATAGAGCCAAGCAAGGTTATTGAGTGCGATCACGTTATCTTTGTCGGCTTGCAACACTTTTTCATATTCAGCAATGGAATCGTCATTGCGACCCTGGCTCAGCAGCATCATGCTGAGGCTGAGTTGTGGTTGAATCTGATTTGGGTTTTTTTCAATCCAGTTCTGCAAGGTAGCTATGCCTCGGTTGACATCACCGGCTGCGACATATTGGTTGGCGAGCAGAATAGCGACCTTCTCTGAGGGTTGCATATTAAAAGCCTTCTCATAGAGCGGTATGGCTTGCTTGGGTTTGTTCTGGAAGGCGTAGGCGGTTCCCGCAAATTCATAGCCAATGGCTTGATCAGGTAGCGCCTTCTGTATGGTTTGTGCGTGGGTCAAAGCCAGATCGGTGTTACCTGTACTCAGTTCCAGGCTGTATTGACCGATCAGGACAGGGATAAAGCCAGGCGTGAGCTCCAGCGCCTCTTTATAGCTTTCTCTGGCATCATCAAACTGTTTGGCCCCCTGTTGAGCATTACCAAGCATTTGCAGAGATTCTGCATTCTTAACAATCTCAGTAAGGCGCTTGAATGTGGTCACTGCATTGATAGCATCACCCGAAGCAAGTTGTGCCCTGCCATGAGTTGCAAGTACAGCCGGTTCCTTTGGGTAGTCCGCTGAGAGTTGACTGCTGATCCGCAGTGCTTTTAGTGGTAGACCTTCAGACAGGTAAGTTTGCGTAAGAATAAGTCCAGGGCGACTGCTTTTGGGCTCGCCGTTTTGTGCTTGTTCAAGCAGCGTTATCATTTTCTCCTGGTCGCCTTCACGTTTCGCCAGATCGGCCAGGCCCATGAGTACAGTTGTGTTTTTTGGGGCTTTGTCCCGTGCTTTGTTCAACTCTTCCTTGGCTTGTTCTATGTCGTCCTTTTGCATAGCCAGTCGCGCAAGGTTGGCATAGGCGGTAATAAAATTTGGATCAACCTCCAATGCCTTTCTGAACCGCTGGCCGGCCTTGTCTGTTTCGCCTGACATCATATAGGCCAATCCTGTCAGGTTGTAGCTGATAGGGTTGTCTGGGGATTTCTTTTCCAACGCCTGACTGGCTTCCAACGCCTTTACATAATCTTTTTTGTTGATATGTGATAACACCAGCAACACATCCGCCTGGACAAACTCGCCCTCCATGCTGGTAGTGGATTCCAACTCGCTGATAGCCTCTCCTGTTTTTCCCTGAGCCAGCAGTCCAAGGGCTAGCTGAGTTCTGTATGCGGCCAGATCAGGTGAGATCTCAATGGCCTTGGTCATCAGGGCTGAGCCCTCTTCATAACGCTTGACCTGCATATAGGCCGTACCCAGCATGGCCATAAGTTGTGCATCGTCTGAATAGTATTTTTGCGCGGGTTCAAGCAGTTTGATGACCTCTTCAGGCTGCTTTAGTTTGTCCTGTACGGAGGCAAGTAGTTTTATGGCAGGCAGCAGGGCGGGTTGAGCTTTCAGTACCTGACTGAGAAGTTCATGTGCTGCTTCAAGATTGCCTTTATAAAAGTGTGTTGCACCCAGCATGGTCTGGGTCTGAAGATTATTCGGATCAGCATTATAGGCCTGCTGCAGGAGTGTTTCAGCTTTATCCAGATCCTTTTCTAAAAGTGCTACGGCACCGCTTAGATGCAGCAGTTTGGGATGGCCAGGAACAAGTCCCTCCAGTTTAGCCAGGTCCTTTTTGGTCTCTTCCAGCTTGCCGCCAGCGAGATTGATATTTGCCCGGCCAAGTAGCGCGCGCGCATTATTTTCTTGCAGAGAAATGGCCTTGTTAAAGTCAGCTAGTGCAGGCTCAGATTTACCAGTCTGCATGTTCAGCTCTGCCCGGAGTACCAGCGCAGGGACGTTATCTGGATAGCTGGTTAGCAGCTGATCAAGTGAGTTTAAAGCCTCAGTGCGTTTGTTCTCTGCAATATCGACCATCACCAGGCCGAGCATGGCCTCCGGTGATTCTATATTGACAGTCAGTGCCTGGTTGAATGTCTCCCTGGCCTCCTGAAATTTGCGCAGACCGAGGAAGGCGTCCCCCCGGATTAATAACAGAGCGACCCGATCTTCCATTGCACTATCTGGATCGTCACTGATATTGTCGAGTATCTCCTGGTGTTTTCTTTGCAACAGATAGGATTTAGCCAGATCAAGTTCCCAATAACTCTTGGCTGCATTGAGTCGCTTCGCCCGATCAAACTCCTTTTCCGCTGAAGCGCCATCACCCGCTTTCAGATAGATTTTTCCCAGCATCAGGCGCGCCTCGATACTGGTTGGATTCTCCTGCAGGGCGTTTTTTAGTTGGATAACAGCGGCCTTGGGTTCACCTTTCTCCAGGTAGGCTTTAGCCTCCTGGATATATTGTTCCGTATCAGCGGCATATAAGAGACCGGAGATGAGTAGTAGTGAACAGGCGGAAAGATTACGGAGTAAATTCATTACTTTTTAAATTCCTTTTTTGCATTTCAACTGAATGGTGCAAATGGTGATTATCTGTTTTGATAGCCTAAATTTAGACGGCTCAATTGGTCCAAACTACCATACTCTATCCTGGTGGGACAACGCACTACTGGTGTCGAGTTTGCCGGGCTTTGCGGCTATCTTTTTCAAGTATCCTGCTGGCTGCTGATGGATTGCCAGTATGAAGGAAGGTGAGATGGCCTTTGATGCCTGACGCGTCATAGTCGAGTGCCAGTGCTGATATAACCTTGGTGGAGTCCAGGTCGAGTGCTTCTTTCAATCCTGAAAAAAGCAGTTCAAACAGTCGCTTGAGGGCAATCTTATGCACCTGCTGGGTGGTGATATAGAGCCAGTCGGACAGTTGTAAGAAGTGTTCAAAGGGCCGGTTCCCCAGTATCAAGGGGAGGGTGTTTTGGAAACGGCCGGAATTGGCGATCATCTCCCAGTAGCGGGTAAAGCGATTAAGTTGCTGGACAGTCTTAAAATCGAGCAGATTATTGCAGAGAATGTTATACGGTGGTGCCGGGTTGTAGCGCATACCATATGAGTCGGTGTGGCGGATAATCGGCGACCCTTTCAAACGCTTTAACACACCCACCTGGATCTCATGTGGATTAAGTGCAGCCAGCTCATTGAAGCTCTGGGCAAAACTTGTCAGATCCTCTCCGGGGAGCCCGATAATCAGATCAGCATGCAGATGGGCCTGGGTCTCTTGGCGCAGCCAGCGAAGGTTTTCCTGGCTCTTTGCGTTATCCTGCTTGCGACTGATGATTGTCTGCACCTCGGGATTGAAGCTCTGAATCCCAATCTCCAGTTGCAGTGAGCCTGCTGGAAACCGGGGCAGTAGCTCCTTCAGTATCTGTGGCAGATGATCGGGTATCACCTCGAAGTGGAGAAATAGCTGATCATCTAGTCTTTGCAGAAAAAAGTTGAGTATCTCGGCACTCTTTTGTGGATTCAGATTAAAGGTACGATCGACAAATTTGAAATGCCTTACGCCGCGCTGATAGAGCCGTTCCAGGGCTGCCATGAACGGTTCTTCAGGGAAGGGAAGTGCCGTTTTGTCCAGTGCAGAGAGACAAAATTCGCACTTGAAGGGGCAGCCGCGTGAAGCCTCTACATAGACCAGACGGTGTTTAATGTCTTCGTCACTGTAATAGTCATAGGGGAGTGCCAGTGATTCCAGTGGTGGCACCTCCGCCTGAATCACCTTACTGATCGGTCTCTCGCCTTTTAGTAGTTGGCGGCAGAGTTGGGCGAAGGCGAGATCCCCTTGTCCGCAAATCAGATAATCGGCCTGATCCACAATAGGCTGCCCCTGCCACTCATGACTGACCTCGGGCCCTCCAAGCACAATCACGGTTTCTGGGCTGATCTCTTTCAGAAGTGCAACCAGTTGCTGACTTCGCTCTGCATTCCAGATATAGACGCCGAGTCCAATAATACGAGGCTTGCTGGCCAGCAGCTGTTCTGCAATATCGATCGGCCAGGGTTCCAGGGTAAACTCCTGGATGGTCGCCTTCGATTGCAGCCCCCCCAGATTGGCAAACAGGTAGCGCAGTCCGAGCGAGGCATGAATATGCTTTGCGTTCAGCGTGCTGAGGACGATCTCTGGCACGGTCGACTACTTGCTCTGCCCGATTGTTCTAACATCGGTAAAACTGCCCGTAGGCAGTTGCTTCAGTGAAGGAATCAGTGCCGCAATCATTTCTCCGGCTTCGACGGGGCTTGGCATATCTTTAGTCCCGCGTGCCGCGCGTAATTTTTTCACCGAGGGGAACTGGCTTGCGTCCACCTGATCCTGATCGCAGAGTATCTCCTGCATGGCGGTATCGATCAGACCGGGTGCCAGGGCGACCAGATGGCTGTGCGGAAATTCATGGGCGTAGAGCTGGGTAAGCATGTTCAGCGTGGCCTTGGAGAGCGCGTAGGCACCCCAGCCCCGATTGCCATTAACCGCCGCACCGGATGAAATCAAGACGATCTGATCAATTCGGATACCCGATTTAAGCAGCCAATCCAACAGCACTTTATTGGACCAGACATTGGCATCCATGACCTGCTGGATCTCATCCAGACTGGAATCGGCCATATCCTTCATCTCGCCCAGGATGCCCGCGTTCAAAATTACTACATCAAGATGGCTGATCCCCATTAGCAGGGTTTCCAGGGCCAGAGGGATGGCTTCATAATCTGTCAGGTCGCAGCGTATATCTTTCAATTTATGATCTGTTTTCTGACAGCCGCGACGGCTTACCCCGTAGACCTCATAGCCCCGTGTCAGATAGGCCTCAGTAAGACCCAGGCCGAGGCCACTGCTGTTACCCGTTATCAATGCTGTTTTGCTCATACCGCTTAATCCATATCAAATATTGATTTGTTATCATCTGCTAGGCTGCGTTTCGTCACACCTTGCTCTGTTATCAGGCGCGTCTCTTGCCAAATACAGACTGACATCTATCACCTTTTTAGTCTATGAGGTTACCTTTGCTGCGACAATTTTCCCAGTACCTGATGCTCTGGTGTGTCATCATTCCTTTATCTGTTGCAGGCGAAAGGCCACTCCAGCCCTTGATTGATGCGGCAGCGGCCGGGTCTACACTGCGCCTGCCACCGGGACGTTACAGTGGCCCGGTTCTAATTAATAAGCCCCTGACCATCGATGGGGCAGGTAAGGTTACCATTGATGGTGGGGGTGTCGGCACGGTGATTACCATCGCAACCGATGGCGCACGGCTGAGTAACCTGCATATCACCGGATCGGGTGATCATCATAATGAGTTGAATGCCGGTATTCTGGTTTCTGGAAAGTTTAATGTAATCAAGGATAACCGGTTAGATGATGTGCTGTTTGGTATTGCACTTCATCAATCTGAATACGCAGTTGTCAAACGTAACCACATTCGATCGAAAGAACGGCAGCTGGCACAGCGTGGTGATGGCATACGCATCTGGTACAGCGTTGGCAATAAGGTGATACAGAACCGGGTTGAGGATGCCCGTGATGTGATCATTCTCGACTCGAAAGAGAACTACCTGGCTGAAAATCAGGTCAGTGGAGGACGCTATTCATTGCACGTGGTTAATTCGCAGGGCACCCAAATTATCGCTAATCGTTTTATAGAGAATGAAGCGGGTATCTTTGCCCTGAAGGCAAATGGACTGGTTATTCGGCAGAATCTGGTTGCTGAAATCAGGGATGTTACCGGGGTGGGTATTGGCCTGAAAGAGAGTTCCAGTGCGCTCATTGAAGAGAATAGGATTCTGAATGTTATGGTCGGCATTGCCCTTGACCTGTCTCCAGAAGATCATGATCTACCGAACTTTGTCCGCTCCAATCTGATTGCCCACAATACCGTTGGCATCCAGTTTTTAAGTGACCGGGGAGGTAATCATCTCTCAGGTAACCGATTCCTCAACAATTATCTGCCGATTGCTGTCAGGAATGGTGGCGGAGCAATGAAAAATGAATGGGCGGAAAATTACTGGAGTGATTATGCCGGATTTGATCAAAACAGTGATGGAGCAGGGGACACCCCCTATGAGCTGTATGCCTATGCTGATCAGTTGTGGCTGGATTTTCCAGGGACGCAGTTTTTTGTAGCCAGTCCAACATTCAGTCTGTTGGATTTTCTTGAAAGGTTGGCCCCTTTTACGGAGCCGCGTCTGATGGTGAGGGATACCAATCCACGCTTTTCAATTGATCGGCAGGCACCCAGCGTTACCCAGGAAAACTCCGTTTCCACCTGCAGTTTTTGCTGATCTGATATTTTTTAGAGTGCAGATGCCATCATGGAGGTTTTTTCCAGGCGATCTGCCAGCGTGCGCATCAAGACCCTGTTGAATTTCGTTTGCAGTTGAATAGAAGCCTGTTGCAACGCCTCGGTCTTTATCTTGATAACCGTTACCGGTGAGTTGCTTACTACGCTGGCACTGCGAGGTTTCTTCATGCCGTGGATGTAGGCCATTTCACCAAAGCATTGACCGGTTTCGATCAGTCCCAGGAAGGCGTCATTCTTCATAATGCGGGCATCACCCGAGGCCAGGATGAAGATAGATCCGCCAATCTTGCCCTCTTCAATAAGCATCTTGGCACCGCGAAAACGGCGCCATTTACTGATTCGGAGCACCTCCCACAGTTCGACATCGGTAAACAGGTGGAAGAATGGCAACGTTTTTAGAATATTGAACTTGCGGGTATCCGATACATCGACACTGGAGGAGTGTTCCAGTTGCTCGTGGACTGATGCAAGGTCACAGGCCAGATCCGCCCAGCTATCATAACGATCTGCAGCTTTTTTACTGATACAGCGATCGACGATGCGGACAATTGCCTTCGGTACACCGCGACGGACATCTTCCAGTGGAGTGGGTGGCTTGTTGGATATCTTCTGAATCAGGTCGTACTGATTTTCTGCGGTGAAGGGTAGCTTGCCACTCAGCAATTGATACATCACTACGCCAAGAGAGTAGATATCGGCCTGTTGGCTCAGCTCCTGCCCCATAATCTGTTCAGGTGACATATAGCTCGGTGTGCCGACGGCATCTACTACCTGCGTCAGGTCAGAGTCTGCCAGCAGAGCCGTACCGAAGTCGGTTAACTTGATATCAGTGCCGCCTGTAGTCAGCAGATTGGCCGGTTTGATGTCACGGTGAATCAGCCCATTCAGAAAGGCGTATTCAAGTGCGTTACAGCACTTGAAGATGATCTCTACCACATCATCGACAGGCAGCAGGTTTTCGGGTTTGGTATAACGTTTGAGGGTATGCCCGTTGATGTACTCCATTACGATATAATGCATATCCCGCTCAGTACCAGCGTCAAACACAGTAACGATATAAGGGTGCCTTAACTTGCCGGCCAGACTGGCCTCGTTAATGAACATCTTTTTGAAACGGGCGCCATTAACCGGCTCACTGAAAATATTCTGATGGGCTATCTTGATGGCGACTTCGGTATTTGAAAATGGATCTTCTGCCAGATAGACAGAGGCAGTCGCCCCCCTTCCAAGCAATTTTCGTATCTGGAATTTACCTATCGTTGTGCGTGTCAGATCGTCGATGTCCGGCTTCTCCACATGTTCTAATCACTCTCCGGAGTGGCCGATATACAGGTGTCAGCGCTTTGCTGACCAACTTGCATCATACAATTGGCACTGTTCCAGAAACTCACTGGTGCTTTTAGGCATTGGAACCCTAGCACCTGAAAGATAGGTGATAAGTTGAGTCCCTGCGGTGACCAACTTCACGCCTTGATCAATATGCCGCTGTTTTTCTCTATCCGTGGTAGTCGGGAGGGTGTTATGGAACAGCTCGACCTTTTCCCGTGAAGAGACAAAATCAGGCCAGACAGTAAAAAGCGCCTTGTCCTGCTTAATTACCTCGATCTGCTGTTTGGCCGCACGTGAATAGTTCAGGATGTAAGGGATGGCAGGTTCGAAATACTCGTCACCGGTAAAACTGTGCTCTATTTGTTGAGTAACACGATCAATATCATTCATTGACTGGGCAATCTTGCGATAGCGTGACTCGAACAGCTGTTCCAGTGGATGCGAGAACGCCTTGAAAGGTTCGCCCCATAGTTCATCAATGCCTTCATGACCGCTGTAGTGCTTGACCAGTTTGCCAAGCTCCAGCGCTTCTTTGAAGTAATCGCCACAGCGAACCATTAATTCATTGTCGGTATTGACCTTGACACCCTTGGCTTCCAAATCAACGATCGCGTTGAAGATATCTGAAGCGCGATTAAACAGGGCACCGGCCAGCATGGCGCCGTTGACCCGCTTTTTTGCCGGGTCTTGTTCCTGCTCATACGCCTCGCGTGCCTCTTCCAGTCGTTCACCAGGCGTGTTAATGCCACTTTCGGTATGATGAAAGGCGCGTCGGGTCAGGTCATCTATCAGTTTTTTACGATTGGCAAGGGTGTTTTCCGGGGTGGGATAGTAGCGTATCCAGTAGCCGTCATAGAAGATACACTCTTTATCTGCGATGATCTGATGTGTGCCGTTTTCGGGATTATTGCTCATGATTCAGTTCTGACATAGCTCAATCTAACAGGCCACCAAATCCAAGTAGAATAATCCACTGGTTGGCTATGCGGCGCGATTTTACGCCTAATTTTCGGTACAGGGAATTCTAAATTCACAATGAAACAGCATAAAAATGCAGTGTCTGCTCTGGAAGTGGTTGAATCGGGACAGCGTGTGTTCATTCATGGCGCGTCGTCCACGCCCTTCAAATTGATCGAAGGATTGATGGAACAGGCCGATCGTTTGCGTAATGTGGAGATTATGCATCTGCACACGTTTGGCGATGCAGTCTATGCGGATCCGCTATATGCCAAGAGTTTCAGGGTTGCCAATCTCTTTGTTGGCGGCAATATGCGTCGCTATTATGATGGTGACCGGGTTGATTATCTGCCCTGCTTTTTATCTGAAATCCCGGCGCTTTTTCGTTCCGGACAGCGGCCCATCGATATCGCGCTGATGCATCTTTCTCCACCGGATAAGCACGGCTTCTGCACTTTGGGATGTAGTGTCGATGTGGCGCTGGAAGCGCTGCTCACAGCCAAAACGGTGATCGCCCAAATCAATCCCCGTATGCCACGGGTGCATGGCGATGGGTTTATACATATATCAAGAGTTGACCACTATATAGAGGTGGATGAGCCTATCCCAGAGGTATTGCCGCCACAACTCGGGGAGGTGGAGCTAGCTATTGGACGACATGCTGCCAGCCTGATTGAGGATGGGGCCACACTACAGATGGGAATTGGCGGGATACCGGATGCGGTCCTCAAGTCTCTGCACAGTCATCGTCATCTGGGGGTGCATACCGAGATGTGGTCAGATGGTCTGTTGGATCTGCTCGAGTCGGGTGCGGTGGATAATTCCCGGAAAAAGAGCCACCGGGGTAAAACCGTATCCGGTTTTATCATGGGTACACAACGGGTCTATGATTTTATAGATGATGATCCATCAGTCATTCAGGCGCGTATTGACTGGGTGAACTCGCCCCACGAGATTGCCAAAAATCCCAAAGTAACGGCTATAAACTCTGCGGTTGAAGTGGATCTTACCGGGCAGGTCTGTGCTGATTCAATCGGGCATCGGGTAATCTCTGGGGTAGGTGGTCAGATGGATTTCATTCGGGGTGCCTCACTTTCTGACGGTGGCAAGCCGATCATCGCTCTGCCCAGTCGTACGCGTAAGGGACGCTCACGTTTGGTGTCCACACTGAAAAGCGGAGCGGGTGTGGTGACAACACGTTCCCATGTGCATTACATCGTAACGGAGTATGGCGTGGCCAATCTCTATGGTCGTACCCTGAATGAGCGCGCCACGGCACTGATTGCCATTGCCCACCCGGATGATCGTGAGCAGCTCTCCCGTGAGTGGCGAGAGATCAGAGCATCCTAGGAAGCTGTCGGATTTAACGCTGTTTGGCTGCAAATCCCTGGATCGCTGATCAACTCAGCTTATCGAACTCGTTAAATAGGCCCACTATTCGCCTCATTCGATAAACTGATTTGATTCGCCCCCAGTATTTTTCGCTTTAAAACGGATAAACCCGACAGCCTCCTAGATGTAAAGTAAATAACCAGCGCAAGGGTTATATCCAGGGTGAATTGGTGGGAAATGTCGTACCGCAACTTTCGGTTTTATTGCTGGAAAGATAGTATTCATGTCTGGATATATATTGAAATAATTCCTTCCGATATATCGATTTGACATATGTCACAACTTCAAATAACCCTCTGAAACTAAGGCTAAATTTTTCTAACCTTTTTATTGGCATGGAAAGTGTAATTACGCCAGGAATGGCAGATCTGAAGCTGTCAGATGCACAGATATCAGAATAACACACCTTCCAGAACCGACAATTGAGGTAGGGGTTAATGAACGACGAGCGCAATTTCGAGCTACTCGAAAAGAGACTGGGCGTATCCCGGCGGGACTTTATGAAGTTCTGTACCGGCGTGGCTGCGACCATGGGTTTGACCACTAGCGATGCTATGGCTATGGCCAATGCGGTAGCCAGCCCAAAGGCAAGGCCACCGGTAATCTGGTTGCATGGCCAGGAATGCACAGGCTGTACGGAGTCTCTGTTGCGTTCGGAGCATCCGACGATTGAGACACTGATCCTGGACCTGATCTCCCTTGACTACCATGAGACACTGGCGGCTGCCGCGGGGCATCAGGTCGAGGCGGCCAAACAGACTTCCATGAAGGCCAACAAGGGCAAGTATCTGCTGGTGATTGAAGGTGCGACACCTGTAAAGGATGGTGGTATCTATTGCAAGATCGGCGGCAAGACCATGCTGGATCATGTCAAAGAGGCCGCCGAGGGCGCAGCGGCCATCGTGTCCATTGGTTCATGTGCCTCCTGGGGTGGTATTCCCTCCAGTGGCATCAACCCTACTGAAGCGAAAGGCGCGCCTGAAATACTGTCGGACAAAACAGTTGTCACCATTCCGGGCTGTCCTCCAAACCCTTATAACTTCCTTTCAACAGTGTTGCACTTTGTCACCTTCGGCAAGTTGCCAGCACTGGATCATCTGAACCGGCCCAAGTTTGCCTATGGCCGCCTGATCCACGAGAACTGTGAGCGTCGTCCGCATTTTGATGCTGGCCGCTTTGCACTGGAGTTTGGTGATGAAGGGCATCGGAAAGGTTATTGCCTGTATAAGCTGGGCTGTAAAGGTCCAGAGACCTATGCTAACTGTCCCGCTGTTGAATTTGGTGATGTGGGTGGTGGTGCCTGGCCTGTTGGTGTGGGCCATCCTTGCTTCGGCTGTACCGAACAGGGCGTTGGTTTCACCAAGGCGATCCATCAACTGGCGGACGTAAAGACCCATGCGCCACCCAATGCCTTCCCTTATGTCAATGACCGTCCCGGTACCAACAGTGCCACACCCGGTGCAGCTGCCCTTGTTGGTGGTGTGATTGGTGCGGCTGTCGGTGCGACTGCCATGGCTGCCAAAAAACTGGGAAAGAGTAACGAGGCAGGCGACGGCGATAGCCAGGGTTAAGGGGGCGTTATGAAACGTAGAGATTTTCTCAAGGCAACTGCAGGGGGCGCAGCTACTGCACTCTGTGGTGCCGGAACAGCCGAGGCCCGTGAGAACAAACAGCCACTGGAGAATGCCATTGGTATTCTCTATGACGCGACTTTGTGTGTGGGCTGTAAAGCTTGTGTGCGTGCCTGCAAAGAGATCAACGGTCTGCCACCGACACTGATGGGCGAGGATGTGCAATATGACGCCTCACGTGGTGTATCCGGCAGTACCTATAACGTGATCAAGGTCTACAAGAATGGCACTTCAGAAGCAAAAGACAGAGAGATTGATGGTTTCTCTTTTGCCAAGAAGAGTTGCATGCACTGTGTCGATCCGGCTTGTGTTTCCGGTTGTCCTGTATCTGCGCTGACCAAGAATCCGGTCTCCGGTATTGTTCAGTACAACCCGGATACCTGCATCGGTTGTCGCAACTGCATGGTGGGTTGTCCGTTCAGTATTCCCCAGTATGAGTACCACAATGCCAAAGGGCAGATTCAGAAATGCATGTTCTGTAATCAGGCCGGTGTTGAACGTATCTCTCAGGGATTGCTACCGGGTTGTGCCGACGTCTGTCCGACCGGTGCCACGCTGTTCGGTACTCGCAAGGAGTTACTTGCTGAGGCCAAGAAACGGCTCGCTGCAAAGTCAGGCGAGGTCTACACCTATCCCCGTGGTCGTGCATCAGACGAGTTGCACACACATGAGAAGGTAGCACCGACCTATCAGCAGCACATCTATGGTGAGCATGAGGTAGGGGGTACTCAGGTGATGCATATCGCCGGTGTACCACTGAAAAAACTGGGCATGCCCGAACTACCTGACCGCTCTTACGCTTCCATTGCAGAAGGCGTCCAGCACACGCTCTATAAAGGCATGATTGCACCTGCGATCGCGCTGGCGGGTCTGGCCTATGTGGTGAAGCGTAACACCAGTAACTCGGATCAGGATGACGAGTAGTCATCCCGGACCTTAACTAATAGAGGTGAACCATGAGTGAACATAAACCGGTAGAAGGTAAGATCCTTACACTACCCTTCATGTTCCTGGGCGTCCTGGCTGCGATTGGACTCTATTTCCTCGGCGTACGTTTTGCTGATGGATTGGGTGCAGTGGCCAACATCAATTCCGGTTACCCCTGGGGTATCTGGGTAGTCTACGATGTGGTGGTCGGTACCGCCCTGGCCTGTGGCGGTTATGCCCTGGCGTTTGTTATTTATGTCTTTAATAAGGGGAAATATCACCCGCTGATCCGTCCAGCTATCCTGGCCAGTCTGTTCGGTTATGCACTGGGTGGCTTTGGTGCGTTCTTTGATATGGGACGCTACTGGCAGTTCTATAACATCGCCATGCCATCCAACTGGAACTTCAACTCGGTCATGCTGGAAGTAGGTCTCTGTGTAATCACCTACATCTTCGTACTGTTTATCGAGTTTGCTCCAGCCGTGCTCGAAAGAATGGGTGCTAAGAATATGCTGCGCTGGTTGAATAAGGTGCTGTTCTTCTTTATTGCCCTCGGTGTGTTACTGCCGACCATGCATCAATCTTCCCTGGGATCGCTCTTGATCATCATGGGTGCCAAGGTACATCCGCTCTGGCAGTCACTGCAGTGGCAACCATTGATGGCGCTGTTAACCGCACTGACCATGGGCTTCTCGATTGTGATCTTTGAGGCATCATTTGCTGCAGTTGGATTCAATCGTCGTCCAGAAACGCCACTGCTGGCGAAACTGAGTAAAGCAATTATCGCGTTGATTTCAGTCTTCCTGGTGGTGCGTGTTCTTGAACTGGTCTTGAATGGAAAACTCGGTTTTGCCTTCGCCGGTGACCTGGCGGGCAACATGTTCCTGCTGGAGATGGTGCTGTTCATCTTCCCGCTGGTGGTAATGCTGTCGCGGGGTAATCGGGATAACGGTAGATTGCTGCTGTTTGCAGCCGTCTCCCTGTTGTTTGCCGGTGCACTGTATCGCTTCAACGCGTTCCTGATCGCATTTAATCCGGGTCCGGGTTACAGCTACTTCCCCTCTGTCCCCGAAATCATGGTGACCGTAGGTATCGTTGCGATTGAAATCATGGCCTATCTGGTCTTCGTTAAGAAACTGCCCGTTCTGCATTCTGCTGAACATGCGTAAGGCAGAACTGACTTTCCTTAATTAGGAGAAAATATTGTGGCTACTCGTATTACTGTTGATCCCGTAACTCGTATTGAGGGACACTTGCGCATCGATGTTGAAGTAGAAGATGGCAAGGTTAATAACGCCTGGTCCTCCGGCCAGATGTGGCGTGGCATTGAAAAAATTCTGGTGGGTCGAGACCCTCGTGATGCCTGGGTATTTACCCAGCGTATCTGTGGTGTCTGCACCACGGTACATGCACTGACATCAGTACGTGCCGTCGAGAATGCACTGAATCTTGAAGTGCCGCTCAATGCACAATTTGTACGTAATCTGATTGTTGCGGCTCAAGCCGTACATGATCATATTGTCCACTTCTATCACCTCTCGGCACTTGACTGGGTGGATGTGGTCTCGGCGTTGGATGCTGACCCCAAGGCGACCGCCAAACTGGCTGAGAGTCTCTCCTCTTGGGGTGGTAACGGCGTGCATGAAATGACCGCTGTGAAAGAGAAACTGAAGGCGTTTGTATCCAGTGGACAGCTCGGACCTTTTGCCAATGGTTACTGGGGACACCCGGCCATGAAGCTGCCACCCGAAGTGAATCTGCTGGCGGTTGCTCACTATCTGCAGGCGTTGGAAGTGCAGCGTTATGCGAACAAGATTGTCACTATTCTGGGTGGCAAGACCCCGCATATTCAGAATCTGGCGGTCGGTGGTGTCTCCAACTCCATCAACCTGGATAGTCAGTCCACCCTGAATATGGAACGTCTGATGGCGATCAAGGGTTGGATCGACAAGCTGTCTGACTTCGTCCATAACGTCTACATGGTGGATGTACCTGCTGTTGGTGCCTTCTATCTGGATTGGGCTGGTTATGGCCAGGGTGTGACGGACTATCTGTCAGTACCTGATATGCCGATTGATACCAAAGGGACAAAATTTGCATTGCCCGGTGGCTTTATCAAAGGCGGTGATCTGACCACCTTCAAGCCGATTTCCAGCTATCAGGACGCCTATTTCCGTGATGGCGTGAAAGAGAGTTCCAAACACGCCTGGTATGAAGGTGACAGTGCCCTGCATCCTTGGGATGGTCAGACCGAACCCCAGTACACCGACTTCCAGGATGAGGGTCAGTACTCGTGGATCAAATCGCCCACCTTTAATGGCAAGCCCGCACAGGTTGGTCCACTGGCCAATGTCCTCTGCATGGCTGCAGCAGGGCATGAGTCCACCGCCAAGCATCTCAAGACTGCCATGGGTACCCTCAATGCCGTTGCTGGTAAAGAGATCCCACTGGCGGCATTGCACTCCACCATCGGTCGTCATGCAGCGCGTGCGGTACGTACTGCCGTCATGCTGGATAACATGAACGAGCAGTGGAATATGCTGGTGGAGAATATCGGCAAAGGTGATACCGATACCTTTAATCAGCCGGTATTCCCCAAGGGTGAGATCAAGGGCTTCGGTTTCCATGAAGCACCTCGTGGTGTGCTTTCCCACTGGGTTGTCATCAATGATGGCAAGATCAAGAACTACCAGTGTGTCGTACCCAGTACCTGGAATGCGGGCCCACGTAATGAAAATGACGAGATGGGTCCCTACGAAGCTTCACTGATGGGTAATCCCGTTGCTGATCCTGAGCAACCGCTGGAAGTGTTGCGCACGGTTCATTCGTTTGACCCCTGTATCGCCTGCGCTATTCACCTGGTGGATACCGAGCAGCAGGAGATCATCAAGGTTAAAGCCCTCTGAGCATCTGAACAGCAATAGATGCCTCCTTCCCTCCTATCCTTAACCGGATGGGAGGGTTTTTTGACCTATAATCAGCCACAGGGAGTGGGTGCCTGATCGTGTCAGGTTGGAAGCCGATCCTAAATCTAGAGGTTGATACGAAATGAATGTAGTAGTGATCGGTCTGGGAAACGTGCTGCTGTCTGATGAAGGGCTCGGTGTTCGCGCTATCGAATTACTGGAGCAGCGTTATATTCTCCCCGAATCCGTTGAAGTGATTGATGGTGGCACCTCTGCTATGGATCTGCTCAATCCGCTCAGCAACAACGATCATGTCATCATTGCCGATTCGGTTAAGACCGGCGCGGCTCCCTGCACTCTGGTGCGTCTTGCCGATGAGCAAGTCCCCAAGTTTTTCCAGACCAAGATATCCCCCCATCAAATTGGCCTCTCTGATCTGCTGGCGCTGTTGACTGTGCAGGGACAGGCACCCAAGAAGATCACCATTATCGGTATGGTGCCGCAATCCTTTGCAACCCATATTGGATTGACGGAAGGTGTGATGGCGAAAATGGATGAGATGGTCGAGCTACTGGTAGATGAATTGCGTTCGCTTGGCATTGCCGTCAAACCCAGGCAGGATGGAGCCCAGGGCTTCTGGGCGGAAGCGGTACAGTAGACTCAACAGAAAGGTAAACAGCAGCATGTGTATCGGAATTCCTATGCAAGTAATTGAGCAACGCGATTTGATGGCGTTGTGTCGTGGTCGTGGGCGGGAAGAGATGGTCAATACCATGCTGATAGGTCCACAGGAGCCAGGCACCTGGATTCTGAATTTCATTGGCTCGGCACGGGAGGTGTTGACCGAGGAAGAGGCCAAGCAGACCAACAACGCACTGGATGCGCTGGAACAGATTATGAGTGGTGATGAAGAGGTGGATATCGACACCTATTTCGCCGACCTGACAGATCCCAATCGTAAACCGGGTTCTTTCCCGACTGACTAGAGCTAACTGACTGATGACCTTTCCTGCGTTCTATTCCAACAGCCCTGCTGAGCAAATCACTCAAGCCTTCCGTCAGATAGAGCAAAACCAGATGCAGGGTCTGCCGGTCTGCAATGAACTGCTGACAACTGAAGTTATCGGGTTGACCCGTTTTAATGAATGCTGGGTCGGTGCCTTGATTACCCCCTGGACACTACAGTTGATCATGCTGCCCGCATCAGCAGAGGCAGAACAGCTGGAGGAGGGCGATCACAGGGCCTACGAGTTCCCCCAGGGAAAAGTAGTCTTCATGACCACTGAAAACGATGCGCTTGGGCCTTATCAATCCTGTGGCCTGATGTCACCGCTGCACAGTTTTGAAAGTCAGGAACAGATACGCCAAACAGCAACAGAGGTCATGGAGCTGATGTTCCAGCCACCCGCAGAGAGTGAAGAGAAACAGTCAGTGCAGGTTGCCATGCCAGGAAGGTTGGATATTGACCGTGAAGCTAAATCGTCAGAGAAGAAGAGTGGTACGCGCCGTGATTTTCTCAGAGGTGCCCTGAAGTAGTGGTATTGTGTTATCAGTTATCTATAAAGCGCCGATCAATTGATCGGCGCTTTTCGATTACATCACTTTAAGTAGCGCGGCCTTCTCCTCAACTGCATCGCCCGTCAATGCAAAACCCAGCACTGTTCCATCGGCTGACTTAAAACAGCACTTTGTTCCTTTTGCTGTGGCATTGATCTCCCACTCGCCTTTTGCCTCACGCGGTGCGGATGCCACTACAATCGGATGAGCGGGTGTCTTGATCACCACCGGCATTACGGGGTAGATCACTTCCGTAGGTGTGCCGGTCAATGTTTTTGCTAGCGCCCGTGCACCAATCATCAAGGGCATCACGTAGGGCAGGTTTTTTCCCTCTACCTCCGCACAGTCTCCCAGGGCATAGATGTCCGGTTGGCTGGTTGCCAGAAAACGGTCGGTGACAATGCCGCGTTCTGTTTTCAGCCCAATCTTCTCAGCCAGTGTCAGTTCGGGCTTCAGCCCAATGGCAGAGAGCATTACATCGGCCTGTACCTTGTCGCCATTGGCCAGTGTCAGTTCATAGCCTCTATCGGCTTTGTTAATTGATTCGGCTACCGTACCCAGCTTCCATTCGATGCCGATCTCACTGAGTCCCCGTTGCAGCGCCTTGCCTGCTTGCTCAGGCAGCAGTGTACTGATGGGGTGGGGATCAGGTCCTATGACAGTAACGGAGCGGCCTGAGGCTGCAAGGTCATTGGCAAACTCACAACCAATCAATCCAGGACCGATAATGGCGATGCGCTCGGCGTCTTCAAGTGAAGCGCGAAACGCCGTGTACTCTTCAATATCGTTCACCGAGAGCAGGTCATCCGCTGCATTACCTTTAAAGGGTAAACGAATCGGCCGCGCCCCGGTGGCCAGTACCAGCTGGTCATACGAGATGACCCCGGCGGTATCTGTTTCCACGCTGTGTGCATTGCTATCAACAGCTGTTACTTTTGTATGGGTGTGTATCACCGTGTTCAGCCGTTCCGCCATGGTGGCGGCATCCGCAGAGATGATCTGTTCAGGTTGCTTTCCCTGAATCAGTGCATTTGACAGGGCGGGTTTCGGATAGGAATAACCGTTGTCAGCCGTGATCATGACAAGCTGCACTTCAGCGTCGGCCTTTCGAATCTCGCGGGCCAGACTGTAGCCCGCCATACCGGTTCCAATAATCACGATAGACATGGTGAATACCTTATTATGCTGACCCGCTTACTTCAGCCAGCGGGTTTTGGCAGTTGCGTGTAGTGATGGGTTGATCTGTCTGCACACTCCATTGCAACAGACAGATCTGGGTAGGAAAGTCAGATTTCGACCATCTCGAAGTCATCCTTGGATGTTCCGCAGTCGGGACATTCCCAGTCTTCGGGGATATCTTCCCACTTAGTACCGGCTGGTATGCCTTCATCAGGAATACCTACAGCCTCATCATAGATAAAATCACACACAATACATTTATACTTTTTCATCACTATTCCCTCTTAAATCAAATCATTGAAACTTTATGGGTCTAATTAATTTGCCACGTTTTTCAGTGCATCACGGTAGTGATTGGCATGTCGCTCCTCGACCTTGGTCAGGGCGTTAAAGCGCTTGGCGGCTGTATCCAGCAAACGGGTGAATCGCTCGGCATGTTCGGCTGATTCGGCAATCTGCTCATCCATCTCTTTCACCGCATCGTCATTCTTCTCCTGCAGGGCGGTGTGGCGGAACTCTGGATACATCTCTGTATATTCGTATGTTTCACCTTCAATGGCCAGTTCCAACATGCGCTCTACGGTTAATGTGTCCTTGGGGTAGAGCAGGTCAAGATGCCCAAAGGCGTGGGCTGTCTCCTGCTGTGCCGTATTCTCAAACACCTCAGCCACATTATCTGCCCCCAATTCACGGCATAATTTCGCGAAGTAGAGGTATTTACGGTTTGCCATGGACTCACCGGCAAAAGCAGCCTCAAGGTTCTTTACGGTCTGTGAAACATTCTGGTCAGTCATCTCTTTTCTCCTGGTGTTGAATTCGATGGATGTAGGTTACTGAATGGTGTAAATTCGATCCAATTGAATTAAAAAATAGTTTTAATGGAGAAAAGCGATTAATGAATCTGCCCACTCTCAGACAGCTGCACTATCTCGTTACCGTTGTGGAGTTATGCCATTTCGGCCAGGCGGCCGAGCGCTGCTTTGTCACCCAGTCCACTTTGAGCACCGCCATCCAGGAGTTGGAAGGGTTGCTGGGAGCGCAACTACTTGAACGAACCAAGCGCAAGGTGATCCCGACCAAACTGGGTATTGATCTGGCGAATAAGGCCCGTGAGATCATCAGCATGACCGAAAGGTTGGTGCTGGATGCCCAGGTGGATCGTAAACCGTTAAGTGGTGTCCTGAAACTGGGAGTTATCCCTACCATTAGCCCCTTTCTTTTGCCCAGAGTGCTGCCGGGAGTAAGGGCTACATTTTCAGATCTGGAGCTTTTTCTGCTGGAAGACCAGACCAGCAACTTGTTGGAGCGGCTTTCAGCTGGTGAACTGGACTGTGCCATTCTGGCCCTGCCATTTGACTTGGGCGGACTGGAACAACAGGTGTTTTGGCAAGAGGACTTCCTGGTTGCCTTCCCGGCTGGCCATCCGCTCAGTGAAGGCGGGCCTATCGCCTCAAAAGCGCTACCTGGTAATGAATTGCTCCTGCTTGAAAAGGGCCACTGCCTGCGAGATCACGCACTGGCGGTCTGCCACATGAAAGCGGTGGCTAATCGCGCCTCATTTCAAGGTACCAGCCTCTATACCCTGGTGCAGATGGTGGCGGGGGGGCAGGGTATCACTTTTCTGCCGGAGATGGCTGTCACTGATGATTTCCTTGCACAAAATCAAATTGCCGTGCGTCCATTGGCGGAGAAGGGGCCGCATCGTGAACTGACGCTGGTGTGGCGTGCTTCGTATCATCGCAAGGCCGACCTGGCTCTGCTGGCAGATTGTATGCACGGGTTGTTGGAGAAGGGATAGTCAGAATAAGCGTTGTTTTTTATGCTTGGCTAGTTTGACCTTTGTCATAGATATACCCGGTGGTAATCATGAATAATGGATACGATGAATACCCCAGTAACAGAACCGATTTACGCTCAACCCAGTGCGAGTGTTGATGATCACAGCAGAGTGCCAGGAAACAGTGGCATTTGGGTCGGCATTTTTTGTGTCCTGGTGGAGTTCTTTCTACTGTTTATCGTTTACTTCGTTGCCAAGGCGCACCACCCGGAAGCCTTTGAGACTGGGCCCGATAAACTGGTCACCCTGGCCGGTGTAATAATAACGTTGCTGCTGTTGACCAGTGGTTATTGCATGGTCAAGGCGGTTGAGTCGATCCGGAAGGACGCCGCTACCAAGGCCTTCCGCTGGGTCATACTGGCGTTTATCCTCGGCTGCGGTTATCCACTGGTGAAGTATTTTGAAATCCAGTGGAACATGGCGCACGGTGTCGATACCAAGGCTGGAATCTTTTACACGGTCTATTACTATCTTACGCTCAATCATCTCGTGCATGTGTTCTGGGGTTTGTTGGGTCTTGGCTGGGTAGCCGTACGCACACATCGCGGCATCTACACAGCCAAAGATTACAGCGGCCTGGAAGCGGCAGCAGTCTATTGGCATACCACCGATGTCATCTGGCTGGCGATCTTTCCTTTTTTCTACATCTTGAGGTGAAATTGGGAAGATGACTATGGGACATGCAGAAAAAATCTGGTTGTTGTTAATCGGCCTCACACTGGCCGGGGCCTGGTTTGCTGAGACTGGAAACCCGGGCTGGCCTTTGACCTTTATAGTTGCCGGCCTGATTGGATTTAAGGGGCGCATGGTAATTGATCATTACATGGAGATGACCCGTGCCAATGCACGCATCCGTCATGTACTGTATACCTTCAACACCATCATTCCCTTGCTGGTTATCTTCAGCCATGGCTGGGGTGATTTGTTCAGGCGACTCACTACACTGAATTGATCTGCTGAAGTAGTTCGGGAAAAAGGAGCGTGGCGTTATTTCTGATAGCCGTGCTGCTTTCCCTCCGACTTTGAGTGTTTTATATGGTTTGATTGCCGATTCTTCACCCTTTTTACTATCCGGCAAGCCATATTCGGTAATCATTTTTTGAGTAAGGGCTTTTACCTTGTGCTACGGCTTCTGCGCTGGTTCTATAGCGTCATTGCCGCCTGATTGCTGTTGGTCTACTGATCCATTCTCATGAGTATGGGTATCGACATCTGGATGCATTTCCAGTGCAACAGGCGTAGTTCTTACCATGGGTACGAATTCAGTCTGTTGGTCGAGTGGAAGTGAGGCGCGACGCGTTACTCGATAAAGCCCGTACAGGGCGAGTAGAGAAACGGTTGATGCAGAAATTCCCGGCAAGCCTACCGGCCCAAATAGCTCCATGCACACACCCGCCAAGAGCGGCCCCGCGAATGCACCGATGCCGTAGACCAAAAGTAGCGCGCGTGTTGCCTCAAGTTCGTGACCATGCTCTATCTGATCATAAGCATGTGCGACGCTGATACCATAGAGGGAGAACATTAGCCCGCCATAGATAAAGGCCGATAGAATCAGCCCGGGATAATTTCTGATCACAATCCAAGCTGAAACAGTTGCCGCTATTGCTGTTACAAAACTGATCACTATAAGTATGCTTCGCCGGTCGAAGCGGTCAGAAAGATGCCCGATTGGCCACTGCAAAACGGCCCCCCCAAGGATGGTGGCACTCATAATCAACGCAATCTGGGATTCACCCAGCATCAGGCTTTGGCCGAACACGGGGGTCATGCCCCAAAAGACGCCATTGACCAGGCCGGCACACAAGGCACCAATTGTGCCCAGCGGAGCGGCGCGCAACAGGGTCATGAAGTCGGATGCTTTCTCGGGTGCAATGCTTGGTTCATGTACGCGCGTTATCGCAACCGGAATTAATCCCAGAGCGATCAAGATTGCGGCGATAGCAAACAGTGTCAGCTCAGCAGTGTCACCTGCCAACAGTAAAAATTGACCGGTGCCAAGCGCAATCAAAGTGCTCATCATATAAAAAGAGAAAATGCGACCTCGGTATGGTCCTGCTGCCTGTTCATTCAGCCAGCTTTCTACAACCATATATAAACCAACAACACATAAGCCGTTGAGTACACGAAGGACAAACCATGCGGCAGGATCAATTAGCAAACCAAAAGCCAGACTGGAGGCGGCTGCGGCAGCGGCAAATGCTGCGAATGAACGAACATGCCCTACATTTCGAATCATGCGGGGCGATAACAGGGTGCCAGCGATATACCCTGCATAATAGCCCGCCATAATCAGGCCTGTTTCGATACTGCTGAAGGATTCAATGGTTGCACGAACACCTAACAGCGTGCCGAGTAAACCGATACCGATCAGTAAAATACTTAAGCCTGTTAACAGAATAAGGATTGTTGAAGTCATTTGATGGCACTGCTTTCGCTTATGGTTTGTGTATTGGGCGGTTTGAATCTCACTTTTCTCTACGTAGTATTGCAGGTGAATCAGTGCTGTGCCTTATTTTTTATTGGATAAACAAGCAAAGGCAAGTCAAACTGTATCTGAATGGTGCTCAGATCTTTCGGATCTGCCTCCTTCGACAGAGCAAATGGAGATGACATGGATCGACGCTGGATCACACTGGTCGGAGCTTTACTGACTGCCCTGGCGCTCTATTGGGGTGTCGATCTGGAACAGCCGGTGCGAATTGGTCTCTCCTTGCTCGCTCTCATTGCAATACTCTGGGTTACTGAGACCTTTCACATCACCATTACCGCCATGCTGATCCCTGTGCTCGCAGTTAGCAGTGGTGTATTCAATGTAAGCGAAGCCCTGAGAAATTTTGCCCATCCGGTCATATTTCTTTTTCTGGGTGGCTTCGCCCTGGCAGCGGCACTGCATAGGCAGCAACTCGACATTCGTCTTGCCTCATTAGTGATGCGTGCCGCAAGGGGGAGATTGTCGGTAGCGGCTGTGCTGCTGTTCATTACAGCCGCCTTTGTCTCTATGTGGATATCCAATACAGCCGCCACTGCGATGATGTTGCCGCTGGTGTTGGGGTTATTGGCAAAATTGCCCTATGAAAACTATCGTTCGACCTATTGGTACCTGTTGCTTGGAGTTGCCTACTCGGCCAATATCGGTGGTATAGGTACTTTGGTAGGAAGTCCTCCTAATGTTATTGCAGCCGCAGCAGCCGGGATCAGCTTCGCTGAATGGATGAGTTTTGGGGTACCGATTGTACTCACGATGCTACCCCTGATGTTCCTTCTGCTTTGGCTGGTACTTCGTCCTGATTTAACTCCCACTCTAGAGATGGGTGCGTCACAATCACCCGATGGCCCGTTGACATTGCAACAGCGGCTGACACTCGGTGTGTTTGTTCTTACCGTACTGTTCTGGTTGCTGAGCCGACCTATCGCACAGATTTTAGGGGTCGGCGAAAATTTTGATTCGCTGGTCGCAATCATGGCTATTGTCCTGATCAGTGCCCTGCGATTGGTTGAGTGGAAGGATATAGAATGCTCCGCTAACTGGGGGGTGCTGCTGCTGTTTGGAGGTGGTCTTACACTCTCTGCCTTGTTGAAGGAGACCGGTACCAGTGTCTTCCTGGCGGAAAGTGCGGCTGGCCTTTTTCAGAGTGCGCCTCTACTCCTGCTGCTATTCGTAATTATTTTATTCATGGTGATGCTGACAGAGGTTGCGAGTAATACCGCCAGTAGCGCTCTAATGGTACCTATTTTTGCCTCAATTGCTGAGGCAATGGGGTTATCATCATCTATCATGGCCGTGGTGATTGCCATCGCCGCCTCCTGTGCGTTTATGCTGCCGGTCGCCACTCCACCCAATGCGATTGTGTTTGGAACGGGCTACATACCACAGGGTCAGATGATGCGGGTTGGCATGGTGTTGAACATAGTATTGGCCTGTCTGATTAGTTTAGTGACCTGGTTGTTTATTTAATCGGATAAATAAAAACCCGGGCGCGATGCCCGGGCTTTAAAAATATCTGTCAGCCGATCAAAAAACCAGACAACTAATCAGTAGATGATCTGATCTCGTACATAGCGACAGTTAAAATGTGAGTTTGGTTTCTACGCCGAAATATGAGCTGACGGCATTTTCCCGTTTAACGACAGGTTTTAGTATCCACTTATCGGTAGCAAATGCACCCACAGCAGATCCGATTACATGGGATGCAATATCAAGCCTGTTACTGTATGAGCTTCCCTGAGTAGAGAGTTCTACAACAGTGAATAAAATAGAACTAACACCAAAACCAATCCACGCTCTATTCTCTTTGTGCTCAGTGTATCTATCCGCTAAATAAGTGACGCCACCAGCAAAAATGGCGCCGCCTGTAGCATGTGACAATTCACTCGACCATCCGTCATAGGCACTTGCTTGGCCACAAAAAAGCAGACTGGTGCAAAGAAAAACCATCTGTTTTGTTAAGCGTCCACGGGCAAATACCCGCCTAATTTTCAAATCCATCTGCCTGGTATTCACAATGCTTTCCCCTATCCAATTCAAAATTAGAGCTTCTGAGGAAAAATACAGTACGCCACTTATTTCTGATACACAATCAACTTTCTATTACGCAGTAAACACCCAGGTGAAAATATAACTCCGTAATCAGTATGGATAAAATTTATTATCACACGAAAAAGAAAAACTAATGAATTACTTTATATAACGCTTTTAGAACCCACAGGCGATCTTTTTCCCTGGTTTTTTACAGCGATCAAAACGCTTGGTTTCGCGTGATCAGGCTGGCTTGTCGGATTTAATAATTAGTGCTCGCCTTTCGTCTTCCGAATGCCGGCCAGCCGGTTGCCTTGTTTCTGTGGCCCACCCATCGGGAAGATATCGTGCAGGTAGCGCGTATTGGCCCGCTCCTTGCCCCATACCTTGCGAAAGTGTTTGATCATATCGCGTACCTGCGCCTGCACCCGATGCTGTTGGTAGTAGTCGCGAATATAGTTGATCACCTCCCAGTGTTCGTCATTTAGGGACAGTTGCTCTTTTTCAGCGAGGGCCAGGGCAAAGTCCTCCGACCACTCGTCCATGTCCTGTATATAGCCCTCCTGATCAGTGGCAATCAGATGTCCACCGATGTCAATGTAATCGATACGGATGGCAAAAGGATTTGTCTGCATGGGTTCTTTTTTGTTCGGCATATTCATTTTAAACCTCACAATGTGCCTTTTATGGGCAGCATCTGCCCTTGGGTCTGTGGTATCCGATGATGGCCTAAAGCCAGTCCATAAATTCGTAGTAGATCCTCTTCACTGACATCAATAAAGGAGTCTATCTCAGTCAGTGCGTAGACAAGATCGCTATGGGCTATCATGCATTTCTCTACAGGCACCGTCTCTTGCCAGGCCTGAGGGTAGCGCCGCCAGGTAAATGGGTAGTTAAAGATCATAGCGATGGTTAGCAGAATTACCGCGTTTGCCAGTACCGGTGTGATGGCATAACTGTAGCCCATCTCCTGCACGGCGTTACCTCCAAGTACTGCCACCAGTGCAGTGGCACCTCCCGGTGGGTGAAGGCAGTTGAGATAGTGCATCACCACAATTGAGAACGATACGGCGATGGCGGAAGCCATGAGCGGAGACTCAATCCATCGTGCTACGGTTACACCGATGAGTGCGGAAATGATATGTCCACCCAGTATTGCCCAAGGCTGGGACATGGCACCATGGGGTACGGCAAACAGCAGCACTGCACTGGCACTCATTGAAGCGACTACCAAGGTGGTGCCGTGCATATCCAGTACATGTTGACTGATCAACAGGATCATAAAGACACTCACTAATCCACCACCTGCAGAGATCCATTTCTCGGCATGACTGGTGGGATGGGTGTTGTTATCAGACAAATATCCGATTAACCGGGAGGGGCGCAAGTTTGGTATGCACCTTGATGCGGTTCTAATTACTGCTAACAACATCAATGACCAACGTTCTTTCATACTGCTTCCGTTAAAGCCTGATACTTGGGTCAGTATAGGGAGGTAGCGTATATTGAACAAACGAATATTACCGTTACTTAATATCGTAATATACGATAGAATATAACTCCCTATTCTTCATATTTTCCGGATTATATTTATGGATATAGAGTTTGCCCGGACTTTTCTCGCAGTGACAGCCGCAGGAAATTTTGTTGGTGCGGCGGCAAAGCTGCACATTACCCAGTCAACAGTGAGTGCCCGGATCAAAACACTGGAACAGCAGTTGGGTACTGCGCTGTTTCGTCGTGGTCGTGGCGGGGCAGCATTGACGGCGGCGGGCAGGCGGTTCTTGCGACATGCCAAGATCATGGTCCGTACCTATGAACAGGCAAGACATGATGTCGGACTTTCCAGTGGATTCAGTGCAGGACTGACGCTACAGGGTCGTAGCGCCCTCTGGGACGGATTTCTGCCTCTATGGGTACATTGGATGCGCCAGAGTGCCCCGGATATCTCACTACGGCTGGAGATCGGATTTGAAGAGGGCATCATGCAGGGTATGGTACAGGGGGATATCGATATCGGCGTGATGTATACACCGCAGAGTCGACCTGCCATTGCGGCAGAATACATCTTTGGTGAATCACTGGTGCTGATGACCAGCTCTCGGGAGCGGAAGTGGCAGGACTCCAGCTATCTACACATCGACTGGGGGCCAGAGTTTCTGGCCCAGTTTGCGGCCCGGTTTCCCGATGTGGATACCTCGGCGCAGCGAGTGAATATCGGTTGGCTCGCTATGCAGTTGATCAATAATTACGGGGGTTCCGCCTACCTTCCATTGCGCCTGGTGCGCCATCTGATTCAATCTCAGCAGTTGTTTCCCGTAGAGGACAGTCCACTGATTACGCTTCCAGTCTATATGGTTTATCCGCTCGATCGACAGGAGGCGCACATCACAACGGCTATTAAGGGATTACGTGAACTTGGGGCAGAAGAAGATCAGCGGCACTCTCTGGATGATCTCTCAACGGTTTCTTGAATGTCTGCTTTGCCATTGACGCTGTGATGATGCATGAAGGCCTCTTGATATAAGACCACATGTTCCCAGTAGGGATCTGTATTCAATCCAGCTCGACAAGAAGAAAAGAGGCGATTTCGTTGCTCTTTCTGATCAGAGTGGCGAGGTTTATAGGTATGTATTACCATTAACGCCCTATAGAATATCCAATAAAGTTTCGACGCTTGCAGTTCATAACACTCTAAGCAGTCTATCTCTATCTTCCAGGTCGTTGTTTAAACATTCTTAGAAGCCCCAAAAAAAACAAAAGGGAGTTTTACGATGAATGACGAGAATAACAAGCCTTATGATCTAGAATCTGAGCTTGGCTATAACCCGGAGACTCATCGGGAGTATACGGTCCACGACTATTACGAAGATATGAAGATGATCATGACGGGACATATGCCAAAGCGTCCCATGGGGCTACCAGTGCCCCATATGGATGTGAGCGGCATTACTTTTTTGTTAATGATACCCGTTTTCTTGTTCCTGATATTTATAAAAGATCCATTTTATGACTGGAAGCGCTGGCGGGTTGTTGGGCTGATCATTAGCGCAGTAGCAATACTGGTAATGTTCGGATTGTTGATTGTATTGAGTGGTGTTTTTAACCTGCCAGAAGAACACTTTGTTATTGAGTCTTTGTTCAATATAGGAACGGCCGGATTACTTGGTGTTATTGTTTTTATTTGGCCACGTACCACTGTCCTGCTGCTGCTTTTTGCTCTTGTGATTTCTGCTTTGAGTTACCTTATTCACTTAATCCCATTCTAGAAAGAAGGGTGGCTTCAGAAGAATCTCTGTTTTGTGAAGATGATTTGACATTCATTTTGACTGCACCGGCTTCCGGTTTTTCTCCTTTCATCTGTTTGGCCTCTTTTGAAATTCCCCCTTCCATAAATCATACCAACAGGCAGCGCCAGCAGTTTCACATCAGGGTGTCTCGATCTCGACGGTGCGTGCTAAATGTAATTTCTTTATTATCTCTTCTTGTCCCTGTTCGGAGGCTCTAATCCTTTTTTTAATAGGCCAAAGGATAGATCAGATTTTTGCATTCGGTAGTAAAAATGGGGCTGCATCAAATGGCACTGGTGAATTCGGCTTCACATGAAAAAACCAATTTTTTGCTCAAGTGGTATGTTTCGAAAGGTACCAATTTGTTGGATGTTTTAAAACTAGCGCTTGATAGAGTAGTTTGTTTTCTGAATCATAGGCTGAGAGAATGTCTAACTATTAAACACTTTTTGAAGTGTTTAACTGCATCGCAGGTGGTGGAGTTAGAACCTGAAACCACCTTTTCAATTCATCGAGGATCCACAGAGTACATCGGACCCTCGCAGAGGCCGTATCGGGATAATCAACGTGCATGCAGAGCAAATAGAAATCGCCAGTTTTCTGGTCAATCACCCACCTTTTGACGAACTTCCCGAAGAGGTGCTGAATGAGCTGGCCCGGCAGGTCGAGGTGGTCTATTACCGATCAGGTAGCGACATTCTGAATTTGGCTGATCCGATACAGGACCTCTACGTGATCCGGAAGGGGGCGGTGGAGACTTACCGCAGGACGGGTGAGCTCTACAACAGGTTGACCAATGGTGATGTGTTTGGACAGGTGAGCCTGATGATGAATAAGCGGGTCCGTTTTCCGGTCAAGGCGATTGAGGATACGCTGGTCTACTGCATCCCATTTGAGCTGTTCCAGGACTATTGTGATCGTTACGAAACCTTTGCCGACTACTTCGAAAGCGAAAACAGCACGCTCTTGCATAAGGCGGTTTCCGACCACCAGGAGAATAACAACCTGACATCGGTGAAGGTCAAGGAGTTGATCACCCGGGAACTGGTCACGATACCGGGTGATGCGAGTATAAGGCAGGCTGCGGAGCTGATGACAGAGCAGCATGTATCCTCCCTGCTGGTGGTTGATCTGGAACCGGAGCAGACTGATCCTGCAGGTCCGGGTGGTATCGTCACCGACCGGGATCTTCGTGAACGGGTTTTGGCAACTGGGTTGTCACCGGAAAGTGCAGTGAAGGCAGTGATGTCGAAGGTGATGGTAACCCTGGATGAGAATGCCTACGTGTTCGAGGCGATGCTTTTGATGTTGCGCAACAACATCCATCATCTGCTGATCATGCGTCGACAGGTGCCTGTCGGTGTGTTGGCTCTCTCTGACCTGGTGCGTCACGAGTCACAGAGCAGTATTCTCCTGGTTCGCAGTATCTTCAACATGACCAGTGTAGAGGAGCTGCAAGCATACTCCCAGCAGCTTCCCGCAGTGTTCGTGCGTATGGTCAAGGAGGATGCCAATTCACACATGATCGGGAGTGCCATGGCGGTCATTGGCCAGAGCTTCAAACAGCGTCTGCTGGAGCTTGCTGAAGAGCAGTTCGGACCAGCGCCGGTTCCCTACTGTTTCCTGGCGCTCGGTTCCATGGCACGAGATGAGCAGTTGATCTACACCGACCAGGACAACGCCATTGTTCTGGACGACCGCTTCCGGGAGGAGGAGCACGGTGTCTACTTCGAACAGTTGGCGAACTTTGTCTGTGATGGTCTGGCAGCTTGTGGCTACAGCTATTGCGATGGCGAGATCATGGCCAGCAATCCCAAGTGGCGTATGACGCGCAGTGCCTGGAAGGCGCATTTCAGCCAGTGGATCGATGAGCCGAAACCGCAGGCCCTGCTCAATGGCAGTATCTTTTTTGATCTCGACGGCGTGTTTGGGCGAACACAATGGGCAACCGAGTTGCGCCGGTTTGTGACCGACAAGACTCGGGGTAATCGTAGTTTCCTGGCCAGTATGGCGAGAAATGCCCTGAGCCGGAAGCCACCCCTTGGTTTTTTCAAGGAGTTTGTTATGGAGAAGGATGGTCAGCACAAGGACTCGATCAATATCAAACGGCGCGGGACCGCCCCCTTGACCGACGTGATACGAGTACATGCGCTGGCGGTCGGTTCTAACGCGGTCAACTCGTTTGAGCGGCTGGATGATGTGATTCAATCCGGCATCTTGCCGGAGGGTAAGGGTGCCGATCTGGTTGATGCGCTGGAATACCTCTCAATTGTCAGGATTCGCCACCAGTCAAGGCAGATCGAATCCGGTAAGGAACCAGACAACAACATCCATCCGACGAATCTGACCAGTTTTGAACGGCGCAACCTGAAGGAGGCATTCCAGATAGTGAGCAATGCGCAAAACTTCTTGAAGTACCGCTACAACGCCAATATTCCCACCAAGTCGTAACGCATGAGTGTGCAGCGCCTCTCTTTAGTTACTGGCCCCGGGACTGCTGACAGTTGGCCCGAGCATTTTGATCATCTGTGCACTCGTAGTAGGGATGTGCGGCTGCAGCGGTTCTATGCCGCCGGTACAGTAACCGCGGATACACCGATCATCAATACGCCATTGATCGCGATGGATTTCGAGACCACCGGTCTTGATGCGGAACAAAATGATATCGTGAGTATCGGCATCGTACCGTTTTCCGTTCATCGCATATTCTGTCGCGAATCGGCGCACTGGGTGGTAAATCCGGGACAGAACCTGACAGGGGGCTCGGTGGTTATTCACGGTATTACTCACTCTGAAATCGATGTTGCGCCGGATCTAGAATCGATCCTGGAATCACTGTTGGCCGCGATTACCGGTAGGATCGTGGTGGTCCACTATCGACACATCGAGCGAGAGTTCCTGGCTCAGGCCCTGTTGCACAGACTGGGTGAGAGTATTGAATTTCCTGTGATCGACACCATGGCGCTGGAGCAGAACATCCTGCATCGACGGCAGTCTATCCTGGATCGGCTTCTGAAACGGCCAGTAGGGTCCCTGCGTCTAGGTGATTGCCGTGAACGATACGGTTTGCCGCACTACCAGGCGCACCATGCCCTGACAGATGCACTGGCTACCGCTGAGTTGTTCCAGGCCCAGATAGCCCATAATTTTGGCGAGGAGACACTGCTTGGAGAGCTCTGGTGTTGAGATAAAAAACCGGCGCTTGATAGCGCCGGTTTTCTACAGTTGAGCAGGATCGCGTGGATTACTTCGGTTCGGTGCGGAATCCCATCACCAGACTGACACACATCAGCAACAGCACAATGGTGAAGGGCAGGCCAGTTGAAATGGCACCTGCCTGTAGCGCCTGGATCGCCTCGGTACCACCTATCCATAGCAGGGCTGCGGCAATGGCGCCCTCGGTAGTAGCCCAGAAGATCCGCTGCGGAACCGGGGCATCAATCTTGCCACCCGCGGTGATGCTGTCGATCACCAGCGAACCGGAGTCGGATGAGGTGATGAAGAAGACCAGTACCAGGACGATAGCCACGATCGATAGTAGTGTGCTCATCGGCAACTGATCGAACATCTGGAACATGGCCAGTGGTACTTCGGTAAGCCCCTTCTCCCCCAGTACGCCGATTTTGTTCACTACCTGATCAATGGCGAGGCCGCCGTAAATCGACATCCAGAGCATAGTCACCAGGGTGGGGATCAGGAGTACGGCGATGATAAACTCCCGGACAGTACGACCGGAAGATACCCTTGCGATGAACATGCCGACAAACGGTGACCAGGAGATCCACCAAGCCCAGTAGAAGACAGTCCAGCCCTGGAACCAGGCCTCATCACTGCGCCCGTGCGGGTTGCTCAGTGGAATAATGTTCTCCAGGTAGGCACCGATAGTGGTTGGTATGTTGCCCATGGCGACGGCAAAGCCGAGCAGGGTGACCAGGATAAGTAGGGCAAATGCGATAATCATGTTGATGTTACTCAACAACTTAACTCCGCCCTCCAGACCGCGTACCACCGAAATCACAGCCAGCGCGGTGACCACGATAATAACCAGGATCTGCAGTCCGATACCATTCTCTATTCCAAATACATGATTAATACCGGCCGCTGCCTGCTGGGCGCCCAGGCCGAGTGAGGTGGCCAAGCCGAACAGGGTGGCCAGCACCGCCAGTATATCGATGATATGGCCGGGCCATCCCCAAGTCCGGTCACCCAAAATCGGGTAGAAGATGGAGCGGATGGAGAGAGGTAGTCCCTTGTTGTAGGTGAAGAACGCCAGTGACAGTCCAACCACAGCGTAAATAGCCCAGGGGTGAAGGCCCCAGTGGTACATGGTTGCACCCATCGCCATCCGAGCTGCCTCGGGGGTGTTTGCCTCTACACCAAGAGGAGTCTCGTACCATCCGGTAAGGTAAGCGACAGGCTCTGCCACGCTCCAGAACATGAGTCCAATGCCCATGCCGGCAGCAAACAGCATGGCCAGCCAGGAGATCGTGGAGTGCTCCGGTTTCGCATCCTTGCCGCCGAGCCGAAGTTTTCCGTAAGGTGACACGATCAGCAACAGGCAGAAGACGACAAAAATATTACCGGCCCACATAAAGAGCACGTCAAAGTTGCCGATGATATCCCACTTCAGGCCGTCCAGTAGCTTCTTGGCGGTGGCCGAATCGGTAGCCAACGTGGCTATGAGAAAAAGCAGAATCAGCCCGGCACTAACCCCGAATACCGGGTTGTGAATGTCAAATCCCCACTTTCTAATATTGTCCTGACCCACGGAGTAGTCAGTGTTTTCGATACTGTACTTGTCATGTTCGGAATTCATTGATCCCTCTCTTTATCGCCCCAAATATCTACGTACTCTAATATTTTAACCGTGAGTAAACAACCGGCTGTATAAAATCAAATTGATAAAATAGACAAAAATACTATATAGAATAGCTAGTTGAAGATGAATTTGAGGCATATCTGAATCGGAATAAAATATTACAACCGTAATTAATAATGGTTTTGATCGGGGGTGAGTTGGTGGTAGACCCTGATTCAACCCTTGTCCCAGAGCCTTGGGCTCTTGGTTTGATGGCAGTAGGTCTTTGGGTTAGGGGGGATGAAAAGGAAAGGGCGGAATTAACTGCAGTAAAGAGCTGCCCCGAATGACCCAGCAAGAATGATAATGGCGGGCTCAGCCACCCTTAACCTGGCTGGATTTTTTCGGGCAGAATTGATCGCACGAGTACCTGCAGCCTCTCTGTAAGCTCGGTTTTGTCCAGTGTTTTCTTTAATCACCTGTTGTCGCCAGAATTCGCAAGTTTGTAAGAGCTTTGCGTTCACTTCACTTTTCTTTTGTTGCTCTCTTCTCGATGCCTCGTTTTTCTTGGCCAGACGCGCCATCTCAACTTTTAATTTTTCAGCTTGTTCTGTCGTCTCTATCTTTAGCGCAATAGCTATTTGTTGTAACTCCCATTGCACATAGAGCCGATAAGCACCAAAGCTCATTAAATTGCCGATAAAAACACCCAACACGATAACCGTAACCCACCAGATACCGGTATGCCTCTCTTCGTGGTGTGTGCTGAGCTGAGCCAATCGATAGGGATCTGATTCTAGTTCCATCTAAGTGCCTTCTATTTTATATGGTGCTAGCGCGTTTTAAATTTAAAAGAGGGCTTTCCTCTATTAGTTCAAATTAATCTACGAGCCTTTTACTGACCACAATGAAATGGCCGGGAATCGGAGGAATTTAGGAAAAAAGGCAATATCATGGAGGAGGCTAACCCCAGAGATCAAGAAATCGCTATGGTCTAACGGTTAATAATATACTGTCGAAATTTTGTATTTGTTCACCGCTATTCGTTAAAGGCTGGGTTATTGCTACATCTCTCAGATCGACTTGATGTCCATTCTTAGCCGCTACAACAATGTGTCCGATGTCATTCCTAGCTATGGGAAGAGATGATGCAACTATTTCTTCCACCTGTTTGATGTTCAAACCAAAAGACCTAAGTCGCTGTGTATCAATATCTATATGTACGAAAGACATTGTTTCAGTGTCAGTTGAAGCGTCATAGCTCAGGTCGTTCCATATTTTCTGATCGCCTGCTTGCAGATGAAGTGATGAAAATGTTTTTTTGAGAGCTCTCTTGTTCTTTGCTGCGGACTTTTCGTTGAGTTGCACGAGAAAAATACCGAGATCACCCCATGGTGTACCTTCCTCATAATGCCAATACAAGACAGCACTCAGGCGATGTTGTTGCCCCAAGGTATAGGCATAATCAACTTCTGCAATTTTATAAGAACCTGATTGTGTGATGCGAGTGCGTTTAACAGATACTGGTGAATCGTTTTTTTGGATTTGCGACAATTGAAGCAGTTGATTTGTAAAGACCGTTTCAAATACATCATCAGGACTTACCATCTCTTTATCAATATCACCTGAAACGATCGCATTTTGGTCAGGTGATAGAGTGCCAGGTCCGGTCACAAATGAGATGTTCTTCCTCTGTTGTTCAGTCATGGCATTTAAGGCAGCTATGACATCCTTTGCCTCATTTGAAGCTTTAAAAAACACACGCTGATGAAGAGAAAAAATATGTCCTGCTTCACTCGGCAAAGTTACTGTGTATAATTTTGGAGTGCTCAATAAAAAGGGTGATTTATCCCTCGCTCCGTTCAATGATGTATTTAACAGACCTGCGTAACGTGGATCAATGTTGTATGCATAGTTCAAATCCACAGATTCAACGGCGAGCCACTCTTTCTGTATAGAGAATTGAAAAGAGCCGATTTCTACAGTATCGCTTTTTACGACCCTGACTCCAGGTATCGTGGGTTCTTCTATGGAGGGAGTCTCTATTGGTAAGGTGGATTCTTCACCATCAATCCAGCGGGCTAATTGGTCGAGTCTCCCCTTTCCATATTGAGAGGCTTCGTAGACAAATCCTGCAAGTATTACAAGTAGGATGGTTTTCGGAAGACTGTAGCCAAATAGTCCGAGTGATGGCGGCGCATCCTCTTGTGTTTCAGACTCATCCTTTTTATTCTCTACCATGCGCTGAATACCTTCACTTTTTTATGTTCCAAATCACAATATTTATTAAGCTTACTATAAACCTACTAAGCCCATAGTATATTAGTGGAAACTGTGATCTGACCCAGTTTCACAGATGCAAGATAGATAGTTTCAGCGTGGGTACTAGAAAGTGCCCACCCTACCTGAATGAAAATAAATCTGCGCCGTTTTTCCTAATTAACCTATTGCTGTGACTTTCTAATATAGGCTCGTGCTCGATTAACCTTATCGATACAGTTAGGATACTTGCCAAACTCCGATTGGATTTTGGCTGCACCCAATAAACTGGCTGCCTTGGTATATTCCACCGTGCCACTTAATCCTTTAGTTTTTGCGTAATCCAGCTCCTTATGGGCTGCAGATAAACCTGCATCGCACTGTTTGGCTAGTGAGCTAGTTGGATTTCCAGCACAACCAACAACACCAACAATAAGCACAAATATGATAAAGATTCTGTATTTCATTCCACTAACCTCAAATAAAACATGAAAGGTAATCTGATAACACAAAATAACAGCGCTATGAACCGCTTAGTGGCTATTTAAACCGCGCTTTGATAGCACCTTTACTTGCATAGAATTGAGAAGTCAATCTGATAAAGTTCATTTTGCCTCCCGATGAGGTGTTCTTTGAATGTTGAACATTCTCTTTCAGATATCCAACATACTCGGTTTTAAATAGATTCGCTGTAATTATTGGTCAAATATCACTCGTTAGCTATGTAGGGGTGCACGATTTTGTGCCCCCGCTGAGAATCATTCACCGTACAGTTCACCTGAATTAGTCATTTCCCTACCACTCCAATCTATCCCCATTTCACCATGAGCCACATAACGATGAAATGTAGAGTAAGGCCAATCGGCTACTTGTTGACATAGCCCATGCTTGACCGGATTGTAGTGTATGTAATCGACATGCCGTGCAAAGTCTTGGTCATCGTGGATTCGATATTCCCAATAACACCGTTGCCATAGTGTCGATTCTCAATGTTTACGTTTCTAAGCGCGCATCCATAAACGATTAACCCGCCTACGGCTGCAGGACAGGCCTTTTTGAATCAATGCTTGATGTAATCTGGCGGCACCATAAGCACGGCGAAAGCCTTGATGAAGCGCTTTCATGGCTTCCATCAGCTTGAGATCATGTGCTCTGTGGTTACTCATTGGCCGTGCTTTCCATGCATAAAATCCACTTCTTGAAACACCATAGCGTTCACACAGGCGATTCAGTTTGTGTTTGTCACGGTTCTTCTCGATAAAAGCAAATA
>VMRY01000082.1 GCA_007713595.1 Sedimenticola thiotaurini
GGGATTAGTGAATGGCTGTTGCGTTCGCTCTATCAAACTCGATTTTTAAACAGCAATGTATTAAATGGATTATAGATAAAATGGACGATGACTCTTTAAGGGGCTGGCAGCTGAGAAGTTTATTCAGAATAGCTGAGAGGCGCGATCAGTTGATAGGCTGTCTGTTACTGGTGATGCTATCCGGTTGCAGTGTCGATCAGCATGATCATCCCGAGTTGACAAGCGGGCAGCAACTGTTTGATTTTCACTGTGCCCCATGCCATAAAAAAGATGGCACGGGAATCTTTTTGAAAGGTGTGCCGCCTAACCGGGATACCGATCTCTCAGTCTGGGAAATTATTCACAAGACAGAAAAGGGCAGTGGCGACAATAGTAAGATGCCACGATTTCAGTCAATGCCTGATGAAGAGGCGGCAAAGATTGCCATCTACCTGAAGCAGCTTGGGAGCATGAAAACCCCGGCCAAATGACCGGGGTTAATGTCAGAACAATCAGGCAGCCTCTACCTTGTTTTCCAGTACGCTGTTTGCACGTTTCTGGATTTCAATGCGGCGAGGTTTCATTGCCTCTGGAATCTCTCTGACCAACTCCAGATAGAGCATGCCATCCTGTATAGTCGCATTGGCTACCTTGATATGGTCGGCCAATTGGAAACTGCGCTCGAAGTTACGATTGGCAATGCCACGGTGCAGGTATTGACGCTCGTTGTCGTCCTCATTCTTCTGGCCGGTTACCCGCAGTTTGTTCTGCTCTACCTCAATTTCCAGATCATCGGCAGTAAATCCAGCAACCGCCATAGTGATGGTATACTGGTTTTCATCAACCAGCTCAATGTTGTAGGGAGGGTAGCCCCCGCTGCTGTTGGTGTTGTGGATTGACTCCAGTGTATTGGCCAGTCTGTCAAAGCCAATAGCGCTGCGGAATAGGGGTGATAGGTCATAAGTTCTCATGGTATATCCTCATTATATTAAGCGATATAAATAACGGTCGTGTTCTTGCGAACCACGCTTTTCATGGATCCCTTTGGGCATCCACTTGACCATGAGTTAGGGGCTGGACAATCTGATTTCAAGCGTTTCTCAGAAACTTTTTTATATTTTTTTAACCGGCTTGAAACTGTATAGTCTGTCACAATATAATTCTAATGTGTTTTCGATTTGTGTTGTTAAAAACAAGGGCTTTTAATACCCGGTCATCTCCAGAAAACCACTCCCGATTGAACGACCCTGCTCGTATATATCAACGGCGCCTTCCCAGTACCTGACACTGAGATCCATCTCCTGTCCGGCAAGAATGGATTTGATCTGAAGGGTTCTGTTTTCTTGTTTTAGTTTCATCTCCCACTCGACGGGATAACGCTTTCCGCTGGGGCTTTGCCACCATGTTAATGGGGTGACTTCAATATCCGACAACGTCAGGCGTTTTGTTGTTGCATCCTTATCAATCCTAGTGCCGGCACTGAACGGATCTGCCTCCCCTTGCTGGTTTCTCAAGTGATAGAACATCAGGTTTTCGCCACTATTGAACTGCAGTGAAAACCAGTCCCAGCCGGTTTGTTCAGATGAGAGCGCACTGGTTCCCCACTCACGATCGAACCAAGAGTTTCCGGTGACCTGATAACGCTTTTCGTTTATGGTGATCTCCCCGCTACTGCGAAGACGGGGGTAGGAGTAATAATAGGAGGCGTTTCCGACGGCCGCACTCTTTTGGCTTAGCCCCTTATCTCCCTGTCGGATAAGACCGATGGTCGGTTCCACTTCCAGTTCAATGCTGAACTGATCGGCATTAATCCGGATCGTCCAGGGAAAGCCCTGTTGGCTTTGTTGCAATTGCCAATCTTCAACCCAGACACGAAACGGTCGTGCATCGCTGCCGGCCAGCCCTGGACCTTCCCTTGTCAGCTTCTCCTGTTTGAAGTGACGCCCGCCCTCAGGATCTGTAACTGCTGCATGGGCCATCCAGAGTTGATTGTTTGACCATCGGGAGCGTGCTGGTTTCTTTCCTGGCGGTTTTAATGCAAAACGAAAAAAGGTGACTTGATAACCGAATCGCTGACCTGACTGATCTTGCAGGTTACCGGTGAAATACCACCACTCATTGCGATACTCGGGATGAGCCGCATGATCCTGTGGAAAAATAAACGCACGTGCTTTGTCAGCCCGAGAAAATCCTTGCTGGTCTATGCTTGAGAGCAGACGGGTTGCTGAGAGTTTTTCCGTGGTTGTCTCTGCGTTCTGTTGACAGCCGACCAAGAGAGGCAGCAACAGGATCAGAATCACTCGTCCCATGCTACTCCTCCCGTAATGCCAATGCAGGTTGTGTCCGTGCCATGCGAAGACTGGGATAGAGTCCCGCCAGAAGTGAAGCGATCAGGGCGAAGAGCATCGCTTCCATCAGGATAGAAGGGGAGAGTTGACTTGGCATGCTCCAGCCAAAAGACCGCAAGTTGATAACATGGATCAGTATCTCAGCCATCAACCAGCCCAGTGGTATGGCCAGCAGTGCGGCCATTAATCCCATTAGCAGTGTCTGCAGTGTGATCTGTCCCAGCAGTTGTCGTGGTGTTAAGCCTGTAGCGCGAAGGATGGCATGCTCCTTCGCGCGTTCCAGCTGCATTGCCATCATGGCGCTGAGAATACCGACAAATGCCACGGCTATCACAAGCAGTCGGAGCACCTGGGTAATTGTGAAGGTGCGGTCAAAGATCTCCAGTGATTGCTTCAGTATCTCTTTGTTGGCACGCACGCTCAGTTGTTGCGCCGAACGACCGGCCAGCTTCTTAACCTCTGTCAATACAGCATCCAGTGTTGCATCCTGTTTGAGATAAATGCCGATTGTCGTTATTCGTGTGTCTTGCCAGCGTTGAGCGTAGTGCGCTCTTGGCATCACCAGTAGTCCACGGTCTGAGCCGTAATCAAAAAAGATACCACCTATGGTGAACGGCTTTTTGCCGTCAGGGGTTAAGAGGGTAACGGCGTCGCCCACCTTCAGCTGGTTGTGGTAGGCGTAGGGCTCAGAGACCAGGATCAGGTTACCTGATGAAAAATCTGCCCAGAGATTTTTGAGCGTATCACCTTTAAACTTGAAACCACGATAACTGGTTGTTGCCAGGCCTATCGCTAACAGATTGACCGGACCGGATTCTGACTCAACAGTGACATGGCGTCCCGTGCTGATCTCCCTCACGCCGTCCACTTTCAGGATCGCCGCCGGGAGCTCTTCTGGAAGGGGGGATGATGCCCGCTTGGAACTGCTATGCGGAACAGAGATATAGATATCCCCCTGTATCGTCTGGCTTAACCACTGACCCACAGAAGTGCGGAAACTGTCGACCATAATGCCCATCCCGATGGTGGCGGCGATAGCCAGTGTGAGTGCCGAAATGGCCGGTCCTGTCCGACTCAGTGTGGCATCAATCCCTCGTGAGGCGAGGCGGCCAATGGTGCCAAACAGCCCCTGTACTGGATAGAGAAACAGACGTGAGAGCAGCGGCACCACGGCTGGAACCAGCAGACAGTACCCCATAATAAAGCAGAACAGCGCTGCAAACCCCAGCAGCAGGCTGCGCCCCGAGTTATCCGCCAGGAGCAGCCCCCCAGCCATGACAGCCAGTCCGATCAACAGTAACCAGGGTAGTGCGCGGTGACTCTGTTGTTCAATCACTGAACGGCGATTGACGCTCTGGGGGCGGGCGCGTGTCGCCTCCCATGCCGGAGCAGCAGAGGCGAGCAAGGTGGTGATAAGTCCCAGGGCTGTCCCCGTGAGTAACATGGCGGGAGAGAGATCAAGCTGGGTGATGGTGATGGAGTAGTAGAGATCATTGATGGTTCGGGTCACCAGCCAGAGCAGCTCCCTGGCCAGCAGGATACCAATCCCCAAGCCTATCATTGTACCGATGAGTCCAATGACCATCTGTTCGATCAGGATGACCCGGAATACCTCGCTACGGGTAGCGCCGATCAGACGCATAATGCCAAATTGCCGGCGGCGCTGGAGTACAGAAAAGGTGGCCGTGTTATAGATCAGGAAACCGCCCACCAACAGGGCCAGCAGGCTCATCGCTGAGAGATTGGTCTGAAAGGCCTGGCTCATATTGGCCATGGCCGCGGTACGCTGGCTGGTCTCAACCAGATGTAAGCCTTTAGGTAGCCACTCCTGTAGCGGTCGGATCTGCTCCTGACGCAGTGTCAGGTCGATGCGGTCAAGTGTGCCGAACTGCCCAAGGAGTGTTTGTGCTGCAGCGATATCGGCGACCAGAACGCCGTCCAGTGCAGCGCCTTGCTGATCACCGAACAGCGCAATAATCTGTGCTTGGCGTGGCACTCCCGCAACATCCAGCGTGATCTGGTTGCCGCTCTCTAATCCAAGTCGCTTTGCCGTATAGGTGGAGAGTAACAGCGCATTCTCCTGTGTCAGCAGGCGAGTCAAGATATCCGGGGCAGGGAGAGCGGTCAGGCTTCGAAAGGGTTGCTCTGATAACGGGTCGAGACCCAATAGGGTGAACTGTTCGTTGCGGATACGAACCACCCCCTCAACCACTGGGGCTGTTGTCAGTTCAGGGTGTTGTAATCGCAGATCCGTGTATAGCTGTTCGGGCAGGCCAGCGGGTCCAGCCAGAATCTGATGGGTGACTCGCCCGGAGACTTGCTGCATGGTGATCTCAAAGGCGCGGCTGGCGCTCTGGTTGGCCAGTCCAACCGCCATCACAACCGCTACACCCAGGGCAATCCCCAAAATGGCGAGTACCGTCTGCCAGCCATGCAGTCGTTGGTGACGCAACCCGGCCCGCCAAAGGCGTGAGCCTACCAATGGGGCTCCCCCTGTACACTGAGTACGCCATCATTCAGAGTGAAGATGCGGTCTGCCTTCTCGGCCACTTCCAGGCTATGGGTCACAATGATCAGGGTGCGTTTAAGCTGACGTGACAGGCCGAGCAGGATGCGCAGGATATGTGCGCCTGTCTCCGCATCCAAGTTCCCGGTCGGTTCATCCGCCAGTATGATTGACGGGTTATGAACCAGGGCGCGGGCAATGGCAATCCGTTGCTGCTCACCGCCGGAGAGCTGATCGGGAAACGCATTCCAGCGGTCACCCAGGCCAATGTCTGAGAGTATCAGTCCCACCAGCTTTCGAATCTCGGCCTCTTTATAGCCATTCAGTTCCAGTGGGAGTCCGACATTCTCGGCGATGTTGAGGGTCGGGATCAGGTTGAAGAACTGGTAGACAAAACCGATATGCTGGCGTCTTAACAGGGTACGCTGAACTTCTGACAGATCATGGATATTCTTATCCATAATAGTGATGCGGCCACTTTGCGGAGTATCGATACCGGCCAGCATGTTGAGCAGTGTGGATTTGCCTGAACCACTGCGGCCTAGCAGTGCGATGCATTCATGCTCTGCAACCTGCAGATTGATGCCATTAAGAATAGGCCGCTTGTCACCACCTTCCTGGTAGCTGTGGAACAGATCTTCAACAACAAGTAGCGGTTTGTTCTGCATAGGACTATAGAATAGGGAATCTGATAGCGTTTGCCTAATTTTTCAGCTATCGCCTAGTGTAACAATTTGGCACACTAGGCATTCAATCGGTCGTTGTTATAAGCATATGAGCATCACAATTAATAGCAAGCTTCCTCAGGTTGGCACTACTATCTTTACGGTTATTGGCGAACTGGCCAATCAACACCAGGCGATCAATTTGGGACAGGGCTTTCCAGATTTCAGTGCGCCCAAGGCGCTGCTCGATCGGGTCGATTACCATATCCAGCAAGGTCACAATCAGTACGCCCCAATGGCAGGAGTCGCCTCACTGCGGGATGCCATTGCGATTAAGATAAAGCAGCAATATGACAGGGAGATATCCCCTGACAGTGAAGTGACTGTGACACCCGGTGCCACTGAAGCGCTCTATTGCGGTATAACGGCTACAGTAACCCCGGGCGATGAAGTGATTGTGTTTGATCCGGCCTACGACAGTTATGAACCAGCGATTGAGTTGTCGGGTGGACGAGCCATTCATCTCCCGTTGCTACCGCCTGAATTTTCCATTGACTGGCAGCGGGTCAAGGATGCTATCAATCCACGCACCCGCATGATCATCCTTAACTCTCCGCATAACCCAACCGGCGCCACACTGTCGGCAGATGACCTGAATGCGCTGGCAGAACTGGTTCGGGATACTGATATCCTGCTGCTCTCAGATGAAGTCTACGAACACTTGGTGTTTGATGGTGAAATACACCAGAGCCTGCTGCTGCATGATGAATTGGCAGCGAGGGCCTTTGTCGTCTTCTCATTCGGCAAGACCTATCACGTTACCGGCTGGAAGACTGGTTATTGTATTGCGCCAGCGGCATTGACAGCGGAATTGAGAAAGGTGCATCAATACGTCACTTTCGTAGCGGTTACTCCCATTCAGTTGGCGCTGGCTGACTTTATGCGAGATTGCCCTGAACACTATCAACAGCTCCCAGGTTTTTATCAGCATAAGCGGGATCTTTTTTGTGACCAGATGAGCGGTTCCCGTTTCAAATTCCAACCAACTGCCGGTACCTTTTTTCAGCTGGTGGACTACAGTGAGATCAGTGATCTGGATGACAGGTCGATGGCTGAATGGTTGACCCGTGAAAAAGGCGTGGCAGCAATCCCCGTTTCGGTATTTTATAAAGAGCCGCCCAATACAAAATATGTACGTTTCTGTTTTGCCAAAGAAGATGAAACACTCATTAAAGCCGCGGAGTTACTGTGCAGGATTTAATTGTCAGTTTTATTCAGGAGCAGATTGCCTGGCATGATCCCGCAGTCAATCGGCAACGCTTTGAGTCTCTGATCGCGAAAGCAGCCGAGAGTGATCTGATCCTGTTGCCCGAGATGTTCAGCACGGGCTTTTCACTGGACTCTTCCCGGCATGCCGAATCCATGTCCGGCGAGAGCGTGCAATGGATGACCCGCATGGCACGGGAGAGTGGCGCTGTTGTTGCTGGCTCATTGATGATCGAAGCAGAAGAGCGATACTTTAATCGCCTGATATGGATGCGACCAGACGGTAGCTTCGCCTACTACGATAAACGACACCTGTTTCGTATGGCGGATGAACATCATCACTACACCGCAGGCGACGAACGTCTGGTGGTCACCCTCAACGGTTGGCGCATCTGTCCATTGATCTGTTATGACCTGCGTTTCCCGGTCTGGAGTCGGAACAACAGCAACTATGATCTGTTGCTCTACGTCGCCAACTGGCCAGAGCGAAGACGTCTACACTGGCAGAGTCTGCTCAAGGCAAGAGCCATTGAAAATCTCAGCTATGTGATGGGTGTCAATCGTGTCGGCGTGGATGGCAATGAGATCACCTACAGCGGTGATAGCGTGGTGATATCCCCCGAAGGTGAAGCGTTACTCTCTGCAAAGTGTGAAACGGGGGTATTTACCCAGCGGTTGAATCATCAAGCTCTGGTGAATTACCGTGAACGTTTCCCAGCACATTTGGATGCGGATCACTTTTCGTTATAGATCATGCCTTGGAAAAAATGGCAAGGGTTACAAATATTTTTAGCCTAGTCTTTCCTTTCAGGAAACAACAGATCTATAGGTCCCTCCTTTGACTTCTCCTTTACCGATGGAATTAATAATGAATCGCTAGAGCAGTTGTTGATATGGAGGCCGATTAAATATTGATGGACGGCTGAACCAGGATGGAAGTGTTCGGCGATATCCCGCGCGTTATGGTTATCTGTATTACAGATACCGACATCTGCTCCCCTGTTTATAAGGAGCTTTATCCCATCAAGATAACCGGAATATGTGTAATAAATAAGCGGCGTGTTTCCGTCACGGCTTTGATGGTTGATATCCGCGCCGGAATCTAAGAGTAGTTCCGCTATTGCAATGTCCTTGTTGAATAGTGGCGTCATTCCCTGATTATCTTGGGCGTGAATATCAGCACCCATTTCGATCAGATAACTTGCTATATTATGGTCCTGTGTGGCATGCAGAGCTGTCTCTCCTGTTTCATTTACAGCATTTACATCCACGCCACTGGCTAGCTGCGTTCGTACCAAGCCAATATTGTTTGAATAGATAGCCTGAAACAAAAGTTCGGGACTCTTCTCAATCTGAATTTCACTTTCATGATGCAGTTTTTTGAATTTCTCAGCTTTTACTTTATCCATCTGTGGGCCTAAGACAAAAGCCTGAAAAAGGATAAAAGCTGAACTCAAGAAACTGATAGTAATAAGCGTGGTCTTGAATAATCCAAATTGCGACTTTCGAATCCATATTCCTGACAAAATACCGAGGATCGGGATGGCAAGATAGAACCATCCTGGCGAAAATATTGAATAGCTAAAGGATGTCTGAACGGCGAGAACCAGAACAATGACAAAAAGAAACGCATTAAAAAAGAGGTAAGCTAAACCAAACGCTTTGGAAGCATGCCTGGGTTTTCTTATCCGATCCATGATACAGCCTGAGTGATGAAATTAAGGGCATGAAAATAAATTCAAATCGATATTAAAAGCGGAGTAGTACTCTACTAACGACTACTATATTAGGTTAGCAACATGCATTTCCATAAAATATAGGCTAATCAGATTCTTTATTGATTTTAATCAAACGTGGTACCCATAAATTTGAAGGGAATGGCGATGTCACTCGGTGGGTATCCCGAATCAGCTCCTCCTGCCACCCTGGATGATCGCACCTGATCCCGACACGCAACAAAACAGGTAATTCATGTGCTTTTTACTATCTGAGTTAAGCGGTAGAATGACTGTCCGGGTATGCCTTGTTGCACAAGCCTCATGCCCAGATGTGGCACATTAAGGCCTGTATCTCGACAGTGTTCTTTCTCTCAACCTGAGACTCGCGCAGGAGGTTGAAGCGGCCCTTCGAACAGATTGCCTAAAATTATCTTCAAAATCGATGAGTGCAGCAATAGAGAGTCGAACTAAAGCGCACTGACTACGGATAGGGAGTATCCTTTATGGTATCCAGATTGTTCCAGATTTTTTCAACCCATAGCCCTGAGTCTGCTGAAAGGTATAATTAACCGATCCGGGTTCATCTTTAATCCCGCAAATTCAAAGACGCTGTAAGTAACTATGACATCACCCATTTATACACCACTCATGACATTGGCCCTTGGCTTGCTCGCCCTACAGCTTGTCGGCTGTAGCAAGGGAGAATCACAGCCGGCTGAGCACGGTATGTCGGCACCACAACAGGTCACTGTCATCAAGCTGCAGCCTCAAGATCTACCTGCAACTTTTGAGTACGTGGGCCGGCTGGAGGCGTCGCGTGAGATTGAAATCCGCCCCCGGGTTACCGGGCTGATCGAACAGCGACTATTTCAGGAAGGCAGTCAAATTCAGGCCGGACAACCTCTGTTTCAGCTCGACACAGCCCCGTTTGTGGCACGTAAGCAGGCACTGGAAGCGGCTTTGGCAGAGGCCAGGGCACGGCTCACCCAGGCCGAGCGTGAGGCAAAACGACTGGCCCCTCTGGTCAAGACCCAGTCGGTCAGTCAGCGTGATCTGGATGATGCACTCTCTACTCGCGATTTGAATCGCGCCGCCGTCGCCGCGGCCGAGGCGGAACTGAGCCAGGCACAGCTCGATCTCGACTACACCCGGGTGGAGTCACCGATTGCCGGTCATATCGGACGCGCCCTGCAAGTCGAAGGTGCACTGGTCTCTTCGACCACTGGGCCGCTCGCCCGATTGGCCCAGATCGACCCACTGTATGTGCGTTTCTCGGTAGCGGAAAACCAGCAACTGGACATCGATCGGCAGCTCGCGGCTGGTAACCTGAGATTGCCACCGCTGGAACAGAGTCAGGTCGAAGTACAGCTGGCGGATGGATCCATCTATCCATTGACCGGCCAGGTTGATTTCAGTGATTACCGTACCGATCCACAAACCGGTGCCTACGACAGGCGGGCAACACTGCCCAATCCGGATGCCCGGCTCACACCGGGACAGTTCGTCCGTGTCCGTGTCAAGGGGGGCGTCCTGCCCAATGCCCTGGCGGTGCCACAGCGCGCGGTACAGGAGGATGCCAATGGCAAGTTCGTCTATGTTGTTGGTCAGGGTGAAAAGGGCATGACCATTGCTCAATCCAGACCGGTTGAGGTGGGCCAGTGGGTGGAAAAAGTGAACGGCTCAGGGAGTGAGCGGCTCTGGGTGATCAATTCCGGTCTGGCTGAAGGCGATCAGGTGGTGATCGAAGGGACGGCGCGTATCTTCTTTCCCGGCATGCCGATTCAGCCCCAGCCGCCGGATGAGAAGACCACCGAGCCGCCAAGCAGCACAAATGCATCCTCCAGTAAGGAGCACTGAGTATGCTGTCGCGTTTCTTTATTGATCGCCCGATCTTTGCTGCTGTGATGTCGATATTTCTGGTACTCGCCGGGCTGCTGGCAATGCGTATCCTGCCGATCGCCCAGTACCCGGAGATCGCACCGCCGGTAGTCACGGTCCGTGCGATCTATCCCGGTGCATCGGCCCAGACCATCGAGCAGACGGTGGCGGCTCCGCTGGAAAACAGCATCAACGGTGTTGAGAGTCTGATGTACATGAGCTCCACCTCAGCGTCAAACGGCGTGCTGGAGATTCAGGTCACTTTTGAGATCGGCACCGATGTGGATCAGGCGGCCCTCAATGTCAATAACCGGGTCAAGCAGGCCGAGCCGCGCCTGCCGGAAGAGGTGCGCCGCCAGGGTGTGACGGTAGAAAAGGGCTCTTCAGCCTTCCTCCAGGTGCTCGCCTTCCTGTCGCCGGATGGCCGCTTCGATGATATCTATACCAGCAACTATGTAACGCTCAATGTGCTGGATCGCCTGAAGCGTATCCCTGGTACCACTAATGTACAGATATTCGGTGCCAAGGATTATGCCATGCGCATCTGGCTGAAGCCGGATCGGATGGCCGAACTTGGAATCACCGCCAGTGAAATTGCCGGTGCTATCCAGGAACAGAACGCACAATTTGCCGCCGGCAAGATCGGCCAACCACCGATCGGCGACGGTCAGGAACTGGTCTATACCATTAACGCCAAGGGCCGACTCTCGACCCCGGAGGAGTTTGGCGACATTATTCTGCGCACTGGCGAAGGTACGGCCCTGCTCCGGCTGAAGGATGTGGCGCGGATTGAACTGGGTTCGAAGGACTACGATTTCACCGGTCTCTACAACGGTAAACCGGCGACCCTGGTGGGCATCTTCCTGCAACCTGGCGCCAACTCGCTGGCGGTGGGTGATGAGGTCAAGGCAACAGTTGCTGAGCTGGCGAAACAGTTCCCGGACGGCCTAACCTATTCGATCCCCTACGACACCACCCGCTTTGTCGAAGTGTCTATACGTGAAGTGGTTAAGACCCTGGGTGAGGCGATCCTGCTGGTGGTTTTGGTGGTGTTTATTTTCCTGCAAAACTGGCGTGCCACGCTGATCCCAGTGATTGCCGTACCGGTCTCACTGCTTGGCACCTTTGTCGGTCTCTACCTGCTCGGCTACACCATCAACACCCTGACCCTGTTCGGTATGGTGCTATCGATCGGCATCGTGGTGGATGACGCCATTGTGGTACTGGAAAACATCGAACGCATCATGCATGAAGAGAAGTTGGCGGCCCGCGAGGCGGCCCTGAAGGCGATGCGCGAAGTGACCGGGCCGGTAATCGCCATCGTGCTGGTCCTCTGTGCGGTATTTATCCCGATCGCCTTTCTCGGTGGACTGACCGGTGAACTGTATCGCCAGTTCGCAGTTACCATTGCTATCGCGGTAGTTCTTTCCGGCTTTGTGGCCCTGACGTTGACTCCGGCACTGTCGGTGATCATTCTGCGCAATCAAAGCCGTCACCCGGGGCGTTTTTTTGCGGCCTTCAATCGCGGCTTCCACCATTTCACCCGTGGTTATCTGGCCGGGGTAGGCTTCTTGTTACGCCGGGTTAAATTGGCCATCGTTCTCTATCTGATGATGGTCGGCGCTGCTCTGTTCCTGTGGGACATTACTCCCGGCTCACTGGTCCCCAGCGAAGATCAGGGCTATTACATCGGCGCGGTCTACCTGCCGGACGGCTCCAGCCTGAAACGTACTGAAACGGTCACCCAACAGGTCATCGATATTATGCGATCAGACCCTGATGCCGAGCATGTGGTGGCCTTCGCCGGACTCGATTTTCTCGGCGGTGGATTCCGCAACAGTGCTGCTACCATCTTCGTTGCTGCTCGTCATTGGGATCAACGTCACCGCTCTACCGATGAAATGGTTGGCCAGTTGATGGCGAAAACCGCTGGAATCCGCGAGGGTTTGGTGATCGCCTTTGGCCCACCACCAATCTTTGGTCTGGGTAACGCTGGCGGATTTGAACTCTATCTGCAGAATCGCGGCCAGGGCGGACCCAAGGCGCTGGCCAAGGCGAGCGAACAACTGCTCGCCGAACTTCGCAAAGATCCGCGTATCGTCCAGCCCCTGTCGCTCTGGCGCTCACGAGTGCCGCAGCTCTATATTGACCTCGACCGGGCCAAGGCGAAGCTGTTGGGGGTTGATATCGACACGCTATTTACCACGGTAGCTGCCACCCTCGGCACCTATTATGTGAATGATTTCAATAAATTTGGTCGCACCTGGCAGGTGCAGATGTCCGCCGAACCCGGCTATCGTGCCAACCCGGAAGACATTGGCGCACTCTATGTGGCAACGCAAGAGGGTGTCCAGGTTCCACTTTCAACCTTGGCTAAGATCGAGTACACCTCCGGACCTGAGACCCTGGATCGTTACAACAATGTCCAGGCAGTGAAGATCTTCGGTGATTCCGCACCGGGTATCAGTTCGGGGCAGGCGTTGCAGATCGTTGAGGAGATCGCCGATCGCACTCTGCCCAAAGATTTCAGTTACGAATGGACCTCTGCCTCCTTCCAGGAGAAACGTTCCAGTGGCACCGCCAATCTGGCGCTCGGACTGGCCGTGTTGATGGTGTTCCTGATCCTGGCCGCCCAGTATGAAAAATGGTCGCTACCGATTGCTGTTCAGCTGGCGCTCCCGTTCGGTACCTTCGGCGCACTTGCTGCCGTCTGGTTGCGGGGTCTCAGCAACGATGTCTATTTCCAGATCGGCCTGGTTACTCTACTGGGACTTGCAGCTAAAAATGCCATCCTGATTGTTGAATATGCCCTGATCAAGAAGGGAGAAGGTTACTCCGCCACTGCCGCCGCCCTGGAAGCCGCGCGGCTGCGGTTCCGGCCGATTTTGATGACCTCTTTGGCATTCATTTTGGGTGTGCTACCGCTGGCCATCTCCACCGGGGCTGGCGCTGGGGCACGTCATGCTGTCGGTACTGGCGTAGTTGGCGGTATGCTGGCGGCGACCTTCCTGGCCATTTTCTTTATCCCGCTGTTCTATCGACTGGTTACCGACCGTCGCCTGCGCACAGACCCGGATGAATTTGAGCAACGGCCTCATCTGCCGCCGCGCCGTTCACCGCATACTCCCAGTCACCACCCGGGGGGATCGTGATGAGAAAGGTACTATTCAGAGACTGACTTATCGACACTGATCTCATCATCCCAGTCACCGGGATCTTCTGGAAAATCATCCAGCGGTCCCAGTGGCCGCTCATCACGTTCAAACAGCTGGCCGCTCTGCATGTACATAGAGAGCAGACGGGCTACCGCCAGCACTGACTTCTCATGAGTGCGTTCATGGCCGTGGGAGGCATCCAGGGCGAAGCAGATCAAGCCCGTGCGGATATCATTGCCGGCCTCGACGGCCGAGGCGGAGTCACTTCGGTAGAAGCGGAACACATCACGACTGTGTTCAATACCACAGGTCTGGCAGAGTGAGATCAGACGTCGTGTCAGATACCAGTCAAACGGACCACTGGAATCCTGCATGGCAATGGTCACGCCGTATTCGGAGGTGTTCTGTCCCGGTGCGATGGTGCCATTGTCCACCGCCAACAGTTCCGCCACATCACCGTGCAGGATATGGGAGGCCCCGACTCCGGTCTCTTCCGAGATGGTAAACAGCAGATGGCAATCCATCGGAAGCGGCGCCTTGGCATCACAGATCGCCTTGGCCGCTGCCAATACCGCTGCCACACCCACCTTGTCATCAAGAAAGCGTGAGACCCAGAAACCGTTATCAAGGAACTCCGGCTGTGGATCAATGGAGATCATATCGCCTGGATAGATTCCCAGCTTCTCCAGATCACTGATGCTGTGCGTCTGCTCATCCAGGCGCAGCTCCAGGTTCTGCCAGCTCGCCTCCTGTGTATCCACCTGCTTGCCGTACACATGCCCGGACGCCTTTAACGGCAACAAGGTACCGCGATACTGAGTCCCTTTGTCAATATACAGCGTCACCCGGGCACCCTCGGCCGAGCGCGCTGGCCAAGTGCCGACAGACACAACTTCCAGGCGACCATTCGGCTTGAGGTTTTTGACCATGGCACCCAGCGTATCCAAGTGGGCAGCAATCGCCCGATCCGGTGAGTGCACCTCACCATAGAGGTTGGCACGAATAGCGCCACGCCGGGTTAGCTCATACTCCACCCCCATCGCTTCCAGCTTCTGACACACCAGCTGTACCACGCTGTCGGTCATGCCGGTGGGGCTGGGCACATGCAGCAGCTCCAATAGGGTTTCACGCAGATAGGTGCGATCAATATTAAGAATTTTCATGGTGGGGCCTATTTGCCAGGGCGGTTTGTGGAAAAAGCATATCCAGCAGCTTTTCAGCCGTGGGTTGAGGTTCGTGATTGGCCAGGCCGGGGCGCTCGTTGGCCTCGATAATGGCATACTCTGGCTGCCCCAGATCCGGCACGATAAAATCAAATCCGACCAGCGGCATATCCAGCACCTGGGCGCCACAAATGGCCGCCTTCACCAGTGTTGGGTGTAGCCGATCAGTCACATCCTGCATGGTCCCTCCGGTATGCAGGTTGGCGGTTTTTCGCACCACTACCCGTTGTCCCTTGGGTAAATGCTGCTCCATGGAAAGTCCAGCGTCTTTCACACAGCGCTCGGTCTCTTCATCCATCGGGATGACACTCTCGCCCTGGGTGGCCGCCGCTCGCCGGCGACTCTGTTTCTGGATCAGTTTTGCTACCGTATGAATGCCATCGCCCACAATTGAGGCTGGGCGACGTACCGCTGCCGCAACCACTTCGTCGTTGATCACAATGATCCGCACATCATCCCCGGAGACAAAGCGCTCACCCACTACCCGGTCACAATAGCCAGAGGCCAATGCATAGGCGCTCTTCACCTCTTCTGGCTCACTCAGGTCGACACAGACGCCCACTCCCTGTTCGCCCCGCGCCGGCTTGATGACGATACGCTGGTGTCGCTGCAAAAATGCTAGTGCCTGTTCCTCGTTCTGTAGTAGTTCCTGTTCCGGTACATGCAATCCGGCATGGGAGAGAAAGCGTCGCGTCACCGCCTTATCATCGCAACGGCTCATCGCCACCGCACTGGTGAGATCAGTCAGCGACTCACGACAACTGACGGTACGCCCACCCAGGCTCAGGTCAAAGAAACCGCCTGCCGCATCGACAATATCCACCACGATGCCGCGACGATACGCCTCATCGACAATGATTTGTGCATAGACATTCAGCTTTTCATCGTTTTTTGGTCCAACATAGAGGAGTTCATTAATCGCATTCTTGGTCTTGATGCAGTAAACCGGCACCTGGAAAAAACCGAGCTTTTCATACAGACCGATGGCCTGCTCATTGTCATGCATCACTGACAGATCCATAAATGAGCGTCCGGCAGATTTGAAGGTATTTGCCAAGGTGATGACCAACCCTTCACCGACGCCGGGATGCAGACACTGAGGGTCCACCGCCAGCGCCCAGAGGCTGGAGCCATTGTCTGGATCATCGAAGGCCAGCGCATGATCAACGCCGGTGACACAGCCGACTACCTGGCCACTCTGGGTCTCAACGGCCAGCAGAATTTGCAGTTCAGGATGCTGGCATTGGTAGTCAAAGAAACCATCGCGCACCGGCACCATCGAACGTGCCTTGTAGATCCGATTGACTTGCTCGACATCGGCGGCATCAGCAATGGGTCGTATCTCGATAGCGTGGCCGATCTCTTCTGTCAGATTGGCATACTCCAGATTCAACCGGTAGGTGAGGGAAGGGTCGATAAACAGTTCCTGGGGAGCCTGTGATACCACCACTTGTGGATCGCGGCTATAAAGCGCCACATCACGTCGGCCCAGGTGCTCATCACGTAACAGGTTGGCCAGCTGTCGGCTGGAGCGGAAAGTTTGACCAAAGATCAGTCGACCCCAACCACAATCCACCACCGCTTGCTTATCCAGTTCATCGGCAATTGAGCTGGGCGGGGCCCCCCAGTGTTTGAGCGACCCCATCTGTTCAATGTTCAAATTGCCGTTCATTCCTTTCTCAGGCTTACTCATGGTTCTGTCCTAGAGCTGATGGGCCTGCAGCCACAATTCCAGCAGGGCAACCTGCCACAACTTGGAACCGCGTAGCGGGGTGATGTGCTCGGTCGGTTTATCCAACAACTGGGTCAGATGATCACGATTGAACAGCCCGCGGTTAATAGCACGGCTGCTTTCGAGTGCATCACGCACAAAATCCAGATAGGGCCCCTCAATATATTTCAGTGCCGGTACCGGGAAATAACCTTTTGGGCGGTCGATTACCTGATGCGGAATCACCTGCCGTGCCGCCTCTTTCAACACCCATTTGCCTTCATCGCGTACCTTCAGCTCAGCCGGTACCCGACCGGCCAGTTCAACCAGTTCGTGATCCAGAAAGGGCACCCGCGCCTCCAGACCCCAAGCCATGGTCATGTTATCAACCCGCTTTACCGGGTCATCCACCAGCATCACAGTGGTATCCAGGCGCAGCGCCTTGTCTACCGCGTTGCCGCCCACATCAGCTGCGAATTGCTGTTCGACAAAGGCACCGGCAAAGTCCGACTGCACATGCGCGGACTGGATCAGGTTGGCGTATTCATCGAAGTCACGATCCATGAACAGACGCTTATAATCGGCGGCGCCATCACGACTTTCCAGCAGGGGGGGATACCAGTGGTAGCCGCCGAATACTTCATCGGCACCCTGTCCGGACTGAACTACTTTGAGATGTTTGGAGACTTCCTGGGAGAGCAGATAGAAACCGATATTGTCATAACTGACCATCGGTTCCGACATGGCGCTGAAGGTCTCTGGCAAAGTTTCCAGCAGGCGGCTGGAAGGGACCTGAATCTTATGATGGTGGGTCTGGAAATGTTCGGCAATCAGATCGGAGTACTGAAACTCATCACCCTTCTCACCACCGGCTGCTTCAAAGCCAACCGAGAAGGTATTCAGATCGGTCTGCCCCTGTTCTGCCAGCAGGCCGACAATCAAACTTGAGTCGAGACCACCGGAGAGCAGTACACCCACAGGCACGTCTGCCACCATGCGCCGACGCACGGCCTGGCGCAGCGATGCTAAAATACGCTCTTGCCACTCTTCGGCAGTTACAGCGCGGTCTTCTTCACGACTGCCCACCTGGAGACGCCAGTAAGTCTCACTGCGATGGGAACCGTCTTGTTCATAAATGCGGAGAGTTGCCGGTGGCAGCTTACGTATCCCTTTCAGCAGGGTGAAGGGCGCGGGTACTACAGCATGAAAGCTCATGTAATAGTTGAGCGCCACCGGGTCGATGCCGGTATCAATATCTCCCGCTTGCAGCAGCGCCGGCAGAGTGGAGGCGAACGCCACACGACCATCAGACTCTGCCAGGTAGCAAGGCTTAATGCCGAGGCGATCTCGGGCCAACACCAGGCGACCCGAATCCCGCTCATGAATTGCAAAAGCGAACATACCGTTGAAGTGCTTGACGCACTCCGTACCCCAGGCGTGGTAAGCCTTGAGCACCACTTCGGTATCGCCGTCGGAGAAGAAGCGATAGCCTTTCCCCTGTAGCGTTTCACGCAGTTCACGATAGTTATAGATACAACCGTTGAATACCAGATCCAGCCCCAACTCGGCATCCACCATCGGTTGCTGGGCATGTTCAGAGAGATCAATCACCTTCAGACGACGATGTCCCAGTGCCAACCCGTTTCGGGTCAGGATTCCCTCACCATCCGGCCCACGAGGGGCCAGTTTACGGGTCATTCGCTCAACCCGACCAACATTTGACTCACGCATTCCGGGCGCATAGATCCCGGCAAAACCACACATAAACTAACTCCTGTTGTACGACAAACAATTCCAATCAAGTAGCCCGGACCGGCAAATCTGGCCGGATGGACGCTTCTTATGGTAATTCTAACCCATTATTATTACACTTCTAATAATTAGAGCACAAATTAATATTTTTGAATAATTGGTTGAAATATGAAAACTGGCTATAATTCATCACCCTTCAAAATCAACCTGACCCAACTCATGGCTGAAAACCAGTACTGGCACGATGTGCTCGTCTCCCTGCGCCGCATCATTCGCGCAACTGATCTGCAATCCAAACGCATGGTAAAGAGTTGTGGCCTGACCATTCCCCAGGTGATGGTGCTGCGTGCCATCAACGCCCTGGGCGATGTCACGGTAAAGCGGATCTCGGACGATGTATCCCTGAGTCAGGCAACCGTCACAACCATTCTTAATCGACTGGAAGATAAAAAGCTGGCCGAGCGAGTGCGCAGCAGCGTAGACAAGCGGGTGGTCAATGCACGACTGACCGAAGCCGGTGCGGCGATACTCCTCTCCACACCGCCGCTGTTACATGAAAAATTTATTGAACGATTCGAAGCCCTGGAGGATTGGGAAAAAACCCAGATACTCTCGGCCCTACAGCGCGTCGCCACCATGATGGATGCCGAATCGATAGATGCCGCGCCCTTGCTGGATATCGGCTCACCTAACCCCTGACCGCTTGGCGTTCCCCGCCCCGACCCAGACAATAGTAGGCAATACCCCTTCATCCCCTGAAATTTCTGTTATACCTACTCGCTAGGGGAGACAGCATTTGTCAGACAGCACACTTTTTTAATCGGACATTCATTCGATATCTAATGATTATCTATCGTCTGTCAGCGCGCAAAAAAGATGCTGCCGATAAACCACCCACCGCAGAAAATAGTTCATCCGCTTTAAATTCTCTGATAACCTCTTGAGAAGTTCAGGAATATCTTCTTGGCAGGATGCTGAAAACCCCGTTTCATTTTCATCCCACCAAGCCAGTTCTCTGTTTAATAGGAAATAGCGTGCGTAAAACGAGCTGTCCAAATTGTGAATATATTCTACAGCTGTTTATTGTGATCAATGTGTGAGCTGTGTAATTAGCGTTAGCCATCCGAGTTCCCCAAGAAAAGTAGACACCTCATTACGACCTAACGAGGTGTTTTTAAAATGACTAAGAAACGGAAGAACAAATACAACCACTACACCGAGGACTTCCGTCGGGAGGCAGTACGTCGATCGGAAGATCCCCATA
>VMRY01000150.1 GCA_007713595.1 Sedimenticola thiotaurini
AATAATCAAGCTCCAGCAGTGGCAATGCTGCACGTGCCTTGATTTGTGAAAGCTGAATGTTTGACTTGATAGAAGATACGCCGGGCATTTTCATCAGGTGTTCTGAGATAAAACGTGAGAAGCCCTGTAGATTCTTTGCAATCACACGCATCTCGTAATCACCATCACCTGTGATCAGCAGGCACTCAAGGATTTCCGGTCGTTCCTGTACCGCCTTTTCAAAAGCAGCTGCAATATTCTCCTGATGTTTTTCCAGCGTGATGTTAATCAGGGCAACCACATCCATACCCAGTGCCTGGGGGTCGATCACGGCGGTATAGCCACGGATCACTCCTGCCATCTCCAGTTGTTGCAGGCGTCTGGCACATTGGGAAGGGGAGAGATTGATGCGCTCTGACAGGGCTACATGGGAGAGGCGGGCATCTTCCTGCAGGTGATGCAGGATCAGTCTGTCAAATTTATCCAGTTTGATCGTCATCGGTTGGCTCATCTTGAAAAAGAGTATGGACTATTGAAAAATCGTCATAAAATGGCAAAAAAACAGAAACTATGCATGATAATAGCATATATAGGCTATTTGATGGCCCATAACACCCGATAACGTCATGCCGTATCCAGTATGCTTGCACCCCTGATATGCACCACATCTGGAGACTACAATGACACTGGCAGAAGCACTACTGAATGGTTTAAAGGAACATGGCGCAGCCGAATTGTTCGGTATTCCGGGGGATTTTGCCCTGCCATTTTTTAAAGTCATTGAGCAGTCGGGCATTCTTCCGTTTTATACACTGAGCCATGAGCCGGGTGTCGGCTTTGCGGCGGATGCGTCTGGTCGTTGCCGGGGATCGCTGGGTGTGGCTGTTGTGACCTACGGTGCCGGAGCCTTCAACATGTTGAACAGCGTGGCCTGCGCCTATGCAGAGAAATCACCGCTGGTTGTTATCTCTGGTGCACCGGGCATTTCAGAGCTGCAAGGTGATCTGTTACTGCATCACCAGATCAAGACGCTGGGTTCTCAGTATGAAGTGATGAAAGAGTTTACCTGTGATCAGGTGTTACTGAATGATCCAGCCAAAGCCCCTGAGCAGATCGCACGGGTGCTGCGAAGCTGTCTTGAACAGTCACGGCCTGTCTATATCGAATTTCCACGGGATTTGGTGAACGCCCCTTGTGATCCAGTCCCGCTGCTGCCGTCTACCACAGCAGAGCCCCAGGCGTTGACAGACTGTGCCAGTGAGATCCTGGGTCGACTGGCAACGGCTGAAAAGCCGGTCATCCTGGCTGGTGTGGAGGTACGGCGCTATGGTCTGGAAGATAAGGTGGCAGAACTTTCACGTCGTCTGCAACTGCCGGTAGCCACCAGTTTCATGGGACGTGGCCTGTTTTCAGATTCTGATTGTCAACTGATCGGCTCCTACATTGGTATGGCGGGGGACCAGTCGATCAGTGAGACAGTGGAGACCTCAGATCAGTTACTCATGCTGGGCGTTATTGTCTGTGATTCAAACTTTGGCGTCTCTGCAAAAAGATTGGATATTCGCCATACCATCAATGCCTCTGATCAAGAGGTTAAAGTCGGCTATCACTCCTATCAGCAGCTCTCGCTGACTGAGCTGGTTGATGAGTTGCTCAACCAGACAGAGGTCACCAATCATCATGCATCCCCGGTGAAACCCAATTATCCACGTAACCTGGAAGCAGATGACAGCTCAATCGTGCCAACCGATATTGCCCGGGCAGTGAATGATCTGTTTGATCGTGATGGTCCCATGCCCATTGCCTCGGATATTGGAGATTGTCTGTTTACCGCCATGGATATGGATAACACGCAGTTGGTGGCACCGGGTTACTACGCCACCATGGGATTTGGTGTACCTGCCGGGATGGGATTGCAGGCCTCAACCGGGCAGCGCCCGATTATTCTGGTGGGCGATGGGGCCTTTCAAATGACCGGTTGGGAACTGGGTAACTGCCGGCGTTATGGCTGGGACCCCATCGTCCTTCTGTTCAACAACAGCTGCTGGGGTATGCTCGCTACCTTCCAGCCTGAGAGCAGTTTCAATCATCTGGATGATTGGCACTTTGCCAATATGAGCGCCTCGCTGGGAGGCGATGGTGTGCGGGTGCAAACCCGTGCCGAGCTACAGGCGGCACTGAATATGGCCGTAGCGACCCGTGGACGTTTTCAGCTTATTGAGATTATGATGACCCCAGATGCCCGCAGTGCCACATTGCAGCAGTTTGTGGAGGCGCAGGGACGTCGTACCGGGATGCGTAAGGGATAGGTCATTCGATTGCTCAAAGGACCTGATCTTTAGATTTTTTACAATACCTTATCCCAGCTTTCACTGGTCAGATTTACACCAAACAGGGGTTCATCCCACGCCTTGGTACAGGTGAACCCTGCTTTGGTATAGAGCTTTCGCGCTTGGGTCAGACAAGAGCAGGTCCAGAGCGTCATCTGCTTGTAGCCGCATTGTCGGCAGAAGTCGATGCACTGCTCGATCAGCTGTCGGCCAATCTGCATGCCGCGAAATTGGGGTTCAACCAGCAAGGCACGCAGACGGGCGGTCTCTTCGTTCTCTCTGACGGCAAAGATGCTGCCGGCAAACTGGCCATCCACCTCGGCAACCCAACCCCGCTCACAGCTCTCATCAACCGTGCTGGCGAATTGGGCCAGAACCTCCAATACTGTACGTTCAAAGCTTTTGTCCCACTGGTATTCGGTGGAGTAGAGCACCGCGTGGCGGTTAATAATCGTACCCAGATCACCAAATTGCAGGGGACGAATCAGCACACGCTGTTTTTTAGTGGGTTCCAGTAGCGTCCTGATACGGTTCATCTGACCGACCAGTTCAGTGCGTTGTGAAGTCGACAATGGCGCTAACAACTGCTCAAGATTGTCACGAGCCAGGGTATCAAGGGATTGTAATAGCTCCTGTCCCGATACTGTGAGCATGAGTTGTTTTCTGCGTCGGTCTGACGGGTCAGTGGTTCTTAATAGCAACCCCATCTTCAGCAACTTAGCCAATATCCGACTGACATAACCGGGGTCCATACGCAGGTAATCGGCCAGGGCAGTCGCGTTCAGTGTGCTCTCCTTGGCGACTTCAAACAGGACACGAATCTCCGGAAGATTGAGTGGCTGTCCTAAAAAGCCTTCATCCAGTATGCCGATATGTCGGGTATAGAAGCGGTTGAATGAGCGGATCTGATCGATCGCGTCGGTGTTTGTAGTGTGAGCCATGTCGAGCCTCCAGAAGAGATTAAATGTAATATGCAAATAATTAGTTGAAAAAGTCAACAAATAATTTGCAGCTACAGGAAGCTCAATAAAAAAAATCAATAAGTTAGTTAAAGCTCAATCGACCAATGAGAGGAAAACGAAATTCTGTACCGGCCATAGCCTTGGCCAGCCCAACGATGCCGAGCAGAACTAACGTGGAGTGGACGGTGGTGAAGTAGAGAATCAACACCATCCATGTATGTGCGCTTTGATAGCCACCGAGCCAGAGTATTGCAAGATTGGCTATGACCAGCAATGCTCCACCAATAATACTGGCTATAAAGGTCTGCTCCAGATGACAGCGGGCGAGTGCCGGAGCCGTGTGACGGTGTTTGAAGTAGAGATAGGCCAGCCAGGCGAAGCAGACGCCTGGAAGCAGCAGTAGATTAGCCAGAAACAATCCCTGGGCCATGGTGGCCAGTTGTGTGCCTTCTGGTTCACTTCTATTATCAGTTGTCTCAGTCATGTCGATTGCCAAAATTTTTGCTGTGATTTTCTGTATCGCATCTGTTCATAATACGGCTAAACAGATACTGTTGTCTCTCCTGATCCGCTTCAATAAGACAGACTATTCATATAATAGTTGCTATATTGAAATGAAGAGTGAATCAGGAAGGAAGTCGTATGCCACAACTGTTATCACTATCCCGTGCGGCCCGTCTGGCTGATGTCAGTCGCGGCGAGTTGCAGAAACGAATCCGGAAAGAGCGGGTAGAGACCTTTGAGGGAGATATCTCTCTGGAGACACTCCTTGCGCTCTATCCACACATTGACATGGATGAAGATCCCGTGCTGGAACGGGTGCAGCGGATCAAGGCAGAAGCACACCCAAAGCGCAACTACAGTGATGGCTGGATGCCCGATCCAGAAATCCTCATGACCCGTCTGCACGAGTTTCAACACACCCTGGTACATACCAAAGCCGCACTCAACAGTTCCGAAGCCCTTCTTGATGAAGCGGTTGCTGATCTTAAATCGGCGCTTGAAAAACCTGAACAGAAACTGCGCCAGGCGGTTAAAAAGTGCATTGAAAAACTGGATGGCGCGATGGGTCGTCTGGATAAGGCCAGCGATGCCAAAGCACGCCTGTTTGCTAAAGATGCACTACTCAAAATTGTTACAGCATCGATTCGCTTGCTACCCAGTGGTCATGAATACTTTATACAAGGGAACGATTCAATCCTGGAAGCAGGACTCAAGGCCGGCCTCTATCTTGACTACGGTTGTACCAGTGGTAACTGCGGTGCCTGCAAATGCAAGGTGGTCTCTGGCGCAGTCAGGAAGTTGCGCCAGCATGACTTTGTGCTCAGTGCCAAGGAACAGGAGGAGGGTTATATCCTGGCCTGTTCTAATACCGCTATATCGGATCTGGTTATTGAAGCGACAGAGGCCAGTCTGAGCGAACAACTGCCACACCAGATGATTCGTGCCACGGTAAAAAAGGTGGTACAGGAAGGGCCGGAGTTAGCACTGATTCATGTGCAGACACCCCGTACACACTCGCTCCGCTTCAAGGCCGGACAGCGAGTCAAAGTCACAACAGAAGATGGCGCATCAACCGAACTCTATATTGCCAGCTGTCCCTGTGATGGACGCAACCTACAGTTTCTGGTGTTCTCTGGAATCGGCTGTCCAATAGAGAAGCATGCGTTCAGTGGGGAACTGGCAAAACAGACAATTGTAATCGAAGGGCCAGAGGGTGATTTTCTACTGCGTGAAGACTCCACCCGGCCCGTGGTGTTTGTCGCCAAAGGCGGAGGACTGGCGCCGGTTAAAAGCCTTACAGAACAGGCCATCACCATTGATGATGCCGAAGACATCACCCTGATATTAATCGGTGGAACGCCGCCAGAATCCTCCTTGGAAAATCTCTGCCGATCATGGAAAGATGCGTTGGATAATTTTGATTACCGCAGTGCCGCCGATGATATCTCAGCCATGGATCTGCTTGCCCAGCTCACCATGGCAATGGAAGAGAACCCCAAAACACAGGTTTATCTGGCGGGGCCAGAGGCCTGGGTTAACGAACTGATGAAGACCGCACAAGGGCAAGGCGTTAATACAGAGCGCTGGTGTATGGAGTCGGTAGGGTGTTGATCGCTATGCGTAGGAATTCTACAAATCATCTATGGGGCTGTTGACGCCCAGGCCACCTTTGCGAATAACATGGGTATAGATCTCAGTGGTTTTTACATCCGCATGTCCCATCAGTTCCTGAATGGTGCGGATGTCATAACCTTTCTCCAATAACCGGGTTGCAAAGCTGTGACGAAAAGTGTGGCAGGAGCATTGGCGATTGATTTTAGCCAGGCGAATGGCTTGTCGTACCTGTCTCTGTAGGTTCCTATCTATAATATGATGTCTACGTTGCAAACCTGCACGAGGATCAACTGAGTGTTCTTTTGCGGGGAAGAGGAACTGCCAGCCGAGTTGGGTAGATGCCTGTGGGTTTTTTCTTTCCAAGGCATAGGGCAGATAAACACCTGACAGGTTATTTGCCCGGTCAAACTCAAACAGGGTTGTTACGTAGCGGATCTGCTCCTGCAATGGTTCTTTTAATGATTCAGGTAACAAGGTACGTCTGTCTTTTAACCCCTTGCCTTCCCTTACAACGATATAGCCCATTGAAAAATTGATATCTTTAACGCGCAGGCGAAGACATTCATTGATACGTAAACCAGCACCGTACATTAATAACGCCATGGTTTTATAGATATCCGGTAGCCTCTCTATAACCGCTTTTGCTTCATCATGACTGAATACTTCGGGTACGCGCACCTTCCGCTTTGAACGGGTAACCTGCATCCCAGCCAGTGGTTTATTCAGGAACGTACCATATAAAAAAACCAGCGCACACAGGGCCGTCTTTTGAGTGGCAGGCGCTACATTACGATTGACTGCCAAGTCAGAGAGAAAGGCCTCAACTTCACGCTCAGCCATTTCATCTGGGTGCTTCATGTGATGAAAGCGTATAAAGCGGACAGCCCATGTCACATAGATCTGCTCAGTTTTATAAGCCATGTTTCTGCTGCGCATACAGGCGCGTAACTGGTCAATAAATCGGGTAGGTTTAACGGGTAATCTTGAAGGAATATCATCCATTGGCATGCTATTCACCACATCCTTGTAGTTGAAAAGAAGGTGGGCATTATGGCAAAGGTGATGGGAATAAATCAACTAAAGCACCGAATTCAGAGACAGGTGTCGTAAAACTCCCCAAGTGAATAATGAATTATTACAAATAAAGTTAACTATTTTAGTACGTTAAAGAAAATATTAAAGGTAACGGTCGAACTGGATAGGCGACAGGAGTTTTACGACACCTGTCGCCTTTGTCATTTTGTGCGGCGGAATAAAGGAAAATAACGCCTTGTATTTGCTGGGAATTTAATGAATACTTTTGTCTTTTAATGAGCGGATAGGCGTCAGTTGGATAGGCGTCACGTGTCGCTGAATAATACTGTTATGTGTAAAAGGAAACCGTCATGCGTCAATCTCTAACCGTATTTCTCGCGTTCATTCTTAGTGGCTGTGCCGGGGTGGGATTGATGTCCACCTCCGATCCCAATGTCAAGATTCAACAGGCCTATAGGTTGATGGATGAAGATCGAGCATTAATGGCAGAGGATCTAATACGCCAAGCCATGCTCGATTACAAAGAGGCTGCGAATTCTGAAGGAATGGCGGAGGCCTATTTTGCGTACGGAAGTCTCTACAAACACAACACCTACCACAAGCACAGCGCCATCTTTAAAAAATGGGGCACATACGATGGCAGTTACGACAAATCAATAAGCAACTTTGAAAATGCGGTTAGAAAATTCGAAGAGGCCGGTAGCGAGATAGGCGCTGTCAAATCACTAGTAGGTATTGGCGAAGCGTACAATATAAAGAACGAGGATATTACCTCTTGCAGGTATTATGCGAAAGCGTTGGCGCGTTATAACGAAGGAAAAACATCCGGTGCAATTACAAAGGAACCCGTGATTTACGTAAAGGGAGCGAAGAATGTTGGCCAGGTTATTGAGGCGCTAATGAAGCGTGAGAGATGCACATAACAAGCAAAGGCATCCGACAAACCAGGACAATGAACTAGCACCACTTTAATGGACAGTCGTTGACTGATCTATTGAAGGGGTATGAGATGGGACAAACCAAGAAGCGGAATTACGATAGATACACACTCGAGTTCAAGCAGCAGGCCGTTAAGTTGTCTAATCACCCTAACG
>VMRY01000130.1 GCA_007713595.1 Sedimenticola thiotaurini
CAACAGAGACCCACCTTGATAAGACTGATGCTGACCTGGAACGGGATATTGCGTATTATCAGGGCGCCAGTTATATCTTTTCACAGCATCTGAATGCCTGGAACCAGAAGACGATTACGCAATAATGCTGAGTAATAGAGAATATCTACAATACCATCTCTTCATCCCGGGCATCCTGTTCACTCTTCTGGTGGTTGTCCTGGAGTTCAGTCATATTGATCTGTTCATTGCTGATCTGATATACCAGATTGGTGGGGCAGGGTGGACCTATCAAGAGAACTACTTTGTCTCTGAGATAATGCATACCAAGGCCAAGGGATTGGTGAAAATACTGGCGGTAGGTCTGTTTGTTGTTGCGATCGGGAGCCAGTTTGTAAACGGACTGAAACCCTATCGCAAGGCGCTCTGGTATCTGGCCCTGGTTATGCCTTTGTCAGGACTGCTGGTGGGTATTGGCAAAGAGCTAACCCATGTAGACTGCCCTTGGAATCTACTGCGCTATGGCGGCGAGAACCCCTATTTGCGGTTATTTGAAACACATCCGGGTGACTACCCCTACGGCAAATGTTTTCCGGCTGCACATGCTGGAGCAGGCTTCACCTTTGTAGCGCTCTATTTCTTTCTTTCAATAGTACGGCCTGCATGGCGATGGTATGGCTTGGCTGTCGGTGTTGTGCTGGGGTTGGCTTTTGGAATCACACAACAAATACGCGGCGCACACTTCATCTCACATGATTTGTGGACCGCGGCTATCTGCTGGATCAATAGCCTCGGTTGGTACTGGTTTTTCTTTTTGCGTGAAAAGGTAGTGCAACCTGTAGCCGTCACAGTTAAAAACTGACCCAGAGTATTACTCTGGGTCAGCGTAGACCATTCACCATCGATAGATAATTGTTCCGGAAGGGCGGCTATCCACATGACCATATATGTAGGTTCTGCTGTGGCCCTGCTTCCAGTAACCCTTAGGTACACGATAATTATCGTTGTGCCTATAGTTATGAGAATGATGGTTCATTTGGCTAATCCGCGAGGAAAGAATCTTTCGTTCCTTGCGTGACAGATAGCCGTCTTCATAAAACGCTCGCTTTAGCTGTCGAATAGCACGTTGTTGGTGTGCCAGACGGCGGGCCTCCTGCTGGCTGATCTTGCCTGAATCACGTCGGTTGTGGATCTGTATTTCGCCATGTCGAGAATACCCACCCTGTCTGTCATGGCCAGAACCGGCCTGGGCCTGACCAAAGGCAATAAGGCAGAGTCCCGTTGCGGCAACAATCTTGGTTAATGTTTTCATCCTGATGCTCCTTTTTAGTAACGCTTCATTGACGGTTACAGGTTACGGCCAGGAGCCTGAACAGAGCCTGAATGGATATTTCAACTGTGATTATTGAAAAACCTTGCGAATCCTATTTTGTTATCAGCGGCACGAAAGGGTAGATTATTAGCATCACTGTATAGTTGGTAATTTCTGGAGATCATGATGAATGAACTGGATAGGTTAAAACTTGAGGCGGCCGCATTCCGTGGGCTGATAGGGCATCTGCAGGAACGAAAGGATGTGCAGAATATCGATATCATGAATCTGGCGGGTTTCTGCCGTAACTGCCTCTCCAAATGGTATAAAGCCGCGGCTGATGCGCAGGGAATCGAACTGACAAAAGATGAGTCGCTGGAGGCGATCTATGGTATGCCATACAGTGAATGGAAAGAAAAATATCAGAATGAAGCCACCCAGGAACAGATGGATAAGTTCAACGAAACCAAACCACTGCATGCAAAGATCAGTGGCCATGTATAGTTCGAAATGGGTTGATGAATGCTACAGATCATTAATATAAACCCTATAACATCTATGCCATACTGAATCCCTGAGTTTGATATCCCGGCTAAGGGTAACCCATGAACAAGACAACACTGGACGAGATACTCTCCCGGCTGCAACAGATGCAGCTCGAGCTTGAGGAGGAGATCGATCGGCTTTTACAAGAGAAACGACAGCAATTTCACTACACCCTGAAGCAGGGCAAGGTTCGCTTTGAGCAGGGTTTTAAAGCGCTACAGCGTCGACAACGGATAGGGCTATGGCGTTATCTGCGCAATGCCAAACTGGCCCATATTCTATCTGCACCGATTATTTATAGTGTGATCTTCCCCCTGGTACTGCTTGATCTGATGATCACAATTTACCAGCAGAGCTGCTTCAGGATATATGGAATCCCGTTAGTGAGGCGTGCTGACTATATGCGGGTGGACAGGTTGCAGCTCTCCTATCTTAACGCAATCGAAAAAATCAACTGCCTCTACTGCAGTTACGGTAATGGACTTATTGAGTACTGCCGGGAGATCAGTGCGCGCACGGAACAGTACTGGTGTCCTATAAAACATGCGCAACGCACACCTGACCCACACAAGCGAATGGAGCAGTTTGCCGACTTTGGCGACGCCGAGTCATACAAAAAACGTCTTGTTGAACTTCGTAAAAGTTGGGATGAGTTGAAAAAAGAGGGTGGGGTGTAGGGTATCGTTTTATGAGTGTATTCATGGTGCTCGTTTAGGATGAATTGTCGATTTTTCCTCTAACCTTAGATTACCTATCCC
>VMRY01000055.1 GCA_007713595.1 Sedimenticola thiotaurini
ATATGATTTACTGTTGATCTGTGCTGGAGAAATACTCAAGCCCTGATGCAGTATAGGTGACACCCTGTTTTTGAAATAGAGCGCCCATTGTACCATCACGAACCATGCTCGCGAGAATGTCTTCTACTGCATAACCCAATTGGCGATAGTCGTTTTTAACCGCAGCGCCAATTAGCCAATGAGGCTTTATCATCCCAGGGGTAGGAACGACACCGATGTCAAATGCGCTAATCTTGTCTGCCAAGGCAAATTCCACTTGTGATCTCGGTCCCATCATGCCTGCACTCTCGCCATTCTGCGTTGCAAGGCCCGCCTCTTCATTGGTTTTGAAGTGCAATACATTGGGTCGGATTGTTCCACCAAAGACACCGGTCAGATAGAGGTCAGCCATGGAATCAAGCTCAACTGCAATTTTTTCGTATCGAAACAGGGCGAGTGTAGCGTTCTTCCCCAACTTTTTTATATTGCGTGCTGCAACAATCTCTTCTTTCATGTAGGGCCCGAATAATACCACCAGATTATTTCTCAGCGCTAATTCCCGATCATAGGGTACGTGTAGCATAAGATCAGAAACAGCACCGCCAAGGTAATGCCCCTTCCAGATGGCGTTCCGTAGATCATCATCCACGTTTTCATCAGCAGTCTGCTGGATAATATTGACTTTGATATTCATCTGTTGGGCGATGTGCTTTGCTATATCTACATCGATGCCGATCAACTTGCCTGCTTTTAGATAGGAGAACGGAGGAAAATCACGATACACAGCTATTGATATTTCACCTTTCTCAATAATATCGTCATATGAGCGGGCACCCACCGCAGGTGAATTAACCAATATTGCAAATATAAGAGCGGCGATAACTAGCCTGTAGCTACGTGTCTTATGGTATTTATGCCCTGTCTTTGATGTTCGCTTCATAATGACCCTTATTTAACGCCTTCTCTCTCTACAGCAGATTGTTGGATCGGCAGACAATGGCCTGTTTTCCGCTCACCAGCACGTGGCGTGACCAGGGTGTATAGATTTGACAGAGCTGTAGTGGATCATTTTTCCACCAGATATTGAGGTGCACGCCCACCGAATCATTGTTAGCTGTTGATATTGCCTTTTCCTTCGATCCGGCAGGCAGAATAAGAGTGATACCCGGAGCAACGATCTTTATGGCGTGTGCCGAGTCATTTTCAAATAACAAAACCCCTCTTTCAGCAGCTGCAGTGCCGTGGAGTGTCAACAGCAGTAGGGTCGTAACCAGATTGTTGCGAAAGGCCATGCATCGTCCTGTTTAACTTGCCTTTTCTGAGCGAACTTCGTTTAATAAAAAGGTTGTAAAAAGGCGTTCGTTATTCCTGTTTATCCATCTTCTTAACCCTGGGGTCAATCAGTGGCATGGATAGTTTCCTGCCTGGCTTGGCATCTCTCAATTAGACTTTTGTCGTATTGCTTTCGATTCTGGTCCTGGCGCTATACTCAAGCGCAAATTCGTACTTCTACGGGTGAGGGCGGTGATGTACAGGACCCTATTACTATCATTCTTGTTGAGTACTATTTGGGGTGTTCATGCACAAGTACCGGCTGCAGATGAGATATCAATCCTTTATATAAAACAGCTGATCGATCGTCCGCCTGTGTTGGCCAATCTGGATGCTGTACCAGAAGATGAAGGAACTGCCGGTGCTCGTTTGGCGATTCAGGATAACAATGCCACCGGCCGTTTTCTAAAGCAGCAATTCACGGTACAGGAAGTGCTGTTTAATGCCTCCGAGTCAGCCGATACAATCCTCAAGGCAGTGCAAGAGAGTAAACATCATTTTGTTATTTTGAATCTTCCAGCTCTCTCGTTGGAGTCAGTGATTAAGGCTGATGTTGGGAACGATAAACTGCTGTTTAATGTGGGGTCGGCAGATGATCGGTTTCGGATAGAGCTGTGCCGCAACAATCTGCTGCATAGCGTGCCCAGTCGAGCCATGCTTGGTGATGCCTTGACGCAGTATCTGATTAAAAAGCGCTGGATCGACTGGATGTTAGTGCAAGGCCCCCTTGAGGGCGATAAAAAGTTTGCTGATGCCATGCGCCGCTCTGCGGCAAAGTTTGGTGCAAAAATACTGACGGAGAAGATCTGGGATGGTGGGCGTGATGCAAGACGTTCTGCACAGTCTGAAGTGCCGCTGTTAACCCAGGGAAAAGATTACGATGTACTCATAGTGGCAGATGAGTGGGGCGACTTTGGTGATTATTTAATGTATCGAACCTGGACTCCTCGCCCTGTTGCCGGAACCCAAAGTCTGTTCCCGACTGGGTGGTATTGGACAGCGGAACAGTGGGGTGCAACACAGTTACAGACTCGCTTTTATAAGTTGGCAAAGCGTCGCTTGGGCGATAAAGATTTTGCTGCGTGGGTGGCCGTACGGTCTATCGGTGAAGCGGCCACCCGGTTGAACTCCACGGAATCTAAAAAGATTATTGATTATATTCAAAGCCCAAAATTCGAACTTGCCGCATACAAAGGGCGCAAGCTCTCTTATCGTCCTTGGTCAGGTCAGTTGCGTCAGCCCATTGTTGTAACAACGCCAAAGTCACTTGTAACCAACTCTCCACAAGAGGGCTTTCTTCATCAACGTAATGAGCTTGACACCTTGGGATTTGATGAGCCTGAAGTACACTGCAAAAGGAACTAACTTGATGATCCGCCGACTATCTGCCGCCATAGCGCTGCTCATTTTAGGAGTGCTACAGGTCGTCTATGGGGCAACTGCTTATGTATCCAACGAGAAGGATGACACCCTCTCTGTGATCGATACCGATCGTATGGTAGTGATAAAAACTATCCAGGTTGGGCAGCGGCCACGAGGAATCCTTCTTAGTCAGGATATGACCATGCTCTATATCTGTGCCTCTGATGATGACGCAGTACAGATTTTTGATATCAAGCAGGAGAAAATTGTCGGAGAACTACCCTCCGGCGCTGACCCGGAACAGTTTGTCTTGCACCCAGATAACCGCCACCTCTTTATTGCCAACGAGGATGACAACCTGGTTACCGTAGTCGATATCGGTAAAGATGATGTGGTAGCGCAAATCGACGTGGGTGTGGAGCCTGAAGGATTGGCGATCAGTCCTGATGGTAAATTGGCAGTTAACACCTCTGAAACGACCAATATGGTGCACTGGATAGACGCAAAAAACTTTAGTCTTATTGATAATACGCTGGTTGATCAACGACCACGCCATGCCGAGTTCGAGTCGGATAGCAAAACGCTCTGGGTCTCCTCAGAAATAGGTGGAACGGTGTCAATCATTGATTCAGACAGTAAGCTGGTTACCCGGACAATCAATTTCTCCATTAAGGGCGTTCATCGGGATCGTATTCAACCTGTTGGGATCAAGCTGGATCAGCAAGGAAAATATGCCTATGTCGCCCTCGGGCCTGCGAACCATATTGCAGTGATTGATCGGAAAACCTACGCCGTCATCAAATACATTCTCGTCGGCAGACGGGTATGGCACATGGCTTTCACACCAGATAACAAGTATCTGATGACGACCAATGGCGTGAGCGGTGATGTTACCGTGATTGATCTTGCTGAGCACAAGGCAATTAAGTCGATCAAAGTTGGACGTTACCCCTGGGGTATTGCGATACACCCCTAATCAGGAGGTTCTGTGTCTGAGTCTATGCCCACTGTTTTGGAGGTATTAAATCTCGCCTATCGATATCCTGAAGGCGCGCAACCAGTATTAGATGATGTGAGCATTTCTATTGGCAAAGGTTGCTTTCACGCTTTGCTCGGCCCCAACGGCGCGGGAAAATCCACGCTTCTCTCATTGATCACTGGTTTGCGCAAACTGCAACAGGGCAGAATCTCGGTAGCGGGTGCAGATATTGAACAGCAAAATATGCGTGCCCTTGCAAGAATGGGCGTTGTGTTTCAGCAACCTACGCTGGATCTGGACCTGACGGTAGAGCAGAATCTGAACTATTTTGCTGCGTTGAATGGTCTTGGTCCAAAGCAAGCCAGACAGCGTATCGCTGATGAACTGGAACGGTTCGGTTTGGCAGCACGCCGTAAAGAACGGATAAGGCAGTTGAATGGTGGACACCGGCGGCGCGTCGAAATAGCCCGGGCACTACTGCATGAGCCTGAACTTTTACTGTTTGACGAGGCAACTGTTGGACTTGATGTACCTACGCGACAACAGATTGTCGATCATGTTCATCAACTCTGCGTTGAGAAAAATATCGCCGTGCTATGGGCGACACATCTGGTGGATGAAGTATTCGATCATGATAAGGTCAGCTTGTTAGATAAGGGCAAAATTGTCGGACGCGGTAGCTGCAGCGCCCTCTTGGCCGAGTGGCAGGCGCCAGGACTCAGGCAGGTATTCTCACAACTGGCAGCAAGAGAGTATGACACTACCGAGGTTGAGTTATGAGCAGCGGTAGCCGCTACTGGAACTTGTTTCGTGGTGTTGTCATTCGGGAGACACTACGTTTTATTCAACAGCGAGAAAGATTTCTGGCCGCACTGGTCAGACCATTGATGTGGCTGTTCGTATTTGCAGCCGGATTTCGTGCAGCACTGGGTGTTTCTATTATTGAACCCTACGAAACATACATCAGTTATGAAGTCTATATCCTTCCTGGATTAGTGGCGATGGTGCAACTTTTTAATGGAATGCAGAGCTCTTTGTCAATGATTGTGGATCGGGAGCTTGGGAGTATGCGTGTATTGATGGTTGCCCCGATACCACGCTGGTTTATTCTGTTCAGTAAACTTTTGGCCGGGGCAGTGGTATCTGTGTTTCAGGTCTACCTGTTTCTTGCCATTGCCTGGCTGTTTGATATCAATTTGCCGGTCATGGGGTACATTGCTGTTGTACCTGCGTTGATATTATCTGGGGTAATGCTAGGGGCACTTGGGATGATGCTCTCTTCTGCAATCAAACAACTTGAAAATTTTGCAGGAATTATGAACTTTGTAATTTTTCCGATGTTCTTTCTCTCTTCAGCGCTTTACCCGATTTGGAAGATTGGAGAAGCCAGTCCTTTGCTTGCTCTGCTATGTAAGCTCAATCCATTTACCTATGCAGTCGAGTTCATACGATTTAGCCTGTACCTTAAATACGATCAACTATCAGTAGGAGTTGTTGTAATCTGTTCATGCATGTTTTTTCTATTCGCTGTACAGCGGTTTCAACGCACATAAAGGCAGCGAAAATCATGAAACAATCTCATATCATCTATTCAATTGTTTATCTGTTGGTAGGGTTCTGTCTTATGCAACCCGTCACTGCTCTGGCAGACAGTGCAATTACTGGAGATAAAGATGTTTTTCTTGTTGACAAGCAAAACAACAAGATACAGATCGGAAACATCCTTTTCAAACAGTTAGGCATAGCTAGCAGATATGTACTGCACCTTGACCACGCTAAATTCACCGACTACTTCCTCTCCATGAAAGAGATGAAGTGCCTGGAGGGCCCTGAACTATGGTGCCATATACCCTATCCCTACACACAGCCGAAAACAGTGACGCCTACAGATTTGCGCTGGTTGGAGCACGATCTGTTGTTCATGTTCAAGAAGAAAGAGGTGTTCGGGGCCAACTTCTGGAATGGAATCTACTACAGAATGCATATCGAGAATGGTGTTATTAGGGGTGAAGCGCGGGCAGTTGATCTGAATCTATTGGCATCTCCGCCAGCTGATCTGGAGCAACCACCCATTGGTGACTCTGTATTGGATGAGATTGACCCGGATATACGCTGGTTGCCTGGCTTGGAAATTCGCTGAAATTAAAGTAAGTACTTTTACAACGATTCATTCAGTATGTGGCAATCTATCGACGATAGTAGATGGCTGTTTATACTTTAGTCTTATTGAAGCAATCACATCAAAATCATATAAATATCAGACAGACTCTGATAGAGATCGTATCAACAAATCCCTGTGCCAGGGGTGAGCGGTTGGTCAGAGGTTTCCAATGTATTAATCACTTCAGGGCCGCTTGTAATGAAAAACCGATCTCTTATCTATTGGACTCTTGTTATTAGCCTGATCACTTTCTCGCAAGCCCTGCTTGCAGAACAGGACACATCAATCCGAGCCGCCATGAGGGCGGCTGGAGAGGCTGCTTTCATGCATCGATGCAAAGCCTGCCATTCGCTTGACCCGGCCAAAAATGCCTTCGGTCCGTCGCTGATTGGCGTAGTAGGTAGGCCAGCCGGAACGCTTCCACGTTATTCTTATTCAAAAGCCATGGTGAATTCAAATCTGGTTTGGAATGAGGAAAATATCCGTAAGTGGGTTGCCGATAATGTCAAACTTGTCCCTGGTACCAGAATGCGTCATGTAGCAATTACTGATGAAACAGAGCAGAGTTTTATTATTGAATTCCTGCGCTCACTCAAGTAAACGGTAGTAAATACACCAACTCTTTATTCCTCCCGCTCCTTTAGTGCCATGGATGGCATTTTTTTAACAATTAATACTTTAATCGAGCTCGCTAAAACCCACATGAGTCAAATAGGACTAATTCTGTTTCCTGGAGTTTAACGGTCTTCTAAGTAGTAAAGAGAGAGGATGTACTGATGAATTTAACGGGTTTAAGTGATATTCGACTACCAAAAAGTCTGGTAGAGAACCGTGTAAGTTTTGCTGGACCCGATTCAGAGTTGAGTATCTACGATACATACTCGACCGCGTTTAGAGTCGGTCTGGATGCAGATCAATTGCTCTATTGCGGCATGGTGTCTGGTCGCAAGATCATGCACGACACTCATCATCCATATACCCAAGTATTCCTTCCGCATGAGTCTTTTGTTATGGCTCCAGGTGAGCATGTAGAGATAGATTTTCCTGATGCCTCTCTGAAGAGTCCAACGACTTGCCTCACAATTGAAATAGCTAAAGAGAAAGTAAAGTCCATTTCAGAGCGAATGAGTGACATCTATACGCTTGAATCCGGTCCCGAGAGTTGGCAGTACAGTAAGCAAATACTTCACACCCATCACACCACCGCCACACAGCACCTGCTACAGCGCCTTGTCTCCATTTTTGCGGAAAATCATCCGGACAGGGATGTAATGGTCGAGTTCGGTATTAGTGAATTGATTGTTCGCATGTTGCGCCATCAGTCACGCGATTTTCTCCTTCACTACTGTCGAAGTTTGCCTGATGCCAGTGGTATTACCGCAGCGTTATCCTATTTGGAAGAGCACTTATCTGATCCCTTGGATATTGGGTTGTTGACTCGGATCGCCTGCATGAGTCGTAGCAAGTTCTATAACGAATTCAAAAAACAGCTAGGCTGCTCGCCCAGTGAACTGCACCAACAGCTGCGCCTTAAGGTAGCAGCTAGACGACTTGAAAAGGGCGAGTCGGTTACAAAGGTTTGCTATGACCTGGGATTTGCGAATCCCAGCCATTTTAGTCGGCGCTTCCACCATTATTATGGTAGTGCGCCAAGAGACTATCCAAAAAAAGCGAGAGAATTCAGGTAACTATAATTTAGTGTAAGCCAGCCCAGTTAGAACGGATTATATCATCCCACCATTTTACTTACGGCCGTATGTTGATCAATATGGACGGGTTGTTTCAGATTTCCCCCGCTTTTTTTGAATTATCAAGTTGACAGAATCGGTAACGCCTCTTGGTGAATTGGCTATTTTAGTGGAATCAAAACTATCGATTTGCTCAGGGTCTTGTTATCTATCAGCAATTCATAGAACCCTGATCCAGACCCAGATGCATTCCGCTAGCGTCACTGTAATATGATCATTGAACACCCTCTGAAAGAGTGTGACAGCCTGTGCCAGAAATGGGATGGGTAGTCTGTTTGCTCTCCGCTTGCCGTAATCGTCATTCGAAATATGACGTTTGTTATTCTAAATAACCACACTCTAAAAAAGCTATATATTTCATATGGTTTGAGATTTGTCTGGATAGATTCTCACTGAAACAGTTGGGAATGATCAATAGTCTTTCTAAAAATGCGGCATACAACTTGCCTTTAGTGACATCGTGCAGGGATTTGACGTTGTTTATTCGCAGCGCTGCTGACGGTTACAACCTCTAAGCCCAACGAAAAAGTCCAATGTCGGACAGTAAATGAAGTTGATCATTCAAGAATCAACGATGACAGAGAAAGGCAGTACCCATTTATAACATTCGCCACGAGGAGGGCGTGTCCCATGCAAATAGCTCTGATAGTTACCACTGAAGTCGGATAGCGCGCGTTTACTTAACAAAGAACTGTTCTCCGCCGCACCAGCCAATCTGTAGAAGGCATTCAGTATGAAGGAGATTCAGTCGTCCACAAATGATTGAAGAGGTATCAGAATATGCTTGATTTCATATACCAGACAGGGTGGGGTGCATTTACATTAATGCTTCTTTTTCAAATCCCATTTTTACTTATTTTTCCCTATATCGTTTATCGCAAGTCTTTTGTCAATGCGGCACCCAGTCATACCGATCCAAGAAAGTTGTCACGCCTTGAAACCGTCTGGCTGATTGTGGCAATAACGCTTTTTATTGCAGCCAATGTGTACAGCATCAATTACATGCCGATGGTCAGAACTGCAGCGACTGAATCTTCTGCTGCGGTTATTCAGGATGTAGATGTCACTGCGCGCTCTTGGAGTTATGAAATCTCTAATCGCCAATTTGAGGTTGGTAAGCCTGTTCGTTTTTCAGTGAAGAGTGTAGACACCATGCATGGATTCACCGTTTACCATCCGAATGGAAAAATACTTTTCAATATGATGTTGATACCGGGCTTAGAGAAAGCATCGTCACTTGTCTACACCTTTACTGAGCCAGGTAAATACAAAGTGCGTTGTTTGGAGTATTGCGGTATTGCGCATCATGCAATGCAGGATGAACTGACCGTCGTAGAAAGCGGCAGCTGAGTTCAGACAGAGTACTTGAGAGGAAATTAACATGTTAGCTGCAACTATAAGACGTACCCCCTTCCTGGGGAAAATGTTTGATGTTGATGAAAGCACGGGTCTTTCAGATATCAATACCTGGCCGGCCATGATGATCATGACATCGTTTGTCTGGCTCATCGTAGCCATTCTGCTGGGTGCGTTAATGCCGGTTATTCAGATAGCCGAGATGGATACCAATCTCTTTTATTCAGCCATTACGCTGCATGGTGCAGCCTTGGCTTTTCCCTTCCTGTTTCAGTTCATGATGGGAATCAGTCTGCACAGATCTGGCGGCTGTATGGGTAAATCAGCGTCAGGCACACTGACTACACTGATTTATGTCTGCATGAATGGTGGAGCCGTGCTATTAACCCTGGCGGTGATAGGTGGATTGAAAATAACTTATACCGTTATGTATCCCTTACCATTAGTCGGTGCTCAGTTAGGGCAGTGGAGCATGGGTATGGTGGTTCTCGGATTTACCGGTATTGCTCTGGTTTTAACGTCCATCATATTACTCTACCCAATACAGATCATCCGCATGTCTTTCTTTGGAAAGCAGCGTGAAGACCTGCTTCTTTCGGCGCGCACGCTGAAGGATCCAGGTATGCTTGGTATGGTGATGTCTGTAATGATCCTGCTAGTGACAGGAACACCGTTGATGATTGTGGCTGGTGCCTTGCTACTGGCTCTTTATGGCATTGTTCCGTTAGAAGCCATCACCTGGGCATCTGAGCCGGTTGTATTTCAGTATGTGTTCTATATCTTTGCGCACAATCTGATGGAGGCTATGGCGATCATGGTAATCAGTGCGGTCTACGCTACCCTGCCACTCTATCTGGCTGATGGGACACGTAAGCTGTATAGCGACAAGCTGGCGAATCTGGCGTTGTGGATCTTGCTGGTGACTTCGGTGACCTCATTTTTCCATCACTTCTATACCACAAATCCCGGTCTGCCTTCTGCATTGGCCTATCATGGCAACTTTATGAGTTGGGCAACGGGTATTGGCGCTGCGCTATCGACCTTTACTATCCTGGCAACTATCTGGAAGCACGGTATAAAAACTGAGCCTGGTCTGATGGCAATTCTTGCAGGGTTTGTTGTTTATATTCTGGATGGTGTGAATGCCATGGTTGCAGGAAATATTGCAGTCTCTTATCAGATCCACGGTACGCTCTGGGTAGGTGGTCATGCCATGTCGGTATTGATTGCAATGTGTCTGATGTGGATGGGCGTGCTGTATCATCACTATCCCGTTATTACAGGGAAAAAATTGGATACAAAACTCGGTAATCGTTTTGTAAAGTTCTACTTTATTGGTGCAATCGGGTTGCTGTATTCATTTGCAGCCGGTGGAGCAATGGGCATGCCACGGCGCTTTGCTGATTGGTCTGCCGGCCCTGATGGCTGGATGATGGTGGGCATAGCTATCCTGATATTTGGAATCTTTCTGATTGTAGGTTTTGCTACTTACATGCAGAACTTCCTGAGATCAAGAGCCATCTCATGAGGTGATCCACTAGACCTGGTGTAGGGATGCAGCTCATGCATGGGTTGCGTCAGTCGTGCGGGCAGGTAGATACCTCCCGGAGCCTGCCCGCTACGACACTTATAACGATGATTGCAACAATTGGCCATGTGGTTTTCGATGGTCAAGAGTGAGGTGGGATCACATGGTTAAACAGCTGATCAATCTATTCAAGCTGAGAATTGGCTTTATCATGATGCTAACGGCGCTCGTGGCGATGGTGGCTACTCCCGGGCGTTCTGTCAGCTTGATGGAAATATTTGTGCTGGCGATTACTGTATTAGTCGCGGCCGCCAGTGCAGGTGCGTTCAATCAGTATTATGAGACGGACCTCGATGCACTAATGGCGCGTACCAAGAACAGGCCGTTTGTAACCGGGGCACTGACCAAAGGACCATTCTGGCTAATGGTCATTAATGGTTTGTTATTTGTGAGTGTGGCCGTTGCGGGTTTTGTTTTGAATGGCATGGCGGCACTGTACATATTTCTTGGTGCTTTCTTTTATGCCGTTGTCTATACCGTCTGGTTAAAACGACGTACCTGGATGAATATTGTCATCGGTGGTGCTTCAGGAAGCTTTGCCGTTTTGGCAGGGGCGGCCGCAGTTGATCCGGTGTTGACTCCAGTACCCATTCAGTTGGCTTTGGTACTGTTCTTCTGGACGCCTTCTCATTTCTGGAGTCTGGCGATAGCACAGAATAAGGACTACACAGCGGCTAGTGTGCCAATGCTACCGGCAATAGCGGGCAACACCTATGCCGCAAAAGTTGTACTGGCGAATACTTTGATCCTAGTAGCGATATCAGTTATGCCTTACTTCTATGGTATGGGCTGGATCTATCTGTTGGGCGCTGTCAGTGGCGGCGGCTATTTTATTTACCGCAACCTGAAAATGATCCAGGACTCGGGTCGAAAAAATGCCATGTCCAGTTTCTTTGCTTCACTGATACAGCTGTCCCTGTTGTTGATGGGTACAGTGCTTGATGTGTTGCTCCTGGCTGATTAAGGTAAGCGCGGATCGAGAGTGCTTAAACTCCCTGTGATGAACTGGTAAGGATTACGAATGGATTGCAAGCTCTGTGGTTTGCCAACACCAAATCCACCGATACGACAGGATGAGCATCTGTTCTGCTGTTACGGCTGCAGTACGGTATATGAACATTTTGGTGAAGCCGTGTTTGAGTCTTACCAGTCAGCACGACAGAGTGCTCCAGCAGTATTGCCAGATGGCAAGGAGGCCTTTCTGCGGATTGAGGGTATGCACTGTGCTTCATGCGAGTTCATGCTTAAAAAACTGGGTGAACGAGTCAAGGGTGTGCTCGATGTCTCGGCCAGTTATGCCACATCAATGGTCAAGGTTGTCTATGATCCGGATATTATCGGGGAAAGTGAACTGCCAGGAGTGATGAGTCACGCAGGTTATAAGGCGGTCCAGGGTGGTGATTCGGATAAACAGCGTGATGACGACCTGGGGCTTTTGCGACTGATGACGGGTGTTACTCTTGCTGCCGTTATCATGATGCTTTATCTGGCCTTTTTTTACCCCAGTAATCTGGGGCTGGTGCCTGCTGAAGATCTTGAGTCAATGCGCTGGTTGGCTTTCTATGCCGCCCCGCGCGTGATGTTTCTGTTTACAACCATTCTTATTTTTTATGTCGGCTTTCCTATATTACGTGGCGCATGGATCGGGTTAAGGGTCGGTGCCCTTAATATGGATAATTTACTCGCCATCGCCATACTTGCGGCCTATGGCTATAGCATTAGCCAGATGCTTTCCGGCTCACATGATCTCTACTTCGATGTGGCTGCTGTTATTGTGACTGTTGTAACGGCGGGTCGTTATTTTGAAAAAGCTGCAAAGCAGGAGGCGACAGCAGAACTGTCGCGTATTGTCTCTGCCTGGAATCCCGTTATAAAAGTGATGAAAGAGGCGGGTATTGTAGAACGGAGAGCCGATGAACTGGCGCCCGGTGATTGTATCATCGTCTCAGCAGGAGATTTTGTTCCGGTGAATGGTACCATTTCAACAGGTGTAGGCGCGCTTGATGAATCACTCATGACGGGTGAGCCGCATCCGGTAACACGGCATGAGGGAGAGGCGGTCATGGGTGGCACAACACTGGTGGAAGGTGAGCTGATCATAAGTGTAGGTGGTTCGGTTGAGAGTCAGATGGATGTGCTTACCCGTATTCTCTGGCGTGCCCAGAGTACCTCTGACGGCTTGATTGGATTGGCGGATCGATTTTCCAGAGTCTTTGTTCCACTGGTTTTACTGTTGGCCACGGTCATTACTGCGGGTATGTTACTTACCGGTTCATCCACCAGTGCGGCACTGTTGGCGGGTCTTGCAACACTGATCGTTTCCTGTCCCTGTACCTTTGGATTGGCCGTACCGCTTACCACGGCTGTTGCCGTCAGTACTGCGTTGAAACACGGTATCATTATTGGGCGATCGACGGCCTATGAGAAAATCAGCGCTATTAAAACGATAGCCCTGGATAAGACGGGTACATTATCGACAGGCAAGATGCAGGTGAAGCGCGTTATTGGGCCGCAACAAGTGAGTGATTATGCGGCCGCGGTGGAACGCTTATCACAACATCCGATTGCCAACGCCATTGCACAACTGGATGATCAATATAATGCGACGAATCCTGTCATTCATCCCGGTAGGGGAGCCGAAGGTGTAGTCGAAGGTCGCCGGGTTGTGGTGGGAAGCCGCTTGCTGCTCAATACACTGGGCTGGGCTATCCCCGCTGACTTGCAGACTCAGGTATCGGTAGCAACAGAAAATGATGTGATCTCATACGTCGGCTGGGATGGTATTGCGGTCGGTGCAATTATCACGGGTGATCAACCGCGTCCGATGTGGCAGTCGTTTGTTGCGGATCTTAAAAAACAGTATAAGGTGGCCCTGCTAACAGGGGCGGAGCATGCAGGCCTTTATCAATCTACCGTCCATAGTTGCCATGTCGGTATACCTCCGGAAGCCAAGGCCAGTATTATCCATCAACTGCGAGCAGAGGGCGGAGTCATTATGGTGGGTGATGGCAGCAATGACAGCCCGGCTCTGGCTGCGGCAGATCTGGGTATTGCGTTTGGTGTGCCCACCTCACTGGCGGCAGATGCGGCGGATATAATCATACCTGGAGACCGGCTTGAACGTATTCCACTGGCCCTGGAGTTGCTACGCAGGGTACGACGTCGAGTGCGGCAAAATATTGGCTGGGCGCTACTCTATAATGCTATCGCCATTCCATTGGCATTAGCTGGCCTGTTGAACCCGCTCTTCGCAGCGTTGGCAATGGCCTCAAGTAGTTTGCTGGTGGTGTGGAACTCGTCGCGTTCGTTGGAGCGGGACGCGTGGATGGATTTGCGCGGAGAGTTTATGGGTCCAGGGAAAGAAGAGTGGTCTCGATTGGAGAGCCGGCTCCCTGTTGAAACAGCAAGGAGCTGAAGGTTCGACGCAAGGTTATTTCAACGATTTGATCATCTCAACCATCGTGGCATTGGCCGATGCGTTGGGTGCCTCCATGAAGTTGATGACATAGCTCTCTTCCAGTTCACAGACGCCAATACTTCGAGGCCGTACAGCCAGGACCTCAGGAGTAGGCAACTCCATACCGAAGCAGAAGATAATATTCTGTGCGGCTCTGATGGCGGGGTTGATCTCACCGTTGACACGTTTAGTCTGTTGATACTGGTCGAAGGTATCGATATAGGCAATCACCGGATGATCAATGATCATCTGTTTAAGATCGGCGATGATTTCATCTACTGATTGCTGCTTCAATTCTTCCTTGTTATAGATAATTTCATAGATGGAATAGATCTCTTTAAACTGCTTTTTTATCATTTATTTATTACTCATTAAGGGTTGGTCAAAGTAACTCTTTTTTAAGGTAATCACGCAGCCAGTAAGTATAGCGGTTGGCATCTTGTCCGGTTTTGTAAAGCAGTTCTCGATCTATCCATTGCCAGTCAGAGGCTTCATCTGGATTGAGATTAAAGGGGCCGTCGTATTTACCAAAGAAGAGATGCACCACTTCATTTTCAATCATGGCGTTTCCAACGGGGGCAGAGTATTGGGTTACAGCACCCCAGTTCAGATCACATGAAGCGCCTATCTCCTCATTCAGTCTTCGATCGGCGGCTGCTTTCAGTGACTCTCCTGGCCGAGGGTGACCACAGGCGGCATTGGCCCATAATCCCGGAGAGTGATACTTCTTGTCACTGCGCTGCTGAAGCAGGATGCGGGAGCCATTGGTTAATATGACAGAGAAGGCCCTGTGTCGCAGGCCCTCACGATGTGACTGGAGTTTTTCGGCTATGCCAATCTGTTCGTCATGTTTGTTTACCAGAACAACATACTCATCCATGCCCACCTCCGATTAAACCGCACACGTTATCTATGGCCGTGTTTGCTAGATACCCAGCAGGCGACCGATAAAGCCAAATAGACCTGAACGCTTCCCGGCTGCTTGTGGCGTTGTTTGAGCCGTCTGCATGGGCGCGCTGTGAGTGGTTTGCTTACGTAATGGGGTCGTCTCTCTAGATGTATCAGTTGCGCCGTTTAACTGTGCATGGTGTCTACGCAGTGTGGAATCAGTGGGTGGCTTTGCCAGCCAGGCCAGTTGACTGTGAAAGGCGGAAGATTCTGCATGGCGCTTTAGTGTGCTGTCTTGTGGATAGGGTGCTGTGGTCATTTTAATCTCCTCTATCTCTTTAGTTATGAGGCGTTATGCTTGTTATTATGCCGCTATGTTTTCTGGGTCGGTTTTATCTTTGGTGATAATGGCGTAGGCCGAGTGATTGTGGATCGATTCAAAGTTTTCTGATTCCACGCTATAGGCGGTAATACGTTTTTCGTTATTCAGTCGATCTGCAATATCCCGCACGATATCTTCAACGAACTTTGGATTGTCATAGGCCTTTTCCGTCACATACTTCTCATCGGGGCGTTTCAGTACAGAGAAGAGATCACAGGAGGCCTCATTTTCAATCAGGTCAATCAACTCCTCAATCCAGATAAAACCGCCGATACGGGCCGTTACGGTAATCATGGAACGTTGGTTATGTGCGCCGTATTCAGAGATCCCTTTTGAACAGGGACAGAGACTGGTTGCAGGTACAGCTACCTTAATGCTCACGGCCATCTCATCCTCATTCAGCTCGCCGATAAAGCTGATGTCATAATCCATCAGACTTTTTACCCCGGATATTGGCGCGGACTTCTCTACAAAATAGGGGAAGTGCATCTCAATGTGACTGGTTTTCGCTTCAAGTCGGTCACTGATCTCAAACAGCATTTCATGGAACGAACGCACTGTTATCTCTTTTTCATGCTCATTGAGTATTTCAATGAAACGCGACATGTGCGTGCCCTTGAAATTATGGGGAAGACTGACATAGAGACTGAAGTCCGCAATAGTGCGTTGCTCACCGCCACTTCTGTCTTTGACAAGTGCCGGGTGACGTATACCTTTAACACCGACCTTGTTTATCGGTATGCGACGCTCATCGGCACTGTTTTGTACATCTTCCAGGGCGAGTGCAGAACTGCTCATCTCTCTTTCTCCTCGGGTGCTATGCCGGTTCAATTTGTATGGCACAGAATTTAAACTCAGGAATCTTGCCGTCCGGATCCAGTGCCTCATTGGTTAGCAGGTTTGCGGCGGCTTCGCTATAGCAGAAGGGCAGGAAGACCTGACCGGGCGTCATGCCGCGATCACTTCGGGTCTGAGCGATAACTTCTCCGCGTCTTGAGCGCAGTCGAATAGCATCTCCTGGATGAAGTCCGAGGGCCTTTAATTGATCAGGGTGAAGCATAGCCACTGGGCCGGGCTCAAGCCTGTCCAGTACAGCGGCGCGACGTGTCATGGCACCCGTATGCCAATGTTCCAGTTGTCGGCCGGTGATCAGGATGCAAGGGAACTCGGTATCGGGCATCTCATCGGCATGACTGAACGTGGCGGGAACCAGCGCAGCCTTACCCCCTGCACGGGGAAACTGCTCGGTAAAGATAACCGACTCACCGGGGTCACCCTCTTCATGACAGGGGTAGGTAACCGCACTCTCTTGCTCCAGTCGTTCCCAGGTTATGCCAGCAATACTGGGCATGGCTTGTCGCATCTCATTAAAGACATCACGGGGGCCTGCGTAGTCCCAATGCAGCCCGAGACGTTCTGCCATTAACAGGATGATCGCCAGATCCTGGCGCGCCTCACCGGGTGGATCGATCGCCTGGCGTCCCATCTGTACGCGCCGGTCGGTGTTGGTGAAGGTGCCATCTTTTTCCGGGAAGGCAGAGGCGGGCAGAATGACATCCGCATAATGGGCGGTCTCAGTCATAAAGATATCCTGAACCACCAGATGTTTTAGTGAAGCCAGTGCAGTGCGGGCATGATTTAGATTGGGATCTGACATGGCGGGATTCTCCCCCATGATATACATGCCCTGGATAGTGCCATCATGAATCGCATGCATAATCTCGACAACGGTCAACCCGGGGTTCGGATCGAGTGTGGTATTCCAGAGTGTTTCGAACTTCTCTCGTACTTCGGTATTATCAACCCGCTGATAATCGGGATAGACCATCGGGATTAATCCGACATCGGATGCGCCCTGCACATTGTTTTGCCCACGCAGGGGATGCAGTCCACAACCCGGGCGGCCGATCTGTCCGGTAATCAGTGCCAGGTTAATCAGGCAGCGGGCATTGTCGGTGCCGTGTATATGTTGTGAAACACCCATGCCCCAAAAGATCATCGAGCCTTTGGCGCTGGCATAAATCCGTGCCACTTCATAAAGCGTTTCAGCCGGGATACCGCAGATCGGCGCCATGCGCTCTGGCGTATAGTCTGCCAAGTGCTGTTTCAGCGCTTCATAACCTTCGGTACGCTGTTCGACAAATGCTGTGTCAACCAGATCCAGTTGGATCACGGCATTCATGATGGCGTTCAACATGGCTACGTCGGTATCTGGATTGAACTGCAAAACATGATCAGCATGCCGCGCAATATCTGTTCTCCGTGGATCCATTACGATCAGGGTTTTACCTGCGCGTGCAGCATTCTTGAAGAAGGTGGCGGCCACGGGGTGATTGGATGTCGGATTGGAACCAATCAGTACAATAACCTCCGCATCAGCCACATCGGCCACTGGATTGGATACCGCACCCGAGCCAATCATTTGCAGTAGCGCTGCAACAGAAGAGGCGTGGCAGAGTCGAGTACAGTGATCCACATTATTCGTGTTAAATGCCGTGCGGATCAGTTTCTGGAACAGGTAGGCCTCTTCGTTCGAGCCTTTAGCCGAACCAAAACCGGCCAGGCTGTTGGCTCCTTTTCGGCCGTGAATCTCCTGCAGTCCTTTTGCGGCAAAATCCAGCGCCTCTTCCCAGCTTGCTTCGCGAAAATCCCGCAGTGGATTGTCATAATCCATATCCATTGCGGCACGTTTCGGCGCATCGCTTTTCCGAATGAGTGGTTTGGTCAGGCGCTGACGGTGGTTAACGTAATCAAAACCATAACGCCCTTTTACGCAGAGACGGTTATGGTTGGCTGGCCCGTCACGCCCTTCGACAAATTGAATTTTGTTATCTTTTACATGGTAGGTTAACTGACAGCCGACCCCGCAATAGGGGCAGACAGAGTTAACCTGCTTGTCTGTTACCTGATTACCGACATTACCTGCTGGCATCAATGCGCCCGTTGGACAGGCCTGTACACACTCGCCACAACCAACACAACTGGAGAGACCCATTGGATCGGCCATATCAAAAATAATCTGAACTCCACTACCGCGCCCTGCAAAATTGATGACATCATTGGCTTGCTCTTCCCGGCAGGCACGCAGGCAGCGACCGCATTGAATACAGGCATCCAGGCTGGTCGTGATAGCTGGATGAGACGTGTCTGTTTCCGGTTGTTGGCGTTCAGGAAAACGACGTTGGGTTACCGCAAGTTTTTCGCACCAGTGATCAAGCTCACTATGGAGTGTGAGTGAGTTTGCTTCTGGAAGGTCTGAGCGTAACAGTTCCAGTACCATCTTCTGTGCCGATACGGCACGATCTGATTGACTGGCCACCGACATCCCCTCACTGGGGTAGCGGCAACAGGAGGGGGCCAGCACGCGCTCACCCTCAATCTCCACCACGCAGGCACGGCAATTACCGTCAGCACGCAGTGTTTCTGTATAGCAGAGGTGAGGAATCGCCAAGCCTTCGCGTTGGGCAACCTGCAGAATCGTTTCGTTGGCTTCTGCAGTGACCGCGACACCATCCAGTGTGAATGAAACAGGGGGTGTTTTCGATTCAGATGATTGGGTCATTGTGCAAACTCCTCAGGGAAATACTTCATTGCACAGCGGAGTGGGTTGGGGGCCGCCTGGCCCAGACCACAGATGGAGGCATCACCCATCACCTGACACAGCTCTTCCAATAAGCCTTGATCCCAGTTCAGTTCATTCATGAGGGTGGCAGCCTTTTGCGTGCCAACCCGGCAAGGGGTGCACTGACCACAGGATTCATGCGCGAAGAACTGCATCGCATTCAACGCTTGTTGTCGAACACTGTCTTGATCTGACAACACAATAATGGCAGCTGAACCGATGAAACAGCCATACGCATTCAGGGTATCGAAATCGAGCGGAATATCACTCAATGAGGCCGGTAGGATGCCGCCGGATGCCCCACCGGGAAAATAGGCTTTGAGGGTGTGGCCTTCCTGCATACCCTCGCAATATTCGTCAATGAGTTCTCTCAGCGTTATGCCGGCGGGCGCCAGATACATACCGGGTCGTTTAACGCGGCCACTGACGGAAAAGCTGCGCAAGCCGTGTCTACCATTGCGGCCCTGTTGGCTGAACCAGTCGGCCCCCCGCTCCAGTAGTTCACAGACCCAGTAGAGGGTCTCCATGTTGTGTTCCAATGTGGGTCGGCCAAACAGACCTTGCTCTGCAATGTAAGGCGGGCGCAGACGTGGTATGCCCCGTTTGCCTTCAATCGATTCGATCATGGCGGACTCTTCGCCGCAGATATAAGCGCCAGCGCCGCGCCGCAGTTCAATCTCAGGCAGTGGACAGGGGGGATTTTTTTTAAGTGTATCAAGTTCACGCTGCAGTAACGCACGTATACCAGCGTACTCATCCCGCAGATAGATATAGATCTTCGCAATGCCGACCACGTTGGCTGCGATCAACATCCCTTCAAGAAAACGATGCGGGCTGCGTTCCAGATAATAGCGATCTTTAAACGTGCCCGGTTCGCCTTCGTCAATATTAACAGCCATCAATCGGGGAGCGGCATAGCCACGTACAATGCGCCACTTTCTTCCGGCAGGAAAACCGGCCCCGCCCAGCCCGCGGAGATTAGCGCTTTCCAGCGTTTTGATGATGGCTTCCCGGGTGGCTTCATCATCGGCGGCTACGATGGATTTCAGTCGCTGATAGCCACCGGACTTTACATAGCGGGCATAACATTCAGCATCAGCGGGTATCTGGTCATTGTGGTTGCCCTGATCAATGGTGTTATAGATTTGACCCGCGATGGCAAAAGGAATCGGTTTGGTGCCCACTACTGCAACCGGTGCTGTCTCGCAACGACCCACGCAAGGGACACGTTGCAGACGCACACGATCACCCAGTCCAGCTTGCAGCTCATTGATAAGCTTCTCTGCACCCGCCATATTGCAGCTAATGGAGTCGCATACCCGAACCGTCAGCGCAGGGGGCGGTGTATCATCATCTTTTACAATGTCAAAGTGGTGATAAAAACTGGCTACTTCATAGACTTCCCCGCTGGAGAGTTTCAGCAGTTCGGCCAATGCTGTGAGTATGCCGCTATCCAGATAACCGCGGTCATCCTGAATCCGGTGCAGGTATTCAATCAGATGATCCCGTTGTGGCGTTTCATCTTTAAGATAATCAGAGACTGCCTTCAGGTCGCTCTCAGTTGCCTGCCGACCTTTACGTTGAAATCTTTTTTTTGGCGCTTTTGCTTTCAACAACATGTCCTCTTTGTTTGGGGTATAGCTTCACTATAACCCAACGCTAGATCCTGGTAAGTGTAAGACGCTATTGTGCGGGTAGGCTGAGGGCATTCATCAGGCTGTCAGCCAGCGCCTGTGGCGGAAGTCCGTGGGGCAATACCGCCATGAGCTTTCCTTTCTTATCGATAACATAGAGGCTCGCTGTGTGGTCTACCGTGTAGTTATCCCTCTCGCCCTTTCCCACAAACTGATAGCGCACATAATAGCGTTTGGCGATCTCCGCAATTGTATCGGCATCACCGGTCAGGCCAATCAGTCGGGGGTGAAAGTAGGGCGTGTATTTACTCAGTGTTTCCGGGGTATCACGGTCGGGGTCGACGGATATAAAGAGTGGGTCAACTTGTTCAGCGGCCTTTCCCATCCTATTCAGTGCGCTGCTAATCGTGGCCAAAGCGGTAGGGCAGATATCCGGACAAAAGGTGTAACCAAATGAGATCACAACAACATGACCACGGGAATCAGCCAATGAATAAGGCTTGTTCTCATGGCTTGTCAGTGTGAAGTCTCCGCCTAGTGCAAACACGCGGCTACTGGTCAGTATTAACAGTATAAAAAATGCGTGTTTTAGTGATCGGTGCATAACATCCTCCCTTTTCTTCAGCTGCAATGCAGCTTTGATGCCAACATAGACAACCCTGCTTTATCTGACAGTTATAGCGCAATAACTGTTGCAGGCAGTGTGCAACAGCGTGTGCATGTGTAACAGCGACGACGCAATCAAGTCGGTGTGGTTGCTGCCGAGCACCTATACTTACTGACATATGTCAGTTTGGCATCTTTATTGCGGTATGTCTGCCAGCTGCTCATGAGCGGTGTTAATAGAATGATTAGGCTGGCGTCGTATTCCTCAACTGCTTGGGGTCTTAACCCAGCAAACAATTATCCAGAGAGATCAGAGTTGGAGGAAACCACCTTATGCAAAAGAAACACAAAGGGATACTGAGTCGTACCATCATGGCCGCTTCAATTGCGGCGGCTACACTCCTGACTGCAGTGCCCGTAACTACAATGGCAGATGAAACCTGTCAGTCTCCCTACATGGCGAAGATTGTTGGCCAGGAAGATTTCGTCTACGTATGGACCCTGGGTGTTGATGGTCTGGGTGATGGCCAGGATAAACTGGTCACGGTTGATGTGAACCCCAAATCCATGAGCTATGGCAAGGTTATTAACAGCCTCTCTGTCGGTGGCCGTAATGAAGCGCATCACTCAGGCTTTACCGATGACCGTCGCTATCTCTGGGCCGGTGGTCTGGACACCAATAAGCTGTTTATCTTTGATGTACACACAGATCCAGCCAAACCCACACTGCACAAAGTGGTTACCGACTTTGTCGCCAAAAGTGGTGGTGTGGTGGGTCCTCATACCACCTATGCACTGCCGGGCCGCATAATGATCACCGGCTTGTCGAACAATAAAGATCACGGTGGCCGTACGGCATTGGTAGAGTACACCAATGAAGGCGAGTATGTGGCTACCCATTGGATGCCAACGGATGAAAATCTGCAGGGTGCCAAGAAGGGCGGTCAGTTTGCTGATGGTTACGGTTACGATATCCGTGCCTTGCCGCGTCGCAACGTCATGGTCACCTCTTCGTTTACCGGTTGGTCCAACTACATGATGGACTTCGGTAAGATGCTGCAGGACAAAGAGGCGATGAAGCGCTTTGGCAACACCGTTGTTGTCTGGGATCTGCATACACGTAAACCAAAAAAGGTTCTGGATGTTCCCGGAGCACCACTGGAAGTACGTTGTGCCTGGCGTTCTGAGAACAACTGGTGTCTGACCACCACGGCACTGACTTCAAAAATCTGGATGATCTATGAAGATGATAAAGGCGAGTGGCAGGCCAAGGAGATCGCTGATGTGGGTGATCCATCCAAGATACCACTACCTGTTGATATCTCCCTGCTGGCCGATGATTCCGGTCTCTGGGTGAATACCTTTATGGATGGCACCAGCCGTTTCTTTGATCTGTCTGATCCGCACCATCCAAAACAGACCTATGAGAAGAAAATCGCTGCACAGGTCAACATGGTTTCAGAAAGCTGGGATGGCAAACGGGCCTACTACACCAGTTCGCTGTTGGCCAACTGGGATAAGAAGGGTGCGGATAATGAGCAGTACTTCAAGGCCTATCATTGGGATGGAAAAGAACTGGCTGAACAGTTCTCCATTGACTTTGTAAAAGAGAAACTGGGGCGTGCGCATCAGATGCGCTTTGGTGCTTACTCGCTTTATGCCAAGAACAAGCCGACTGAAAAAGCCAGCTCGGCCTTTGCGGCAAAATAGTAGTAACTTCCCAACATCCCTGCTGGATTCCGCTGGCAGGGATTTTTGCCCTCTTAATCTAGGGAGGGCAATTTTTTAAATTGTCAGTCTGTGCGGAGTTGTCTGTATGAGCGCAAAGAAACAGTACCGGTTACTGATCCTATTTGTGATGCTTCTGAATACGCTCATCAATCACGCTGTAGCGTCAGATCAGACGCTAGATCAGCCAACCATAC
>VMRY01000092.1 GCA_007713595.1 Sedimenticola thiotaurini
CTTTGGGAGGAGACCGCCCCAGTCAAACTACCCACCACACACTGTCCCTAACCCGGATAACGGGTCGAGGTTAGAACTCCAAACATACCAGGGTGGTATTTCAAGGTTGGCTCCACCAAGACTGGCGTCTCGGTTTCAAAGCCTCCCACCTATCCTACACAAGTAGGCTCAAAGTCCAGTGTGAAGCTGTAGTAAAGGTGCACGGGGTCTTTCCGTCTAGCCGCGGGTACGCTGCATCTTAACAGCGAGTTCAATTTCACTGAGTCTCTGGTGGAGACAGTGTGGCCATCATTACGCCATTCGTGCAGGTCGGAACTTACCCGACAAGGAATTTCGCTACCTTAGGACCGTTATAGTTACGGCCGCCGTTTACCGGGGCTTCGATCAAGAGCTTCTCCGAAGATAACCCCATCAATTAACCTTCCGGCACCGGGCAGGCGTCACACCCTATACGTCCACTTTCGTGTTTGCAGAGTGCTATGTTTTTAATAAACAGTTGCAGCCACCATTTTATTGCAACCCTCAATAGCTTAAAGAGTAAATCTCATCACCATCAAGGGCGTACCTTCTCCCGAAGTTACGGTACCATTTTGCCTAGTTCCTTCACCAGAGTTCTCTCAAGCGCCTTGGAATTCTCATCCAGCCCACCTGTGTCGGTTTGGGGTACGGTCTCTTATTACCTGAAGCTTAGAAGATTTTCCTGGAAGTATGGCATCAACCACTTCACATCCAAAGATGCTTCGTCATCACGTCTCAGGATTGTGAGTCCGGATTTACCTAAACTCACTCCCTACTCGCTTAAACCGGGACAACCAACGCCCGGATGGCCTAGCCTTCTCCGTCTCTCCATCGCAGTAATAAGAGGTGCAGGAATATTAACCTGCTTCCCATCGATTACGCATTTCTGCCTCACCTTAGGGGCCGACTAACCCTGCGCCGATTAGCGTTGCGCAGGAAACCTTGGGCTTTCGGCGAGGGGGCCTCTCACCCCCTTTATCGTTACTCATGTCAGCATTCGCACTTCTGATACGTCCAGCATGCCTTACGACACACCTTCAACCGCTTACAGAACGCTCCTCTACCATGCGTGTAAACACGCATCCGCAGCTTCGGTACACATCTTAAGCCCCGTTAAATCTTCCGCGCAGGCCGACTCGACTAGTGAGCTATTACGCTTTCTTTAAAGGATGGCTGCTTCTAAGCCAACCTCCTAGCTGTCTATGCCTTCCCACATCGTTTCCCACTGAGATGTGATTTTGGGACCTTAGCTGGCGGTCTGGGTTGTTTCCCTTTTGACGACGGACGTTAGCACCCGCCGTCTGTCTCCCATGATTGCACTTCGCGGTATTCGGAGTTTGCATCGGTTTGGTAAGTCGGGATGACCCCCTAGCCGAAACAGTGCTCTACCCCCGCGAGTGATACATGAGGCGCTACCTAAATAGCTTTCGAGGAGAACCAGCTATCTCCGAGCTTGATTAGCCTTTCACTCCGATCCACAGCTCATCCGAATCTTTTTCAACAGATCCCGGTTCGGGCCTCCAGTAGATGTTACTCCACCTTCACCCTGGCCATGGATAGATCGCCCGGTTTCGGGTCTACTCCCAGCAACTCATTCGCCCTATTAAGACTCGGTTTCCCTACGCCTCCCCTATTCGGTTAAGCTTGCTACTGAGAAGTAAGTCGCTGACCCATTATACAAAAGGTACGCAGTCACCCCGAAGGGCTCCCACTGCTTGTACGCATACGGTTTCAGGTTCTATTTCACTCCCTTAAAAAGGGTTCTTTTCGCCTTTCCCTCACGGTACTGGTTCACTATCGGTCGATAAGGAGTATTTAGCCTTGGAGGATGGTCCCCCCATGTTCAGACAGGATATCACGTGTCCCGCCCTACTCGATTTCACTGTTGAATAGTTTTCGTGTACGGGGCTATCACCCTGTATCGCCAAACTTTCCAGAATGTTCCACTAACACATCAACAGCTTAAGGGCTAATCCCCGTTCGCTCGCCGCTACTAAGGGAATCTCGGTTGATTTCTTTTCCTCCGGGTACTTAGATGTTTCAGTTCCCCGGGTTCGCCTCATACACCTATGTATTCAGTGCATGATAACCCGCTTATACGGGCTGGGTTTCCCCATTCGGAAATCCACGGATCAAAGTCTGTTTGCTGACTCCCCGTGGCTTATCGCAAGCTACAACGTCCTTCATCGCCTCTTATCGCCTAGGCATCCACCATATGCGCTTATTCACTTGACCATATAACCCCAAAAACTCTGGAGCCATGGTGCTGGTTTATAAACTTGTTTGTTACGAATGCAACATACCCAAGTAACTAATTATTCATTGAGAAAAATTAGTACTTATATTGTTAGATAGACCTATACATCACTTACGTGACGCATAAATCATCACCTATCTACAATCTATATCCGAATTGTTAAAGAGCAAACACTTTGCATAAATACAAAGTGGCGAACATCTCTGCTCGACACTTGATACTCATACACGACACAAAATTGGTGGAGCCAGGGAGGATCGAACTCCCGACCTCCTGCGTGCAAGGCAGGCGCTCTCCCAGCTGAGCTATGGCCCCGATAATTTCATAATTTTCGTAGATTGGATTTTTAAGCCTGCGTCGCATGCATCGGCATGTAAGTAGGATTAAACATTCAAGCTACGGAAATTTGGTGGGTCTGGGTGGATTCGAACCACCGACCTCACCCTTATCAGGGGTGCGCTCTAACCAACTGAGCTACAGACCCGTGTCCGTGCTACTTGATCAGGTAATTTGTGTGGGTACTCCGAAAGCGCTTAATCCGCTCTCTTAAAGGAGGTGATCCAGCCCCAGGTTCCCCTAGGGCTACCTTGTTACGACTTCACCCCAGTCATGAATCACAAAGTGGTAAGCGTCCTCCCGAAGGTTAGACTACCTACTTCTTTTGCAACCCACTCCCATGGTGTGACGGGCGGTGTGTACAAGGCCCGGGAACGTATTCACCGCGACATTCTGATTCGCGATTACTAGCGATTCCAACTTCACGGAGTCGAGTTGCAGACTCCGATCCGGACTACGACCGGTTTTGTGAGATTTGCTCCCCCTCGCGGGTTTGCGGCCCTCTGTACCGGCCATTGTAGCACGTGTGTAGCCCAGCCCATAAGGGCCATGATGACTTGACGTCATCCCCACCTTCCTCCGGTTTATCACCGGCAGTCTCCCTAGAGTTCCCACCATTACGTGCTGGCAACTAAGGACAAGGGTTGCGCTCGTTACGGGACTTAACCCAACATCTCACGACACGAGCTGACGACAGCCATGCAGCACCTGTCACTGCGTTCCCGAAGGCACCAATCTATCTCTAGAAAGTTCGCAGGATGTCAAGGGCTGGTAAGGTTCTTCGCGTTGCATCGAATTAAACCACATGCTCCACCGCTTGTGCGGGCCCCCGTCAATTCCTTTGAGTTTTAACCTTGCGGCCGTACTCCCCAGGCGGTCAACTTATCGCGTTAGCTACGTTACTAAGAGCCAAGATGCTCCCAACAACTAGTTGACATCGTTTACGGCGTGGACTACCAGGGTATCTAATCCTGTTTGCTACCCACGCTTTCGTACCTCAGCGTCAGTGTTGGTCCAGGAAGTCGCCTTCGCCACTGGTGTTCCTCCGGATATCTACGCATTTCACCGCTACACCCGGAATTCCACTTCCCTCTACCACACTCTAGTTCAGCAGTTTCAAATGCAGTTCCCAGGTTGAGCCCAGGGCTTTCACATCTGACTTACTAAACCGCCTACGTACGCTTTACGCCCAGTAATTCCGATTAACGCTCGCACCCTCTGTATTACCGCGGCTGCTGGCACAGAGTTAGCCGGTGCTTCTTCTAAAGTTAACGTCAAGACAAAAGGTTATTAACCTCTCGCTTTTCTTCACAATTGAAAGTGCTTTACAACCCGCAGGCCTTCTTCACACACGCGGTATTGCTGGATCAGGCTTGCGCCCATTGTCCAATATTCCCCACTGCTGCCTCCCGTAGGAGTCTGGGCCGTGTCTCAGTCCCAGTGTGGCTGATCGTCCTCTCAGACCAGCTATGGATCGTCGCCTTGGTAGGCCATTACCCTACCAACTAGCTAATCCAACGCAAGCTCATCTAATAGCGTGAGGCCCGAAGGTCCCCCACTTTCCCCCGTAGGGCGTATGCGGTATTAGCTCGAGTTTCCCCGAGTTATCCCCCACTAATAGGTAGATTCTTACGCGTTACTCACCCGTCCGCCACTCGCCACCAAGAGAGCAAGCTCTCTCGTGCTGCCGTTCGACTTGCATGTGTTAAGCATACCGCCAGCGTTCAATCTGAGCCAGGATCAAACTCTTCACTTGAAGTGTTCTAGTCACTTTATGGGTGACAAATCCTTGCTCGACATTACGTCTAAAAAAGGAATCTTTTATAGATGTTCCGTCGAAATATTTGGCTTCATAAGCCACCGACGGAGCACCCACACAAATTACCTAACCTGATTGTTAAAGAGCTGCCAGATTTTCATCCGACCGAGACAGTCAATTATGAATGCCTCCGATTTTTATGTCAATCACATTGACCAAAAATCCTTCCGCTTAAGTACCTCGACCATGTCGTTCTCCCCAAGCGAGGCGCGTATTCTACGCCTCATTTCGAACAGGTCAAGACTTAATTTCAACCTTTTCGAAACACCCGTTCCCTGGGCCTTCACCCCTTAGCTCAGCCGCCTTTTTCAGCTGCCTTACCTCCGAACGAGCGGCGCATTATACGCACTCCTTCATCACACGCAAGCCCCTTCTTTAACTTTTTATGACAACCAGAAAATCACCCACAATTAAACACCAATCAACTCAACTTTACCTTCGCAAAACGCCGCTTGCCTACCTGATAAACAGCACTCACACCCGCAGTAATCACCAAGTTGCGGTCCTCTATCTTTTCTCCGTCAATCTTTACCGCTCCCTGTTTGATCATGCGCAGGGCCTCCGATGTACTTGCGACGAGCTCAGCCTCTTTTAATAGATTGGCTAATGATAATCCCTCACCTGCTTCCAAAGTTAACTCCGGCATTTCATCCGGCATGGCCCCCTTCTGAAAACGTGCCACAAAATTTTCATTTGCCTTGGTCGCGGCCGCCTTATCATGGAAACGCGCAATCAACTCCTCTGCCAACATGACTTTGGCATCGCGTGGATTGAGGCCTTCACTCACGCGCTGCTGGAGGGCATTGATCTCAGTCATCGGTTTGAAACTGAGTAGTTCGTAATAGCGCCACATCAGCTCATCGGAAATCGACATGATCTTGCCAAACATATCGTCCGGCTGATCGGCAATGCCGATATAGTTACCAAGAGACTTGGACATCTTTTGCACGCCATCCAACCCTTCTAGAATAGGCATGGTCAAAACCACCTGAGGCTCTTGACCATAAATCTCCTGAAGTTGACGCCCGACCAGCAGATTAAATTTCTGATCAGTGCCACCCAGCTCCACATCTGACCGGAGCGCGACAGAGTCATACCCCTGCACCAGCGGGTAGAGGAATTCATGGATGGCTATGGGCTGGCCATTCTTGTAGCGTTTATTGAAATCATCGCGTTCCAGCATCCGCGCAACGGTGTGTTTGGCTGCAAGCTGGATCAGACCGGCCGCACCCATTTCCACCATCCATTCCGAATTAAAGCGGATAATCGTCTTCTCACGATCAAGAATCTTGAAGATCTGCTCCTGGTAGGTCTCGGCATTCTTCAATACATCTTCACGGGTGAGTGGCTTACGCGTCACATTTTTTCCCGTCGGATCACCAATCATCCCAGTGAAATCACCGATCAGAAAGGTCACCTCATGACCCAGATCCTGGAACTGGCGCAGCTTATTTATAAGCACAGTGTGTCCCAAGTGCAGATCGGGAGCGGTCGGATCGAAACCCGCCTTGATCCTGAGCGGCTTTCCACGCTCCAACTTCTTGAGCAGAGACTCCTCCAGGAGGATCTCATCTGCACCACGCTTAATAAGCTCCATCGACTCAGCGATTGACGCCATTTCCCACCTCAAAAAAATCAAGAATATGTCGGGGCGCACAATTTACAGGATGAAACAAGAAAAAGTAACCGTTTCTATATATATTGTGTTTATCTGAGCAAAACCCCTTGCCAAAAAGCCGGGCGAAAAGTATCTTCCTGAAAACACTGGGAATTACACCAGCTTTGCGCAATAATTGTCAGAATATTCCGGGGATTAGCGTAATAACATGATAAATGACTACAAATTACACAGCGATCTGATGGGCTCACGCCCTGCAAAAAGGCCCTCGCGACTCGCACTGGTCGCTGTTGCTGGACTCGCTTTGTGCGCAACAGCAATTTACGCATCACTGGGTGATAGCGAAAAAAGCGCGGCACCAAAGAGTGCCGAAGCCCCCAATGAAATCACTCTAGCGCCGGCTCAAGTGGCCCAGCCTCGAAAGGAAGTCACGCTAATACTGCCTGCCCCGGCTGAAGCAACCAGCATCGAAGATCAATCAGTTAATGAGAATGCAGAGCAACAGACCGTCTCAGTCCCGACCACAGATACTGAAGCGGCACAAGACCCTATAGTAGAGACAAGCCTGTCAGAGGCGGCAGCTGATAGCAAACCGTCTGAAGTCCAGTCTCAGCCTGAGGTCACTCAAGAGACAATTAGCAGCGAAGACGCCATTGTAAGCATTGACCAGGGAACCTGGCTGGAAGAGAAGGTAAAGTCTGGAGATAATCTGGCGCTGATCTTTTCACGCCTGAAACTCTCCCCGAATCTACTTCATCGCATCGTCAACAGCAGTAAAGAGGCCAAGGATCTGGCCAATATCCGGCCTGGTGAAACGATTCGGGTGCGCCTGGATAAGCAGGGAGAACTGCTTGAGCTAGTACATAAGAAAAGCGCTATTCGCAGCCTGCAAATCCTGCCTAGCGAAGAAGGTTTCATCGCCCAGACACATGATCGCAGTCTCGAGAAACGGGTTGCCACTACTTCTGGAACCATCGCCAATTCGCTCTACCTTGCTGCCCAAAGGGCCGGGCTATCCGATTCACTCACAATGGAGCTGGCTAACATTTTCGGCTGGGACATCGATTTTGCACTGGAGATCCGAGCTGGCGATCAATTCAGCCTGATCTATGAAGAAGAGTATCTGGACGGCAAGAAATATCGCAACGGCCCAATCCTTGCCGCAGAATTCATCAATCAGGGCAAGGTGTTCCGCGCCATTCGCTTCGAAGATGACGAGGGTTACAGCAACTATTACTCACCCGAGGGCGACAGCATGCGTAAGGCATTTTTACGCGCCCCGGTAGATTTCAGGCGGATATCTTCACGCTTTACCAAAGCGCGCTTCCATCCCGTACTCGGCAAAAAACGCCCACACAAAGGCGTTGACTATTCTGCCGCCACAGGTACTCCAATCAAGGCAGCTGGTGATGGACGCGTTATCTTCAGAGGCACCAAGGGTGGTTATGGTCGCACGGTTATCCTTCGTCACGGCAGTCAATACACGACACTTTATGGCCATCTGTCTAAATATCGCAGCGGTGTGAATAACGGATCACGTGTAAGACAAGGCCAAGTCATTGGCTATGTCGGCAAGAGCGGTCTGGCCACCGGGCCCCATCTGCATTATGAGTTCCGGGTAAATGGTGTGCATAGAAATCCGCTGACCATCAAGTTACCTGCAGCGGAGCCACTCGCTAAAAAATACCGGAGTAAATTCTTGTCTGTTAGCACACCCCTGATTGCTCAACTCGACCTGGCAGCAAAAACCATGGTGGCAGATGCCCGCTAAGGCAGGCAATTCCATCGGCTCCCTCTATATCGGCCTGATGTCAGGCACCAGCATGGACGGCATTGATGCCGTCCTGGTTGAGCTTGGCTCAAACACCACCAAACTACGTGGCCATACCTTCCTCGCCTGGGATGACCAGACACGCGCAACGCTGAAACAGCTCGCACTTCCAGGCGACAATGAGATAGAGATCCTTGGCGTCGCCGATATTGAGGTCGCCAAACAGTTTGCCCAGGCTGTATCCCAGCTTTTGGAACAGACCGGGGTTGATCGTAAACAGATCAAGGCCATCGGCTCCCACGGCCAGACCATTCGACACCGACCCAGCGCACGCCATCCGTTCACGCTACAGATTGGCGATCCGAATCAACTGGCTGAACTGACAGGCATCACCGTTACAGCTGACTTCAGACGCAGAGATATGGCAGCTGGAGGCCAGGGAGCCCCACTCGCCCCGGCCTTTCATGCCGCCATACTGCAGGATCCTTCTGAAGATCGGGTGATATTAAATCTAGGCGGCATTGCCAATATCACTGTTCTGCCGGCCAATTTACAAGCGGGTGTTATTGGCTTTGATACCGGGCCAGCCAATACATTAATGGACGCCTGGATCACGCGCTGCAAGCAGCATACATTTGATCAAGATGGCGCATGGGCAGCCAGCGGAGTTATTCAACCCGAACTACTCTCAAGTCTTTTCAGCGAGAGTTACTTTAAACAGGCCGCACCCAAAAGCACTGGCCCGGAGCTGTTTAACTTAACATGGCTGGAAAAACAGTGTCCCACGATAGCCAACTACAACCCTGCCGATATCCAGGCCACACTCTGCGCGCTGTCTGTACAGTCCATTACCCAAGCCATTAAAAGGCATGCCCCAGACTGTAGCAGAGTGATCTGTTGCGGCGGTGGAACCCGCAATGGCTTTTTTATGCGCCAGCTGCAGCAGGAACTTGGTCAGATAACGGTTGAGGATACGACCAACTATGGCATTGCCCCTGAGCAGATAGAAGCGACCGCTTTTGCCTGGCTAGCCTCGCGGACCCTGGAAAGACTGCATGGAAACCTGCCCAGTGTCACCGGCGCCACCCATCCGGTTATACTGGGCGGCATCTATCAAGCCTGAACCTATGTAGCCCCACGCCCCATACCTAAATATTTCAGCCTTGATTGATATCAAAGCGATCTGACACAAACAGATTATGCTAACGCATCTTATTGTCTTTCAAAGGAAATACCTTACAAATCATGTTGAAAGTTCATTCCGAACCACCCAAGCCAGAACTTGAAGCACAAGGCATGACGCTCCTGGCATTAGGTTTTAGACCGTTTTTTCTTTCCGCCGCCTACTCAGCCCTGTTCCTTATACTGATTTGGCTTGGTGCATGGTCTGGTGCTTACGCCCTTCCAACATATTACGGCAGTATCGGCTGGCATAGCCATGAGATGCTGTTTGGTTACGCTGTTGCCATAATTGCCGGTTTTTTACTCACGGCAGTAAGAAACTGGACGGGGGTAACACCCCCTACAGGGAGACCGCTGGGCCTCCTATTCCTGCTTTGGCTTGCCGGCAGGATAGCTCCGTTTTTTGAAAGCGTTATCCCAGGGGCAGCTATTGCCATAGTTGATCTCGCCTTTTTACCCGCTGTCGCAATGGGTATTCAGCCGGCGCTCTGGCAAGGCCAACAAAAGGCTAACCGCATCTTTGTGCCATTGCTGCTCGTGATGGCCTTAGCCAACCTGTATGTCCACCTTCAATCACTTGGCTTCGCCACAACGGCCGTCCAGGGAACGGATGCCATGCTCTATCTTGTGGCATTTCTTATCACCCTACTTGGGGGGCGAGTCATTCCGTTCTTCACCGAAGCGGTAATTCCTGGCCATCAATCAAAGCATGATAACAAGGTTGAGATGGCAACTGTGATTTTATTAAGTGGCCTGGTCCTTTCTCAATTCATCTATCCCGTTGCTTGGGTTACAGGCACACTCGCTTTGGCTATTGCTATTAGTCAGCTTCTACGTGTAACAGGATGGTATAGCCATCAAATCTGGCGGATACCCATCCTCTGGGTACTGTTTACCGGCATGATCTGGCTGATTATCGGCTTCGCATTGATCGGTCTGGCCAGCTTCGGGATTACTGCCGTTAATCTGGCCAAGCATGCGATCACCGTTGGGGGAATCGGTGTACTTACCTACGGCATGATGGCGCGGGTGGCGCTGGGCCACACAGGGCGAGCGATTGAATCAAGTCGCCTGATTAATGGATGCTTTATTCTGCTCAATCTGGCCGCGATCACCCGGGTCTTTGGGCCACAGCTTTTGCCGCAGCAATATACCATGTGGGTTCACTTGTCAGGTGGATTATGGATTCTCAGCTTCCTGCTTTTTTCCATCATCTACACGCCGATGCTGATAAAACCCAGGGTCGACGGTAAAGCGGGATAAAAAAACCTCTGCCGTCAATGACGGCAGAGGTTACTTTTCTAAACACTGTCTAAGGTAAACGTCAGAACGGTATATCGTCATCAAATCCATCATCTGGCATTGGGGCTGATGAGGTTGCCTCATTTGAGCCTGAAGAGGCTGGACGGCCTGAATCAAATGAGGCCGAAGAGCTTCCCTTGCCATCGAGCATCTGCATCTGATCCGCAACGATCTCCGTGGTGTAACGATCCTGCCCTCCCTGATCCTGCCATTTTCGGGTTTGCAATCGCCCTTCTACATAGATCTTTGATCCCTTTTTCACATACTCCCCGACGATCTCAGCAAGGCGACGGAAAAAGACCACCCTGTGCCACTCCGTACGCTCCTGATTCTCACCCGTACTCTTGTCTTTCCAGGATTCTGAAGTTGCCAGGGTTAAATTGGCCACCGCGTTACCATTGGGCATATAACGAACATCTGGATCCTTCCCGACATTTCCAATCAAGATTACTTTATTAACGCCTTTGGCCATATCTCCTCCGATTTCTAATAAGTGACTCCTTGGCCAGTAGGCCTGAGCGGTTAATTTTACGTCTCTGCGACAGAGAATTCATCCAAAATTCCAAAATCCACGTACTGTGTATCAACTTTCAGGTAGGCAACGCCCTCATCTGCCATCACCACAACCTCACCAACCCCTTCGATTTGCTGGAGCTCAGCCTGCAGTAGAGCGGCCTTTTCTTGGTCCATCACACCTACCTGTATCAGGTAGGCGCTGAGATAGCTCGGTTTTGACATGCCACTGGCAATGACCAGCCATACCAATGCAGTTGCCGAACCAAAAAGAAAGACACCCTCTAGACCAAACTGCGAGTACACCCATCCACCGGCCAGGCCTCCGAGAAAAGCACCCAGAAACTGGGAAGTCGAATAGATCCCCATTGCAGTACCCTTGCTTTCTGCAGGTGCCGTCTTTGAAATCAGAGAAGGAAGGGTCGCCTCAAGCAGATTAAATGCAGTAAAGAACAGCAGCAGACCGAAGCCAAAGCCCAACATTGAACCCTTAAGCAGAATAAAGCAAAGTTGCGCTATAGCAATGGAGAGTATTGCAAGCAAGAATATAGGCTTTATCTTGCGTCGCTTTTCCGCAATAACCACAAACGGAACCATAAAAATTATGGCCAGCAGTACGACTGGCAAGTAGATCATCCAGTGATGATCTACAGAGATGCCGATTACATCACGGAGGGTCAAAGGAACCGCTATGAAAACTGCTGTAAGCATCATATGGAGTAGCAAAATGCCAAGATCCAGTCGAACCAGATCACCATCCCGCAGAACTCGCGCAAACTGATCACTCACTGCCCCAGCATCCCGATGCGATACCGTTTTCAATGGATCAGGGACCAAAAAGAGTGTAACCAGAACACCGAGCAGAGCAAGAATGGCAGTTAGCCAGAAGATCCCCTGAACACCAATCCACTTATTTAACAGCGGACCAAGAACCAGGGATACCGCAAATGCAAGACCGATACTCATGCCAATGACAGCCATTGCCTTTGTGCGGTTCTGCTCACGAGTCAGATCGGCAGCAAGCGCCATCACTGCGGCTGCAATTGCACCACTGCCCTGCAAAGCCCGACCCAGTACAACACCCCATATGGTGTCTGAACTGGCTGCAACTGCACTACCGGCCGCGAAGACCAGCAAGCCACCGATGATCACTGGCTTACGCCCAATCCGATCAGATAGCATGCCAAAAGGCACCTGGAATATCGCCTGAGTCAGACCATAGGCACCAATTGCGACGCCAATCAGGAGCGGCGTAACACCTGCCAGCTGTTCGGCATAAATCGCGAACACAGGCAGAATCAGAAACAAGCCGAGCATCCTTAGGGAAAAAATACCGGCCAGTGAAAAGGCGGCCCTGATCTCGTTCGGGGTTAGCTTATGGATATTTCTATTTTCTGTTTTCAATTGATCAATCACTTCACAGGCAGACTGCTCTTCAACCAGGAAAGAGCCTATCAATACAGACATTTGACAACAGAAATCGCTCTTCTGATGCCTCTTCAATTGAGATTAAAACCACGCAAAAGGCCTACTTATTGTCCCGCTGTTTGTTTGGCCCGAAAGAACAAGACAGCGTATAGTATCAGGTTCGCTAATTGGCTGGTATGCAGATGGACACGATACGTATTCGAGGTGCCCGCACCCACAACCTGAAAGATATCGACCTGGATTTACCACGAGACCGGTTGATTGTAATTACAGGTCTTTCTGGTTCCGGGAAATCATCACTGGCGTTTGATACAATCTATGCCGAAGGCCAAAGACGTTATGTTGAATCGCTTTCGGCCTATGCGCGGCAATTTCTCTCCATGATGGAGAAACCGGACATAGACCATATCGAAGGGCTTTCTCCCGCCATCTCGATTGAGCAAAAGACCACCTCGCATAATCCGCGATCAACCGTAGGCACTATCACTGAGATCTATGACTACCTCCGCCTGCTCTTCGCGCGCGCGGGTACGCCTTGCTGCCCCACTCATGGCAGCAAGCTTGAGGCACAGACCATTACCCAGATGGTCGATCAGATACTCAGCCTTCCCGAAGGAAGCAAACTTATGCTTCTGGCACCCATTGTATCTGACCGGAAAGGTGAGCATCACAAACTGCTTAGGGAGCTGAATGCACAGGGATTTATCAGGGCACGCATCGACGGCGAAATTTTTGAACTCGACCAGCCACCTGAATTAGAGCTGCACAAAAAACATAGTATTGAAGCCATAGTTGATCGCTTTAAGGTTAGAGATGATCTCTCCCTACGACTGGCGGAGTCATTCGAGACGGCCCTGGGCCTCTCTGGCGGGCTGGTGCGAGTGGCCTCAATGGATCAGGAGAACCAGAAAGAGTATGTCTTCTCTGCCAACTTTGCCTGCCCGGAATGCGGCTACAGCCTGCCCGAGCTTGAGCCAAGGCTTTTTTCATTCAATAACCCGGTAGGCGCTTGCCCGACCTGCGATGGACTCGGCAATGAGCAGTTCTTTGATCCCTGCAGGGTAGTTGCACATCCTCACCTGAGTCTTGCCGCAGGCGCAGTGCGTGGATGGGACAGGAGAAATGCCTACTACTTCCAATTAATAAGCTCTCTCGGTAAGCATTACAAATTTGATGTTGAAGCCAACTGGCAAGATCTCCCGAAGAAAATTCAGGATACGATTCTATTTGGCAGTGGTAAAGAAAAGATCACCTTTACTTACTTTAATGAACGCGGTCGTAGCAGCACCAACACTCACCCTTTCGAGGGCATCATCCCAAATATGGAGCGGCGCTATAGGGAAACTGAATCAAATGCCGTCAGGGATGAGCTGGCACGCTATATATCAACCCACTCTTGCTCTGCCTGTAAAGGCACGCGACTGACTGAGGCAGCACGCCACGTCTTCATAAATGACCAGACGTTACCTGATATTACCAAGCGCCCGGTCGGCAACTGCTGGGAGTTTTTCCAGCAACTGGAGCTTCCAGGAAAGCAAGGCAAGATTGCCGCTAAAGTGGTCAGCGAGATATCCCAACGCCTGCAGTTTCTTGTCAATGTGGGGCTCGATTACCTAACACTGGACAGAAGCGCAGAAACACTATCCGGCGGTGAAGCACAACGCATCCGACTTGCCAGCCAGATAGGTGCCGGTCTGGTGGGTGTGATGTATATACTTGATGAGCCCTCAATTGGACTCCATCAAAGAGACAATGACCGACTGCTCAAGACACTGACCTATCTGCGTGATCTTGGTAATACCGTTATCGTTGTTGAGCATGATGAGGAGGCCATTCGAAGCGCCGATCACGTTATTGATATAGGACCAGGTGCCGGGGTTCACGGCGGACATATCATCGCCCAGGGAACAGCCGAACAGATTGCCGCCAATGAGGATTCACTAACCGGCCAATATCTCTCACGTAAGAAGCGTATAGAGATACCGTCACATCGGCATCCATTCAACCCCAAGCGCGTACTCTCTGTAACCGGCGCCACGGGCAATAATTTGAAATCGGTTGACCTGGATATTTCTGCCGGTCTAATCACCTGCATCACAGGTGTCTCCGGATCGGGGAAATCCACCCTGGTTAATGACACGCTATATCCACTTGCTGCCACTCAATTAAATCGAGCCAATCTCGATCCGGCACCCCATGAAAAAATTACTGGCCTCGAATATTTTGACAAGGTAGTGGATATTGATCAAAGCCCCATCGGGCGAACCCCCAGGTCAAACCCGGCAACCTACACAGGCATTTTCACACCTATTCGGGAACTGTTTGCGGGAACGCATGAAGCACGGTCCCGTGGCTATACGCCGGGGCGATTCAGCTTCAACGTTAAAGGAGGGCGTTGTGAGGCATGCAGAGGTGACGGCGTTATTAAGGTGGAGATGCATTTCTTACCCGATATCTACGTACAGTGCGACATCTGCAAGGGCTCTCGCTATAACAGAGAGACAATGGAAATCAAATACAAAGGAAAGAGCATCAATCAAGTATTGGATCTCACCATTGAAGATGCCCTGACATTCTTTGACGCTATCCCTGCGTTAAAACGCAAGCTACAGACATTAATGGATGTTGGCCTCTCCTATATAACACTCGGCCAGAATGCAACCACACTGTCCGGCGGGGAGGCACAGCGGGTAAAGCTCTCGCGCGAGCTCTCCAAGCGCGACACCGGAAATACACTCTATATACTCGATGAGCCAACAACCGGCCTCCATTTCCATGACGTCAAACACCTACTCGAAGTACTTCATAGGTTGCGTGACCATGGCAATACCGTGGTCGTAATCGAGCACAATCTAGACGTAATTAAGACTGCAGACTGGATTATTGACATGGGGCCGGAGGGCGGCAATAAAGGGGGAGAAATAATTGCTCAGGGTACCCCTGAGGCAATCGCTCAGACGGCTCACTCCTATACGGGGCAATACCTGAAAACAATCCTTGAAGAGGCGAGTGGCCAAGCTTAAGGTCAGGTGACTATTTCGATCCTAGTACCAATCCCAAGTTCCAGCAGATCCGCGGCACTGCCACTATTAACTGAGATTTCAACCAGGTTATTTGAATTAACGTACCAGAAATAGCAACCAGGTTGAACACGTGAAAATGTTGCGGCATAAACAATATCTACCCCATTAACGCGTAGAGCTTGCCCCTTCGAGACAGTATCTCCGGCCATACCAGAAACTGCATTACCATATGTATCAATATAAATAATCCGGGCGACACTCACCGGCCACCCAATCCCGATAAGTGAACTTGCTTGGATTTCTACACCGGGAACGACTTCATTCTGACAGAGCATTGCCGCGGCTGGAGCGAACAAATCACGACCATCAAACGTGCGTGAACCATTTGTTTTTTCAAGCGTAATAGTTTGTAAACGGACATCCTTTTCGCGTTGAACAGCTATCGCCAGTAAACCATTGTCTGGCCCCAGCAACCAGTGCCGCTCACTCTTAACCAGTATGGCACGTCTGTCACTACCCACCCCTGGGTCGACAACCGCGATAATCAGAGACCCGGCAGGTAGATAATCAAGAAATGAGCCGAGCAGGTACGAGGAGGAGATCGGATCAAATGCAGGTGCATCCGAACACAACTCCACAATAGGACAATACACACGCCGACCATAAAGAGCGGCCTTCATTTGACCTAAATAATGACTACCGACTCCAAAATCCGTAAATAACGCAATCAGGTCAGGCGAGGAAGGCGCAGGCATTGCTATTATCCGATTTGATACTAGATTCAGTTTAGCCGATTAACCGGGCATAAAAAAACCGGGCAATGCCCGGTTTTTGATTTCTGCTTGGAAGTATCAGCTTACTCAGCCTCAACAGCATCCATCTCTACATCAGGACGATCGACCAGTTCGACGAAGGCCATAGGTGCCTTGTCGCCGGGACGAAAACCGCATTTAAGGATACGCAAATAACCACCCGGGCGCTCCTTATAGCGAGGTCCAATTTCAGTGAACAGCTTTCCGACAACCTCATCATCGCGCAGACGATCAAAGGCTAGACGACGCTTGGCAACGCTGTCACTTTTAGACAATGTGATGATCGGCTCAGCTACTTTACGCAGCTCTTTAGCCTTCGGTAATGTTGTTTTGATCAGCTCATGACGCAACAGTGAGCAGGTCATGTTACGAAACATAGCCTTGCGGTGTGAACTGTTGCGGTTCAGCTGCCGTCCTGATTTGCGATGACGCATGGATCGACTTCCCTAAACTTAGGTTAATACTATAGATATACAGTTTGAGGTCCGCTATTAGCGACCCGTATCTTCCATACCTTCCGGCGGCCAATTTTCCAGCCGCATACCCAGAGACAAGCCTCTGGTTGCGAGTACATCCTTGATCTCAGTGAGTGACTTCTTACCCAGATTAGGGGTCTTAAGCAATTCAACTTCAGTGCGCTGAATAAGATCACCGATCATGAAGATATTCTCAGCCTTTAGACAGTTTGCAGAACGAACTGTCAGCTCAAGATCATCAACCGGACGCAGCAGAATCGGATCGATAGCTGGTCTAGCCTCTTCTTCAACTTTCTCTGTGCCGACTGTCTCGTCGAGCTTAACGAATGCCGAGAGTTGATCCTGAAGAATCGTCGCTGCGCGTCTGATCGCCTCTTCCGGATCGATTGTTCCATTGGTTTCTAGATCAATCACCAAACGATCAAGATCGGTTCTCTGTTCAACGCGCGTCGCTTCAACTGAGTAAGCAACACGTCTTACTGGAGAGAAACTCGCATCCAGCTGAAGTCTACCGATTGGCCGATCTTCAGACAGATCACTCTGACGATTAGCTGCAGGCTGATAGCCTATCCCGCGAGCCACTCTCAGCGTCATGCTCAACTCACCATCTTTAGTGAGATGCGCGATCACATGATCAGGATTGGCAATCTCCACATCATGATCAAGCGTGATATCACTGGCGAGTACAGGGCCAACGCCTTTCTTTTTAAGGGTAAGAGTAGCTTCGTCACGCGCATGCATGATGATGGCCAACTCTTTCAGATTAAGCATGATCTCGAGCACATCTTCCTGCACACCTTCAACACTGGTGTACTCATGCAGAACACCTTCGATCTCTGCTTCCACGACAGCACTACCTGGCATTGAAGAGAGAAGAATTCTGCGCAAAGAGTTGCCTAATGTATGACCAAAACCGCGCTCCATGGGCTCTAAAGAGACCTTAGCATGTAGCTCGCTTATCGGTGTTACATTTACCAGACGCGGCTTAAGAAAATCGGTAACAAACTCCGGCATTTCGACCTCTTGAAGGTAATCCTTACTTGGAGTACAGCTCTACAACCAGCTGCTCGTTTATTTCTGCAGGCAGTTCAGTTCTGTCTGGCAGACGTTTGAATGTGCCCGCCATGATTTTTGCATCAACGTCAATCCACTCTACGGTGCCGTATTGTTCTGCCAATGCCAATGAGCTCTGAATACGCAGTTGTTTCTTGGACTTCTCGCGTACACTAACCACATCATTGACTTGAATAGTATAAGAAGGAATATTAACAATCTTCCCATTCACCTCAATCGACTTGTGGCTGACAAGCTGACGTGATTCTGAACGCGTGCTTCCAAAACCCATTCTATAGACGACGTTATCAAGACGCGTCTCTAGAAGGTGGAGCAGGTTTTCACCAGTTGCACCTTTTGTTTGGGCAGCACTTTTATAGTAATTACGGAACTGCTTTTCCATAATGCCGTATATACGGCGCATTTTCTGTTTCTCACGGAGCTGCAGACCATAATCTGACAGGCGACGACGGCGATCTGTCGTCTGACCAGGCTGCTTCTCCATATTACATTTGGATTCCAGGGAGCGAGCACGGCTCTTCAGGAACAGGTCAGTACCTTCTCGTCTGCTCAGCTTACACTTGGGACCGATATATCTAGCCATGATTATCTATAACTCCGATTAAACTCGACGCTTCTTAGGCGGACGGCAACCATTGTGCGGAATGGGGGTTACATCACAAATACTCGTGATCTTAAAGCCTGCATTATTCAACGCACGAACTGCAGACTCACGACCAGGGCCAGGACCTTTGACATTAACATCAAGATTCTTGACCCCATAATCCTTAGCCCTTTCGCCCGCACGATCCGCCGCAACCTGTGCTGCGAAAGGTGTACTTTTGCGTGAGCCACGGAAACCAGAACCACCTGCGGTAGCCCAGGACAATACATTGCCCTGCCTGTCTGAAATGGTTACGATCGTATTGTTAAAAGATGCGTGTATATGCGCGACGCCATCGGTGACGGACTTTTTAACCTTTTTCCGCACGCTGCTCGGTTTTGCCATCTGAAATGTTCCTGTGAACTATTATCTGAAAACAGTCTCGGTAAAAACCGATGATGTTTTTATCGCTTAATAGGACGACGCGGTCCCTTACGGGTACGCGCATTCGTCTTAGTACGTTGACCACGCAACGGAAGACCGCGGCGGTGGCGAATTCCACGATTACAACCAAGGTCCATAAGACGCTTGATATTCATCGAAACCTCACGACGAAGATCACCTTCGACGATAAATTTTGCTACTTCCGCACGAAGGGCTTCAACCTCGCCTTCAGTCAGATTTAGAATCTTCGCATCTCTTGCAACACCAGCAGCATCACAAATACCAGCTGCACGGGTGGAACCGATACCATAGATCTCCGTCAGCGCGACTACGGCGTGCTTACGATCTGGGATGTTGACGCCTGCAATACGGGCCATCGGGTAACTCCTGAAAATACAATTATCAGCCTACGTCGAGCGCGGTGAACGCACAACTTTAACTGGATTTTTTAACTAAATCAAGCGAAAAAGCATTCAGCCCTGACGCTGTTTGTGTCTAGCTTCTTTGCAGATCACACGTACAACGCCATTGCGCCGGACGATCTTACAATTTCTGCAAATCTTCTTTACAGACGCCCTTACTTTCATGACTCAATCTCCAAAAAAAACAGTTGAACCAGGCTTGGCTTAACGCAGAAGTCCTGCGCCACCACTACCTTTGAGGTTCGCCTTTTTCATCAGTCCTTCATACTGGTGCGACATCATATGCGCCTGCACTTGAGCCATGAAGTCCATGACAACCACAACAATAATCAGTAGAGATGTTCCTCCGAAATAGAACGGAACATTCCAACCAACAATCAAAAACTCTGGTAACAAACAAACGGCTGTAATATAGATTGCCCCAGCCATCGTCAGTCTTGACATTACTTTATCAATATAGCGCGCCGTCTGTTCACCCGGACGATAACCAGGGATAAAGGCACCAGACCGCTTCAAGTTATCCGCAGTCTCCTTTGAATTGAAGACCAACGCTGTATAGAAAAAACAGAAGAATACAATTGCCAGCGCGTACAACAAAACATAGAGCGGTTCACCCGGTGCAATCTTGCCCACGATATCCTGCAACCAACGCATATTTTCCTGCGTACCCAACCACTGCCCCAGGGTAGAAGGGAACAGAATGATACTGGACGCAAAAATTGGTGGGATTACCCCGGCCATATTCAACTTGAGCGGCAGATGACTGCTCTGCGCAGCAAACATCTTCCTGCCCTGCTGGCGCTTTGCATAATTAACAGTTATACGTCTCTGGCCACGCTCTACAAAAACCACAAAAGCTGTCACAGCAACCGCCAGGGCAAAGAGCACTAGCACTGTCAACGCATTCATCTCACCGGTTCGTACCAATTCAAGCGTACCACCAATGGCAGACGGCAAACCTGCAACGATACCGGCAAATATGATCAGTGATATTCCATTGCCCAGACCACGCTCGGTAATCTGCTCTCCAAGCCACATCAGAAACAAGGTGCCCGTAACCAGCGAAACCGCCGCTGTTAAGATAAACCCTGGACCTGAGAGTGACACAACCGGCATACCACCCGCCTGCTGTGACTGCAACGCTATAGCAATACCCACCGCCTGGAATGTAGCCAGAACAACCGTGCCATAACGCGTATATTGAGTGATCGTTCTCCGGCCTTGTTCTCCCTCTTTCTTCAGCTGCTCAAGCTTTGGTACAACAGAAGTCATCAGCTGCATAATAATGGAGGCTGAAATATAGGGCATGATGCCAAGCGCAAATAAACTTGCACGCTGCAATGCACCACCAGAGAACATGTTAAACATGTCCAGAATGCTACCTTGCTGCTGATCAAACAACACAGCAACTGCAGCAGGGTTAACACCCGGAACAGGAATAAACGTACCGATACGAAAAACCAGTAGCGCGCCAATAACAAACAGCAAACGCTGACGCAGCTCGGTAAACTTACCTGCTCCGGCTAGACCGCCAGATTTTGCACCCTGCCCGGCCATTTATTCCTCGATTTTTCCGCCGGCCGCTTCAATAGCAGCACGCGCACCTTTTGTCACACCCAGCCCTTTAACAGTAACCGCTCTGCTAACAGTGCCAGAAAGAATGATCTTTGCGCGCTTCATACTGTACGGAAGTACGTCAGCTGCTTGAAGCGAATTCAGGTCTATGATGTTCCCTTCGACCTTAGCCAGCTCATCAAGTCTAACTTCAGCCGTCAGCTTACCCTTGCGCGAGGTAAAACCTACCTTTGGCAAACGACGCTGCAGTGGCATTTGCCCGCCTTCAAAGCCAACCTTATGGAAGCCACCTGAACGGGACTTTTGCCCCTTGTGTCCACGACCAGCTGTTTTTCCAAGACCGCTACCAATTCCGCGGCCAACGCGTTTGGCGTCTTTGGTTGAACCTTCTGCAGGTTTAATGGTGTTTAGACGCATCTTAAGCCTCCTCAACCTGAACAAGATAGTTCACTTTATTCACCATGCCGCGAGTAGCCGGTGTATCTTCAACCAGCACACTATGACGAATGCGACGCAAGCCTAAGCCACGTACGCACGCCTTGTGACTTGCCAGTCGACCGCTTGTGCTTCGCAACAAGGTGACCTTCATCATTTTCTTTTCGCTCATGACTTACCCCAGGATCTCTTTAACCGATTTACCGCGTTTTGCAGCTACAGTTTCAGGATCAGTCATCTCGGTTAGCGCATTAACTGTTGCGCGAACCACGTTAATTGGATTATTCGTTCCGATACATTTTGCAAGGACGTTATGCACGCCAACCGCCTCACAAACAGCACGCATCGCACCTCCTGCAATGATACCGGTACCATCAGACGCCGGTTGCATATATACCTTTGCAGCACCATGACGCCCGATCAGTGGGTATTGCAAGGTACCACCGTTCAGCTTTGCTGTACGCAGGTTCTGGCGTGCATTTTCCATTGCCTTCTGGATTGCTATTGGCACTTCGCGGGCTTTTCCACTACCGAAACCAACCTTACCATTACCATCACCGACAACTGCCAGTGCCGCAAAACCGAACACGCGGCCACCTTTAACAACCTTTGCAACCCTGTTGACGTTGATGAGCTTTTCAATCAGATCATCACCTTCCGGCTTTTCATTAAATTTTGACATAGCCCTGCCCCTTAGAACTTAAGACCGTTTTCACGGGCAGCGTCAGCTAGCGCCTTGACTCGGCCGTGATATTTAAAACCCGCCCGATCGAACGCAACGCTCTCGACACCGGCAGCCTTAGCTCGCTCAGCAATCGCTTTACCAACGATCGCAGCAGCGCTGCTGTTGCCTGAAGCCCCTTCAATTTCAGCTCTAACCGACTTCTCCACGGTTGATGCACTTGCAAGAACCTGTGAACCGTTAGGCGCTATAACCTGGGCATACATATGCTTAGGGGTACGAAAGATGGTCAGACGATTGACCGCCAGTTCGCGAATCTTTGCGCGAGCTCTACGAGCACGGCGTATACGTGAAGTTTTCTTGTCCATCTCAGTATGACCTTATTTTTTCTTGGCTTCTTTACGGGCGACATGCTCGTCCGCATAACGCACACCTTTGCCCTTGTAAGGCTCGGGTGGCCGATAAGCACGAATCTCAGCAGAAACCTGCCCAACACGCTGTTTGTCACAACCGGACACAACGATCTCGGTTTGACTTGGGGTTTCAATCGTAATCCCCTCAGGCACTGGGTAGTCGACTGGATGAGAGAAACCAAGGTTCATGTTTAATACATTTCCCTTTGCTTGCGCCCGATAACCAACACCAATTAATTGCAGCTTCTTCTGAAAACCGGTGCTAACGCCGGTGACCATATTTCCGACTAATGCCCGAAAGGTACCCGCCATTGCCCACTCATCACGCCCCTCTTTCACAGGGACTACAAGTACGGTTTCACCGTCATTCTTGAGAGTAACGAACTCATGCAAATCAAGCTTCATGGTTCCCTTGGAACCCTTGACTGTCAGTTCACTGCCTTTTAAGTTGATATCCACACCAGAAGGCACAGATATCGGATTTTTTGCTACGCGTGACATATCACCCTCCCTTAGGCTACGTAAGCGACGACTTCGCCGCCTTGGCCACTGGAGCGGGCCGCGCGATCAGTCATCAAACCTTTAGAAGTTGAGATAATCGCAACACCAAGACCGCCACGAACCTTCGGGATCTCCTTACTACCTTTGTAGATACGGAGACCTGGGCGACTTACACGCTGAATAAGCTCAATGACGGGCTTGCCCTGGAAATATTTCAACTCGACCTGGAGGGTTGACTTATTGTCATTGGTTTCGGTGTTGAAACCAGCAATATAGCCTTCATCCAAAAGTAGTTGTGCAACAGCTACTTTTTTCTTAGAAGATGGCATAGAAACAGCCACCTTGGAAACTTGTTGACCATTACGAATACGCGTCAGCATATCCGCGATCGGATCAGACATACTCATTTTTAAAATCCTCAGGGTCAGCCACCTGAAATCAGGAGCGATACCCAAACGATTGAACAAAAAAACCGCCGAAAGGCGAAAGCACCCGGCTAAAGGGTGCCGTATTTTACATTACCAGCTGGCTTTTACAAGCCCTGGTACATCACCACGCATGGCAGCTTCGCGAAGTTTATGGCGACACAAGCCAAATTTACGGTAAACACCATGCGGGCGACCAGTGATACGACAGCGATTACGCTGACGAGCACGACTCCCATCACGTGGCAATTTCTGGAGTTTCAACACAGCCTCATCGACCTGCTCAGTTGTACTATCAGGGCTGTTAATGACTGACTTTAATTCACCGCGTTTTGCAGCAAACTTGCCTACCAGTTTTGCACGTTTGACTTCGCGCGCGATCATGCTCTTTTTTGCCATGACGTTCCTGCTCTATATCAGTTCTTGAAAGGAAAGTTAAACGCCTCTAAAAGCGCACGACCTTCTGCATCATTTTTAGCTGATGTGGTAATAATGATATCCAGTCCACGGAGTGTGTCGATCTTATCAAAGTCGATCTCAGGAAACATAATCTGCTCCTTCACACCCATGCTGTAGTTACCACGCCCATCAAATGACTTCGGATTGAGTCCTCGAAAATCTCTAATTCGCGGAATAGCCACGTTAATCAGACGATCTAGGAACTCATACATTCGTTCACGACGAAGCGTAACCATACAGCCAACGGGCCAGCCTTCACGGACCTTAAAGCCAGCAACTGACTTTCGCGCCATGGTGACTACGGCTTTTTGACCAGCGATCTTCTCCATGTCACTGACCGCAAATTCCAGGACTTTCTTATCGCCCAGCGCCTCACCAACACCCATATTAAGTGTGATCTTGGTTATCCGAGGGACTTCCATCACGCTCTTATAGCTGAATTTCTCTTTCAGCTTGCCCACGAGTTCGTCGCGGTAGATCTGTTGTAATCTTGCCATCTTTCTATCCGCCTCAGATATCCACGACTTCGCCGTTAGATTTGAAGTAGCGCACCTTACGACCATCTTCTAAGGATTTAATGCCAACCCGATCAGCCTTACCTGTGTTCGGATTATAAATGGCTACATTAGAAGCATCGATCGGCATCTCTTTATCAAGAATGCCACCCTGTTCACCCTTGGCGGGGTTAGCTTTGGTGTGCTTTTTCACAATGTTAATGTTTTCAACAATAATCTTTTCGTCGATAACACGCATAACAGTTCCCTGCTTGCCCTTGTCCTTACCGGCCAAGACGACGACTTGATCACCTTTTCTGATCTTACGCAATGCCATGATTTACCCCTTAGAGTACTTCAGGAGCGAGCGAGATGATTTTCATGAATCGCTCGCTGCGCAGTTCGCGGGTAACCGGCCCAAATATACGGGTACCGATTGGCTGCAATTGTGTGTTCAGCAGGACAGCAGCATTGCCATCGAAGCGAATCAGTGATCCGTCCGGACGACGCACGCCCTTTCTGGTACGAACAACAACAGCGTTATATACATCGCCTTTCTTTACTTTGCCACGGGGGATTGCGTCTTTGACGCTCACTTTAATAATATCCCCGATGCCAGCATAGCGACGGTGTGATCCGCCCAGTACCTTAATGCACTGGACTCGCTTTGCGCCACTGTTATCGGCGACGTTCAGCATTGTCTGCATCTGGATCATTGGTCTATTCCAATTAAAAAATCAATATTCCGAAATCGTACGATCACCCAAGATTCGATCAGGTTGCCTTATTGACAACCTTAACCAAGCGCCAGGTCTTGCTCTTCGAGAGCGGGCGGCACTGCTCAACCACCACTAGATCGCCGATACCACACTCATTGGCCTCATCATGCGCATGTACCTTGGTAGAGCGCCGAATGAACTTGCCATAGATTGGGTGTTTAACCTTACGTTCCACAAGAACCGTAATACTCTTGTCCATTTTGTCACTGACAACACGGCCTTCGAGCGTGCGATTGCTGTTATTCTGCTCGCTCATGACGCTTCACCTGCACTTTTTTCATTCAGCAATGTTTTGACCCGGGCAATCTCTTTTCTTACACGTCTCATCTCAGACGGGCGAGAAAGTTGACCAGTACCCTGCTGCATACGCAGGTTAAACTGCTCTTTGCGCAGATCCAACAACGCGCCCTCTAATTCTGAAGGGCTTTTTTGTCTAAGCTCACTCGCGCTCATCACATCACCGTCCGTTTAACGAAGGCTGTTTTGAACGGCAGCTTAGCCGCTGCAAGCCGGAACGCATCACGCGCCAACTCTTCAGAAACACCTTCAATTTCATAAAGTATGCGACCTGGTTGAATCAATGCCACCCAGTATTCGACACTACCCTTACCTTTACCCTGACGTACTTCTAGGGGCTTCTTGGTAATTGGCTTATCGGGAAAGACGCGGATCCACATTTTACCACCGCGCTTTGCAGTTCGAGTAATTGTACGACGCGCCGCCTCGATCTGACGTGATGTCATACGACCCCGATCAACCGCCTGCAACCCATACTCCCCGAAGCTAACTTTGTTTCCCCGGTTTGCTAAGCCGCGGTTACGGCCCTTCATCTGTTTACGGAATTTAGTCCGCTTTGGCAATAACATGACTTAATCCTTCTTACGCGGTGCTTTACGACGCGCTGCTTTAGGCGCCGCCTCTTCAGGAGCCTCGTCACCAAAGACTTCGCCCTTGAAAATCCAAACCTTTACACCGATGATGCCATAGGTTGTCTTTGCTTCCGCAAAGCCGTAGTCGATATCAGCGCGTAACGTATGCAGCGGAACCCGTCCTTCCCGGTACCACTCATTACGTGCGATCTCAGCCCCATTCAATCGGCCAGAAATATTCACCTTGATACCACCTGCACCGAGACGCATCGCTGTCTGTACAGAACGTTTCATTGCACGTCTGAACATCACGCGGCGCTCAAGTTGCTGAGTTATACCTTCGGCCACCAATTGCGCATCAAGCTCAGGCTTGCGGATCTCTTCTACACTGATGTGTGCAGGAATCCCCATGCGCTTTGAGACTTCTTCACGCAGTGAGTTGATATCATCACCCTTCTTGCCAATCACAATACCCGGTCTTGCCGAATGAATAGTGACATGTGCATTCTTAGCTGGGCGATCGATCTGAATACGACTGACCGAGGCTTGCGACAGACGCTTTTTCAGATATTCACGCACCTCTAAGTCGGTGTTCAGCATATCAGCATAGTCTTTGGAGTCGGCATACCACTTCGACGTCCATTGCTTGACAATGCCAAGACGAATTCCTATTGGATGTACTTTCTGACCCATAACTTTGCCTTACTTGTCCGACACAATCACAGTGAAGTGACTGGTACGCTTTAAAATACGGGCCGCACGACCCTTAGCTCGCGCTCTGATCCGTTTCATTGTCGGACCCTCGTCAACCATGACGGTGTCAACCTTCAACTCATCAATATCCGCGCCTTCATTGTTTTCTGCATTTGCAATAGCAGAATCCAATAGCTTCTTCATAAGGTCAGCGCCCTTCTTGTTACTGAAGGTGAGGATATTGAGAGCCTGCTCTACAGGCAGACCCCTAATCTGATCAGCGACCAGACGACCCTTCTGGGCCGAGATACGCGCAAAACGCAATTTAGCAGCAGCCTGCATGGTTTTACCCCGTTTACCGTTTCGATTTCTTGTCAGCTGCATGTCCACGGAATGTCCGGGTCAATGCAAACTCACCAAGTTTATGGCCAATCATGTTCTCAGTGACAAGCACTGGGATATGTTGGCGTCCGTTATAGACAGCAATTGTCAAACCAATCATGTCTGGCAAAACCATTGATCTGCGTGACCAGGTTTTTATTGGACGTTTGCTGTTACTTGCCACTGCATCGTCAACTTTCTTCATCAAATGATGATCGACGAATGGGCCTTTTTTAATTGAACGTGGCACTTTAGATTACCTCGGTTCCATTTACTTACGATTGCGCCGACGCACAATCATTTTGTCGGTACGCTTATTGGTACGCGTCTTATAACCCTTTGTTGGTACACCCCATGGACTACAAGGATGACGCCCACCCGAGGTTCTACCTTCACCACCACCATGTGGGTGATCAACCGGGTTCATGGCTACACCACGAACCGTTGGTCTAACGCCGCGCCATCTGGTTGCACCAGCTTTACCTAGCTTGCGGAGACTATGCTCACTATTTCCCGCCTCGCCAATTGTTGCACGACATTCGCTGCGGATTTTACGCATCTCACCTGAGCGGAGGCGCAGGGTAGCATATTCTCCCTCTCTTGCAACTAATTGTGCTGAAGTTCCTGCTGAGCGGGCAATTTGCGCCCCCTTGCCAGGCTTCATCTCAATGCAGTGAACATTGGTTCCCACCGGAATATTTCTCAGCGGCAGACTGTTTCCAGCTTTGATACCGGCATCAGCGCCAGACATCACCGAATCACCTGCAACCAAGCCCTTCGGCGCAATGATATAGCGACGCTCGCCATCGATGTACTTGATCAATGCAATGTTTGCTGTGCGATTTGGATCATACTCCAAACGCTCAACAACACCTGGCACACCATCTTTGTCACGCTTGAAATCGATTATACGATAGCGCTGCTTATGACCGCCGCCATGATGGCGCGCAGTAATGCGTCCATTATTGTTACGGCCGCCATTTTTACTCTTCTTCTCCAACAGGGGCTCATGGGGCGCACCCTTGTGCAGTTCAGGGTTAACTACTTTAACCACAAACCGCCGACCTGCTGAAGTTGGTCTGGTTTTTACAATTGCCATACTCTTAATTCCGCTCTATTCGTTGCGATAAAAGGCCGATCAGGCACCCGCACCGAAGTCGATATCACTGCCTTCTGCAAGCCGTATATAGGCCTTGCGAACGCCGTTACGACGACCTTTAATCTGGCCGAAACGTTTGCTTTTGCCTTTTATATTGACAACGCGAACATTCTCAACATTGACATCAAACATCATTTCAACAGCCTTCTTAATCTCGGGCTTTGTCGCGTCAGGAACTACCTTAAAGACAAACTGGCGATTAAGATCAGCAGCTATAGTACTCTTTTCAGAGATTACTGGACCAACCAGCACCTGCATTAAACGTTCTTTATTCATGACAGGCTCTCTTCCAACTGCTTGAGGGATTCGGAAGTGATAACGACCTTATCAAACCCTATCAAGCTGACTGGATCTATTTCACGAACATCACACACATCCACACCGTACAAGTTGCGCGCGGCAAGATAGAGGTTTTCGTCAGGCTGAGAAGCCACAATCAACACCTCTTTCATCCCCAGATCGCCAAGTTTAGCAACGAGCTGTTTAGTCTTAGGTGCTTCAACAGCAAAATCAGCAACTACCACCATTCGCTCTGTACGCAGCAACTCGGACAATATTGACCGAAGTGCACCACGATACATCTTGCGATTAACCTTCTGCGAATAATCTCTTGGGCGTGCCGCAAATGTCACACCACCTGAGCGCCAGATCGGACTTCTGATCGTGCCTGCACGGGCGCGTCCAGTGCCTTTTTGACGAAAAGGCTTAATACCACCACCACTCACATCAGAACGACTTTTACTTGCCTTGGTACCAGCACGGGCCGCAGCCATGTATGCAGTTACCACCTGATGAATCAGTGCTTCGTTATAATCGGCTGCAAATACGTTATCGGAGACGCTAATTGTCTCTGATTTACCATTGCCTGCCTGCACATTGAGGTCCATTACTTTATTACCCCTTGTTCAGCATCTTGATGGCGGGAGTGATAATCACATCACCACCACGAGAACCCGGCACAGCACCCCTGACAAGTAACAAATTACGTTCTGCATCAACTCTCACTACCTGGAGATTTTGAATTGAACGCTTAACGTTACCCATGTGGCCTGCCATTTTTTTGCCTTTAAATACTCGACCGGGAGTCTGACACTGACCGATTGAGCCTGGCGCACGATGAGACAGCGAGTTACCGTGAGTGGCATCCTGCATACGGAAGCCGTAACGCTTGACTGCACCCTGGAAACCCTTGCCGATCGTCGTGCCACGGACATCCACAATCTGTCCAGCCTCAAACATATCGACCTTAATCTCGCCACCAACTTCAAGGCCTTCGCCCTCACCGTCAGCTAAACGAAACTCCCACATACCGCGTCCAGCCTCTACACCAGCCTTCGCCAAATGCCCAGCTTCCGGCTTATTAACATGGGAAGCCTTGCGAGAACCTGTAGTGATTTGAATCGCGTTATAGCCATTGCTTTCAATTGTACGCAACTGGGTGACACGATTTGGTTCCACCTCAATCACGGTTACAGGCACGGATACACCTTCTTCGGTGAAAACCCGGGTCATGCCGACTTTACGTCCTACAATTCCTAACATCGTCTTTACCTCAGTTCAGTTTGATCTGAACGTCAACACCTGCCGCCAAATCCAACTTCATCAGCGCATCAACTGTTTTGTCCGTAGGGTCAACGATATCCATAAGACGCTTGTGCGTGCGAATCTCATATTGGTCACGCGCATCTTTGTTGACGTGTGGTGAGATCAACACAGTAAACCGCTCTTTTTTAGTAGGTAGCGGAATAGGTCCATGAACCTGTGCGCCGGTACGTTTTGCAGTATCGACAATCTCTCGTGCAGACTGATCGATCAGACGATGATCGAATGCCTTCAGTCGAATCCGAATTCTCTGGTTGGCCATATTTATTACTCTATGATCTTTGCAACGACGCCGGCGCCGACGGTACGGCCACCTTCACGGATCGCGAATCGCAGACCCTCTTCCATCGCAATAGGTGCAATCAACTTAACAGACATCTTCACGTTATCACCTGGCATTACCATCTC
>VMRY01000038.1 GCA_007713595.1 Sedimenticola thiotaurini
ACGCCGCTGTTGAGTGGGTCGTCGTGTCTACCTATCTTTACATCACCTACAATCACAGGTTTTTTTAAAACAAAAAAAGGCCGGTAGCTGAATAACACAGCACCGGCCTTTTTGGGCAAATACGACTTTGCTTTTACATGTTCGCAATCATGGCATCGCCAAACTCAGAACAGCTCAGCAGTGTTGAGCCCTCCATCAGTCGCTCGAAGTCATAGGTTACTGTCTTGGCCTTAATAGCGCCTGACATCGCCTTAACAACCAGATCGGCCGCCTCAACCCAACCCATATGGCGCAACATCATTTCGGCTGAGAGGATCAGTGAACCAGGATTCACCTTATCCAGACCGGCATATTTAGGTGCAGTACCGTGGGTTGCCTCAAACATCGCAACATCATCAGAGAGATTGGCACCAGGAGCAATACCAATACCACCGACCTGAGCTGCCAGCGCGTCAGACACATAGTCACCATTCAAGTTAAGGGTGGCTATCACGTCATATTCGGCAGGGCGCAACAAAATCTGCTGCAGGAAGGCATCAGCGATGGAGTCTTTGACAATAATCTCTTTACCAGTCTTGGGGTTTTTATAACTGCACCAGGGACCGCCATCGATTTCAATCGCACCAAACTCCTCTTTGGCCACTTCATAGCCCCAGTTTTTGAAGGCACCTTCGGTGAACTTCATGATGTTACCCTTGTGCACCAGGGTAACAGAGCTGCGATCATTGTCGATGGCATATTGCAACGCCTTACGCACCAGGCGACGCGTACCGTCACGTGAAACGGGCTTGACACCAATGCCAGAACACTCTGGGAAACGGATCTTGGTAACACCCATCTCGTTCTGGAGGAAGTTAATGATCTTCTTCACATCATCGGTACCCTCCTCCCATTCGATACCTGCGTAGATATCCTCAGAGTTCTCACGGAAGATCACCATGTCGGTGAGATCAGGACGCTTCAGTGGACTTGGCGTTCCTTCGTAATAACGGATAGGGCGCAGACAGACAAACAGATCCAGAACCTGGCGCAGGGCAACATTCAGTGAACGCATACCGCCACCTACAGGCGTGGTAAGAGGCCCTTTGATAGAGACCGCAAACTCTTTTACGGCCTCATAGGTCTCCTCAGGAAGCCAGGTATCGCCACCATAGAGATTATTGGCTTTTTCACCGGCATAGATCTCCATCCAAGCAATACTACGTTCGCCGCCATATGCCTTTTCTACCGCCGCATCGATCACTTTGATCATCACCGGAGTGATGTCGATACCGATACCATCACCTTCAATAAAAGGGATGATTGGGCGACTGGGAACACTGAGGGAAAAATCGGAATTTACGGTAATTTTTTCGCCGTCAGCCGGAACTTTAATCTTATCGTATGCCATGCGTGTTTCCATCGTCATCTAAAAAAAATAATTCTAGCATCGCCACTTAGGTTAGGCGAAATTTTTTTTGCCTTTTCATAAGACAATCATACTATTTGTTGTCAAATTGGCAGTGTAACTTGATTATACACTGATCACAGCGAGGTTTTACCTGACAGACGTACTTGGCGTGATGCACAATTAAGGCATGATATTCGTTATAAATTGCTGCACTTGCACTAAGAGCCTCTTCAAAGAGTGTCCTGAGCGCTTCATAGGATTCATTACCGGACACTAGTCCTATTCTGGAAAATATTCGTCGCGTATAGGCATCAATAACGAAGATTGGCCTATCATAGGCATACAGCAGGATATCATCCGCAGTCTCAGGTCCCACACCATTGACTGATAACAGGGCTGATCTTAATGCCCCCGTGGCTATCCCCCTGCTCTCCTCAAGACCCAGCTCCAGAATCCATTCACAGAGATTCTTTAACCGCTTTGCCTTTACATTGAAGTAGCCGGAGGGCCGCAGCAGATGGGCCAGTCCCTCCTGAGGACACTGATTGATCGCTTGTGGTGAGAGAATTTCCGCCTGCTTCAGGTTTTGAATCGCACGTTCAACATTTACCCAAGAGGTATTTTGGGTCAGGACAGCACCCACCATCACTTCGAATGGCGTCTCCCCTGGCCACCAGTGCTGAGAGCCATAGTGTCCCAATAGCGCATCATAAATCTTATGCAGGGCGTCTCCAGTGGACAACGCGCCAGCCCTCATCTTTTGACTGCTGGTTTTCTGCGCGGTGGCTTTCCTTTAAACGGGCCTTTCTTTGTTCGACTCTTCTTTGGAGCTGCTTTATCCGCCTTTACCCCGGCGGTCGCAACCACCAGCTCTTTCAGTTCGTCTTCAGTCAATGCCCGGTACTTGCCCACCGCCAGAATGCTGTCCAGGAAGATGGGACCGTAGCGAACCCGCTTAAGACGATTGACCCTGAGATCTACCGCTTCCCACAGGCGGCGCACTTCACGATTGCGTCCTTCCATGATCACGACATGAAACCAGCGATTTCGGCCTTCTCCTCCTGACTCAACAATATCTTCAAAACGGGCCGGGCCATCTTCCAGCTCTACACCGTTGACCAATTGTTCGAGCTTTTCCTCCGTCACATCACCATTGACCCGAACAGCGTATTCACGTTCGATCAATTGTGATGGATGCATCAACTTGTTGGCCAGCTCGCCATCCGTGGTGAATATCATCAATCCTGTCGTATTCAGATCCAGACGCCCTACGGCAATCCAGCGTCCACCGACCAGTTTTGGTAGTTGAGGAAAGACCGTTGGCCGTCCACCCGGATCATTTCGGGTGACCAGTTCACCCTCCGGTTTGTTATAGATGATTGTCTGATGTGCTTGCTGCTTGAGCCGCCAGGCTCCCACACGGGTACGACCGATATAGATGGTATCCTCAGGTATTACCCTGTCTCCCAACTTGGCTGTCTCGCCATTGACTGAGACCTCTCCAGCCTCAATCTGCCGCTCCAATTCGCGGCGTGAACCAAACCCGGCATTGGCCAGTACTTTTTGCAGCCGTTCACCGCTTGCTACCGCTGCTGTTTTTTTACTCGTGTCTCGTTTCATCTGGTTCGGTCTGTTCGCTATTTAAGGTGGACTCACTGGTCCCTTCATCGTTATCTGAATCAGCTAGCTCTTCACTGTATAACCCAGAATGAATAGTGATCACCTCGGCTAAATGTTCTGACTCGGCAGTATCATCACTGCCCTGTATTTCATCATCGGGATCTTCCAGGACAGTCGCAGCTGACCCTGTCAGCTGAGCAAGTGCCTCATCTTCAGGTATTTCACTGCCAGGGTCTGTCAGTTCCAACTCCCTGTTGATGGAATCAAGATCACGAATCTGCTGCAGTGTCGGAAGTTCATCCAGACTCTTGAGCCCAAAATAGTTCAGGAACTCCCGGGTAGTGGCATAGAGTGAAGGTTTACCGGGCACATCACGGGTACCCACAACCCTGACCCACTCCCGCTCCAGCAGCGTTTTCACAATATTACTGCTGACACTGACCCCACGAATCTCCTCGATTTCGCCACGGGTAATAGGCTGTCGATAGGCGATCAGTGCCAGAGTCTCCATTAATGCCCTGGAGTAACGCGGCGCCCTCTCCTCCCACAAGCGGGAAACCCAGGGGGCGAACTGCTCCCTGACATTGATGCGAAAGCCACCGCCGACTTCGGCAATTTCGATGCCGCGCCCCTCATAATCCTCACCCAAGGCGGTTATGGCATCCCGTAGATCTTTCTTCTCCGGGCGCTCTTCCTCGAGGAAAAGTTCTTGCAGGCGTTCGAGGGTAAGCGGCGCACCGGCGGCCAACAGTGCGGCCTCAACAATCTGTTTTAGTTTATCCATCATCGACCGTTCAGCTATTCAGATCTCATCGGAAGGGGTTAATACCTGTCTCTAAAACAGACCCGACATTACTCGGAACAGGTAGAAACAGTTTATAAATAATCGCTTACTAATGCTCTGCCTGTGAGACAGCCTTGACATGTATCTGTCCAAAACTTTCCGCCTGTATCAGATCGATCAGTGAACCCTTGACCAACTCCAGTATGGCGAGAAAGGTGACAACCACACCCAGTCGGCCCTCTTCAGGATCAAACAGATCGGTAAACAGGGTAAAGCTCTCTGCGTTGATACGCTCCAGGACACTGGACATCTTTTCGCGCACGGAGAGTGCCTCCATCTGCACATGATGGTGACTGAACATATCCACCCGGTGCATCGCCTCTTTCAAGGCAAACAGCAGTTCGCGCAGATCCACATCTGGCGGACGCCGCTGAATGATACGGTCGGGTACATCGGCCTCGGCCTGAAACAGATCCCGACCAATTCTGGGCAGATTATCAATATCCTCGGCAGCCTGCTTGTAGCGCTCATACTCCTGCAAACGTCGAATCAACTCGGCCCGCGGGTCACTCTCCTCATCCTCAAGCTCCTCCTGACGTGGCAGCAGCATACGGGATTTGATTTCCGCCAGCATGGCTGCCATCACCAGATACTCGGCCGCCAACTCCAGCCGGATATCCTTCATCAGATCGACATATTCCATATACTGCGTAGTTATCTGCGCAATGGGAATATCCAGAATATCCAGGTTCTGTCGCTTGATCAGGTAGAGCAACAGATCCAGTGGCCCTTCAAAGGCATCAAGGAAGACCTCAAGGGCATCCGGCGGAATATAGAGATCCTTGGGCAGCGTTGACCAAGGCGCGCCCTGCACCACGGCAAAAGGCATCTCTTCCTGTGCCGGATGAGCGTGCTGTGGCAGATTTAATTCCGTATCTGTCATTGTGTTCCTGTTGGCGGGGCCTTTGGCCTCACATCATACCCCATCTGTACAGGGGAAGATGCGAAAGGCAATACATAGCACACAACTAACGGTAATTCAGTGAAATGGCATGACGTACTTCAGCCATGGTCGATTGCGCCATGTTCCGTGCCGCCTCACACCCTTCTGCAATAATATTTCGCACCAGTTCGGGCTGGTTCTCAAATTCTCTGGCTCTAGCCTGAATCGGTTTCAGCTCCTGCAGTACGGCATCAATTACCGGCTGTTTGCACTCAATACAGCCAATTCCAGCACTGCGGCACCCCTCTTGAACCCAACCCTTCACTGACTCATCAGAATAGACCAGGTGGAACTGCCAGACAGGGCAGCGCTCGGGCTCACCCGGGTCTGTTCGACGTACCCGATTGGTGTCGGTGGGCATGGTACGCAGAGCTTTCTCAATCACTTCCGGATCATCGCGCAAGGCAATGGTATTACCATAGGATTTTGACATCTTCTGTCCATCCAGACCGGGCATCTTGGAGGCTTTGGTCAACAGCGGTTGGGGTTCGGGAAGAATCACCCGACCACTGCCCTCAAGGTAGCCAAACAGACGATCATGATCATTCACAGTGATATTCTGCTGACTGTCGAGCAGTGCCCGCGCTGCATCCAGTGCCGCCTGATCACCTTGCTCCTGGTAGGATTTACGGTAGCGGTTATACAGCTTGGCGTTTTTCTTGCCCATTTTCTTGATTGCATGTTCGGCCATCCCTTCGAATCCGGGCTCCCTGCCGTAGAGATGGTTGAAGCGACGTGCGACTTCACGAGTCAGCTCAACATGCGCCACCTGATCTTCACCGACGGGCACCAGACCTGCCTTGTACATCAGGATATCTGCCGCCTGCAGCAGCGGGTAGCCGAGGAAACCGTATGTGGCCAGATCCTTCTCTTTCAGCTTATCCTGCTGGTCCTTGTAGCTGGGCACCCGTTCCAGCCACCCCAATGGGGTAATCATCGACAGCAGCAGATGAAGCTCCGCGTGCTCAGGCACCTGGGACTGGATAAAGATCTTCGCCTCGCCCTGGTTGACACCTGCTGCCAGCCAGTCAATCACCATGTCGTTCACGCTGTTAGGGATGATGCTCGGATCTTCATAGTGAGTCGTCAGAGCATGCCAGTCTGCGACAAAGAAGAAGCACTCATATTCGTGCTGGAGTTCGACCCAGTTTTTCAATACGCCATGATAGTGACCCAGATGTAGCCGGCCAGTTGGTCGCATGCCTGAAAGTACGCGGGCATGTTGAGCAGGAACAGAGTTCAAGATTTTTACCTCAAGTTAATATTTTCTTTAAATACGACGACAGTATGAATTATCAGTAATCAGATTAACAACCTGTTCAGCCTAAACCGACCACCCAGGCACTGAAACTTTGCACCAGGCCCACGCCAGGATGAATGATACTCCCCAAGACACCGCTAAAGAGCAGTGCGACCACAATCATCAGACCCCAAGGTTCCAGACGCGAATAGTGCATGGCAAGACGCGGTGGCAAAAGCGAGGCCACTACCCGACCGCCATCTAATGGCAGGATAGGGATCAGATTGAGTACCATCAAAAAGGCATTGATCAAGATGCCGGCAGAACCCATATAGATCATGGGCAGTGCGAACCACGCATAGTCATCCCCAAGGATTATGCCCAGATGGATCAGCCCAGCCCACAGAATGGCCATAATCAGGTTCGCACCAGGTCCAGCAATCGCCACCAGCGCCATGTCACGCCGGGGTTGCCGCAGGTTTCTGAAGTCTACTGGCACCGGCTTTGCCCATCCAAAAAGAAAACCGGTGAGTGCAAACATAGCCATCGGCACAACAATTGTCCCTATAAGATCAATATGTTTCAGTGGATTGAGCGTTACGCGCCCAAGTATTGCCGCTGTCTGGTCACCTAATCGCTTGGCCATCCAGCCATGAGCGGCCTCATGTACCGTAATTGCAAACAGCACAGGCAAAAAAAGCACCGCCAGTTTTTGTATTGTTGTTAAACCTTCCATTGATGGATTATACCTGCATCAGTCAATCAAACCTCAAATAACGAGGTGTCGCCTTTGCCCGCCCGGACAACAAACGGAGTATCACCTTCCATATCTACTACCGTGGAATCTTCGATACCACAATAACCACCATCAATCACCAGATCGACCTGATGGCTGAGGATATCCCGCATCTCGTAGGGATCGGTTAGCGGTAGATCCTCTCCAGGAAGAATCAGGGTTGAACTCATCATCGGTTCATTCAGTTCAGCCAGGAGCGCCTGGGCAATTGGATTTTCCGGCACACGGATACCAATGGTCTTTTTCTTGGGATGCTGCAGTCGTCGCGGAACCTGCTTGGTGGCCTTATGGATAAATGTATAAGGCCCTGGCGTCAGATTTTTCAACATGCGGTAGTGCTGATTTTCTATCTTGGCATAGACTGCAATTTCCGATAGATCACGGCAGACCAGGGTAAAATTGTGCTTGTCATCCAACTTACGGATAGCACGTATGCGCTCCATCGCGTTCTTGTCGCCTATATGGCAACCCAGGGCATAACTGGAGTCCGTTGGATATACCACCACTCCACCCTGGCGGATGATATCCACTGCACTGCGGATCAGGCGTAATTGTGGGTTGTCTGGGTGAATCTGAAAAAACTGTGCCATGAATTAGGAATCGAAAGGATGTTATAAAAATGGTTCAGACAGGTTCTGCTTCTGTTTCAACCGACCAATTGCGCCAGATCGGGATGACCAAGTCCGGCAGGGCAGAGAGTCTACCCAAATTAGCCCAGGGTGTCTCTGGTCCATGATAATCAGAACCGGCAGACCCCATAAGGGAAAAATCTTTTGCATGCCGGGCCATGGTGAAAACCTCGTCTTTACTGTGGCTGCTGGAAACCACCTCAAGGGCATCACCGCCAGCCTCCTGAAATTCACCAATCAACCGCCGCAGCTTGGTTCGGGTCATGGAGTAACGGGCCGGATGTGCAATAACGGATTGCCCACCGGCTTCCTTGATCCAGCTTACGGCCTGAGCCAGATCGGCCCACTCGCCCGCTACATGCCCCGGCTTTCCCTGGGTGAGGAACTGTTTGAAGACTTTCCGCATATCTGGGGCGTAGCCATTGGCAACCAAAAACCGGGCAAAATGGCTGCGACTGATCAAGCGGCCGTTCGATAGTGCCTTCGCCCCTTCATAGGCACCGGTTATCTGGTGCTTTGCCAGTCGTATACCAATCTCTTGAGCCCGCCAGTTGCGAAACTCCCTTAATCGGGCAAGTCCTGCCTGTAAAGTTGAGTCTGCCGGATCAAATCCTAAACCAACGATATGCACCACCTGACCACCCCAGGTAACTGAGATCTCCACCCCAGTGATAAAGCGAATGCCTTTTTCCTGCGCAGCAGAAGCCGCTTCAGCCAGGCCCTCGGTGGTGTCATGATCAGTCAGCGCAAGCACATCCACACCCGCTTCCGCTGCACAGGCCACCAGGGCTGTTGGAGTGAGGGTGCCATCTGAAGCAGTGGAATGGGTATGCAGATCATACAGAACAGTCATCAAGGCATTGTAACCCAAAGCTTAGGGGATTGATTCATCGGCAATAGTTTGGCTTCATCTTTCTGTCGCAACAATTAAACCATCTCCTGCTGGGTACTGTAGAACTGTGTTATCCTGAGGGATAATCAGCATTATTTAAGTAGAATTATGAAATTTCTTCACGACCTCTTTCCCGTCATACTCTTCTTTATCGCCTATAAGATGTATGACTTCTATGTCGCCACTGCCGTTATCATTGCTGCAACCATCGCACAGGTCAGCTACGGCTGGATTCGGCATCACAAGGTGGAGAAGATGCACCTGATCACACTGGTTCTGGTGCTGATATTTGGCGGTTTGACACTCTACCTGAAAGACCCTTTATTCCTAAAATGGAAGCCAACGGTAGTCAATTGGTTGTTTGCCGTGGTTTTCATCGGCAGTCACTTCATTGGGAAAAGCACCCTGGTCGAGCGCATGATGAGTAAAAGTGTCGCTTTGCCATCGCCCATCTGGTTCCGCCTGAATATTGCCTGGTCACTGTTTTTTATCAGCATGGGCATAGTGAATCTCTATGTCGCCTTCAATTATGCCGAAGAGACGTGGGTTAATTTCAAGCTGTTTGGGATGATGGGCCTGACCTTTCTATTTGTCATATTACAAGCATTCTACTTGGCCCGCTTTATCTCTGAGGCTGATCAGTCAACCACACAGGAGGAGAGTTAAGTGTTATACGCCATCATGGGTACAGATCGAGAGGATAGCCTGGAAGCTCGTATGCAGGCACGCCCTGAGCATATTGAGCGCCTTAAACAGCTACAGAATGAAGGCCGTCTGTTGATGGCGGGCCCCCATCCTGCCATTGACAGTGAAGACCCGGGGCCAGCCGGTTTTAGCGGCAGCCTGATCGTGGCGGAATTTTCCAGCCTGGATGCCGCCAAGGCGTGGGCCGATGAGGACCCCTATACCCAGACCGGCGTCTTCTCCCATATCAGCGTAAAACCCTATAAAAAAGTGCTGCCCTGATCGCTATTTGCGCTTGATACCCTCACCCACGCCATCAGCCTGAAGCATGGTGGCCTGGGTGAAAAGCCCAGGCTCTTTCAGAAAATCCAAAATAAACGGCATTGAATCAAATCCCCAGAATACTTCGCCATCCACAATAAATCCTGGCACACCAAAAATACCCTGCTCAATTGCACACTCTGTTTCAGCCACCAGCTTTCTCTTCACATCAGGATCATTCACCATGCCTTCTGCCTGTTCCAGAGTAAGACCCAGATCAGCCACCAGTTCACCCCAGGCATCTTGATCATCGCTGCTGTTACCCTCAGTCCAGACAAAACGAAACAGTCGGTCAGCCACTTCCAGGCGATCGCCCAAGGCGATATTCAGACGTAACAACTTGAGTGGATTGAACGGATGAATCGGGGGAAAGTTTATTGAAATATCATTTTTTCGGGCCAGCCAGGCGATCTGCCGGTAGGTGAATTTTCGCATGGGTGTGATCTCACCTGGTCCCCGTGTATCCCACTGTTTCAGGATGCCGGCAAACAGGATGGGCCGACACTCAATCGCAACAGCTTCCGGGAAACGCTCCAAGGCCTGACTGGCCAGATAGGCGTATGGTGAAATGAAATCGTAGTACCAGACGATCTTTTTAACGGGAGTCATAGCGCATTTAATTACCAGTCAGAGATCAACCGCCGGTCATCGACATTACCCGAACGACCTGATCAGGATTGGTGTTAAACTCATGCTTTTCCGGTTTCCGCTGAATGGCCGCCAGGATCTCTTCTTTCAGCTGGTCATCCGACAGACCTTTTCGTAATAGCGGTTTCAGTTCCAGCTTATCCTGCTGCCCCAGGCAGAGATAGAGCGTACCGTCTGAAGAGAGTCGAACCCGATTGCAATCTTCACAGAAGTGTTGGGACATGGGTGTAATGAAGCCGATCTTGATCCGCTTATCGACAATTTTAAAATATTTTGCGGGACCCGCCCCTTTCATTCGAGCTGGCTCCAGCTTAAAACGTTGCTCCAGCAATTGCCGCACTTCATCCAGCGGGACATAGCGATCACGCGCCTCCTGCCCGGCAACGCCTACCGGCATTGTCTCGATAAAGCGCAGGGTAAAGCGATTCTCAATACAGAAATCAACCATATCCCCCACTTCTGAGAGATTCAGATCGCGCATTACCACCATGTTGATCTTGATTGGATAGAGATCGACCCGCTTGGCCTCCATCAGGCCGTTTAACACCTTATCCAGATCACCTTGGGTGATCTGCCGAAACACATCAGGATTCAGTGAGTCGAGACTGACATTGACCCGGCCAACTCCCGTGTCTTTTAACATCTGGGCATGTTCTGCCAGATGGGAGGCGTTGGTACTCATGGAGAAATCTTCAATATCAGGCAGTGCAGCGATACCCCGCACCATGGCCTCAATATCCTTGTGGATAAGGGGTTCGCCACCGGTCAGGCGGACTTTGCTGACACCCATCTCGCTGAAGACGCGGATCAGACGAATGAACTCATCCAGCTTCAGCCGATCCTCTATCTCGGTAAATCCCTTAAATCCTTTTGGGATACAGTAGAAGCATCGGAAATCACACCGATCCGTTACGGAGAGTCGCAGATACTCGATCTTTCGATTAAAACGATCAATCAGTGCAGTCATGGTGTTCTATCCCAGCAGGTGAGATGCAATTGTTTCCTGTTCTCAGTTAAAAAACAATAGCCCGATGGAGTTATCCACCGGGCTATTGTTCAAATCAACCTGGATCATTCCACGCCAGGCATTTGCTTACTTTATCGGGATCAGCCTTCACCAGGAAGGTCTTCGGCCGGGTCATAACCCTCCGGCAAGGAGTGAGCAATACCCTTGTGACAATCGATGCAGGTGTAGCCTTTCTCGATTGCCTCATCATGGGAGTCAGCACTGCGGCTCTCCTGACGTGTAAAATCCATGGAATCAAAATTGTGGCAGTTTCGGCACTCACGGGAATCAGTATCCTTCATCGCCTTCCAGACATTTTGTGCCAGCTCAAGTCGCTTCTCTTCAAACTTTTCTGGAGTATCAATCGTACCCATCAATTTGTGATAGATCTCATTACTTGCCTGAATCTTACGAATTACTTTATGAACCCACTCTTTGGGTACATGACAATCTGGACAAGTGGCACGAACGCCGGTTCTGTTTGTGAAATGAATGGTATCCTGCAGCTCTTGGTAGACATTCTCTTCCATCTCATGACATGAGATACAGAACTGTTCATTATTGGTCGCTTCCATTGCGGTGTTGAATCCACCCCAAAGGATAATACCGAGCACTATGCCCACTATCAGCAACCCCATTACGCCGCGCTTGGCACCTTTATTCATGTTCCCGTCCCCACTGACTTCGTTGTTATTTGTCGGACATCATAGCGATGATGTCTTTGCAAGTAATTGCTCGTGATCAATAAATACCCCCGATCCTTCGAATTGACGGATCGAGGGTAAACTTCATATCAACCAATTAACTTACTTTGCGCCTTCGAATTGATTTTCTACAATCGGATTGGCATTAAGCTGAGGTGCATGGCACTGGTTACAGAAGTAACGACGGGTAGATATAGTTTCCAATACCTTGCCATCACGTGCAATGTAGTGAGAATCACCTGCCTTGGGTGCCTTTTTCTCTTCAAAGGTCTTTTCAGAGTGACACTTCAGACACGTATTGATCTTCAGATTAATAGTCTCTTTGTCAATTTTATGTGGAATCATAGGAGGCTGAATTTTATAACTGCGCTCCACACCACCCTGGGTGATGACCTGTTTCCGCATTGGCGCTTTATCTGCTGGCGCAGATACCTCGTTATCACCTCTGAGCGAGGTTACGCCAGATATGGCAGCCCCGGTGAACATCAGTGTCACCATGGCAACCAGAAGGGTTACGATTACTTTTTTCATCTTAATCTCCAAAATCTCTAAATCATGATACCCGGATGCTTGAGGGTTCAAGTCTTTGAAGACGCGGCGGACTGTTGCTTTCCGCTCATGCCTTCTGCCCCGGATGCGTTCACCATCAGGTTGTTAAAACGGCTACCAAACTGGAATACATCTTTTGCACAGACATCAATACAGCGACCACAATTAGTGCAATTTGCCGAGAGAATTACCGGCCCTATGCCCTGTTCTGCTCCTTTCAAGGCAGGCTTGATCACCTGCTTTTCAGGACAGATTACAAAGCAATCCATACAGTCGTTACAGTTCTCCCGCTCAACTGCAACGACCCTGACTGCACTCCTGGTGCCCAGCAGGCTATAAAATGCTCCCACCGGGCAAAGTCTTCCGCACCATCCATCTTTTGCTACCAACAGATCGAACAGGAAAACACCCACAATCAGAATCCACGCCATGCCCATCCCGAAGACAATGCCACGAAACAGCATCGACACCGGGTTGAACAACTCCCAGACCAATGAACCGGTGACCAATGGCAGGATGAGGGTCAAGCCCAACATCCAGTAACGTGTCGACCGGGCAATCTGGGAAGTGGTTTTAATACCGAGTTTGCGACGTAACCAGGCAGCGGCATCTGTCACCATGTTTACCGGGCATACCCAGGAGCAGTAGACCCTTCCTCCTACCAGCAGATAGAAGGCAATCACAATGACAACGCCGACAATAGCCGACAACTCTGGCACCACACCCGAAAGCGCAGACTGCAGCAGCACATGCGGATCAGTCAGGGGCAGCACATCCAGTGTCATACTGGCTGCAAGATTCCCTTTAACAATCCACACGCCTGCTAGCGGACCAATCAGAAAAAGAGCAAGAATCGATAATTGACTAACACGACGAAGGATCAACCACTGATGGGCTTTGAACCACCCTTTTGTGGCAATGGCATCGGCACCAGCTACTAACTTTTCAGCCATTATTGATTCTCCAGTCCACGGTTCAGTCTATCCAGCGGATTGGAAGAGAACGGCGACTGCTGCTGTCCCTCCGGTTCCACTATCAAGCCCTTACCCTGCAAGTCGTAGCGCACCCCTTCTGGAAGGTTGTAATGGTGCTCTACATCCGGTGTTACCAGCGATTGACCCGCCTTCTCCTTCTCTTTCCAACCGAGTCGATAATGTCTGCCCAGCTCTCCCTTCGCCAGATGGGTCGGGAAGACCTTAATAGCCGCCTCTTCGAGGATGCAGGCTTTTTCACAGAGGCCGCAGCCGGTACATGCTTCAGAATGGACGACAGGTAAGAACCTGGCATGTTTTCCTGAACGCACGTTGTGCTCGTACTCCAGTGATATCGCCTTACCCCGGATAGGACAGATGTTAAAACAGACTTCACAACGCAGCCCCAGAAAAGCGATACAGGTCTCCTGATCAACCAATACAGCCAAGCCCATTCGAGCGTCGTTTATATCGGTTAAACCATGATCCAATGCATTGGTCGGGCAGGCTACAACACAGGGGATGTCCTCACACATCTCGCAAGGATCCGTTCTTGCGTAAAAGTAAGGCGTGCCAGTAGCCACCTCATCCCCCAACTGCCCCAGCGACAGAATATCGTACGGACAATCCCGTACGCACAGACCACACCGAATGCAGGCACCAAGGAAATCCTTTTCCGGCAGCGCCCCTGGCGGTCTGATCGCCATCGCAGGTAGCGACTCGGCCTGTCTTGCATAAAAGCCGAGCCCTATACCCATCAGGCCTACACCACAGGCCGTCTTGAGCGTTTGGCTCAAAAACTGCCGGCGATTTACGCCTTTACCTTTGCTTTCACCTGAATCTGACATTTTGTTACTGCTCTGTTATCGATCCGGTATTCCACTATTCCAGCTTGTTGATCCAACCGATCTCTACCGGCTGGATCTTCAGCCGCTTATTACGCCTTTACAATCTTCACCGCACACTTCTTGTAGTCCGTCTCTTTGGACAGCGGATCAGTTGCATCCAGGGTCAACTTATTGACCAGGCGGCTTGCATCAAACCAGGGGATGAATACCAGCCCTTCGGGAGGCCGGTTACGTCCACGGGTCTCAACACGCGCCACCAGCTCACCACGGCGTGTCTGCAGTTTGGCCATCTGGCCATCACGCAGTTTACGTTTCTTGGCATCTTTCTTGTGCATGAACACCACTGCATCAGGGACTGCACGATGCAGCTCAGGCACACGATTGGTCATAGAGCCAGAGTGCCAATGCTCAAGTACACGACCGGTACAGAGCCAGAGATCAAACTCTTTATCAGGGCTCTCTGCAGCAGGCTCGAAAGGAGCAGATATTATGTTGGCTTTACCATCAGGCTTGCCGTAGAACTTCACGCCTTCGCCTTTAGCTACATGGGGGTCATACCCTTCACGATAACGCCACAGGGTTTCCTTGCCATCAACCACTGGCCAGCGCAGGCCACGAGCCTTATGGTAGGCTTCAAAGGGAGCCATCTCATGACCCTTCTTGATGATGTTGTCTGCAGAGTTGAACATCCGATACTCTTCAAACAGGCCTTTCTGAGGATAGAATCCAAAGTCGACCATCTCATCATTGTCATAGACATTGCCCTGGCTATCCTTCACTTCCTGAACAGGGAACTTGTTCACCTGACCATTGGCATAGAGGATATCGAACAGGGTTTTGCCTTTGTATTCGGGCGCTTTATCAAGCAACTCGGCTGGCCATACCTCTTCCATCTTGAAGCGTTTGGCAAACTCCATCAGCTGCCACAGATCCGATTTGGCTTCACCGGGTGCTTTCACCTGCTGACGCCAGAACTGCGTACGACGTTCTGCGTTACCGTAAGCGCCCTCTTTCTCTGCCCACATGGCCGTTGGCAGGATAAGATCAGCCGCCATCGCAGAGACAGTAGGATAAGGATCAGATACGGTAATAAAGTTGGCAGGATTGCGCCAGCCTGGATAGGACTCTTCATTCAGGTTGGCTGCGGCCTGCATGTTGTTATTACACATGACCCAGAAGGTATTCAGTTTGCTGTCTTTCAACATGCGATGCATCAGTACAGCGTGATAACCTACCTTGCCGTTCAGCGTTCCATCAGGCAGTTTCCATACTTTCTCAGAGAAGGCACGATGGGGTGGTTTTGCAACAACCAGATCGGCGGGTAGACGATGACAGAAAGTACCGACTTCGCGAGCTGTACCACAGGCAGATGGTTGTCCGGTCAATGAGAATGGGCTGTTGCCTGGCTCAGAGATCTTACCCATCAACAGGTGAATGTTGTAAACGAGGCCGTTGATCCAGACACCTCGAGTATGCTGATTCATACCCATGGTCCAGAAGGAGGTGACCTTCTTGTTTGGATCCGCATAAGTCTTCGCCAGTTGCTCCAGATTCTTCACTGGAACACCAGACATCTCTGAGGCTTTCTCAGCGGTATAAGGTGCTACTGAAGCAGCATACTCATCGAAACTGATCTTTGTGAGCTTACCCTTACCAGCATTCTTTGCTGCTTTTTCCAGCGGATGCTCAGGGCGCAGGCCGTAGCCGATATCAGTTGCTGTCTGGGTGAAGTTGACATGCTTTCCTATAAAGTCTTCGTTGTAAGCCTTGTTTTGAATAATGTAGTTGGCAATGTAGTTGGCAATTGCCAGATCTGACTGAGGATGGAACACAAGCCCATTATCAGCCAACTCAAAACAACGATGCTCATAGGTCGATAGGACATGCACTTCGCAATCTTTCTTTGTTAAGCGAGTATCCGTCAAACGAGACCAAAGTATTGGATGCATCTCCGCCATGTTGGCGCCCCAGAGTACAAACGCATCGGCGTGCTCAAGGTCATCATAGCAACCCATTGGCTCATCAATACCGAAGGCGCGCATGAAGGCACCCACGGCTGATGCCATACAGTGGCGGGCATTGGGATCCAGGTTATTGGAACGGAAACCGGCTTTCATCAGTTTGGACGCAGCATAACCCTCCCATACGGTCCACTGACCTGAGCCAAACATACCGACCGAAGAGATCATCTTGTCTACCGGCTGACCGGCGTTCTTCTCCATATCCTTCTTCAGGGCCACTTTCCAGTGTTCGGCCATGACATCAAAGGCCTCATCCCAGGAGACGGGCTCAAATTTGCCGTCTTTGGCAAACGCCCCACCTTTCTTACGCAACAACGGCTGGGTCAGACGATCCGCGCCGTAAAGAATTTTTGGCAGGAAGTAGCCTTTGATACAGTTCAAACCCTTGTTTACAGGTGCGTCCGGATCGCCCTGACTGGCAACCATCTTGCCACCCTTGGTACCGACCAAAACTGAACAGCCTGTACCGCAGAAGCGGCAGGCTATCTTGTCCCAACGAATACCGTCGGCATCCATACCGTCGGCAGTTGCGGCATTGGCCACTTTAATGGCTGGCAGTGATACACCTGCTGCCACGGCTGCTGCTGCTGCCGCATTGCTCTTAACAAAGTCACGCCTGGTTAGTTTCACTTCATTACCTCCTTATCAGCAGGTTCATCCCCGCAGTAGTGATAAATCATCACTGTATTGATTACACCGGATACATCATTAAACTTGGCCATGGTGTCAGCGAGGGCATCGTCACCCTCCCCTTCAAGGGTCACAATCAACTTTCCCTCTTCAGCTCCACCATGGACCTCAACTCCAGCAAACTCTTCTAAACTTGCCTGAACGATACCAGCGACTTCAGGCTTGGCATGTACAATAGCGCTACATATATTCATTGTTGCTATTCACTCCTTTTACGCGGCTTGATCGCGCGGTTCGTTTATTGAAGATAGAGTTACTGCTCGTATGGGGCAGACGGCGAAACAGGCACCACAGCCTGTACACTGATCAAGGTCGAGAAGTGGCGTGGCTACGCCTCCAACCTCTAATTTGAATTGAATGGCCCGTTCATCACAGACCTCACCACAAGATCGACAAATGACGGCATTCATGGAAAGGCAAGATGAGAGAATGGACGCCTGAATGCGCCAGGGAGGTGTTTCGGATGTTTCATCATTCTGTAACGCGGCCGGTTTGCAGACGCTTAGGCACTCTTCACAAAAATCACAGCCACCTCGATTAAAATCCATCTGCGGCAGTTTGCCTCTCCCTTCTACAATCAGCTTGTCCGGGCAAACAGCAATGCAGTCACCGCAGCCTGTACAACGTTCAACAAATTCAATCTCAGCGAGTGCCCAAGGGGGGCGAAACGGCGCGTCTTCCCCGGTAAGATCACCACTCAACAGCTGCGCACGACTGACGTTATGATTCATAAGCCTCTGGTTGCGAACCTAATCACCTATTTACTTTAGGGCTTTATAGGCCTGCCCCCCAGGACCATCTTTGACTTACGTCAAGTTTTACCTCTACAGACGGTTCTTGTTGATCCATGTCAACAAACCCTCTCGATAGGAATTTTAATAGTATAAAGAACCGGCAATTAGACCTTCGATACTCACGCCAGCTGTGCGAAAATCCCCGCCTGTTTATTCACTTGTTATCGCTATGACCAATCTGCCAGCACACAATACTGAGCCATTCTCAAATCCACTCGCCCCCCCTATGCCGCAAAAAGCGCAGGAGAGAATCCAGTGGGGGCGTCTCTATGGTATGGGTAATGCTGTAGCGATCGCTTCAGCGGCTAAGGCATTCCCCGGTATTACGCTGGTCATTGCCGATGATGCTCAGGGTGCAGCGAGAGTCGAAGATGGGCTGCGGTTTTTCCTGAAAGATGAAGGGATCAGCATTTTAAGTTTTCCTGACTGGGAAACGCTGCCTTATGATGTCTTCTCGCCACTTCCAGAGCTGGTCTCCCAGCGTCTGCTAACACTCTACCAACTGGAGAAAACCCAGCAGGCCGTATTGATTGTCCCGGTCGGCACCCTGTTACAGCGTCTTCCGCCAAAAACCTATATCCATGCCAACACGCTGGTGCTTAACCTGGGTGATACCCTCTCCCTGGACAGCATGCGCCTGCAACTGGAGCAGGCAGGCTATCAGTGTGTCTCGCAAGTTGTGGAACACGGCGAATTCACCATTCGTGGATCGCTGTTGGATATCTTTCCGATGGGTAGCAACATTCCCTATCGAATTGATCTGTTCGACGAAGAGATCGAGAGCATCCGTACATTTGACCCGGAGACACAGTTAACCATCGAGCGCGTGGAAGGGATAAGGATGCTTCCCGCCAGAGAATATCCCCTGAACGAGGCCGGTATTGCCCAGTTTCGGCAGGCGTTTCGAAACACCTTTGAAGGTGATCCACAGCGCAGCCTGATCTACTCTGAAGTATCCAGTGGCCGTGCGCCCGGAGGATTGGAGTATTACCTGCCACTCTTTTTCGAGCAGACGGCAACACTGTTCGATTTTCTGCCCGAACAACTGCTGACCATTCGCACCGATGAAACCCATGACAGGGCGGAACAGTTCCTCAATCAGGTGAGCGAGCGTTATGAACAGCGCCGATATGATATCGAACGGCCCTTGCTTAGCCCTGGGAACCTCTACCTGGAGCCAGAGCGACTCATCAACCAGCTGAACCAGGGGCAGTCAATTCGGATACAGCGGAGTGAGATCGAGTCGCGTAGCAAGGGCTACAGCAGTTACCACAACTTCAGCAGCAAGCAGCCAAGACCGCTCAGCTTTCAGGCGCGATCAGAACACCCAGCCGCCGCCCTGCAGCAGTTCATAGCTGCGGAGCCTGGAAAAATTCTGTTTATAGCCGAGAGCGCCGGACGTCGTGAGATGCTCAAAGAGACGCTGGCAAGCTACGGCATTCGTCCCAAACTGATTGCGGGTTGGCAGGAGTTTATTGATTCCGATCAGAATCTGCTGCTATCAGTCGCCCCTCTTGAGGAGGGGGTCTGGTTTGATCAGCAACGCCTGGTCGTGATCCCTGAGAGTCAGTTACTGGGGGAGCGGGTCCGCCAGGAACGCCGTAGAAAAGCAAAACAGCGGGATGCCGACCAGATTGTTCGTAATCTGACGGAGTTGCATATTGGCGCACCTGTCGTTCACGAAGACCACGGTGTCGGCCGCTATCTGGGCCTTCAGGTACTGGAGGTAGGCGGTATGACCACCGAGTTCCTCACCCTGGAGTATGCCAGGGGCGATAAACTCTATGTCCCCGTCTCCTCCCTGCACCTGATCAGCCGCTACGCGGGGGCTTCTGCCGAAACCGCTCCGCTGCATCGTCTGGGCGGCGACCAGTGGGAACGGGTCAAGCGCAAGGCGGCAGAACGGGCCTGTGATGTGGCCGCCGAACTGCTGGAGATCTATGCCCGCCGAGCCGCACACAAGGGCTATGCTTTCCCTGAACCCGCAGAAGAGTACGCCAGCTTTGCCGCCTCCTTCGATTTTGAAGAGACACCGGATCAACTGCAGACCATCAACGCAGTAGTTACAGATATGACATCCGCGCATCCCATGGACCGGGTTGTCTGTGGTGATGTGGGCTTTGGCAAAACTGAGGTTGCAATGCGCGCCGCATTCATGGCTATACAGGGCGGGAAGCAGGTAGCGGTATTGGTACCCACTACCCTGTTGGCCCAGCAGCATTTTGAAAACTTTTCTGATCGTTTTGCTGACTGGCCGGTAAAGGTTGAGAGCCTCTCCCGTTTTCGCACGAGTAAAGAGCAGAAGCTGATTATCGATGGGCTGGCATCTGGCACTGTGGATATCGTGATCGGCACACATAAACTACTCCAGGACAGCATTCGTTATAAAAACCTCGGACTGGTCGTAATTGATGAGGAACATCGATTCGGCGTGCGCCACAAAGAGAAGCTGAAGGCGTTGCGCAGTGAAGTGGATATGCTGACCCTCACCGCCACACCTATCCCCAGAACCCTGAACATGGCCATGTCCGGCATGCGCGATCTCTCAATAATCGCCACCCCACCGGCAGCCAGACACCCGATCAAGACCTTTGTCAGCCAGTGGAACGATGCTCTGGTAATCGAGGCGTGCCAGCGTGAAATCAAGCGCGGCGGACAGATCTACTTCCTTCACAATGAGGTCAGTACCATTGAGAACACGGCACAAAAACTGGAAAAGCTACTGCCAGGAGTGAAGGTACAGGTTGCACATGGCCAGATGCGTGAGCGCGAGTTGGAGTCTATTATGCGGGACTTCTATCACCAGAGATTCAATATCCTGGTCTGTACCACCATTGTGGAGAGCGGTATCGATGTACCCAGCGCCAACACCATCATTATTAACCGGGCTGATAAGCTGGGACTGGCTCAACTGCATCAATTGCGCGGACGTGTGGGGCGCTCCCATCACAGGGCCTATGCCTATCTCATCACTCCGCCTCCAAAAACCCTCTCAGCTGACGCGAAGAAGCGCCTTGAAGCTATTGAATCACTTGAAGATTTAGGCGCTGGATTTACCTTGGCAACACATGATCTCGAGATCCGTGGTGCCGGTGAACTTCTGGGTGAAGGCCAGAGTGGACAGATACACGAAGTAGGATTCTCGCTCTACAGCGATCTGCTGGAGCGCGCAGTCAAGGCGCTGAAAGCAGGACAGCATCCTAATCTCGATCGTCCCCTTGATCATGGTGCTGAGATCGATCTGCAACTGCCTGCGCTGCTGCCTGATGACTATCTTCCCGATGTCCACTCCCGCCTGGTGTTGTATAAACGCATTGCCAGCGCCAATTCAAAAGAGGAGTTGAGGGAGATTCAGGTTGAGATGATTGACCGTTTTGGCCTCCTTCCGGAACCGACTAAAAACCTGTTTGGTATTACCGAGCTCAAACTCAAGGCCAATCCATTGGGTATTCGTAAAATTGAGGCTGGCCCATCCGGTGGTCGCATACTGTTTGAGGGTGAACCAAAGATTGATCCCGGTCAGATTATCCGCTTAATTCAGACCCGCCCCAAAGAGTACAAACTGGACGGGAGCCAAAAGATCCGTTTCTTCAAAGAACTGGGAGATCCACAACAGCGAATTTCTCAAGTAACTGATATTCTGAATGAAGTTTGCGGGTAAAGTGGTCCATCATGCAAGAATG
>VMRY01000106.1 GCA_007713595.1 Sedimenticola thiotaurini
GATTTTGCTGAACTGACGATTGAGTATATCGCCGATAAACTCTGCGTCGAACTGAAATCACTGAAGATGTATGCCTGGTCCTTTCGTGACGAGGGCGCCTTCCACGAGGCGGTCACCAACCAGATCCTGAGCGACCTGGTTTCGGCTACCCAGCCACGGTTCATGCGTCTGACGGCTAATTTTAACGTCCGGGGTGGTATCTACACCAGCGTGGTAGCTGAACACCGCGCAGAGAACTGGCAACCTCCTGTCCCTGTCAATCTTCCTTGAGCCTGCTGTAACTTGAGACACAACAGCTCCCGAGAGGATTCGGGAGCTGTAATCCTTGCATAAAGCGCCTAGTCGTCTTCAGCCAGACCACCAAAGATCTCAATCAGGCGGGTAATAAACCGCTCCAGCTCCAGACTCATCAGTGAAAAATCCACATCAAAGCGGGTAGCCGCATCTTCAGCCTCGGCACTGGCCGCCTCTTCGAGAATAATATCGAGGAATTTTAACCTTTTGATAGAGAAATCGTCAGACAGCACGAAGCCCAAATGCTCACCCCATTCAAGCGCCAGTTTCACCACCTGTTTTCCAGCTTCCAGATGAGCCCGGATCTCATCACCCTCGAGATCCTGACGCCTGCAGCGGATAATTCCGCCCTCTTCAACCGTATCCCTCAGTTCACACTCATCCTGAATCAGGAATTCCGCTGAAGCGTCCGCTCCGCTCACCCAAGCCGTCATAATCGCAGCAGGTGCCTCATTCACCTCAAAGTGTTTTGCTGGAAGTGTTCCAAGCGTTTCCCGCAGCAGACTCACCAACTCCTCTGACCGCTTGCTGCTGGCCGCATCTACTACCAGCCACTGATTTTTCGTGTCTATATAGGCATAGAGGCGGGAGGATTTGATAAACGCCCTCGGTAATAGATCAAGCATCAGCTCATCCTTGATCTCTTCCTGCTCTTTGCGTCGAACCTTTCGCCCTTCAGACTCCTCAATCTCTGCGACTTTATCCACCAGCAACTCTCGCACTACTGAGGCAGGGAGAACCCGTTCTTCCCGCCTTGCACAAATCATGATGCAGTTGCCTGAGGCATGCGTAAGGAGTTCAGCACCCCGCCCAAGTGGCGGTTGCCAGCCAAGCGAAGAGAGCTCCAGACTCCCGCAGCCTCTGGCTGCACGCTCAGAGAGCAGCTCATGTAACGCTTCAGGGTTGTACTGGAAAGGCGTTAGAAGTTTGAATAGTTGAAGATTTTTAAACCACATGCAGAAATTGTCCCGGACCAAAAGCCGGCATTATCCCGGAACCACCGATGGCTATCCAGCGCAAATCCCTATCGATTTGGTGAAACGGTTTTCTAGATCAGTGATGAACAGTCATTGACAGCCTGTATTGCTCTTCGTTAGCGCATACTGACGGGCTGTCGCTTTGCACCCCAATCTCCTGGTTCGGCTGCAAAATGACCCGCGCACGGTTCACCACACTGGTCACAATGTCCCTCAGCAGTCAGATGCCACACACCCAGTTCATACCAGTCCCGTTCAATAAGAAGTTGCCCACAGGCGTGACACCAGGTACTTCCCCCGGCACTGTCATGGACATTTCCGGTATAGGCGTAGCGCACACCGTTGGCCATGGCGATCTTGCGGGCCCGTGTCAGCGTTGCTGCGGGTGTGGGCGGATGATCCCGCATCTTCCAGTCCGGATGAAAGGCCGAGAAGTGCATGGGCACGTCAGGCCCCAGATTAGCCACAACCCAGCGACTCATCTGATCAAGCTCCTGGTCACTGTCATTCTCACCAGGAATCAGCAACGTGGTCAGTTCAAACCAGACAGCTGTTTTCTCTTTGAGATAAACCAGTGTCTCCAGCACCGGTTTTAAATGAGCACCGGTCAGTTTGTGGTAGAAGTGATCATCGAAAGCCTTCAGGTCAACATTCGCAGCATCCATATGCTGAAAGAACGCCACTCTGGGCTCGGGTGAGATGTAGCCGGCGGTGACAGCTACTGTTTTGATACCCTGTTCATGGCAGGCAATGGCTGTGTCAACCGCATATTCATGGAAGATGACCGGGTCGTTATAGGTAAAGGCCACGCTCTTGCAACCTAACCGTGCCGCCTCCTGTGCAATTTTTGCCGGTGATGCGGCATCGGCCAGTGTATCCATCTCCCGCGATTTACTCATGTCCCAATTCTGACAAAAACGACAACTCAGATTACAACCTGCTGTTCCAAAAGAGAGCACTGGAGTACCTGGAAGAAAATGGTTCAGCGGTTTTTTTTCAATCGGATCAATACAAAAACCACTGGAACGCCCGTAGGTTGTCAACACAACCTCACCCTTTTTACAGGCGCGCACAAAGCAGAGCCCCTGCTGCCCCTCTTTCAGCCGACACTCTCTTGGACAGAGATCACACTGTACCCGTCCATCCTCCAGTTGATGCCAGTAGGTTGTTGGGTAATCATTGAATGAAGTTTGCATTTCACTGGCCATTTAGCTGGTATATCCTAAACTCAAGTATAGATCTCTATGGCGCGTTCAGCGCAGTTGTATCAACATGGATGAACGAATATGCAGACGATCAAAGCTCCAGCCGTTGCTGGAATATTCTACCCGGCTGATCCAGAGAGGTTACACCAGGATATTCAGCACTTCCTAACCAGCGCCGTCAGTAAACAGATCACTCGGCCAAAAGCCCTCATAGCCCCCCACGCCGGCTATATCTATTCGGGACCCATTGCAGGTAGCGCCTATGCCAGTCTGGAAGAGGTTTCAGCCAATATTACCCGGGTCATCATACTGGCCCCCGCACATCGGGTAGCCTTTCATGGTATTGCCTATAGCGCCGCAACCCATTTCGAGACCCCGCTTGGTCTGATACCTGTTGATTTGGCCGCCTTGGCGCAAATCACTGATCTATCGGCAGTAGAGAAAAACAGCAGCGCATTCGAAGAGGAACACAGCATAGAGGTTCACCTCCCTTTTCTACAGGAGGTGCTGGGTCATTTCAGCATAGTTCCCCTGTTAGTCGGCGATACAACGGCCGAACAGGTCGCTGCTGTACTTGAAAAACTGTGGGGAGGCACTGAGACACTTGTGGTGATCAGTTCAGACCTGAGTCATTACCTTGATTATCGATCGGCACAGAAGATGGATCGAAACACCACTCGGGCGATTGAATCTTTAGATCCTAACGCACTGACTTATCACAGCGCCTGTGGAAAAACCCCCGTCAGCGCCCTGCTGTTAAGTGCCCGTAATCATGGGCTACAGGCAACAACCCTGGATCTTCGAAACTCGGGTGATACGGCAGGCTCCCATGATCGCGTAGTCGGATACGGTGCCTATGTCTTCTCTTAAGGGTTTGGCTGAGCCACTCAGCGATAGAGATCGGTCCAGGTTAATTGATGTAGCTAAAGCATCCATTCGGTCTGGACTCGACACTGATCAGCCGCTGTCCATAGCAATCAATGATTATCCAGAGACGCTCAGACAGATTCGTGCCTCCTTTGTAACACTGAACATCCATGGCCGCTTACGTGGCTGTATAGGACATCTGGAAGCCATACAACCGCTGGTAAAAGATGTATCACAGAACGCCTTTGCTGCCGCCTTTCAGGACCCCCGTTTCCCTGCACTGACAAACGATGAATTCCCGCTAACTGAAATCCATCTCTCTCTACTGACACCAGCAATACCTTTGGTTTTCAGTTCTGAGTCAGAATTGCTGAATTTACTTAGTCCAGGAGAAGATGGATTGATACTGGAAGAAGGGCATCATCGAGGGACCTTTCTCCCTTCGGTTTGGGATCAACTGCCAGACCCAAAAGAATTTCTAAGACATCTCAGAATAAAGGCCGGTCTACCCGTCGATTACTGGTCGGATACATTACGTGTATTACGCTATAGGACAGAATCATTCAGCTAAACCCGCTCGTCGCGAATCTATTTTTTAACCCTGCAGACACCCACTGAACCGGCCAGGCAAACCGCGCCATCAATCCAGATAACGTTACTCAGATTGGCCTGCTCCAACTTTGCACCGCCCAGATTGGCACCAGTCAAATCGGCAAAACTGAGGTCTGTGCCGGTCAGGTCAGCATAAGATAGATCGGTATTTCGTAGTGTTGCACCTTTGAGAGACGCCCTTTTCAGTTCTGCATAGCTCAGATCCGTATCTGATAAATCCACGTACTGAAGATCACCATTGTTGAGCTTACTGCCGGTCATATTGGCCCGCCGGACAGAGCCATTGTTAAGCAGCACACCATCCAGTTCTGCCGCATCAAGCTGCATTCCATCCAGCTTACAGTTTCGCCAGTTCACACCAGGAGATGGTTTGGCAGCACAGTCAGGATCAGATATAGACTCTGGCGCACCCAGATAGATACCCAATCCCACTACCAGTAACACCAGCACGGTCACAACGCCTGCGCCAACTATCGGAAAGGGGCGTTTTTGCTGTCGTTCCAGCAGATCGGTCTTTGCCTCCCGATGGTGCTGCATAATCTCAAGCTCAGCCTGCCTGCGCTCACCCTTGCGACGTTTTTTAAACTCTGCATCATCCGCACTGACTCTGCGCTCCCGGCCATTGCGTTCATCTTCACGCATTCGCGACGCGATCAGTTTTTCAGAATCGCCCTCAATAAGCGCCTTGCGCACCTCAGGAGGAACAACATCGGGGACATCAGAGACCTGCTGCCATGATTTTCTATCCGGACTCACTTGATCCTGCATCAACACGCGGCCTAACAGGACAAAACGTCGTACACTGCCACTGGGATAGGGACC
>VMRY01000071.1 GCA_007713595.1 Sedimenticola thiotaurini
ACGCTTTCGGTATCGACTATATCTTCCAGAAGAATTGAAAATTCATCCCCAGCAATACGTGCAACGGTATCTTCTTCCCGCACCACCTGATCCAGGCGATCAGCCGCCACTTTCAAAACCTTGTCGCCGACCGGATGGCCTAAACCTTCATTAATGGATTTAAAATTATCCAAATCCAAAAACAATGTGGCAACCCGTGTCTTGTTACGATGAGCCCTCTGTATCGCGTGTTCTAATCGATCATTCAGCAGATGCCGATTGGGCAGGCCGGTCAAAACATCATGATGGGCAAGATACTCAATGCGTTCCTGGGACTGCTTAATATTGCTGGTGTCGGAGACAATGGATACATAATTGATAATGCGACCACTCTCATCGCTCACAGCACTGATGTTAAGCCACGCGGGATAGAGGTCACCGTTTTTGCGCCGGTTTATAATTTCACCACGCCACTGTTTTTTGGAATTGATCGCATTCCACATCGTTTGGTAAAACGCGTCATCCTGCTGTTGCGACCGCCAGGTTCGGGGGGTTTTACCCAGTAGCTCATCTTCTGTATATCCGCTGATATCGCAAAAAGCCTGATTGACCGTTAAAACCTTTACCTCTGCATCCGTAATTACTACACCCTCACTCACATGCATAAAGATGGTAGATGCCTGTCGTAACTTATCTTCACCCTCTTTACGTGCAGTGATATCCAGATTGGTTGAACGCACACCTGTTTGCTTTCCCTGCTCATCGTAGATGGGCATACAGATATGGTTGATCCATTTGATACGACCGTCTATCGTTCTCAGCCGGATATCAAAACTGTCGTTAGCGCCTCCTTCGTTGACGCTATGTACATGGTTTTGCCACAGGGGAAGATCTTCCGGGTAAATCAGTTGATCCATCAGACTCGGACGACGGTAAAAGTCATCGACAGAGTATCCCGTTATCTCAGTACACGACGGAGAGACATAGTCATAAACGCCATCCACTCTGCGCAGATAGACAAACTCCTGTGCCTGATCGGCAATGGCACGAAACTGTTCGCTAGTTACCTGAAGCGCTTTTCTCAGGGTAAAGAGATAACCGACTAAAGTACCGACTGCCAGTGCTACGAGTGTGGGAACAACATAAGTAGAAGGTTTCACCAGACCATACGCGACAAAACCATGAAGCGTTGAAACCGTCCAGAAACAGAAAAGAGCCACCGGAATAGAGCCGTGATAATACCGGCGTATTTTTTGCGTTCTCTTTAGCATAGGGAATATTGTCTGGAGAACTTACTCAGGAAGTTGGCTTGACGCAATGAACTAAAATTCCCCTAATGATCCAATTAAAATGACATATATCATCCCTAACCATTAACTCTTAACAGGATAATCTGTTATTCATTGCAAGGCAATTTATCCGTTAATTTGCTCGAATATAGATCGTACTCTTGTATTAGCAAATATACAGTTAAAACATCTTATTGTTTTATCTATGTTTTTTATGCCAAATTCAGAACAGGATATTGATTGAAGGCCGCGCATTAAATCTCGTCTGGGTATACCATTAAGCAAACTGAGGCTTTTCCCAAGGTGATCTGGAGTAATTACTAGGCTTATGAACTGGAACAGTTTCATCCTCGGCAATGAGATACCGATCAGACTCATTTTTTTCTTTGGCATGTTACTGGCCGTTGCCCTGTGGGAGATCAAATCACCCCGAAGAATATTGACCCAACCCAAGACAATGCGTTGGATAAATAATCTCGGCCTGACCTTTCTCAACTCATTGGTCTTGCGGCTGCTCTTTCCCGCTGCTGCTGTGGGTGTCGCCCTCTTCGCGCAGCAACAAGGCTGGGGATTATTCAATTATTTCCAGATACCACTGGTTCTTTCCGCAGTAATCACCGTCATCCTGATGGACGGGGTTATCTATCTGCAACATGTCATGGTGCATGCGGTGCCGCTGTTATGGCGACTGCATCGTGTGCATCACGCGGACATGGATTACGACGTGACAACGGGTGCCCGCTTTCATCCCATCGAGATTGTGCTGTCGATGCTGATCAAGTTCGCCACTATTTTGCTGTTGGGGCAACCTGTGGTTGGCGTGGTGATCTTCGAGGTTCTACTCAATGCCACAGCCATGTTTAATCATGGCAATATCAAACTGCCTACGGGCATTGATCGCGTGTTGCGGCTGTTTGTTGTGACACCGGACATGCATCGGGTGCACCACTCTGTGGATGATGATGAAACCAACAGTAACTTCGGTTTCAATCTGCCCTGGTGGGACCACCTGTTTGGCACCTACAAAGCGCAACCCCGTGCGGGTCATGAGGGGATGACTATTGGCATTGACCACTTTCGTGATCCCAACAAGGTAGAACGAGTCTGGGGCATGCTGATGCTGCCGTTTAGTGGCGACAGTGCCAGTTATACGATCAATCGAAGAAGCTGGAAGAGATCATCCGAGTAAGCAATTAGGCACAAACAGTTTGCTATTCCCACTCCAGTTCAGAGTAAACCCGCTGGGCATTTCTGCCAGAGAGTGATGCAGAATTTAAAAGATAGCTATACCTGGACTGATCAATCTTTGCGATGTCAGTAATATCTCCGCCACTCTCCATAAAGGCGCTAACGGCCTCCCTTATGAACTTCAGATAACCGTAGGTATCTGCCTTCGCCTTCTCCAGCGTTGTAGCCTGACCATGACCCGGAATAACATGACGCGGTGAATAATCAGCCAAGGTTTCAAATGCCTTGACCCAGCTTTTGCTATGAGAGTGATCCAGTATGCCCAACATGCGCTCTGTATAGACAATATCCCCGGTAAAGATAACCCGCTGCTCAGGTAACCATACAAAGCTGTCACCAGGGGTATGCGCGGCGCCCGCATGATGCATCTCAAAGGTAACGCCACCAATCACCTTTTTCATATTCTGATCAAATGTTATTTCTGCATAGACAGGCGTTGTACCATCAACTCCGCTGGCACCTACCAATTGGTTTAGCATGAAGAGTTGATCTTTTGTCCGCGCCTTTTGATCTTCGACGGCTTTAGTGCAGGCGATAAGTTCAGCGCCTAGGCTTTTAAAATAACCATTCCCCATCCAGCGATGATCCTGCCCTCCCGTGTTAATGACGGTCACCACCGGCTTATCAGTAACGCTCTGGATCATTGCGTGTATATTCTTCGCCCCCTGGTAAGTGCCGCCTGCATCAATCAAGACAACACCCTGCTCTGTAACAACAAAGCCAAAGGTTGCATTATTAGCTGAATTTTCAGCCGTCCGATTTCCCAGACTGCCGACAATTGCATAGACATTGCTGGTTACTGGCTGAAGCGTAAGTTCCGCATCGGCGGCTGCAGTAGTGGATAGGATGAGCCCAAAGGCCAGTGCAAAAACGTATTTCAATCTGTTCAGCATTCGATTAACTTCCTATGCAAATTACGGATATTGAATGTAGGCTGGCTTTGGTTTTATTTGTGTACCTTATAGCCTGCGTGACACGCCACACACTGCTGCATAACCTCTGACAGCGCACCGAAGGCCATTTCCAGGCCGCCGTCTACAGCTGCATTTCGGGCGGTTATTGCAAAACGGCTGGCCGCATGGTGCATTTTTGTACCAATAGCATTCATCGCTTCAGGCATAAACTTGCCCAGATGACTGGCACCGTGCAACTCAAGTGACGACATACCGAGACGCTGTTCCGCCGCATCGGCTGCCTGATCATACTGTTGTGATGCTAGTAGCTGGGTAATCATCTGCAACGTTACAAGATGATCACGCATGTTGCCCATCATGTGCTCTTGCATCATCGGCGGAAGATCCACCTGTATCCGCTGTTCCTCAGCAGTTGCAGACAAAACCATAACGGCTGCGATCAAAAAAAGTGATGTTCGAGTCAGCATGGCGAATACTCTACGGTTTCCGGAAAGTTACCAGTCTATATACCTATAGCAGACCCGACATATGATCGAAGTCATATACCAGCCTTACTTTATATGCAGTTTGTTACCGATACGCTCGATTAATCCGTTCTTCTGCATGAGTGCCAGTGTGCGATAAAGCGTTTCTCTGCTCATGCCTAATATTTCGGACAGCTCACTCAATGTACCCGTCAGGGTTACTTCACCCATCGGCTGTCCCTCCGTGAGTAAGTAGTGAATCACCCGGTCAGCGGCCGCTTTCAGATTTAATCGCTCGACGCTGGCCCGCTGTCTGCGCAGTTCAGTAGATAGACGGGTAATCCAGGCCATCGCGAATTGTGAATTTTCCTGCAGCAAAACCCGTACTTCATCTGCATTAAAAAAGCGAATAGATGAAGGCGTTTTCGACACAGCCGTACAGTGATAGATCGCTGAGTTGAGACTCGCCTCTGCAAAATAATCATCCGCATAGGCCCTGAATAGAAGCACACGTTGTCCTTCACCACTGTGGCGATAAAGGTGCACTTCACCCGTTATTACTTGGAAAATATGAGTAGCAGGCTGGCCGATCTGGAATACCGACTCATCTTCATTAAAATGACGGGTTTTGCCTATGGCATCTAGGAGATTCATGAACAGGGCATCATGTTAGAGACAGAATCAGGGTAGACCGTAGTGCTGGTATCTAGTCAATACTGACATAGTACCTAAACTGTCAGGCAGTGTCAGATCAGGCCTGACCCTCTCCGATGGCTTTCTCAACTAGCTGTTACTCTCCAGCCGCTGGAGAATCGGCCGGCTGCGTTTCCAGAAACGTCTGAGTGCCGCTTTGTTGATCAGGTATCTGTGGCCGTTGCAGGCGTACAGTGTCAGTTTATCAACCTGCCCACGTTTGATCGCCTCAACCAGCGGGGTAATCCAGGCCTCCAGCTCAGCTAGCTCCTGCTGCCAAACAAAGGGATCTGCACAAAGAACAGATCGCTGTAGTCCATCATAATGTACCAGCACGTCTCCACTTAACTGGCACAGGGCATTGGCATCCACTGGTCGATCTTCGACCGGGAGGTGAGTCATTTTTGCTAAACCTTTCAGAAGCGGATCACTCCCATAGAATGCGGAGCGGTTTGTCGTCAGCTTATTGACCAGACGCCCTCCGCCAGAGATCCACAACCCACTGATGGGTCCTTTCCCTTCTGATTCACGCTGTTCGTTTACTGTCGATGTATAGAAGAGCATCTGTATTTCATTTAGCACACCATGCCATTTTATTCCTTCATCACCCTCCGGCAGAAACAGGTCCATGTTGCGCCCGAATGCATCTGTCAGCTCATGGCATTTCAGTTTGGGTGCCGTATCTAGCGGCAGATACCAGCGCTGGGGTGTAACAACTTCAACGCTCCAGCCCTCTTCAGCAAAGTGGGCATTAAACAGTTCAGCAAACCCTTCTGCCTCCGCCGCTGTGAATGCCAGATCCTCCACATCAAATAGCAACAGCCTATCCTGATCAGGCCTGAGGTAGACCGGACTAAGCTGAAGCCAGTAGCGATCATCAGGTATGGCTCCATCCCCTATCCGACGATAGGCGGCCGTAGGCAGGTTACTCTGCTCATCTGCATGGATACCAAAGTGTTTAAATAGAACCGACTCCAGATCCTTGCCGGGAAACAGCGTCTGCTGACTCCGGGCAAGGAGACGTTGCAGATTGGGTAGCTGCAGATCAGTATCAGACTGCCTGAGTGCAGGCATCGGTCCGAATAGACCCGGTATAACGAGATGCAGTGAAAGGGGTGATTTTTTCATGGCTGTCCATTAAACAGAAAGGCCGTGGAACAACGCCTGAAAAAAACGTCAGATCCACGGCCTCTCTTTCTCACAAAAGGGTTCAGCCCTCGAGCTGTTCCATTCGAATACGCATGACATTACCAGTGACCGCTGAGAGTGCCTCAATCTTCCTGATGGCCTCGTTCATCTGTCGCTCCAAAACCTCATGGGTCAGCATAATCAGCGATACCTGGGTGGCTCCATCGGCCGGTTCTTTCTGTTGAATCGCCTCGATACTGATCTCTGAGTCGGCCAGAATACGGGTAATCTCTGCCATCACGCCCAGCTCATCTGCAACCTGCATGCGCAGGTAATAGGCTGTCTCCACATCGTCCATGCCCAGAATGGGCAGATCTGACAACTCATTCGCCTGGAAGGCCAGGTGCGGTACACGATTCTCTGGATCTGTGGTTAAGGCACGCACCACATCGACCACATCGGCTACCACCGCTGAGGCGGTTGGCTCTGCTCCGGCACCTGCCCCGTAGTAAAGTGTGGGGCCTACCGCGTCACCTTTCACCAGTACAGCATTCATCACGCCATCTACATTGGCAATCAGACGACGTTCTGGAATCAGTGTGGGGTGTACCCGCATCTCAATCCCCTTGTCTGTCTTGTGCGCGATACCCAGATGTTTGATGCGATAGCCCAACTCTTCAGCAAAAACCACATCCTGTCGCTCAATGCGGGTAATGCCCTCTGTATAGGTCTTATCAAACTGCAGAGGAATACCGAACGCAATGGAACTAAGAATGGTCAGCTTGTGTGCCGCATCGATCCCTTCCACATCAAAGGTTGGATCGGCCTCGGCATAGCCCAGTGCCTGTGCTTCTGCAAGTACATCCTCAAAATCACGTCCCTTGTCACGCATCTCACTCAGGATAAAGTTGCCCGTACCATTGATGATACCGGCCACCCATTCAATCTGATTGGCAGACAACCCTTCACGAATCGCCTTGATAATAGGAATACCACCTGCAACACCCGCTTCAAAGGCCACGGTGACACCCTTGGCCTGGGCAGCAGCAAATATCTCATTGCCGTGCATGGCAATCAGCGCCTTGTTGGCTGTCACGACATGTTTGCCATTCTCAATCGCCTTAAGCACCAACTCCAATGCAGGCGAGTAACCGCCAATCAGTTCGATGACAATCTCGATTTCGGGATTGTTGACGACTTCAAAGGCATCATCGGTGATCTCTATCTGATCAAGACCATTGATCGATTCTGCATTGTATTCACGCGCTGCCGCGTGGGTGATACGAATACCACGCCCGGCACGACGTGCAATCTCGTCAGCATTACGGGTCAATACATTGACCGTACCGCCACCTACCGTACCTAACCCCAATAAACCTACTTTGACCGGTTCCAAACTCACTCTCCTAATACTTTTCATTTCCAGGTAGTGGACTACCCAGGAAAACGCTTACTCATCCGCCAGTTTGACGTCTTTACGAATCATTTCACGAATACCGCGCACCGCCTGTCGAGTTCGATGCTCGTTTTCAATCAGACCAAAGCGTACATAATCATCGCCATGCTGGCCAAATCCGATACCGGGGGCAACCGCCACCTTGGCATCCTTCAGCAGTTTCTTGGAGAACTCCAGTGAGCCCATTGCCAGATACTGCTCAGGTATTTTTGCCCAGACAAACATAGTCGCCTTGGGACGCTCAACCGGCCAGCCAGCCGCGTTCAGGCCGTCACAAAGCACATCACGACGTCGCTGATACATGTCGCGGATCTCTTTTACACACTCCTGTGGGCCTTCCAAGGCATGGATGGCGGCAACCTGAATTGGCGTAAACATGCCGTAATCGAGATAGGACTTCATTCTTGCCAGGGCCGCTACCAGCACCTTGTTGCCACACATGAATCCAACACGCCAGCCTGGCATATTGTAGCTTTTAGACAGTGAGAAAAACTCCACGGCGATATCTTCGGCGCCTTTCACTTGAAGAATGGAAGGTGCCACATAACCATCAAAAGCAATATCTGCATAGGCCAGATCATGTACTACCCAGATGTTGTTCTGTCGCGCGATCTCGATCACTTTTTCAAAGAAATCCAGATCGACACACTGTCCGGTAGGATTGCCTGGGAAATTGAGTACCAGCATCTTCGGCTTAGGCCAGGAGTCGACAATCGCCTCTTCAAGCTTGTCGAAGAAATCCACACCCGGAACCAGTGGTACATGGCGAATATCCGCACCGGCAATGACAAAGCCGTAGGGATGTATCGGGTAGGCCGGATTTGGCACGAGAACAGAATCACCCGGCCCCAGACAGGCCAGAGAAAGATGAGCCAGACCCTCTTTTGATCCGATCGTGACAATCGCCTGGGATTCAGGGTCCAGCGTCACATCGTAGCGTTTTTTGTACCAGCTACAGATCGCCTTGCGCAGACGGGGAATGCCTCGGGACATGGAATAGCGGTGGGTGTCTTTGCGCTGGGCCGCTTCAACCAACTTATCCACGATGTGTTGCGGCGTGGGCTGATCCGGGTTTCCCATACCAAAGTCGATAATATCCTCGCCCCGCGCTCGCGCGGCCGCTTTCAATTCATTAACGATATTGAAAACATAGGGCGGCAGGCGCTTGATTCTACTAAAATCTTCCATCTCGGGCGTTGACACAGGGACCTCGTTTACTTCATTGATTGAATGGGTGGAAAAAAGGGTTTAACGTAACCGAGCGGGAACCGCAATGTCAATGTAATAAACTGGCAGTAAAGGAGAATTTATTCTTTTTGCAGGGATTGCCCCAGCCTGCTATCTTGCCTCCATGAAATTCTCAGTCGCAGATCAATCAACCGGAAACTTCATTCACGGCTACACAGAGAAAAGTGTGGAGGTGAATGGCTCCTCATTCAGCCGTAGCCTGGTGATCATGCAGGAACGGATCATTTCGGACTGGCGACCGGAAACCTTTCAGCAGCTCACGGAAAATGACTTTTCCGAGCTCCTCGAACTGGGCCCGGATATTGTGCTGCTTGGTACAGGGCCTCAACAACAATTCCCAATACCTGGACTCTACCGGTCGCTGATAGATGCCGGCATCGGTGTTGAGATCATGACGACCCCGGCCGCCTGCCGAACCTATAATATCCTCACATCGGAAGGTCGCAGGGTGATTGCAGCACTGCTGTTCAGCTAGCAAAACAGCTCTGCATCTCACGACTCCATTTCGGCACACTGTCCAGAATCGATCAGGTAACATTGATGAACTCCATACGCTTTGACACTCAGACGATCACCCCTTCCAAGGTGGTCTGTATTGGCAGAAATTATGTCGACCATGCCAAAGAGTTGAATAATGAAGTACCCACCTCACCGGTCATCTTCCTGAAACCCAACTCGGCCATCTGTAATGAGTTGTATGCAGGAACGGAGCAGACACTGCATTACGAAGGTGAGATTGCCCTGCTGATTATTGGGGGGGAGATCGCCGGGGCAGGCTTTGGTCTTGACCTGACAAACCGGGATATTCAAAACCAGCTCAAGGAGAAAGGTCTTCCCTGGGAGCGCGCCAAGGCCTTTGATCGAGCGGCTGTATTCAGTGCTTTTGTGCCATTAACCCAACCACTGGAATCGTTACGCCTCGAACTGGATATTAATGGCGCTCGTGCACAGCAGGGTGGGTACCCGTTGATGATCTTTAAACCCGAGTTTCTGCTGCAAGAGATCAGTCGCTTCTTCACCCTGGAAGATGGCGATATCATCATGACCGGCACCCCAAAAGGTGTTGGTGCATTCAGACAAGGCGATCAGTTCAAGGGAAGCATTTTTTCATGCGATACGCTGTTGGTATCGCAAGAGTGGACGGCTCAATAGGGATCAAACCAGTGAAAGCACTCGACGAAGAAGCCTGTTATCCGCTGAATGATATTCGTTCGGTAATGCAAAAGTTGCCACAAATCGAGGCGCTGGGTCTGACCACTGTTGAGTTCAATCGGGGATCATGCCTGTTTGAAGTAAAATATGCGGCCCACCTGGTAGGCAATATTGAATCCGGTGTAATCCACGGAGGAGTTATTACTACCCTACTCGACAGTGCGGGTGGCGCAGCGGCCTTTAGTGTGGTGCCGGTAGGTTCCTCTGTCGCCACCCTGGATCTTCGTATCGATTATCTGAAACAGGCGGAACGCGAGCGCTCTATCCTCGGTTATGCCACGTGTTACCGACAGACTCAGCACATTGTGTTCGTAAAGGGCTGTGCTTATCACGAGTCACCTGACGACCCCATTGCCCACTTCGTTGCCAGCTTCATGGTTGGCTCTGTAGGATTCGCCCCCAATGCATAACAGTAAAGCACCTCTTTTTGATCAGGTGATGCGACTCAAGGAAGCTGAAGAGTTTGCTGCCATCAGCGCCTTGATCCCCTACAGCGCTTTTGTTGGATTTGAATTAGTGGTTGATGAACAGGGCCTGTTGACCATACTGCGCGGTAAGGCGAGTAATGTGGGTAACACCACTATACCAGCTGTTCACGGTGGCGTGGTTGGTGCCCTGCTCGAACATGCCGGGGTAATGCACATCATCCATGCCTGTGACATCACCCGTTTTCCCAAGATCATTAATATCTCGGTGGACTATCTACGCCCCTGCATTGGTCATGAAGACACCTATGCCCGGGGCTATTTGATTAAACAGGGGAGAAGTGTTTCGAATGTGCGGATTGAGGCATGGCAATCAGACAAGCAACGACCGGTGGCCGCTGCTCATGCTCACTTTCTGATGAACTGATCCGGCTTAGTGATCTTCTACTGGTTATTGTGTAGACCGATCACCACATCAGCCGCAGAGTCCTCACCCCGCTTTGCAGAGTCATTTCGAATCAGCTCCAGTTGCTCCAGGTACTGGGTACTGACATCACCGGTCACATACTGGCCATCAAACACAGCTGTATCAAAGCGTTTCACAACCGACTTGTCCTCTTTCTTGACCGCCTGGATAAGGTCTTCGATATCCTGAAAGATCAGACGATCAGCACCGATGATCTCCTGTACCTCTTCCACAGATCGATTGTACGCCACCAATTCATGTGCTGATGGCATATCAATACCATAGACATTAGGATGTTTCACAGGAGGGGATGCCGATGCAAAATAGACCCTGGCCGCACCGGCTTCACGAGCCATCTGAACAATCTGTTGTGAGGTGGTACCACGCACGATGGAATCATCCACCAGCAAAACACGTTTATCCTTAAACTCCGAATCGATGGCATTCAGCTTCTGCCTGACCGATTTTTTCCTGACCTGTTGCCCCGGCATGATAAAGGTACGGCCAATATAGCGATTCTTGATAAAGCCCTCGGCATACTCAACCCCGAGTGCAGTGGCCAATGCCAGGGCAGCGGTACGGCTGGTATCAGGGATGGGTATGACTACATCAATATCATGATCCGGCCAGATGCGGTTAATCTTGCTCGCCAGCTTGCTGCCCATTCGGGAACGCGCCTTGTGGACAAAGATATTGTCAATAATGGAATCTGGCCGGGCAAAATAGACAAACTCAAAGATGCAGGGGGTATGTTCCGTATTGGCGGCACAGACACAACTATGCAGCTTGCCGTTCATGTCGATAAAAATCGCCTCGCCCGGGGCAATATCGCGTACCCGCTCAAAATCCTGCGAATCCAGTGCAACACTCTCAGAGGCCACCATGTATTCCGTTCCCTGATCGGTTTCACGCTTGCCAAAGACAATGGGGCGTATACCGTGGGGATCCCGAAAGGCGACCAAACCATAACCAATAATCATAGCAACGGCGGCATAACCACCACGGGCGCGCTTATGTACTGCAGCGACAGCCTTAAACACATCATTCTCATCAATTCTCAGCTTACCCAGGCTGTGCAGCTCATGGGCAAAGACATTCAGCAGGACTTCTGAATCGGAAGAGGTATTGATATGACGCAGATCTTCTCGATAGAGATCGCCCTGCAGCTCGTCAGCATTGGTCAGGTTACCGTTATGCGCGAGCGTAATGCCATAAGGTGAATTGACATAGAAAGGCTGTGCTTCAGCAGATGAGGAGCTGCCGGCTGTAGGATAGCGCACATGGGCGATTCCCATATTGCCCTTCAGGTTGATCATATGTTCGGTACGGAAAACATCGCGCGCCAAGCCATTGTCTTTGCGCAGATGGAGCTTTCTGCCATCCATAGTCACAATGCCAGCCGCATCCTGACCACGATGCTGCAAAACAAGCAGTGACTCATATAGCGCCTGATTGACCGGGCTATGGCCAAAAATTCCGACAATACCGCACATGTTCTATCTACCCTTGAGAGTCATCTCAATCGCTGATTAAGAGTTAATGAACTTAAACTTCTCACCAATATCTGCAGGCAAAAGCTGTTTTAACCAGACAGCCAGCTCCTGGAAATATCCGATCAATTGTGACTCCTTCCACCAGGGATCGTTTGGAAAGGGGGTTAACCCTGCCAGTAATACCAGTATAGCAACCAGTATAGCTCCCCTTGCTGCTCCAAAAAGAATACCGATAAGTCTATCTGTTCCACTCAGACCTGTTTTATCAACCAGCTGGCCGACCAAAAAATTGACCAACGCCCCAACCATCAGGGTAGCAATAAATAGAATGACAAATGATGCACCTAAGCGCACTGAAGGTACCGTAAACCAGTCCAACTGCAGGGCCAAGTTACGGAAGAAGGTCCAGGCAACCCAAAAAGCGAGTACCCACGCGGCCAGCGACAGCGCTTCGCGTACAAATCCGCGTATCAGGCTGATCACTGCAGATAAACCGATAATGCCGAGAATGATGTAGTCAATCCAATTCATTTAACACCATTCAACACATTAAAATACCTGTTTGGAGAGAGACAGCTATTCATTAAAGAATTATTATCCTTATTGAACTATTAATTTTATCAGAGGCTTAGCTGTAGCAGAAGCGATTAATCCCCCACTTAGCGACTGATAAAGTACAAAAATCAGGGGTAGGATTTTACAGAACCCTTCAAATTCAGTGGTTTAAGATCTTTATTCAACTTATCCAGCATCTTGTCTGCGAGCTTTCGATCAATTTCAGGTCCCACTTTTACTCTAAATACTGTCTTCCCATCCACATCCGCTTGCTCCATGAAGGCGGCATATTTCATCTCACGAATCTGAGCAACCAGTTTCTCTGCATTTTCACGATTGGAGAAACTGCCGACCTGAATGGCCCATGCTGTCAATCCGACACGTGGCTCAACAGCAGGTGCCTCAGCCTTTGCCTCCTCCGCCGGAGAAGATTGCGTTGATTCAGGGGCACTGTCAGGCGTCGGGCTGGTACTCACAACGGATTCGGCCGGTTTTTTAAGCGGTACGATAACGGGGCGTCGATCGACCGGTGGTATGGCGAGTTTTTCATCATCGGATGGGATAACCCGCGATGAGAAATCACGCTCAGGCATGGGTGGTATATTGGTTTTATAGATACCGGTCTCAATCACCGGATCATCATCCAGCAGCATTGGAACAAAAATCACTACCAGCGAAACCAGGACGGTCGCACCAACTAATCGTCTCTTTAATCCTTCATCCACGTTGCATGCCCTTTGCTGATATCCAGGTGAGTGCCATTATAGGGAGGGATATATCTATCATTCCAGACCTAAACGACCAAATACTGGTATTGCTGTGTGCAAACTCCACTGTTCAGAGTAACCCCATTACATCACCAACACTATAGAAAGAACCAAACACAACCACGCGCCCATCCGCCCCGGCTGACTCCTTAGCCGCTGTGTAGGCGCTTGTGATGTCATTAAAACGCGCTGTTCTGGCTGGTTCAATTCCCTCTGATTGCAGAGCAGCCTCAAGCTGAGGTAGCGGCGCTGCTCTCGCCGCAGTAATCGGATAGAGATTCCACTGATCGATTCTCGGCGACATGATCTTCACCACTTCAGCAATCTGCTTGTCTGCCAGCATGGAGAATACCGCAACGCTCTTCCCGTGACAGAACATATCCCCCAGATTTTCAGCCAGGGCGGTTGCTGCCTGTGGGTTGTGCGCGACATCCAGGACTACCACCGGATCGCGCCCGACCACCTGATAACGGCCTGCGAGCTTTGCCTCCTGCAATCCATAGCGTACCGCTCGCTGATCCAGTGGCAGGTCAAGACGCAGGCACTCCAGTGCCATTAGAGCCGCTGAGGCATTTTGTAACTGAAAACGACCGCGCATATTGGGTAACGGTAGCGAGTGTCGTGGATGTTCCTTATGCAACCAATCCCAACCCTGCTCCAGGGTCCGCCAGCTGTAATCCACACCTGCAACCAGTAACCTGGCGCCAACCGTTTCGGCTGCGCTTGGTATCGTAGCGGGCATATCCAATCCAGCATAAATAACCGGCTTACCCTTGCGCATTATGCCCGCCTTTTCTACGGCAATCGCTTCCCGCGTAGAACCCAGCCAGTCTGTATGATCAATATCAACCGTTGATATCAGGGCTACATCGGGATCAATAATATTGACGGCATCCAGACGCCCGCCAAGACCAACCTCAAGCACGGCCACATCCAGATTGGCAGATGAAAAGAGATGCAATGCCGCCAGGGTGCCGAACTCGAAATAGGTGAGCGGTATATCACCGCGCGCCTGATCCACATCCGCAAAGGCCTGGCAGATCTGTGCATCACTGGCCGGTTCACCATCTATCACTATACGTTCGTTATAACGCACCAGGTGGGGTGATGTGTAGCAGCCTGTACGATAACTGGCTGAACGCAATATCGTATCGAGAAAGGCGACACAAGAGCCTTTGCCATTGGTGCCGGCAACGGTGATGACCTTACAGTTGAGTGACGAGGTGGCGAGTGACTGCCAGACCTTTTGCACCCGATCTAGACCCAGCTCGATCTCTTTGGGATGCAGTGTAGACTGCCAATCAAGCCAGTCCTCGAGTGTATTAAATCGCATCGATATTCTGTTTGGTCGATTGCTGATCTGCCCCGGCATAGACCGGGGGCAGATAGATTAGTGTTTCAGTTGTACCGCAGAGCCGTACTTTTCGAATCAGATCTCGGGCTCAGGGGCCACAGGTGCTAATAACTTCTCTTCAGGCTCAGACGTTGGCTTGGGTTGGTGTGTCAGCATACTCAACAGATCGGCCAATCTGTCGCGCATCTCCCGTCGATCAATGATCATGTCCAGCGTCCCGTGATCAAGCAGGAATTCACTGCGCTGGAACCCCTCTGGCAGGGTCTCGCGAACTGTCTGTTCAATCACCCGTGGCCCGGCAAAGCCGATCAGCGCATTGGGCTCAGCAATATTCAGATCACCCAGCATGGCAAAACTGGCTGACACGCCACCCGTGGTCGGGTCGGTTAACACTGAGATGTAAGGGATGCCCTGCTGACGCATTTTGTTAAGTGCAGCACTGGTCTTTGCCATCTGCATCAGCGAAAACAGTGACTCCTGCATACGCGCGCCACCACTGGCAGAGAAGCAGATAAAGGGGATCTTTTTTTCGAGTGATATGTTCACACCCTGAACAAACTTCTCCCCCACCACAGAGCCCATTGAACCACCCATGAAGCTGAACTCAAAGGCAGCTGTCACTACACCCAGTCCTTTGAGGGTGCCCTGCAGCACGATCAGGGCATCCTTCTCGCCGGTGCTCTTTTGTGCCTGGGTCAGGCGATCGCGGTATTTCTTGCTGTCTTTGAACTTTAGAGGATCTGCGGGTGCAAGATCAGCGGCCACTTCATGAGTTGATCCGGGATCAAGAAAAGCGGCCAGCCGTTTGCGGGCACCGATGCGATTATGGTGAGCGCATTTGGGGCAGACATCCAAATTCCGCTCCATCTCGGCACGATAGAGTACCGCACCACAACCAGGGCACTTGGCCCAGAGTCCCTCTGGAACGGCTCGCTTGCTTCCACCTTCCGTACGAATACGGCTTGGCATCAATTTTTCAAACCAACTCATGGTTAAAATCCCGTGTTCAATTTACTTTTTCAGAAGGACTGCAAACAGGCAGGCAGTCCACTCTTGCAAAACCACTCAGACCAGATCAATGGCCTGGCGCATGGCTGAGAGAATCTGTGCAATCGCAGGTGCGATCTCATCCGGACGCTCGTTCAGCTCCTCAATCCGTTTAACCAGCACACTCCCCACAATTACAGCATCGCCGACCTGGGCAACGGCCTGGGCTTTTTCGGCACTGCTGATGCCAAAGCCAACACCCACTGGCAATGTGGTGTGCTTGCGAATCTGCGCCGTTTTGGCAGCCACCTCACCAATCGCCAGATGGCTCGCTCCTGTAATACCTTTTACCGATACATAATAGACAAATCCGCTGGCCGCATCACAGATGCGCTGCATCCGCTCATCCGTGGTAGTCGGTGCGATCAGGAATATCGGATCAATTCCTTTCGGTTTAATAGCTGCCAACAGGTCATCTGCCTCTTCCGGTGGCAGATCAACCGTGAGCAGACCATCCACTCCAGCCTCCGCTGCCGCCTCGGCAAAGGCTTCATAGCCCATTACCTCAACAGGGTTGAGATAGCCCATCAACACCACCGGTGTAGTGGTGTCCGACGCACGAAACTGGCTCACCATACCAAGTACATCACGCAAACTTATACCGTGTTCCAATGCACGTTCACTGGCCCGCTGAATAACCGGACCGTCCGCCATCGGATCAGAGAAAGGCACACCCAATTCAATAATATCGGCACCCGCCTCCACCATGGCATGCATCAGTGGAACCGTGATAGCAGGGTTCGGGTCACCCGCGGTTACGAAGGGGATCAGTGCCACCCGACTCTGCTCTTCCAACTGTTTGAAACGTTGACCAATCCGGCTCATAACTTCAATCCATCCAGTGCTGCTACGGTGTGCATATCTTTATCCCCACGACCAGACAGATTGACCAGGATTGTCTGATTTACATCCATCTCACGGGCCAGCTTAAGGGCATAGGCAATGGCATGACTCGATTCCAATGCCGGAATAATGCCTTCAACCCGGGTCAGGGTATGGAAGGCGGCTAACGCCTCATCATCGGTCGCGGCAACATACTGTGCCCGACCAATATCTTTTAACCAGGCATGTTCCGGGCCGACACCTGGATAATCGAGGCCGGCAGAGATCGAGTGCGTCTCAATAATCTGGCCATTGGGATCTTCCATCAGATAGGTTCGGTTGCCATGCAGTACCCCGGGGGTTCCAGCGCAGAGCGGGGCCGCATGCTGTCCCGAGTCCAGACCAGCGCCTGCCGCCTCGACACCAAAGATGTTAACTGAGGTATCATTCAGAAAGGGATAAAAGAGTCCAATCGCATTCGATCCGCCACCGACACACGCTACCAGGGCGTCAGGTAGTGCCCCGGTCTGGTGTTGCATCTGCTCACGTGCCTCACGCCCGATAATGGCCTGAAAATCGCGCACCATAGCAGGGTAAGGGTGAGGACCCGCAACGGTACCGATGATGTAGAAGGTGTTGTCTACATTCGTCACCCAGTCACGCATCGCTTCATTCAGGGCATCTTTGAGTGTCTTGGAACCCGATTCAACGGCCTCAACTCGGGCCCCCAGTAATTTCATTCGATAGACATTGGCCTCCTGACGGGCGATATCAACTGCCCCCATATAGACCACGCATTCAAGGCCCAGTCGGGCCGCAACGGTCGCTGTTGCGACACCGTGCTGACCCGCACCGGTCTCGGCGATGATCCGCTGCTTGCCCATACGTTTAGCCAGCAGGGCCTGCCCGATGGTGTTGTTCACCTTGTGAGCACCGGTATGATTGAGGTCTTCCCGCTTCAGATAGATCTGTGCGCCACCATTCTCACGGCTCAGTCGTTCAGCATGATATACCGGCGATGGGCGACCTACATAGTTGGCCAGATCGGCATCCAGCTCAGCCAGGAAGGTCTCATCCTGCATATACTTTTCGTACGCCTCACGCAGCTCGTCAAGCGGCTCCATGAGGGTTTCAGAGACAAACAGCCCACCGTAGGGGCCAAAGTGCCCCCGTTGGTCTGGCATGTTGGTAAAATCAATCGGTTTCTCGGTTGGCACACTTTACTCCTCGCATGAATGCCGTGATTTTGGCTGGGTCCTTAATACCTTTCTCACGCTCTACCCCACCGCTCACATCAACGGCATAGGGCCCGATTCGGCGAATAGCGCGTTCAACATTTTCAGCCGACAGACCACCGGCAAGGATGATTCGATTCCGCATCTCTGCCGGTATGCGATCCCATGCAAAGGTCTCTCCGGTGCCTCCCGGAATACCTTTCTGGTAGCTATCTAGAAGCAGCCCTGCTGCGGATGAAAACTGTTTATCCAAATCCAGCAGATCAACTTCCTGTCTCATCCTGACGGCTTTTATGTAGGGCCGGTCATGGGACTCACACATGGCAGGTGTTTCATCACCATGAAATTGAATAAGATCCAGGCGTACCTTTTGCAGCAGCTCGGACAGCTCATCAAAAGCGGGGTTCACGAATAGACCAACAACCGTAATAAAAGGCGGCAGATCGCGAACGATATCGACCGCTTGGGCGAGCGTTACAGCCCTTGGGCTGGGTGGATAAAAGACCAGACCAATCGCATCCGCACCTGCATTGATGGCCGCCATGGCATCTTCAGTGCGTGTGATTCCGCAAATTTTGACCCGGGTTCTCATAGAAAGGCTTAAGATACAGGATAGTGCTTGGATGAGAAAGATTGTACCTGTTATCGCTGGATAATGAATCCCATATAGAGAACTGATTTTGGCGGATTCAACTGGACTAGCTTCCAAAAAAGAGTTGGAGCTTACAATCAGGCCTTAGACCCTGCAGGAAGCTCAAACGTATCAGGATAGCCCACATGGACAAGATAAAGACCCTGTGGAGGTGCGGTAACACCACCGAGCGTTCTATCCCGATGATTCAAAACCTCCATGCTCCAATCGACCGGCTCCTCACCTCTGCCAATCGTGATCAGGACACCGGCGATATTCCTTACCATGTGATGGAGAAAGGCATTGGCACTGACCTCAATAATAACCCGATCTTCATTCCGGCTTACGGTGAGCCGGGAAATCGTACGAACAGGACTCTTTGCCTGGCAACCAATAGCCCGATAAGAGGAGAAATCATGCGTTCCAACCAGGTGATCAGCGGCACGCTGCATCAGCGTTTCATCCAGCGCATGGTGAATCCAGACTGCGCGATCACGCCAGATAGCAGAGCGGGTTGGCCGATTTAGAATCACATAGCGATAGCTGCGACTGGTCGCTGAAAAGCGGGCATGAAACTCATCTGAAACCTCCTGCACCCAGTTGATGTTCACATCATCCGGGAGATTGACATTAGTGCCCAACACCCAGCCCCGCATAGAGCGAATGGCCGGTGTATCGAAGTGGATTACCTGCCCTTCTCCATGCACGCCGGTATCTGTTCTGCCGGCACAAAACACCCGCACAGGATGGGCCGCAACTGTGCTTAAGGCCTGCTCAATCTCTTGCTGCACAGAGCGAACACCGGACTTCTGTAACTGCCATCCATGATAGGCTGATCCATCGTACTCAACACCCATAGCCAATCGCATAGCACGCATCCTTCACCAGGAATCAATCATAATCAACATAGCCGGTCTGAAACGGCGGCCAATAACAGGCCGTGTATTGTAAAACCAAACCACTTTCCACTCTTGTACTGTCTGCTGCCTAGCGGCGCAAATCCATTCCGGGATAAAAAAAGCGCACCGAAGTGCGCTTTTTCATTTAGAGAGCCGAGGTATCAGGATAGCTTATCCAGCAGTGATTGAGCCTCCTGCTGCTGTCCGTCATTACCCTCTTTCAGCACCTCTTCCAGGATGTTGCGCGCACCCTCTGCATCTTCCATGTCGACATAGGCGCGGGCGAGATCAAGCTTGGTGTTAATCTCATCAGTCAGATCCTCATCAGACCCGCCTATCTTGTACTCCGTACCATCTTCTTCATCCAGATCATCCAGTGAGAAAGAGTCATCCAGTTCTAATGGAGTCTCATCCGCCTGATCAAGATCGAGTGAATCAAAGGTCTGAGAATCGGTCCCTTCCATCGGGGCAGTGTCGCTGAAATCTATCACCGCGTCACCTAAAAGCTCTGCCTCAGAGTCTGCATCCAGCTTAAGCTCTTCCAGCTCCGCACTCTCCAACGGATCTTCTATGGAGAATGCACTCTCCTCTTCAAGCAGATCATCCGTATCGAGATGACTCAAGGTCATATCAAACTCGGAAGTATCTTCATCAACCTGTGCATCATCGGTCGAAGCCAGACTCAGATCAGTATCAGCATCTAAAGAGAGGCTATCTTCAAAATCTGCTGTCGCATCCGCAGGAAGATCAAGGGCGTCATCTAAATCACCGCCGTTCTCATCCGTACCTGAATCCAGATCGTCATCCATTGAGAGTGCGTCAAGATCATCAAGCTCGGTAAACTCAGATGGCTCTTCCAGATCAAGACCACCGAATACATCCAGCTCCTCAGTTTTATCAGGATCAATCAGATCGACGGTTGTTGAGACCTCATCCAGACCCAACTCATTGTCAAGTCCCAGCTCATCTTCCAGTGAGGCAAGCTCATCATCATCAAAATCTGCAGAAGCCCCGGCTGCACCGGCGAACAAGGCATGACCTGCTGCCAACTGTCCCCCCATGGTAATGACTTTATTCCAGGCATCCGGATCTTTTTTATCCAATCCTTCAGCTGAAGTGGATTCTGCAAGAGCAACAAAGGCATCTTTATCCTTGGTGGCATACAGAATTTCAAACAACTTGTGCTTCAATTCAGGCCGTTCAGGGAATTTGTCAATTGCCTGGCGAATCAACTCTTCTGCCTGTTGATAGCGACCATAGGCAATATAGACATCGGCCTCAGCCAGTGGGTCCACCTCGCCTGTCTCATCCTGCAATGCATCAATATCGCTGGGCGAGAAATCACTAAGGAATGAGGTCTCCTCTGTTGAGTGAGAAGCCGGCTCCTGGGCTATCTCATCCATTACCTGTTCTGAATCATTTTCATCCATGGTGCTGATCAGGATACTCTCCTGGAAATCAGCACTGTTTGAACGACGGCGACTGATAGCGACCCAGAGCAGGGCCAGCAGCACAACCACACCAGCAACCGCAACACCCAACAGGGTGGTATCCCCGGCAATCATGTCCAGCAGGTTATCCTCTTTTGGCGGAGGCGCTGGTGTAGCTGGTTTCGCTTCGGGTTCAGGCTCAGCAACGGCAGGGGCTGGGGCGGGTTCGGGTTCTGCGACCGCCACAGGAGTCTCTGCTTCTGCCTTGGTTTCCTCTTCCATCACCGGCGACTCTGTTGCCGCTGGTGTTTCGGTTCCTTGGTCAATGGAAAGATCTTTGATGATCGAATCTTTCTCACTGTCTGCGTTTTCAGCGATAGCGGGCTCATCCGCAGTGGCAGCGGCTTCTTCAGCTTCTGCCATGACAGGTGAGCTGTCGGCACCTTCCTGTACGGTCTCAGCGATAACTTCAGGTGTTACAGCTTCTTCAGCGGTCGTGCCCACACCCTCTTGCAGCTTCGCCAGCTGCTCGCTCTTAAGCGTCAGCAGGCGCTGCAGATCTTCCAGCTGTGACTCCAGGTCATTAACCCTTGAGCGGACTGATTCAGCCTCCTGAAGGGCGGCCTCTTTGCTCTCTTCGGATACAAGCAGATCCTGCTTCAGTTGTTCAAGCTGAGCGCCCTGATCGTCACCTTCACTGGGGCCCGCCTCACCTTGACCGCTGGGACGGGCAGATGCAATCTTCAACTCAGCTTCGGGAAGGGGCGCACTTTCAACCGGTTGGCCGGCATCCATCGACTCGCTTGTCGACTGCGGCTCTTCTGCAGCCATCTCAGTTGGCTTGGCGTCAGCCTGCCACTCCTGCAACTGCTCACGATAGGCATTGGCTGCGTCTCGCTTGTTCAGTTCCAAAACCTCATCGGCCCTGGGAACCCGCAGGACTTGACCAACTTTGAGGTTATTTATGTTGTCTTTAATGAATGCCTGAGGATTGGCCCGCTGCAGCGCAATCATCATCTGCTGCATGCTGGCACCTTCCGTGCGAACCTGTTTGGCTATGCCCCACAAGGTATCGTTGCGCTGGGTTGGACCGTACTCATCGGTGCTGTTGCTGGGTGAACCTGCCCATGCGACATCTGATGGGGCCACGGCAGAGCGTACCGCTGGTGCTGTACTTGATCTGCTCGTAGCAGTCTGTTGTGACCGTTTCTTCTGCATCGGTGCGGCCTGCACAGGGGCAGGACGCCGATCCAGCGTTACTGGTGGATCCAGAAGCACGGTGTATTCACGCAGCAGTTTGCCTTTCGGCCAATTTACTTCGATCAGGAAATTCAGGAAAGGCTCGCGAATCGGATCTCGACTGGAAACCCGTATGATGGTCTTGCCATCCTTTGTTTCGTCAGCCTGGAAGCGTAGTTTGCTGAGGATAAAGGGACGCTCTATCCCTGAGCGGCGGAAGGCCTCAGGGCTGGCAAGTGTCACCTTGATATCACTGATCTCGTCCTTGTCGACGGAGAGCAGATTAATCTCGGCATCAAGGTACTGATTCAGCGCTGATTTAAGTTGTATATCACCGAGGCCTACCGCAAGTGAGCTGAGCGGTGAAACCCCTAATACCAAGGCCATAGCCAAGGATAATTTACGAACCATGTCTCCCCCTTCCATACCCGCTTCCCTTATTTGTTCAGATAGGAAAATCTGGTAAATACCCACATCATAGAATGGACTTAATATTTGTTGCCTAACTATAGCTTACAAATAGTCTTTTTCCAAAATTTCAGCAATCTGAATAGTGTTAAGTGCCGCACCCTTTCTGACATTATCTGACACAATCCACAGATTCAGCCCCTTTGGATGGGAAATATCCTCCCGGATCCGCCCAACAAAGACGCCATCCTGTCCGGCAGATTCCGTTACAGGGGTGGGATATCCACCTTCCTCCCTTGTATCCATCAGCACCACACCAGGGGCATTCTTTAGCAGATTCCGCGCTTGATCAGCACTGATTTTATCCCGGGTTTCAATGTGTACTGCCTCTGAATGACCGAAAAACACCGGCACTCGAACAGCCGTCGGATTAACCTGAACCGTTTTGTCACCCAGGATCTTCTGGGTTTCCCAGACCATTTTCATCTCCTCCCGGGTATAGCCGTTCTCCATAAAACGGTCTATCTGCGGGAGTACATTGAAGGCAATCTGTTTTGGAAAGAGTGCCGGTTTGATCGATTGCCCGTTCAGCAGTCTTGCGGTCTGGCCCGCCAACTCTTCAACTGCCCGGGTGCCCGCTCCAGATACCGCCTGATAGGTACAGACATTGATCCGTTCAATACCAACAGCATCATAAATCGGCTTCAGTGCCACCAGCATCTGGATGGTAGAACAGTTTGGATTTGCAATAATGCCATGCCCTGTGTAATCCGCTATAGCAGCGGGATTCACCTCTGGCACAACAAGTGGCACCGCATCGTCATAGCGGTAATGTGACGTGTTATCGATAACAACAGCACCTGCAGCGACGGCTTTTGGCACGTATTCAGCCGAGATTTCCGCACCCGCAGAAAACAGCGCAAGTTTTACCTGGGTGAAATCGAAATCGCTTAACTCTTTGACAACAAGATGTTTTTCACCATAGGCCACACGCTTTCCAACCGATTGGCTACTCGCCAAAGCGTAGACCTTACCTGCCGGAAAGGCCCTTTCGGAGAGGATGGAGAGCATCGCTTCTCCTACCGCGCCCGTTGCCCCAACA
>VMRY01000066.1 GCA_007713595.1 Sedimenticola thiotaurini
CGGCGGGTCTCTATCCGAGTCCGGTGCAGATCGCCGATGTGACCACCACCACGACCCATAAGACCCTGCGTGGTCCACGGGGTGGTCTGATCCTGGCCAAATCCAACCCTGAGATTGAGAAGAAACTGAACTCAGTGGTCTTTCCTGGAATTCAGGGGGGTCCGTTGATGCATGTTATTGCCGCCAAGGCGGTGGCGTTCAAAGAGGCGATGGAACCAGCCTTCAAGGCCTATCAGGCCCAGGTGATCGAAAATGCCCAGGCGATGGCGCGGGTGTTTATAGAGCGCGGTTACGATGTGGTCTCTGGCGGTACGGATGATCATCTGTTCCTGGTCAGTTTTATTGAGGCTGGCCTTACGGGTAAGGATGTGGATGCTTGGCTGGGTGCAGCCAATATCACCGTGAATATGAATGCCGTCCCCAACGACCCCCAGTCACCCTTTATCACGAGTGGTATACGGGTTGGTACTCCGGCGCTGACCACCCGTGGTGTAGGTGTTGATGAGGCGAAGGCGCTGGCTGGCTGGATGTGCGATGTGATTGATGCCCGTGGTGATCAGGCAGCCATTGATCGTGTGAAAGCACTGGCACTGGATCTCTGCAAGCGTCATCCTGTCTATAGCTGATCCTTTGGAGTGCCGGGCTTCGGCCCGGCCCTGATACCCAGGTCCCGAATCATGCGTTGTCCTTTCTGCGGTGCCCAAGATACCAAGGTAGTGGATTCCCGTCTGTTCGGTGAGGGTGATCAGGTCCGTCGTCGACGCGAATGTGCCATCTGTAAAGAACGTTACACCACCTACGAAACCGCCGAGCTGAATCTGCCCATGCTGATCAAACAGGATGGCAGCCGGGTTCCCTTTGATGGACGGAAACTGGCATCCGGCATGTCCCGTGCGCTGGAGAAACGTCCTGTGAGTGCCGAGCAAGTGGATGATGCCATCAGCCATATTCGTCGCAAACTGTTGGCCTTTGGTGAACGCGAGGTACCCTCCCGGCAGATTGGTGAGTGGGTAATGGAGGAGTTGCGGGCACTCGATCAGGTAGCCTATGTACGCTTCGCTTCGGTCTATCGCAGCTTTGAGGATGTGAATGCCTTCCGTGAAGAGATTGAACGACTGGAAAAGCAGCTGCCACCGGATGTGCGCCGTCATCAGCTCGATCTGCTCAATGGCGATAAAGACGAATGAGTTCGGATGATTTTCGCTATATGGCGCGAGCTATCCGGTTGGCTGATCTTGGGCGCTATACCACCCATCCCAATCCCCGCGTCGGTTGTGTACTGGTTAAAGATAAACGGGTGGTGGGCGAAGGCATTCATCGGCGTGCGGGTGAACCCCATGCGGAGCGGAATGCACTAGCGGTCGCTGGTGATCAGGCTCGCGGTGCTACTGCCTATGTAACTCTTGAACCCTGCTGTCACCACGGCCGGACACCACCTTGTAGTGATGGGTTAATTGAGGCCGGGGTGAGTCGCGTCGTGGTAGCGATGCAAGATCCTAATCCCAAGGTAGCGGGCGAGGGCATTGCGCAACTGCAGCGGGCCGGTATCCAGGTGGACCTGGGGGTGATGACCGCAGAGGCGATGGCGCTCAATCCTGGTTTTATCAAGCGCATGACCGATGGTGTTCCTTTTGTGCGCTGTAAATTGGCAATGAGTATGGATGGCCGCACGGCGATGGCCAACGGTGAGAGTAAATGGATCACCGGCGAGGCGGCCCGGCTGGATGTGCAGCGGCTGCGCGCCCGCAGTGATGCCATTATCACCGGGATTGGCACTGTATTGGCGGATGATCCCTCCATGAATGTGCGGGTGAGTGCCGCAGAACTTCCCGGTGTGGGATCTGACGACTACCTGTTGCAACCATTGCGTGTTGTACTGGATCCGGAGCTACAGATGTCGGCAGAAGCGCGCATGCTTAAGCTGACTGGCAAGACTCTGATTGTAACTGCCAGCGAAGATGAAAAGCGCCAATACGCGCTGGAGAGCGCCGGTGCTGAGGTAGTTGTGTTGCCACACCAGAACGGTTGCGCGGATCTGCCCCATCTGCTGCTGGAGTTGGCAAATCGTGGCATCAATGAGGTCCTGATTGAGTCCGGGCCGACACTGGCGGGCGCCGCTGTTGCAGCAGGAGTGGTCGATGAGCTGGTACTCTATGCTGCACCACTGTTGATGGGGAGTGACGCAAGGGGCCTGCTGAATATACCGGCACTGGTGGGGATGAAGGATTGTATTGAACTGGAGATTCATGATCTCCGAATGGTCGGCCGGGACATGCGCATGACGTTGCATCCTGTTTCCAATTCAATCACGGGTAGCTGAGATGTTCACAGGTATTATTCAGGCGATTGGTACAGTTGCTGGAAAAGAGCAGCGCGGGGGCGATCTGCGGCTGGTGATCCGTAGTCGAGGGCTTGCCATGGATGATGTTCATCTGGGTGACAGTATTGCCACCAATGGGGTCTGCCTTACTGTTGTTGAGCTGACGGGTGATGGTTATGTGGCCGATGTTTCCCAGGAGACCCTGGTATACAGTACCCTGTCAGGTCTCTCTGTCGGTACCAATGTCAATCTGGAGAAGGCGCTTACACTCAGTACACCTCTTGGCGGGCATCTGGTAAGTGGTCATGTGGATGGCGTCGGTACCATTCTGGAACGCCGGGAAGAGGCGCGTTCGATCAGGTTTCTGGTCGAGGCACCAAAAGAGCTGGCGCGCTATATTGCCCATAAGGGCTCAATCTGCGTGGATGGCGCCAGTCTTACCGTGAATTCAGTAGACGGAAATCGTTTTGATCTGAATATCGTTCCCCATACTCAGCAGGAAACCATTATTGAAGGGTATCGTCCGGGTAGTCGGGTGAATCTGGAAGTGGACGTAGTAGCACGCTATCTGGAACGCCTGCTGCTGGGCGATAAAGCGGCAGAATCCACAAAAGCCGCCTCTGGCGTCAGTATGGCGCTGCTGGCTGAGCGGGGATTTCTGCGCTGATCGGGGTGCCGTGGGGTTCCAAAAACCAGGGAATATCAGCCTGAGCTGTTTAATCTCTTGGGAGTTGCCCCGGGCTTTGTTACACTTTTCTGCTGTTTTTTGGTGCTTTGAGGCACAGTAGTCGTTATGGCATTTAATACAACTGAAGAAATAATCGAAGATATCCGTCAGGGCAAGATGGTTATCATCATGGATGATGAGGATCGTGAGAACGAAGGTGACCTGCTGATGGCCGCTGAGGCGGTCACCCCTGAGGCGATCAATTTCATGGCCCGTTTTGGACGTGGCCTGATCTGCCTTACCCTGACCAAGGAGCGTTGTCAGCAGCTACGGCTGCCCCTGATGGTGGGTGTCAATGAGTCTCAGCATGCGACCAACTTTACGGTTTCCATCGAGGCGGCTGAGGGCGTGACCACTGGTATCTCGGCCTCTGACCGCGCTACGACAGTACTGGCGGCAGTAAAAGAGGATGCGATGCCCCAGGATCTGGTTCAGCCGGGACACATCTTCCCGCTGATGGCTCAGCCCGGTGGCGTGCTGGTACGTGCGGGACATACCGAGGCCGGTTGTGACCTGGCCCGACTGGCGGGCTTTAGCCCAGCCTCTGCGATTGTCGAGATCCTTAATGAGGATGGCACTATGGCCAGACGCCCGGATCTGGAAAAGTTTGCTAAGGAGCACAATCTGAAGATAGGCACCATTGCTGATCTGATCCACTATCGTGTCAGCAATGAGAAGACGATCGAGCGGGTCAGTGAATGTAATCTGCCAACTGAGTTTGGTGATTTTCGTCTGGTGGCATTCCAGGACTGTGTTGATCCGGAGCTTCATCTGGCACTGGTTTGTGGTGAAGTGGATGCTAGCAAGCCGACACTGGTTCGGGTGCACATGCAAAACACCCTGTGTGACCTGTTTGCCACCAATCATGCGGGTTGCAGCTGGCCACTGCGTAATGCAATGAAACAGATTGCCAAGGAGGGGGCGGGTATCATCGTGGTGCTGAGAAACCATGATACAACCCGCGACATGATTCAACGGATGCGTGATTTCCAGTTCCATGACAGGGATCAGGCCGTTCCGCCAAGAGACCCCAAGAGACATCTGCGGACCTATGGGATCGGCGCTCAGATTTTGTGTGATCTGGGTGTGCAGAAGATGCGGGTCTTGAGTGCGCCAAAAAGTCTACATGCAATTTCTGGATTTGATCTGGAGATTGTGGAGTATGTGCCCTGCGAGTAGGGGCTGGCTCAATTGAATTATCCAATCGGGATTAATCCCGCACTATAAGGTTGTAACAAGAGATGGCAATTAAAACTATAGAGGGTTCACTGACTATACAGAATGCGCGTTTCTGTCTGGTGGTGGCGCGCTTTAACAGTTTCGTGGTGGAGAGTCTGCTGGATGGCGCGATTGATGCCCTGAAGCGACATGGTGCCACCGATGCGGATATCACTATTGTCCGTGTTCCGGGCGCTTTTGAAATGCCACTGGTGCTGGAGAAATTGGCGGCGAAGGGTGGTTATGATGCCATCGTTGCGCTGGGTGCCGTAATCCGCGGTGGAACGCCACACTTTGATTTCGTTGCAGGTGAATGTGTTAAAGGGATGGCTCAGGTCACCCTCAAGCATGGTTTACCGATTGCGTTTGGTGTTCTGACAGTGGATACGATTGAGCAAGCGATTGAACGGGCCGGGACCAAGGCTGGAAACAAAGGAGCGGAGGCGGCCATGTCCGCTGTCGAGATGGTTAACATTCTGCGTCAGATCGACTGAATGAGTAACAAACGAAGCCAATCAAGACATCTGGCCGTTCAGGCTATCTATCAATGGCAGGTGGCTGGGCAGGATATCAAGGATATTCGAAATCAGTTTGTTGCAGATCAGAAGGCCAATAGCTTTGAGCTGGCCTACTTTGAAGCCCTGCTGCATGGTGTGCCGGCTCATCTGAGTCAACTGGATGAACTGCTGGGACCTTTCCTGGATCGCTCGATTGAGAGCGTCGATCCAGTTGAACGGGCAATACTTCGTCTTGGTGCATTCGAACTGCAGTATCAGCTGGAAGTGCCCTACAAGGTGATCATCAATGAGTCGATTGAACTCTCCAAGGTATTTGGTGCAGAGCAGGGCCACAAGTACGTCAATGGGGTGCTTGATAAGCTGGCGCATAAGCTGCGCAAGTCGGAGATAAAATAAGCTTCTGTACTCGTTGCATCTGGTGTCGGAGTCGACCAACAGATCGATTCCGACACCTGAAAATACAAAAACCGCTCGAAATGTTCTCAGAACGGAGTGCTGGAAAACGCCACTAAGGATCATCTCCGATACGTTATGTCTGGCTCCGAATTTCAACTGATCAATCACTACTTTTCCCGTCTTGGGGTTGACCGCACGGATGTTCTCCTCGGGGTGGGTGATGATTGTGCCCTGTTACAGGTTCCAGAAGGCCAAGTCCTTGCCGTCAGCATTGATACGCTGGTGGAAGGCGTGCATTTTTTCCCCGGTGTAGATCCTGAATCACTTGGCCACAAGGCGCTGGCGGTCAATTTGAGTGATCTGGCAGCAATGGGTGCCGATCCGGCCTGGATTACCCTTGCGCTCACGCTGCCCAGAGTGGATGAGCAGTGGTTGGCGGCCTTCTCTAGTGGATTCGCTGCACTGGCAAAACGTTTTCAACTGCAGTTGGTCGGTGGTGATACCACCCGGGGGCCACTGACCATTTCAGTACAGGTACATGGCTTTGTTGCGTCAGGCAAGGCGCTTCGACGTGACCGCGCTAAACCCGGTGATCTGATCTACGTGAGCGGTACTCTGGGTGATGCCGGGCTGGCGCTGCTGGCACAAAAGGGAGCCTATGACCCGGGTGCGGATCTGGCGGCCCTGCAGATACGGCTGGATCGACCTGAGCCTCGAATTGGCACCTCACAATCGGTGCGAGATCTGGCGACAGGCGCCATTGATATCTCGGATGGACTATTGGCTGATCTGGGGCATATCTGTGAACAGAGCCGTGTGGGTGCTGTTATCAACCTCTCGAATATACCTCTCTCCGATCCAGTCAGGGTCTATGTTGAAAAGCAGCAGGATTGGACGATACCGCTAAGTGCCGGGGATGATTATGAGCTTTGTCTGATTGTTCCTGCCAGACATCAGGCCGAAATTGAGGCGAGGGCGCAAGGTTTGGATGTGGGATTGAGCCTGATTGGGCAGATTGAGGTCGGGGAGACTATCCGTTGTCTGGATGAGAATGGCACACAGATCCAGATTGGATCAGGAGGGTATGACCATTTCCCCTCCAGCTAAGCCTTCACTCAACTGGAAAAATCCCATTCACCTGCTCGCCTTCGGTCTTGGGTCGGGGGCTGCCCCCGTGGCACCAGGGACTTTTGGCACACTGGCGGCTGTGCCGCTTTATCTGCTGGTCCAGCCGCTCAATACGCTGAACTATCTGCTCTTGGTTGTGGCCCTGTTTGTAGTGGGTATCTGGCTATGTGATCAGACCTCTAGGGATCTCGGGGTGCATGATCACGGCGGTATTGTCTGGGATGAGTGGGTTGGCTTTCTTTTCACAATGTGGATGGCACCCCAGGGTTGGTATTGGTTACTCGCGGGTTTTATCCTGTTTCGTCTTTTCGATATCCTCAAGCCCTGGCCGATAGGTTGGCTGGATCGGCAGGTATCCGGAGGAATGGGTATTATGCTGGATGATCTGTTGGCTGGTCTGTTTGGTTTTGTGCTGCTGCAAGCGGCTGCATATCTGCTAGGCTAGAATCCAGGCATTACGATCAAGGTGACGGATACGCCTTGTATGGAAGGTATTCAATGACTCGACATTCTCTGCAATCAAAATCGATATTTGCGCTCTTTATGCTGATTGCTATTGTGGCAAGCAGTCCTCTCCTGGCGGTAGATAAGATTCGAGTCATGGCCCTGTTCCATGATAAGGCAATGGTGCAGATTGATGGCAAGCAGCGCCTGCTTAAAGCAGGAGAGAAGAGCCCGGAAGGGGTGCTGCTGGTCTCTGCGAATGCGAATGAGGCGATCCTGGAGATCAACGGTGAGCGCGGCAGCTATGGCTTGGGTTCCCAGGTTGGTGGCCACTTTGCTGTGCGGGAAATGGTGGAGGTACGAATTCAGGGTGATGAGCGGGGCTCTTACAATACTACGGGTAGTATCAATGGGCGCATGACCGATATGCTGGTAGATACAGGGGCTACGATTGTCGCGATGAGCCAAGTGGAAGCCAAGCGACTCGGCATTGCTTATCGTATTGAGGGCGAGAAGAGTTTTGTGCGTACTGCCTCAGGAACGGCTCGCGCCTATTCTGTAGTGCTGGACCGGGTTCAGGTCGGTGGATTGTCCTTAAATCAGGTGGATGCCGTTGTGATTGAAGGAAACAGCCCACACAAAGTGCTACTTGGGATGAGTTTTCTCGGTCGGGTTAATATGGAACAGCGGGGTACACTGATGGTGCTGCAGCAGAAGTTTTAACCTATCAAAATTGCACAAGGGATCGGAGTCAATATGAAATTGACTCCGATCCCCTGATTCTTACAAAAGTTACTCCGCTTCCTTGTCCCGCTCAATCAGCGCATAGGCTGAGTGGTTGTGAATCGACTCAAAGTTCTCGGATTCAACGACATAGGCGCAGTAGCGATCATCTGCATCCAGTTTGCCGGCCACATCACGCACCATGTCTTCGACGAATTTAGGGTTGTCGTAGGCGCGTTCGGTGACAAACTTCTCATCTGGCCGTTTCAGCAGGCCATAGAGTTCGCAAGAGGCCTGACTCTCAACCAGATCAATAATCTCCTCGATCCAGACAAAGCCACAGGTTCTGACCTGAACGGTGACGTGGGAGCGCTGATTGTGGGCACCACGGTCGGATATCTTTTTTGAGCAGGGGCAGAGACTGGTGACGGGGACCAGGACCTTGATATAGGTAGTGGGTTTCCCGTCGTGGACCTCACCGATGAAGGTGACATCGTAATCCAGCAGGCTCTGTACACCGGAAACCGGTGCCGTCTTGTTGATGAAATAGGGGAAGTTCATCTCAATATGGCCTGACTTGGCTTCAAGCTTCTCGGCCATTTCCGCCAGCATCACCTTGAAGTTGGAGATGCTGATCTCTTTTTCGTGCGAGTTCAGGATCTCGACAAAGCGAGACATGTGGGTGCCCTTGAAGTTGTGGGGCAGATTTACGTACATATTAAAGTTTGCGATGGTGTGCTGTTCACCATCACTGCGATCCTTTACCCGAACGGGGTGACGGATATCTTTAATGCCCACCTTGTTGATGGCGATCTGCCGGGTGTCGATGCTGTTCTGTACGTCAGCAATCTCGGTAGTGGTCGTCACTGTCTTAAGTCCTCTGCTACAACGGCGCGCACACGATCCGGCCTACGCAACCAACGAATATATACCATCTGCAATCTACCCTGTTTCAGCTTGGGCGAACACCGGTCATTTACCGGGTTTTCCATTAGCGCCAGGTAATATAAGCAGTCAGGGAGACGGGATTATGATCGCTGGCCTAGCTCTACGCAAGGTTGGCGTCGTTTTTTGTCATATCAAACGATCCTAAATGCCCTATTAATCAGCTTGTTAGCGTTATTGTTCTGATTTATTGCAGCTGAGATGCTGGATAAGGCATCTCCCCACTCTGGGGAGATGGTTGCTATTGCTACCACTTAGCCAAAATCTTCTCGATTACCTTTAGTCGCTTATGGAATTGAGCTTTCCAATAGGCCGATCAATTCCGTTGGTTATCTAACCATATGTTGCCGTTGATAAAAAATCTTGAACTTCGCAACAATTTGATATTTATCAGAAAAAATCCATTGGCATGGCCATTGCAAATCCGGCCTTCAGGATGCGGCGATAACAGAGCAAGAGCCATCGCATCAATCACTGCTGAACTGGAGGAGTCGGGTAATGACAGAGACCTTTTATGAAGTAATGCGACGTCAGGGGATCACGCGCCGTAGTTTTTTGAAGTATTGCAGCCTGACGGCATCAGCCCTGGGACTGGGGCCGGCCTTTGCGCCAACAATAGCGGAGGCGATGGAGACTAAACCACGCATTCCCGTGCTCTGGTTGCACGGTCTGGAGTGTACCTGCTGTTCGGAGTCCTTTATCCGCTCTGCCCATCCTTTAGCCAAGGATGTGGTGCTGTCGATGATCTCACTGGATTATGACGACACCATTATGGCCGCTGCCGGTCATGAGGCGGAGGCGATTATTGAAGAGATCATCGAAAAATATGATGGCAACTACATCCTGGCTGTTGAGGGTAATCCGCCGCTGGATGAGGATGGCATGTACTGCATCATTGGTGGCAAGCCGTTTGTAGAACAGCTGAAAAAGGCCGCAGAACATTGCAAGGCAATCATCTCCTGGGGTTCCTGTGCCTCCTGGGGTTGCGTGCAGGCGGCCCGTCCAAATCCCACCCGTGCCACGCCGATTCATAAAGTACCCGGGCTGGCGAAGAAGCCGATCATCAAGGTACCGGGTTGTCCGCCCATCGCTGAGGTGATGACGGCAGTGATCACCTACATCCTCACGTTTGATCGTTTTCCTCAGCTGGATCGACAGGGACGTCCACTGATGTTTTACAGCCAGCGGATTCACGACAAGTGTTATCGACGCCCCCATTTCGATGCGGGTCAATTTGTTGAGCATTGGGATGATGAGGCGGCGCGTAAGGGTTATTGCCTCTACAAGATGGGTTGCAAGGGACCCACGACGTACAACGCCTGTTCGACTGTGCGTTGGAACGGGGGACTCTCTTTCCCGATTCAGGCGGGGCATGGCTGTATCGGCTGTTCCGAAGACGGTTTCTGGGACAAGGGGAGTTTCTATGACCGGGTAACCGATACCCATCAGTTTGGCATAGAGGCGAATGCGGATGAGGTGGGCTTGGTAGCCGCTGGCACGGTGGGTGCAGCGGCAGCGGCCCATCTGGCGGTAACAGCAATCAAGCAGGCCCAGAACAAAGGAGAGCAGGATCAATGAGCATGATACAGACGCCAAATGGCTTTTCGCTGGATGATTCAGGTAAACGTGTGGTGGTCGATCCGGTAACCCGAATTGAAGGACACATGCGCTGTGAAGTGAATGTGGATGAGAACAACATCATCCGTAACGCGGTTTCAACAGGCACGATGTGGCGGGGACTGGAGGTGATTCTTAGGGGTCGCGATCCCCGTGACGCCTGGGCCTTCACCCAACGTATCTGTGGTGTCTGTACTGGCACTCATGCATTGACTTCGGTTCGTGCCGTTGAAGATGCGCTGAACATTCAGATTCCGGAGAATGCCAACTCGATCCGTAACATTATGCAGCTTGCCCTGCAGGCCCACGATCATCTGGTTCACTTCTATCACCTGCATGCCCTGGACTGAGTCAATCCAGTCAATGCCCTTAAGGCTGACCCCAAGGCGACATCGGAGCTACAGCAGAAGGTTTCACCCCATCATCCGCTCTCATCCCCCGGCTATTTTCGGGATATTCAGAATCGGTTGAAGAAGTTTGTGGAGTCGGGACAGCTGGGCCCATTCAAGAATGGCTACTGGACTAATCCTGCTTATCTATTGCCACCCGAGGCCGATCTGATGGCGGTGACCCACTATCTGGAGGCGCTCGATTTTCAGAAAGAGATCTCCAAGATCCGGGCAATATTTGGTGGTAAGGATCCCCACCCCAACTGGCTGGTGGGCGGTGTGCCCTGCGCTATTAATCTGGATGGAATTGGTTCTGTTGGCGGTCTGAATATGGTCAACCTGAATCAGGTCTCCGCCATTATCGATCAGGTTTGTGACTTCGTGAATAACGTCTATGTACCGGACCTCTTGGCCATTGCGGGTTTCTATAAAGGGTGGACCTATGGGGGCGGGCTCTCCAGCATGAACGTGCTGGCCTATGGCGATATCCCGGATCGTGCCAATGACTACTCGACAGAGAATCTGATGATGCCCCGCGGTGCAATTATCAACGGTAATCTGAAAGAGGTGCATGAGGTGGATCTGCGAGATCCAGAGGAGATCCAGGAGTTTGTTCCGCACTCCTGGTACAAGTACCCGGATGAGTCAAAGGGGTTGCACCCCTGGGATGGCATTACGGAGGCCAATTTCCAGTTGGGTGAAAATACCAAGGGTACAAAGACCAATATTCGGGAGATCGATGAATCCGCCAAATACTCCTGGATCAAGGCCCCACGCTGGCGTGGACATGCCATGGAGGTAGGCCCGCTGTCGCGCTACATCATCGGCTATGCAAAAGGGGATAAGGAGATTACCGAGCAGATCAACTTTGTACTCAAGACCCTGGATGTCCCGATCACGGCCCTCTTCTCGACGTTAGGGCGTACAGCCGCGCGGGGTTTGGAGGCGCAGTGGGCGGCAGACAAGATGCGCTATTTCATGGACAAGATGATGGCCAATATCAAGGCGGGCGACAGCGCCACGGCCAATGTGGATAGCTGGGATCCTGAGACCTGGCCCGCCGAAACCAAGGGTGTTGGCTTTACCGAGGCACCGCGAGGTGCATTGGGCCACTGGATCCGCATCAAGGATACCCGTATCGCCAACTACCAGTGTGTGGTTCCGACTACCTGGAACGGTTCACCGCGGGACCAACAGGGCAATATCGGCGCTTTTGAGGCCTCGCTGATGAATACCAAGGTGGAGCGTCCGGAAGAGCCGGTTGAGATCCTGCGAACCCTGCACAGCTTTGATCCCTGTCTCGCCTGCTCGACTCATGTGATGAGTGAGGATGGTCAGGAGCTTGCCAAGGTGAAGGTCCGCTAAACGGTCAGGGTATCTCTAGAGGAGCAATACTATGCAGAGAGAAATCAATTCAGGCGCGGTTTATGTGTATGAAGCCCCGGTCAGGATCTGGCACTGGGTGAATGCGCTTTCAATAACCCTGCTGGCGATAACCGGTTATCTGGTAGCCAGTCCGTTGCCCAGCATGTCGGGTGAAGCGAGCGATCATTTTCTGATGGGTTATATCCGCTTTGTTCATTTTGCCGCAGCCTATATTTTTGCGGTTGGCTTTCTGGGTCGAATCTATTGGGCCCTGGTTGGAAATGAACATGCCAGGCAGCTGTTTAAGCTGCCTGTACATCGGTTGAAGTTCTGGCGGGAGCTGCTGCACGAGGTGCGCTGGTATGCCTTTCTGGAAAAGGAGCCAAAAAAATATGTAGGGCACAACCCACTGGCACACCTCTTTATGGTGGTGATTATTACTGTGGGTGGTTTCTGCATGTTGCTGACGGGCTTTGCTCTGTATGCCGAGCAGGTCGGTCAGGGGAGTTGGCAGGACACGCTGTTTGGCTGGCTGATTCCATTGGTTGGACAGAGTCAGGATGTGCGTCTGTGGCACCACTGGGGTATGTGGGTGATTGTTGTGTTTGTCATGCTGCATGTTTATGTGGCGATACGGGAAGACATTGTCTCTCGCCAAAGCATCATCAGCACCATGGTCAGTGGTTGGCGCACCTTTAAGGATGATCGGCCATGAGCAGCAATCGATCTTCAGTTAATGATGTGAACAGGCCTCAACCGAATGTGCTGATCCTGGGCATCGGTAATCTGCTCTGGGCTGATGAAGGGTTTGGGGTGAGGGCAGTTGAGACCCTCCAGCAGTGGTATCGCTATCCAGAGCATGTGCGGGCTATGGATGGGGGAACCCAGGGTGTCTATCTGGTGCAGGAGGTGCGCGAGTCTGATCTGTTGATTGTCTTTGATGCCATTGATTATGGCCTACCTCCCGGTACCTTGAAACTGATCGAAGGGGAAGCGGTTCCCAAGTACCTCGGTGTGAAGAAGGTCAGCCTGCATCAGACAGGTTTTCAGGAGGTGTTGGCGTTGGCTGAGATGCTGGGTGACTACCCGGAAAAGATTTTATTAATCGGCGTGCAACCCGTTGAGATAGAAGACTTCGGTGGCAGTCTGCGCAGTGAAGTGAAGGCTCAGATTGAGCCGGCTATTGAACAGGCTATCGCCTTTTTGTCTGCTCATGGTATCTCCGTCAGTCGGAGAACCAGGCCACTGTTGGCGGATCGCCTCAGCTCAGCTATCAGTGACATGACAAGATATGAGCATGAAAGACCCGGGCCGGAACAGGTCTGTCGATTGGGCGATGAACGGGTGCTCTTATCGGGTGAATATCAGATCGAACATCGTCCGGCTGCGCTGGATGGTTCAGCCATGAGTGTCGGACTTGATCAGCATCTGAATAAATACCGCACCGATACTCGTGGCTAAACGCAATTGATCGATCGAATTGAAGGAGTGAAATGATGTCCTCAGAACTGATCAGACAGATGATCGAGCAAAACAGTTATCCGGTATTGACTGAGTCAACGCTCGAAGCTTTTCTTAAACTAAATGAGCATTCCGTACTGTTTTTTACCGAAGATCCAAAACAGTATCCGGAGAGCAATGATGTGGCCGTTATCCTGCCTGAATTGGCTACCTATTTTAAAGGCCGGTTTCAGGTGGCGGTGATTGATCGTGAGGTGGAGCATCGGCTGCACCGACGTTTTCCTTTTGATAGTTGGCCTGCGCTGGTTTTTATGCAGCGAGGAAACTATCTGGGTGCAATTACACGTGTTCAGGATTGGGTCGACTATCTGCGGGAGATTGAGCGATTGCTGAATGCTGCTCCGTTGCATATACGGGATGTGGGTTTTCCTATTGTCCCAAGTTTAGCTGCTGCTCCCCAGTAGTTCATCAGAAAAATCGCCAGGAGGTGCGCAATGAACTTCTATGAAATACCCGCCAAAACAGTAGGTGCAGGAACCCAGCCCACAGAGGCAGATGGGGCCGTATTGGATTATCAGGAGATGCCGGATGAGATGACCACATTTACCATGCCCATCATTCCAGAACCTGAAGCAGTAGAGGGGTTGGATATGGCGATCTCCTTGTTAGCGCGGGTGCAGAGTGCGATCGCGAACTACCAGCAGGGTGCGCAGGAGGAAGTTTTTGACCTCACCTTTATGGATGGCGCTAATCTTGCGCTAATCGACCAGATTCTTGGTGAGGGTGAGGTGAGTGTGGTGTTCAGTCGCACACTGCAGGCCAGGATTCAGGAATCGGTTATGGCAGGGATCTGGCGGGTGCGTTATCAGGATGGGATAGGCAGGACATATAAAGACACATTAGAGGTTGGCGAGATGCCCGGCCTGATCAAAGATGCGACATTTGTCGGGGCCGTTGAAGCCATAGATTTGCCGGATTCACCACTGCCGGAAGGTGTGTTAAACGCACCACCATTAATTGCTGAGCTGAACGAGAAGTCGCAGGCCTATGCGTCAGGTATTCCAGCCCATGTAATCAATCTGACGCTACTGCCGCAGACGGAGCAGGATCTGGAATTTTTAGATCAGCTGTTGGGCAAGGGGGCAGTGACCATATTGTCTCGCGGCTATGGTAATTGCCGCATCACCAGCACAGGGATGCAAAATGTTTGGTGGGTACAGTATTTCAACTCACAGGATATGAATATCCTCAATACCTTGGAAGTGACCGATGTGCCGGCCGTTGCCTGTGCTGCCCCGGAAGACCTCAAGGACAGTGCTGATCGTCTGAAAGAGATCCTGGAAGTGTACCAGTGAGCAGCGCGTTTTTTTCGGGTTCGTATGGTGGCAGTGCAGATAAGCTGACGGATGATGCTCGGCTTGAATGCAAGATCTGCTGGCACGTTTATGACCCGGCAGAGGGTGATTCCTACTGGCAGATACCACCCGGTACACCGTTCTCTAAACTGCCGGATAATTGGAGTTGCCCCAATTGCGATGGCCGTAAGAATGATTTTATGGTGTTGTGATGAATCAATCTGACCTGAAAAAAGTAGTCGATGATCTGGAAGCGGTATTCAGTTTGATCGAGCAGCAACGCATGGTGGATGTGCCCATATTAAACAGTGCACTTCGGGTAAAGGCAGTGGGTTTCATAGCCTGGGATAATGGTTTCCTGGGGGTGCTGATTACCCCCTGGTTTATGAACCTGATGTTTCTGGGTCTGTTAAATGAAGGGGAAAGTGACGCCCGGTTGCCAGGTGAGAAGGTGATGCGAGTTTTTCCATCAGGTGCCTATGAGTTTATCGTGGGAGAAGAGCCGGGGATCGGTTGTTACCAAGCCTGCTCGCTGTTTTCACCGATGCAGCAATTTCATTCACAAGCACTTGCAGAGGAGACGGCTGAAGCGATCATGCAGGGGCTTATGCAAGCCGAGAATCGCTCAGAGATCACTACCCACAGTCGTGAGATTGAACAAGCCTGGTATGGCGAGACAGATGAGGCTCAGGATAAAACGGCAGAGCGGGATGAGTCGGATAAGGATTTGCCTTCACTGTCGGAACGTCTGGACACGCCACTGAGTCGCCGTGAACTGCTGACAGGTCTGTTTGCAGAAAAGAGAGAATAATTCAGGCTTTCCGGTCGACAATATAGTCTGCCAGCCAACGTAGGGGATCAGCTCTTTCATCCAGTTCTGCCAGACTATTGAGTGCATCCTGACGAAGATTCTGCGCCATCTCTTTTGCAGCTTTCATGCCAATGAGTGAGGGGTAGGTTGGTTTGCCGTTGGCTTCGTCTTTGCCCTGGGTCTTGCCCAGTGTTTCTGTATCACCCTCCACATCCAGGATATCGTCATGTACCTGGAAGGCCAAGCCAATGCAGTTGGCATAGTGTTCCAGTTGATGCACGTGCTGTGGATCGGCGTCTACGGCGGCCAGACAGCCCAGTTTCACGCTGGCGTGTATCAGGGCGCCCGTCTTATGGATGTGCATATTCTCCAGCTGGGTCATGTCGAGTTGCTCTCCTACGGCTGCCAGATCCAGCGCCTGACCACCCGCCATACCGCGGGAGCCACTGGCATGGGCCAGGGCATCTATCATCTGTAATCGCGTTTCCGCACTGTAGGGGTAGGGTTCATCTCGGCATAACACCTTGAATGCGAGTGTCTGCAGCGCGTCTCCTGCAAGGATGGCGGTGGCCTCATCGAATGCCTTGTGGCAGGTGGGGCGTCCACGGCGCAGATCATCATCATCCATCGCTGGCAGGTCGTCATGGATTAAAGAATAGGCGTGAATAAGCTCCACTGCACAGGCCGGTCCATCCAGTTGATCGGCCGGTAAACCCAGGGCGGCACCTGCAGCATAAACCAGCATGGGACGCACGCGCTTTCCTCCATTCAGGGTGGCGTAACGCATGGCCACATGGAGTCTTTGTGGCTGGATGGTTGCTGCGGGTAATTGCAGTTCGAGGGCACTGTTGACCTGGGTTTGACAGCGCTCTAGATACTGCTTCAGTGATGATTTATTTGTCACGCTGGAAGGGTTCCGGTTCAGCGTCAACCCGTTGATCAGAGAGTATCTGGATCTTTTGCTCGGCCTGTTTCAAGGCCATCTGGCAGGTACGGGTCAGGGAGACGCCTCGTTCAAACGATTTAAGGGAGTCTTCGAGTGAGAGATCACCCTGTTCCAGGGTCTCGACCAGTGACTCCAGCTCGTTGAGGGCCTCTTCAAAACTAGGCGCTTTAGGTTCCTTTTTTGGCACGACAGCACTCTTTGTAGTGGTAAATAGGTGAACCTTACCGAGTGGATCGGTGGCGGTCAATTGGCACTCTGCATAGAAAGTGTCTGTGGGGTGGACCGCTGTCTCAGTGATTGTCTGTGTCATCACTCGCATAGCATGGTGGGGGCGTGTAAACTTTGCTCCCATCGTGTGTCATCAATAAGACAGGTTTTTGAATTCATGAGCAGCAGTTCATACGACGCTTCAGCCATTGAAGTGCTCAGCGGTCTGGAGCCGGTGCGCAAGCGTCCCGGCATGTATACCGATACCACTCGACCCAATCATCTGGCCCAGGAGGTGATTGATAACAGTGTTGACGAGGCTGTTGCCGGTCACGCGACAACGATTGAAGTTATTCTGTTCAAGGATGGTTCTCTGCAGGTAAAGGATGATGGTCGCGGGATGCCGGTTGATATCCATCCGCAACAAGGGCTGCCGGGAGTCGAGGTAATCCTCACCAAGCTGCATGCCGGTGGAAAGTTCTCCAATAAGAATTACCAGTTCTCTGGTGGCCTGCATGGTGTGGGTGTCTCTGTGGTAAATGCTTTGTCGAAGCACCTGGAGATCTGGGTCAAGCGGGATGGGGCTGAATATAACATGGCCTTCGCCGGGGGAGACAAGGCATCCGATCTGGAAGAGGTGGGGCGTGTTGGCAAGAATAACACCGGCACCCGGCTGCGCTTTTGGCCCGACCCCAAGTATTTTGACTCGGGCAAATTTTCGGTGCGGCAGCTATTGCATGTGCTACGAGCCAAGGCCGTACTCTGTCCCGGTTTGAAAGTCCTGTTCCATGATGAGAACAGTGGTGACAACTATGAGTGGTTCTATGAGGATGGACTGCAGGATTATCTGCTGGATGCCCTGCAAGGCCTTGAGCTATTGCCTGAGCCGCCCTTTGTTGGCTCGATGTCAGGTAACTCCGAGGCGGCGGATTGGGCCGTGGTCTGGCTACCGGAAGGCGGTGAGGCGGTCACAGAGAGTTATGTCAACCTGATTCCCACCGCACAGGGGGGCACTCATGTGAACGGGCTGCGTTCTGGCCTGACCGATGCGGTAAGGGAGTTTTGCGAGTTCCGAAACCTGTTACCCCGGGGTGTAAAGCTGGCGCCTGAGGATGTCTGGAACCGATGCAGTTATATTCTTTCCGTGAAGTTGGCTGATCCCCAGTTCTCGGGACAGACCAAGGAGCGCCTCTCCTCCCGCGAATGTGCCGCCTTTGTCTCGGGTGTGGTAAAAGATGCCTTGAGTCTCTGGCTTAATCAGCATACCGATGCCGGTGAACGTATTGCCGATCTGGCCATTAATGCCGCGCAATCCCGGTTACGTGCCGGGCGAAAGGTATTGCGTAAAAAGGTAACCCAGGGGCCGGCCCTACCGGGAAAGCTGGCTGATTGCAGTACCTCGGATACTACCCGAAGTGAACTGTTTCTGGTGGAGGGTGACTCTGCCGGTGGCTCTGCCAAGCAAGCGCGGGACAGGGAGTTTCAGGCAATCATGCCGTTGCGCGGTAAGATTCTGAATACCTGGGAAGTGGACTCTTCCGAAGTGTTGGCCTCCCAGGAGGTGCATGATATCTCGGTGGCGATCGGTGTAGAGCCCGGGTCTGACGACCTCAGTAAGCTTCGGTTTGGTAAGGTCTGCATCCTGGCGGATGCCGATTCCGATGGTGCCCATATTGCCACGTTGCTCTGTGCGTTATTTCTGCGACACTTCAGGAAACTGGTGCAGGAGGGGCATGTCTATGTGGCGATGCCGCCACTCTATCGTATTGATGTGGGAAAGCAGGTTTTCTATGCTTTAGATGATTCTGAGCGTCAGGGCGTGCTGGATCGTATCGCGGCTGAGAAACTGACCGGGAAAGTGAGTGTCCAACGTTTCAAGGGTCTAGGTGAAATGAATCCTCTGCAATTGCGGGAGACCACGATTGATCCTGATACCCGACGGCTGGTGCAATTGACCATCGACGCCGGAGATGACACTAACAGCATGATGGATATGTTGCTGGCGAAAAAACGGGCGTCTGATCGTAAGAGTTGGTTGCAGGAAAAGGGTGACTTGGCGGAGATTTAGCTCCTGCCTGAAACTGGTAAGTAATATTTAGGTACTTTTATGAAGTTATTGAAGATGATCCGTCTTGCACCGCTCCTTTTTGTTGGATTAAGTGCCTTCTGTTTTGCCGATAACAACGATCCCCTTAATGCAAAAAAGGGCGATAGCAATTTTTATAGTCCGCATGGCACAACCAATCCCAATGTGGAGGACTATGTATGGGAGGAGCAAAACACAGAGATTCCCCCTTTTCCAGAAGATGAGAGCCTAATAGAGTTTCAGGTCACCCGCCCAAACGTAGCCTTTAGTTATTTTATTGACGCCAATTCGCTGAGCTATACCAAGGAAGATGGCATTGTGCGTTATACCATAGTGGTTAAATCAAAAACGGGCGCTAAAAATGTCGCCTTTGAAGGGATGCGCTGTTCTACGAAAGAGTTTAAGACTTATGCCTATGGTAATGGCAAAGGCCAATTGGTAAAACCACGGAAATTCGGATGGAAACCCATAAGCGCCAATGGTTATACCCGCTATCGTAAAGACTTATCGGAGTTTTATTTCTGTAATATCCACGTATTGGATCTTACAGTTGAGAAAATAATAGCTGAGCTAAAATATGGTAAGGCAGGTGGTAGGGAGATGGGTTTGAGGTAAGTAGAAGTCATTACTCTTAGTTGTACAGTTCATAAAATTGCATAACAACAGTTGCACACCCCATCATCACCAGAGCAAAACGGGCGTTCAGTTTTACCAGCGTAAAGGAACGGATGTTATAGCGCCCCTGTATCATCAGGTGCAGACCTGAGAGGGGTGTGGTAGAGACGCCAATCGCCCAGGTCATCAGAAAGGTGATGCCCAGTAAATTGGGGTCAACTCCCAAGGGCGATAATATGCCTCCGGCGGTGGCGATGCTAATAACCGGATGAATCCCCAGGACCGAGACAGCGACCATTACTGCTAATAGCAGACTCGCCTCATTAGCACCAAACTTCTCTATCTCCAAGCTTATATGACCGGCCATGATTGCTGTCGAAATACCCGTTGCAAGCACCCCAGCTGAGAGAAACAGCATCAGCTCACCAGACATCCTGGGGAGTCCTATTACGATATGCTGTCGAAAGGCCACGAACCCCTGGCCGCCATGCCGTACTAATAGCAGCACCAGTGTTACAGTAAGCGCCAGGAGTGAGATCAGGGTCAATATGGGGATCTCCGGCCAGATGTGGTTCAGAAGCATGAGCAGAGTCGCCAGCAAACCAGGTATCCAGAGTGCGGTAAATTGCATCGGATAGCCGTGAAACTGATCGGCCCTCCCATTGCGGGTCAGTTCCCAGCCGGTTAACAGCAGGGCAAACATCGCAAGAGGAAAGCCGATCAATGAGAGTGTGACCAGCTCTGATCCGGGGGCATTGGAGAGGGCAATACCCATTGCGGCAAAAAATGGCGACCAGCAGGCAGCCATGGCAAACCCACGGGAGAGTACACAGGCCTGCAATGGGGTCATGGGGCGGTTAGCCGAGAGACGATCCCCTATGATGATAATGGATGACATGTTGATGACAGAGCCGAACAGGTGGACTCCAAACAGGGTGCGCCAGAGGGGCTTGTTTCCCATAGGCAGTGTTTCATTGCAGCTAGCGGGTTGGGTTACCAGGCGCAGGAAACTGACTGCTGCCAGCATGGAGAGCATGGCCTGATTGGTGCTGATGGCACTTTCTATGGTAATTCCTGCACCCGAAAGATAGCCCCAGAGCAGACCGCTGATGCCGATGAGCAGCATTGCCCCAGCCTGTGCCCGTTGGATGGTGTTGATTGTGTGCAATACAGTTAATGCGGCCAGCCAGCCACATAATCCAGATGGGTAGCGCGGGAACCCAGGCAGCAGCCCATGCAGGATGGAAAAAAGTATCATGGCCAACAAAATCGGACCGGTTGTCCGGGTTATCAACCACTGCTTGAATTGGGCCAAAAGTTCACGCTCCTATGGGCTGTTCTGGCACGGGATAACGGTTCAAACCAGCAAATAAGGGGGGTGCCTTTTGCTGTAATGCTGGGGCGCTGTAGTCTATCCGCGAGTAGAAAATCCAACCCGACGCCCTACTTTCCCAAAAAAATCACCCCGGCTCAAACTTGACAACTTAATCTGTCAGTACCATGCTCATTTAAACGTTCGTTTTATTGGGTGATAGCATGTCCGAAGTAGAATATATTGCTGAGTACACTCTTGGGGAAGAGATTGCCCACGCGGTCACGCATGGCATTGGCATCCCACTCAGCATCGCTGGTCTGGTGGTCCTGGTAACCTTTTCGGCGCTTTACGGGACTGCCTGGCATATCGCCAGTACCAGTATCTACGGGGCCACCCTAATTCTCTGCTATACCGCTTCAACCCTTTATCACAGTATTCCTCATCCCAAGGCGAAACGGGTACTCCAGCAGATCGATCATGCCACAATTTTTCTATTAATAGCGGGCACCTATACGCCTTTTACCCTGGTCAATATGCGGGAGGGTTGGGGTTGGTGGCTGTTTGGAACTGTCTGGAGTATCGCCATCTTTGGGATGATCTTTGAGCTGTTCACCCAGCAGCGCTATAAAAAAGTCTCTCTTGGTCTCTACTTGGGGCTGGGGTGGCTTGCCCTAGTGGCGATCAAACCGATGCTGGAGACGGTGGGTGCCGGCGGTTTGAGCCTGCTGGTGCTGGGTGGTCTTTTCTATTCCCTGGGGGTGATCTTCTACGTCTGGGAACGGCTTGCCTACAATCATGCTGTCTGGCATCTGTTTGTTCTTGCCGGTAGCATTTTTCATTTCTTCTCGATTCTCTTCTATGTGGTGCCAGACGCCAGCTGATAGCTAGATTTATCAATGCTGGATGCCTGGACCGAACTGTGAAGCGGTTTTTCATATAACGCACTCTTCCTGTGACATCTGCTGATGCATTTCGTATGATCCTCCTCCGTGTGTGATTACAAACAACTGGGTTATCGGGTTATATGGGTAGCGGAATGGATCTGAATCTGGAAGGCATCGAACAGATGCCCCTTAAAGAGTTCACCGAGAAGGCGTATCTGGATTACTCCATGTACGTCATTCTTGATCGGGCACTGCCTTTTATTGGCGATGGTTTGAAACCGGTCCAGCGGCGCATTATCTACGCCATGTCAGAGCTGGGGCTTTCTGCCGGTTCCAAGCATAAGAAATCTGCTCGCACCGTGGGTGATGTGCTCGGTAAGTTCCATCCCCATGGCGATTCCGCCTGCTATGAAGCGATGGTGTTGATGGCCCAATCGTTCTCCTATCGCTATCCATTGGTGGATGGTCAGGGGAACTGGGGCTCCCCGGATGATCCCAAATCATTTGCCGCCATGCGTTACACTGAGGCGCGTCTCACCCCCTATGCCCAGGTATTGCTGTCTGAACTAGGCAAGGGGACCGTGGATTGGAATCCTAATTTCGACGGTACTATGAAAGAGCCGGCCATGCTGCCGGCCCGCTTACCCAATCTGCTGCTGAATGGTACTACTGGGATAGCCGTAGGTATGGCTACAGATGTTCCGCCGCATAATCTGCGGGAGGTGGCAAGTGCCTGTATCCGACTTCTGGAGAGCCCCAAATCAACCCTGGATGAGCTGTTGGAGCACATCAAAGGGCCAGATTACCCCACTGAATCTGAGATCATCACACCCCGGGATGAGCTGCTGAAGATTTATCAAACGGGTGGTGGCAGTATTCGTATGCGGGCGCGCTTTGAGATGGAGCAGGGCGACGTGGTCATTACAGCGCTGCCACATCAGGTCTCTGGGGCAAAGATTCTTGAGCAGATTGCACAGCAGATGCAAAACAAGAAGTTGCCGATGGTGGAAGATCTACGGGATGAGTCTGACCATGAGAACCCGACTCGACTAGTAATTGTGCCACGATCGAATCGGGTCGATGTAAAGCGTCTGATGTCGCATCTGTTTGCCACAACTGATCTGGAACGCACCTACCGTGTAAATATGAATGTAATTGGCCTGGACGGACGGCCACAGGTGAAAAATCTGCTGGAGATGCTGAAGGAGTGGCTTGAGTTCCGCTTTGAGACCGTCCGTCGCCGGCTTGATTATCGCCTGGGTAAAGTGCGAGATCGGCTGCACCTGCTGGACGGCCTGCTGGTGGCTTTTCTCAACCTGGATGAAGTGATCCGTATTATCCGCAGTGAGGATGAACCCAGGGCCGTGCTGATGCAGCGTTTTGATCTTACTGAGCTGCAAGCGGACTACATTCTGGATACCAAGTTGCGGCAGCTGGCACGGTTGGAAGAGATGAAGATCCGCTCCGAGCAGGATGAGCTGGCCAGTGAGCAGGAGTGGCTGGAGAAGACACTGGGATCAAAGCAACGCATGACCACCTTGATCCGTAAGGAGATCCAGGAGGATGCGGAGAAGTACGGCGATGATCGTCGCTCGCCAATCGTTCAGCGGGATGCGGCTGAGGCGCTGGCAGAGACTGATCTGACTCCCAGTGAACCGGTTACAGTGATCCTGTCAGATAAGGGCTGGGTGCGTGCGGCCAAGGGTCATGATATCGATCCTAACAGCCTCAACTATAAGGCCGGGGACAGTTATCTTGATTCAGCCCATCTGCGCAGTAATCAGGCCGCGGTGTTTATCGATTCTACCGGCAGGAGTTACTCGGTACCGGCCCATACCTTGCCTTCAGCGAGAAGTCAGGGTGAGCCACTCACCGGCAAATTGTCACCCGTGAGCGGCGCGACATTCGGTGTGGTACTGGGTGGTGATCCAGATCAGTGGTATCTGGTTGCTTCGGATGCGGGCTATGGCTTCCTGGTACAGCTTAAAGAGCTGCATGCAAAGAACAAGGCCGGTAAGGCGCTACTGACCTTGCCAAAAGGGGCCAAGGTGCTGCATCCGGTTCCGGTGCAGGATAGTCAAAAGGATAAGGTGGTGGCGATTACCAATGAAGGTCGAATGCTCACCTTCCCGGTCAATGAGTTGCCCGCGCTGAGTCGCGGTAAGGGCAACAAGATTATCGGTATTCCAGGTAAGCGGGTGGAGAACCGGGAAGAGTTTGTGGTGGCCGTGGCCTGTGTTCCGGAAGGGGGGCGACTGACGGCCTATTCTGGGAAGCGATTTATTACCCTCAAGGCGAGTGATCTGGAACACTATCAGGGTGAGCGAGGACGGCGGGGTAGCAAGTTGCCGCGAGGTTTCCAGCGCGTCGATCGGGTTGAAACCGAAGTGTGATGGAGTACCTTGCAGCGGTTTCCCTTAGGCTCAGGGATTACTGTTATCCGGCGCATCGACCCTATGTGGCGTTTCAGACAAGGCCTGGAGCTTCTGCTCCAGGGCCTCATTGAGTGACTCTTTGAGTGTTGCGGCCAGTTCAGACCGAAACTGCTCAGCGATGGAGTCGCTGGTCTGTTCAATAACGGTCAGCATCTCTTGCCGTATCTCCTCAATCAGCTCAGTGCGGATCAGCGCCGGATCAATCTGTTCCGGTTTCCCTACGTCCGTTTGCGTGTTCTCGGCAAACAGTAGATCTTGCTGTAGATCGTCATCATCCGGCTCAGATTGAAGTCTTTCTGGATCTATAACCTCATTCAGAATCGGTATGCCGTGTCGATCCAGCGAGAGGGTTCTCTCCTCTGGTTCCTGATCTGATCTGAAAGTGGTTGTGTGCCAGTCGTCAATCATCGGTCGATAGTGTGCGTGTTGAGCGTGTAGCCCCGGTCACGATAAGTCTTGTATCGAGCCCGTCCCTGATGGCGCAGAGCTGGATCTTTATCGATCAGTTCAGCCACCCGGGTGAAGCGGCTAAAGAAGGGTGGCACAGTGGTAGCCAGGTTAATCAGGACGTCATGCTCCTCCCCCGCCTGTTCGGCGTGTCCAATCAGGATAGGGGTCAGCGTACTTTCACTTTCACCTAGCAGGCCATGAGGGATGAAGCTCTCTTCGCGATGTGTCCAGAGCAGTTTGTCCATATGCCGTGACTCGCTATCAGAGTTGGTATGGAGATAAATCCGGTGGCCTTGCTGCCACGCCTTGTCAGCAATACGGCAGGCGAGCTGAAACCGATCCCCTTGCGCCTGTTCACCGAGGATATAGAAGTCGACCTGAGTCATTTTACCAGGCCAGCGCGTTTCAGAAGAAACTGGGACAGCAGTGATACAGGACGGCCAGTGGCGCCTTTCTGGTCACCGCTCCGCCAAGCGGTGCCGGCTATATCCAGATGAGCCCATTTGTACTTGTCGGCGTAACGAGAGAGGAAGCAGGCCGCGGTGATGGTGCCTGCGCCTTTGCCGCCGATATTGGCCATGTCAGCGAAATTGCTTTTCAATTGCTCCTGATAATCATCCCACAGGGGCAGTTGCCAGGCCCGGTCTGTTGCCCTGTTGCCTGCTTCCAGTAGCTCAGCCGCAAGTTTGTCATCATTGCTCAGCAGACCCGAGGCGTGAGCACCAAGTGCGATGATGCAGGCACCGGTCAGAGTGGCAACATCCACTACGGCCGCCGGTTTAAAGCGTTCTGCATAAGTGAGGGCGTCACACAGAATGAGCCGGCCCTCGGCATCTGTATTGAGTATTTCGATGGTCTGACCCGACATGCTGGTGACGATATCACCGGGTTTGTTGGCAGCGCCATCCGGCAGGTTCTCCGAGGAGGGGACAATAACCACCAGATTGATCGGCAACGCCAGCTTCACACAGGCGGCCATGGCACCGATGACACTGGCACCGCCACACATGTCGTATTTCATCTCATCCATCGCTGCTGCGGGTTTGAGTGATATACCGCCCGCATCGAAGGTGAGTCCCTTGCCGATCAGTACAACCGGTTTGGCCTTAGGTTTGCCGCCGCTGTACTCCATGACAATCAGCTTGGCGGGTTCCCTGCTTCCGCGGGATACTGATAACAGTGAGCCCATGCCAAGCGCCTTCATCTGTTTCTCTTCCAGTACCGAGACCTTCAGTTGCGAGGAGGCTTTACCCAGCTGTTTTGCCTGTTCAGCCAAGTAGCTTGGTGTACAGATATTTCCTGGCAAGTTGGCCAGATCCTTTGCCAGTTTGATGCCGTTGGCAATGGCTTCCCCTTCTGATACGGAACGAACCACTGCCACTGTTTTTTTCTGCTCACCAATAAACAGGCTGAGTTTTTTTAGCGGCCGCTTTGGTGGCGTTGCCTTGCTTTTGCACTGGTCAAATCGATACAACTGCTCTTCGGCGGTAATGACCGATTCCCGAAGTTGTTGCGGCAGTTCGATACTCGTTAACGGGATTGCACTGAGGGCGTTGGTCGCCTCGATAACGCTACTCTCATTCAGCTGTTTTACTGCACTGCCCCACGCTGTCAGATAGCCCTTCAGGTTAAACGCTTTCTCTTCGCCAAGGCCTATCAGCAATACCCTTTCTGCCTGGATGCCGGAGACGTGGTAAAGCATCAGGCTCTGACCTGTTTCGCCATCCATATCGCCTTTCTTTAAAATGTCACTGAGTTGACCGTCAGTGGCCAGATCAACCGCCGCTGCTGGATCGCTCAGCCGGCGTTTGGTAAAAACACCCAGAACAAGACATGCCGTGCGTTGGCTGCTTAGATCGCCTGATTTCAGATGGTATTCCATAGCTTTCCCTGAACGTTTCGGTTCATTTTAGTTAATCGTAACAGACGGTTTGCTGACTGTATTGGTTTGCCCGTAGCACTGTCAGGATGTACTATCCCTCGCGACCCCTGTTGAGGTTTTTGCGGCAGTGAACCGGTAAATAAAGTCACCGCATCCGATACAGGTTAATATATTTAGGGTAGTAGTCTACAAGAATTGTGGCTGTTTACCACTGATGCCGATTGGGGTTGTTGCTCCACTTGGCTATTAATTATTAGAACGCAATCTATGCTGCCCATAATTGATCGCTATATTCTTCGGGAAGTGAGCAAATCCTTTTTCGCCGTCATGACAGTTTTGATGCTGATTGTGGTGAGCCAAAGCTATATTCGGATTCTTCAAGATGCGGTTTCTGGTGCAATCACCAATGAGGTGATGACCCGTTTGCTCGGGCTGGAAGTGTTGCAGGTGCTTGGTCCAGTAACCCCGCCGACCTTTTTCTTCGCCATTCTCTATACCCTTGGGCGAATGTACAGGGATAGTGAAATGACGGCTTTGGCAGCCGGTGGTGTGGGTTTGAAACGGATCTATCGGGCCTTTGCATTGGCAGCGATCCCGGTTGCCCTGCTTGTCGCCTGGTTTACCCTCGGTCTGGTTCCCTGGGTCAATGCCAATAAGGCAGAGATTATGAACCAGCAGAAAGATGAGTCGGCTGAGCTCGGTATGGCGGTTGCTGGACGCTTCAATGAGTTCAGTAAAGGTGGACTGGTCTTTTATGTTGAAAAGATGAGTGACGACAAGCGGCGGATGCGCAATATCTTTGTGCAGAATCGCCAGCATGGCAAGCTTGGCCTGATTACTGCGGCAGAAGGTCATCAATATATCGAGCCGGATACGGGCGATCAGTATCTGGTGTTGAGTCGGGGGCATCGCTATGAGGGAACGCCGGGAAACAATGAGTATGCCGTAGGGGATTTTGCCAAGTATGCCATCCTGATAGATAAAGGTGACCAGCAGGCCGGTGTGATTCCGTCAAAGGCCATTCCTACGCGTGATTTGATCGGGTCAGATGATCTGCATCTACAGGCCGAACTGGAGTTGCGCCTTATGTTCCCTGTGGCTGTTCTGGTCTTTACCATTCTGAGTGTGCCGCTCAGTAAATCAATGCCGCGTGAGGGTATCTATGGGCGTCTTATGCTGGCACTGCTGTTCTATGTGCTGTTCCTGAATTTGCAGGCCGTATCCGGGAACTGGATGACCTCTGGTGCAACACCCGCTTGGCTGGGGCGCTGGTGGGTACACCCTTTCATGCTGTTATTGGGTGCTGCCGTAATGTTGTATAAATCTCCCCGTATGTCCCGGGTGCTCCAGGCGCGTCTGCGGAGAAAACTCTCATGAGGGTGCTGGATCGGTATATCGGCATCAGTGTGATTCTGAGTATTCTCATTACTCTGGTGATTCTGGTGGTGTTGGTGGGTTTTGTGACCCTGATGGATGAGCTTGGTGCGGTTGGGTCGGGTGACTATTCCACGGGAGATGCCTTCTACTATGTACTTCTGATTTTGCCCCGTCGTGCCTATGAGGTGTTTCCGATGGCGGTGCTGCTTGGGAGCCTGGTGGGTTTGGGAGGCTTGGCAAATCATTCGGAACTGATTGCAATGCGGGCAGCCGGTGTCTCGCTTGCCCGTATCATTGGCTCAGTGCTGAAGTCGGGTATGGTGGCGATGCTTGTGGTATTGCTGATCGGTGAGGCGATTGCGCCCAATACCGAGCAGTATGCTGAACGTATGCGGGCCAGCAAGATGAGTCAGCAGATCACGCTGAAATCTGAATACGGTTTTTGGGCTCGGGATGGCGCATCATTCGTCAATATCCGCCAGATTTTGCCGGGATCCCAGTTGAAAGATATCTATATTTATGAGTTTTCTGAAGAGCGGGAACTCCTGGTATCGAGTCATGCAGCGTTTGCTCAGTATCAGGATGAAAAGTGGTCTTTGCGTGATATTGAGCAGACCCGTTTTTTAGCTGACCGGGTAGAGAGCCGGCATCTGGATGAGGCGACCTGGGACTCCCTGCTTAATCCCAATATTCTGAATGTGGTGGTGGTACGTCCGACGATGCTACCGGTCTGGGGGCTTTATCAGTACATTGATTTCATGCATGAAAATGGCCAGGAGGCGACCACCTACGAAGTGGCCTTCTGGAGCAAAGTGATTATGCCTCTGGTGACACTGGTGATGGTCTTCCTTGCAGTGCCGTTTGTCTTTGGAGTGCTGCGATCAGTGGGTATTGGGCAGCGGATATTTGCCGGATCTTTACTGGGACTCGCGTTCTTTCTGCTCAATAAAGTGTTGGGCCACATGGCGGTGGTCTATTCACTTAATCCACTTTTTGCGGCGGCGGTGCCTGGGTTAGTTTTCTTGGCTATCGGGTTCTGGTTTGTACGGAGAATCCACTGAACGACAGATCAGTTCTTCGCTAACATGATAAGCCGTGTACCAGACAGTCGATCATGCCAGGTGAGGTTGTCGCGATCGAAGAGTATCCAGAAATATCCCAGTCCCAATGGTAGCCAGGATATGAGTGCGAAGCAGAACCTTTTCAGCGCATCCGTCCATCCCAGGGGAGTGCCGTCAGCTCGGATTACTCTCAGGCGCCATGACCTCATTCCCAGTGTTTGACCCCCTTTCATCCAGAACAGCAGGAAGAAGGCTGGCGGGACAATGGCGAGCCAGATTTTAAATAATGGATTGCTGGCCAGGGCGTTTGAGGCGGCTTCGCCGGCAAATATTCCGACGGGCAGGGTAATGACCATCGAGGCGAGCAGTAACAGCCCGAAAACCAGCAAGGTGTCATACAGTATGGCAGCTAATCGCCTGGCTAGTCCTGGCGTAACTGCTTGAGAAATATCAATAAAATTCTTGTTAGTCATCAATTAAACGCAAGGATAATGCACAAAAGAAGTAAACCGCCGCTTTTTGTTGTCTGTCACAATGGTGTAGAGGATATGGTCTATAGTATGTAAAAGTCATCATGATGCCTATCGGTATTGGCAACAGGGTGTCTTTAATCTTCTGGAGGCATTCAAGCTGTGGACCATCGAAACTCTCCACGCAGGCCGGTGACCCTGTATACCATGCTCAACTACCCCAGCCTGGGGCTGGTGAGGGGCTGCATTCGTGATGTGGGTATGGGAGGGATGTTCGTTGACATTGGCCGTATTCAATTGCCGGTTAATGCCACCCTGGAGGTCTCCCTGATGTTTGGTCCATCTACACTCAAGACGCCCATGCTGATTGAGGCCATAGTGGTACGTTGTGCCGAAAAGGGTGTGGGCTTGATGTTTGATGAGCTCGATAGTGAGATCCGCTATGCTCTGAGTCATCTTGTGTTTGGAGCTGCCGGCATTAACGAGAGCGATGGTTGTTCCGAGTTTCTGCACTGAGACCGCTTTCCCTGCGCTATCTTATCCATGTTTTCAGCAGCGTGAAGTTAACCGCTGCTCTGATCTGCAGGCATTGTATTAGTCAGATATCACGGCATAATGGATTATCGATCCTGATCCGTTCATTGGCTTGCCTTGCAGCTTTGGGTGAGTGAGTGTGGGAATAGGCAGGCGGGAAGCTTGACCTAGAGTGTCTGAATCCATCAAATCATGCCGTTACCTCTGAAGCGACCACAAAAGCTCTCCCTGCCACGGCGCATCCCAATGCCGTTGATGTCTATCATGATCGGTCTGTTCTGCGGTCTGGTGGTATGGGCGGTGCTTGATCAGGTGCAGCCTCAGGCATTGCGAAGTATATTTCTGGAAGAGCTTAAGACTCGCCTCAATCAACAGGCACGGGAAACCCTGATCCGGTTCGATAATTATGTATTGGCACATACCTCAACCGCCAGGCTGCTGGCAAATCATCGCCAGCTCGCCAACTACCTTGAGCCTATCTACTGGTACAAAGGGGATAAAGATCAACCGAAGTTTTACCGCTCAACCCCCCCCTGGTTACCCAGTTCTTCACTCTGGCAATCACTGGTAAGACCCAGTCATATCCTATTGCTGGATAGTGATCAGCGCACGCGGGAGATCTATCAGCTTGGTGAGAGAAATCTACCGGCTGAGTTGGCCGGTACCAATGAACTACTACTGAGCGAACGGCGGGTGCAGGCAAGCCTGACTACGCTGGGTGATCGACCCTACCTGCTGATTTCCGAGACCGCTGAAGATGCTACGGGCACGGAGATGGGGTCTTTGATGCTGGTGGCACCAATAGATGAACAATTTCTTGCTGCCTCCCAGCAGGGCATCTCTTCAAATGGAGTGTTGGTGGGTATTCTTGATGCGGATGAACAGCGTTTTCTGGCCAGTAGTGACCAGTCCCGGTTAAGCCCACATAAGTATCTGTCAGAAGTAGAGGATGACTTTTCGGTGACGGCCCAGTCCTTCTCTGAATATGACGGTTCCACCCTCAATCTCCAATTTGCCACCCTGGTGCCCCATTCTGTTGTAGAGGCGATGCAGGAACGAGTTGCCGGGCTGGAGCGACGCCAACGTTTGGTAGCTGCCTTTACCTTTGTTAGCGTATTTACCCTGGTCTTTTTTCTACTCTCTGAACGCCTGAATCGAATACTGCAACGTGTCTCGCGATTTTCTCAACGCGCACTGGGCTCCAAACAGCCGATCATTGAACGGGGTAATCAGCTGTTTGTACTTGAGGACTGGATACACCAGTTCATTCAGCTGGTAAGAGAAACAAGGGAAGAGATGCGCCAGCAGCATGAGACCGAGATGCATGAATCGGAAATGCTCAAACAGGCGATAATGGAGACAGCGCTGGACTCTATTATCACGATTGACCGTCGGGGCGTGATTATCGAGTTTAACCCGACAGCGGAACAGACCTTTGGGCACAGTCGTGAGCAGGCCCTTGGGCAGGTTTTTGTGAAGCTGATTTTTAATGCAGCGAACCAGCCAAGGTTTCTTCGTCTTTTGGATGATGTGCTGAGTTCCCGTGATCAGAACCCGGATGAGGTGCGCCATGAGTTGACGGCATTGAAGCGTGGCGGTGCCGCCTTTCCGGTGGAACTGGCGATAAAGCCGATAAGGCTTAAGAACAGACTGGCCTTTACTATCTATATGCACGACATCTCCAATCGCCGGCGCATCGAGCTGGAGATTCGCAGTCTCGCAAAGTTTGCCTCTGAGAGTCCCAACCCTATCCTGCGGGTCAATCAGCGTGGCGTTATCATCTATGCGAACATTGCGAGTGAGCATTTGCTCAGTTATTGGGGTTGTGAACGAGCCCAGACTTTACCGCTCTATTGGCGTAATCGCGTGAGTGAGATTTTGAGTAGCGGCCGGGACTGGCAGACCCATGTGACCAGTGCAGAGCTGGTCTATTCCCTGCTACTGACACCCGTAGTGGATCTGGGTTATGTCAATATCTATGGGCGTGATATCACCGGTGAGCTGGAGGCAGAACGGCAGGCTCGAGAGCATCAGCAGGAGCTGATTCATGTCTCTCGCCTGAGTACCATGGGTGAAATGGCGACGGGACTGGCTCATGAACTGAACCAGCCGCTCTCCGCAATTGCCAATTATGCCAATGGGTCGGTGCGGCGTCTTCAGGCAAGCGGGCGGGAATCAGATGATATCCTGTTTGCCCTGGGTCAAATCAGTGCCCAGGCAGATCGGGCCGGCGAGATTATCAAGCGGCTGCGTGCGCTGGTCGGGAAACAAGCCCCCGTCCGACGGGTCGTTGATATTAATGATGTTGTGAGAGAGGTCTGCACGTTTGTCGAGTTTGAGGCGCGTAAAACCGGTGTAGAGATTGAGCAGCAGCTCTGTCTTAGTCCCTTAACAACAAAAATTGACTTGGTTCAGATTGAGCAAGTCTTACTGAATCTGGTACGAAATGCACTTGATGCGCTGTTGGAGATGCCGGAAGATGAACGGAGTCTGGTCATCCAGACCCAATGCAATAAGGCCGGACAGGTGTTGATCCAGGTTTTGGACTCGGGGCCTGGTATAAAAAAGAAAGATCAGGGACGGCTGTTTGAGCCTTTCTTTACCACCAAAGAGAGCGGTATGGGCATGGGGCTGGTAATCAGTCGCACGATCATTGAGGATCACAAAGGAACGATAACAGCACAACAACGGGATGAGGGTGGAACTTGCTTTACCGTCGTGTTGCCATGTGACAGGAAAAATGATGAATAATAATGCCACTGTATTTGTAGTTGATGACGACCTGGCGATGCGTAATTCGCTGAAATGGCTCATAGAGACAGTAGGGATAAAAGTCGAAACCTTTGCCTCGGCAGAGGAATTTATCAAGTCCTATTACCCGGGGCGGGCGGGCTGCTTGCTACTTGATGTCCGTATGCCGGGTATGAGTGGGCTTGAATTGCAGGAGTATTTTAACGAGCAAAATATCAAGATACCGATCATCATTATTACCGGTCATGGTGATGTGCCAATGTCGGTGCGAGCAATGAAGGCCGGTGCAGTGGATTTTATTGAAAAGCCATTCAATGATGAGTTACTGCTAGAGAGCATCCGTAATGCGTTGGATATGGATCAGGATCAGCGCCTGCTCCAGGCCGAACGGGCCGAGATTGCGGCACGGCTGGCGCAGCTGACTCCACGTGAGCATGAGGTGATGGAGATGGTCACCAACGGCAAGGCGAATAAAGAGATAGCCAGCGCCCTGGGTGTCAGCGCCAAGACGGTCGAGGCGCATCGAGCCCGGGTGATGGAGAAGATGGAAGCCAATTCACTGGCCGGCCTGGTGAAGATGGTGATTGCAGCCAATCTCTACAGTGACCACTGACCGGCATAAACTGAAAATTACTTTTTAGTCGGCGCGTTAGGCGAAGTGGGTATCAGTGCCACTTCATCCCCATCATCAATACGGGTAAAGGGTTCAGAAAACTGTTTGTTTACGGTTACCTGGAAACTCCCCTCCTGGAACAGGTGGGCATGATCGGAATTGCGCCGCCGTAGCCACTCGATCAGGCTGGTTACATCCTTGACAGATGCGGGGATGGTGACTTTTTCGGTATCTTTCTGTAACTGCTTGACCAGATAGGTGAAGTAGAGCAGCGTGATCTGACGATTTGCCAATGCCTCTGGCTGATCGCCCTGTTTGTAACCCATCGCCTTCAGCTTAGCCTGGTAGCCTGTCCAGTTCTTTTCTTGATTAACACCCAGATCGTAAAGCGTATCCCAGGAGTAGATGCTGGAGTCGTGCCCGTCATCAAAGGTGAGACGAACTGCGTACTGACCCTGTGGCTCAATCTGGGTGATATTTACCGACTCCTTGCCCATGACCGGGCTCTCCATCGTGCGCACCTCCTTTGCTTTGGCAAAAACCCGCAGGTATTCACAGGGAAGCTGGAAGATCATGCCATCGGAGAATTCAATCGCCAGCAGGCGGGATTTGCTGTGCAGATTGATTGAGGTAGGGCTTCGGGTTGGTTTTTTATCATTCATGGTACTGCTCGTGATCAGTGTCTGGTTCGGTCGATGCGCTGGTGGCTATCTGTTGGTCAACCGACGATATCGAGGACTCGACGTCTGAATTTTACGCCACGTGCCTCTGCAATTTTACGACAGGCTTCTATATCCACGCCTTCCAGACCATCAATGGCGCTTGCGGTGACGTCCTTGATATATTTCGGGGCCTCGGCGACAAATTCGAGCATCTGGTCATATGACCCGGCAAGTGCTGGCTGACAATGCTTGTCATACACCTCGGCATTTTGCGCATTAAGTGAAATGGACAGGGCGTCTACACACTCGGCCATCTCTGGCAGTACATTTCGTTTGTTCGCCAGATTAGCCAATCCATCTGTATTGACACGAACCCGCCCGCCGTTTGCCTTGATATATTTCGCGACCTCCAATAGCACTTTCAGGCGCAAGGTCGGTTCGCCATAGCCACAGAACACCACCTCCTTATATTTGGCAGGGTCGTCAATGGCAGCGATGATCTCGCTGCTGGAGGGGCGGTGATCGAGCGTCAGATCATACTCATGCACTTGCAGAATGCCCTGAGTCTTGGGGCAGAATGCGCACTCCAGAGTGCAGCGATCGGTAATATTCAAGTAAAGGCTGTCGCCAATTACATAACTGAGCTGTTGATTGGTCACGGATATTCGACTGTCGCAAAAAATAGGGATTCTACACTACCCCTCTTTGGGTAAGAAGGGACACGCTATTTTTAGACCGTCATTTTTGCCCGAGTTCATTGCAAAGTCTTTGTGTCAGGCTTTTGAATTGGCTAAATCCATGTTTATCAAGGAATTCCGGATCCGATCTGTCAGCATAAAGCAGGCCCATCGGAAGGTTATTGATAAACAGGGAACTCATGTAGAAACCACGGGTGTCCAGGGCAGCACGGGTCTGCTCACTCATTAAGGGGGAGAGTTTCCCCTGGTTTTCCCGATTAAGCCAGATTCTCTGAGGCTTTTTCATCATCAGTGTAAGCAGGTGCCGTTCACCCACTGGATGCTTGAATTGCCTTAAGGACGAGCTCGTTGCTGTGCTGACTGTATATTTGGCCTGCAGTTGGGCTCCATCCGCGGATAACATGGCAAACATGATGCGATCTACCCCGGTACTTTCACGCAGATCTCGAAACAGTCGGCCCAGGCGCTCCTGTAGCAGGTTGGCTGTAGGGCTGGAGATGGTGTTGCTATCTGGTTTAACGCTCTGTTTGGGGTTCACAGGAACCGTATCAGCGTCCATTTTTTCATCTATTTCCGTTTTTTTCCGTATGGCTGCTATCCCCGATGCCGGGGTTTGCTGCGTTTCTTCTGTTGCGGTGACCACGATTTTCTGTTGTTCAACTTTTACCGTCGGGAGTGATCTGGGTTGAAGCAAGGCCAGTGCCGTTAATGGAACTGGCAGTCCGTTGAGGTTTCTGGCCGCGCCGGCCGCCAGTGAATGCATTTCGGCACGGCCTTGATCGAGTCCAGTGCCGTTTAATTCAGCCGACAGCTCTATCAGCTCCTGCATCTCTTCAGAGCACCAGTTATAGCCACTCTCTTTTGCCATGGCAGCGGCCAGCATCACTGCCAGGGAGCGTGTCTGAAATGCACCCGACGGGTTAAGGGCGTCGATCAGCAATGCCGGTAACTTCCACCTTTCGGCCAGTTGTAGACTTAAATCATTGAGTTCAAAACCCAGGATGGTCTGCTCAGCTACGCTCCTGCGCATTCCGCGTCTTTCCAGTGCGATAATCTGCGTCATCTCTTGTTCAGCATGAGACCAGAGCATCATCTCACCCAACTCACTGAGAAGGGCGGCCACCGCCATCTCTTCCGGGTTATTGAGGTGTAACTGTTGTCCCCAGTTTAATGCATACCAAGCGGCATGCCCGGCACGCGAGTAGCAGTCAAGCAGGGCGGTTCGTGCTGTGCCTTTTAGGAAAAGATTGAGTACTGGAAGCTGATCGCAGGCCTTCGTCATTGGCTCTATACCCAATAGTGCGATGGCATGGGCAATATTGGTAATGGGCTCTTTGGGTGGATGAGGTAATGTGCTGAACGCACGGTATATAGCGAGAGAAAAGCCGGGATCTCTGGATATGATGCGTTGCAGATCGGCATTGTTGCTGTTGGGACTGTCAAGCAGTTGTGGCACTCTTTTACGTGTGAGGGCCATCGCGGGTAGTGATTTAGTGCTCAGGCGATCTATCCAGCTGCGAATTGCGTGGGCCATGCCTACTGCTTCCTTCCTCTGCTCTGTACTGTGTGGGATATCAGTCGTCACTTCTGAATCGGCTAACAGGTCGGTTTCTTAAGGGGCGTTCGAGTACTCTATTGATAATAGGCGCAGGACTTGGTTAGAAATGTGAGGAGTGTCTTGAATGAGCAGATTTGATCGTGACGATGCATGTAGCAGGGTTCTATTGTTGCACGGGATCTGGATGACTGGAGTTGAGATGAGTCAACTCAAATCTCGGTTGTCTGATCATGGTTTTGAGGTCGATACGTTCAGGTACTCTTCTGTTTCTCTGACCCCGATCGAAAATGCCCAGAAACTTGAGCAGTATATTCGACAGCGTGACTACGCTTGTCTGCATATGGTGGCACATAGCCTGGGAGGTATTCTGCTGCTTAATCTGTTTGATCTTTATCCCGATCAACCGCCTGGCAGGGTGGTTCTTCTGGGTTCACCTGTCCAAGGGAGTGAAGTGGCGCGACGACTGGCTGCTCGTCCATGGAGCCGCTGGCTGATTGGCCAGGCAGGTATCCGAGGATTGGTGGAGGGGGCTCCCCAGTGGAGAGGGAACAGAGACCTTGGTGTGATTGCAGGGACAAGCGGTATGGGGATCGGTCGCTTATTGGGCGGCCTCTCGGGGGAGAGTGATGGTACAGTGATGGCCAGCGAGACCAATCTTGGTCCCGATGTGATGTCACGCACACATCATACCGGGCATATGGGTCTGTTGTTTTCTGCCAAGGTGGTGACGGATGTGGTTGGTTTTCTTCGTGAAGGTCGTTTCCCCGATGCACAAGCTTGAGCGACCAGTAACGAAGCGGGCCTCAGCGGGGAGAAAAGTGACCCTCGTTATTTCTGCCTGAGGCCAGGAATGGTAGACTTCCGCCTGATTCTAGTGTGAGAGGAATACTATGGCTGGACACAGTAAATGGGCCAATATTAAACATAAGAAAGCGGCCAATGATAAGAAACGGGGTAAGATCTGGACCAAGTTGCTACGCGAGGTTACGGTTGCAGCAAAGGCCGGTGGCGGTGAAATAGAAACCAACCCGCGACTGCGGTTGGCGGTAGATAAGGCGAACGGTGCCAATGTCCCCCGTGATACAATCGAACGCGCTGTAAAACGTGGCGCTGGGGGCGAGGATACGGATAACTACGATGAGTTGCGCTATGAGGGTTATGGCCCAGGTGGTGCAGCGGTTATTGTCGATTGTATGACTGACAATCGTAACCGCACCGCATCTGAAGTTCGTCACGCCTTCACGAAGCACGGCGGAAATCTGGGAACGGATGGTTCGGTAGCCTACATGTTCAGTAAGCAGGGGATTATCAGTTTCGCCCCTGGCGCTGACGAAGATGCGATTATCGAAGCGGCCTTGGAAGCGGGTGCCGAAGATGTGGTGACGAATGACGATGGCTCGATTGATATTACCACGGCACCTGAAGATTTCTCCGATGTGAATGCAGCGATTCTGGCTGCGGGACTCTCCCCTGATAATGCCGAAGTGACCTTCAGCGCATCGACCAGGGCTGAACTGGATCGGGAATCAGCTGAGACCATGCTTAAAATGATCGATCTACTGGAAGATCTGGATGACGTGCAAGATGTCTACACGAATGCAGATATCTCGGATGAGATCATGGATGCCATTGGCTGAAATGGCCTAGGCGTAGCGCCTTTTACCAAACAGGATCAATTATCAACGCCACGAATCATAAGCTCACCAAGTCAGGAAGCCATCATACCCAAAGGCGTATTCTGGGAATTGACCCTGGGTCTCGTATTACCGGGTATGGCATTATCGATAGTGATGGCAGTCGAAGCAGTCATATAGCTAGTGGCTGCATTCGTATTGCGGATGAAGCCTTTCCCCAGCGTCTGGGTGAGATCTTTAGCCAGCTTACCGTGCTGGTTAACGAGTACCAGCCGACCGAGATGGCGATTGAGCAGGTTTTCATGGCAAAAAATCCCGCTTCGGCCCTGAAGTTAGGGCAAGCGCGGGGGGCTGCTATTTGTGCCTGTGTCGTGGCTGGATTGCCGGTATTTGAGTATGCACCCAGAGCAATCAAGCAGGCCGTGGTCGGGACGGGTAGTGCCGATAAGGATCAGGTGCAACATATGATTAAGCATATTCTGCAACTGGAAGAGCGGTTGTCACCCGATCAGTCCGATGCACTGGCAGTGGCTATCAGTCACGCCCATGCCAACAGCATATTGCAGTTACTTTCCCGCTCTAACAAGGGGGGGTGGGGACGATGATCGGACGCCTGAGTGGAGAACTTGTCTATAAGCGCCCGCCATTCCTCATGGTCGATGTACATGGGGTCGGCTATGAGCTGGAAGCACCCATGTCGACCTTCTATGATCTCCCTCTTCAGGGCGGTCAGGTAACGCTATTTACCCACCTGGCTATACGTGATGACGCCCATGTGCTGTATGGTTTCGCCAGCGACTCTGAGCGAGCCCTGTTCCGCATGCTGCTGAAAGTCAGTGGTGTGGGTGCCAAAATGGCCCTGGCCATTTTATCGGGTATGAGTGCTGATGAATTTTCCCTTTGTATACAACGTGATGATACGGCTGCACTGGTGCGTCTGCCGGGTATTGGGAAGAAAACGGCGGAGCGACTGGTGATAGAGATGCGCGATCGACTGGATAAACTGGAACCGACCTCCGGAGTGTCGCTCCCGAGGGAGAGATCCGCCGGTCTGTCTGCAGAGACGCCTCAATCAGACGCGATTGGCGCCCTGATTGCCCTTGGTTATAAACCCAATGATGCCAGTCGTATGGTGCGCTCAGTTGAGTGTGAAGGTCTCTCCAGTGAAGAGATCATACGATTGGCATTACGCGCTGTGGTGATGAAATAGCAATGAGTGATAACGCCCGAATTATCAGCCCAGAATCGGAAGCGGACGATGTGGCACTGGATCGAGCGATTCGTCCCCGTTATCTTGCTGACTATGTAGGGCAGCCTGTAGTGCGGGAGCAGATGGAGATCTTTATCCCTGCAGCGAAGGCCCGAAATGAGGCGCTGGATCATGTGCTGATCTTTGGGCCTCCGGGACTGGGCAAGACCACACTGGCCCATATTATCGCCAATGAGATGGGTGTTAATCTGCGCCAGACATCCGGACCCGTGTTAGAGAAGCCGGGAGATCTGGCTGCACTGCTGACCAATCTTGAACCCCATGATGTGCTGTTTGTGGATGAGATACACCGGCTCAGCCCCGTGGTGGAAGAGGTTCTTTATCCCGCCATGGAGGATTACCAGCTTGATATTATGATTGGTGAGGGCCCAGCTGCCCGGTCAATCAAGCTTGATCTGCCGCCATTTACCCTGGTCGGGGCGACCACACGCGCCGGCTTGTTGACCTCACCGTTACGGGATCGGTTTGGAATTGTGCAGCGCCTGGAGTTTTATTCTGATGCCGACCTGACGCATATTGTTAAACGATCGGCGGGTATCCTGAACATAGAGACAGATCTTGCCGGTGCGGCAGAGATAGCCTGTCGTTCCAGAGGTACACCACGTATCGCCAATCGTCTGCTGCGCCGGGTCAGGGATTTTGCCCAGGTGAAGGCTGCTGGGCAGGTAACTGTAGAGGTAGCTGATAGCGCCTTGAGAATGCTGAAGGTGGATGGCAGTGGTTTTGATATCATGGATCGCAAACTGTTAAGTGCCATCATCAATAAGTTTGATGGAGGGCCGGTGGGCGTGGACAGTCTGGCGGCAGCGATTGGTGAAGAGCGGGGAACCATTGAAGATGTTCTGGAGCCTTACCTGATCCAGCAGGGGTTCATGATGCGTACGCCACGGGGAAGGGTAGCGACCAATGCGGCCTACCTGCATTTTGGATTGACGCCAAAAAATGAGACGACAAACGAGGCTGATGCGGGCAGTCTGTTTTAAACCAACACGCTGCAAGAAAATATTTTATCAACGGTATTTTTTTGATTATTTCTTGCAAACCATAAGAACAACTGTTTTTTTATTGAATTGTGACACTCATGAAGGAATTTCTCTGGCCAGTCAGGGTCTACTACGAAGACACGGATTCTGGTGGTGTTGTCTACTACGCCAACTATCTCAAATATATGGAACGGGCACGTACGGAATGGCTCAGAAGTCTCGGCTTTGAACAGGATGAACTTCGTGAAAAAGAGGGGATCCTATTTGCCGTTCGTAAGGTGGAGGTCGATTTTAGATCACCTGCCCGATTCAATGATGCGTTACACGTGAGTGCTCGAATTGTTTCAAGGGGAAAAGCCAGTTTGATTTTTCAGCAGGAAATTACATTAGACGCAGATAGAGGCGTCTTGTGCAGTGGTACTGTGAAAATTGCCTGCATCGCTGCAGAGAGCTTTCGCCCCACCCCTATTCCCCATGCTCTTTTCTCGGTGATTACTGATGGCGTCTGATCTCTCGTTTATTTCACTGGTCATGGCGGCCAGTCCGCTGGTTCAGTTGGTGATGGCGGCCTTGATGCTGGCATCGGTTATCTCCTGGACCATGATTTTTGATCGCGCCAGGGTGTTGAAACGCGCACGCCAGGCCGCCGATCAATTTGAAAAACGTTTCTGGTCCGGTGGTGATCTGGGTGAACTCTATCGTTCGGTCGATAATGAAAACGGCCAGGCGACCGGAATGGCGAATATCTTTCATGCCGGTTTCCGAGAGTTTGCCCGCTTAAAGAAGAATCCCGAGATTGAGCCGATGGCGGTAGTCGAGGGTGCGCGACGCACCATGCACGTTGCGATGAACCGGGAGATGGATGGGCTGGAAAATAACCTTACATTCCTGGCGACGGTAGGTTCCACCAGCCCCTATGTGGGCCTGTTTGGTACGGTCTGGGGCATCATGAACTCGTTTCATGCCCTGGGTAATGTAAAGCAGGCGACCCTGTCGCTGGTGGCACCCGGCATTGCCGAGGCGTTGATTGCGACAGCGATGGGTCTGTTTGCCGCGATCCCTGCGGTTGTCGCCTACAACCGATACTCTAATGAAGTCGAACGATTGAACGGTCGTTATGAAGACTTTCTGGATGAATTTACCACCATTCTTCAACGGCAGGCCCATGTCTAATCGTACCGGCTGTCAGGGCGCCTTGATATGAGTCGACAGAAGAAAAGCCGCCGTCCAATGGCAGAGATCAACGTGGTCCCCTACATCGATGTGATGCTGGTGCTACTGGTGATCTTTATGATTACTGCACCCTTGCTGACTCAGGGGGTCAAGGTGGATCTTCCCCAGGCGGATTCCGAGCCTTTGCCGGCTGAGGTCGATGACCCCGTAGTGGTTTCAGTAAATGTGGCAGGAGAGCTGTTTATCGATGTCGGCGAGGGAAAAGATACCCCTGTTGATGCGGAGACACTGGTTACGCGTATAGCGGCTGTGCTGGCGTACAAGCCGAAGACACCGATCATGGTAAAGGGTGACCGGAACGTGGATTATGGCCGGGTTATACAGGCGATGGTGCTGATACAGCAGGCGGGTGCGCCTAATGTTGGACTGATTACCGAGACACCAGAGCGTTAGACAGAAGATGTTGCAGATTCTCAAGCGTAATCCAATGGCCGCGCTCATCGCCGTGGTGATGCACCTGCTCATTATATTGTTTATGGTGGTTGGTGTTGATTGGCTGGAAAAACCCAAACAACCTAAATCAAACGTTGAAGTGGTACAGGCTCGCGTGGTCAATGAAGCGAAGGTCCGAGAGCAGGTCCAGAAGCTGAAAGAGGAAGATAAACGTAAGCAGGATGAGCAGCTGTCGGCGCGTAAAAAAGAGGAGCAGCGGCTCGCTGAGCTGAAAGAGCAGCAGCAGGCAGAAAAGCAGCGGCTTGCCGAACTGGAAAAGCAGCGTAAGAACGAAGAGGATAAGCGCCAGGAAGCCAAAAAACAGCGTCTTGCAGAGGAGTCGCGTAGGCAAAAGGCAGAGCAGCAGCGTAAAGAGGCAGAAAAGAAACAGCAGATAGAAGAGCAACAGCGTAAAGAGAAAGAAGCCAAACGCGTTGCTGAGGAGAAGGCGCAAAAAGAAGCAGAAGCAAAAAAAATCGCTGAAGAGAAAAAGCGCCAGCAGGAGGAAGCCAAGAAAGCGGCTGCGGAGAAGAAGCGCAAGGCTGAGGCTGAAAAGAAACGTCAGGCCGAGCTTGAAAGAAAACGTAAACTGGCAGAACAGAAACGCTTGGAAGAAGAGGCGCAGAAGGCTCGGGAAGCCGATTTAATGGCGGCTGCGGAGGCAGAACACAATGCCCGGGAAGTGGATCGCTATATCATTCAGATATCCCAGAAGGTGGTGCGCTCCTGGCTCCGGCCCGCAGGCATCAGTGATGGCTTGAAATGTACCCTGCGCGTGCGATTGGCACCAGGTGGGACCGTGTTGGCGGTCAGCGTTACCAACAGCAGCGGGAATGGAGCCTTCGACCGTTCTGCCACGGCGGCTGTCTACAAGGCGGAGCCACTACCTGTTCCGACGGGTACGCTATTTGACCAATTCCGCGATATCAATTTCGAATTTGACCCAAACAGATAATGAACATGATGAAACGAATTATAGGTACGATGCTGCTGCTCTGGGCCGTTCAGCTCAACGCAGCAACGCTCACAATTGAGATCACCGAGGGCGCAGAAGGAGCGCTCCCTATTGCTGTGGTGCCGTTTGGCTGGGCGGGTCCTGGCGCATCCGATATCGGCACAGAGATTTCCGAGATCGTTCGCAGTGATCTGCAGCGCAGCGGACGGTTTGCCGCCCTGCCGGTCAAGGATATGCTGGCGCGTCCGCAGTCCGACGCCGATGTGGAATTTCGCGATTGGAAGGTGCTCGGGATGGATAATCTGGTGGTAGGCCAGGTTCGTCCAAACGGGCAAGGTGGTTTTCTGGTGCGGTTTCAGCTCTTTGATGTGTTCAAAGGGGAGCAGTTGACTGGCTATAACTTCCCTACAACAGACCGTGACCTGCGCTCTACAGCACATAAAATAGCCGATCTCATCTATGAGAAGTTGACTGGCCAGCCTGGCGCATTTGATACCCGCATCGCCTATGTGGTGTCGACCAACAAGGCCGATGGCAGCCAGGAGGTCTCACTCAAGGTGGCAGACGCAGATGGCTTCGATCCGCAGACCATTGTCACATCGTCAGAACCCCTGATGTCACCCTCCTGGTCACCTGATGGTCGCAAGCTTGCCTATGTGTCATTCGAGCGGAAAAAGGCCTCCATCTACATACAGGAGGTTTTTACTGGCCGGCGCCAGAAAGTGGCCTCATTCAAGGGTATTAATGGTGCTCCGGCCTGGTCACCGGATGGTCGTAAGCTGGCGCTCACCCTGTCGAAAGATGGAAACCCGGAAATCTATGTCCTCGATATCAATAAAAACAGCCTGAGTCGATTGACCAATCATTACGCTATTGACACAGAACCTGCCTGGTCGCCGGATGGCCGCTATGTGATGTTTACCTCTGATCGGGGTGGTAAACCCCAGATCTATCGGGTGCCTGCATTTGGCGGTAAGGTAACGCGCGTGACTTTTGAAGGGAGCTATAATGCCCGTGCCTCCTATGCGCCAGATGGTGAATCACTCACCCTGGTGACGCGACAAGGGGGTGATTTCCGTGTTGCTGTGTTGAATCTATCCAATAATGCCTTGCTGGTGCTGAGTGATGGTCGTCTGGATGAATCTCCCAGTTTCGCCCCCAACGGCAGCATGATAATTTACGCAACCAAGATTAATGGCAAAGGTGAATTGGCGGCAGTCTCGGTAGACGGTCGTATCCGGCAACGCTTGGCCCTTCAGGATGGCGACGTGAGAGAGCCGGTCTGGTCACCTTATACTAAAACCAACAGGAGAAACCAATGAAACTGAGTACGCTGAAGTTTGCCCCGGTGCTGGCCTTGTCACTGCTGCTTGCAGGCTGTGCTGGAATGCCCGGGATGTCAGGAAGCGATACCAATGAAGGAGCCCCTGTTGCTGATGCCGCTGCAGGTGACGGTTCAACTGACGGTGCTCAGACATCGGGGTTGTCAGAAGGTGGCGCCTGGACGGGGAGCCCGCTGGAAAATCCGAATAGCCTGCTCTATACCAAGGTAATCTATTTTGATTACGACAGCGATGAAGTCCGTGCAGATTATCGCGATGCCGTGCTGGCTCATGGTGAGTATCTGGCTGCCAACCCTGCGGTTACGACAACCATCGAAGGACATGCCGATGAGCGTGGTTCGCGCGAATACAATATCGCCTTGGGCGAACGCCGTGCGAATGGTATTAAACGACTCTTGATGGCACAGGGTGCAGCAGAAAATCAGATCATTACCATCAGCTACGGTGAAGAGCGTCCAGCTGCGATGGGTTCTGGCGAGACATCCTGGGAGCTTAATCGACGCGCTGAATTTGTCTATTAATATCGCTTTGATTCTGACTGTGAGTAACGCTCAGGATTAATTATCCGGGAGAGGCAATGAATTCCAAATATCTGCCGGGCGTGTTGGTCGCCCTGTTTCTGATGGCTCCTCTGAATACGCTGCTGGCTCAGCAGCGGACAGTGAAACTGACGCCAGAGCAGGAGCAGTCACGGAAGATCGAACTGCTTGAGCGAAAAGTATCCGCCATGTCTGATCTGGTATTGCAGGTTGATGCCTTGCAGCGGGAAGTGCAGCAGCTGCGTGGAGAGATAGAGGTACAAAATCACGCCATGGATGCACTCAAAAAGCGACAGCGTGATCTCTATCTTGATGTGGATCAGCGGCTTAATCAGCTGTCTCATGGGAGTGCCGCTGCCCCATCGTCGGTTTCAGGATCATCTGTCTCAGGTGAAGAGCCTGCCCCGGTTGCTGACAGTAATCCAGCGACAGCAGCAGAGAGTGTCCCGGAGGATGTAAACCCGGAGTTGGCTCCATCTACTGGGCAACCTGCGATGGCAGCTCCTATAGATACAGCTGCTGAAGAAGCCGCCTACAAGCAGGCCTTTGGACTCCTAATGCAGCGCCGTTATGGGGAGGCGCATCAGGCGTTTGAGGATTTTCTGACACACTACAAGGCTGGCAGCTATACTGATAACGCCCAATATTGGTTGGCAGAAGCTAGTTATGTAACACGGGATTTTGATCGTGCACTGGCGGATTTCCAGACAGTTATCAATGAGTATCCGAATAGCAGCAAGGTTCCGGATGCGATGCTGAAGAGTAGTTTTATCCACTATGAGAAAAAACAGTGGACCGAATCGCGTGAACTGCTGCAGCGTCTGGTCACGCTATATCCAAGTTCTACCGCCAGTCGGCTGGCGACGAAACGCCTGGATCGAATGCAGGCAGAAGGCCACTAGGCAGTTTATACTACCTGATTACAATTTGGATCCAGGTAGTCTGTCATGGCGCAGTTGCGCATAACCGAAATTTTTTACTCGTTGCAGGGTGAGTCAAACAGTGTGGGCTTGCCCACGGTATTTGTGCGCCTGACCGGGTGTCCGTTGCGTTGCGGGTACTGTGATACGACTTACGCCTTTAAAGGCGGAGCGTGGCTGGATATGCAGGATGTGATGGCCCAAGTGGCCGCCTACCGTCCTAAATATGTGACCGTAACTGGAGGTGAGCCTTTAGCTCAAGAAGCCTGCCTAACGTTGCTGACGGCACTCTGCGATGCCGGTTATAAGGTTTCCCTGGAAACCAGTGGGGCGATCTCAATTGCCCAGGTTGATCCCCGGGTGGTGAATGTCATGGACCTGAAAACACCGGGATCGGGCGAGATGGGAAAAAATCTCTGGGATAATATTGAACTATTAAAGCCTACTGATCAGGTAAAGTTTGTCCTATGTGATGAGTCAGATTATCGCTGGGCCTGTGAACAAGTGGATAAGTGGGGCATGATTGATCGTTGTGAAGTGCTCTTTTCGCCTGCCCTAGGCCTGCAGGATGCCACCGAACTGGCGGAGTGGATCTTGCGTGACCGGCTTCAGGTCAGGTTTCAGATCCAACTGCACAAATACCTATGGGGCGATGTCTCAGGTAAATGAGTTTCCAATCAGATAGATAGTTGATAGATTTCGAATGAAAAAAGCGGTCATACTTCTCTCCGGTGGCCTTGATTCTGCGACCGTTCTGGCGATTGCCCGTGATCAGGGTTTCGAGTGTTACGCATTGAGCCTGGCCTATGGGCAGCGACATGCGGTTGAATTGGAAGCCGCTTGTCGAATTGCAACACAAAACCGTGTGGCAGCGCATAAGGTCATTCCTCTCTCATTGGATGCGTTCGGTGGGTCAGCGCTCACGGATAGTACGATTGCCATTCCAGAGACGTTGGGAGAGGGGATTCCAGTGACCTATGTCCCAGCCCGCAATACAGTGTTTCTCTCGCTGGCACTCGGCTGGGCCGAGGTGCTGGGCGCACGGGATCTGTTTCTTGGGGTCAATGCCGTTGACTATTCGGGTTATCCAGATTGCCGTCCTGAATTTATCAAGGCATTTGAGGTGTTGGCCAATCTGGCTACCAAGGCGGGCGTTGAAGGTGAACATTTCAAGATCCACGCTCCATTGATCCATCTGTCCAAGGCGGAGATCATCCAGCAGGGCAAGGCGCTGGGTGTCGATTATAGTCAGACAATATCCTGCTATCAGGCCGATCCAACGGGGGCTGCTTGCGGAATCTGTGACTCCTGCAGACTTCGTGCGGAGGGATTTCGTGCGGCTGGTATTCCAGATCCTACCCGTTACCGCTAAAAAGCCCCAACCCTCTTCATGCCACATCGTTTTTTCGCTTACAGCGATTACTGTTTTCCAGTATGGATGCTGTATCAGGCATGTGATAGTCTCTCCTCGCTTATAATCATTTAATAATAATCAAATGCGGCATGTGAGAGGCGGGAGGCGCTTATGAATCTTGAAATCACCACTCAGGTGATGCTGTGGGGCGGTGGACTGGCTTTTATCCTGGGTGCCGTCGCTAATAAAACCAATTTTTGTACCATGGGTGCTGTCTCTGACTGGGTCAATATGGGTGACACTGGCAGGATGCGTGCCTGGTTTCTGGCCGTGGCGGTTGCGATAATCGGTGTCTCTCTATTTGAGGTGATGTCCGTTCTTGATACCTCAACCTCCCGCGTACCCTATCGTAGCAGTGTCTTCTTTTGGCCCCGCTATCTGCTGGGTGGAGTGATGTTCGGTGTTGGTATGACCCTGGCATCCGGCTGTGGAAATAAAAATCTTATTCGCATCGGGGGTGGAAATCTGAAGTCCATCTTTGTGGTGCTGGTCGCGGGTGCCATGGCCTACGTCATGACGCGCACAGATTTCTACGGTGTGGTCTTTCATAGCTGGATGTTGCCCATCAGTCCTAATCTGGCAGCGATCAATATCCCTGATCAGTCGATTGGGAGCCTGGTAGGTGCACTCGTTGGTGCGGAGTCCCCGGCTTCCCTGAATCTCTATTTCGGACTTGGATTATCGATCTTGCTGCTGGTGGTGATTTTTCGCTCCAAGGATTTCCGGACCAGCCTGGATCTGGTAATGGGTGGTCTGGTAGTAGGCTTGGTAGTGCTGGGTGGTTGGTATATCACCGGTGGTCCCATGGGAGTTGCCTGGATGGAAGCGGTAGAGTTTATGGATACCCCCCCGCCGAGCACAGGTACCCAGTCTTACACCTTTATTAACCCAATGGGCGAGGCGTTAACCTATCTCGCCAGCCCAGGGAAGTTCAGCCTGATAACTTTTGGTGTGGCTGCTCTGTTTGGCGTAATACTTGGATCGTTTACTTATGCATTGGTGAGTCGCAGTTTCAGAATAGAGTGGTTTGTTAATCTGTCCGATTTTATCAGGCACATGATTGGCGCAGTACTGATGGGCATCGGTGGTGTATTGGCGATGGGTTGTACCATTGGCCAGGGCGTAACGGGTGTTTCGACCTTGGCAGTAGGTTCTTTCATGGCGATGGGCGCAATAATTCTGGGTAGCGCGTTGACCATGAAGGTACAGTACTACAAGCTTGTCTATGAGGAGGAGGCCAGCTTCAGTAAGGCGCTACTCACAGGTCTGGTGGATCTCAAGTTGCTCCCGGAGAGTTTAAGAAAACTGGAAGCTGTATGAACGTGGGATTACCCGTTGACTGAGCCATCGGGTAATGTATAATTCCGCGCTTCTTTAGGGCCGTTAGCTCAGTTGGTAGAGCAGTGGATTTTTAATCCATTGGTCGGGCGTTCGAGTCGCCCACGGCCCACCATTGATACTAAGGGTTAGCAGGTAACTATCTGCTAACCCTTCTTTATTTTGGTGCCATTAGTGGCGCATTCAAGGGTAAATAAACCCCATACAAACGCACGATTTGAGCGTCGCATCTCCCAATTAGCTTTATTTGGATTTCATCCTCACTATCAATGTATTTAAAAGATAGATAAAGGGAGTGATGACGAACCTGTAGTGTTGTAGCCCTCTTTTTTATTGGGTATTGGACTAATCCGATATATCCAGAGTTTGCCGTTCCCGGGTAATCCGATTTTAGCTCTGTTCTCTCCCGTATTGATGCCAAGCCAGAATATTAAGGCTGCTTGTAACTGGATTCATTGATATTTCCGCTACTAAATGCGGAATTGAGTGACCCTGTTTAGAGATCTGCTTAAGGCCAAGGAGCGACAGGATAAAATCACATAATAGGAAAAGCTGTTTGAATGCTTGCCCCACTGATCTACTAACCGGGGTATTTAATGGATAGTATTTATCTGATATCGCGTCGAGCGAATTAAGGAAGCAGAACGAAATGGAACGCTGTTCAGCTAATAGTGCTGTTTTTTTTGACTCCTGTAAAAAAATCCATGGGGGTTTACAGTTATCAGACACCTTGAACAGTGAAGGTCAGATTCTTAAGAAATAAATATTTGGGTAATTAAAGCAGGCAGGAACAGAGCTTCAGAAGCCGATTGGTTTTCTTATTGGCGTCCACTATATCCAAAGGCAGGAGAAAGCATCCTGTGTCTCTCCTAGAATCTGTATCTCTCTGGCACGATTACGAATAACACCCTCTTCCTGTAATTTTGAGAGTGCCCGGCTCAAGGATTCTGGACGTAAGCCGAGATGGATGGCAATGTCGCCTTTCGTCATGGGTAGCATCACAACTCTATCGCCATTCGCGTTGATTTTACCTTTTCTTTGATAGAGGTCGTTTAAAAAGAGCAGGAAGCGCTTGTCTGCACTCAGATAACGACCTCGCACAATAGTGCTGTTGGTGTAGCGAATACGCTTTCCCAGTAATTCCAGTATTTCATGTTGCAGTTTAGGGATCTCGATGCAGAGGGATTCGACCTGATCGAACGGTAACTCACATATCCACGTGGTTTCCAGGGCCACGGCATCATTTTGGTAACGTGTATCGCCGATGGCCTCAATGCCAATGAGTTCACAATCGAAGTAGAAGCCATGTATTAGGGGGGTGCCATCATCGAGTGATGACTCGAGCTTTACGGAGCCTGATTGAATTGCAAAAATCGATTTAAAAGGATCTTCCATGCGGAAAATGTTCTCGCCTGCCTGGAAGGGGCCACGACTTTTAATTAACTTGGAGATGCTCTCCGATTGGTCTTTGTCGAGTCCATCGCCGATACATTTCTTGGGTAGATCGCATGCGTCACAGTTACGATCAGTGTTGACCAGATGCAGACTACAATTACTGCTTTTCCGTTGCGCCATCTCTACACCCTGCCACTGATAATTGTGATTATTCAATTTTCACATCTGGGAGTAATCATAGCGAATAGCAGCTTTATTACATCCTTTTTATTCGCAGGGTAATTATATTCGATGGTTCTATCATGCTACCTGATTCAGAAGTTTATTCAGCCTGGGTAGCTCTCATTGTTAACCCCCCTTATTTGGAGAAACAAAAACTGTTTCTTCCTGCTGCTAACGCGATGCCAGGAGGTTCTTCTGGAGGTATTGTTGTTTTGCAATCGGATCGTATTTAAGTGAATCGAGTTGGCTGCGAACGTAGTCCAGGTTTTTTTGTGCAGTCACGGATTTCTGTTTCTTGAAAGCGGCGTAGATCAATCCACCGGGAAGGGCGGCGATAATTACCGCATCGGATGCAGAAAATTTGTTATCACTAATGAATTTGTTCAACTCTTCCTGGCGCTGTTGTAACTGATGGCTCAACTCTTTAACTTCTGACTGTAATGCTGTTTGGTCAATTTCAGGAAGTGAGTAGATGAGACCGTTTGAAGCGGATTCGAGTGTTCTGGTATTTTTCCAGTTTTGACTGGTTGCCTCTATCTCCCGTCCCATAACGGCTGATGAGAGGGAGAGCAGGATCAGAGAAAAGGCTATCTGAAAACGAATGCTGGTTAGAATGTCGAAGTAGTTTGTAATCATCGTAAAAACCCTCTTGTGCGAACACTGTTAGTGTATCTGCGGGTAAATTGACGTCTCCAATGGATGGCAATCTGTTCTGTTGGAATCCACTCTAGGGCTAAATAGGGGATGGTTACGTGAACTGCGTCAATCTGGACTGGAGTAATTACCAAACTGTGACAGCTAAAGAAGGTTTGCAGTGCGCTATGTCTGTTTCTGTTGTGATGGGGCAGCCAGTTGGCCGGGTACCACATCACATCAATCAGCGATTGATGTGATTGGGTGTTATACCTGTGATCGTATAATCAACGATCCGAAGATTTTTTTGTGCCGGTACCGAGGGGTTGTCCCTCTTTGCAGCGAGGACGGTTCTTGGTGCTGATGAGAAAAACAGTAATGAGTACAAAAATACCCATGGCAGCCAGTGTAAGATTGTCGAAAATCATAATTTAATACCTCGTTCCTACTGCTTAAGAGGTTGGTGTAGTACTAATATAGTAGACGACTAAATTAGCA
>VMRY01000109.1 GCA_007713595.1 Sedimenticola thiotaurini
CCATGACCCAGAACACACCAGCAAATCACTTGGCGACTCCATACAACAACGCTATCGATTAACCAAAACAGAAACCAACATCACCCTTTATTTAATACAAGGTAGGGAAACCAAAGAGATAACCGAGTTGCTAGATATCCAACGCGAGACGCTTAAAACCCACCTTAAAAACATCTTCAAAAAAACCAATACCCATCGGCAGAGTGAACTTATCAGTGTGATTCTGCGTGCTAACGCCCTATTAAATTGCCATAGATAATCAAATACCTATCTAATACACCAAACAAAAACACTCGGCACAGCGCAGCGCTAAATTCAGTCATGCCCAGATAGTAATATTATTCACATCTGGCATATAATGATGAATTTGAAGCAATTCTGTGCATCTTCGAAAATCGACTATAATTGAGACATTCGGAAATAACTGGACTGGAACTATGGAAATTGGCGCATCACAGGCGGTTGCTTCCGCCAATAGGCAAGCTGCCACGCAGCAGGCCGAACGACAACCCCAGGCAGAACAGCGTGAAGACGATAGCCAGTCGACAACAAACAGTGCGGCTGCAGCCAGTAATCAAAGCAGTGATGTGAGTGCCACTCAGCGGGTGCAGCCTGCCAATGAGACGGAGGCCAGCCAGGCATCCAGTAATAACCAGCCACCTGAGCCTGATCCCAACTCTCAGGAGGGTGTGGGACGATTTATTGATACCGTCGTCTGAGATAAACAATAGCCGTTTATATAGACAGCTGCCGGGTTACCCGCAGCTGTTTTAGTGCCTGAAAATCGGGCTATTCAATTCAGATTGGCTGTCCAGAGGGGCCACTCATGATACGCGGCCAACGTTCATGTACCGCCTCTGCCATCTCTGGCACGACCGTCACCACATAGACCCGCCGCTCATTTTCCCAGTGAGCCACCAACCCCTGGATCCACTTTCCAGTAGTCAGGTCAAACCAGTGGCTGTTGCCCTCGATATCTTTCTCCATAAATTGCGATACCATCAGTTTCACCGGCTTGGGAAACCAACGATCCCAACGTCCCTCATAAATCGATTCAAGGCGCGCCCAACCACCCAGCGGTAGTTTTCCGGCCTGGTTTTTACGTCGCCCCCAAGGCATCCGTTCTATTTCGCCATCCCGTCGAAGAATCGGCAGACACGCCTTGGGATTGGGGAAGTAGGTACGCACCTCTTCACCGCCAATCATGTAATAAACACCACCACACACTATGGCCACCAATACTATTAATGTTTAAATAATTCATTTAGTTACATTAATTTATTAATGTAGTAAACAGCTAGAAACTATCGATTCAATATCGTCTCTCGATGGCCAAACGGCTTCCATGCCGGGGCAATCACGTTTGGCATCTGTGAACGTCGCAGCAATCGGGCGGGTGCCAGGGCAAATTCACCATAGCAGTGGTTGATCTCATCACGGGCCGCATTAAGACTATTTTGCCGTGACTGGTCCACGCTAAACAGCGGTGAATGACAGCTTTCTGCATGGGGGTCAAGGGCTGTAATCTGTACCTGATAGACCGCCTGCCCACGCCAGTGCTCTTGAATAAACAGAGCGCACAGCCGCATGATATCGGCACCGTGATTAGTCGGCGGATGGGCGTGATATTTTCCTGCCAGCCAGCCTTCATAACTCCGTAATCCGATAAAGAAATGCCCGGCACAAAACTGGTGGCGGCGCAGTCTGGCGGCCACCTTCTCTGCCATATGTAGCAGATAGGTACGAATCGTCTCTGGGTCAACGGTTTTCGGCGGCATCACCTTGCCGTGACCTATCGATTTGGGCGGCGGCACGGAAAGCGTTACTGACTCAGGATCAAGCCCCTGTGCCATGAGCCAGATACGCCGACCGGGATTACCAAAGCGCCGCCCCAACTCACCAACAGGCAAACGTTTCATCTGCCCACAAGTATGAACGCCACGCTCCGCCAAAAACCGACCAACACCCCGGGCAATGCCGCACAGCTCTGTCACCGGAACCGGGGCCAAAACCTGTCCCGCCTCTTCAGGATGAATCAGCGCCAATCCATCCGGCTTGTGTAATTTGGCCGCATACTTGGCTGTCGTCTTATCACCACTCACCCCTACAGAACAGAGTAGACCGCCCGACGCATCAAATACCGTCTGCTTGACCCGCTCTGCGATCTTCTTAGGTGCACCAAGCAGACGCTGACAGCGGGTCACATCCAGAAATGCCTCATCCACTGAAAACACCTCAATATCCGGTGTCACCATGCCCAGGGCATCCATGATATTGGCAGATACCTCGGCATAACGCTCCGGGCGGGCGGGCACCTGGATAAAATCGGGACAAAGCATGCGGGCCTCCCTGACCCGCATACCGGTACGGATACCCATAGCGCGTGCCTCATAGGAGGATGTAATGATGCAGGTACCCTGTTCACCATTGGTAACCCCGATCGGACGACCCTGCCACTCCGGGTGATCTTGCTGCTCCACGCTACAGAAAAAGGCATTCATATCCACCAATATAATGACCCGGGGCCAAAAAGATTGGGATTCTGTTGCAGTGTTTTTCATGGCAGCGCTATCTATCGCTCGGTCACCAGGGACAATGAAGAGTATAGAACAAAAAGAGAACTTTCAAGAGAAGTTTCAGAAATGAACTGGTTGTTGCGGATAAAAACAAAGCCAAGCAAGCAGGTCGAGAGAGCCGGCTATTCAGCCGCCCGTTCAAGATGCGCCCCCATACAAACTATGCTACGATCGCCCCCCTTCAGATTTACGGGCAGTTTTTCGGGTATCGCAGCCAGATCACATTAGTGTGGACTGCTGCTACAACCCGCCTCTCTAGGGAAGGCAGTTTAAATCCCCCTTCGATTCTGTAGTTAATCCAATCAGCCAGACTATTCAAGATGCCTCATCTGGGCGGGCTTGTAGCGTCATTTATCTTCAATGTTCGCAATATGGCTGCGTGATATTTATTCAAACAATCAGACTGCCTCCTCGGCACTGCTGTATGACGCATTGATATTTGGTTTGGAAGTTTTATGGTCGTCTCATTAAGAAATAACTGGTTCAGCAATATCCGCGGTGATCTGCTGGCAGGCACGGTTGTTGCCCTCGCATTAATCCCGGAAGCGATCGCCTTTTCCATCATTGCCGGGGTTGATCCCAAGATCGGGCTCTATGCCTCTTTCTGTATTGCGGTTGTGATTGCCTTCGTTGGCGGAAGACCCGGTATGATCTCTGCTGCTACCGGGGCCATGGCGCTACTCATGGTCACACTGGTAAAAGATCATGGACTTGAGTATCTGTTAGCGGCCACACTCCTCACTGGTCTGTTGCAGATTGGTGCTGGCTATCTAAAGCTGGGCTCACTGATGCGCTTTGTCTCACGCTCAGTAGTGACTGGCTTTGTGAATGCCCTGGCGATCCTGATCTTTATGGCACAGCTTCCTGAACTGATCGGCGTGACCTGGCATGTCTATGCCATGACCGCAGGTGGTTTGGGTATCATCTATCTCTTTCCCTACCTGACCAAGGCCATCCCCTCTCCCCTGGTGACCATCATTGTGTTGACCGCTCTGGCAATTGGCTTGGACATGGATATCCGTACCGTGGGTGACATGGGTGAACTGCCCGACACGCTGCCGATATTCCTCTGGCCCAATGTGCCACTTACCTGGGAAACCCTGGCCATTATCTTCCCCTACTCTGTCTCGTTGGCGATTGTAGGCCTTCTTGAATCATTGATGACCGCAACCATTATTGATGATCTTACCGATACCGGAAGTGATAAAAACCGCGAGTGCAAGGGCCAGGGTGTAGCGAACATCACGGCCGGTTTGCTCGGTGGCATGGCCGGTTGCGCAATGATCGGTCAGTCAGTAATCAACGTAAAATCAGGCGGGCGCACACGACTCTCTACCCTGACAGCCGGTGTTTTTTTACTGTTACTTGTTGTATTTCTGGGCGACTGGGTGGCCAAGATTCCCATGGCCGCTTTGGTTGCCGTGATGATCATGGTCTCAATCGGCACCTTCAGTTGGGAATCACTGATTAACCTGAAGAAACATCCGCTGAGCACCAACATCGTTATGACCACCACTGTGGTGGTTGTGGTGGCAACACACAACCTTGCCTATGGTGTTTTTGTGGGTGTCTTATTGGCGGCCCTATTCTTTGCCAACAAAGTGGCTCAGTTTAAACATGTGACCACAGAGATTAATGAGGATGGTTCACAGCGCACTTATAAGGTGGTCGGTCAGGTATTCTTTGCGTCATCTGAAAAATTCGTGGAGTTTTTTGATTTCAAAGAGGTTGTCGACAAGGTGGTGATTGATCTCTACCAGGCACACTTCTGGGATATCACGGCAGTAGCCGCACTGGACAAAGTGGTACTCAAGTTTCGACGAGAAGGTACCGAGGTTGAACTCATCGGCCTCAATGAGGCCAGCGCCACTGTCGTTGATCGTTTCGCTGTTCATGACAATCCGGATGCTGTAGAAAAGCTGATGAGCCACTGAGGAAGGATAGCAACCATGACCCATGTAATTGCCTGTATTGACGGAACCGACGTGTCCACCACCGTGTGTGACTATGCCGTCTGGGCCAGCCAGCGTATGGAAGCCCCGCTGGAGTTTCTGCATGTTCTGGATAAATCAGAATACCCTACAGATACCAACCTCAGCGGCAATATTGGACTCGGCAGTCGCGAGGCCCTGCTTGATGAGCTGGCTGCCCTGGATGAGAAGCGCGGGAAGTTGGCACTAGAGCAAGGCAAACTGATGCTGAATGCGGCAAAAAAAAGAGCCATCGACAGCGCCATAGACAATCCCACTACCCGACAGCGCCACGGCAGCCTGGTCGAAACCCTCACAGAGATGGAGGAGTCCATCCGACTGCTGGTACTGGGCAAGCATGATGATCATCTCAGTGAACATATTGGGAGCCGCCTGGAAAACGTGGTGCGCACCATGCATCGACCTATTCTCATCACAGCGACGGAATACAAAGCACCCCAGAAGGTAATGCTCGCTTTTGATGGCAGTGCCACTACACGCAAAGGGGTGGAGATGGTTGCCACCAGCCCACTGTTCCGATCCATGCCCTGCCATTTAATCATGGTGGGAACTGACAACGAGAGCAATCGGGAGCAATTAAGCTGGGCAAGAACAACACTTGAAGAGGCGGGATTTGAAACCCATACCGCCATACTCAGCGGTGAAGTTGAAAAGGTGCTGTGTGATTATCGAGCAGCCAACAACATCGATATGTTGATCATGGGAGCCTACGGTCACTCTGTTATTCGCCGTTTTCTGGTTGGAAGTACAACCACCAGCGTGATTCGCAACGCATCCGTACCAGTGCTGCTATTACGCTAAAACGCTTACGCCTTCAAAATATGTAATGCATAGTGCCTATGCATATCTGTGTCATAGCTATGCCAGATTACCCACGGAATTCAGCCCAAAGCTACACACAGGAGCATTTATATTTAATCTGTTATCTGTGCTGCTACGCTGCTATTGATTTGATCTGGGCTCGCGCTCAAACAGTTGCGACTCTGATCCCTGGTTTATTCCGTTGCTCGGTGGTATGAAAGTCGCGACAGGTGCTGTACCTGAACAATCGAGTATCTCATCTTGTTTCTGTGATGCCATGGCTGTAGATGGTGGACAATCAGGTAGCTATATATGGTAAGCAATCAGCATATTACTGAAAATAGGTGCGGGTAATCACCTGGTTAATTTGAGCCAGGCCTAGCTGCAACTCATCAATAAACTGGTGCAGTTCATCCTGTTGCAGTATGGCCTGGTCAGCACGTAGCACTTTTTTCCCAACTTCATTCAGTTGTGTTATAGCCTCTTCACTTCGTGGCAAATCCTGCAGGCAACTTTTCACTTCCAGAAGGTTATGGAAAAACGCACGTGGAAACTGTTTATCTTTAAGCAGGAACTTGAGTACGTCTTTTCGACGCACACGTACCTGAATAGTACGCCGATACATCTGATAGGCCGTCAGTGATTTCAGCACACTCATCCACTGAATATTTTCATACGGCGTGAGACCTTCATGCTCTTCCAACAGATTGGCTGAACGCACATCAATAATGCGTGTCGTCATTTCGGCCCGTTCCAGATTGCGGCCCATACGTAGAAAGTCATAGCCGATATCGTGCAACATGGTACCGGCAAGCAGGCCGGTAATAGTCTGCGCACCCAGAACGATATTTTTCAGGTAGTCGTATCGCCCCTTTTTTGTGTATCCGCTAGCAGCTTTACTCTTGGCCATCAGGTACAGATCATTGACCTGCTCCCACCCCTCACGTGGAATAATGTCGCGAATAGTTCGGGCATTCTCACGCGCCAGTTGCAACGAATAGAGAATGGAACTTGGACTCTGTGGATCAGCGATCAGAAACTTGAGTACCGCGCGTTCGTTAAACTCCGCATTGCTTTGAAGAAAAATCGCTTCTGTACCAAGGATTTCGATTATCGGCTGCCATCCCGGCTGTAAACCTTTGGGCAGATCCAGCAACAGGTTAGTGTTAACCATAACCAGACGTGCGGTATTTTCAGCACGTTCAATATAGCGCGCCATCCAGTAAATATTTTCAGCTACCCGTGACAGCATCTTATCGTCCCTCGTCATCCACGATCCAGGTATCCTTACTGCCACCACCCTGAGATGAATTCACCACAATTGACCCCTTCCTCAAGGCGACACGGGTAAGACCGCCAGTCGTGACATAGACATCATTTGGTGAACTGAGAATGAACGGTCGTAGATCGAGATGCCGTGGCTCAGCCCGGTTATTCACCAGAGTCGGAGCCGTCGACAAGGTCAGCATGGGTTGCGCAATATAGTTTCTGGGGTCTTTCTGAATCAGTTTTTTAAACTGTTCCCGCTCTTTGACTGTAGCGTGAGGACCAATCAACATCCCGTAACCACCTGATTCATTTGCCGGTTTAACTACCAACTCCGCGATATGTTCCAGCACATAGGCCTTGTCATCTTTATCAACACATTTATAGGTAGGTACGTTGCCGACGAGCGGTTCCTCGTTAAGATAGTAACGAATAAATTCCGGTACAAAAGCGTAGACCACCTTATCATCCGCAACACCCGCACCAGGCGCATTGGCCAAGCCGACATTACCCGCCTTCCAGGCACGAATCAGTCCCGGCACACCCAGATAAGAGTCTGGATCAAACACTTCTGGATCAAGGAACATATCGTCGATTCGCCGATAGATCACATCGACACGGGACAACCCATCGACAGTTCGCATATAGACGCAGTCATCTTTTTCTACTACAAGATCACTGCCTTCCACCAGTTCAGCGCCCATCTGCTGGGCAAGGTAGGCGTGTTCAAAATAGGCCGAGTTATAGATACCCGGTGTGAGTACAACAATTTCAGGCTGCTCGATCTTCCGGGGCGACATTGCCGCCAACATGTCATAAAGCTTGGAGGGATAGTCATCCACTGGAAGAATGTTCTGATTTTCAAACAGATCGGGGAATACCCGTTTCATTACCTGACGGTTTTCCAGCATGTAGGAGACACCGGAGGGAACACGCAGATTATCTTCCAGAACATAGATGACACCATCTTTATCACGCACCAGATCAGAGCCACAAATATGGGCCCAGATACCACCCGGTGGATCAATACCAACACACTGCTTGCGGAAGTTTACAGAATTCTCTAACAGGCCCGCCGGAAACAGACCGGCTTTAACAATGTTCTGATCGTGGTAGATGTCATCAATAAAGCAGTTGAGTGCCCTAACGCGTTGCTTGAGACCCTTCTCCACCTGTATCCATTCTGACTTAGGAATAATGCGGGGAATAATATCGAAGGGCCAGGCGCGATCTATAGAACCTTCTTCCTCACTGTACACAGTGAAGGTGATGCCCATGACGCTGATGGCCATTTCTGAGGCTGTTTTATACTCTTCTATTTCATGATCAGAAAGATTGCGCAAGTACTGGCAAAGCGCCATTGCCGCAGGCCGAGGTTTTCCGGTCACACGAATCAGCTCATCGTATAATCCTTTTACCTTGTAACTTCCCCATCGAATAGTCATACAGTCTCTTCTTTGGCTTCCTGTACATACCACCATACCGGAATTCAGAATCAATGGGCAAGTAAAACCCCGTTAGTAAATTCACAGTATCTGTTATTATCCCTATCTAAATCTGGCATGACCATCTGGAGCAGAAAATGACCTATTGTCTTGCAATCAGTGTCAATGAAGGCATTGTGTTTGCATCCGATTCACGCAGCAACGCGGGTGTCGATTACATCCGCACCTGCTCTAAAATGCACCGTTTTTTCTGGGCTGGAGATCGGATTATCGTGCTCCTGTCAGCGGGGAATCTGGCCACAACCCAAGCGGTGGTCAACGCCATTCAGCGTGATCTGGATGATCCCAAGGCCAAGTTTAACCTGCTAAAGGCCAAACACCTGTTTGATATTGCTGATTACATCGGGGATCTCAGTCAAAAAGAACAACATCACCATGGTCCTGCCATTGAAAAAAATGGCGGCAGCGCCGGGGCCAGTTTTATATTGGGCGGTCAGATAAAAGGGCACGAACACGACATTTATCTCATCTACCCTGAAGGAAATTACATCAGCGCCTCCACTGATACACCTTATCTCCAGATTGGTGAAAACAAATACGGCAAACCCATGCTTGATCGGGTGATCACCATGGATTCATCGTTGAATAATGCGGCGCGCTGCGCACTGGTGTCTCTGGACTCGACCATGCGCAGTAACATCTCAGTCGGCCCTCCTTTTGAACTTACCATGTACGGTGGCGACTCACTGGAAGAGCCACGGCAGATGTCACTGAAGCTGGCGTCCCCGTACTACAAGTCACTGCAAAAATCCTGGAACGAGGGACTCAAACGGGCCTTCAGTCGACTACCCAAGTTTGACTGGGAATAATCAGGACTCGAAAAAAACCTGTTGATCTGGCAACAGATTGACGGGGCATGCAGCAAATCATGAACTTACCAAATAATGTTCAGATCTGGTCAATTATGATTGAGTGAATGAAGGCAAGCTTCTGGGTAATAGGATCAGTCAACACGAAAGGATAAGCATCCGGCAATCCCATGCTGCGATTCATGTCATTCAGCGCAACAGTAAAATGACTCCACTCATTCACCAGATCATGAATGGAGATTGAAGCTAAATAATCAGCGCTGAACTGCTGCCGCAGGGGGGGGTGTTCTTTTGTAGAACCCAGATCAAATCCGTAGTCATTCGCTGTCTCCATGCTGTCTATCATATGCAGATAGTGCGCCCAGGTCTCAGCCCAATCCTCCCAGGAGTGCGCACTGGCATAACCACTGATCCAGTTTGTCTGCCAATTAAATACCGGGCCATTCTCGTAGTAGCCCTGCATCACATCACCATAACCAATGCGTTCATCACCAAACAGGGCACGGAACTCATCTATGCGGGGAGAATTGCGCAGTAACACATCCCAATAATAGTGCCCCGATTCATGCCGGAAGTGTCCCAGCAATGTTCGATAGTTCTCATCCATGTGAGCACGCGCCTGTTCACGAGAGACAGGATCTGCCTCAGCAATATTGAGTGTAATGATACCGTTTCGATGACCAGTAAAAACCGGATCTTGCAGAGGCCATTCCTGGGCAAACTCTGAATAGCCCTGATCCTCCATTAAATGAAAGGCTAGGCCCAATTGTGGATTCTCTTCCCTGTTAACAATCGGCAGATCAAGCCACATCAGGCTGTAGAGCAATCGCCGCTTGGCGTTCTCTATAAGGCCCCACAGATTAAGGTTATTCGGATTACTCAGGTCTGGAATAATTTCCGAGAGGCGACAAGAGTAACAGTAGGCGTGATTATCGGCTTCCGGTACCATCCAGTTACAGACATGGTGCTGCTCATAGTTTCGGCATTTGCGATAGTTGGATCTGTTTTCAACCGCCTGCCAAATTTGATTCCCCTGTGGTTCCAGGGCACTGAGCGTGCGGACATCGGGAAGGAAACCGAGCTCATGCTGACAACTCATGCACAGAGTGTTCTCAAAATGCAGTCGCACACCACACTGACAACGGTACGTTTTCATTTCAGGATTTCACCTGTCTGACGATGCATATGAATACATCTGAACTGAATTATCACAATACAGTGATATTAATACACTTAGACAAGATGATTAGCTATGCCTTTCCACTTCTCGCCAGTAATTCAGCAAACTGTACAGCGGCACAGTATTGGCTCTGGGCCACCTGTTCAGAAAAGGGTCTAAGTGACGCCAATGGCGGTTGATTGCATAAGCTACTGACTGACTTGGTCAATAGAGTGACATTATTGCTTTTTTCCGCTGTATCGGGCTGGGTCTCTGGTGCCCTGCCTTCTATTTCAAATTCAAGTTGATCGCGAATCAGCTCTGTTTCATCGGCATCATGGTCGGTTGCCCATTGACTGATAGCATGCTGCAGAAACTGTGCTGCCTGATCTTTCTCCATCTGCTGCAAAAACGCCAGTGCCTGCTGTTGCCATTCGCCTTGCTTGGTGTCGCCTGAGGATGGGACGTGTAACTTATCTTGATCGGCGAGTTCTATCCCAAATGGCTGAATCATCTCAACCAGATAATGACTGAAGGGTTCCGTATCACCCTTTTCATTATTCAGAAGACGTACCAAGCGTTCTGATATCACCTTAAGGCAGCGACTGGCAAGGCACTCAGGCTTGTACTGCATGACCGGTTGCTGCTTTCTGACTGAATCCGGTACATGTGGATCCTGCAACACATAACCGAGATAGCCCACGTCCAGCTGCAGATATTTTTCAGTGGCATGCTTGAAGCGCTTAAAGGCCGCTCTGGCCGTATGCAGATCAGAGGCCATATTGACCAGGATATGAACCGTTCGATCAAATCCGTAGCGCTTGGCTATCTTCAGGAATGAAAAGGCATCTGTCAGCGATGTCGGTTCGCTAGTAATTACCAGAATGGAACAGGAAGCCGCCAAAAAGAAACTCAGCTGACTATTCCCGATACCCGCAGCCGAATCGACCAGTAGAAGATCATAATTCTGCTCAATCCCTTTTAAACCGCTGAGAAGTCGCTTCTGCTGCTCAGGTGCCAAATCGATAAATTCAGCAATACCACTGGCAGCCGGGACAATCTGCAGATGACCAGATACGGGAATTAATATCTGCTCTATGCTTTTTTCACCCGTCAGGCAGTCCTGCAGTGTGTATTGGGGTTTCAGGCCAAAAAGGATGTTTATATTGGCCAGATTGGTATCGGCATCAAACAGGCAGACCTGCTGATTCATCGCACCCAGGGCAATGCCCAAGTTGGCAGAGAGGGTGCTTTTACCCACCCCGCCTTTACCGCTAGCGATCACAATCATTTTGTTAACTTGGTCACATTTTGGCGCATTCACAGCGCTATTATGACCAAAGGTTTGCTCAACGGTAGCTTTTGTTATTCTCATTTGTCCAATTATTATACAGAATTCCCTTCTATCTCATTGACTTATAGATGATAACTAGTGCAGGATGTCATGATATGAATGACGCATCACGTGCCAGCATCGAAAAACTGAACCTGGGCAGGCTTCCCTCTGTCCCTCAGGTATTGCTCAGATTAATCGAAGCATGCCATCAAGTCGATGTCAGTTTTGATGATTTAGCTGAAATAATTCAACAGGACGTCGGGCTTACCGCCAAGATTACGGCCGTTGGTAATTCACCCGCCTACGCCCAATGGAATGAGAGCAAAGACTTCAATCGTCTGCTTGTGGTTCTGGGCCTGGACAATATCAAGACGATTGCCATAAACGCCGCCGTACACCAGTTCTTTTCCCGCTTTGATGTTAAAACAGGCAGTAGCCTCGGCAGTATCTGGTATAAATCACTCTGGTGTGCGCATGCAGCCAAATCACTGGCGATCCTTACCAGCTATGAATTTCCTGATGAAGCTTATCTGGCCGGTCTTCTGCATAAACTGGGTCAGCTGGTCTTCCTGAACAATCAACCGGAGGCCTACAGCGAGTTGCTTTTAAAGGAGCACTCAGATCTGATCCTGACAGAACTGGAAAAAGAGCTGTTTGGGGTGGCCTACCATGAAGTCAGCGCGCTTATGGTCCAGGAGTGGGACATCGAATCATTCCTCAGTGATGCCCTGCTCTATCAGAACGAACCGGCAGAGCGGTTACTTGAGGCGCCCCGACTGGTTAGATTGACTAACTTTGCCCATAAGTTGAGCGATCCAAGCATTGATATCGAAACCCTCTATGCAGAGGCGGACTTGCTGTTTGGATTGACGCCCTCCGTTGTTGAGACGCTACGAAAAGATATTGCTCAGCAGGTCCAGAAGGCCGCCGATGGTCTGGGCATTCGCATCGACAAAGGAGAGTCCGGCAAAGTCGACGTTCAGGTGGAGACCGAATCTGCCCGCCTTGAACTGGCAAAGCGTGTCCGGGAGTTCGCGCTGCTTGGTGGGGTTAATCTGGAGCCGGGAAGTGAAGCCAATCTGCAGGAGTTCCTGCAATCAGTGCTCGCTGAACTAAACATCCTATTCGAGATGGATCGCAGCATTCTGTTCCTGGTAGATGCTGAGAATAAACACTTAAATGGCGTAGCTGCTCGTTCCGTCAATAACTCCCGTATAGCTGAATTCAAAATCCCCATTGCGGCAGGCCGCAGTCTTGTGGCGCAGGCTATTCTTGATGCAACAGTTCAAGGCCCAGTGAAACCCTTGGATTCAAACCCGGCTTCACTACTTGACCAGCAACTGGCTCGCACCCTGGATCGTGAAAGCATTCTCTGCATTCCACTGATTGCAGGTGCCAACCGTATTGGGGTAATTGTTGTTGGATTGCGCGAAGCAAATCCTGAAAATCTACAGCAGATGATGGAATTTCTTCCGCTCTTCGCAGCAACAGCTGCCCAGAGCCTGCATGCCAGCCGGGCAATTGATCAGAACACAGAAGAAAAACTGGAAAATGCACGCCAATGGCACAGACGCGAAGCACGCAGCATCATCCATGAAATCAACAACCCACTCGGTATAATCAATAACTATCTGCATGTCCTGTCGGCTAAGTTCAAGGATGATGCCTCCATTGCTGATCATCTCAAGATCATTAAAGAAGAGATTCAGCGTGTAGGTGATATCGCCCTGCGAATGCATGACATCAGTGACCCTCACCACATCGCCTCCTTTTCGGTGGATATCAACGAGGTGATCAGTGATTTAACGGAGATCTTCCAGGCCTCCTATTTCAAAACACACAATGTCGTTGAACATGTAGAACTCGATAGAAAATTACCGGCAGTCGTGGTCAGTAGAGCCAGCCTGAAACAGGTGATTACCAATCTGGTCAAAAACGCCGTAGAAGCAATGCCGGATGGTGGCGATCTGTGGATACAGACCCGCGACCATATCAATATTGGGGGACGTGAATTCGTCGAACTGAGCATTGCTGATAATGGCCCTGGCATCCCCCCCGAGACCATGGGCAAGTTGTTTAATCCATTAGAAAGTACAAAAGGCAGTAGCCATTCTGGTTTAGGATTAACCATTGTTAAAAACCTCATCGATGAGCTGAAAGGGAGCATTAGCTGCAGAGGACGTTCGGGAGGTGGAACCGAGTTTCTTATCCACCTACCTCGTCGCTTAGGCGACGAATAATCAGGGGATAACCGATGATGAAGTCCACGGAATCATGGCTTGGGAGGGAGTTTATTCTCCAGTCATCCGGCAGTAGGGAAAGCGTTACCAAAACAATAAATACAACGCCAGCCAAAATCCTTGTAGTGGATGATGAAGTTCGCATGCGCGAAAGCGTTCGCGATCTGCTGGAGGCCTATGGTCACTCCAGCATTGTGGCTGCCAATGGCCATATTGCACTGGATATCTTACGTGAAGAGTCCATCGAGCTCGTCCTGCTGGACCTCAACATGCCTGAGGTTACCGGACTGGAGTTACTCGACCTCATTAAGGAAGAGTTCCCCGATGTCGATGTGGTAATTGTCAGCGGTGAAGCCACTTTCGCTAATGCAACAGAAGCCCTGCGCCAGGGAGTAAGTGACTTTCTACGCAAGCCATACAGCCCTGTGGAGCTGTTGGGCATTATTGAAAACGTCCTTAAGAAACGCACGCTCGAAAAAGATATCAAGCAGGTACACCAAAAGCTTGAAGCATCAGAATACCGTTACCGCTTTATTGTCGACAACTCGCCAGACATTATCTACATGCTGGATGAAGCCGGGTACTTCTGTTTTGTAAATGATCGAATTGGTCAACTGCTCGATTACAAACAGAATGATCTCCTTGGCCATCACTTCTCAGAGATCGTCCATGAAGAGGACATGGAGAAGGCGAAGTACGCCTTTGCCGAGCGTAGAACGGGTGATCGTGCCAGCCGAAATGTTGAGTTCAGACTCCGCTGCAAAGATAACTCACAACCTAGTCGCTACTTTGAAAGCCGTACGGTATCGATTGAATTGAACTCCATGGGTATCTATCGGGAGGCAGGTGCCAATGAACACTGTTATGTCGGAACCTATGGTGTAGCCCGGGATATCAGCGAACGCAAGCGGGCCGAAGAGATTATCAATTTCCAGTTGTATCACGACCTGCTCACACAATTGCCCAATCGCGCCCTCCTCCGGGACCGGCTTGGACTCGCCATTTCACAGGCGAAACGCAGTGGGACACAACTGGCATTGATGTACCTCGACATGGATCGATTTAAGGTCATCAATGACTCCCTTGGACATGTTGCCGGCGACCAGCTACTGCAAACCGTAGCCAATCGCTTACGCAACTGTTTGCGTGACAGTGACACTCTGGCACGCGTCGGTGGTGATGAATTCAATCTGCTGGTGCCTGAAATCTCAGGTCGAGTAGATGCCATACGGCTGGTTGAAAAAGTGATGGCGAACCTGAAGGACCCTATCTTCATTGATGGCGTAGAGGTCTTTGTCAGTTTCAGTATCGGTATTGCAATATTTCCAGATGATGGTGAGTCAATGGACTCACTGATCAAGCATGCTGATATTGCCATGTACCATGTCAAACGGCATGGAAAAGATGGCTATGAGTTCTTTGCCAATAACATGAAGGGCTCCGCAGACCAGCACCTCTCCTTTGATACCGGCCTGCGACGCGCACTGGATGAGGAACAGTTACAACTCTATTTCCAACCACAGATAGATATACAGAGCGGCATCATCAACGGCATGGAAGCGCTGCTACGTTGGAAGCACCCGGAGGCAGGTATCATCAGCCCCACCGAGTTTATTCCGGTAGCGGAGGAGAATGGTCTGATCAATGAAATCGGCATGTGGGTACTTGATGGTAGCTGCGCCGAACTGAGCAAATGGATCAAGGCAGGACACACCGATATCAGACTGGCCGTCAACGTCTCTTCAAAGCAACTGACACAACCGGAATTCGAACACCACGTATTCAACATACTGACCAAACACGGCTTGAAGGGCTCATCACTCGAGCTGGAGATTACAGAAAACGTACTGATTCAAGACATGGATCAGGTAGTCACTCAGTTACGGAAGTTGCATGCCAACGGTGTACGCATTGCGGTAGATGACTTTGGTATTGGTTACTCCTCACTCGGCTATCTGCAGTCTCTCCCACTGAGCACGCTAAAGATTGATCGTTCTTTCATTAGCGGCATCAGGGCCACGAGCAGCCGCAACTCTATCGTGACCGCCATTATTGCCATGGCTAAAGAGCTGGGGCTGGACATTGTGGCCGAGGGAGTTGAGACAGAAGTCCAACACAGACAACTGAAACTACTTGGCTGTCCTACAGCCCAGGGCTTCCTGTTTGGTCGGCCCATGCCAAAAGAGCATGTGGGTCTATTCCTGAAAAAGGGCTATACCTGAAGGCGGCCGGACAAACACAGCATGTTAAAGTGAGCACTAATGCAGACTGCTATCGGCACCCAGCAGGTTACTATAGTGCACCATGACTTCCCGCACTGATTCAGGATAGCCAACAATATCCATCTGCTCCATGCCCTCTTGAAAAAATGCCTTTGCATCTATCGGGATGGCGTCTATCAGCTGATCAAAGACAGATGCCATAAGTGGTGGACTGAGTGTTCGGGTTGCCACAATTCCCCAGTTTAGATTGAGGATCCGCCAGGGACGCATCGGATCATTTAACTCTACATCTCTTCGAATCTTTTCAGAAACAGCCGACTGTACTTGCTTGATCACGTCACACAACACCTCAAGCTGCTCCTGGCTGCGCCCCTCGTTGGCAAAAGAGGCGATAGCATTAACAACAATATCCAGCTTTTCTATTTTGCCTTCATGCTGCGCAATCCAGAGGGCGGTTGGCAGAGAAAAACGCTGCATTTGTTGCATCGTCTTGATCAATCCCCGGTTGACAGCAACCTGCCCAATATCATCCAGTAGCTGCAATATCATACCCCCTATCTGGCTGGCATCCGTTGCACCAGTCAGGCTGACACCGTCTGCCTCCCGATCAGAGTCTAATCGCTGCATGAGATCAATGTAGCCCTGCATGGCGCCTATACGCTCACGCGCATGGGTTGCCGCCGCGCTCTCATCCAGTTTCAGGCTGAGACTAAGATCCGCCACAGCAGCATTGAAGGCTTCCTTATACTGAGCATGGTTAAACTTGAGAAAATCCATAAATACCTACTTGATAGCAAAATGGAATACTAAATAGGGGCCTACCTCAAACATGTACAAAACATTATTAAAGAATAGCTCATATATCAGCAATCGTTAAAATAGAGTAACACCAAATCGACCTTTGCTCTCCTTTATTAAATTCACCCGCTCAGAACAGGTGATATCGCCATAGAAACCCATAGTAAACACCGGGTTAAATAATGTTTCATTTGATACAAAAACTGCCCCAACGCACAGGATGTATCGCTATAATGACCAGTCACTTGAACAGGATACGACAAATGCCGCAAGCCCCTTCTCACTTCAAAGTCCTATTTGCAGGCATCATGAGTCTGATTCTGACGCTGGGTATAGCACGCTTCGCCTACACCCCCCTGCTCCCCATCATGCAAGCACAGACTGCGCTGGGCGACGCCACAGGTGGCTGGCTCGCTACTTTTAATTATATGGGCTATATGTGTGGCGCGCTTACCGCCGCCATGATCAGCAACCTCCGACTCAAAGACACGCTCTACCGCATCGGTCTCGTACTGGCATTGGTAACCACTGCTGGCATGGCAATGAGTGAAAGCATGTGGCTCTGGGGCATCATGCGCTTCCTGGCAGGGCTGAGCAGTGCAGCCGGGCTATTAATCGGTTCAGGTCTGATCCTGAACTGGCTAATCCGGCATAACCACCGCATGGAGCTGGGTATTCACTTCAGCGGACTCGGCCTGGGCATTGTCTTGAGTGCTGTCGCGGTTGATCTGATGGAGGCCCATCTGAGCTGGGATCAGCAGTGGTTAGCCCTGACGGCGATTGGATTGATACTGTTTATACCGGCGTGGGGCTGGCTACCCAGACCTGACGCCAATCCATTTACCACCAGTGGCGTAAAGATGGAAGACCGCCCGCCCAAGCGCAACTGGATGATCCTGTTGTTTGCCAGCTATTTCTGCGCCGGCTTTGGCTATGTGATCAGTGCGACTTTTTTAGTGGTCATCGTGGAAGCCGAGCCCGCCTTACAGGGTTATGGTGAAACCACCTGGCTCATCGTCGGGCTGGCCGCTGCACCAGCCTGTTTTATCTGGGATAGAATAGCCAGAAAAACCGGCGAACTGAAGGCATTGGCCCTCGCCTTTGCATTACAGATTATCGGCATCATCCTGCCTACCTTTGATGCCAGCCTGAGCGTGGTCATGTTCAGTGCCGCCCTTTATGGCGGGACATTTATTGGTATCGTCAGTCTGATGTTGACCATGATAGGCAAGTTCTATCCCACAAAACCAGCCAAGCCAATGGGTAAACTGACACTGAGCTATGGTGTTGCACAGATTGCCGCACCAGCCCTGGCCGGAACACTGGCGGAAACATCCGGTACCTATAACGGCTCACTCTATCTGGCCGCCGCCATTATGGTAATTGGTTTAATGCTGGTGCTTTATCTGGTTTCACACGAAAACAAAATGCGCCGTTTGGTCATCTGAATTAACAAAGATTTACCAAATTGATCAGCAGATTGTTCATCCGATTCACTCGGAACTGATAGAATTAAAGCAAATCTGATCTAATGGATGGAGCAAAACCATGCGCTGGCGAGGACAAAGAAAGAGTAAAAATATCGAGGATCGTCGCAGTGAAAGCGGCCCGGCCTTGGGTGGATTGGGTGGCAGAGGCGGCATGCTCAATCTACTGCCCATGGTATTTAAAGTGCTCGGCTTCAAAGGTGGCTTGATTGCGGTGCTAGCGCTGGGTGCATATGCTCTATTCAGCGGTAACCTTGGCAATATGCTGGGAACGGTCAGTAACCAGCAAACCGAAATTAATCAACCGGCCAATCAAAGCCCAGCTGAGAAAGAGCTGGTCAGTTTTGTCTCTGTCGTGCTGGCCGATACTGAAACCACCTGGCATACGCTGTTCAAAGATATGGGTGGGCATTACAAGGAGCCGAGGCTGGTGCTTTTTCGCAATTCCGTGCAGTCTGCCTGTGGTACAGGACAGGCGGCCATGGGCCCTTTCTACTGCCCTTCTGACCAGAAAGTCTATATCGATCTCAGCTTTTATAACGACCTTAAAAACCGCTTCAAGGCACCCGGTGACTTTGCCCAGGCTTATGTCATCGCCCATGAAGTGGGACACCATGTGCAGACACTGCTCGGCATTTCCCAGAAGGTTCAAGATGCAAAACAGACACTCGGCAAGGTGCAGGCCAATCAACTCTCGGTGCGCCAGGAGTTACAAGCCGACTGCTTTGCAGGAGTATGGGCATTCCATGCCGATCAGTCCAGACAACTACTTGAACAGGGTGATGTAGAGGAAGCATTAACTGCGGCTAGCGCCATCGGTGATGATCGCTTGCAGAAACAGTCTCAAGGCCATGTCACTCCAGACTCATTCACACACGGCAGTTCCGCACAGCGGGTTCACTGGTTTAAGATGGGCCAGCGCAGCGGCGATATAAAAGCCTGTGATACTTTTGCGGCAGATAGCTTTTAGTGGGAGTGGATCAGAAATCAGCGGATAAAAAAGTCGGGTATCAGTAACAACAGCTGCCTGGAAGTTGCATTACTATCAGCGCGCTTGAATTCAGCAATGTAAAGATAATTTAAGTGGGCTAACGCTATTTTGACCCTTTTTTCAGTAAATGCTCAAACTCACTGGCAGGCACCGGCTTGCTAAACAGATACCCCTGTACTTTGTGGCAATCTAACTGCTTTAATAATTCAAGTTGTTCAGTGTTTTCCACACCCTCGGCTACAACATCCAATTCCATTGCGTGAGCCATCGAAATAATTGCTTTAACAATCGCCCGGCTATTTCTGTCAGTTAGAATATTATTAGTAAAAGAGCGATCAATCTTCAGTGTGTTCACTGGAAAACGCTGTAAATAGCTGAGCGAAGAGTAACCCGTGCCAAAATCATCTATAGCCAGATTCAGTCCTGCATCGCGCAACTGGTTAAGTTGGTTCAAGGTGCGATCAATCCGACCCATAACCATACTTTCGGTTATCTCCAATGTCAGACAGTGGGCGGGAAAACCGGTATTTGATAACGTCGCCTTAACCTGATCTATCAATTCAGAAGAGTTGAATTGTCTGCTTGATAGATTTACCGCCAGATAGAGCTCCTGTGAAAACGCATCCATCCATTCTCGCACCTGCAGGCAAGACTGTTGGAATATACTCTGCCCCAACGACGTAATAAAACCACTCTCCTCCGCTATTGGGATAAAATCATCCGGCATAATCAGACCATGGACTGGATGCTGCCAGCGTGCTAGTGCTTCCATGCCAACCAACCGACCCGATTGAATATCATAGATTGGTTGGAAATAAGGTACGAATTGATTTGAGATCAATCCCGCTCTCATTTCATTTTCAAGCACTAATATTCGCTGACTCTCCGTGTTCATCTCTTCCTGAAAATAATGAAATCCATCTCCACCGTCACCTTTCGCGTGGTACATCGCAATATCGGCGTAACGGGTCAGGTCATCATACGTTTCACCATCCTTAGGATAGAGACTGATACCAATACTGAGATGAGGAGTGATTTCATGCTGGTCTATCCAGACTGGTTGAACAATACTGGCCAGTATTTTTGTCGCGACTTCAGCGGCGATATATTCATGCGGTAAGTCAGATAAAATCACCGTGAATTCGTCCCCACCCATGCGAGCCACGGTATCTACTGATCTCACAGCATTCTTAATGCGTTCAGCGACCGCGATTAATAGTTTGTCGCCAAAGGTGTGGCCAAGCGAATCATTGATTTGTTTAAATCGATCCAAGTCAAGAAATAACAGTGCCAGGTGCGTTTCATTTCTCTTACAGTTCTTCAAGTCCTGATTCAGTCGTTGATGAAACAGTGCACGGTTTGGAAGTTTAGTTAATGGATCGCTGAAAGCGAGCTCTTCCAACTGTTCCTCGGTTTTTTTCTGGCGACTGATATCGGAAAACAGTCCTGTATAAAATCGTGTATCTCCTGCACTGTCATGGATGGTATTCAGGCGAAGATAGATTGGGAAGATTTCACCACTCTTCTTCCTATCCCATATCTCCCCCTGCCACTTCCCCGTTGTGTGGATAGAGTTCCAAATAGCCTCATAAAAC
>VMRY01000056.1 GCA_007713595.1 Sedimenticola thiotaurini
AAGATTATTTATACTAGGTCGCCTTTGATGCTTATGTGGCCACGGTTTTAATATGGTTATCATAATTAAATATTATAAATCAAAGTGTTATGGTAATCTGGTTGAGTTATTGGCGTGGGGAGACACTACCTGCGTGATAGATCGCTCTCTTATATCGTAAAGATTAGGATCGATATCATGGACCATGGATGTCGTAGAGAAATGATCATGGATAGACTTATAAAACAAAACCTTATAAAGATAATATGAACCTGGTTAATACGATTCGATTTTCGCTGTTCCTTGTCATTCTCACCGCACCTCAGTTGGGTTTGAGTGAGACTTTTGTGGTTAAAGATATTCGAGTAGAGGGGCTGCAACGCATCTCCCCCGGAACGGTCTTTAATTATCTACCTGTGAAGATTGGCCAGAGCATCGAGTCTGATGAGACGGGAGAGATTATCAGGGCGTTGTTTAAAACCGGTTTTTTCAAAGATGTGAAGCTGGAACGTGAGGGTGATGTACTGATCGTTTTTGCTACAGAACGGCCAGCCATTGCCAAGATCGAGATTCAAGGCAATAAATCACTAGAGACCGATCCCCTGCTCCTGGCATTAAAGGATATTGGCCTTGCAGAGGGCCGCGTTTTTAACCGATCCATCCTGGCCAAGATTGAACAAGAACTTCAGCGTCAATACTTTAATCTGGGTAAATATGCGGTAAAACTCTCTTCAACTGTGACGCCACTTGAGCGTAATCGAGTAGCGATCAGTATCAATATCTCCGAGGGCGGCACCGCCCGGATCAAAAAGATCAATATCATCGGAAACAGTGCGTTTGATGAAGAGGATCTCCTGGACGAGTTCAGTCTGAATACAACGGGATTTCTCTCGTCTTTTACCAAGGATGACCAGTATTCCAGACAAAAACTCTCAGGGGATCTGGAGAAGCTGCGCTCTTTCTACCTGGACAGGGGCTATATCAATTTCAAGATAACCTCTACGCAGGTTTCGATCACACCGGATAAGAAAGATATCTATGTCACGGTGAATATTGAAGAGGGTGATGTCTATACCATCAATGATATTCGTCTGACGGGTGAATTGGTGCTTCCTAAAGAGGCCTTTTTCCCAATGATACATCTGGTGAGGGGCGAGGTCTTTTCCCGCAAGCAGATTATCGGTAGTGCCGAACGCATCAATACATTGCTCGGTAATAACGGCTATGCCTTTGCAAATGTGAATAGCATTCCGGATATCGATGAGGAGAAGAAACAGGTTGCAATCACCTATTTTGTCGATCCAGGCAAGCGCGTCTATGTCAGGCGGTTGAACATGAAAGGCAACAGTTCTACGCGTGATGAAGTATTACGCCGTGAGATGCGTCAAATGGAGTCGGCCTGGTATTCGGCAGCGCAGGTAACCCGCTCGAGAGAGCGTCTCCAGCGACTTGGATTCTTTGATGAGGTTAATGTAGAGACTCCTGCCGTACCTGGCTCGACCGATCAGGTGGATGTGAATATCTCCGTAACCGAAAAACCGATGGGTAACTTGATGGCTGGTTTAGGCTTTTCCCAGTCGGACGGTGTTATTTTTAGTACCAGCTTAACGCAGAAGAACTTCTTGGGTACCGGTAAGCAGGTCTCCCTGGCATTTGATAACAGCTCATCCAATACTCATTATCGACTTGGTTATGTTAATCCTTACTATACGGTTGATGGTATTAGCCGCGGGTTTAATGTCAGCTATCAGAAAACTGATTTTGATGAGGTGGATACCGCTAAATACCTGACCGATACAGGAACGGTAGGGGTTGTGTTTGGGGTGCCAATGACTGAAACAGATAGGGTCAATTTTACACTTGATCTGATAAGCACCAACTTTAAACCTGCCGCTTCACCCTCTGATGTGGTCAGCGCCTTCAAGACCGAAAATGGGGATAGTTTTCTTGATGTCAAAATTGGCACTAGTTGGACACGAGATTCACGTGATTCCTCACTGATGCCTACAAAGGGGGGAATGCAGAGTCTATCTGCTTCTATAACACTGCCGGGCAGTGACCTGGAGTACTACAAGATAGCCTATCGCCATAAGCGTTATTTTCCTCTTTCCAACTCATTTACCCTGGCATTGAATGGTGATGTTGGCTATGGAGATGTCTATGGCACTACCACCCGGCTTCCTCTTTGGGAGAACTATTTTGCCGGTGGTATCAAAACGGTACGAGGTTTTAAGGATCATAGTCTAGGGCCACGAGATAGCAGCAATGATCCTGTCGGTGCCAATGTAAAGATCGTCGGGAATGCGGAGCTGTTTTTCCCTGCTCCGTTTAAACTTATGGAGAAGTCTATTCGTTTAGGTCTGTTTTTTGATGCCGGTAATGTCTTTTCAACCCACGGTGGTGCCGATTTTGACTTGGGAGAGATACGTTATTCAACGGGTGCATCGGCCATGTGGCTATCTCCCATGGGTGCGCTGGGCATGAGTTTGGGTCTTCCTCTGAACGATAAACCGGGTGATGATACAGAAATATTCCAGTTTACGTTTGGAACGGCATTTTAAAGATTTTAGGAGAGTACCTTGAAGAAATCAGCTTTTTTTATACTGGTCGTTGTTCTATTTAGCTGGATCTCATCTGCTACTGCGGGTGAGTTTAAGGTGGGTGTTGTTGACCTCAATAAAGTAATGGAAAAATCACCTCAGGCTGAAGGTATCAGCAATGCGCTTAAGAAGGAGTTTCAGGCCCGAGATCAGGATCTGGTCGCCAAGGCTAAGCAGCTGAAGCAGCTTGAAGACAAGCTTGCACGTGACGGTGCAGTGATGAGTGCCGAAGAGGCCAAACGCCTTGAAAACGATATTCGGGCACGTCGCCGTAAATTGACCACATCTCGCACCGAGTTCCGTGAAGATGCCAACCTGCGTCGAAACGAAGCGGTGAACCGGCTGCTCCGCAAAGTGGGTGAAGTTGTTACCCAAATTGGTGAGGAAGAGCAGGTGGATGTCATTCTTACCGATGGTGTTGCCTATTTTAACAAGCGTGTTGATCTTACCGCTAAAGTACTGCAGCGACTGGAAGAGATTTACAAGGCGGCGAAATAGGTCAGTCAAGTGAGTCGAGTGGCCTATCGATTAGGGGACCTGGCCGAAAAGCTGGGGGTAGAGCTGCTTGGAAGTGGTGATGTTGAAATTACCCATGCCGACACGATACAGGATGCCACTAAGGGTGCCATCTGTTTTCTTGCGAACAGAAAGTATCGTCACTATCTTGCTCGAACCGGCGCTTCGGCGGTTATTCTAAGTAAATCGGATGCCCATGATTGCCCGGTTGCTGGATTGGTCAGCGATAACCCCTACCTGATCTATGCCAAGGTTGCATCATTACTCTATCCTGCGCCCTCTGTTACAGGTGACATACATGCAACAGCCGTGGTTGCGGAGAGTGCCCGGATTCATCCTGAGTCATGGATAGGCCCCTGTGTGGTGATTGGTGCTGATGTGAGTATTGCCTCTGGTGTCTCTATCGGTCCAGGCTGTGTGATTGAGGATCATTGTTCTCTTGGCGAGGGCTCAAGACTGGTTGCCAATGTAACGTTGTGTCATGGTACGGCGATTGGGAAAAGGGTACTAATACACCCGGGTGCAGTTATTGGCAGTGATGGTTTTGGAAATGCCAATGATCAAGGCGTCTGGTTTAAGGTGCCCCAATTAGGTCGTGTAGTGATTGGTGATGATGTGGCTATTGGTGCCAACACGACGATTGACCGCGGTTCAATATGCAACACGGTTATCAGTGATGGCGTAAGACTGGACAACCAGATCCAGGTAGCCCATAACGTTCAGATAGGCGAGCATACGGCAATTGCCGGATGTGTGGGGATTGCCGGCTCTACAACCATTGGTAAATATTGCACATTCGGCGGTGGTGTGGGTGTAGTAGGCCATCTTGAGATTGGCGATAACATCCACTTCTCAGCGCAGACGCTTGTTACGCGATCTGTCAGTAAACCGGGGTATTATAGTGGCAATCTTCCTGCTGTTCCCAATAGGGAGTGGAAAAAGACGATTGCCAGGGTTCGCAGATTGGAGAGTATCAGCGAGCGGCTTAGAAAACTCGAACAACAAGTTTTAGCACAACAAGATGATAGTGAATCGGACAAGTCAGTCTAGATATAGATTGACTTAGGCTGGTTTGATGACTGTTTATACCTTGATCCCTGAATGCATGCCGTTCTGGGTGCAGGAGGATTGTTTTGAGTACAATGGATATTAATAAGGTGCTGACGCTGTTACCGCACCGTTACCCTTTTTTGCTGATTGATCGAGTACTTGATTTTGAAAAAGATACCCGTTTATTGGCGCTAAAAAATGTAACTTATAATGAACCGTTTTTTAATGGGCATTTTCCCATTAGGCCGGTTATGCCGGGCGTTCTGATCGTAGAGGCGATGGCTCAGGCAACAGGTCTGTTGGCCATGGAGTCCAATCCAGAGACTGTTACCGATACCACGGTTTATCTCTTTGTTGGTATTGATAAGGCGCGCTTCAGACGACCTGTCGAGCCGGGTGATCAACTGATCATCGAGGTAAGGCAGAATGCGATCAAGCGAGGAATCGGCGTCTTCTCTTGCACAGCCAAGGTGGATGATCAGGTTGCTGCCACCGCCGAGATTATGTGTACTGCCCGGGATTTTGCTCCTTGATTGATTCAAAGGCTTCCATCGATCCATCGGCAGAGCTGGACGAAGGTGTTTCAGTTGGGCCTTTTACCGTCATAGGGCCGGGTGTTCGTGTTGGTAAAGGTACCACAATCGGTCCCCATGCAGTCATCAAGGGGCCGACTACTATTGGCCAGGATAATCGGATCTTTCAGTTTGCCTCTGTTGGGGAGGATCCCCAGGATAAGAAGTATGCAGGGGAGGAGACTCGTCTGGATATTGGTGACCGGAATGTAATCCGTGAGTTCACCACGATCAACCGGGGTACCGCCCAAGATGCGGTTGCTACAAGGATCGGCAATGATAATCTGTTGATGGCCTATACCCATGTTGCGCATGACTGTCAGCTGGGTAACCAGATCATCCTGGCAAACGCTGCTTCTTTGGGTGGGCATGTCACTGTTGGCGATTGGGCGATTCTTGGCGGCTTCAGTATGGCACACCAGTTTTCCCATATTGGTGCGCACAGTTTCTGTGCAATGGGCTCTGTCATCAATAAGGATATTCCCCCCTACGTGACGGTGAGCGGGCATCCTGCAAAACCTTATGGCATTAATTCTGAAGGGCTTCGCCGGAGGAGTTTTTCAGCTGAGACGATTCAGCAAATTAAACGTGGCTATAAGATTATCTATAAACAGCAGCTTACTGTTGAAGAGGCGCTGAAGCACTTGCGAGTAATCGAAGCCGACTGTGAGGCCATTGGCCTCTATATTGCTTTTCTGGAAGCCAGTGAGCGCGGAATTGTGCGTTGATAAAACAGAGCGCAGGTTAACTCTTCCACTTTAAGTGATACATAAGCCTATTCAGGCTGATTGAAAAAGAAACGAACCATGTTGAGAATCGGAATAGTCGCCAATGAACCCTCGGGTGACCTGTTGGGTGCAGGGGTAATGCGTGAAATTCGAAAACGCGTTGCTGATGTGAGGTTTGAGGGTATTGGTGGCCCATTGATGATAGAACAGGGCTGTCACAGTTTTTATTCTATGGAGCGCCTCTCGGTGATGGGGCTGGTAGAAGTGCTGAAGCATTTACCCGAGCTGCTGTCGATACGAAAAAACCTTACCAAGCACTTTATAAAAAATCCGCCCGATGTTTTCATTGGCATCGATGCGCCTGATTTTAATCTTGGTCTCGAGACCACGCTTAAAAAAAATAAAATTCCAACGGTTCACTATGTCAGTCCAACGGTCTGGGCATGGCGGCCAAAGAGAGTCAAAAAAATACGCGCAGCCGTTGATCTGATGCTGAGTATCTTCCCGTTTGAAACTGAATTTCTGAAACGGCATGAGATACCCGTGGCTTATGTGGGTCATCCACTGGCAGATGAAATACCGCTTAAAAGTGATCGCACAGCGGCCAGGGAACAGTTGTCGGTTGCGAACAAGCCACACGTGATTGCCATACTGCCAGGTAGCCGAGTGGGTGAGATCAATGCACTCAGTGAAATCTTTCTGAAAGCGGCTCTGTTGCTGGAACAGCAGTACCCGGATGTCCACTTTCTGATTCCACTGATCAATCAACGAACTAGGGCCGCGTTCGAATCTATACTGAATGATGTAGCCCCTGATCTGCCGGTAACCCTGGTGGAGGGCCAGTCCAGGACGGTAATGTTGGCGGCAGATGTTGTGCTGACAGCTTCGGGTACGGCGACGCTTGAAGCGATGTTACTCAAGCGCGCCATGGTCGTTGCCTACAAGCTGAATGCCTTGACCTACTGGATCGTCAAACGTTTCAATCTGGTTAAAATTCCTTATGTGGCGATGGCCAATCTGCTGGCAGATGAACCGCTGGCAGCGGAATTTATCCAGGATGCCGCCACACCCGAAGCGCTGGCGAATGCAGTGAGCCGACTGATTGAATCTCCTGAGCAGATACGGCATATAGAACAACGCTATCACCAGCTGCATGAATCACTGCAGCAGGATTCCAGTCGAAAAGCAGCTGAGGCTATTCTGAAGTTGGCAGGGAGAGTTGGGGATGAGTAGTATTCATTTAATAGCCGGAGTGGATGAGGTCGGCAGAGGCCCCCTTGCCGGGCCTGTTGTAGCCGCCGCTGTTATTTTGAATCCGGCCAAACCTATTTCAGGCCTGGCCGATTCGAAAAAACTATCCGAGAAACGTCGTGAGCAGCTGGCCCTGGAGATACGCGAGAAGGCGATTTGCTGGGCACTTGGGCGGGCTGAGGTAGAGGAGATCGATCATCTGAATATCCTGCATGCGAGTATGTTGGCCATGCAGCGAGCGGTTGAGGCGCTTGCAATGATGCCTCAGCATGCTTTGATAGATGGTAATCGCTGCCCCAGTCTACCGTGCAGTGCAGAGGCCATTGTCGGAGGTGATGCGAGTGAACCCGCCATCAGTGCAGCCTCAATCGTGGCAAAGGTGGCTCGGGATCAGGAGATGATTGAGCTGGATCTGGTTTATCCTGGATATGGTCTGGCGCAGCATAAGGGCTATCCTACCAAGCTGCATATGGCTGCGCTTCAACAGCTTGGCATTACGCCGATTCATCGTCGTTCCTTCGGTCCTGTGAAGCGACTTCTGAATTTGTGCTGAGGCAGTACTACACAGACCCTTGATCCCTATTGATGGTCTGAATCAAACGGTTCACTCGTGCAGCAGTTCTAAAAATCAGGCGGCTACTAGGTTACAATGAAACCACTATGACACCGGTATTCATCCATCTTCGCGTTCATTCAGAATACTCTCTGGTTGATGGTTTGGTGCGTATAAAACCACTCGTCGCGCGGGTAGCTGAACTCGGAATGCCGGCAGTAGCAATAACCGATCAGTCCAATCTCTTCTCCCTGGTAAAATTCTACAAGGCCTCTATTGCAGCAGGTATTAAGCCGATCAGTGGTGTGGATGTCTGGATACGTGACCCGGAAGACGCCAACAACCCGTTTCGCTTACTGCTTCTAGTTCAGAATCCAAAAGGCTATAAAAATCTTACCTGCCTGATCTCCCGAAGTTACCGGGAAGGACAGCATCTGGGCAAGGCGATGATTGAGCCTGATTGGTTTACTCCGCAAAGTTGTGAAGGTCTTATTGCCCTGTCAGGTGGCCGGACTGGCGATATAGGTCGAGCCCTGATGGCTGAGAACAGGTCAGAGGCGGAAAAACGGCTCGGGCATTGGTTGGCCCTGTTTGGTGACCGCTTTTACCTCGAGTTGCAGCGAACCGGGCGAGAGGGAGATGAGCGTGCCCTGCATGCCACTGTTGATCTGGCAGCAGATCTTGATGTTCCTGTGGTGGCAACCAACGATGTCCGGTTTTTGAATCGGGAAGACTTTGAGGCACATGAGGTTCGTGTCTGTATCCATGAAGGGCGTACATTGGATGATTCCAGGCGCCCGAAACATTTTAGTCCCGAACAGTATCTGCGAACCCCTGAAGAGATGATGGAGCTGTTTGCCGATATTCCAGAGGCACTGGAAAACAGTGTCGAGATAGCACAGCGCTGCAATATTGAGTTGATTCTGGGTAAAAACTTCCTACCAGATTTTCCGATTCCGGATGGCATGACCATTGAGCAGTATTTCTCTGTCGAGTCTAAACGTGGGCTTGAACAGCGACTGGAGAAGATACTCGATCATACTGATGCCGAATTTAATCAGAAACGGAAAGTTTATGATGATCGCCTGCAGATAGAACTGGATGTGATCAATCAGATGGGCTTTCCAGGCTATTTTCTGATCGTTGCCGACTTTATTCAGTGGGCCAAGGATAACGGTATCCCGGTGGGGCCGGGGCGTGGTTCAGGTGCCGGTTCGATTGTTGCCTATGCTCTGAAGATCACCGATCTTGATCCCATTGAGCATGAACTCCTGTTTGAACGCTTCCTGAACCCTGAGCGTGTCTCCATGCCTGACTTCGATGTCGATTTCTGTATGGATAATCGGGATAAGGTCATCGACTATGTGGCGCGCAAATATGGCCGGGACTCTGTCTCCCAGATCATCACCTACGGTTCAATGGCCGCTAAGGCGGTGGTCAGGGATGTAGGCCGGGTATTGGGTCACCCCTACGGATTTACTGATCGCATCGCCAAGATGATCCCTTTCGAAGTTGGCATGACACTGAAGCGTGCCTTGGAAGAGAGTGAGGAGCTTGCTGCGGCCTATCGGGATGAGGATGAGGTCACTCAACTGCTCGATATGGCAAAGAAACTGGAGGGTATTGCCCGTAATGCGGGGAAGCATGCCGGCGGTGTGGTTATTTCACCCGGGCTCCTGACCGACTTTACACCGCTCTACTGTGAGCCGGGTGGTGCCAACCTGGTCACCCAGTTTGACAAGGATGATGTTGAGCAGGTCGGGCTGGTGAAGTTTGACTTTCTTGGTCTCAGAACACTGACAATTGTCGATTGGGCTCTAAAAACCGTCAATCGAACGCGCAAGAAACAGGACCTTGAACCGGTCGATATCACCCTGATTCCGATGGATGATGTGGCCGCCTTTGCCCTGTTAAAAAAATGCGAGACCACTGCGGTATTCCAGCTTGAATCCCGCGGAATGAAAGAGCTGATTAAAAAGCTGCAGCCGGACTGTTTTGATGATATTACCGCTCTGGTGGCCCTGTTTCGCCCGGGACCCCTGCAGTCAGGCATGGTGGATGATTTCATTGCCCGTAAGCATGGTCGTCAGGAGGTGGTCTATCCCCACCCAGATCTGGAACCCATTTTGCGTTCTACCTACGGGGTGATCCTGTATCAGGAACAGGTGATGCAGATTGCGCAGGTGCTGGCGGGCTACTCGCTGGGTGGTGCCGATCTGTTGCGTCGAGCCATGGGTAAGAAAAAGCCCGAAGAGATGAAGAAACAGGGCGAAATATTCCGTGAAGGAGCGGTTGCCCGTGGTGTAGATGAGAATGTAGCCACCTATATCTTTGACTTGATGGAGAAATTTGCCGGGTACGGTTTCAATAAATCGCACTCTGCGGCCTATGCGCTGGTCTCTTATCAGACCATGTGGCTCAAGGCACATTACCCATCGGCCTTCATGGCCGCCGTGTTGTCGGCGGATATGGATACAACCGAGAAGGTTGTTACCCTGATTGATGAGTGCCGCAGCATGAGTCTGGTGGTCAATCCCCCGCATGTGAATTATTCAGAACGAATGTTTACGGTCGGCGAGAATGATGCCGTGATCTATGGATTGGGCGCGATTAAAGGGGTCGGCGAATCGGCTATTGATAGCATCATAGAGGCCAGGCAGGCTGACGGACCATTTACCGATATCTTTGAATTCTGCCGCCGTATTGATCAGCGAAAAGTCAACCGGCGGGTTCTGGAATCACTGGTCAAGGCCGGAGCTCTGGATGAGTTGGGGCCTAACCGCGCAACCCTGATGAATCAGCTGCCACTGGCGCTGAAAATGGCGGAGCAGCATCACGCCAGCGCGGCAGCAGGCCAGGATGATCTGTTTGGCATGGCTGATCCCCAGCCAAAGACTGACACAGACTGGCAGATGATTCCTGCAGACAGCGACGAATGGGAAGATGAAATTCGACTGCAGGGAGAGAAAGAGACATTGGGTCTCTATCTTACCGGACATCCTATTGATCGCTATGTTCCCGAGATGAGTGGGCTTGGCGTTACCCGTATTGGCAAGCTCTCTCTGGAAGGGGGCGAGGGGGGATACCAACGGCGTAGCAAACAGCGGGTTTTGGTGGCTGGACTGGCTCTCTCCGTCAGTCATCGGCAGACGCAGCGTGGGCGGATGGGGACGGTGGTGCTGGATGATCGGAGTGGGCGGATTGAAATAACGCTCTTCTCTGATGCCTATGAGGCATTTAAAGATCTGCTGGTCAGCGATAAAATCTTGCTCGTTGTCGGGAACCTGAATTACGACGAGTACCGCGGTGGGTTGAGTATCCGGGTAGATCAGGTCATGGAGTTTGAACAGGCGCGTGGTGTCAGTGCAACCGCACTTCGGCTCGGCCTTGATCAGCAACTGTTATTACAGCGTAATTGTACACCAGATGATTTAGCCAAGGAGTTGGCCGACCTGTTTACCCCCTATCAGGGTGGCGGATGTGACATTCAAATAGGCTACAAGGGGAGCTCTGCCGGGTGCGCACTGGTCTGTGGTGAGGCGTGGCGAATCAATCCCACCGATGAGCTGTTGCGCCAGCTTGGCCGTCTGCTGGGCACTGAGTCGATCGAAGTGGTCTATTCCGGTCGTAATCGGCAGACAGACAGTCAGGAAGCATCACTTTCTGCCTGAAAACCTGGGTAAACCAGGATCGCAGGGCATGTCAGTATGAATAAATGAAACCCAGATATGACCAGGCAGGGTCGCTATCTATGGCTAAAAATCGAAACCAGGAAGATAGGTCGGTTTGTCCTATCTGATCTGTTCTATCCGTTCTGAATCCGGTATATTTCAACGATGGACTTAAACTTTCTAGAATTTGAACAACCCATTGCCGAACTTGAAGCCAAGATCGAAGAGCTACGACTTGTCGGCAATGATAATGAGATCAATATCCAGGACGAGATTACCCGTCTTGAGACCAAGAGTAGATCGCTTACTGAATCCCTCTATCAGAATCTCAAGCCGTGGCAGGTGGCTCAGGTAGCACGTCATCCGTTGCGACCCTATATGCTCAATTATATCGAGCTTATCTTTGATGATTTCCAGGAGATGCACGGTGATCGGGCCTTTGCTGATGATCACGCTATTGTAGGTGGTGTGGCCCGGCTGGATGGTCGTCCCGTTATGATTATTGGTCACCAGAAGGGTCGGGATACCAAGGAGAAGCTGTTCCGCAACTTCGGTATGCCGCGACCGGAAGGTTACCGTAAGGCACTGCGTCTTATGGAGACAGCCGAACGTTTCAAGCTGCCAATACTTACTTTTATCGATACACCCGGGGCCTATCCGGGGATTGGTGCAGAGGAGCGTGGACAGAGTGAGGCCATTGCCAAGAATCTGTTGGTGATGTCAGGACTCAAAACCTCTATTGTCTGTACTGTTATGGGAGAGGGCGGCTCTGGCGGTGCCCTCGCTATTGGCGTTGGGGATCATGTGATGATGCTTCAATACAGTACCTATTCTGTGATCTCACCCGAGGGCTGCGCATCGATTCTCTGGAAGAGTGCCGATAAGGCCCCGCTTGCGGCCGAAGCGATGGCTATTACCTCAGACAGACTCAAAGAGTTCGGCCTGATAGATGAGATTGTCCCTGAGCCACCGGGTGGTGCTCATCGTCATCCTGAAGTGGCCGCACAAAACCTCAAGAAGTCACTGCTCAGCGCGTTACAGCAACTCGATGAGAAACCCATTGATCAGCTGCTGGATGAGCGTTATCAGCGTCTAATGAGCTATGGTGCTTTTCAGAGCTGAATGTTTGCCGGCTAGCGGCAAAAGGCTGCAATAGACCGGCAGCATAGGATCGCAGAAACTCTGGAGTTCAACGCATCCATGCCTTTCAGCACCAAAAGCCTGCGCCAAAAATTGCAGCAGTTTCCACCGCCTACCGGCTATCTCGTAGGCTTCAGTGGTGGTCTGGATTCACAGGTTCTGCTGCATGCGCTGGTGGCTTTGCAATCCCAACTATCCCAGCCCATTCGGGCAGTGCACACCGATCATGGATTGCAGCCTCAATCGGCAGATTGGGCGGCTCACTGCCGTTTGATCTGCGATACCTATCAAATACCCCTCACTGATTGCCAATTGAATTTAAAGCCGCTCAAAGGCGAGAGCCTGGAAGCGGTAGCCCGTGAGGCGCGCTACCGGGCCTTTGCCCAGGAGCTGAACCCCGGAGAGATGCTGCTGACGGCCCATCATCAGGATGATCAGGTGGAAACCCTGTTGCTGCAACTGCTGCGGGGGGCAGGATTGAGTGGCCTGGCCGCCATGCCGGAGCTGACCGGGTTTGCCCAGGGATTCCATGCACGACCACTACTGGGTTACTCACGTGCTGATCTGGAAGCGTATGCCAGGGAGCAGGGATTAGAGTGGATCGAGGATGGCAGCAACCTGGATAGATCATTTGATCGCAATTACCTGCGTCATGAAGTGTTACCACTACTGATGAACCGCTGGCCCGCTACAGCTAAAACGGTCTCGAGAAGTGCCAGGCACTGTGCAGAGGCGGATCATCTCCTGGATGATCTTCTGGGCGAAAAACTGGAGCCACTTATCCAGTCACATGATGGTTCGCTCTCTATTCAAGGGTTGCAGGAACTTCCACGTCATTATGTCGGTCCGCTGCTTCGCGTCTGGATAAAATGTCGCAATTTTAGACTGCCTGACACGGTTACCCTGGGGCGCATAGTAAATGAGGTGCTCCCTGCTCCCCCTGACTCTAATCCGCTGGTCAGGTGGTCTGGTGCAGAGGTACGCCGTTATCGGGATCGTCTCTACCTCAGTTCGCCCCTGGCAGAATTTGACTCTGGACTAAAGATCCCCTGGAAGGGGGAGTCGACCCTGGTGTTACCAGGCGGTTTGGGTCGGCTTGAATTCAGTTCGCAGACGCCTTTGAGTGCGTTATTTTTATCCAACTCAAGTCATTACACTATTCGCTTTCGCACGGGCGGTGAGTGTTGTCGACCTGTGGGTAGAGGGCTCCAGAAACGTGTAAAACACCTGCTACAAGAGCATTGTGTACTCCCCTGGATGCGTGATCGTATTCCACTCCTGGATATTGATGGTGAAATTGCTGCTGTTATAGGCATTTGTGCTTGCGAACCCCTGTTACAGACCCCAGGGTCGGAACAGCTGCAGATCGACTGGCAGTGCCCGCTGGTCTGGCAGCAATAACCATTTATCCAAACCAAACGAACATTACATTACAAATGCTAAAGTTTTAGCGGACTTGGACGACATTTCTCTCAGTGAAGTAAAGAGCGGCCATGGATACGGCGTAGTGATCAGTCAAAATTAATAAATATTACGCGATACTTGGAGAGAATGATGAAACAACAGGCGGGTTTTACTCTGATTGAGTTGGTAGTGGTGATCCTGATTCTCAGTGTGCTGGCAGCGACGGCGTTGCCACGGTTTATGAACGTACAGGATCAGGCGCATGAAGCAGCTGTAAAAGGTTCAGGTGGAGGGTTTGGGTCTGCTGTCTCACTCGCACATGCACAGTGGGTAGCAAATGGACATACAGCCGCTGTAGATGATCTCCAGGGATTTGGGGATGATACGGTTGATACCAACGCAAATGGCTGGCCGGTCTCAACGAATGGTAATAATGGAAATCCAAATGCCAATCGCTGCGTTCAGGTTTGGAATGGCATTCTGCAAAATCCACCTTCGGTGGCGACGGGCGTGGGTTCTGATTATAGGGCTACGGCAGCGGCTGGTATTTGTACCTACACCTACCAAGCTGTGAATACGATGAGCATCACGTATAACTCAACCAATGGTGCCGTTACTGTTGATTCTACACCTTAACTCTTTTAAATGAGGGGCGAACTCAGGTGCCGGAGTCAAATCTGACTCCGGCACCTTTGTGAGAATGCATACGGTGATGCAAACAGCTAATGAACAAACAAAACGGGCGCCTATCGGACGCCCGTTTTTGTCTCTTTATCGAAGGGTCGGTGTCAGATCTGACTCCGGCCCCATTACGTTCGGCGCGTATGCCTTTCGACACAATCAATCCGGTTTCACCCTGATCGAGTTGGTGGTGGTGCTGCTGTTGATCGGTGTTTTGATGGCGGTGGGTATGCCGCGCTTTTTCAATCAACTCACTTTTCTCGAATGGGGTTTCAGTGATGAGGTGGCGGAGGCGCTGCGATTCAGTCAGAAAATGGCAGTCGCCACAGGCTGTGATACCCAGATGGCCATTACAGCGAACAGCTACCAAATGAATCAGCGGGTTAACTGTAACAGCGGCACGTTTACCCAGAGCGTACAGGTTCCTGGAGGTGGCACGACAGGTTACGCAGGTACGGCACCCAATGGGGTGACGCTGACAGCGATCAACATCTATTTTGATTCACTGGGGCGGCCGCGCAACAGTGCCACCAATGCCCTGCTGACAGCCTCTACTGCCATCACTATTGGCAGTCGCAGTGTGACAATTGAACCTGAAACCGGCTATGTGCATTGAATCTATGAAACAGCAATCCAACATTCAGCTGTTAAAAAATGCCTATGCTCAACGAGGCGTTACACTTATAGAGTTGGTGGTCTCGATTGTTATTCTCTCTGTCGCTACGGCCGGCATCATGATGGTAATGACCCAGACCACACTCTCCAGCGCTGATCCGATGATCCGGGAACAGGCTACGGCAATCGCCCAGTCATACATGGAAGAGATTTTGACTCAGCCGCTGGTTGACCCTGTTGATGCCGAAGTGAATGGCCCCGAGTCGGGTGAAACCCGCTCTACTTACGATGATGTATGGGACTACAACGGGCTTAATAACAGTGCGGGTGCAATTGATCAGAATGGTATCGCGGTGAATGGGTTGACGGGTTATAACATCACAGTCGCTGTATCCAATGCGACTTTGGGGCCTGGTGCGGGTAGCCCGGCAGCGCGAATTGTTGTGACGGTCACTTATGATGGCATGGCGGGTATCAATATTCCTGTGACAGCCTATCGGTTGAACTGACAGGATGACTGGCTGATGGCAACAGATAAACAGGCAGGTTTCACGCTAATCGAATTGGTTGTGGTGATTGTAATCAGCAGTGTCCTTGCAATAGCGACCTCACAGTTGATTCAGCAACCCGTTGAGATGTATCAGGCACAGTCCAGTCGTGCCCGTTTGGTCGATAAGGCAGATACCGCACTGGTCAAGATCACACGGGAGCTGCGTGATGCCTTACCGAATAGTGTGCGTATTGCCTGTGCAGGACGCTGTCTGGAGTTTTTACATGTAACCACTGGCGGACGATATCGCGCTGCTCCAGTTGGTGATCCACTACGGCTTAGCTTTAATCCGGTCGATGCCGACACTCAGTTTGAGGTGCTGGGTCTGCTGGCAGACAGTGGCTTGATTCAAAGCGGTGCCGGTGTAAATGATTGCCGCAATGTTACGGCTTCCTGCCTGGTTATCTACAATACGGGGTTGCTCGGCAGTAATGCCTACAATCTGGATAACGCAGCGACTATCACAAATGTAAATACCGCTGGTCCGATTACGATAAATTTTAATAACGCCGGTTTTTCCAGTGGCAACACGGCCTTTCCGGCCAGTTCACCCGATCAACGATTCTATGTGGTTGATACACCAATCACTTATCTGTGTGATCCCACTGCCGGAACCATACGGCGTTATCAAGGATACTCAATTCGAAGCAATCAGACGGATGTCGATACACATGCAGAGCTTGTGGCGCAGACAAACCCGGCAGAGGATGCACTGTTAATCGATCAGGTGAGTGCCTGCAGCTTTAGCTATAACCCTGGTACGCCGACTCGCAATGGTTTGGTCTCTGTCGCCGTATCTGTAAATGAGCAGAGTGAATCCATCACCCTTATGCAGCAGGCCCATCTGTCAAATATGCCATGAAGCGAAACAGACGAAACAGTTTTAGTTGTTCAGGTCAGGGAGGTTTTTCTCTGATCAGCACGCTGTTTATGGTCGTGGTACTGGCCGCTCTTGGCGGCTATATGGTGCGCCTGAATGTCTCCCAGCAAACCACCACCACGCTGTCACTGCAGTCGGTACGTGCTTGGTATGCCGCTTCAAGCGGCTTGGAGTGGGCAGTTTATCAAATTGGCAGCAACAACAGTTGCCCGCCAGTACCGAGCAGTTTCAGTGCAGATGGTTTTACTATTGCAATGACCGGGTGCACATCTTTCCCGGTGACGGAGGGTCCAACCAGCTACACGCTATATGATATTCAGGTAACGGCCAGTCGTGGAACTTTCGGGAGTAGCGATTTTGTCTCGCGCCGACTACGCGCAACGGTAACGGGAAGCTGAATATGGCCACCCAAACATTCTCCACTGTTTGCAAACGCTATCTATCATGGCTGTCAATACAGGTTGTTTTGATTGCCCTGGTTGGGGTGCTATCTGTACCTGCTTCTGTGCAGGCGGCTACCCTGATTGCTCAATTCCATATGGAAGATAACGTATGGAGCGGTGCAGCGGGTGAGTTAACCGATTCAGCTGGCTACTTCAGTGGACCCTATAATGGCCAGGCCATTGGTGCGTCACCCCCTTCACCTTCTGCCGCCAGTTCGGCACGTTCGGGTGATCCTGGAACCTGTGGGTATGCCACTCTGCCGGGACCTGTTGGTAATGGTGGCGCATTCAGTATTGCCAATCTACCAGTGTCTGTTGCTCCTGGGGCAAAGACCAGTGTGGCATTCTGGATGTATTGGGATGGTAGCAACTCTGTTATGCCAATTGGCTGGTATATGCATGATCTCTGGTTGACTGGGGGGTATTTCGGTTTCAATACGGGTAATGGTGATGTTTATGGTATCTCCTCTGCAGGTCTTGCAAATGGTTGGCATCATGTAACGGCGGTCTTTACCAATGGTAGTGTCACCAGTAATCAGCTCTATATCGATGGTTTAATTCAGACGCTTACTCAGCGTCAAAGTAGTCCAACTAATAGCCGTGCAGTGGTCACCAGCACCCTGCGCATTGGTGGCTGGCAGGTAAATAACAGCTACCGCTTTTCCGGGCGTATTGATGAAGTGAATGTCTTCAATGGTGCGGTCAGTGTGGGTGAGGTGGCCACCTTGTATGGCGGAACACATGCCTGTCCAGTGCCTCCGGTTCGGCCAATGGCGGAGTGGCGTTTCGATGAACTTGCAGGTAATACGGCGTTTGATGAAAGCGGCGGTGGTTATCATGGGACTGCGGTCGGTAGTGTGACTGTAGGCGCTACAGGAAAACTCTGTTCCAGTTACACCTATGGCGGTGGCTATGTGACACTTCCATCCTCTTTCCCCAACCACACCACGGGCGTATCGATTACCGGTTGGTTCAAGCCTTCTAATGTATCAACTCCAGGTCAACGGATCTTTGCTGATGATGAGCATAATTCCGGTGGCTACGCGGTCAGCCTGGGTGATCCTGGCAGTGGCAGGGTGCGTTTTTTCTCACGCGGGCCCAGGCCGATCAGTCTCGACTCTGCTGCAGTGATAAACCCCAATAACTGGTACTTTGTGGCGGCAGTGGCTGATACCAGTGCCAAAACAAAGCGCCTCTATCTCTATGATGCTTCAGGGAATCTGCTGGACAGTAAGATACAATCCTGGACCGGAAATTGGGGGATAGATGCGGGTGTTCCTTCAGTGGGTGGTGAAACGGATGCCAGTGCAGAATCCTCATTCCGTTTCCAGGGTGAGATTGATGAGCTGAAGATTTTCAATGTGCCGCTATCCGCCGCAGAGATTGCCACTGGGTACACGAATGAGAACAGTGGTAAAAACTGGGATGGCACTGCGCGTTCCTGTCCTGTGCTGATTGCTGAGTACCGGATGGAGACGGGTGGTTGGAACGGTACAGCCGGTGAGTTGAAAGATACGGCTGGCTACGCCACTGGACCATACGATGGCCAGGCTATTGGCTCTTCCGTACCCTTTAAATCGACAGTTAGCCCGGCAAAAACCGGCAACCCCGGTACCTGCGATTACGCTACTATGCCGGGCTCGTATAACAATGGCGGGGCATTCTCTATCTCAGGACTTCCGCTATCGGTTAACCCTGGTGCACAGACGAGTGTAGCATTCTGGATGTATTGGGATGGTGCCAACTCGGTGATGCCGATCGGCTGGAACCGACATGATCTCTGGTTTGTTAATGGAGATTTCGGTTTCAATACGGCCAACAGTGATGTGTATGGCATCTCCTCCTCTGGCCTTGCCAATGGCTGGCATCACGTCACGGCCGTCTTTACAAATGGTAGTGTCACCAGTAATAAGCTCTATATTGATGGTGTTGATCAAACCCTGACCCAGCGTCTCAGTACACCGAATAATAGCCAGGCTGTTGTATCCAGTACACTGCGTATTGGTGGCTGGCAGGCATCAAATGGCTACCGTTTTTCTGGCCGCATCGATGAGGTGAAGGTTTATAATGGTGCCGTAAATCAAGCGTTAGTTACGGCCCTTTATACTGAGACACATCCTTGCCCTGCATCCACACCACCTGTGTTGGTGGGTTTGTGGCGCTCTGATGAAACGGGATGGGATGGCACAGCAGGCGAAGTGATTGATGGAAGTGGTTATGGTCACAATGGAACTGCCATCAATGGTGTCACAACCTCTAAAACTTCTTCTGCCAGAACCGGTGATCCAGGTACCTGTAGCTATGGTCTGTATGATGGACAGAACGACTATGTATCGGTTTCACACACCAATGCACTCAATCCGGACTCCTTTTCGGTCTCGCTCTGGGCGCGGGTCGATGGCGGTTCTGGAACCTGGCGTTCTCCTATAACATCACGGGGCTCTTCGGGTGCTGATCGTTATGGTTATAACCTCTATGCAGGGACAGATAACCGTTGGCAGTTTTGGACCGGGACAGGTGGAACAGCGGGCAATACATGGAACATATTGACTGGTCCTGCGGTGACTGGTGGCTGGACTCATATCGTCGCGACCTTTGAAAAGGGCAGTGATGCTGGATCGGGCACATGGCGAGGTACTAAGCGACTTTATATCAATGGGTCACTAGTCGCAACGAATGCTAATGCCTACTACCGACCCATGAACAGTGGTTATGCGGCCAATCTCACCATTGGGGCAGGGGGGCAGAACGGTTCTTCCTACCGGTTTAATGGTGCGGTGGATGAAGTCAGGGTCTATAACGGCGTGATTGACAACAGTGCAGTCGCTGCACTTTATGCTGAGACACATCCCTGTCCGGCGTCAACAGATGCGTTTGCATTTAACTGTATAGAGAGTGGTGCCGATGCCCTGACAGGAAAACTTTATACCAAGTTGGTTGGTCAGCCTTTTGTTATTGATGTGGCCGCGCTTCGTGATGCCAACAGTGATGGTACGGCTGATGCGGTCGAAACCGATTTTGCCAAGGATGCTGATCGCACTGTCAGTGTCGAATTGATCGACACCTCGACGGCGGCTACCTGTGCCACTTATCCCGCGTTATCGCCAGCCGTCAGTCAGAACCTGCTGTTTACAGCCGCCGATGCAGGCAGAAAAGCAGCAGCGTCTTACACGGTCTCCAAGGCCTACCGCTCATTGGGTTGTCGAGTGACGGATAGCACGACGACAACTCCGGTTGTGGGCTGTTCAACTGATCAGTTTGCCATTCGCCCGCAGTCGATCAGTCTGGTAACCCCTGCGCTGAATAACAGTGGTAGCAGTGGCACTCCCACGGCTGTGGCTGGCAGTATTTTTACCCTGCAAGCTGATAGTGACGATGGCTATGACGGGACGCCATTGATTGATGGCGGTAAGTTGGAGGCTCATGCAGGTGCAGTAGCCATAGGCACACTATCGGGGAGCTTCTCAGCTGCTTCGTCCTCGAATGGAACAGCTACTGGAACGGCCTTTAGCTACAGTGAAGTGGGGAACTTCAGGTTGCTCGCTGAAGGAATTTATGATGATGGATTTACCGCGGTCGATCAAAGTGGAGACTGTACAAATGATTTTTCAAACAGCCCTGTCGCCGGCAAGGTGGGTTGTAAGTTTGGCAACACCGCTGTAACTGATTGGGTAGGTCGCTTTATACCGTCTGATTTTACACTTGTGATTACAGATCAGGGTGTGTTGGAAAATAGCTGTCTCGCTGGTGGATTCAGTTATGCAGGAACCCCTATTGGTTATGCGGCGTTACAGACGCCGGCAGCCACTATTATGGCAAGAAACAGTGCGGGCGTAACAACGCAAAATTACACCGGCATTTATAGCAAGCTATCGGCTTCTGATATTAATCTGCCGAATATCACCACGGATGGGACGCAGTTGGGTGTAGATGGGTTGAACAAGGTCGGGCTGAACTGGTCAGTGGGCGTGCCGGACTGGACGGATAATGGTAATGGCACATTCAGCTTTGCCCTGTCGGGTGATGCGTTTACCTATGCCAGGACAGCCAATGATCTGGTGGCACCCTTTACCAGCGATGTCGATCTTACTGTTCAGAGTATAACGGACAGTGATGGTGTTACAGGAGTGGGTCTGCCGCAGACTTTTTCACCAACTGGTGTGCCGGTTCGCTTTGGTCGATTGGCTATGCAGAATGCACAGGGTTCCGAGTTGTTACCACTGAATGTGCCGCTTCAAGCGGAATACTACTCGGGGGCTGCAGGTGGCTTTGCAGCCAATGTGGCTGATCTCTGTACGCAGGTCAACGGCATATCGCTGGTTGATCTGGATGGCGCTGATGGCGTGATTGCAACCACCGCACCGACCAGAAATACGGCTGTTTATGCACCAGCTGTTATTGCAGGTGGTTATGCTGCCAGTGATCTGAGCGATGCGACATTACTCTTTACGCAGCCACCCGTTGGTGGCGACTTTAACCTGAATCTGCAACCACCGGGCCAGGGGAATACGGGCAGCGCGCAAGTAGTTATTGATGCACCAACCTGGCTGGAATACAGTTGGAGTGGTGCCGCGATGAGTGATCCCTCGGCAAAGGCTACCTTTGGTGTCTTCAGTCGACCCAGTTCGCTCATCTATCGACGGGAAAATACCCAGTAGGCTGCTCTAGGAGGCTGTCGGATTTAACGCTGTTTGGCTGCAAATCTCTGGATTGCGATCAACTCAGCTTATCGAACTCGTTAAATAGGCCCACTATTCGCCCCCAGTACCAGTAATTTTCGCTTCAAACGGACAAACCCGACAGCCTCCTAGATGCTACTCGCTGGTGATGGCTGACAGTCCACCCTCAAGCACATAGACATCGAAACCCTCCTGGCTGAGCAGGAAGGCACAAGTGGCGCTGCGCTGGCCAGAGTCGCAATAGACGATGTACTTCTTATCTCGATCCAATTCCGGGATGGATGCGCGTAACTGGTTCTGCGGAATATTGATACTGCCCCGGATGCCATTGTGATCAAACTCGCGCCTGAAGCGCACATCGATACGTACAGCGCCCTCTGCGGCCATTTTTATGAGGGTGGGATAATCTATCCACTGCAGCAGGGGTGCTTCCAGGAGGGCCAGGAAATCCTCTTTTGACAGGCGCATCAGCTTGCCATTGGTCAGCATGGTGACATTAGCGTTGCGAACGGAGTCAGTAATCAGTGCCTCTTCACCGAAGCTGCTGCAGGGGCCCAGCTCGGCGAGTATAACCTCGCCCGTGTCTGAAGGAAGGGTCACTCGGCAACGTCCCTGCTTAATCACGTAATAGTAGTCACCTGGATCGCCGCTCTTGATAATCAGATCACCTGCCTTGGTGGTTATCTCTTCCATCTGGGTAAACAGTGTCTGGATGTTGGCAGCAGGAAGGCGTGTGAATGCTGATGTCTGCATCATTGACATCATCCACTCGCTCTCCTCCGCATTAGGTCCGTCAAGCAGCTCCTGGTCGGCGGGTGTGGTGAACTCGGGTGAGAAGTGCCCCCAGGCCAGTAACCGATCCAGCAGGGAGGATTTAAACCGGACTATGGTGGCGGACTGGGAAATCGCCTCACCTTTATAGCGTCGGGGTTTGCGGCTGGCGAGGGCATGCAGACCCCTGTCGGATCCTGCCGAGACCAGAATCTCATCGCCATCGGCCGACATAAGGCGGACCTCTCCGGACATCAGGAAGATGGTGTCCGGGTCATTATCTCCAATGGAGAATATCTGTTCACCCTGAAGATAGCGCTCTACCCGTGCATGCTCTGCCAGATAGAGCAGATTGTCTTCATAGAGGGCGTTGATGGGAATCAGTGTGCGAAATTTATTGAGATCGAGATCCATTATTTAATCCAGCGCATGAGATAAATCCGATAGGCTTACACTACGAGAATAGCAGGCAGGGGGCAAGGTTGTTTCTTGAATAGCAGGAATGGTCGACAGTTTCCGTCAATAGCCATTCTAGTGTAATATTCGCCCTCCGTTTCGTTCGAGGTGTAACATGCAGGATCTCAATCCTATCACTAATAAAATCAGTGAATTACGAGGGCGTTCAGAATCCCTCAGGGGGTATCTTTGACTACGAGGGCAAACAGGAACGTTTGACCGAAGTTCTCCGGGAGCTTGAAGATCCGACCATTTGGGGCGATCCGGAGTATGCCCAGACCCTGGGTAAGGAGCGTGCCTCGCTGGAGGCTATCGTACTGACCCTGGATTCACTCTTCAATGGTCTGAATGACGCCAGTGACCTGCTGGGGATGGCGGTTGAAGAGGGTGATGCAGACACTGTTGATTCAGTGGTGACTGATCTGGATGTTTATGAGAAGCAGGTGTCCGAACTGGAGTTCCGGCGCATGTTCTCGGGTGAGATGGACAAGTGCAACGCCTTCCTCGATATTCAGGCAGGATCGGGGGGCACAGAGGCCCAGGACTGGTCAGAGATGATCCTGCGCATGTACCTGCGCTGGGGTGAACACAGGGGCTTCAAGACCGATCTGATGGAGGTATCCCCCGGGGATGTGGCCGGCATCAAGTCTGCTACGATCCGCTTTGAAGGAGAATTCGCCTTCGGCTGGTTGCGCACAGAGATTGGCGTACATCGACTGGTGCGAAAGTCTCCCTTCGATTCAGGTAACCGTCGGCATACCTCGTTTGCGGCGGTATTTGTGTCGCCTGAGATTGATGATTCGATTGAGATTGATATCAACCCGGCTGATCTGCGCATCGATGTTTATCGCGCCAGTGGGGCGGGTGGACAGCATGTCAACAAGACTGAGTCAGCGGTACGTATTACGCACAATCCGACGGGTACGGTGGTGCAGTGTCAGAACGATCGATCGCAGCACAAGAACAGAGATCAGGCGATGAAACAGCTTAAGGCAAAGCTGTATGAGCTTGAGATGCAGAAACGCAGTGCCGATCAGCAGGTACTGGAAGAGAGTAAATCCGATATCGGCTGGGGTAGCCAGATCCGCTCCTACGTTCTGGATCAGTCACGAATCAAGGATCTGCGCACGGGCGTAGAGACGGGAAATACCCAGGCAGTGTTGGATGGTGGTCTGGATCTGTTTCTTGAGGCGAGCCTCAAGAGCGGTCTTTGATAGAGTAAGCCTTATTTAAGGTCGGCTGGTTGGATCTGCCAATCTGCCGACACCTACGCGACAACAGATGAGTTTTAAAAATGAGTGAAGAGATCCTGGACGAGAACAAGCTGATAGCCCTGCGCCGTGAAAAGCTGTCGCAAATCCGTGAGCGTGGCATCGCTTTTCCGAATGATTTTCGGCGTAACGTGGTAGCCGGTGAGCTGCATGCGGAATATGGTGACAAGGAGCCGGAAGAGCTGGAGAGTCTGGGCATTCGGGTACGTGTCGCCGGGCGTATGATGAGTCGCCGGGTTATGGGCAAGGCCAGCTTCTCCCATCTGCAGGACATGTCAGGAAGAATTCAACTGTTTATTCAGCGTGACTCACTGCCCGAAGGCTTTTATAACGAGAAGTATAAAAAAGAGTGGGACGTGGGCGATATCATTGGCGCCGAGGGACAGCTGTTCAAGACCAAGACGGGGGAGCTGTCAGTCCGTTGTGATGACCTGAAATTGCTGACCAAATCACTGCGTCCCTTACCCGAGAAGTTTCATGGGCTGACTGACCAGGAGCAGCGCTATCGTCAGCGTTATCTTGATCTGATTATGAGTGAGTCATCCCGGGAAACCTTCCGGGTGCGCACGCGCATGATCCAGTTCATCCGTAATTATCTGAACATGAAGAGCTTCATGGAGGTTGAGACTCCCATGATGCAGGCGATTCCGGGAGGTGCAGCTGCACGTCCCTTCATGACACACCATAATGCACTGGATATGCAGCTGTTTCTGCGTATTGCACCTGAGCTCTATTTGAAGCGACTGGTGGTAGGTGGTTTTGAGCGGGTCTATGAGATCAATCGTAACTTCCGTAACGAAGGACTATCAACCCGGCACAATCCCGAATTCACCATGCTGGAGTTCTATCAGGCCTATGCGGACTACCGTGACCTGATGGATCTGACCGAAGATATGTTGCGTGAACTGGCCCAGGAGATTATTGGCTCAACCACGATTCAGTATCAGGGTGAGAGCTACGACTTTGGCCAGCCGTTTACCCGTATGACGGTGAAAGAGTCGATCCTGCATTTTAACCCGGAGATCAGTGAAGCCCAGCTGGATGACCTGACCCAGGCGCGTGCCTTGGCTGAAAAACTCGGGATTCCGCTCAAGCCAAGCTACGGACTGGGCAAGGTACAGATCGAGATCTTTGAGAAGACGGCGGAACATCGACTGATGAATCCCACCTTTATCACCGCCTATCCTACTGAGGTTTCACCCTTGGCCCGGCGTAACGATGATGACCCCTTTGTCACAGATCGATTCGAATTTTTTGTCGGTGGACGCGAAATTGCAAATGGGTTCTCCGAGTTGAATGACGCGGAAGATCAGGCCGAACGATTCCGCATGCAGGTCGAAGAAAAAGAGGCGGGTGACGATGAGGCAATGCACTTTGATGCGGATTATGTCCGGGCATTGGAGCATGGATTACCCCCTACGGCGGGTGAAGGAATCGGTATTGATCGACTGGTGATGCTATTTACTGATTCACCCTCGATTCGGGATGTCTTGTTATTTCCCCACATGCGAGCGGAGTAGTACCGGATTCGTCCAACAAAAAAGGGCAGCGATCTCGCTGCCC
>VMRY01000125.1 GCA_007713595.1 Sedimenticola thiotaurini
AGTCTCCCAATGAACTTGCCAATGTGCCAACGGATACTTGGGGTGGTGAATGTCCAGCCACTTAACAAATCAATTAAGTTCGTTCCGGCCTTCGGCCTCCACCGGACGCCCCTGTCGGGCCGCCGCTTATTGCTGGCGTTAAATTTTTGTTGAACCCTCGAAAACTATGGTGTAATACATTGTAGTTTGTGCGAGAGAGGGTAAGGCAATGAGTGTAACTACAGTCCGTCTTCAGTCGGAAGTAGAGCAGCATCTGGATGCAATCGCCAGCAGACTCCACCGGAGCAAAGGCTGGGTTATCAATCAGGCGCTAACTGAATACATTGAAAAGCAGCAGCGTGAGCAAGAACGTTGGCAACAAACTTTAGAGGCGATGGAATCTGCGGCTCAAGGGAAAGTAGTTGATGCCAGCGAGGTCCACGGTTGGCTTAAGAGCTGGGGGAGCGATAACGAGAAGGGTGCGCCGGGGGCTGGTAAGTGAAGCTGGTTTACACGGAAGAGGCTGTTGCAGATTTAAAGCGTCTACGGGAGTTCATCGCTGTCCATAATCCTTCTGCGGCGGCTCGAATAGCCGCCGAACTGGTTGGCAAAATTGAGCTGCTACCAGACTTTCCTAAAATGGGATCTCCGGTTGAAATGGCTCCAGAACCGGAATCAGTCCGCGACATTGTTTTCGGCAAGTACATCGTGCGTTACTCGCTCCACACCAGCACCATAATCATTTTGCGGGTATGGCATACCTTGGAAGGCGAACGCTAGAAATTTAACCAGTAGCGCAAGCGGACCGGTTTTCCGGCGCGGTTGCGCCTCCAAACCGGCCGCTTCGCATGGCGTTAGCAGTCTGGCAAAGACAGAAGCAAGGAAGACTTAAAATTGAAGATTACGAACATCGACATAAGAAAGTTTCGGTCGATTGATCAATGCTCTCTACATCTCAATGACATAAATGCAGTAGTAGGGCAGAATAACAGTGGAAAATCAGCTGTAATTCGAGCATTAAATTCATTTTTCAACCCAGAAAATGAAGAGTTATCTTATATACAGGGAAAACACTCGTACACCAGTAAATCCATTCCAAAAATTACTATAACATTCGATAGTCTTGGGGATGGTTTTCAGTCATATCGAGAAGGGAATATTCTGGAAGTTCAACAGGTATATCAGTCATCTACTCGAAAAATATCGTATAAATATAAAAGTGGCGGAAGATTCATTGCCGCTCCCGATGAGCTACTGCAAGAGATCAAAGAGAGCATAGCATTTGTATATATACCTCCTAATAGAAGCCCTGACCAGCTGAAGTGGGAAGAGAATACCTTAATTAAAAACTTAGTTGAGGAATACCTTAAAGTTGAGACGCAAAGGCGAGATACATTAACACCAAAGTTTCGAAGTGCCGCTGAGTACCTTGAAAACGGCGCTTTAAAGAGAATTTCCAAGGAAGTCGAAGGCTACTATTCTTTAAGGCATACTTTCAATTTTTCTCTAAGTTTTAATCAAAACTCAAATTTTATGTCGTTTTTAAATGGCATAGAAATGCACATAGATGAACTAGGCGTCGATCACCATTTGGATGATTGTGGAACCGGACTGCAAAGTTTAACGATAATCGCTCTTCATAGAGTGCTTGCCAACCTAAAGCACCAGAATATTATCCTAGGATTGGAAGAACCCGAAACCAACTTGCATCCACAGGCACAGAGAGAACTTATTAGTTCCATCAGTCGCTCATCAGATGAAGATGATGTTGCGCAGGTAGTTTTAACAACTCACTCTACCGTTCTAATCGACAATATCGACCATTTAAATATTGCATTAGTAAGAAAGGTGCCAGATTCAACTAGGGGATTTAAATCAAAATTACTAAAACTAAAGACTACGTTCTTTGAAGACCATAACTTAGAGGAATTCAAATATTATCAGTTTCATTTGTATCGAAATAGTGACTTTTTCTATGCCAACCACGTCATATTTGTGGAAAGTAAAAATGATGCAGAAGTAGTTAAGGTTCTAGCTGATCGAGCCGGCATTGACTTGGATCTGTATGGAATCAGCCTAATTAATATTGATGGAGTGAGAAACCTATCTTATCCATTCCACATAGTTAGGGAGCTAGAGATTCCGTATTTAGCAATCCTAGATAAGGACTATTTCATACCATACTTGAACGACGAGCTTAAGCTAAGCCGAGATGGGCAAGGTCTTCCTAAATATCGTTATGAATACAAGACGGGAATCATCCTTAATAATCTAATACCTTCTAGAGCAGATAGAGATGCAGTTTTAGAGAACATGAGAGCCAATCACAGTAGAGCTTTAGATGTATTCGAAAGGAACAACATCGTATGTATGAAATACAACCTAGAAATGGACTTATTATGCTCTGATAAAGCAGTAGAAAAAATGTCAGCTCTACTAGGCCTATCTGATGATGAGAGTAATAGGAGGTTCATTCTCGAAGAGAGGGGGAATGCGGCTAAGAAGTTAGATAAGATGCTGGAAACGCTTCGTGAACTTAGCAATCATAATTTACCTAATTCTTACAAAAGAATTAAGAAGCTAGTGGCTGGCATTGCATCAAGCTGCTAACAAGGCGCTGCTGTCGGACAAATTTTACGCTGCGCTTCAAATTTGCCGCAGAGCGCAGCGTTATACCTCAGTCGGTATCACGAAGGATTGGGAATTTAAATGTTAAAGAAAGTTGTCCTCCTTGCTACGGTTTTAGCTATATCTATTGTTGCTGTGGCTTGTTATTTTTACTTTGATCAGTTCTCGGGTGGCTTTAGCTCTAAATCTTCCGACTGGGGTAATTTTGGTTCATATATTGGAGGAGCTGTAGGGGCTATTTTTGCTTCATTATCATTCTTAGCGTTGCTGTATACGGTTTTCTTGCAAAGAGAAGAGTTAACTACGGCAATTAGTGCTCTTGAAGATGGAGCTGCATCCCAGAGAAAGCAGGTTGAAAATCATGAAGCTCAGAAGTTTGAAACTACTTTTTATTCTTTGTTAGATTTGCATAATCGCGCTGTGAAGGAGCTGGATTTTAAGCTGGCTGATTTTAGTGGCTACCTCCATAATCTGGAAACCGATGATAGTGTAAGTGTCGATAGTTACTTGGCAGCGCGCCAAGAGCACGTATTAGAGAACGTCGAGTTGTCACAGTATTTTCGGGTTCTATATCAGTTGTTGAAATTTATAGCTAAAAACAACATTAGAAATAATGAAAAGCAGTTTAGTGAGTTATCTTTAGGATGTAGAGATACGATTAGCAAATACGAAAATGACGAAAAAATGTACGCAAGCCTAGTAAGGAGCTTTGTACCTGTAAAATTACTTCCAGTCCTTGCTTTAAATTGCATTCCCACTTATGCAGGTCTAAATAATTTACAAAGATACTGGGCTTTACTGGAAAGGTACAGTTTCTTGGAACACATGCGATTGGATCATCTGCCTATAAATATGTCCACTTTTCTAATTTTTGACCGCTACTCTTATGCCATGGGGGAGAAAGGACAAAATGTGATCGAGGGTCTGGTTCGTCAGCTTAAATCAAAATATCCTGATAAATTCGAAAGTGATTTAATGGAAGGCGGCTATTTACATACTTATGCAGACCATGTGTAGAGGTATAACAATAGCAGGCACGGCGACGCCCATTACATTGCGCCTTCGGCTCCATTCCATGGGCGCGCATGCTGCAAGCGTTAATTGGTAAAGCTATGGAACCTGTCATCCAGGAAGAGCCAACTGGTTGCGGTATTGCGGCAAGTGCTGCTCTTGCCGGTGTCAGTTACGCGGAGGCCAAGCAAAAGGCAAACGCGCTGGGCATATATGCGGCAGACACAGCGCTCTGGTCAGAAACAGAGCATGTTCGAGCACTGTTGCGTGAATTCGGCATCTCCGCATCCTCCGAAGAAACTCCTTTTAAATCATGG
>VMRY01000107.1 GCA_007713595.1 Sedimenticola thiotaurini
AATTTCGCTTCTGCTTTCATGGCCGGGCTTTATTATTGGCTTTTGCCCTGCGCAATAGGCAGATTGCGACTACTTAAAGTGGGTAAAAAATGAGATATTGTCCATAAGTAATTTTTTTACCCCCCTCAATCTAATTAGTATAACGCTTCGGTGCTATTGGTCAAATATTATACATTTGGCTTAAATAATAAAGGGTAGTCTGACTAGATCATTTTTGTGTTAAATAGGCGATAATCCATAACCAGACGTTATTACTCTTAGCTAATAAGCTCGCTTATATTTTTCTTGCATTCGTGATTACACGAGATAAATTTTTACTAGACTAGCATTATGACGGACAAATCGAATCCCTATGACGACGAAGGCGGACTTGCGGTTGAGACGGCCAAGCCGAAGCTTAAACGTCCGCCAATGTATAAAGTCTTGCTATTGAATGACGACTACACCCCAATGGAATTTGTGGTATTGGTACTGGAAACTTTCTTTAAATTGGATCGTGAAAAAGCGACCCAGATCATGCTCAATGTTCACACACGTGGCGTTGGCGTTTGTGGCGTCTACACTAAGGATGTGGCAGAGACGAAAGTGGCGCAGGTTAATGAGTTTTCCCGTAGCCATCAACATCCATTGCTTTGTGCTTCTGAGGAAGCATGAAAAGGAATTGCGAACTGTCAGGGAGTTAGGTAGTCAATAGGTTATGCCACCTATTTTAGTCACTCTTGTTACCAGGAAGCCAAGTCAGTCATGTTAAGTAAAGAGCTAGAATTTACCCTAAATCAGGCCTTCATGGAGGCTAGGGACCGGCATCATGAATACATGACTGTCGAGCATCTGTTATTGGCTTTGCTGGATAATCCGACGGCTGCCAATGTGTTGCGGGCTTGTGGGGCCGATACCGAAGCCCTGCGACGGGATATCGATCAGTTTATTGAAGAGACTACCCCGTTATTACCAGACGATACAGAGCATGAGACGCAACCGACTTTGGGTTTTCAGCGTGTACTGCAGCGTGCGGTTTATCATGTTCAGTCATCGGGTCGGGATGAAGTAACGGGAGCTAATGTCCTGGTCGCAATTTTCAGTGAACAGGAGTCACAGGCCGTCTTCTTTTTGCATCAGCAGGATATCGCCCGGCTTGATGTGGTCAACTATATTTCACATGGAATTTCAAAGGTCCATGGTGAGACCGAGCAGCAGGATCAGATTGGCCGGGTGAGTGAAGAGATAGAGGCCGAAACTCCCTCATCTAATCCATTGGATAATTTTGCAACGAACCTGAATGAGCAGGCAAAGCTTGGGAAAATTGATCCTTTGATTGGTCGTGCTCAAGAGATTGAACGCACTATTCAAACCCTCTGTCGCCGACGTAAAAATAATCCCCTTCTGGTGGGCGAGGCTGGTGTTGGCAAGACAGCCATTGCAGAAGGATTGGCAAAAAAGATTGTCGATGGCGAAGTGCCGGAAATCCTCTCCAAATGCACCATCTATTCGCTGGATCTTGGTAGCTTGGTTGCAGGAACGAAATACCGTGGCGATTTTGAGAAACGCCTCAAGGCGGTACTGTCTCAACTGAAAAAAGAGCCCGAGACCATTCTGTTCATTGATGAGATCCATACCGTCATTGGCGCTGGTGCGGCTTCTGGTGGCGTTATGGACGCCTCGAATCTGATCAAGCCGGTGCTGGCTTCAGGTGAGCTGCGTTGTATCGGTTCTACCACCTATCAAGAGTTCCGCGGCATTTTTGAAAAAGATCGGGCGCTTGCCCGGCGTTTCCAGAAGATTGATGTGGAAGAGCCTTCGGTTGAAGAGACATTTGAGATACTCAAGGGCCTGAAAAGCCGTTTTGAAGAGCATCATCACATCAGCTATTCAGTGGAGTCTTTGCGCACAGCCGCGGAGTTATCCGAGCGTTATATCAATGATCGCCACCTCCCGGATAAGGCGATTGATGTGATTGATGAGGCGGGTGCCAGCGTTCAGCTTCAGCCGGAAGCGAGCAGAAAAAAGAGCATCGAGGTGGAAGATATTGAGAGTATTGTGGCAAAAATAGCCAGAATCCCACCGAAAAGTGTCTCTGTTTCTGATGTTGAGGCATTGAAGAATCTTGATCGCGATCTGAAGATGGTGGTTTATGGTCAAGATCAGGCCATTGAAACACTGACCGCCGCCATTCGTATGAGTCGCTCTGGACTTGGAACAGAACAGAAACCGGTGGGTTCATTCCTGTTTGCCGGTCCGACCGGTGTGGGCAAAACGGAAGTGACCAGACAGCTTGCACGAATTCTTGGAATCGAACTGATCCGTTTCGATATGTCTGAATACATGGAGCGTCATACTGTCTCCCGGCTTATCGGTGCCCCCCCAGGCTACGTGGGCTATGACCAGGGTGGCCTGTTAACGGAAGAGATCAGTAAGCATCCACACTCGGTTTTATTGCTGGATGAGGTCGAGAAGGCACACCCTGATGTATTCAATCTGCTTCTGCAGGTGATGGATCATGGCACTCTTACGGATAACAACGGCAGAAAAGCCGATTTCAGGAATGTTGTGATTGTCATGACCACCAATGCGGGTGCGGGTGAGATGGCGCGTTCGTCAATTGGCTTTACCCATCAGGATCACTCCAGCGATGGAATGGAATCGATCAAAAAGCTCTTTTCACCGGAGTTCCGTAATCGTCTGGACGGAATTATTCAGTTCAAGTCGTTGCCACTTGATGTGATCACCCATGTTGTTGAGAAGTTTGTCTTCGAACTGGAAGGTCAGTTGGAGGCGCGTGGTGTCTCACTGAAGCTGGATGACAAAGCGAAGCATTGGCTGGCTGAGCATGGTTATGATGCCGCCATGGGCGCACGGCCAATGGCGCGTCTGATTCAGGAAAAGATCAAGAAGCCAATGGCAGAAGAGCTGCTCTTCGGTTCCCTTACTGAGGGCGGTATGATCAGCGTGACGGTCGTGGACGGAGAGCTGGTGCTTAATATGGAGGGCTGCGCCATACACTGACGCAGCACACTCGGAATTTAGCGAGCGCGGTAGGTGATACGGCCTTTACTCAAGTCATAAGGCGTTAACTGAACAGTGACGGTGTCACCGGTCAATATGCGTATGTAATGCTTGCGCATTTTGCCAGAGATGTGTGCTGTGACCACGTGGCCATTTTCCAGCTCGACACGGAACATGGTGTTCGGCAGGGTCTCTACGACCGTACCATCCATCTCAATAAAATCTTCTTTAGCCATTCGGTTTCCTGATTACCCTTGGGTTGTTAGCCGGGCATTATACCACAAAGCCAACTAAAACAAGGGCGCAATTATGAGTGAAAATCAACTAATCGCAAGCCTTTTGTCCAATTAATTGATCTGAACCGCGGACAATTGTCTATTTTATAACCCACTCTCCGTTGATGTAGGCCTCATGTGGATGGTACTGATTTTTATAGGCCATTTTTTGGCACGCTTCAATCCAATAACCGAGATAGAGCCAGGTGAGGTTACGGCGTTTGCACTCTTCAATCTGCCAGAGAAGGCTGAATGTACCCAGACTCAGCTGTTCAAAATCCGGATCAAAAAAGGTATAGACTGCTGACAGACCATCCTGAAGAAGGTCGGTAACGGAAATGGCCAGCAGTTTTTTATCCTGGTGAAATGCAAAGATGCGGCTCTCGGCCCAACGGCTGCCGATGAAATTTATGTAGTCAGCTTCCGTCATTGCTGACATATCCCCACCCGGATGACGTGTGTTGATATAACGTTTAAACAGGCTGAAATGGGCGGGATCAAACTCAGCGGGTAATTCAGTTATCGCACAGCTGTCATAGAGGCGTTTCCAGATACGTCTTTGATTGCGCCGGGGTTTGAACTGCGCAACCGGGATTCGCAATGAAATACATCCTTGACAGGTTTTGCAATCCGGTCGATAGATCATCTCGCCGCTGCGGCGAAAACCTTGGTTGATCAGGCTATTGTAGATCTTCAGCCGGTTGGTTTGCTGGGGATCTACAAACAGAGTTCTGGCGTTGCGATCTTCAAGATAAGAGCAGGGGTGGTCACCGGATAAGTAGAGTAAAATCTGCTGCGTATTTGGGGGTTGCTGGTTCATGGCTGATGAATGCCGCCACACCAGCTGCCCACGTTTCCTGTCTGTTTGCAAAAGTGACTGAGCAGCTGGACAAAATCGCTTCTGTCGATCTCTTGTGCTCCCAGTGAAACCAGATGGGCGGTATATACTTGGCAGTCAATAACGCCAAATCCCTGCTCTGATAAGGTGTTGGCCAGATGTACCAGGGCAATCTTGGATGCATCACGGGTCAGGCTGAACATCGATTCGCCAAAGAAGACCCGGCCAATAGCTACGCCATACAGACCACCGACCAGTCGATCCTCTTCCCAGACCTCGGCAGAGTGAGCGAAACCCAAGTGGTGAAGCTGAATATAGGCAGTCATCATTTCCTCTGTAATCCAGGTCTCTTCCCGGCCGGCTTGTGGCATGGCACAGTGTCTTATTACCTCAGAAAAAGCCTTGTCGAACTTGAAAGTGTAGCGGCGATTACGCAGGCTCTTTTTAAGGCTCTTGGAGATCTTGATCTGATCAGGAAAGAGCACTGTTCGCGGATTAGGTGACCACCAAAGAATGGGTTGTTCATCTGAATACCAGGGAAAAATGCCCTGTTCATAGGCATTTAGCAAACGGATGGGAGAGAGGTCACCGCCAACCGCGAGTAAACCATCTGGATCTGTCTCCGCAGTGCTAACCGGTGGAAATGGCTGATGGGGATTGTCTGGGTCAAGTAATGAAATCATAATCTCAGGCACTTGCCTTTTTGCTGAAACTCTGCGATATGAAGAGTATAGGTTTCTTAAAGTAAATTCTATGTCTGAAAAAATACTCAATCTACATGTTGGAAACTCGTTGCAGCTGCAGCGTATTTCGCCTGAGTATACTGATCGTTACACGGTGACGCTGATTGGTTATCTTGAGGGGCGGGGGTTGATCGTCACAACACCTCTCGTGCATGAAAAAGTGCAGTTCATAAAAGACGGTATGCGTTTTGCCGTACGCATTCTTAATGGCAGCAAGGTGATGGGCTTCATCTCTACCGTAACCCATTCAGCAACGAAGCCTTACCCTCATCTTCATCTGAGTTACCCCCAGGATATTGAAAGTCTGGCAGTACGAAATGCTGAGCGAATCAATACCAATCTTCCTGCACTGGTACGAAACACCAAGGATGCAGATAACGAGGATGCCTGGCAGCCTGCGTTGGTGAAAGACCTCAGCATGACAGGCGCTAAACTGGAGAGCCTTGAGCCGCTCGGACGAAAAGGGGAGCGTCTGGTGGTAAAGTTTGAAGTTGATGTGTGTGGAGAAAAAGAGCAGATAATGGTGTTGACTGATATCTGTAATCGCTCAGTCATCAGCCATCCAGATGACCCGGATGATTCCCGCTATTGTAGTGGCATTTCCTTTCAACAGGTCAATCGTTTCCAGGAAGTGATGATCAATAATTGCGTCTTAAAGTTAAAAAACAGATCAGAATAGCGGTATACGAATTGCCGGTCATTTGCGCAAGCTAAGCAGTAAATGACCGGCCAAGCATGTGATTACGCCTCTTTTGAATCCAGGTGGCGTTCTGCATCCAATGCCGCCATACAGCCGCTGCCGGCAGATGTAATGGCCTGTCGATAGACGTGGTCTGCCACATCACCGGCTGCATAGACACCTTCGATACTGGTTTGGGTCGCATTACCTTCCAGGCCGCCCTTTACCGTAAGATAGCCGTGTTGCATCTCCAGTTGCCCCTTGAACAGCTCCGTATTGGGCTTATGGCCAATCGCAATAAAGATGCCCATCAGGTCGATCTCTTTAGTGCTGTCGTCTTTGACATTTTTGATCCGCATGCCGGTCACACCACTCTGATCTCCCAGTACCTCATCAAGGACATGGTCCCATTCAATGGTGACATTACCGTTCTCTGCTTTCTGAATTAATTGATCAGCAAGGATCTTCTCGGAGCGAAATTTATCGCGGCGATGAACCACCACCACCTCTGAGGCGATATTGGAGAGGTAAAGGGCCTCTTCTACTGCCGTATTTCCTCCACCGATAACGGCGACTTTCTTGTTTCGGTAAAAAAAACCATCACAGGTGGCACAGGCGGAAACTCCACGACCCTTGAATTTTTCTTCCGATTCCATTCCGAGATATTGCGCCGATGCCCCGGTCGCAATAATCAATGCGTCACAGGTATAGCTGGCCTGGTCTCCGGTCAGACGGAACGGATGCTGGGTGAGTTCGGCAGTGTGTATATGATCGAATATCACCTCGGTCTCGAAGCGCTCGGCATGTTTAAGCATCCGGTCCATTAGCTCAGGGCCCTGTACGCCTGCAAAATCTCCCGGCCAGTTGTCCACTTCAGTGGTGGTGGTCAATTGGCCGCCCTGTTCCATCCCGGTGATCAGGACAGGGTTAAGATTGGCTCGTGCTGCATAGACGGCAGCGGTATAACCGGCTGGGCCGGAACCGAGAATCAGAAGGCGACAATGCTTGGTATCACTCATGTATAATTACTCCTGCAAATCCTTGTGGACTGAAACACTCCCAACTTTGCGGCGTGACTCAGGTAATGGACCCTCTGCCCAAGGACTTCGTTGTTAATAACTGGAAGACCAGTTCGCCAGTGGGATCAATATCCCAGGGGGAATTTGGGTGATGATGGTACGGAAAGCGTGATTGAGGGTAAAGACTCTTTTCGTTTTAGTATGCAATATTAATCCCCAATGATGTGATAGAGTCCTTTTTATATGTAGTTATCAAATTAGACTAAATAGATGATCTAACTATATAATTTAAAATCCATTTTTAACTTGGTGAATGCGGTGGCTCAGGCCAGTCAAACAGATCAATTGCAGAATAGCCCAGGTTCAGTTGCCGGACAGCGACTGAGAGAGGGCGCGCTTGTCCTG
>VMRY01000152.1 GCA_007713595.1 Sedimenticola thiotaurini
CGGGGTGTTTTTTTAATCCCTCCAGAATATCTGTTTATTCAATTATTCAGGCGTCATTAAGAATAATTAAATATCTCATAACATAATGAATTATCAAGAAAAATGCATTTTTAAAACAATTATTTTGCACTCGTCATACATCAATATTTCAGTTTTTTCAACTTTGGTCGTTATATTTTGTGCACTGTGTTTAATTCGTATTCTTAATTACTAACCTCAACAATGGAGGAATGGCCGTTGATCCCGGTCATAGAACTAATAGATGCGTTATGAAATTGTTTTAAAATTGGAGGATGTAGCAGGAGCGCTTGCGCGGGTGATGAGCTGTTTGCGTAAACAGGGTATTAATACCATGGGCCACAGTTTTGATGCACTACCAGGTGGCAGTCGAAAGTTGACTCTGGATGTTGATGGTCCAATCCTGAGTAACGAGCAATTACGCTCCCATTTAGAGACACTTAATGGTGTTGCAGGTGTGCTTGAAGGCGGCAGTGGAAAAGCCGAGCCGCCAGCTGCAGAACCCGCCACAGCAAAGCCTCCAAGCCAGGAGCAAGAGACCCGTTTTAAAAGTGCTGATTCCGAAGCAGGGGATGCCGATATTCGTGATCGCATGTTGATCTTCTCCCTGCTCAGTCGTTACCCTAATATCTCAGGGCGGCTGCTTGAAATCGACGGTTCCATCCCTGAACCGGAACGTGCCCAACGCATGCTCGAACTGGGCCAGGGATTTGGACGTCATCTATCTAAAAACCTGAAGGTTAAAGGTGAAATTTCGAGTTTAAGCAATGCAGTTGAATTGCTGCTGATTCCAGGTCTCTCTCCTTTGGTACAGATCGCACAATACAGCGAAGGTTTGCGGGTGAGTGGCTATACAAAAAATATGAAACATACCGCGAGTAAACCTGAATCCTGTCAATTTCTTGCTGGTATGATGCAGGGTTTGTTGGATAGTGCGGAGTCTCTGCCAAGGTATCATGTTGAACAGACACAGTGCATCCACAGTGGTGCAGTATCTTGTGATTATCGCCTGTCGCCAGCTTGATTCAATAAAGTGATTTTATATATAGTGTGGGCACTTAAAGTGCCCATGCCACCAGACGTTTCAACAATCCTCAGAACCCGCCAATCAGGTTAATCACTAACCTTAAAACGTCAGCATTATTTACACACTCTAACAAATCCATCTTTTTAAAATAGTTAAGTTGTTATTTACACTTGGGAAAAAACTATTGGCTTGAATGTTGCGCACTCAATCATTAATCAGTTGAGTCAAGCCTATCCCTTTCAATTAACCTGGTTGTTTCATGGCCGAAATGCACTAAAGGGAACAGCATTCAATATAAAAGGTTCCGATGAACTTTGGGAATATAGATATGTTACAAAATCGAATAGTGCTGCTTACTTTAACGGTGATCTTACTGTTGAGTGCAAATAATGCGTTTTCCACGCCTTTGTATTGGAATGTTTTTAATATTGAGGAAGAAAACATCCAGGGTTCTCGTATTGTGACTTATGGAACAATGGCAGACCAGTTGAACGATACAAATCGGATCAATGTCTTCAATCCAGATGGGGGAGGAGCTTCAGAAAATGTTGTAGGTTCTGGATCAGACGGTAGCACGTACTGGAACGTATTCAATATTGAGAATGAAACAGCACAAGGGTCTCGATTTGTTACCTATAACTCTTTACTTGATATGGTCAGTGACAACAATCGGACAGGCGTATTTAATCCGAATGGAGGAGGTGCATCTGAAAATATTGTTGGCTCAGCTTCAGATGGTATTTTTTATTGGAATGTTTTCAATATTGAAGATGAGACAACACAGGGATCACGAATAGTTACTTATAGCTCACTGTTTGACATGATCTCTGATATCAATCGAATCGCTGTTTTTAATCCGGATGGTGGTGGTGTTGCTGAGAATATAGTCGGCTCCGGATCTGATGGATTAAATTACTGGAACGTTTTCAATATAGAAAACGAAACTGTACAAGGGGCTCGAATTGTTACTTATAGTTCATTAAGTGATATGGTCACTGATATCAACCGAACAGGTGTTTTCGCTCCAGATGGTGGGGGTGTTCCTGGAAATGTGGTTGGTTCTGGAGCGACAATCTTTACCTCCAACGACACAGTCAACGTTCCAACACCTGCAACCTTACTTTTGATTGCTATCGGAATAATTGCCTTAGTTGCAGCGTCAAAAACGGGAGCTGTCCCATTTAAAAGGGCCTTGGTTTAGTAGGGTGGGCATTTTTTAAATGCCCACGCTGTCATTTTCCATACGTCTTGATCGAACAAATAATATCAAAAGCGAGACGAAACGAGTGACTCATATCTGTGTATTCAGATTATGCATTGAGTATTTAAACCCGATTGGCCCGCGTGGGCACATAAAAAGTGCCCACCCTACCAGGCTGAATGTGACAGATTTTCAGTAAAACATTAAACAGTTTTACTGTCGGATGATTTTCAGGTAAGCCGTAATCGAAATAATAATCCATATTGTTGTTCGTAAAATCATGGCACCAACTGTACGTGCTTCATACAATCCATCGTTCATTATATGTAACCCCAGAAAGCCAAATACAACAAGCGTGGTAAGTGCGATAACTATCGATAGCCATACGCTCCAACGCTGTTGCTTGAACAGACCTGCCCCAGCGATCAGATAGACAAATCCAATGACAAAATTAAACCAGAGCACAAAAGGCACATAGTTGCCTGCATTTTCGCGTGCGGCGCCATCAAAAAATAGTACCGATCCACCTGATTTGATTGTGAGTAAACCAAATACAAGGGCAATGATGCTAGCAATCCAGATACTAATCGGTTTAGTTCCAATCTTTGATTGCATGATGGTTTCCTTTAATGAGATGTTACAAGCGTTATTGTAAATGTACTGTTTAGTTTCTGCTCATTTATCTATCTGTTATGGCAGCTGGTTATCTCTTCTGTATCTACTCAGTCCGAGTGATGTCATGTCATCACA
>VMRY01000127.1 GCA_007713595.1 Sedimenticola thiotaurini
AGCGTGGCAATACTTGCCAGTAAGATTCTGGCGGCCTATGCCTCACCGTTCAGTATTGACCAGCATGAGCTTCATGTCAGTGCCAGTATAGGTATTAGCCTCTTTCCCGATGATGGTGATGATGTTACCAGTCTGGTCAAGAACGCCGATGCCGCTATGCATCAGGCAAAAGAAAAGGGGAAGGGGTGCTACTGTTTTTACACGCAAGCCTTGACCAGTGCGGCACTTGAACGGCTGTATCTGGAAAACCAGTTAAGAAAGGCACTGGGACAGGATGAATTCCAACTCTTCTATCAACCTCAATATGCCCTGAACACAGGTAAACTGATTGGTGCTGAGGCATTGATACGCTGGAATAATAAAGAGTTGGGTTTGGTATCACCGGACAGGTTTATACCATTGGCCGAAAGCACGGGTCTGATTCTACCTATTGGAGAGTGGGTGCTTTATGAGGCGTGCAGGCAGATCAAAAGCTGGCATGATGCCGGACTAAACCTGCCCAGAATGGGCGTCAATGTGGCCGGTCAGCAAGTGCAGCACGGCGATATTGTCGCTACCGTTAAAAGCGTTCTCGAAGAGACCGGCTTGGAGCCGATGTATCTTGAATTGGAGATTACAGAAAGCTTTATCATGCGGCAGGCCGAGGAGGCGATCTCAACGCTGTGTGCGCTCAAAGAACTGGGCGTCACACTGGCCATCGATGATTTCGGTACCGGTTATTCATCACTCAGCTATTTGAAAATCCTACCCATCAATAAACTGAAAGTAGATCGCTCTTTTGTAAAAGATATCCCCAATGACAAGAACAGCGAAGCCATTGTTCGAGCCGTAATCGTGCTTGGTAAAAGCCTGCAACTGGAAGTCATTGCCGAAGGTGTCGAGACAGAAGCACAAGAAGCCTTTCTGAAATCAGAGGCCTGTGATGAAGTGCAGGGTTTCTATTACAGTCGTCCCGTACCGGCGGATGAATTTACCAAACTACTCCAGCTCTCCATGACGAGTATTACTGAAGCATGCGCCGCTGATCAGTAATCAGTTTATGTGTGAAATTGACTCCCTAAGGTCAGATTCTTTGATAGCCTACTGAGATATAAAGGATTAACCACTCTGGCAGGATGCTGACTACCTCCTATCAAGACTTTAATTGCCAAGTTCTTTTAATCAAGGCGGGTAATAGTGTGCCTGGAATGAAAAGACGCATATTGTGTTTTATAAATGACATTCACAAAGTCGCATTGGTTTCAATGTAATGGGTGTCCAGAATTGCGCTTCGAATCCGTCACTTCGGTTATCTGGCCAACTGCTGTCGCAAGCGACGCTTACCCAAATCTGCCGGGCGATAGCGGAAGCAACAACGGTGGAACAGACACAAACTAGCCTTGAAAGCAGCGAAGACATACGAGCGGAATCCTGGCCCTGCCCTGATTGTCAGGTGGGCCGACTCTACAGTGTGGGTGAGATCGCGCCGAAGCGGCTCAACGGTGGGTGACGCGCTGACAAGTTAGTGGGCTGATGGAAAGTAAAACAGCAGGCCCGAAGGCCTGACGGGCGGATGTGGTCAAAACCGTAAAAATGAGGCACTATGAAGAAGAGTCTTAACAAAAAGAGACGGGATAGCCATCAGGGAGAGCGGCCAAATCAACTACCAGGGAAGGCCCACCTGAACTATCGCTGAAAAAGACACACAGCCCAGGCGGTGTGCAAAAAACAATTTCTTATTAAATAAGCGTGGCGCTCTGATCGAGAGCGGCTTCGTCCAACAGACATTTATGTCTCATGCGTGGCACGAGGCATAAATGCTTAGATGTTATAACACCAGCCAACAGATAAAGAGATGATTTAGATGGATTGGAAACATATATGGGAAGTTATTAAGGCATTTCTGAAGTCACTGGTTGATTCATGGTTTGTCATATTTAGCATTGTTGGAGTTATCCTTTCTGCCTCCAGTTTCTTTGTTCCCGATGAATTTTGGAAAAAGGTTATATTTTCATCTGGTAGTCTAATTGTTGTTTCTGGTGGTTTTGCAGCAATGACTAGATGGCTATC
>VMRY01000057.1 GCA_007713595.1 Sedimenticola thiotaurini
ACAGTAGCAATGACATCCATAGCGCCATACGCAATGGCTTCGCCTCAGCAGCGCACAAATCATTTCCTCGCAGAAGGCCATAGATGACCAACAGCCCAATCGGGATAGCGGGAAATCCACCACCGTATTGCATCAGTCGGGTAAAGGCGATGCGCATCTCTGCCGAAACAGGATCATAACTAAGGTAAATAACAATAACCCAGAGCACCGGCAAAAGGCCCATTAGAAGCAATCCATTGATCAGATACGGAGCCACCGGCAACCGGGCACCACTCGAATTCATCAACAGCAACCAGGCCAGCAGCAGCATCTGGGTATAGGCGAACTGGAGGACATGACCGGCACCCCAGAAGAGATATTCATAATAGGCTGTGCCCTCCAGCTCAACAGGCAGAGAGAACCAGGTATAGACCAGGACAATCAAGGCAACAGCAATGGCCACTGCAACGGTAAATGCAGCGACATGTACCAACCTCGCTTGCGTTCCGAACACGCCTTTAATGTCTGTATATCTCAACCCAAGCGCCAGGCGAAGTGCCATACCCACAGCAACCAGACCAAGAGCGATAAAAAACAACGGCCGTTGCAACACCGGTATATAGTTATTCATCAGGGGTGCACCACTCCCCACAAATGCCGCCACAGCAATCCCGATGGTTCCAGCCAGAACAAAACTGTAAGCCACAGCCGGGAGTATTCGACTGGATGCGCCCTGATTATCCAACGACCAGATAACACCCGCCATGGCCAGAAACCAGATCAGGACTGACTGATCTACATGCACAACAAGAGCTGTTCGAAAAAAATCGATCCAGGGAAAAAAGGATTCCATACCCGGCGATCGGGAGAGAACCAGAAGAATTGCAAACAGTCCGGCAATTGCCAGTGCCAACACACCCAGTTGCAACCAGCGCCGTGTCTCTCGCTGTTGAATAGAACTCAATTGCCCAAGCACTTGTATCCTACCTCTTTCACCTATATAAACAGACTACCTATAGCAATAACAGGGCCCACTCGACAAGCACTGGTATGCAGAATCATTTAACGATACAAGCCCGATTTGCATTTTTCGTTACCCTGCTGGCACTGGCTGTCGTTCTGCTCGGTGCCTATGTACGATTATCTGATGCGGGTCTGGGCTGTCCGGACTGGCCCGGTTGCTATGGCAAACTGATTGTACCCCAATCAGAGAAAGGGATCGCCACAGCCAATCTCACTTTTCCAAACAGACTACTGGAACCAGACAAGGCATGGAAAGAGATGGTGCATCGCTATCTTGCCAGCGCACTTGGCCTAGCTATTCTTGTATTGGCTATAATCGCACTACGTAACCGAAATACAATCAATCAACCCCTACTATTACCCTGGTTATTATCCCTGCTCGTTGCATTCCAGGGCGCACTGGGCATGTGGACGGTTACCCTGCAAGTGAAACCTATTGTGGTCACTGCACATCTATTGGGTGGATTTGCTACGGCAACACTACTCTGGATGCTAACCCTGAAATTGTATAGCGCATCAAGTGATCGCTCGGTCATCTATCACACCAGACGATTACTCTGGCTCTCCAGGATTGGCGTGATAATTCTGCTTATACAGATTTTTCTTGGCGGCTGGACCAGCACCAACTATGCCGCTATCGGATGTACAGAGTTTCCGACTTGTCACAGTGGTATATGGTGGCCCGGTAGCGGCTTCAAAGATGCATTTACGTTATGGCATGGTATCGGTATCAATTATGAATTTGGTATTCTCAGTCCAGAGGCACGAAGCACCATCCATATGGTTCACCGGGCTGGGGCACTGATAACGACAATCTATCTGTCACTGCTGTGCATTTTTGTTTATCGCCTGGGAAGAGCAACAATCACCCAACGAATGGCCTGGATTGTTGCTCTTTTCATGTCACTACAAGTCGGATTAGGTATCACCAATGTGATGCAACACTTACCACTACCTGTTGCCGTTGCTCACAACGGTGTGGCGCTGCTTTTACTTATGAGCCTGCTTACCCTGAACTGGCATTTGAAACGTGCTTTCACAATGGATTAATGACAATGCCAACAACAGAATCGGCAAACAACCAGACACCAAAACGCCTAACACTTTCTGTACTCATTATTATCGCCCTTTTACTTGGCATTGCTGCCAATCTTTTTTTGACATCAACAACGAATGATGCCACTAAAGTTATACCCATACAGCTCAGTAGCGGTACACTGATTTCCAATCCTCGACCCCTATTGGATTTTTCGTTGCAGGATCACGCTGGTAAGGCCTTCACGCAGGAAAGTATCAAGGGTAGTTGGCATCTCCTCACATTCGGCTACACCCACTGCCCGGACATCTGTCCAACCACCCTGGCGATGCTGGCGCAGATGGATGACCAGTTAAGTAAACATGACCCAAAGCCGGTCATTGATATTGACTTCATCACAATAGACCCACAGCGAGATACGGCTGAAACCCTGGCCAACTACATGCCCTACTTCAACAAGACCTTCATTGGGGTTACCGGCAAGACGGAGGAGCTGAATAAACTGACCCGACAACTTGGCATTCTCTACGCACGCGTTGAAGCCGATGGCAGCCAACTCGACTATTTAATGGATCACTCCAGCTCCATCATTCTCATCAATCCACAAGGGGGCTTTCAGGCCATATTCAGCGCACCTCATGATGCTGCTCTAATGGCTGAAGATTTACTGAAGATTACAACACGCTAGCCTGAGCAAGTTACGGTATAGTTAAACAATGATGGATCAGCTTCTCCCCTACTTCAGCGCTTTTATCGTCGGCCTGCTAGGTGGTGTTCACTGTATCGGCATGTGCGGTGGTATTGTCGGTGCACTCACATTCGGTCTCCCGGAACAGAAACGTCAATCATTCAGCGCACTGTTACCCTTCCAGCTCTCCTACAACCTGGGCCGGTTGATCAGCTATGTTATTGCCGGCGCCATAATGGGTGGACTGGGGATGCTACTCGCAGAGTTAATGCCAATCCAGATCGCCCAGCGCGGCCTGCTGGTGATTGCGGGTATCTTCATGGTGCTGCTCGGTCTCTACCTCTCCGGCTGGTGGATGGTACTTAACCGGGTCGAGCGAATGGGTGGCGCGTTATGGCGCAAGATTGAGCCCTTTGGGCGCCGACTGATGCCGGTACAGACCCCCCTGCAAGCACTGGGAATCGGGATGATTTGGGGCTGGGTACCCTGCGGGCTGGTCTATACCATGCTGATCAATGCCGTCTCTTCGGGAGGGGCTATAAAGGGCGCAGGACTGATGTTTGCCTTTGCCCTGGGTACTCTTCCCAATCTGCTGGCAATGGGGCTTCTGGCGGGTGCTGCCGCCCGTCTGGCACGCTCGGATGTGGCGCGTAAGATTGCCGGTGTCACGGTGATCCTGTTCGGCATCTATACACTCTGGAGCGCACTCAGATAAATCCAGTAAAAATTCGGAGCACGCTTTAGCTTTTCTGGTAAGACTTAATCAGAAAACTGCGCCTCTTCGATCACCTTTATATCAGGATTAGGAAACTGCTCTATCATTCTATCCGGCAGTTTATGTTGGGCGGCCTGATGCAATGCATCAGACTCCATAAGGATCAAAACCAGCACTGTCACCATCACGGGCAAGACGCCGGCTCCGCCAATCATGGCCAGGACGGCTACCTGTTTCATGCCAAAATAGGTAAAGCCTATCCAGCCAAGCAGTGATACAGCCCCAAGCATCAGTAGCATGATAATGAACACCCTGCTGCGCTTTGCGCAAAGCTGCCAATGGCACATGACATACCAGGGATCGACTCGCTTTGACTTGTTAGCACGCCAGAGGGTGTAACTGAGCAGGAGAATGGAGGCAAGCGGAACCATTGCCAAGGGTTGCCAGTAGGAGCGAACCAGACCCAACGAGGCAATGAACCAGAGAATATGGTTGCCAACAAGATTGGTCAGGAAAATTTCATGGGGCACCTTGGCCTGCTTGCTCTCCTGGTCGCTGATTTCAAACTTCATACGGATACTCCCTGGTTAAGCGATTAAAAATATCACTTGCCGAAGAAGA
>VMRY01000132.1 GCA_007713595.1 Sedimenticola thiotaurini
GATAACCGCAATATTAATGATTGTCTAGGGTAGACAAGATGGGCTGGATACCTTACCATGCGCGGCTTGTTTCGGGGCCATAGCTCAGCTGGGAGAGCGCTACACTGGCAGTGTCGAGGTCGGCGGTTCGATCCCGCCTGGCTCCACCAAAACAGAGAAAGGGCATGATGCCCGAGCGGGAATCCAGCTTCCCGGCAGTAAAATGGAAGCAGTCCAAGTCCCCTTCGTCTAGAGGCCTAGGACACCGCCCTTTCACGGCGGTAACAGGGGTTCGAACCCCCTAGGGGACGCCATCTGAGAAACCCGGTCAGGCAACTGATCGGGTTTTTTGTCTTCTGCGGGAGGGCTATTGCCTGGTTTGAATCGCCCGTTTTTGATAGCTCCTGGGAGATGTTCCAAAGAAATGCCTGAAACGTCGGCTGAAATGACTGGGATTGGAAAATCCGAGGTCATAGCAAACGGCAGTAATCTGGTTACCTTTTTCCAGCATTTTAGCGGCTTTTTTTAAGCGGAACTGCTGTTGCAGCTCACTAGGGGAACAGCCCAGCTGGTTTTTGAATTCGCTATACAGGCGGCTGCGACTCATACAGGCCAGTTTCGTCAAAAGATCAATATCCAGTGGCTCAGCCAGATTTTTTTCAATATGATTGAGTACACTGCTCAGGCCGCTGGCATCGGGTCTGCTTCTGCAGTAGTTGAGCAGGAATTCTCGTTCCTGATGTCGCAGCATTCTAATGATTAATTCAGAGACGCCCAGATCCACCAGTACGTCTCGATCAGGGTGATTTTCAGTAAAGAAAGAGACCAGCCGCATCAACAGATGTTGTGTCTCTGAGGTGTGATGGGTGTGCAGTATCTGGCTACTGTATTGCCACCCCTCGGGGCCTGATTCGAGGGGATAAATATCCATCATGCGTTCGGAGAGTTTTTCTACCTTCTCTTTTGAAATCTCAACTGTGAGACAGGTTGTGGGGGTCTCGAGAGAGGCATCAGGAAAATCGATCTCAACATACTCACCCGGCGCCATTACAAAGGATTCATGAGGTAGGAATATCTGATCAGCCCGGCCGTGCCTGTCGTGCATGATCTTGCGTCCCTTGACCATTCCGCAATAGAGCAGTTGATTGGCATCCAGACCAACCCGTGTCGCTGAGGCATAGGTATCGTAGATACTCAGCTCAGACTCGGGGCCGGCAAAACTGACGCGATTCTCAACCAGTTTTTGTGGTTGTCGCAGTTTATTTAACGCAGATGACTGCATGCCAGATCCTCAATTTGAATATTTCAATCAGATAATTAAATGACTAAAACAGAGATCTTGATGCCTCTTGATGGTCAATAGCATGCGTCGTGATTGGATCCTGAGTCAAGTAATATGGAATATCAGGCAAGTTTTAGACATTGGATAGCGGTAGTTTGATCCTGCACATTTTCAACCAGAAAATCAGGAGGAGATATTCATGATTTATGCCGCACCCGGTACAGAGGGTTCTGTAGTTTCGTTCAAATCACGTTATGAAAACTTTATTGGTGGTGAATGGGTTGCCCCAGTAAAAGGGGGCTACTTTGCTAACCACAGCCCGGTTACAGGTGGAGTAATCTGTGAGATTCCCCGTTCTACTGCTGAAGATATTGAGCTGGCACTGGATGCCGCACATGCTGCAAAAGCCGCCTGGGGTAAAACCTCGGTGACCGAACGCTCCAACCTGCTACTTAAAATTGCCGATCGGATTGAACAACATCTCGAAGCACTTGCGGTTGCAGAGACCTGGGATAATGGAAAAGCAGTACGTGAAACCCTGGCGGCGGATGTCCCACTGTCAGCAGATCATTTTCGTTATTATGCTGGCTGTATTCGCGCCCAGGAAGGGTCCGTTGGTGAGATTGATGAACATACCGTGGCTTATCATTTTCATGAGCCCCTGGGTGTGGTCGGGCAGATTATCCCCTGGAACTTCCCTTTGCTGATGGCGGCATGGAAGATTGCGCCGGCACTGGCTGCTGGTAACTGTGTGGTGCTGAAACCAGCTGAACAGACACCTGCTTCAATTCTGAAATTGATTGAGGTGATTGAAGACCTGTTGCCAGCGGGCGTACTGAATATCGTCAACGGTTATGGTAAAGAAGCTGGCCAAGCGTTGGCGACCAGCACCCGAATTGCCAAGATTGCCTTTACCGGTTCCACACCGGTCGGTTCGCATATCCTGAAATGTGCGGCAGAAAATATTATCCCCTCTACCGTAGAGCTGGGTGGTAAGTCACCGAATATCTATTTCAGTGATGTCCTGCAACAGGAAGATGCCTATGTCAGTAAGTGTATTGAGGGTGCGGTTCTCGCGTTCTTCAATCAGGGCGAGGTCTGCACCTGTCCCTCACGTCTGCTAATACAGGAAGATATCTATGATGACTTTATTGCCAAGGTAGTTGAACGGGCGAAGCAGATTAAACGTGGCAATCCTTTAGATAGCGAGACCATGGTGGGTGCCCAGGCCTCACAGGAGCAGTTTGACAAGATCCTGACCTATCTGGAGATTGGCAAGCAGGAGGGTGCTGAAGTACTGATCGGTGGTGGTGTTGAAACGATGGGTGAAGGCTTTGGCGAAGGCTACTATATCCAGCCTACGCTGCTCAAGGGTCACAACAAGATGCGTGTGTTCCAGGAGGAGATCTTTGGGCCTGTGGTTTCGGTTGCAACATTCAAAGATGAAGCTGAGGCGCTGGAGATTGCCAACGATACCGAGTTTGGATTGGGTGCAGGTGTCTGGACTCGTGATATGAACCTGGCCTATCGTATGGGACGAGGCATTCAAGCAGGTCGTGTCTGGACCAACTGTTATCACCACTATCCAGCCCATGCGGCGTTTGGTGGCTATAAGAAATCCGGCGTGGGTCGTGAGACACATAAGATGATGCTGGATCACTATCAACAGACCAAGAACCTTCTGGTCAGCTATGATGTGAACCCATTGGGTTTCTTCTGATCGCTGAAACAGAGATCATCTTAGAAACGGATGTTCTTTAAACTAAAGCGCCCGGCAATTAGCCGGGCGTTTTGTATTGCGTCGATATCTTTTTTACTTGGGATTCTTAATGTATTTCTCAATGGCAGCAACAAACACATTGGCTGGCTGAGCCCCAGAGATCAATTCGCCCTCAAGGGTACCATCCTGTGGGTTGTGATAACCGATAATAAAACCGGGCGTGCCTGTAATCCCCACAGATTGAGCTACAGCCATATCGCGAGAAATGCGTGCGCCGTAGGTGTTATTGTCAAGACAGCTGTTGAACTGCTCCAGATCTTTCAACGCAATCTGTTTGGCGATTGATTTGAGTGCGTCAGGATGTAAGTTATCAGATTGATTGAACAGCTTTTCATGCATGGCCTCGAAACCACCCTGATCACGTGCACATTCGGCCGCATTGGCGGCTTCATCCGCTTCTTTGTGGAAGGCCAGTGGGAAATGACGATAACCAAAGGCAACGCGATCACCATACTGTTCCATAAGTGACTTAACCGTGCTCTGCGCACGCTTGCAGAACGGGCACTGGTAATCAGAAAATTCCATCACCATTATGCGAGCCTTCTCGTTGCCCCGCAAAAAGGCCGTTTCAACAGGAAGTTTTAAAAGCATCTCAACCGGCTTCTTGAGGAGGGATACGATATCGCCTTTATTACTGGCACGCTGGTAGATATCAATCTCACTACGGGCTTTGTCCATGCCCTCCATATATTCCCGGATCATTGGACTTAACTGCTCAAAGGAACCGCGGCTTTGAAGGTTGTTTTTAAGATAAAAGGTCTCTATCTGTTCATCCGATATGGTTGCCCGAGGGGCTGGTTTATAATCGTCCGAACTATCACTTAGCTGCTTTACTGCATGGCGGACAAATGCCTCCTGAAGGGCATCATGCAGTTGTATGCGCAGCTCATTTATCTTCTGGTCTTCGATATCTGATAACAGGATCTCTTTTCCGCTTACAGTGCCGATCACGCTGTTTTCGGCCAGTATGCCGTCGGCAGCTGAGAGATTGAGTGGGCTGAACATAAACAGGGCCAGGGTGATGGCGAACAACTTAAATGGCTTCATCGATGATCCTTGAAATAAATGTGCCTGGAAGGCGTTAGTATCTGTAACGTTCCGACAGCCTACCCCGTAGTGAGTTCCAGGAAAAGCGTGCTGTTGTCGAAACGGTCTAGTATTGGGGCTCTGCTGATCCCGTTTAAATCGTCTGTTTGGCCACCCGGGCCAGTCGAGAGGCCAGAATGGAATCGACAAACAGCTGGAGAAAATGGAACAGAATACAAGCCACAAGAGCAACGCCGATGGGCTGGTTGAGTGCTGCGAGTACACCCACGGCAACGGGTAGTGTTTTTTGCGAAGCAGTAAACATCAGGGCTATCCACTCACCGCGTTCAGGATGATTCAGACGGCGCGAGCCGAGGCAGAGTAACAGTAAAAGGCCATGCAGCAGGAGCGAGCCAATAATAATGCTCCCGATGAGCAGCAGACTGATCTCTTTTAGTGTCTCGCTGGAAGCGGAGACCGACATCCAGACCGTGGCGATTACGCAGGTGGAAGGGATGTAGCGGATCAGCCAGTGTTTTGGCGCTAATTGAATTATTCTGCGACCAAGCATTCCCAGCAGAAATGGGGTTAATACAATAATGAGCAGCTGCTTTAATAGTGGCCACGGGGATAGATCAATCGTACCGGCATTTTCCAGTACCACAGGGAGTATAAAGGGAATAGTAAATACCCCGAGCAGGTTTAAAAGGATCGTAAAAAACAGCGCCTTAACACCATCACCACCTGCCAGTTGGGTCATCACAATGCCCGATGAAAGAGTAGAGGGTACAGTGGCGGTAACGATCAGTCCAATGGCCGCGCCAGCAGGTAAAGCGAGTAGTGAAGCGGTCATCAGTCCAAGGAAAGGGCTTATAAAAAGATTGATCACCACGGCGATCAGGGCTGTGGTCCAGAGTTGACCAGAGAGTGGCAACTCTTTAAGAAGGGTCTGGTAACCGTTTATCAGAAAGATCGTGACGACCATCCAGGGGATCAGGCCGAACTGTTGCAGCGCCGCCCCCGTATCCGGTGCAAACCAGGAGATGATGAAAGCCAACAGCAGGCCACCGGGGAGATAATAGCTGTTCATTGGACGCTTCTTGCCAGGCTATTTTGCTGTCGTAGCAGCAGCTGATTCTTTTTTGACTGCTGTCGATGTCTCTGCTGGTTTCGTTGGAACGGCTTCTTCTGGATTGATTGGCTCAGCTGGTGTGGGAGGTTCCATTTCGACACGGCTGATCAGAATCAGTGCCCCCATCAGGGGATGGTCAATATAGTGTATCTCGCCACTGCGCATGCGTCGTTTACCAGTGACCCGTACGCTACCCAATGAGGGGGTAAGTGCAGCTTCAGCACTGTTCAGTGTGGTATTGATAGAGACGGCACGTCTCAGCAGTAGATCCAGTTCGACGTGTAAGTAGCGATTGACGCTAATCTTGATCAGGCCCTCAAAGGGTGCAAGAGGCAGTCCATCTCCCTGCTCAGCGCCGAGATGGATTGGCTTCGCGCTATTTGGCGGATCAACTGGCTGGCGCCAGGCTTTGTGAAACAGCGGTTCAAGTTCTCCGCGGGTTTTTCTGAGGGCGTTGTACTCTGGCGTTAGCCGCCAGGCCGATTGTGGTAACAGGGAGTAAGGTCGTTGTTGCCCAGAGCCATCGGAGCCAGCCGAAACCAGATTGACGGCACTACTCCAATCCGGGCTTCCCGGGTCGGCTGGCCAGTTTTCGGATTGACCTGCTGCGGATGAGCCGTGCCTGAACAGGATCAGCTCGATGTCATACCAGGTTGGTTCATTATCAGCGCTGGCGGTTGAGGGTAGGATCGCTACGCTGAGCAGGAGTATTAGAAGGAGTTGAGCCAGTTTCATCATATCTTTAATAAGGCTGTGCTTGGGCGTTGTGGTTTCGAAACAGGCGGATGATTGTCTCCGCCGCAGTTAAAAATGTATAGCGTAATTTGTTTAAATA
>VMRY01000145.1 GCA_007713595.1 Sedimenticola thiotaurini
AAAAGCGCTGCTGGTCACTATGATGATCCTCACGGTTGGCTTTACCACTTTCATGACTTTTGGAGATGGCCATCCCCTACAATTTGATGTGGGAATCAATCAGGTTATCGGCCTTTTCTTGTTTGGTATCGGTATGGTTTTAGCTGGGGCATGCACTGTTTCTACTTGGGTCAAGGCGGGTGAAGGTAACGTGGGTGCCATCTGGGCTCTGCTGTTTACCTTTATCGGTATGTTCCTCTTTTCCCTTGTCTGGTCTTACACCTATTGGCCGCCGGCGTCAGCTACCATGACTGGCGAACCCAATTTGACGGGTCTTCAGTTTGGTTTTGCCAATGCGGCGACTTTGCAGGAAAAGACCGGCATACCGGCACTTTTCTTCGGACTAGTGCAGACAGCCGTGCTCTACGCAATCTATCAGGCTATTTTGCGCAAGGAGCGAAGAATCGCTGAACAACGCGTACCCGCCAGTCAGTCGGTATTGGAGACTCAAATAGTTGTTGAAAGTAAATCCTGAACACTACTCAACAGGAGAAAATAAAATGGGACTTTTTGGACGTAAAAAAGATAAAGATACGGAGCCTGCAGGCCCAACTGGTGAAGTGACACTTGATGATGGCAATACCTATGCTGTCAGCCAGATTGTGGATTGTATTGGTGATTCCTGCCCAAGACCGCAGTTGATGACCAAAAAGGCGCTGTCAAATGCAGCAGCTGGAGACGTCATTGAGGTGCGTATTGACAATCCTACTTCGATGGAGTCGATACCCCCAATGATGCCTGAGCTTAACAGTACGCACTTGGGTACCCTCAAGGACGATCGCTATTGGCGTGTCATCGTTCGTCGGCAATAGGATTATTCCATGACAAGGGACTACATAATAATGCTGGCATTCTCGATTTTGGTGGGCGTAATTTCAATCGTTTCGCTCTCCTATATTGCTATAGCACAGCCAGATTATCTTCGTTCTGATCGTGATGGGGTGCCATTCTTCACGCCTCAGGTGGTTAATCCTGAAGGCGGAGAACCGCTGGATATGGGTGAGCTGATTCGCCACTACAAGGGGGAATGATATGTCACTTGATCTACAAACCTGGATTCAACTGGGTATGTTTGTACTTTCAATGGCCGTGCTCTATTTCAGCATGATCAGCGATTCATCTTGAGGAGGTCACAGCATGCGTCGAGAGATAGTGGTTTTTAATGTACTCAGCGTATTGGTTACGTTGGGCATCAGTGCAGTGCTTTTTTCCTATGCAGCCATACCGGAGGAGAAGCGCCTTGCCGCCAGTCAACCCAAGCCAATGGAAGATTTTGCCGATGTGGATCTAGGCGCCGACTTTGGGCAGATTCCTGTAGTTGATCTAGTGGGTTATTACCTTGAGAACCCACCCGTAAAAGCCACGAGTTCGGCACCGGTTAAAAGACATTTTGGCGGATGTTAGGGCGGTGAAGCGGTTTTTTCAGATAGGCCGGTTTTGTCTATTTGCTGGCTTGATAACAGTCACACTTCAGGCAACAGCAAGTAGTGTGCAGTTTATTGAGCGAATACCGGATGGTAATGAATTACGGGTGCTTGATACACGCCCGGTTGCAGAGTGTGAGCAACAGAGTATTAAGGGGGCGCGCTGTTTCTCCGTCGGTGATTTGCTTGGACACAGTGGTCGTTTGCCAAGCCAGCGCGACATAACCTGGATGTTGGGAACACTGGGTCTAAGTGGTTCTGAAACGGTTGTAGTCGTCGGTTCTCCGGGAGATACACGCGATTTTATTGCCGGGGTGCTCTATCTCGCTGGTCAGGGAAAGGTATTGATTCTGAGGCCTTCGGTGAATCAGATGATTACGACAAATAGTGTCCCGCTGGCGTCAGGTCAGCGGCGTAGTATGAGTCGTGAATTGCATTATACCGCTCATCCACGTGATGCACAGATCGTTCTTTTACGGGAGTTACAACAACGTTTAAGCGGGAACCAATCCTTGCGTCTGTTAGATGTACGTAGTCATGAGGAGTATTGGGGAGAGCTTATAAAGGGCTGGCGTGGTGGCCACATACCAGGAGCAGAGCACTGGTCGCAAAAAAATACGCAACCGCTTCGGTTGACACGTATGGATGTTGACACGGTTGTTTATGGACGCGGACCACTGGATTCGATTGCTTCTTTTGTGCGGTTGCAGGCGCAATGGACGCAGCCGGCGCAAGTTTTTATTGAGGGTTGGCGTGCCTGGAGTGCTGATAGTCAACTGCCAGTTGATGCAGAAAGTTTTTACGAAAAAAAGATGCTGACCGATTCCTGATGAGTGTCAGATTGGCGGCACAATAAGCCTATTGGCATAAGGAGGTATGAATGAGTTTGCTTTTTATAGTATCGACACCAGGAGCAGCCCGGTTACTGTTGCCACTTATTTCGGCTTGTAAAAGGAAGGGTACACGCTGGAGTTGTTTTTTTACTAATGATGGCGTCAATAATTTATCTGAGCCGGGAATGAAAGAAGCGGCCTGTTGCGCGGAACGGGTGGTGGTATGTGAACATTCATGGGCTCGGTTTATGGGCGATACACCTTGTCCGGTAGAACTGGGCAGTCAGACCCAAAATAGCATTATGGTGGGTGAGGCAGATCGGATTGTGAGTCTGTAAGGGGATATATATGTCGAACAAGAACCTCGTTGTACTGGCACGGCGTGATCATACAGAGGCCATGCGCGTGGCAGCTGGGCTGACTATTGCAGGTCATGGCGTTCGTCTGATCTTTATGCATGGTCCTGTAGGGGAGACAGCGGAAAACATTGAGCAGGCGGAAACACTGGAGTTGTGTGATATCGAACCAGAAACGACGGTTCCAGGTCAGGATATTCCGTATATCGATAGTGCAAAACTTTCTCTTGCATTATTAAAAGCAGACAGCGTAATCAATCTTTAAGGAGGCTGATCAAATAATGAATATAGCTGTACTAAAGACAGGTTTGTTTCCCGATGCTGAAACGGTTGAAGCGGGAATAGATCATCTTTTATCAAGTTGTAATCTGTATCTTTATGATGCAACACGTGACGACCTGACGGACAGTGATTGGGATCGAGTGCTTGATGAGATTCTGGTTGCCGAACGCCTGATTGTTATCTAAAAAAAC
>VMRY01000095.1 GCA_007713595.1 Sedimenticola thiotaurini
AAGCTTTGGTTTGCAGGTGACGGGCCTCTTAAATCTGAATTAGAAGAACAAGCAAGTGTACTAGGTCTAGATGATACTGTAAGTTTTCTTGGTCAGCAAACTCAGAGTGAAATAGTTCAGCTTATTAAAAAATGTCATTTATTTATTTTACCCAGTTTATCAGAAGGGATTCCTATTTCGCTAATGGAAGCGATGGCAGGTTTTACCCCTGCCATTGGACCCAATATAAATGGTGTACCGGAACTTATCACTGACGGGATAGAGGGATTTTTGTTTGAACCAGGTGATGTTGATAGCCTATGCAAATCAATTGCCAGTAGCATTGATAAAAGGGAACTCCATCAACAAATCACGCAAAATGCTTACGATAAAGTGAGCCAGCAGTATTCACTAAAAACAAATGCATTAGCTAAGTATAAATATATGACAAATCACATTATTTAATAGCGGTTTGGCTAAAGGTCTATATATGTCAAGAAATGTAGGTGTCGTGATTCCCTTCTACCAAACAGACAAGGGAATACTAATTCGATCTATTACTTCCGTATTAGAGCAAACTTTGTTTGATCGAATAACTGTAATAATTGTTGATGATGAATCTCCTGTTTCAGCAAGAGACGAAATGACAGCATTTGAAAATCGGTTTAGTGATCAGATACAGATTATAGAACAAAAAAATGGTGGCGCAGGTTCTGCCAGAAATACAGCATTAGATAATATGCCTGATGAAGTTGAATTCGTTGCCTTTTTAGATTCAGATGATGAGTGGAAACCTGGCCATGTAGCTAATGCTATAGCAGCTTTGGAATATGGCTATGATTTTTATTTTTCGGATTTCTTCTTTAGTGACTATAAAGACCAAACGGCCTTCAAACGTGCAAATAAAATTACCCCCAAAGATCACAAATTATTAGATAGTTCGAATAATATTTACGAATACGTAGGAAATATGCATGACCAGATAATTGCTAAAGGTAATGTCATTGGTACTTCTAACGTAGTTTATCGTTATAATAAATTCCCTGCCCTTCGCTTCCGTGAAGAATTCTATAATGGTCAAGACTACCTTTTTTGGCTTGACATATCAGATCAAACCGATCGTATTGTTTTTTCTAATAATATTGAATGCGACTGCGGGAAAGGTATCAACATCTATGCCGGAACTGGCTGGGGAACCGAAGGATCACTGCGACGATTGAAAAATGAAATTATGGTTTGGACATCAGTTGAACGTTTCTTTGATCTCAACCAATACCAAAAACAAGCTAACAAAAAGCGCCTAACTAAACTCCGTGAGGCAATTGTCAGAGATATATTGCATCGTTTGAGACATAAGAAACCCATACAAAATAAAGTACTGAAAGAAATTATCACTTATGATAAAGGAGTAATTTTTCAGTTTATCCCAATACTTTTCTCTTTCATTTTCAACTCACAGAAATCATAACAAATAACACTTTACTCAAGATAAAATTATGAAAAAATCGGCTTTATTTATAGCCTACCATTTCCCGCCTATCGCAGTTAGTAGTGGCGTACACAGAGTTGTTTCACTTGCAAATGCCATGTCAAGCAATGGGTGGGATGTTACGGTTCTAAGCGCAAGCGTAAAAACTTATGAGAGAACTGATCCCGAGACTCTGGATCAGGTTTCACCATCTATTAAAATCAGTAGATCTATCGCTTACGATACTGCAAGACAGTTATCGATAAAAGGCAAATACTTACAATGGATGGCTTTACCAGACAATCTTCAGTCTTGGGTTTTTTTTGGTGTAATCAGAGGTCTCAAAGAAATATACAAGAGCAGGCCAAATGTACTTATTTCAACCTACCCTATTGCGTCTGCCCATTTAATCGCAATCATCTTAAACTATATTACCGGTATCCCTTGGGTATGTGATTTTCGTGACCCAATGGCGCAACCAGGCTATCCAGCAAATCCGACAAAATGGAAGTTTTTTAACTGGATTGAAAAGCAAGCAGCAAAACGAGCAGCCAGATTAGTATTTGCAACGTCAGGCGCATTGAAAGAGTACAAAAAACGTTATCCTGACGTGAATAAAAGCACTTGGTTACTCATTACAAATGGTTACAATGAGAGCCAGTATCAGCATATCCTACCGCAGATACGCGACGATAATATAATCAAGATTGTCCATTCCGGACTTGTTTATATTCACGAAAGAAATCCCCGCTCACTATTTGAGGCAATTTCAGCACTCAAAGAAGATGGGTTTTTAAGAGCAGAAAATGTTCAGTTCATTTTTAGGGCAAGTGGACATGAAGAGACCTATGCAGAGTGGCTAAATGAGTTATCTGTCGCAGACATAATAAAGCTGGAACCCCAAATTCCCTACAAAGACGCACTGCAAGAAATGTTCAACGCTGATGGGTTATTGCTCTTACAAGGCGATGGCTGCAATCAACAGATACCTGCTAAGGCCTATGAATACCTGAGAGCTCAAAGACCCGTATTGGCACTGACCGATGAGGCAGGTGATACTGCTTTACTCCTCAAAGAGAACCAAGTAGCAGATATCGCACCACTTGATGATGTAACCGCAATATCTGATTCAATCAGAAATTTTATAAAACGAATTGAAAACAAAAATCATACGACATTAAATTTAGAAAGCATCATTTGTTACTCAAGACAAAACATAGCTGAAAAATGGGTTAATGACATTGAAGGACTCATTCAATAGTCACTATTAATGACTGGCAATCCACTCATTTATCATGAGGCCCAATAGGAGCAGATGCACTTCTTGGGACCACATAAATTCAAACTCATGTCCCTGGACAAGAACTGCCGCTATCCTTTAGTAATTTCTGGAAGGTAATCTGAAATAATTGGTGGCTATTGTGATGTCGTTTACTAAGCAGATTGCTGACTAATTAACGTACAAGGGACCAGACCACCTCTATGGCGTGCATTCAGGCTATGAGTGAGTAACTAGAACACATTATTAGTAATAATAAGATCAATCTGCTTTTATCAGTTACTATAACTATTATTAATAGTCCACCGTTTCAAACACATTTACCCTTCC
>VMRY01000051.1 GCA_007713595.1 Sedimenticola thiotaurini
CGGCATAAGCCGCCCTTTTCATTGCCAGAAAAATGATCCTAGAAGATCACTTCGTACGCTTTTTTGCGGCTGGCTGGTAATTCGCATCATTCGGATTGAGGAAAATAAAGCGCAATTCACCGTCATCCAACTGCGCATAATCCATGACTGCCTCATCCAGCAGAGTGACATATTGAGGCTCCATTACAACCTCTATACCGTTTGATACCAGACGGATATCTTCCTCTTTAGCCTCATCAAAACCCATCAGGTAATCGATGCTACCGTCCTCTTTCATTCTGGCGGCCAGGCGTAAAGCCATGCCCTCAGTGCCACCCTGTTCTGCTGCATTGCGTACCTGCTCAGCGGCATTTTCTGTGATTTCAAACATGAGAATGCTCCGTACTGCTTTTGGGATGATCGAATCAGCCCGGTTATACCAACCCTTCAATTATAGAGACTGACTCTGCAATCTAATCGCTATTGCGTCAGTTGCTTGCTCTTACACTGCTTAACATGAGCTAAAAAGCGCTGTATCCAGTGATTTCCACCAACATCCCGCATATGGGTATAACTGGCCAGAAGATTTTTATAAACAATACCATCATTGGCACCATCTATCCCGGTACCACGGGTCACTTTATAAGCATATTCGATCTCTGGCGGCATATTTTCCAATGCAGAATAGTGGAACTCATGGGCAGCTATCGTGCTGCCGGTGTCCGCCAGTTTTGGCCACGGGCTGTGTGCTGTCTCTTCCAGGAGGACATAGCCACGTCCCTGGGGGCGTTCGTGCATTCTGACATCCGCAGGAATAGCGCCTACCATATCGCATGACTTTTCATTCCAGATCAATCTTCTGGAGAGATACATCAAGCCGCCACACTCTGCATAGGCGGGTCCACCCTGCTCAATAAAAGTGAGAATATCCTGCCGCAACGAACTGTTTGCGGCAAGCCCTTCCATAGCCATCTCAGGAAAACCACCGCCAATAAACAGCCCGTCTACGCGTGGCAGATGTGGATCATGTAGCGTATCAAATGCGACAAGCTCTACCCCGTAGGCACGCATCTTCTCCAGATCACCTGGATAATAAAAACCGAACGCCTGATCCCGGGGATAACCAATTCTCAGCCCTTGATGATCCTGATTAACCACTTCCAGTTTTGCAAAGTTAGGCGTGGTCACGTCAGTTGAGATCTGTAATACACGATCTATATCAACCTGATCAGCAATGGTCGCGCCCAACTGTGCAATCTTTTTTTGCGCCAGTTCAGTTTCATTGCTTGGCATCAGACCAAGATGGCGCTCATCTATCACCAGGTCAGGTGAACTATGCACCGATCCGACTACGGGTATATCGGTGTAATGTTTGATCACATTACAGAGTTTGGCTTCATGCCGACTGCCGCCAACCTTATTCAGTATCACACCGGCTATGCGGACATTGGGATCAAACGCCTGATACCCCAGAATAAGTGGAGCGATTCCCCGCGTCATACCCCTTGCATCGATAACCAGAAAGACCGGGGCCTGTAACTGTGCGGCCAATGCTGCATTGCTGTTACTGCCATCCAGGTCCAGGCCGTCATAGAGTCCTTTGTTTCCCTCAATAACCCCGATCTCTGCATCCTGCATGGCACGACCAAACTCATTGAAAATCTCATCTCTCTCCATGGTAAAGAAATCAAGATTCACACAAGGTCGCCCACTGGCAGCTGTTAACCAGAGCGGATCAATATAGTCTGGACCTTTTTTAAACGTCTGCACACACATCCCACGACTGCGCAAAGCAGCTGTCAGGCCGATCGACAACGTCGTTTTACCTGATGATTTATGGGCGGCAGAGATAAAAAAATAGGACATTAAATTGAGTCGCTGAGTGAAAGGTAAGAATCAGTATATGTACGGAAAATTCAAATCAGACACCCTATAGTTACTCTTCCGGATAATCCTGTAAAGCAGATGAGATCCAGCGTCCGTTGAACGTCAGGTATAAAAAATCCACCGCCATAGCCTGACGGTGGATCAGTTGATCACTGAAATGACCCGTTCGACATCAGGCGCATTCGCCTTCTGCTGGATCTTCCAGGCTTTCAGGCAGTACTCGCAACATCCGGGAACCCACGGCAACCAGTGTCATGGATATCGCTATACCGGCAATACCCAGCAGTGCCTCTGCTGTAGTCGGCGTATAATTCGCTACAACGCCATCGTAGAAACTGCTGGACAGCACCTCTTTTCCAGGGAACAGGTTCATAGGGTAGGCCTGCCCACCAATAACAATCACGTAGACCTGGAAAAAGCCACCGATGAGTACTAGCAGGGATGCCACGGATATGGCAAATCGTGAAGTGGTGAATGCAGGTGAATAGAGCAGGAACAGTGGAATCACTCCACCAATAAGTACCTGACCGATCCAGAACATATTGGTATAGATGCCGCCATCCAGAAGGATAAACCGCTCGACACCATGATGCTGGGTCACATAGAGGTTGGTCAAATGATAGACCATGGCGAAATAGAGCACTGCCCCGACAAACACACCAAGGAGATTCTTCAGCTTGGCCAGACGCAGATCACCAATAGTGCGACCTGCCCACCAGTAGGCAGCTATCAGTGTAATGATGAAGAAGGCCAGGCCATAACTGAATGACATGATGATAAACATCGGAGCCATGATGGCGGCATCATAAGCCTCACGCGCCACCAGAAAACCGAAAATAGAACCGGTACCGGTAGTCAGTGCAATTCGCCAGAAGAAGGCGGCAAAACCAACTGGCCGTTTATACTGTTCAAACTTGCGATCCATCATCGTCCAGAGATACAGGCCAACAATAGTGAAGAAGCCGGTATAGAGGATGATGTTCCAGGCAAAGATTGATTTAAAATTGTACGTGGTCATCGCCACAATCAGGCGATCAGGGCGACCCAGATCAAGCAACAGTACCACCAGACCACCGGCCAACAATCCAATCGCCAGCAGGCCAGAGAAGCGACCCAGTGGTTTGTACATTGGACCGCCAAATACCGATCCAATTGAGGCCACATTCAGCGCACCCGAGGCGGCTACAATCAGGAAGATAGCGAACACATGGGGCAGTCCCCAAACGATCTGATTGCTCATGCCGGTTACAAAGTGGCCGTTATGCTCCATATGGAACGCGGCACCCAGACCCAGCAGAATGATAAAGGCGAGTGAGGCCAAGCCACCCCAGTAACGGGGAGAGCTGCAGTAAAGTTCGCGGTATTGTGTTTTTATCATCGACTTCTCTCCGTACCGCTAGATATTGGTGTAGCGTACGCCAGTATTCAACTCGAGATCGGCCCGTATCTGGTGACTGCTCTCTGCTTTCAACGCCTTGGCGATTGCGCTCTCTGGATTCTTCAGATCACCAAACAGAATCGCCTGATGCCCATCTTTATTGCAAGCATCCTGACAGGCCGTTGTTGAGTTGCCTGCATCAATCCGTCCAACACAGAGATTGCAGGACTCCACGCAACCCTTTCCTCGGGGTGTGCCTGTCAGCTGTTCTGCTACATCCTGATGAATAAACGAACGTGCCTTATAGGGACATGCCATCATGCAGTAGCGGCAACCAATACAAGTGTGACGATCAACCATCACGATGCCATCGGCACGTTTGAATGAAGCACCCGTGGGACAAACATCAACACAGGGCGGATGTTCGCAATGTTGACACATCATCGGCAGATTGGAGATTTCCCCGGTCTGCTTGTCCCGCAGTTTTACCTTGCGTACCCATTGTGGTCGCTGCGCATTCCACATCTCATCAGCTTGACCGGCAGGCCGTTGCATGAGGTCAATGCCATTCTCTTTATTACAGGCATCTACACACGCAGTGCAGCCATCTGCACACTTATTGGTATCAATCAGCATACCCCAGCGGACCGCGCTAGAGGCACCCTCTTCAGAGGCATTTGCCACCGTCAGCATGACGCCAGGCGCTACCACTGTGGCTGTTGCCGCTAAAACAGATTTACCTAAAAACTCACGCCGGTTCATATCAGGCTGGTCACTGTTGCAACTCATGATCAGTCTCCCTTTACAGTGGCATGAAGGCGTGCCAATTCATCACGGTTCAATAAAACAGGCTGATCCGGTGACTGCAACAGCCCCAGTGACTCAGGTTGGAACGGGCCATCCGATTTCATGGCAGTACCTGATCCACTCTTCACTTCCGGGGTCTTGCGATGACACTGAAAACAGCTGAGGTTTACGGCCACATAACTGTGGCAGGAGGAGCAGAACTGCCCCTCTGCATTGACCGGCTTGTAGGCTCCTGCATTGTCTTTCTCAGCATGGCAACCGACGCATTCGGCCAGACTGTACTGGGTATCTCTAATCCCTTTTCGCACAGTCATATTCCGGTCATGCTTGAGAAAATCCATGTGATTGCGTCGCATGACTGCCGTCGGTGCTACACAGCTATCCAGGCCAGCCGCCTTCGAGCCCTTTGTCACCGCAGTTTCACTGATGACCCCCGTAGAGAGGAGCAGCAAAGCACCTCCTACGAGTACACCAGCGAATCGCCTAATGCCGGTTAAACGATTCATTACCGCTCCTATTCACCAAGGCCCATCTGAATGTAACCGGTTGGGCAAACATCGCTACAGACATGACAGCCAATACACTTGTTGTAATCTGTATCAACATAACGTCCCGTGGTTGCATCGGTTTTCTTCACGCGGAATACCGCATCCTGAGGACAGAACACCACACAGTTATCACACTCGAAGCACATGCCACAGCTCATGCAGCGTTTTGCTTCAGCCACCATCTGCTCTTCAGTGTAGGGATGCAGACGCTCAGTGAAGTGCCCCAGTACCACATCAGCCGTAGGTACTTCTTCACTGCGTTTGTTACGCGGCGTGAAGGAGAAGTGCCCAAGGAACAGATCACTGGATGGAATGACTTCCTGCTCAGCGCGATTCTCAAAGTTGTGAACAGCATACTTGGCACCATCGGTACCCCGCTGATCACCTGCCTTGGCATCAAAGTGCTCAGGATCCTTGCCGGCTTCATGCAATTTATCCAGCAGATCAAAATGGTGAACATCGACTTTAGGCCGTTTTACCTGCTCTTCCTGCTTGAGGAAACGATCAATACTCTCTGCAGCAATTGATGCCTGACCAATAGCGGTGGTCAACAGATGAGGGCGAATGATATCACCTGCAACGAAGTGACCATTTTTACCCGGAACCTGGAAGAATTTATCCGCATCAATCAAATTGCGATCATTAGCCATCTCTTCCAGACCGGTCATGTCACCACCCTGGCCGATAGCAGAAACAATCAGATCAGCTTCAATTACACGTTCAGTACCTTCAACAGGGATCGGCTTCATGCCGTCCATGGTGCAGTCACAAACCTTAAGGCCTGTGGCGCGGCCATCTTCACCAACAAGAACTTCCAGTGGCATGACGCCATCCAGGATGGTGACACCCTCTGTGGTGGCATCTGAGACTTCATGCTCGGCTGCCATCATCTTGTCTTTGGTAAATAGCGAGGTCAGTGTTACTTCTGACCCCTGAGCCTCTGCAGTGACCGCCACATCATGGGCGACATAGCCATCCTGCACCACCAGTTCGGGACGATCTGTCGGGTTCATGTGCTTCACATGACCCAGACGACGAGCCACCGATACGACGTCGATAGAGGTATCACCACCACCAATACAGACTACCTTATCAGCTGTGACCTTCATGCGACCTTCATTGAAGGCCTTCAGGAATGCCACACCGGTTACACAGTTTGGCGTACCTTCCCAACCGGGGACTGGCAGACCACGACCACTCTGGCAACCCAGTGCCCATAGCAGCGCATCAAACTCTTTCTCAACGTCGGCAACCGAAACATCGCGGCCCACACGGGTCTTGAGCCGCAACTCCACGCCCATGTCGACAATGCGGTTCAGTTCTGCATCCAGCTTGTCACGCGGGATACGATAGCCGGGGATGCCATAGCGCATCATGCCGCCCAACTCTTCGTTCTCGTCAAAGAGGGTAACGCCATAACCCATGCTACGTAGCTGGTAAGCCGCGGACATGCCAGCTGGACCACCACCAATAATGGCCACCTTCTTTGCAATATCAGCACCTGGCGTGAACTTGTAGCCGTTTGCAATTGCCGAGTCGCCGATATACTGCTCGACCGCATTGATGCCAACGAAATCTTCTACATCGTTACGGTTACAGCCATCCTGACAAGGGGCAGGACAGACGCGCCCCATCATCGAGGGAAATGGATTTGCAGCCGTTGAACGACGGAACATGTATTCGTCACGCTCAACACCCTCGGGTGGTTTTTCCTGACCTCGGGCAATCGCCAGATAGCCACGAATATCCTCACCCGATGGACAGCTTCCCTGACAGGGAGGAGTCTTGTGAATGTAGGTCGGGCATTTGTAAGAGGTATCTTCTCTGAAGATCTTCTCACCAAAATCTTCCCACTCGTTATCGCCTTCCTTGTAGCGGCGGAAACTCAGTTTTTCGTTCATCTGTTCCGTAGGAGTTGCCATGGAATTCTCTCCTCAACCTATATAATTCTTAAAACACCGCCAGCGATTATTCACCGACGCGTTATACCTCAAAAGTTTTTGTTGCCTTTACTCATCGCCATCCGAATCATCATCGGCGTCTTCCCCATCGGTTTTTTGTCCGGTAAGGATAATGGCGTTGCTGACCAGCTGATGGACACTGACGATCTGATCCATGTCCATGCCGTAGTAAGGCAACACCTTGGTAAACTGACTCTTACAGATGGCGCAGATAGCCGCCATATGGGTGACACCTTCATCTTTGATGGCGTTCTGTAGTGCCGTCATTCGCGGCAAGGCACCCTTGACCCGAATCTCCATCAGGTCATCGGTTAACAAACCACCGCCACCACCGCAGCAGAAGGTTTTCTCACCGATTGTTTCGTGATCCATATCCACATAGTTGTTGCAGACAGCCTTGATCACGGCACGGGGAATATCGAACTGACCACCTGGTTTGTCGCCCATGCGAGTGGCACGCGCGACGTTACAAGAATCATGGAAAGTCAGCGTCATATCATCATTGGCTGATTTGTCGAATTTCAGTTTGCCCTGCTGAATCAGATCGTAGGTAAACTCACAGATATGCTGTGGCACCGGATACTTGGGATCGAGAAAATCGAATGGTCCAGCCAGTGTATTCAGAAATGAGTAGGCAACACGCCAGGCATGGCCACACTCACCAAACACAATGCGTTTAACCCCCAGTTCAAGTGCCGCGGTACGGATACGCATCGCAACCTTGCGCATGTTCTCGTAACTACCGATGAACATGCCAAAATTACCCGCTTCAGATGCAGTGGTGCTCATCGTCCAACTAACGCCGGCTTCATGGAAGACCTTGCCGTAACCGATCAATCCATCGACATGGGGTTCCGCAAAGAAATCGGCAGAAGGTGTTACCAGCAGAATGTCAGCACCTTTGACATCCAAGGGATATTTAACAGCTATGCCTGTCTCTTCCTCAACATCCTCTTCCAGCCCTTCCAGGGTATCCAGAATAGCCGGGCCAGGCAGACCGAGGTTGTTACCTTTCTCGTGTACCTTGGCGATAATCTCATTACAGTACTTCTGACCATAACCGACGCTGTCGAGTATCTCGCGGGCCGCCATGGAGATTTCCGCCGTGTCTATACCATAGGGACAGAAAACAGAGCATCGCCGACACTGTGAGCACTGATGGTAATAGCTGTACCACTCGTCCAGGGTCTCGCGGGTCAGATCTTTTGCACCAACCAGCCAGGGAAAATATTTTCCGGCGAAGGTGTTGTAACGACGATAGACCTTACGCAGCAGATCCTGACGCCCAACCGGCATATTCTTTGGATCTTTGGTGCTCAGGTAATAGTGACACTTATCCGTACAGGCGCCGCATTTTACACAGGCGTCCAGGTAGACCTGCAGCGAACGGTAGCGTGAGCGCAAGTCGTCCAGCTTTTCCAGTGCCTTGTCATGCCAGTCATCTACCAACTCACCCGGAAAACCCAGTGGCGTGTTGTGATCGGGCTTGGCAATGAATGGGCTGAGATGCGCCATGGTGCCTTCCACGAGTTCCGGAACATCCACATACTCTTTAAGCTCCGGTACATCGAAATTTGCCTTAGCCATGTAATACCCTCTTCGGCTCTCAGTCGTTACTGCTGGTTTTATTCTTCCATCGCCTTCGCCCAGGGGGCGAGGTGACGTTTTTCGCGGGGGTTATCCACCTGATTACGCGTCGGGCTGAAAAAGATACCCGGCACATGCAGCAGCTTGCTGAATGGGAACAGTAGCATCAGCAGTGCAACCAAAGTCAGATGAATAATTAATGGGAAATCAATGGGCAATGTACCAATATGCAATCCCATCAGGCCGGTGAAAAACTGTTTCACCATAACAATGTCCGTATGGGCCACAAATTTCATCATCAGCCCACTAAAGCCAATGAATAGAAGCATTACCAACCACAGGTAATCAGACGGCGCTGATATGTAGCGAACCCGATCAACAAATATTCGGCGTACAAGCAAACCTGCCAGACCGGCGAGCATTGCAAATCCCGCATAGACGCCAAAGGGCTGGATCAATTCAATCGGTAGCCAGACAGGGTCAGTGAAGTAGCGCAGATGCCGCAACAACACTACAAACAGCGCCATGTGAAATAACCAGGCAAAAATCCAGGTCCACTTGGTACTCTTGAAAAGGCTTTCAAAAAACACCACTTCACGGAACATGCGCATTACCACACCAGTTTGCGTCACCGGGGCTGGTGTAGTTGGAATCTTTAAAGGGGCTGGGGTTTTGGCATACTGGACAATCTTTCTGGCCAGGCCAATCACCAACACAAGAGTCGCTATAATAAACAGCAACGCATAGACAGTGGACATGTTCCTGCAATCCTCAAGCTATTCTGTTAGCCGAAAGAGACTCTCTCCGGCATGCAAAGCACTTCTACGAGCGTGCAACTATCTGGATGAAACTCCGCGTTCAAACACTCAAGCCCCCTCTCTTTTTAGAAGAGGGATCGCTTGATCCGCCCTCTCAGATACTGCATAGAGGGCGGTATTTGCTACAACCGATCAGATACAGCCGGTTGGTTTTGGCAGACCTGCAAAGCGGCAAGCCTGTTTACCTGGGCCATAGGGGAACAAGGCATAAAGGTACTTGCTGTTGCCTTTCTCTTTGCCCAGTTTCTTACCAACAGCCTTAGTCAGTACACGTACTGCTGGAGCAATCTGATACTCTTCGTAGTACTCGCGCAGGAAGTTGATGATATCCCAGTGCTCTTCGGTCAGCTCCAGGTCATCTTCCTTTGACATGGCTTCTGCTATGCCTGGCTCCCACTCGGCCAGATTGACCAGGTAACCCTCTTCGTCCGTCTCAAATGTTTTGCCGTTGACTTCAATTGCCATGATTCATATCTCCAAAAAAGTACTCGTGTCTATAATTCAGGAACAGGTGACTAGACCCACGCGCTAACCTTGTCATACGCTGCAGCAAGATCAACAAAGCCAGCATAATCAACAACCTCAACACCTTCAATTACCCGCTCTTCCGCCATGCCGCGCGCCTTAAGATCAGGGCCCAGCACATACAGTTTCAGCTTCTGGGATGCGTCTTTCATCTGAGACTCTTTCGCAGTGCCCTTAAGCGCTGCAAAAATACCATCTTCAATCAGCAGTAACGCACTGCCCTCTTTCGCCATGCTCAGGCAGCTATCCAGGGAGCTTTTTTCGAAAGGTGATTTATTTACTGTGTGTAGAATACTCATCTTACTCACCTCTTAGAAACTGAAGATGACATCTTGGTCATCCATAAGATCCGCCAGTGCCTCATCGCCGAGAACCTCTACCTCAACAATGAGGTCGTCCTTTGTCAAACCGCGCTGATCCATTGAGGTCTTAGAGACATAAAGTTTTTCAACGTCATACATCTCCAGTGCACGATAAGTAGGTGAGAAGTTCTTCATACCTATACCGGCCGTATCCTGTTCCTTCTTCAGCTGAAAAACACCATCGTCGCTGAATACAAGACTCACGTCCTGATCAAATGCTGCCGCAATCAGTACAACCTCAAGTGACTCCAGAGCGTATATGGAACCATACGGGGCACGCCGGTTGACAAACATGAACTTCTTAACGATCTCGTCGTCCATCATATCTTCTTCGGACATCTCTCTACCCCTTCACTTAGTCGCCGAACACAACCAGGCGATCAGCCTGGATGCCAGCCTCTACCAACTGGCCGAGGCCAGAGATACGGAAGCCGGGAGCGATGTTCTCGGCATCTTTACCGTTACGCTTGGCTTCGCCCTCATCCACGATACCGCGACGCTGTGCGGCGGCCACACAGACAACCAGATCAAGGTTGTGCTGCTCAGCCAGCTCACTCCAGCGATTGACGATATTACGGTCATCTTGAGGTGGAGTGGTCAGCTTGGTCGCGTTATTCACACCGTCGTGATAGAAGAAGACACGAAAGATCTCATGCCCCTTCTCCAGTGCGGCCTTGGTGAACTGATAAGCCGAATCAGCAGCCTGGTGCTGATAGGGGCCTTCGTTTACTTGAATCGCAAATTTCATTCTCGATTCCCTTATTAACCAATCAACTTAGAAGCGGATGTGTGCAGATGCATTCAGATTTGCACGACTTCCACGCCAGTTATCGATGTGATACTTGGTGAACGGCAGACCGGTCTTCTCAAAGAAACGCGGCCAACCAATACGCTCCGCCCACTCGCCAATACGCTCGTAGTCCTTTGCATCTTCCTTGTATACACGGAGGATGTTCTTAACCACTGCCGAAACTTCCGGCCAGCGTGGTGGGTTGTTGGGGATACCAGCAGCAACCAGCTTGTGGAAGGTTGGTTTGGAACGGGCATTGGAGTTCTTGCCACCCACCCAGATTGCAAACTTGGAGTGCTCTGGATCGTTGATCTGCATTGGCGGACAAGGAGGGAAGCAAGCGCCACAACAGATACATTTGCGCTCATCCACTTCCAGTGTCGGTTTACCGTTGACTACTGCAGGACGAATAGCCGCTACAGGACAGCGTGCTACAACCGAGGGACGTTCACACACATTACCAACCATATCATGGTTGATCTTGGGCGGCTTGGTGTGCTGGATATTGATAGCAATATCGCCCTGGCCACCGCAGTTGATCTGACAGCATGAGGTGGTCAGGCGCACGCGGTTAGGCATCTCTTCCCGAACGAACTCTTCATGCAATTCATCCATCAGCGCCTTAACGGCACCCGATGCATCCGTAGCAGGGATATCGCAGTGCAACCAACCCTGGGTGTGCGAGATCATGGAAATCGAGTTACCGGTACCACCAACAGGGAAGCCCTCTTCGAGCAGCTTATCGATCAGCGGTTGAACCTTGGACTCTTCCGAGACCATAAACTCAATATTTGAACGGATGGTAAAGCGGACATAGCCTTCTGCGAAATCGTCAGCAATATCCATCAGTTTACGGATAGTGTAGACATCCATCTGACGCTGGGTACCGGCACGTACGGTCCAAACCTCATCACCACTGTGGGCCACGTGATGTAGAACGCCGGGACGGGGACGGTCATGCCATTTCCAGTTGCCGTAGTTCTTCTTCAAAACAGGGTGTAGATAGGGCTCTATCTCTGGTACGCCTGTCTCATCGGGCATGCGAGGTGCTTCAGCCATTATTACCTCCAAAAACTCTAGTATCTGAATCTATTGTTTAAACCGGTTATCCGGTTGGATGACCCGCTGATCATCAGCGGGCCGTCACCTTAATATTATTGAGCTGCCTGGCGCTCGTTCCACTTGGCCGCCTCATCTGCCCAATCATCGGTACGGACATAGGGATTGGTGCGTGGTTGATTGATCATGTTGGGATCAATCTCGATATCCAGACCTTCCAGGAAGTTGGTCAGGCCGATACGCTCGATCATCTCACCGGTACGCTCATGCTCCAGGGCATTCTCGGCGAAGAAGTCGAGGATATTGGTACCCAGCTCTTCCAGCCACTCAAAGTCATCATCCGTCTCCAGCTTGTGGAAAGGAACAATAACAGTACCCATCAAGTCACCGATCTTCAGCGTACGTTTACCACCAACCAGGATACTGACACCGCGGTCGTCGCCGGGCGATAGGGCCTTGGTCATTACGTTGATACAGTGCATGCAGCGGACACAGTTAGGATTATCTACGGCCAGAGTGTCATCGTCATTCAGAGACAGGGCCTGGGTAGGACAGCGGGTAATCACGTTATCAATGACGTACTTACGTCCCTTGCTGGCAACGTAGCTCTTCACTTCAGCCTGATCCACCTTCATGTCATCACGCCAGGTTCCGATCATGGAGACGTCGGCACGCTGGATGGAGTTCATGCAGTCATTGGCGCAACCAGAAGCCTTGAACTTAAGCTTGTAAGGCAGAGCCGGGCGATGCATATCATCAAGGTTAGCATTAACATTGGTGCGCATGGCGCGTGCTTCGTCAAAGCAGGAGTGTTCACAACGAGCAGCACCCACGCAGGACATACCGGTACGAACAGCTGGACCTGCACCACCCATATCGAAGCCCATCTTATTAATGGCATCGAAGGCTGGCTGTACATTCTCTGTAGTACAACCCTGGAACATGATGTCACCAGACTGACCATGGAAAGCGATCAGACCTGAGCCATACTCTTCCCAGATATCACAAAAATCGCGAATGGTCTTGGTATCATAATGCATGCCGGGAGGTGGCATGATACGCAGGGTATGGAACTCAGCCGCCGCAGGATAGAGTGGCTTATTATTCGCGTCCTTGAGTTCGGTGAAGCGGGGAATAACACCACCACCATAACCAATTACACCCACAGTACCACCCTTCCAGTAACCTTTTTTGGTTTCGTAGGAAGTTTCAAGCTGACCAAGCAGATCAACCATCATGTCGTTGTCTTTGGCCAGGCGCTTGAGTCCGGTTACGAAGCTCGGCCATACGCCGCTCTCCAACTGATCAAGCATGGGGGTATCATGCATCGGTTTCGCCATCTGTTATTCTCCCGTTGATCTCGATTTATATAGTGGCTTCAGACTCGACTTCACCCTTAATAAAAAAACAGGTTCAACGAGTGCGAAACTCAGAGCCTGAAATTCGTAATCGAATGACAGACACTCACTCCAAAACATGGGTAGCATTTTAGGATTCACTTATGCAGCAAAAATACCCCGCTAATGGGGGGGAAGGCGATAAAAAGGCATATCCACTATGGGATATATGATAACTTGGTAATATATGAAAACTTACAGAATCTAAAATAGAATAGTCATTATTAACAACAACTTAATACAACGCTTTTTACTCATTATTAAATTTATCAGCCAATTTTAATAGTGCGGCGCAGCATATCCAACCACCCATTTTAAACTTGCATCAAGCACATTCTCTGGGGTTCAATAATGCCTGAACAGTTTACTTGGGTATTAAAATCACGTCATCAACGGTGGTTTTTCTACTCTATCAGCCGCGCAACTGACGAGGTATTCCATGCTCCTTCTAAGTGAGGTCATGATACAAAGCCCCGACGTGGACTCTTTTGAAGAGCTCATCGAATTGATCAAGATACGGCGCCAATCAGAAATGTTTTTTCGAATTGACGTCAAGCCCCCTTTCAGCGACACACCGGATGATTGGGAAGACCGTCTTGAAGCCGCGTTTACCTAAATTCATAAGGAAGACCAACGCGTGAAGTATTTGCAAACTGAAGCCATCATGGGTGACAACGACTCATCCGACGATGCCATACCCTCTACTCAGCGGGTTGAACTACGCCTGGCTGAGCTGGAGCAGCAGCTGGCAAAGCTGGGCAGCGACGCCCCGGAGAGCGAAAGAGTACAACTTGAGCTGGATTGCGGATACGCGCTTCTGGAACTGAACCGATTTGACGAATCATGGGCACTGGCCAGAGCGCTGTTTGACCGCGCACTTGAAATAGCAGAGTGGCAACAAGCTGTTGAAGCCTGCGACATCATGTTCCAATCTGACAAACCGGAATCCATTCCAGCATTGGCACAGGGCATCTGGATTGGTGTGACCTTCCCAATCGACCCGGAATTGACCGTAGCCATGCTGCAGCACTTGATAGACGAGACTCCGGACAAGTCGGATGGTGCAGCAGTTGCCGCAGCCGTTGCCAACTATATCGTTGACATACGTGCCAATGATGCGAGCAGAGAGAATCTGCTGTTTTTCACCAACCAGCTACTTGGACAGGTTGCGCGCCGTCATAGCCAGGTGGAAGAACAGGATATTTTTGATTTCTGGGTACAACAGCTGGAACTGGATAACCCGGAAAAATTCCTGCCGCGGCTGGCGACGGTACTGGATGTTCTGGTTGCTGGACAATGGTGGTATGACAAGGATCTGCTGCGGCAGCAGATCCCGGATTAACCGAACAGCGACGGGACCGTCCTAAATGTATTGGGAAGAAGAGACAAGCGAAGAGAGTTTTTCCATACCTGAGGAGGTCATTGATCTTCAGTTCAAGGTGATCTGCTCTTCCCTCCCAGTTGATCACGCCTGGCCTTTGGTTCAAGCCATCGACAAGGTCCTGCCATGGTTTTCAGAAACCCAAGCCGGCCTGCACATTATCCACTGCGCTGAATCCGGCAACGGCTGGGAGAGACCAGAACAGGGTGATGCACTACTACAGCTTTCCAAGCGTACACCGCTCACACTCAGATTACCTGCAGAGCGGGCAGAGGATGCCTTGGCACTGATTGGTCAAACCCTGGATATTGCCGGCCACAGTATGCAGATACTCTCTGCCAAAAAGAAGAAACTCGCCATGACACGCTTTCTGTATGCGCGTTATATTGCAGCTGATCCGGATCTTTCAGAAGAGCTGTTCATCTCCTGGGCAGTGGATGAATTGAAACAGATGGGGCTGCGCTTCAAGAAGATACTATGTGGTAAAAATCACCAGCTGCAAAGCCCCGATGGCCCCATCCATACCCGCAGCCTGATGGTGGCCGAGCTCTCATATGAGGACGCGATTACCCTCCAGGAGCAGGGACTGGGCATGCACAGATCACTGGGGTGTGGCGTTTTTCTACCGCAGAAATCGTTTTAAAAAGCTGATAATAACCATTACAAAAAGGTATTTTAATTTATCTCCAGCCCTTATAACATATAAGCTTTCCATAATATCCTTAATTGGCCGTTGTATGCTTTCACAAAAGAGCATTCGTCAAGATGGTCAGACATATTGAAGAAACATAACGGAGGTATATCCAATGTCCTATGAATACAACGGCACTACCCTGGAAGCCAACGATAATGGCTATCTGGTAAATCACGAAGACTGGAATGAAGATGTAGCGGGCATCATAGCCGAAGCAGAAGGTATCACTTTATCTGAAAAGGCATGGGATGTGATCAACTACCTGCGTGACGAGTATTTCAATAACAATGGCAACCAGCCCAATGAGCGGAATATGGTGAAACATTTCAAAGATGTCTGGACTGACGTGGCCAAAGTCGACGCGAAATCACTTTATGAACATTTTCCTATGGGCCCAGCAAAGCAGGCAGGCAAGATTGCCGGTCTGCCAGAGACCAAGCGTAAAGGCGGATACTGATAAGCTGACTGACTTGCGGATGGTGGGAGAAAACCCACCATCCTTTTTTTGAAACCTTCGGCTATCAAACACTCCGCAGTGACATCAGTCCCGGATCATTTGCAAAATCGAGCAGAATCATCTTCACCCTCGCCTGCCACATCTGACCAAACTGTAGCGCCTCTTCTGGCGTTGCTGCGCCGGACAATGTTTTTGAAAAAAGCGCCCCCATCAGGGGATCCGCCGGCACCACACTGGCATCATAGATCATGGAAACGGCCTGGCCGCTATCCTGTCTAATCAGTCTTACCGGTGTTGGAATATCATTAGCAAAAGAGAGGAGATTTCGACGATCAAAGCGCCCGTTTAAACCGTGAAATCCACCCATCTCCGTGGCACCCGTAATGAAGGAGAGGACGTTGGCTATCACCCCACAGACACCTTCACCATTCGACTCGTGCATCTCCACGAGAATCTCACCGCGTACCGGCAACTCATCACCATAGAGCGCTTTCAAACCTTTCCTCGCCATGAGATAGGCACCCGCCACGGTAGGACAGGAGTGTCCCGCCAGTCGGACGACATCAACATAGTCGAACTGCATCACGCCCTTTTCAAAAGCCCCAAGAAACTCAGCCAGAGGATCGCGCACTACTATGGATTCAACCTGTTCAAAAAAACTGGGGTATTGCATAAAATCACCTGCATCGGGATGAACGGGACCGCCATTATCCACATTAGAAATGACCACGCCTTAAACCAGATCAATTTTGCTGCTATCGACCAGATAGTAGCGTTACGATCCCCAATATATCCAGTGCTGTGCTATATTAACCGGAACTAATGTTTATTTGGCGGGTAGCACTTAAACACCTACTCTGAGCGAGGTTAACGATATGGCCCTAAGGTTAAAGAGTCAGTGGCACAAAGAGGATTCGGAACGAACGCTGACTGAAATTGGTGGCGCCATTGCATTTAATGCTTGGCGGCTGGGGATGGACAAGGCCGTAACCCTCCACAGCAAACATTTTACCTATCGCGATGACGAACAGCGTTTGGCCGTGATCGCTGAATACCTGATATTTCAAGCACTGGCCGTTGAACGGATGACAGTTGAATCATTGAGTGATGATGAGCGCAGAGAAATCGTCACAGCCATCGTGCTGAAGATGGCAGATCATTTTGATGAGAACAGTAGAAGTCTTCTGGGTGACGGTGACTATCGCAGTAAGTTCGTTACATTATTTAATCAACGTGCATCCGAATATGCCGAGTTTGGCTATACCGATGATGGCCCCACCTATCCCTTCCTGAGACATCTCGGCTACGAGATACAGCAGACGATGGGAGAGAGCCAGGAGAATCGATGGGTCATTGACCAGGTCATGGATGTTGATGCCCCGGAACTGATTAAACAGCTCGCTCGGATTGTAAAAAACCTGTTTGTATAGGGCGTTAAATATCGGCATTAGCTGACAGATGCCACAAAACCGTCATTCCATACGAAATCAGTATTCCAATCCCTGTTATAGTAACCTCCATTACGCATAGCAAGCAGAATGGAATAAAGATAAACAGCGTGAATCAACCACGGCCCGCCATACTGATAATCACTGAACTATTCCTGTTTCTACAGGTCTTTGTTGGCATGCCAAAGCCTCAACAAACGATCTGGACATCTATACTAAAGCCCTCTCTAGCGCTGCTACTCCTCTATTGGCTAGCACCAATACAGTTGGTGCAGGCGCAAGAGATCGCACTGCCGGATATCGGCAATCCATCAGGTAACATTCTCACGCCAGCAGAAGAGGAACGGCTGGGACGCGCCTTCATGCGAAGTATCCGCAGCACAATGCCCGTCATTCAGGATCCCCTGTTATCAGCCTATATCCAATCGGTAGGTGATCAGGTGGTCAAGGGAAATACAAATGCCTCGGGTAGTTTTGAATTTTTCCTGATCAACAGCCCACAGATAAATGCATTTGCAGGCCCGGGAGGGCATATTGGCGTTTACTCGGGCTTGATTACGACCACAGAATCGGAAAGTGAACTCGCCTCTGTTATCGCCCATGAGATAGCTCATGTTACGCAGAAGCATCTGGTGAGAACCTATGATGCAGTGAAGAGTATGTCACTGCCAGCGGCGGCGTTGGCTATCGCAGCTGTCGCTATCGGCGCAGCAACAAATAATACAAATTTTGCTGTTGCTGCAGCTACAGGCGTACAGGCTGGATTGGCTCAACGGGAAATCAATTTCACCCGTTCACATGAGGAAGAGGCCGACAGCATAGGCATTAAGACACTGGCAACAGCCGGGTTTGACCCAACAGCGATGCCGGTATTTTTTTCCCGCATGGGGAAGGCTTCACGTCTTTATGATAATGGAAAACTCCCCGAATTTTTACGTAGCCATCCTGTCACGACAAACCGGATAGCTGATGCCTATGGTCGTGCAAATGACTATCCATACAAGCAACGCAGTGATTCTCTGGGCTATCATCTCGCCAGAGAGCGGTTGCGTGTTCTTGCATTTAATGACCCACGTGAGGGGATAGATTTCTATAGCAAAAGCCTTGAAGAGGGGCGTTATAGAAATGAGGAATCCCATCAATACGGGTACGCCCTGTCATTGATAGGCAACAGACAATACTCACAAGCCAGAGAGTTGCTAGCCAAGCTTACTTCCCTTCGGCCTACTCAAATTGAGTATCTGGCGGCCAAGGCCGAACTGGACAAATTGGACAAACAGCCAGAGCAGGGGCTCAAAACCCTGGAGTATGGACTAGCTGAACACCCTGGCAATTATCCGCTCTCAATCTACCTTGCGCAGGCCCTGCTAGACATTGGCAAGCCACAGGCCGTCCAACCCCTGCTGGAAAATCTGCTATCAGGTCATCCGGATGATACCTTAATCTACAAACTGCTTGCGCAGGCAGCAGGAGACTCCGGCAACAAAACCCAGGGTCATCAATACCTGGCGGAATACTACTACCACACTGGCGCGCTTAAAGAGGCGTTGATGCAACTGGAAATTGCCTTGAAGGATCGAAATATCAGCTATTATGAGAGCGCCAGGATGGCCGCCCGACTAAAGGAGATTCGGCAGGAAAAGAAAGATCTTGATGACCGGGACAAGTAATTCAAAACGCTGCATATACTTCTTTCCCATAAAGAAATCATGGGTTATGCTTCGATTTAACCTGTGAAAATTACAGTAGAACACCACCCAATAATAACCAGATTCTGCCTTTTCACAGATCACTGGCTCTGGAGGTATAAGATAAGGCACATTCACTGAGGACAAGCAACTCAAAGCACCACAGCCAAAACACTTATATGGTCATATTGCCTGCTTATGTGCATTCCCGTCCCGGGAAAGGCACTATGTGAAAATGGCTGAAAAATTTTCCGGCTAATAGATAACATGTGATGAAAGTAGGTTGTTCTGAGATGAATAGGTGCTAACGGGAATAGCCCCATCCTCAACGAAAAGCGTAAAAATATACATTTATGTTTTCGCATTCAAAATGTGCAACCTCTTTACGACAGAACAGATACCATCCCTCTGTTGATACAGGAGATAGAAATGAAGATAGATGTGAACCGCAGGATTCTGCTTAAGGGCACCTTTGCCACCAGCGCAATCGGTATTGCCATCAGTGCTGGCCTGTTGACACCCGGACAAGTGCTTGCGGCTTGGCCCAAAGAAGCATTTGTTGCAAAAGATATCCCAAGCGCACTAACAGCAATTATGGGAGCGGATAACGCAGAAGAGAGCGGCGAGATCAATATCAAAGCACCCGATATTGCTGAAAATGGTGCAGTTGTACCGGTAACTGTCAGTACCTCATTGGCAGGAGTGGAGTCTATTGCAATCATGGCGGCAAATAACCCCGTTCCACTGATTGCCAATTTCAATCTAAAAGAAGGTACCGAGAGCTTTGTCTCAACCCGTATCAAAATGGGTAAAAGCGGTGATGTGGTTGCCGTAGTAAAGGCAGGTGGAAAACTCTATAAAGCTGGTAAAGAGGTAAAAGTCACCATTGGTGGATGTGGCGGTTAATCGCCATCTAACCGTAATAAGTGATTACCCGAAAGGGCAGGCTTAATTGAGTTATATGATTTTTGAGGAGTAAGAAATGGCAAGCAATTCCATTAAAATACGCGCCAAACTGAAAGAAGATGAGGTGACTGTGAAGGCACTAATGAGTCATCCGATGGAGACAGGTAATCGCAAAGATAGTAAAGGTGAAGCGATTCCTGCACATTTCATTCAGGAGGTTACCTGCAGTGCTGGTGGAAAAGATCTTATGAGCGCTGACTGGAGTGGCGGTATTTCAAAAAACCCCTATATATCCTTTAAATACAAAGGTGCCAGTGCTGGCGATGATCTCACCCTTACCTGGGTAGATAACAAGGGAAATACTGAATCAGCTACTGTTAAGGTTCAATAATCCTTATCAGGCGTACAGGGAAGTACGCCCAACTTACTCGCCATCGTGCAATTTGAACCCGACCTATTTTTGATTGGGATCTTCAAGTACATCATCCAGATCAACCACTTCCTCACTTTCATCCGCTGAAACTACTACGGTCTTATCCATATCAGCAATATCTGATAGCTCTTCTTCAGACAAATCGAGCATGCCCAGCGCTTCGTCAAGTTCCTTCAATCCCTCATCCTCCTCCAAAGTGGGGACTTCTGCTTCTTCGTCCGCTACAGCAACTGATTCTGCATCGAGAACTTCTGTTAAATCAGCAGTCGACGAAGTTGCGTCCGTTGCGTCCGTTGCGTCCGTTGCGTCCGTTGCGTCCGTTGCGTCCGGGGCAAGCATCTCACGCATCTTCTCTTTATCCAGATCAGTATCTGTGCCACCGGAGAACATCAGCGAGTATTCACTCAACATCCTGCTCATTGTATCCATGGTGACTTGCAACTCTTCCGTCAATCTTTGATTCTCATCTTTAAGCAGCAAAAGCTCTTCTGAATCAACCGAATCACCATCTGTATCAGCAGCAGTTGTTCCCCTGCGGGGAATCTCTAATGTCCGATAGGTATCTACCGAACCCTCATAATCAACGGATAGATTCTGCAGCGCATCACTGTTTCTTTTTATGTAAATATCTATGAGAACCTGATAAAAGCCCTTCTCTTCACGTACAATCTTTGTGACAATCTCATCCAGATCGGTTCCGGCAAAGCCGTATTGCTCCTCCATGATCTTACGCGTCTCTTGTTCGCGCCGACCACTGTCTTCCTTGATTCTCGCAATCAGTTTCTTAATTGAGGCCCGGTCACGTTGCCGCTTGGAAAATGCCAGAAATGTAAGCACCATCACGGCAACAATGCTGACCAGAACCAATTCTCCTAAAACTAACAGGAGCAGCTTACTTAGCTCAATCATTTGGCCGGTGCCTCCTGATCATCTTCTTCAGCCAGCTGAAAGTCTGCCTCTCCTTTACGACGACGCATAAACCAGAACACGCCACCACCAATGAGAATCAGCAGCAGGTTAGCACCACCAAACAGCATGGCCTGAGACATAAAGTCATCTTCTTCCTCCACTACAACCTCTGGTTCCTGCGCTGCTACTGGCGTCTCTGGTTCAGCTGTTAGAACTTCCACTTTTGCTGGCTCTTCTATTACAGGTTCAGCTGGTGGTGGCGTCGCCTTTCCTTCCACCGTAACTGGATCAAGCGTCACATCTAAGGTCGAACCGGCACGGGTTCTTCCTTTCATCGTCACACTGAGTGTCCAGTTGCCCAACAGTGTTGCGGTATCCACTTTCGCTTCTCGCATACCCAGCTCAGCACCTGGCAGTAACATAACCGGTTGCTCTTCTCCTGAAGCAGAAACCAGAATAGCATTCAACTGCAGACTTTCCAGATCAACAACTTCACCATCCGGCCTTAAGGTTAGCATCAGTCCAGAGCCGTTCTGTGGGTCTGGTACAACCGTCATCATAATGGGATCAGCAAGTTCAAAGGTCTGGCGCTGTTCACGCTGAAAAGTCTTGCCCTGGGCAGTCAGTATCAGTTCAACCTTACCGGCGGCCAACCCTTCTCCTACTTGAAGAGTGAAGTTGCCATCACCGGCTGTTTCATCGCCTGCTTTACCATCATCATAGAATGGGCGTTCTTCCCCGACGCCATTGGCATCGACATGCCCACTTCTCAGATCCACTACATTGAGAAAATCCTGACGCGTAATCTGCTTACCCTGATTGGAGAAACTGACATTCAGTGGTAGTGTTTCACCGAGCACAAATCGACTAGGCAGCTGGCTGGCCTTCATCTTGAGGTCTGTCACAATAATGACCCGGTTGTCTGGATCCATTGCCGCCTGCACATGCCACTCTCCGGTTTCCGGCTTGGAGATGGTCAACATGTCATAGCCAACGTCCCGATGCCAGCTCACAGACTTCGGCGCACTCTTTGCGTCAAATACTGTGCCCGATGGAGTAGCCACTCGAGTAGGTTCAGCGCCCTCTTTCCTGAATACCAGCAGTGTCACTTCCTGAATACTGCTATCGACAAGAAATTTATTATCTTTTAGCGGTACAGTATCCGGGCGCCCCACCTTTTCAAATATTTTCAGGAAGATTCGTTGTAACTGCTCCGCATCATTGACCTGCTCGTACCAGCCACCCGTCTCTTTGGAGAGTGTTTGCATCAATTCATGATCGGCCCGTTCTGACAGGGCGATGGTATGCACCTCGGCGTTGTAGGCTTTGAGCTTAGGCAGTAACTCTCCAAGGATTCGCTTGCGGGACTCGGCATTTTTCTTCGGATTCTTGCTGATATCCACCATGCCATCGGTCAACAGGATCAGGTGTCTACGATAGAGGGTCGCCGGTCCCTCCCAGTCAGCGCTGGCTCGACGAATCACATCTTCAATATTGGTAAACTGTCCAGGCGAAGCAATCTTTGCTGCTTCTGAACGGGCCTTTCGCTTCCACCCCGTATCAACCTGGCCTAAAGGTATCAACATGTTGACGTACTGGCCAAAGGTCCATACGCCCGCTCGCGCATCATCCGGCATCAGGCCAACCAAAAGGCGAAGAGCTGGCCGCCTGAGGTTTTGGGGATCATTTTTCTGCATACTACCCGATATATCGATCAATATGCGTGCATCTGCTTTCGACCCCACCTCCTCAGCAATTGCCAGATCGGGCCATGCCGACACCAGCAGCAGCCAGGCAAACAACCCCGTTATCATCTTTGTATAGTTTCTTTTTTTAACCATCACTGGTCTCTCATATTCAAAGACAGGATCAACCCAATCCTTCGCCGCCACCTACCGGCCCCTGAACAGGTTAACGGCAAACCCAGCTCAACACTTTAAGGGTATTGATAAAAAAAGCGTCTCATCCTATTGAAGATAGCGGAAATTTGGCTTTTTTGCACATTCAAAAATGGAGATTTCAAGGAAATACTTATGGCAAGAAGCGAAAAAAAGAAGACAAACTGAAGGTAAGCAAGCAGCTACTTAGTCTCTGCTGAGGAGAAAATCAGAGGTTGCTTACTCAAGAGACGATAGTGGAATAAGGGGAGATTACCCCATCCGGCTGACTGGCAAAGCGTTTATAACTCCAGAGATATTGTGCAGGTGCATGCCGGATACACTGCTCGAGCCCCTGATTAAGCGCTGCTGCAGTGATATCCGGATCATCGCTGTCAATACCCCCCGGGGCCCTAAACCAGTGCATTTTATAGCCCCTAGCTCCCGGCAGCCGCTCCATAAACCAGAACAGAACGGGCGCACCCGTCTTTCGTGCCAATCGGCCAATCAAGACCATCGTCAAGGCTGGATGGCCGAAGAATGGGGCATAGTTACCCCCCTGCCGCCCGGCGGCTTTAGGTTGCTGATCTGCCAGCAGCGCCATCATTTCACCGCGCTTGAGCGCGCCGTACAGCGTCTTAACGCCTTGAGGAGTAGCAGGTACCAGAGTCGCACCACCCTGGCCGCGGCCTTGTTTCAGCAGGTCATCCAAGACTTCCCGTCGTGGCGGCCTATAGATCGCTGTTACCTTGGCCAGAGAAGTCAGGTAGTGCAGACCCACCTCCCAATTACCCAGATGAGGACCCACAGCGATGACCCCCTTACCCTTGCTGATGGTCTTCTCAAACAGCCCCGCACCCTCTCCCGGAATGACCAGATCGATCCAGCGAGCGGGCTGAGAGGCCCATACAATTGGCATCTCAACAACACCTTTTGCTGACTCAATCATTGAATCCTTGAGCAGGATGTCTCGCTGAAGTTCTGATAACTCAGGTAGGCAGGTGGCAATATTAATCTTGGCAATGCGGCGCTCTTTATTGGGAATCTTATAGGCAAGCCAGCCCAACACTTTCCCGACTCTCTGGGCAAAAGAGAGTGGCAAACGGGAAAAAAGCGCTAAAATAAAAAGTATTACCTTGTCTTGCATAAAAAATATTTATAGAAATATCCAATTTTCGGTATTATAACCTGCCCCCGGGCATACCGATATCTCACCAGGAGTAGAATAATGAGCGCTGAAGAACCCATTCCACTAAACCCAAAACAGGCCTATCAGATGCTGGAGGATGACCCACGAGCCATTCTGGTGGATATCCGCTCAAGTATGGAGTTCTTGTTTGTCGGCCATGCGAAAGGGGCAGTCCATGTACCGTGGATCGACGAGCCTGACTGGACAGTAAATCCTCATTTCGTGACAGATATTAGAAAACTGGTGCTGGGTGGTGCCGTCTGCTCTGAAGATGATGGCTGCTCACCTGTGATACTGATCTGTCGCAGTGGTAAACGTTCACATGAGGCAGGTAAAGCATTGGTTAAGGCAGAATTCAGTCAGGTGTTCCATGTTAATGAAGGATTTGAAGGTGAACTGAACGATCATCATCAACGCAGCTCTATCAATGGCTGGCGTTTTCAGGGTCTACCCTGGGAACAGTGTTAAACAAGAGAGCGCCCGTTTGGGCGCTCATCTCTTACTCCTTACAAAGCACTCCATTCTAGTCAGTTAATTCTGCGGCCCCGTCCCCCAACTGTTTGAATTAGCGTTGTTACTGGTACCACTACTGCCTCCGCTGAAAAACCCCCCCTCTTTCTTAGGTGGCACAAACGCAGTAGCGTACATCAATGGATCAGCCTGACGCTGAGATACGACCTTATTACCCCGCTTGATCTTTGAAAGCTTGATGCCTACAGGCTTGGCCAGGGAGTATTTCTCCTTCACAGAAGTTACCTTGAGCTCACCGATTTGCTCATCCTCCCCACCTAAGGTGATGCCAGTATCCGGATCAATCAGTGATTCGCCACGATCCATTAAGGTCAACTTATCCCCAACAGAGACAACACCCTTGCCCAAATTCACATAAACTTTACCACTCTTTACCTGAACCACCGACCCGCTGGCAGACGCACTGCCAACCTGCTTGACCAAGTCAAACACACCCTTGTTGACTGCAGCTATTACCGCATGACCAATCGGCGTCTTGGCATACTCCGACATAAATCCACCAATACCAGCGCCACCGGCAAAACCCAGACCGCCAAAGTTAAGTCCCGACGACGAGAGATCTACCTGCACCTGATCGGTATACATAATCTCACTGGTTTCTGCATTGATCAGTCTGAAGTTCATCCCGATGATCGCCTTACTCGACTTCATTGACAGACCACCCAATAGCGCACCGGCACTGCCACCAATCAAACCGCCAAGACCACCACCTTTCTCCTCAACACCCGTCTCATAGTTTGTAATAACAGCCTGGAAAAGATATTGCGCCCCAAGCACTTTGCCAACTTTAGCCGCAGAAGGTTTGGCAATTCTGCCTGACGCGCCCAGGTCTTGTTCTTTCAATGTCGCGCCCAATACCTTCCGCTCCACCATGCGGAAGCGCCCGGTTCGATGCATCACATCAGTCAAAATAGCCTCAATACCCTGCACCGGGACCCCACCACTGCCCACGTTGTAAGTTACCGTGCCACCTGGCCCCATGACATTCACACTGGAGGAACTGGAGGTATTTCCGACTTCCAGAACGCCGATACGAGTCTGGTTACCGGCATACTTGCCCCACTCCACATTCACCAGATACTCAACATCAATGGCATTCACATCTTTCGGTAGAGGCAACCGCTCTCCCGACTCAGTGACCGAATAGGCCACATAATCGGCCTGCGCCAAGGGCATTACAGCCACTGTGCAGAGCGTACCTGCCAGCAATATAAGCTTATTTAAATTCCACATTCCATTTCCTCCCTGTGCATACAAAACGAGTCTGAGCTTTAACATTACGGCTCATTATACAAAAACCAAATTTAAACGAACCACTCTCTGATGCTATTTATCGTGAACTTCGCGAAAATGTGACCTATCACTCCAGTAGTCCGTTCTCCCATGTTATGGGCAATTTGTAAACCCATGAACAATCGTTTATTAAATTTCACCCTAAGCTGGCTTAATAAGATTAATAACTTGGCTGTTAACTAAGTTGAAAAGTGCAGCCGCAGCTACGATCCTCTCCGCTTATCCGCCCTTAATCCCATCCAGGCGATTCACCTCAGAGTGCGTGGGTAACTCGTCCAGCTCAACCCGTTCAATCTGACCAAACCGCTTGGTGATCTTACTTGCCGAAATGGTTACATCTTTAACATCATCATGTGCCTGCCTGATATGTACGGCCAGTTTATCCATACGCCCTTGGAATCTCCCAAAATCCTTGGATAACAGATGAAGATGACGCTGGATCAGATGTACCTGCTCACGGGTGGCTGCATCCTTTAGCACGGCTCGTGCCGTTGTCAGTATCGCCATCATGGTGGTGGGGGAGACCATCCAGACTTTTTTCCGCCAGGCCTCATCGACCAGATCAGGAAAGTGTCCATGGATTTCGGCAAACACGGATTCTGCAGGAATAAACATGACCGCCCCATCTGACGTCTCACCCGGAATGATATATTTCGAGGCGATGTCATCAATATGTTTGCGGATATCCTGTCGAAACTGACCCTGAGCACGAGTGCGGACTAGTTCAGGCGCTTCCAGGTCAGTCATTTTTCGATAACTCTCCAGGGGAAATTTGGCATCAATACCTATCCGCCCGGTAGGCTCAGGAAGAAACAGCATGCAATCAACCCGCGCATGATTACTCAGGCTATATTGCAATGAATAGCTATTTTCCGGCATCAGATTGGAGATCAAACCTGCCAATTGCACCTCACCAAATGCACCCCGGGAGCGTTTGTCCGACAACACCTCTTGCAGACTGACGACATTGGAGGAAAGCTCGCTGATTCGCTTCTGCGCCTCGTCAATACGAGTCAGATGCTCGAGTACACGATTAAAAGTCTCTGTACTCTTCTCAAAACCCTCACTTAAACGCTTTTCAACCAGGCCACCGATCTCTTTAAGACGCTGATCATTGCTTTCGACCAACTGATTGAGCTGCTTCCCTAACGAGTCTGCCGTACTGGTAAGTCCTTCAAGTAATTGCTTGCCAATACCCTGAACACCCTGTGCAAGCCCCTCCTGCTGTGCAATTCGACTCTCCGTCAGGGTCTGGCTGATCCGCTGCTGAAAATGATCAAAACGTTCCGTCAGATTGACCTTTAATTGGCCGCCTTCATCCAGCAGTTGACGTTGCAGTTCACCCAGGCGCCTCTCCAGCATCTGATGAGATTGAGCAAGTTGACGCTGAACCAGATGCTGCAACTGATTAAGCGCACTGCGCTGCCTTTCGCGATCAGTAAGCAGTAACCCCATCAACTCCCGTTCCTGCCCACGAACTAACTGTTCAAGCGAAGAAAAGTCCGACTGGATGGCCGCTTTATGATCCAGCAACCGATCCATTAACCGCGATTGCCGCCGCCAAATACTAATCATCATGAGCAAAAGGGACAACATACCCAGGAGCAGAATGAGATCACTGTGAGAGATAAGCTGCTGTATCAACGGGGCCATTGGATTTCGCCTTTTTTCAAATATTAACAAGATGTTACATTAATCACACACTTTAATCCCATAGATTAGATAACCGCTGACTCAAAGCATGAGTTCATTGCCAATAACTGGTTTTCAAGCAGATCACTTGCATCCGACGCAGACAACCGTAAACTTGCGCCAAACCAGTGCTATTGAGTCGATCAGACGAATGCGAATACACCTGAAAACCCTTGGCTGTCGCTTGAATGAGGCCGAGATGGAAACCTGGTCCCGCGACTTCCTTGATCGGGGGCATGAGATCACCCAAAATCTGGACGAGGCCGACCTGATTGTGGTCAACACCTGTGCTGTAACCGGTGAGGCCGTGCGTAAATCCCGTAAGCTTCTGAATCGTGCACAGCGCCAGAATCCATGCTCCAAACTGGTGGTGAGCGGTTGTTTTGCATCGCTCAATCCAGACGAGGATACCCAGAGTCTTGGTGTCGACCTGATTGTAGATAATCGTGATAAAGATCGTCTGGTGGAAATCACCACCAGGGAACTCAACTTGCATGTCATGCCCGAGCAGGCCACCGCCCCTGGCGAAAGCAACCTGCTCAGCCGGGGCCGGCAAAGGGCCTTCATTAAGGTTCAGGACGGTTGCCGTTACCAGTGCACGTTCTGCATAGTGACCGTAGCACGCGGAGAAGAGCGTTCCCGTCCAGCTGATCAGGTTATAGCCGAGATCAACCTGATGGCAGATCAGGGTATCCAGGAGATCGTCCTGACCGGCGTTCATCTGGGAGGCTATGGCAGTGACAATGGCAGTGATCTGTCACAGCTGATCAGGGCAATCCTGCAACAGACAACCATTCCCAGGGTGCGCCTTGGGGCAGTGGAACCGTGGGATATACCAGACAGTTTCTGGGAGCTGTTCCAGAATCACCGTCTCATGCCACACCTACACCTGCCAATCCAGAGTGGCTCGGATGCACTCCTTAAAAGAATGGCCAGACGGTGTAAAACTGCAGAATTTACCCGCCTGGTCAGCCAGGCACGCAGCACAGTAGCAGATCTGAACCTGACGACCGATATTATCGTCGGCTTTCCTGGTGAAACAGAAAAAGAGTGGCAACAGACTGTTGATTATGTTGAAGAGATCGGCTTTAGCCACCTGCATATCTTTGCCTATTCGCCACGCCCAGGCACCCGGGCAGCCATGTTGCCAGACCCAGTCACCCGAGACGCCATAAGACGACGGAGCGAGCAACTCCATCAAATCGGCAAAAAACTCAAGCGCGATTTCTTAAGCCGCTACATAGGGCGGGAGTTTCCCGTGCTGATTGAGAGCGCTCCGCTTGACCCGAGTTTAGGCTGGAATGGCTATACGCCTAACTTTTTACGGGTAGAGATCAATCACCCCACGAAGGAGGACCTGGAAAACCGCATTGTTTCCGTTCGCCTGCAACAACTTTCTGACTCTGGTGATGCAATCACCGCCATTCTGCTGGATGAGTAATCGTATGATATTAACAACAAATAATGGCTGGCAGATAAAGCGTCTGGTTAGCGCCAACCTACTATCACTCATACTGCTGTTAAGTTGGCTGCTCGAACCATCCCGCGGTTTATGGCTGGCCCTGGATGAACAGATATTCTGGGCGATGAACCGATCACTCCATTGGGGCGAAGGATGGCAACGGTTCTGGGCCATTGCCAATAACCGGGTGTTTGACCTGGTGGCTGCCATCGCCATGACCCTACTGTTTGCCCACCAGGCACTGCTACGTGACAGAGAGCGTATTAAACACTATGTCGCTCTGGGCGCATTCATGTTCATTACTCTGTTGCTGATGCTGTTGATAAGCAAGAACCTCCCAATCGAACGACCCAGTGCAACAGCGCAATTTACTGACGCAGTGCGACTCTCGCAACTCGTCCCCGATATCCCGACTAAGGATTACTCATCAGACAGTTTTCCTGGTGATCATGGTTTGGTACTGCTGTTAAGTGCGGGTTTTGCCCTAGCCTATTTGCCTAAAATTCACGGGCTGCTGGCGCTGGTATTGATGGTGCTGTTCACCCTGCCCAGGTTGATGAGCGGCGCACACTGGCTGACCGATGAGATTGTTGGTGCATTGAGCTTGGGATTGGTCACCCTGAGCTGGCTGTTTGCCACACCACTGCATCGGGCAATACTTGATTGGTTTGAACAAAAAACGCGACGATTGTTTGAGCTTTTAGGCAGGTAGGTGCAAATCAACTAAAGCCATTGGCCTTCAATTCAGCCAATAGAAACCTCAGTTCGTTGGCGAACAGATTATCCCCATCGGTACTGACACCTAGGCGACCCTTTTCCAAACGAAAATCCAAAGCCTTTAGCAAGGTCTCTTCCGGCTCCCACTGACCCTCCATACAGATGCCAGAGTCATGACTGGCATTCACTTCATAGAGCATATCTCCCTTGCGAAAAAGAAGAAACGCCTCACCACAGAAGGCATCGCGTGAATAAGAGGCCAACAGAAGATCAATCTCTGCAAGCTCTTTTTCGGTAAGACGAAAGACCTCCTTAATGGCCTCCAGCCCACCATCTTCCCACTCATTTAGAAATTGCGGTTGTTTATCCATAACTGATTAAATCGTAAATTCTGCCCAAATCGGGCAGTGATCAGAAGGTTTCTCCATACCCCTTATATCATAGGCAATTCCAGCACCGGTGCAGCATTTTTGTAACGAAGCACTGGCCAGAATCAGATCAATTCGCAACCCGCGTCTTGGCTCCCTATCAAAGCCCTTGCTACGATAATCAAACCAGCTAAAAAAATCAGCCGACTCTGGATAGTGATCGCGATAGGTATCACTTAGACCCCAACCAAGCAGCTCTTCCATCCATTCTCGCTCTTCAGGCAGAAAACTGCATTTACCCTCTTTCAGCCAACGTTTTGCGTTCTGTGGCCCAATACCTATATCAATATCTTGGCGCGCGATGTTCATATCACCGATAACCAGTAGGTGATCATCGGGAGAACAGTGCTCCCGCAGATAGCGCATCAAATCACTGTAAAACTTGCGCTTGGCGGGGAATTTGATCGCATGATCACGACTCTCACCCTGCGGGAAATAGCCATTGATAATCTTTATCCGGGCACCAGAGGCGCTCTCGTATTCACCACAGATAATACGCCGCTGGGCATCTGGCTCATCAAAAGGGTAACCTTTCTGTAGCGTAATGGGCTCCTGTTTGGATAGTAGCGCCACACCATAATGACTTTTCTGACCAAAGTAGTGTGCCTGGTACCCCAATGACTCAATCATCTCATTGGGGAATTCCATATCCTGTACTTTAGTCTCCTGGATGCCAATCACATCTGGATCATAGCGTTCTTTGAGTCGCGCCAGCTGATGTCCACGAACCCGAATACCATTTGTATTGAATGAGACTATTTTCATACTCACCTACATCTGAATGAATTAATCTGTAACAGCCCCTACCAGAATATACAGTCGTTTCTGTTATTGATGGTCTTACTATGCCAGTTGTCTTTATTCTATGCATCCACAGACATCCTGGTTGTTTATACTACGGATATGGAATTTATTGATACTCATGCTCATCTGGACGACACACGCTTTGATTCTGATCGGACAGAGGTGATCGCCCGCGCCATTAAACAGGGAATCCGCCAGGTGATTGTCCCGGCTATTCATGCCGCCGGATGGGAGAGACTGAAACAGTTATGCCTGCAACACAAAGAGCTATCCGCTGCTTATGGCCTGCATCCTATGTTTATGAAACAGCATCGACAGCAGCACGTAGATGAGCTGGCAAAGTGGTTGGAACATGGCAATCCGGTCGCCGTAGGCGAATGCGGCCTCGATTTTTATATACCTGAGCCAGATAAAACAGCACAACTATGGCTGTTTGAAGCCCAACTTGAATTAGCCAGCCACTACCAGTTACCCGTCATTATTCACGCCAGAAAATCTGTTGAGCAGGTGATCAATACAGTGCGTCGGTTTCCAACACTCACGGGGGTACTACACAGCTTTTCAGGCAGTCAGCAGCAGGCAGAAAGACTCATTGATATGGGTTTCATGCTGGGCTTTGGTGGCCCCGTAACCTATAGCAAGGCCCATCGACTGCATGCATTGGTAAAGTGGCTGCCCTTGACTGCATTACTTCTCGAGACCGATTCCCCTGACCAACCCGATTCAACTCACCACGGGGAGCGAAATGAACCTGCCTACATTCAGGAGATTGTCGAGGTCATCTGTTCCATCAGAGAGATATCTAAGGCTCAGCTGGCAGAGGTCACCAGCAGAAATGCCAGGCAGCTGTTCAATCTCACAGCTATTTGAGACTACTCAGAATTCGAACCAGATCCATCGTGGCAGTGAAAAAATCATCTGTTGGATGTTCATCGCAATAGAGCTGGATTCGCCGCAAAGCCCCTTTGTTATCAACGCCTTTCAGAACATCCATCCCGGTTGCCAGTGACAGCCCTGTAACGAGCCCTTCAAGCCAATCACGGTAGTGGATATATTCCGCTATATGCTCTTCCTGACCCTCCTGCCAGCCTGCATAAGTAAGATTATAGTGGTCACAACCCTTTACCCCATAACCCAGTACCTGAGGATTCTGCTGAGCCCAAAGTGGCGCAGCTAGCAGCAGAAAAGCGAATGAATAACAGCGCTTTAACATGAATCGTTTTCTCCTTTCTTCAAGAATGGCCATCTCGACATTAAGTTAATAACTATTTTTTATATGCCTATAACA
>VMRY01000086.1 GCA_007713595.1 Sedimenticola thiotaurini
CATTGGTTTCACTATCAATCGAGTCGGACCCTTTTGTTACGGGTGACCTGTCCTAGAGATAATTGTGATATCGGCTCCGAGTCGGCGGATTTTAATTGCCGTGTATGGTTTCTATTCGATGGGGTCATATTTGACCCCTTTGTCACTAGCGTTTGCGAACGCATAGCGGTTCTTCCCCTGTTTCTTGGCTAAATACAACGCTCGATCGGAGTTGGCAATCAATGCGTTGGATGTCGCACCTTCTGTACTGAGGGCAATACCCATACTGCAGGAGGGAAAGAGTGTCTCGGGCCCCAATTTAAAAGGCACCCTCACTTGTTCCAGTATACGATCTGCCATTGTTTCGATATGTGTCCTCGACTCGATCTCGGATACCAGCAGAAGAAATTCGTCACCTCCCATGCGTGTTGCGCTGTCAATTTCACGTAGCGAAGCTTTAAGACGCGATGCGATCTCAATGCTTGAAACGAAGTAAATGATGCAGCAGTGCAGAGACAGCACATGTTCTTCTCTGGTTAAATCGGGGAATTAAAAACTCAGAAACTGATGTAATCATTTTAGGGTGGTGCGCAGGAAAGGGCGTAGTGACATTTTAGGGTTTCTCTATTTTCAAGCACAAAAGCCCGTGACTTTCATCACGGGCTTTTGTGTCAGTTCTGAAAGTTTCAGATAAAGACTTATTGTGCTTTACGCGCTTCCATGGCTTTGTGCATGGCTTCGTGGCGCTCTTCCATCTGCTTTTCGAACTCTGCACGACGGGCTTCACGCTGTTTTTCCATTTCGGCGCGGCGCTCTTGCATCTGCTTCTGTATTTCTGCACGACGCTCATCACGCTGTTTCAGCATCTCTTCGCGGCTCATGTTCATATCGGGCTGTGCGAAAGGTGCTTGGCCAGGTGCGGCTTCTTCAAACTGTTTACGCTGGGCTTCCATGGCTTCCATCATGGCTTGATGATGGGCTTCCATGGCTTTCTGTTGCTCTTCGCTCATTGCACCATAGGGTGCAACGGGTGCAGGGCCGTAACCATAAGGCTGGGCACCATATCCGTAAGGAGCGCCATAGCCACCGTAGTAGGGGTTGTTATAGCCGTAGCCATTGCCGTATCCGCGCAGGTTGCTACGTCCACTAAAGCTCATGTTGAAATCGCCGGATCCGTCTCCGTAACCGTCACCGAGGCCATTTCCATTCCAGGGATTACCACCCCACCAGGCACTGGCGGTCATTGTTACGGTGGTCAGGGCAATAGCAGCAATCAACTTGGTCATTTTCATTGTATTAAACCTTAACGTGATTTGCAGAGTACTACAGCCTCGTGTTCTGGAATCATCTGTCTGTTCCAGACACGGAATCTCTGCACTGATTGAATCGTTTTCTGTTTGATGTTGCACGTCCTTGTGCCAATGTGTCCTTTTTAATAGCTCGTTAACTACTCGACGAGTCTATTATTGTGCTGGAGCCTGTGGGGCAACTGGAGCACCTGGCTGGCCGTAAGGGGCATAGCCGTAAGGAGCGCCATAAGCTGGTGCGCCGTAACCATAAGGAGCGCCGTAACCGTAAGGTGCGCCGTAGCCACCGTATGGGTTGCCATAGCCGTAGCCATTGCCATTTCCACGTGAGTAACCATTACCACGGCCACTGAAGTTCATGTTGAAATCGCCTGAACCGTCACCCATTCCATTTCCCATACCGTTCCATGGACCACCGCCCCACCATGCAGAAGCGGTAGCAGAAGCAGACAGCAGAGCGACAACAGCAGCAATCTTTGCAAATTTTTTCATGGGTATATCTCCTGAAATTCTTAAATTAGTTATGTTCTTCTGTTAAGCCCGACTGACTACTTGTCTTAACTGAGATGTAGAATATAAGAAACTACTAAAATAGTAAAGAAGTATTTTAGCAAAATGTGTAGTACTAATAATATCAATAAGATAGATGGCTATTATTTTTAGAAATGGTCTATTTTGACCGTTTTTTAGCAAGAATCTGATCAAGATTGGCTAATAATGGGGATGAAACCGGCTCGATTTTCTTCCGCAGGACAGTTCCAACCGCATCGGTAAGACTCAGAATCGGGGTGAGGACGCTATCATCCAGGTGGGCAAGAAAGAGCATCGCCCGTATTTCGGCGTGAAGTGCAGGTATGTTGCTCCACAGTTGATGAAGCTGGTTGGTGTCTTTTTCTATGAGTGACTCAACTACGTTAACGATTGCTTCGATCTGACGCAGTTCTGCGTGGTGTGTTCGTATCGGTTTCAGGTAATCTCCCACGGCCTTGAACAGGGCTGTGACAATATCCTGATTGCCAGGGCGAGTCAGGACATCGGCTGCGGTGTTAGCAAAACTCTGACCCGTGCTGTCCAGCAGTTTCATTAGCAGGCGTGCATACGGATTATCCTGATCGGCGAGCTGTTGCAGCTGACTCTGGTTAGTCGCCAGTGCAGGGTGGGGTGGCTGTTGCTCCGGGAGCTGATCCGGCAGGGTTTCAAGAAAACCGACGCGATAGCTTTTTGTGGTTCTGCCTCTGTTCCACAGGCGCTGTTTCAGTGTGTCGTCTATTAAACCGGGTTGCAGCACCAGCCGAACGGTTTCCAGCATCTGTTGTGGTTCTGTTTCAAAAGGGAGATGTTCTACCAGGTAGGCGGCCAGTTCCGGACCGAGTTTACCAGTAGCAACATCAGGCTGCTCCAGCAGGCGACGGGCATACTCGGCATGGGGTTCACACCACCAGGCGAGTTGCGCCAGTTCATCGGTTAGTCCCGGTGAACAGACGACTGCCATGACTGCCTCTGGTTCTGCCAGTCTGAGCAGGTTGGCAAGGCGGGTGCTATCGACCTGGCCCATACGGGTCCAGCGTTGAATAAATACCGGATAGCCTCCCGGCGAGTCGAGCGCGACAGTGGCCAGTACTTCGCGTACCTGTTTGACATAGCGATCCTGATTGCCTGTGGGGTGCAGTTGGACCTTCATCTCCTTGCTGCCTTTGCGACCAAACAGCTCCAGCGTGTTTTCGTTCAGTCGAATGGCGTCGGCATTGACTGCCAGTACATTTAGACGGAGGAGGTCTTCGCTTGTCAGTTCCACTTAATCATTTCCAGATAGCGTTCAATTGAGTTGAATGCGTTGGCCCCAGGGAACCTCAGCGCGTCCTTTGACCAACCAGATTACCGGCATGCGCGGTTCATGATCGGGGAAATGCCCCTGGGCATCGGTGAAGTAGATCAACAGATCAGCATTGCTGTCATTCTGTTCGATCCATTCAAAGACGGGTTTGAAGTCAGTACCCCCACCTCCTTTGAACTCCCTTGGAAGCAGAAACTGTTCCCAGGGCTCGGTGATCCACGGAGTGTCATCAGACAGCGTCGCATCACAGGCCAGCAGGGTGAGTCGGGCATGTGCCTGGCCTTTGAGTGCATCCAGTTCAGAGACAAACAGGTTCATCTCCGCTTCGCTGATTGATCCACTGGTATCCAGCGCGACAATGACCTTCAGTTCATTACTGCGTAGGCTCGGCAGAATGGCATCACCTTCACGGCGTGAGGGTCTGGCCCAGTTGTAATCATCCCGGGCGGTTGCGGTCATGTATTGAGCCAGCAGCATGCGCCAGGGGATCTGGGGTTGCAGCAAGTGGCCAATCATACGCCCCATCTCGCCCCCCATCTTTCCTGCCTGCAACGCCTGTTGATGAGCCCCGGTCAAGCGCTGCGTCCATTGAATCGCCAGTTGTTCCTGCTCTTTACTGGTTAATGGAGGTGGTTGATTTCCACTGCTGCTGGCTGGATCAGATTGCTGTTGTGTCTGTCCCGGTTGTTTGGTTTCCTGAACGTTGTCTGGCTGACTGCTTTGTCCAGAGGGAGGCTGCTCGTTCTCTGCATTACCACCATCACTGGGAGTGCCACCGGGATTGTCATCGCCCTGATCGTAGATGTGATGATCATGCGTGTTCATATGATCACTCTCATCAATACAGGGGTAGATCTCCTCTGCTGTCATACCGTCATATTCGACAATATGCAGGGCACCTGGACAGGGCTCCAGCTCCTCCGCTATCAGCAGCGGATTGATTGCGAGATCACAGGCAATATCCCAGCGGTACTTGTCCCGGTGCATTCTTCTTGCAAAATGGGAGAGGGCACAATGCAACGCTTCATGGGCCAGCACAAATTGCGTCTGCTCCAGTGTCAGTGCATCAATGAAGTCGGCATTGTAATAGAAGGAGCGAGCATCGGTAGCGGTGGTGTGACACCAGTCGCCTTCCGCCGCGATCATTGGCAGGCGCAAAACCAGTGCCCCCAGAAACGGTTTGTCCAGAATCAACCGTGTGCGTGCGGCGCTGAGTTTTGTTTCGAGATCACTCATTGGATGTATCTATTCTGCCAGTACTGCACCTTAAAGATCATAAAGCATGACATCGGCGACGGCTTCAGCCCAAGGTGCAAATTCAGGTATGCCAAACAGGTCTGTGCCAATTGCACGATGCATATCCGATACCAGCATGATGCCCATTTCGCGCTGTGGAAAGCGTCCGGCATATTCCATGATACGCCCGAAGATCTCTTTTCCTTCGGGGCTATCCTTGTGCTTGACGGCCCTGCCAACCAGAGCAGAGGCGACGGCATACTGGAGATCGATTTCGGTTGGAACAACGACCGGTTCACCCCTGAGAATGGCATCGATATCCGGCAGCTTATCAAGATTGTTGACGAAGGCGGCCAGCTCGATTCCTGCGGCAGGTCCAACACAAGCCTGAAGCGTGTCTGTTAACAGATTGGGTATCTGATCAAATTTCTGCAGACCGCGATGGGCGAACTCCCAGGAGCGAGGTGTGGGGAATGCGACAGGATTGTGGGCCGGGTCAAAGTCAAACAGTCTTTCCGGACGGAATCGTAAAAATGCGATTACCCGTTCATCAATGCCATTTTTATATGCCCAATTAACCCAGTCATCCAGATGGGTTTCCACTTCAAAGTGAGTAAAGCGGTTAGCCAGAGGTGCCGGCATGGTGTAGGTGACACCCCGATCACCTTGACGATTACCGGCTGCAAAGATAGCCCAGCCATCGGGTACTTTATACTCACCCAGTCGTCTATCGAGGATCAATTGATAGGCTGCAGCGGAAACGCTGGGTGGTGCAGAGGTGATCTCATCCAGAAACAGAATACCCCGTTCACCCTGGTTGTTGACGTGTGGAAGCAGGGCAGGTTCCGCCCACTCCACCAGCTCGCCATTACGGAACGGTATGCCGCGCAAATCACTCGGCTCCATCTGGGATAGCCGGATATCAATAACCGGTATGCCGTGGCGTTCTCCCACCTGGCTGACCAATTGTGATTTACCTACACCGGGCGGGCCCCAGAGCATAACAGGCGTGTGGTAACCCTGCTCAGTACTGAGGTATTCACGGTCAAGAATGGTCGAGATAGCGGCTGGTCGCATGATACTCCTTACGGTCAGTGCAGATAGGAAATGTCCTCATATTACAATAACCTACCATAGAAGTGGGAAATTAGAGTAATAAGTGATGATAATGGCTGCACTGTTTCAATTTATAAGTTATTTTACCAGGGGTCTTGATTAATAAAGATACTATAAAGTTGCTGTCCTATAGGCCGTTATCATTAAATGGATAGGCCGAAAATCGGCTTAAGTATCTTCTCTGCTTGAATGTGTTGGCTTTTCTATCTTTGTCATGTGTGGAATTGAGGTACTAATGGATAAGTTTACATGATGGGTTATCTTCCGCGAATACATTGCGCGCTACATCAATAGAGTCAGGCATAAGCATGGGTGAAGCTTTGCAGGATCAATATCGCGTGCTCTTTGAGCAATCAGCAGATGCGTTGCTTATCATTGATGATGGCAAGTTTGTTGATTGCAATCATGCCGCGCTAAAGATGCTTGGTTATCACAATCAGGCGGAACTCTTGGCAACCCATCCTTCTCAGTTGTCTCCTACGCTACAGCCAGACGGCACAACATCTTTTGATAAGGCCAACGAGATGATTGCATTGGCCTTTCAAAATGGTTCGCATCGATTTGAGTGGATCCATAGAAAGGTTGATGACACGGATTTTCCTTTGGAGGTGTTACTCACCCCCATTCCTGCAAATGGTAAATTTTTATTGCATGTTGTCTGGCGTGATATAACACAACGAAAAAAATCCGAAGAGGCGCTTCGTCTGGCTAAGTATGTGACGGAATCTACCAGCGAAGGGATTATTGTCACGGATATGGATTTAAATATTATTGAAGTGAATCCTGCCTATTGTGAGTTATTGGGATATCCCCGGGACGAGGTTTTAGGTAGAAAAGCAGGTTTTCCAAAATCGGGAAAGCATGATAAGGCGTTTTATGAGGCTATTTGGAACTCTATCCACACAACGGGGAAGTGGC
>VMRY01000147.1 GCA_007713595.1 Sedimenticola thiotaurini
CCGATCATCCAAACTTATCAGGGCACGTCTTTGACGATATCTTTCGTGCCATATCATCAACCGCGTTGTCAGGGGGATCCATTTTCTTCTGATTCCGTTGGCAGGATTGAGTCTGCTAAGTGTGATCTCCATTTTAGTCGCTCCCAAGGTGATTTGCTTGAGAGAGAGTGTATGGGGTATTCTGTAATCATTACAGATTCAAGAAATATAATATCAATGCAGTACAGATGCTGATTTCAAGATCTGTATTGGTTTTTTAACTCATTGACTGTGCCGGTGAAGATGAAAAAATATGAGCAGGTAGCCCAGACAATCAGTGAGCAGATTGCTCAGGGCATCTATAAAACAGGTGATCGTCTTCCTTCCATACGCCATCTCAGTGAGCAGATGGGATTCAGTATTTCAACCATTCAGGAGGCCTACCTGTTATTAGAGCAGCGGGGTTTCACGGAAGTACGCCCAAAATCCGGTCACTTTGTTACCCAGCAGCAAAAGAGACTGCTTGATCTTCCGGTAATTCCCGAGTACTCAGCAAAACCCAAAGAGACCAGCACCTGGGCCAAGGTATTTCATGTACTGTATCAGGCAGAAAGTGCTGATGTGCTTTATCTCGGTCGAGCCATTCCAAACCTCTCTGTGGGAACACTGAAGCCTCTGCAACGTTCACTGGCAGCCCTGACACGCAGGGGGGAGCTGCGGGGTCTTTCCTATGATTATATCTTTGGCTGTGATGAGTTACGCAGACAGATAACCCGTCTGGCAGTGGATTCAGGTTGTAATCTCTCCGTTGATGAGGTGATTATCACCTCGGGGTGTCAGGAAGCACTGGCCAGCAGTTTGCGCGCTTTGACATCACCTGGAGATACCGTGATTGTCGATTCCCCGAGCTTTTATGGCTCATTGCAGGCAATCGAGGCCTGTGGTCTGAAAACACTGGAACTGCCCACCCATCCTGAACGAGGGATCAGCCTGACCGCGCTGGAACTGGCTTTTGAGCAATGGCCGGTAAAGGCGTGCCTTATCACGCCCACATTCAATAATCCGTTGGGCTATACCATGCCAGATGAAAGAAAAGCCCGTCTGGTTGAATTACTTAATCGGTTCGATGTCCCACTGATTGAAGATGATATCTATGGAGACCTTTCATATGATATGCCCCGTCCCAGGACAGTAAAATCTTTTGACCGGGAGGGGCGGGTTATTCTCTGTTCATCCTTTTCGAAGTCACTGGCACCGGGTCTGCGGGTGGGCTGGGTAGCACCAGGACGATATGCCAGCCGTGTCATGCACATGAAATATATATCGAGTATGAGTTCGGCTACACTGCCACAGCTGGCAGTCGCTGATTTTATTGCCAGGGGTGGCTATGACCGGCATTTGAAGAAGATGCGAAGCCACTACAAGCGGGGCAGGGACTACCTTCTGGAATGGATAACCCGCTATTTTCCAGAGGGTACGCGGGTATCACACCCAAATGGGGGCTACCTGCTATGGGTTGAACTGCCGCCCAGCGTTGACTCCATGGCGTTAACCACCCGAGCAATGGAGCAGGGTGTTGGTGTTGCGCCAGGGGAACTGTTTTCCAGTACGGGTAAATTTACCCACCACATTCGGTTGAATTATGCAGATTGCCCTAATGTTAAAATGGAGAAGGGCGTTAAAATGTTAGGCGAACTAGTCACGAAAATGGGCACAGGCGGATGACACTGTTTGATTTGGATTGCACGGCTATCTCCAGGATACTGGCCGACAGGGGGCATCATCTCCCTGAGCAGGTCATCTATCCGACGGGTTATTTTCGCCGGCCTCCGGCACCTGCATCTGTTCTGATCCCGCTGTTTCGCGAAAATGGCGAGTGGCGGGTTCTCTACATCCGCCGATCAGAACATGAAGATGACCACCACAGTGGCCAAGTCGCGTTTCCCGGTGGAAAGTTGGAAGATGTTGACAGCAATGCCTTCGATGCTGCGCTCAGGGAGGCCCAGGAGGAGATTGGACTTGATCCGGCTCATGTATCTATTCTCGGGACACTCAAGGAGTATCACACTATAAGTAATTTCATGGTGACACCGGTGGTGGGGGAGATTAATTGGCCTATAACCCTGATCCCTGATGACCGGGAAGTGAGCCGGATATTCAGTATCCCGGTTTCATGGCTGGCTGATCCAGCCAACCATCGGGTAAGTTGGAAGACGCTGAAAAATACCAAAGAGGATATCCCCGTAATCCATTTTGAGCGTTATGAGGGAGAACTGTTATGGGGAATTACTGCAAAACTGACCTTAAGTCTGTTGAAGTTGATTGGTGTAATCAACCCGCATCGTTAGACTGCGTGTGAAATTAGATCCCCCGATAATACGCCTTCTTACGTGGTAGAATTGTTGGTTAACACTATCCAGCTTAGCTAGGGTGCCGCTTTTTCCTCCATGAAAAACCTGACCAAACGATTAGAGAACTCGTCATTGCCACTGGCACTCAAGTGGTCACTGATTATCGCCTGTTTTGTCACGATTGTGATGGGACTACTGGGTTGGTTTTTGATTGATCAACAGACCAATACCTATCGGCAGCAAAATGACGTGTTGGGACGGACAGTGGTTGACCAGCTGGCGCTTGCCTCAGGCGAACCTCTACTTGCTGGTGATGATCTGAGTCTACAGGTTCTGGTGCGTCAGCAGGAAAAAACAACGCTGATACTGGGCATGCAGGTGTTTGACCTGAAAGGGCAAATCAAGGCCAGTGCTGGAATATCCCCTATTGGAGATATTCTCTCACTGACTAAATCCAATGAACAAAATCAACAGCTACCTTGGAAAACACCCTTCGTTAATGCCGTATCATTTATCAGCCACATTGTGTTTAAGGATGTTACTGCAGGTTTTGCAGTAGTAACAATAGACCAAGGCCCTCTCGAACATCAACTGAGCGCCCTCACAGGTGCACTGATAACCACAACACTGGGCTTGATATGTATGGGCGCCATGCTTGCCTTTCCTTTGGCACACCAATTGTGTCGACCAATTTACCAGCTAGTCAAGGTAGGAGAATCAATTGATAATGGGGAAATGCAGATGCCCATTGCTGTCGGCAGGAAGGATGAGATAGGTCGGGTGTTAGACGCTTTCCAGCTCATGTCCGATGGCATGAAGAAAAAGCGTGAAGTTGAACAGGCGTTCTCCCGCTTTCTGTCACCCACCATCGCCCATCAAGTGTTAAACCAGCCGGACGGGAGTGAGCTCGGCGGGATTACCGTTGAAGGGAGCGTGCTGTTTTGTGATGTTGTCGGTTTTACTGAATTGTCAGAAGATCTAAGCCCACAAGCCGTTGGCGAATTACTCAATCAATATTTCAGCTATTTTTCTATTGCTGCAGACAGCTGTAATGGAACTGTGGATAAATTCATCGGGGATTGTGTAATGATCCTCTTCGGTGTTCCAGAGTCGGATTTTTCACATGGATTACATGCCGTGACGTGCGCCGTACTGATACAAGAGATAGCCGCTCGAATCAATCATCAAAGAGAAAAGAGCGGTATGCCTTTGGTGCATTTCAAGATAGGCATTAACAGCGGTCAAATGCTTGCAGGTAATCTTGGCAGTGCGGATCGGATGCAGTACACGGTGGTCGGTGATGCGGTGAATCTGACATCAAGAATTTGCGATATCTGTACACCGGGTGAAATCCTTGTAACTGAAGACACGCTGACCCAACCAGGTATTGACGCACTGGTAAAAGTGACACCGATGAAAACGGTCAACGTTAAAGGAAGACGTCAACCAGTGACACCCTATCTTGTAGACAGTGACTCTTTTCTCGCTGAATCAAGATTCCAGGAAAGCCTGGAAAACATACTACCTATGGAAGAAGC
>VMRY01000151.1 GCA_007713595.1 Sedimenticola thiotaurini
TCGAACTAAAAAGTGCCCTTCAGCAGAACCCCCAAAACAGCTCGGCAAGAACCTATCTGGGACAACTATATTTGAAGGCTGGGAACTATGCGGCTGCTGAAAAAGAACTTAAAAATGCCAGGGAACTCGGTGCTGATGATAATGACACGCTCTCTAGCTTAGGCCAGGCGCTGCTTCAGTTAAGAAAACTTGATGAAGTACATGCCATGCAAACCTCACACCTTAAACCGTATGAGCAGGGCATTATTTTTGCTGAGCAGGGTATTGCCTTTCTAATACAGGATAAACAGCAGAAAGCCATAGAACTGACTGAACGTGCCTTAAATATGGCGCCAAACTCAGCTTATGTGCAGGTTGCCAGAGCGAGTGTCTATATGATGGCTCAAAACTCACTTCCCAAGGCACGCGAACAGCTCAAATTGGCATTTGATATTGATAAGAATTATCCCGCAGCGTGGAGTTTGTTAGGTGATATAGAAGCCACGGAAAAGCACCTGGAACAGGCGAGAGACGCCTATACAAAGTCAATGTCACTTCAGCCCACTAATCTTGCGGATCGCAACAAGCGGGTTACTATAAATATACTTTTGAATGACATGAAAAAAGCCCAGTATGATCTGGATATATTGAAGAAAAAACTTCCAGGCAATCCTGGTGTTGCCTTCTCTCAAGGCCTTGTTTATTTAGCAACTGATAAACTGGACGATGCCAAATCGGCTTTTGATTTGGCATTGCTCAATCAGGAACGTTACCCACTGACACTCTTTTATCTCGCCTATGTCAATTATAAGCAAGGAAATATTGCCCAGGCAGAAACACACTCAGAGCGGTATTTCACTATAAACCCTGGATATCTTCCCAATAGAAAATTGCTCGCAGAAATTAAATATGTAAAGCAGGATTATGAATATGTTGAAACCTTATTGAGGCCGGTTTTAAAAGAAAATTCGTCGGATCCCAGTCTGTTAAATATCCTTGCGAAGGCGATGTTGATGCGTGGTGATACAGCAGAAGGTATCTCGCTTCTTAATAAGATTGTCGAACTCAATCCTGATTCCGCAGAAGCAAAAGTACGTCTGGGTGCAGGTCTGCTTTTGAGTGGAAATGAAGAGGCTGGTTTCGCTCAACTTGATGATGCTATTAAGCAGGATACGAGTAATCACCAGGCAGATATTTTCAGGGTATTAAGCTATCTGCGATTAAAGCAGATGGAAAAGGCACATCAGGCTGCAGCTGATTTTCAAGCTCGAGCGCCTGCAAGTGAGATCCCGCATAATTTGAGCGGCATGATCTATATTGCTGAAAGAAATCTAACGTTGGCTCAGAAAGAATTGGAAAAGTCTTGGAGCATAAAACCAGGCAATACTGATGCGGGCCTTAACTTGGCATCGTTTGCTATGCAAGCCGGGGAAAATGCCAAAGCAAGAGAGTACCTTGAGACGATAATTGCGGCCCATCCTGATAATCTTGAAACCTTGATTAAATTTGCTGAGCTTGATGCGCTTGAAGGCAAGACAGAGCAGATGATGAAACGTCTGGAAACAGCTATAAGATTGCATCCTGGTGCAGTTAGCCCGAGGGTAATGCTGGCGAAGCATTATATTCGGACGGGAAAGCCTGCACAGGTTGCCGGGCTTGTTGAGACATTAGATTTTGAGGCGAGAAAGCAGTTGCCGGTTTTAGAGGTAATCGTAAGTCAACAATTAGCCCAGGAAAAATATAAATCGGCCGAAGGAACTGCCACAGAGATCGTCGAAAAATATCCGAATGCTGCAAACGGCTACTTTCTCATGGCGCAAGCTTATGCCGGCATGGGCAATTATGATAAAGCTGAAAGCTCTCTATTGATGGCGGTGCAGAAGGATGAGCGTTTCCTTCCGGCACGTATTGCCTTTCTCCGGCTTCTTGTAAAGAAGAAAGATATCCCTTCTATTGAGCGTGAAATCGCGCGATTGAAAACATTTGCCGCTGACAATCAAGATGTCAAAAGGGTTGAATTTGCCCTGGAAGAGTTGAAGGGTAATCAAAAGCAAGCGCTGGCTCTTGCGGAGAGCTTGTTTAAGACCTATCCAAGTAATGAAAATATGCTTGCATTGTCCAGGCAGAGACTACGAGTTGGTGATAGCGAAGGGGCTCTTAATCTGCAAAAAGAGTGGGCCGATAGTCACAGTGATGATTTCACCGCCAATCTGATCCTGGGGGAGACCTATACCCGTCTGAATAAAGATGATCTAGCGGCAAACTATTATCAAAGGGCTTTGGCTCTATCTCCTGATAATATTACTGTGTTGAATAATCTGGCATGGTCAATACGCGACAGTGATCCAGAAAAGGCGCTGACTCTTTCAAAAAAAGCCAATAGTTTGAAGCCTGGCTCTGTGGTACTGATGGACACATTAGCCATGGTGTATCTGGCAAACAATGAAAAAGAGTTAGCATTACGAACAATAAAAGAAGTTCGTTTCCTGGAGCCGAATAATCCTGTACTACGTTTTCATGAAGCAAAAATAAATGCATCCACTGGAAAGCAGGATCTAGCGATAGAAATACTCACGGAGTTGCTTAATAAAGAACAAAAATTTGCCGGACGATCTGAGGCCGAGATGTTACTTCAGAATCTGAAAAAATGAACTAGTTGAGAGGAGATAAGAGAAGGCTTTCGCTTAAGTATAAAGCGAAGGCCTAATTAATCCTAAAATCGGAAGTTTCACTGCCTGCAAGAATACGGGAACAGAGCCCGCGACACAGGTTCATTAACACCTTGTTTGCGAGTTGCCCTTCATGTTTGAGCAGACGTGAAAGGCCTTTTTCATCCAGTGACAATACTTTCACACCATCAGTGGCAGCTATGATACTTGCTGTCCTTGGTACGCCCAGGAAAAAGGCAATCTCTCCGATCACTTCACCTGGTGATACCATCGCAATCATCTGGCCGCCTTTTTCAACAGCGACATGACCATGTAACAGGATAAACATGGTTTTTGCTGAGTTATCTTTTTCAATTATATGATTGCCTTTTTTGCAGGTAATGATATGGCTTTTCTGAATTAATCGCTCAATCTCATCTTCTGTAAGGGAATCAAATAAGCTGGCTGCAGCATCAAATGACCACTGTTTACCTGGAGAAAGTGAGCGAATTTCATCAAGGAATTGCGATGTATTCGATACAGTCAAACTGTGTACATTGGACTTATCGTCAATAATTTTAGAGAGGGCTTCTGCTGAACAGCAATAGGCAAGATCTTCGGGCTTAGTGAGCATGGCAAAGGGAGAACCGATCTGTTTGAGATGTTCGTAATCACCGACAATTAGTGCCATTGGAATGACGAGCCCTATGCCTGGGTAAGTATAGGGTGTGGTAAAGGGTCTGAATCCCAGTTTCAAATAAGAGTTTAAATGGTGAGGTTCGCAGTCAAGCAGTACGATCTCAGCGCGATGCTTCAGTACAAAGTTTAATACCTCTTTATACATTCTGAGCGTGACATTACTCCCCCTGTGGCCCTCAGTAACCATCAGTCTTTCAACGATACAGATCTGGTCTTGCTTTAGAATCTTTAAAAATGGCGCAATGCTGTACGCCTCAATCAAGGAATCTGTAAAGGGCACATCGCCCCCCCAAAATAGTCGTAGGGTACCGATAGCTTCGCCATTTTGGATTGCTATGACCGCGCGCGCCGATTTGTCATACTCGTCCCGCAGCTCTTGATTTACATGGTCGCCCTTATCCTTTAAGCGTCCCATACTCTTGACATATATCTGGTAACGTAGTTTGAAGGAAGCTTGGTTGTCTTCTTCTGTTACAGCAAATCTTACACCGTCCTGCATAAAGCCTCCCCGATCACTCACCACGTATCCCTGAACTAAAGACAAAACATACAACGTGCATATTTTTGGTTCGTCACTCGAATTTATAGTAAGTAACGTCTTCTACCAGCTAATATAGTACCATTCCTGCTATTCAGCTATCGAATCA
>VMRY01000102.1 GCA_007713595.1 Sedimenticola thiotaurini
AATAACGTGAATCATCTAGGGCCTGATAACACTATGCGGATGCCCAGCATCGATGGATATCAACATGGTGTTAACAGGCCCTAATGCTCCATCCATGGTTCCTGGGCCTGCCAGGTCGACCTCATGTTGATAACTGCTGCTTATTGAGTCGCGCTTTTTACTGAACTGTATTCCCGCACAAAACAGCAATGAAACAGAAGCAGATTAATTCAGTTTTAAAACCTGGGTAACAACTGCGGAATTATTTCTTTAGAACGAATATCGAAACATGGTAATGGTTTGCCGGTCATATCCTGCCGCTTTGCCGTCCTATTAGTCTCTGTTGTAACTATTTTGTAACAGATCTAAAGCTATTGTTATTTCGGTCGAACACGTGCGGTTGCCACAGCACAATAAGGATCTTCCGGCCAGTAATGTTTGGGATAACGCCCCTTCAACTCTTTTCTGACCTCAGCATAGGTGCGCTGCCAGAATCCGGCGAGATCCTGTGTGACTTGAATCGGGCGCTGCGCAGGAGACAGCAGATGCAGCATCACCTGAACTGAGCCATTGCAGACCGTTGGTGTCTGCTGTAGACCAAACAGCTCTTGCAGGCGTACCGCCAGAACAGGTACATGACCAGCGTGATAGGTGAGTCTTTTACGTGTGCCCGATGGCATATCCAGATAGACAGGCGCCAGCCTGTCGAGCCGTTGCTGTTGCTCCCATGACAGCAGAGAATTGAGCAGCCCCCCAAGATCCAGCTTCTTTAGCTGATCTGCTTTTGTGATACCACCGAGCCAGGGTGCGAGCCACTCTTCCATTCGCTCTAGCAATGAGGAATCTGAAAGGTCAGGCCATCCATCATCTGGCTGCCATTCACGAAGTGAGGCCACCCGTTCACGCCACTGCAACAGGCTGTCACTCCAGCCCAGACTATTCAGGCCCATTTGACGTACACCGCTGATCATCGCCTGACAGGTCAGCTCCTTGTCAGGATTTGACAACAACTGTGTCGACAGAATCAAGGCACCAAGTCGCTCCTCTTCACGGGCCAGCACTGATTTGGTTGAACCATCCCATGTCACCCGGGAATGGTTCTCTATCTGCATTGCCTGGGTCTCCCTTATCTGGTCGATGGAAATAGATGCCGCCAGATAGGCCCTGCCATCCCGCTTGCCGGCATCCATAGCGGCCACTACCAGATAGTCATGACGCAGCAGTGGATCACCCGAAGGTAAATTCACAGCACGCCCTGACGCCAGCAGATAACGACAATCGGTACCCTTGGAGCGTTGGGCAATACGATCAGGAAAGGCCAGTGAGAGCAGTCCACCCACACCCAGCATGAGCGATTCTGCGACTGGTTGTTGCTGTGGTAGACGTCTGCGCCACTGCTTCACAGCACGATCCACCTGCAGGCAAGCCTGTGGGTCAAGCAATCGATAGGCTCCGCCACTTTTTCCACCATTTCGCCACTCAGTGAGAAGCTGAACGCGCTCTTCCATATCGATACCGAAAGATTCACCGGTTCGTTTTCTGAGAATATCCCGCTCGCTTAGCAGACCCGCCAGATCAAGTGCCAGATCTGTTTCACTCCGCGCATTAAGTAGCATATGTGCCAGGCGGGGATGCAGAGCAAGCCCGACCATGCGCCGCCCTGCAGGGGTGATCCGGTTCTGTGCATCAAGCGCATCCAGATGCTGTAACAGCGCCTGGGCCTGGGCAAAGGTTCCGGCCGGAGGCAAATCGAGCCACTGCAGTTCGGTGGGTGAAGAGACGCCCCACAGCGCCAGCTCAAGCACCAAAGGTGCGAGATCAGCCTCCTGCAACTCGGGAGGATGGAATAACGGAAAGCGCGCCTCTTCCGCCAGGCTCCAGAGCCGATAGCAGACACCTGGACCCAACCGTCCGGCACGCCCGGCACGTTGCGCCGCAGAGGCCCGGGAGACACGTACTGTTTCCAGCCGGCTCAAGCCACTGTTGGGATCAAATCGGGGACGGCGTGACCAGCCACTGTCGACCACTGTGGTAACACCCTCAATGGTCAGGCTGGTCTCTGCAATAGAGGTCGCCAGGATGACACGCCGCAGATTCTTCACCGGTGTCAGGGCGGCATCCTGATCAGAGCGAACTAAATCACCATAAAGCGGGAATACGGCAATACCGTCGGGTAGCTGCGGCTTTAAAGCAGCTTCGGCACGGCGAATCTCCCCGGCACCGGGAAGAAAGGCCAGGATATCCCCTGTCGTCTCCCGTATAGCCCGAAACACACCCTTAACCAGCAGGTCATCTGCGCCAGTCGCTGGGGTTCGTTCCAGATAGCGATGCTCTACTGGATAACATTGCCCCTCAGCTGTTATCACCGGAGCCCCGCCCAACAGGGTTGATACAGCATCGGTATCAAGGGTGGCGGACATTACCAGCAGGCGCAGATCATCACGCAGGTTGTGCATTACATCCAACGTAAGTGCCAGTGCCAGATCTGCTTGCAGGCTTCGCTCATGGAACTCATCAAAGATGACCAGTCCAATCTGTTTTAACTCTGGATCCTCCTGAAGCCGACGGGTCAGGATACCTTCGGTGACCACCTCGATACGGGTCGCGGATGAGACCCTGCGTTCAAACCTCACCTGATAGCCGACCTGTGCGCCAACCTGTTCAGACAATAGCTGAGCCATTCGGTTGGCCGCTGCGCGGGCCGCCAGACGTCTCGGCTCCAGCATCAGGATCTGCTTGCCGGCGAGCCAGGGTTGCCTGATCAACTCCAGGGGAACCAGGGTAGTCTTGCCGGAACCGGGCGGTGCGGCCAATACCGCTTTATGCTGGCGCTCCAGCACTTCTGATAGCTGGGGCAAGACGGGGCGTATGGGCAGTTCCTGCATCAGATCAACAGCAGCAAAAGGGTCATAGAGTTCGAGATATTTGAGATTGATGATTGTTCTTCTATCATATCCGTATTTAATCCGCGAATCACAGCAGACCAACATGAGTAAACATAAAGCCCCGGTCACCCCCGCCATCCGCCAATTACGCGCACATAAGGTAGCTTTCAGTGATCATCTCTATCGCTATGAGTCAGGCGGTGGCACCTGTGTATCAGCCAGAGAGTTAGGGGTTGATGAGCATACAGTGATCAAGACGCTGGTAATGGAAGATGAGAATAAAAACCCGCTGATAATCCTGATGCATGGGGATTGCGAGGTTTCCACCAAAACGCTGGCTCGCAGCATTGGGGTAAAAGCGATATCACCCTGCAAACCCGATGTCGCTGATCGACACTCCGGTTATCAGGTGGGCGGCACATCGCCCTTTGGCACCCGCAAGGAGATGCCGGTTTTTTGCGAGGAGAGCATTTTTGATCTGGAAAGGATCTATATCAACGGGGGAAAACGGGGCTACCTGATCGCCCTTTCGCCTGCTGATTTAAAACGGGTGCTAAAGCCTATCCCGGTCTCAGCAGCTCAGTAACATTGGTTTTCCCGCTAACGCTATCAGCGCGAGTTGTTGCCTTTTTTTCCGGTCAAAACAACTAAACCTAATGCACCGAAAAAAGCGGCAACAATGGCATTACTCTGACTCAGTCCCAGCGCAAGCGCTGTATAGCCCGCAACACCGCCCCCTATTGCGCTAAACGCAAGACTGCGCAAGAAGCGGCAGACAGCACAGGATTGGTGATTACCAGCCATTAGTTCAACCACTAATTCAAAAACAAAGGGTCATTCAAAGTATACCGGCTCTTGCACACCTAACCAGCCGCCACCAGCTCTGATCGCTGTTTGTCACAGGCCAGCGAGAGAGCAAATGCTTCTCCGTCTGGGAAATCCTGCGCCACAATCCATATCTGACTGATTGACTCATCCAGCTTCGGTAACATTCTCAGGGCATTACGTGTCCGCCCCTGATCAAAAAAGGCGAATGGTTCGTCCAAAAAGACAAACTGTCTTCCACCCTCTGTTCGCTTAATCAGTGCTTGTGAGAGAGCCAACCGAACAGCCAGCATAATCTGTCGCTGCGTTCCGCTGGAGATCTCCTCCAGATCCATGAAATCTCTTTTCTGGCTCGAGAAGACCCGAACGGTCAAGTCATCATCAATCTGCAGATGCTCGTAGTTATTATCGGTAAAGATGGGCAGGGTGTTTCTGACCGAGTCACCGAGGTCCCGATTGAAGCGTTGAGAGAGGTGCCGGGTGGCACCAGCCAACAACTCAAGCGAGCGTTCACGCTGAATGATTCGCCGATCATGTTCAGCAATCTGCGCCAGGAACCCACGCTTAATCTCATCCAGTTTGTTACCCTTTTCAACCCGTCCCCGCTCTTTCTGAATAGCCATGCCCAGACGAATACCCTGCTGCTGGAATCGCTCTTTCGCCTGTTCCATCTCTTCAATTAAAAGATTAACTTCAGGCTCTAACTCACTTATAAATATAGATTCTTCACGTACACGGGATGGAATTTCTTGCCGTAGAGAGGAGTCAGAAACCTCGCCTCCCTCAGCCGGAGAATTTTCCGACCCAGGGTGCAGAAGCGCACTCTCCAGCACATTTGCAAATCCTTCAGCCTGCTCCAGCAAGCCGGCGATTTTTGAGCGCTTGGTGGCCACCCTGATCCACAACAACAGGAAGAGCACGCCAAATCCAGCGGTAGCATACAGCAGCCAGGGAAGGTGTTGTGCTCCCCACTGTGGATAAGCATCGGTGATTAGAGCATTGAGACGCTGACTGTATTCATTCTCTGGCAGGCGGACCAGTAACCCCCAAGAGATAGCCGAGATTAAACCGGCTACAAAAAATAGAAAACGGAAAAACCGCGCCCGGCCTTTGGCCTTTCGGGCGGCAAACTTCTTCGGCAGCATCGCCCGGTAGGTCGAGAAGGAGCTCTCTAATGCAGCCCCCTTTTCGCTAAGCAGGGACTCATTGGCCTGCAGTGCCTGCTGATCAGACTCCAGCGACAGCATAGCCTGGGGATCAAGATTCAGCTCGTTCAGCTCATCGTCAATACCAGCTATCTCGCGCCCTACCTGGGCAATCGCCTGCCGCTCCTGTTCAATCTCCTGCTCATGTTCGAAGGCAACATATTCCAGTGTAGAGAGCCCAGCCATACTCTTAACCGCCTGACTGTGCGGCTGGGGAGCGATGATTTCACGTTGAGCAAGATAAAAAGACTCGATGAATTCATCATAGCCATAGCCCAGCACGTCGTAGATCGCTTCATCAACCTCAACCACGCCGCGGGCAAACGGTTGCGTCTCCTCACCCACTTTGGCCAGCTGAACACCATGATTGCCATCCCGATCGAGCATCCGGGTGATCTTGTAGTGCGACTGGTCATTGATTCTAAAGCGCAGCGTGGTGCTACAGGTCGTCTCGCCCCATCGGATCAGTTTCTGTAGCTCTTCTTGACCGAGGGAAAAGGTGCGCCCAAACAGGGCAAAACAGATCACCTCTCCAATTGAACTTTTGCCTGACTCATTAGCGCCGTCGATGGCAATGATCCCTTTATCGGGGAGTTCGGTCAGTTCCAGATGGCTGTATTTGAGGAAATTTTCCGCCCTGATATCAGTAATGATCATGCGTAGCCCTCCTCTTCAAGGGCCCGAATCTTGCGCAGGGTAAGTTCCATGGCATCACGGTAGACCGCTTCATCGAAGGGTTGGTCACTGTTTCTTCTGCGTTCAAATTCTGCTTCGCAGTAAGCGATGAATACCGCAGAGGGTCCAGACTCCACTGAGGAGCCGGAATCGTTGACTTGTTTTTCTCCCGACATGCTGGCTCTCCGACTTCGGCCTGATATTTTTATAATTGAGCAGCTCAGTATAGGGAGTAGCCGCTAAAAATGCGAGAAGGAGGAGCGGCTCAGCCTATCAGCCTGAACCAGGCCACCTGATCTTCAACATCCACCTCCCGAACACCGATCTGCAGCCTTGATTCCAGAGGCACAGGCTTGCGTAATCGAATACGGGTTTCCATCGCCAGGGCAGGAATCAGCAGAGTCGCCTTGCTGTCAGACATCTCCACCACAATACCCTCGCCCTGCCAATCCGGATTCTGTTTCAGGAAGAGTAATTTCCAATGCATATTGGAGAACCGCTCTGCACGGCGCACGGCACCATTCAGTGGTTCGGTGACACTGATTCGCTCACTGATCTGCTCATAGGAAAGCAGCGTCTCACCCGCCAAATGGGCTTGCAGCTGCTGGTGTACAACCAGATCAAGATAGCGCCTTAATGGACTGGTGGTACGGCTGTAGTAGTTGAGTCCCAGGCCGGCATGAGGGCCCTCCTGGGTTCGCGATTGCGACGGTTTCATTTTTCTGCGATAGGCATACATGGCCGCCATGCCCTCTGGCGTCTCCGGCTTATCGGGTGACGGCTGAGTGGCAAACGGTACCGGGATGCCGTGTTGAAGTGCATAACCGGCAATCGCCTCACCCGCCATCACCATCGCCTCGGTGACCATGTCGCGGCTCTCCAGACGAACCAGAGGGCGAATTGCAATCACGCCGTCGCGCACCCGAACACTGGCTTCAGGCAGATCAATACAGGCAGCACCATCAGCTTGGCGTCTGAGCCTGAAACGTTCAGTAATTGCCTTGATCTCACTAAACGGTACCTCTTGCATACGCTCATTGACCTGATCATAGGTCAGTCGGGTCACACTGATTCGGCTTTTGCAGATCTCTACATCGGTGATCTTCCCTGCCTCATCCACTTTAAGGCCAATCGACAGTGCAAGTGACACTGGCTGCAGGCCGAGTGCAAGCTGCCGGGTTACTTCAGGAGGCAGCATATGCACAATCTTCTCGGGCAGATAAAGATTGGCGGCACGCGCACGTGCTTCCTGATCGAGTGGAGAGTCCGGCAGAACGAGCGCCGCCACATCCGCCACATGTACCCAGAGTCGATCCCCATCCAGGGAGATGGCATCATCCGGATCTTCGCTCCCTTCATCATCAATCGCATAGGCCACCAGGTCGGTCAGATCAACACGATCCGACTCTGCTGGCGTGGGTAAGTCCAATTCGGGATCTTGCCAGGGAAGCTGCTGACGCAGTGGATAGGGATTGTATTCAGGGGACCAGTAACCCACCTGTGTGAGCATGCGATGGGCATTGACCGGAGTCTCCTGATGACCCAGGCGTTGCAGTATACGGCTACTCTCTGAACGACCCAGCGCCAGCTGCTCAACCTCAATCAGTCGCTCCCGATCATCTGCCTCAATAGCCCGCTGTTCGAGACGCTTTAGAAAATCCTCCCACGCCTGCTCTGCATCCGCCTTGGCCCGACTCGCTTGCAGATCTGCCTCAACCTGTTCCGCACTGCGTACCTGGATCAGGTCAGGTGTCCCTTCAAAATAGAGCCCTTCTGCAACATACGCCCAGGTTGCCCAGGCTGAGGCCGGCGTAAAATCACCAAAAATGAGGGAGGCCAACTCTTCCAGGTGTGTCGTCTCACCACTCAACAACTCCCATGCTTCCGTCAGATCGCCCTCCAGTTCAACCAAATCATCCAATCGATTCAACGGACCCGGATGGAGGATTACAATATCTTTATCTCTAACTCGCTTATCCTTGCCTGCTCCCAGATCAATATCGATCTTGTCACTGACCTGTATAACCCGTGCAGGGCGAATCTTATAGAGTGCTAAACTGCCGGGTACTGCTCTGTAAACTGGCATGGCTATCCTGTCTGTATCGCTGGGCCGGTGAGTATAAATCCATATACTCAGAGTGGCGACCCGGTGAAGTGGATATGATAATCTTCTTTCTTTGGAATTGAGCTTTGTAATAGCAAGATAATTCTAATAAATAACATTAACAATAAATATTAACTAATTGTATTTATTAGTTTAATAACAGGCACCTGAGGAACAAGCAACATGAAT
>VMRY01000062.1 GCA_007713595.1 Sedimenticola thiotaurini
GGAGGCAACCGGTAATCTCCGTTTAACCCTGTTGGGAATTCCAGAACCGTGCATGAGATGTCCGCTTCCCGCCAATACAACCAGCTGTTTACCCGGATGTTCTTTCAGATAATCGGCGGCACGAAGTGCCATACCCTCATCCCACAATAGCTGGACCTGTTTGAATCGCTCAAAATTACGTTCTGCTTTTTCATCGTGCTGTCTGAAAATCGCACGTAACCGTTCGCTATAGGCTGCATCCGAATAGTCAATATCTGCAGGAATCTGACTCCGCTGCTGATCTGTAAGTGACTCTATCCCCTGTTTTGAGACCTGGCTGGTAATCTCACGCGGGGTATTCAGGGCAATAACCGGAATTCCATACTCTTGAGCAAAATTCAGTATCGGTCGATAGTAGCGATAATCGTAAACCCAGCGATCGTACCATTCCGTTTTTCGCAGCATCTCTGCTTCAGTAATCGTGCCGGCGATATAATCATCCAGATACTTTTGAAATGGTCGCTGAAACATCTCCATACCAATAGCAAGATCAGCACCTTGCGCCCTCAATGCAGCAATGATCTCGAACTGGGCATTGTGGTGACTGTAGTTATCATGGGTTTCACCAATATAAACCACTCTGTTGTCACGTAACGAGGGGATCAATGATTCGATATTGGTGGTTTGTCGCAAATCAAAAACAGTGGCAATTTCTACCGGATCAATAATTCCGTCAGTTGTTTTGGGGTAATGATCAATGGGCGCCCCTTTGTGTACAACAGTATTTCCACAGGCAGACAACATCATTACCGACAGAATGATCAGGAGGAAAAAAGGATATCGTGCTATAACCATAATCATCTCACTTCTACTACAGACTAGGCATTCAGACACTCTGAAGGCGAATTGATTCAAACAGGTGGCTACTTTGTTATCCAATAACAGGTTTTGCACTGCAAACTGTCATGCACAAAATCATACTATCAGATGGCTTCTCTGGTTTCTGTTGCTTTTCAGTTCACAGCCGCTGTTATATGCCAATACAGAACCCCTCCTACATCATGATCTGAAAGTCGAGATAGCACCCGAAACGGGGAACCTGCTAGCAACGGATACACTGCAACTCGGCAGGGATATGACAGAACTTCAGTTTCTGCTTCATGCTGATTTATCCGTTGAACTGATTGATCCAGCTGGCTCACTCACCACAGAAGAACTGCTCCAGGGCACGGTTCCAATAAAGCGTTACAGGATACAACTGACAACACCCTCAGATCATTTTACATTGCAGTACAAAGGTACGATTGCCCATACGCTCCGTAAGCGTGGAGAGCTATCCTCTCTCCGGCAATCCACACCAGGAAAAATATCAAAAGAAGGCGTATTTCTTGGCGGCAGTAGCTATTGGTATCCACAAGTTGGCAGCACTTTGGTCAGCTTTAGCCTACAGGTCGCGCTACCAGAGGGGTGGCTCTCAGTCAGTCAAGGCAGCCAACTTGCAGATAAGCCGGGCTGGCAAGAGCTGCAACCACAGGAGGAGATCTACCTGATTGCGGCGCCCTACCATCGCTATGAACGCGGCCAACTGGGCACCCTGGCCGAAGTTTACCTGCGGAAAGACAATGCCGAACTGGCTGATCGTTATCTACAGGCCACCCAGAAATATCTGGATCTTTATGAAAAACTGATTGGCCCCTATCCTTACAGTAAATTTTCGCTGATCGAGAACTTCTGGGAGAGCGGCTACGGCATGCCCTCCTTTACACTTCTCGGACCGCAGGTCATACAACTCCCCTTTATTATCAACACCTCTTATCCCCATGAGATACTGCATAACTGGTGGGGCAACGGGGTGTATATTGACGCCACATCCGGTAACTGGAGTGAAGGTCTGACAACCTATCTGGCCGACCATCTTCTTAAAGAGCAGCAGGGCCAAGGCGCAAACTACAGAAGAAACGCGCTGCAAAACTATGCCAATTATGTCACCCAGCAGGATGACTTCCCCCTGTTAAAATTCCGCGGCAACCAGGGACAGATCAGCCAGTCCATTGGTTATGGAAAGACACTGATACTTTTTCATATGCTCAGGGAGATAGTGGGCGATGAGCTGTTTTTAAAAGGGTTACAATCATTTTATCGCGATTATAAATTCCGCAGGGCCGGCTTTGATCAGATCAGAAACAGCTTTGAGAAGGTGTCAGAAAAATCACTGGAGAGATTCTTTTCGCAATGGCTCAGCCGTACAGGTGCCCCGACACTGAAACTAGTAAACGTCACAACAGAACCGTTGAAGGATCGGTACAGGCTATCAGTCACACTCGAACAGACCCAAGCCGAAGCGCCATTTTTACTCAACATACCGCTCTTTATCAGTGGTGCTGGTCAAGGTCAGACCGAGTGGCACTCCCTGGAGATGAAAGCGCGCAAGACGACCTGGGTAATCGAGACAAAACTGTTACCAATAAAACTGGCCATTGATCCTCGCTTTGACCTGTTCAGACACCTTGATCCCAGTGAAATCCCCAGCACACTCGGCCAGCTCTTTGGCGCAAAAAAAGTGGCTGCGATCCTGCCCAGTGCGGCCGAAGCCACACTCAAACAGGCCTATCTAGGGCTGATCAGCCAGTGGCAACAACGCCAACCAGGTCTCTCCATAATATGGGACAACCAGATAGATACATTGCCCACTGAGGGACACCTCTGGATCATCGGCGCAAGAAATCGATTTAAAAAAGAGATTACACCGCTGCTGGAAAGCAGCGATATTGATCTGAATACCAGCAGCCAGGCGATGGCATTCCCGCACTCATCACGACCCAATCAGACTATCGGTTTTATCCAGAGTGACACAGTAGCGGCCATAGCAGGACTTACAAGAAAGCTGCCCCATTACGGACGCTACAGCTATGCCCTGTTCAACGGAGACGAACCCCAGATAGTGCAACGTGGCGAATGGGCAGTGAACAATAGCGCCTTGTCATGGATCATTGAGTCAGACTATAGCGAGCCGGCAGGCGAACTGACAGATCATCCACCCCTGGCACAATAACTCAAAGCAGCGGTCAGAAAGGCTCTCTTTGGTAACGGTTACTCCGTTTTTTTCTCTGGGATGCCCAGCGATATAACCCCTTTGCCAAAGCGAACCGACGCTTCATCCATCATACTGTAGAGGCGCTGTTCTCGGTCAGACGCCGGCTCTTCACTAAACAGGTCCATGTTTGTACCACTGTTATCACCCCAGTCGGAGACACCCAGACCTATCAGGCGTATCGGCTTACCCATATAGCCGGATACCTGAAAAAGATCCCAGGCGACCTTAAACAGTGTGCTATCCCTGTCATCGGCCGCCTCCAGTCGCCGCTGCCGGGTGTGGGTTTCAAAACCGGACAGGCGAATCTTGATTGAAACAACCTGCCCTTTTAAGCCTTCTCCCCTTAAACTCCGCCCCACATCTGCGGCCAGTCGTCTGCAGGTTGACCGAAGTCTCTGCAGATCCACAATATCTTGGCGAAAGGTCGTCTCTTTTGAGATTGAAGTGCGTCTGCGACGCACCCCGACATGGTCTGAAGCCAGGCCCCGGGCCTGTCGAAACAGGCTCTCGGCCATCTTTTCACCAAAATAGTGCTGCAATGCTTCCAGGGCATAACCCCTCAGTTGCTGCACATTGCGAATACCCAACCGCTGTATTGTTTTCAATGTCTTGGGACCTACACCCCTTAGATTGGATACCGACATAGGGTCCAGGAAGGACTCCACCTGATCGGGTGGGACAACGGTCAGGCCATCGGGTTTATCATGCTCGGAGGCCAATTTGGCAATCAGGCGATTACTGCCGACTCCGACAGAGCAAGCCAGCTCAGTCTCCCGCCAGATAGCCGCTTTAACCTTACGGGCGATCTCTTCAGCCGACCCAAATAACCGGGTTACTCCGGTAATATCCAGGTAGGCCTCATCCACAGAGACCTGCTCCACCACGGGTGAAAACGTTTCCAGTGTCGCCATTACCAATTGAGAGGCCTCGGTATAATGCTGCATATTGGGCTGCAGAAAGATCGCATCGGGACAGCGTCGATAGGCCTCTGCAATCGGCATGGCAGACCGAATACCGTAGGCGCGTGCCTCATACGAGCAGGTTGAAACTACCCCACGATTACCTGGCAGGGCACCAACCACCACCGGTTGACAACGACATTCAGGGCGATCCCGCTGCTCAACTGATGCAAAAAAGGCATCCATATCGATATGCATGATCAATTTCGCAGGGTCTTTTCTCATTTTCACCACACTGACATCACGAAAAAACCTATCAAGTTAGCGTTCAAGCCTCGGCAGCAGAACACCTTAGCCACACTCAGCAAGCAGAGTTACATAAGTGACACAGGGGAGCCATTCATATCCGCACAGTAAAAGTGGATAGATTACACTGAGTTGGCTTACAATACAGATTACGTCAAGCCGGCAGCCAACTTTGCCCAGTGGAGTAATAAATTGTCTCAGAACAATACAACCGACAAAAGTGACGAGCCCTGCGTTGAGCTTGAGAACTTCATCCCTTACCGGCTCTCGGTGTTAAGCAATTTCGTATCTGGCAGTATTGCGACCATCTACTCCGAACGCTTCAACATCAGCATCATGGAGTGGCGGGTCATCGCGGTACTGGGCAACTATCAACCGTTATCTGCCAACGAGATCTGCGAACGCACCAATATGGACAAGGTTCAGGTGAGTCGTGCCGTATCAAGTCTGACTAAATCAGGACGGGTACTCAGAAAGACCGATAAGAAAGATCGCCGCAAGTCCCAACTCCGCCTCGCCGCCAAGGGCATGAAGGTCTACCAGCAGATCGTCCCACTTGCCCTTGAGCGCGAGAGACAACTACTCACCCCCTTCAATAACAAAGAGATGAAAGAGTTTGATGAGTTACTGCGCAAGCTGGAAGCCCGCGCCCGGGAACTCTGTATCACCAACTGATTTTCACCTCTTACCAAAAAAAGGCCGCTAGCCAGGATATGGGGTTAAGTTCCGACCTGTACTGCTGACAGCCCATAATCGATCACTCATCACGCCAGCCCCTCCAGGCTAACCGCAACCCTTTTTCACACCAAAAATTTCCAAATTTATTCGGTTATCTTCCTATATTTCAATAAATTAACCGGCACATCTCAAGATAACCTGACCTGCATATCGTGCCAGCTCCACCCTATTTCTGATCTCCACTCATCCTGATAAATAGAGCAACTATACTTCAGGTGTAAGCCCGCAAAAATAAACCCATAATATTCAATGTTGCTATTAGTTGCGTTTGCAACTATATTTAACGCATCTGACATTTGTCATCTTTACTGTTTCATTAGTAACTAATATTCACGAACCGAATCAACCGAAGGTATCATGCAATGAGCAAGAAATTCGCATCCCATGCAGACGTCGAAGAGAAGAACGTATCGTTCGATAAACTGGCTGAAGGCGTCTATGCCTACACCGCTGAGGGTGATCCAAATACCGGCATCATCATCGGCGACGACTGTGTCATGGTGATTGATACCCAGGCAACACCCGATATGGCACAGGACGTCATCCGCCGGATACGTGAAGTGACCGACAAGCCAATCGAGTATGTAGTGCTGTCTCACTACCACGCCGTTCGGGTCATGGGTGCTTCTGCCTATAACCCCAAACAGATCATCGCCAGCCAGGCAACCTATGACCTGATTGTTGAACGTGGCCAGTTTGACTTTGATTCTGAAGTCGGTCGTTTCCCACGCCTGTTCCAGGGAGTTGAGTCCGTACCCGGTCTGACCTGGCCAACCCTGACCTTTGAAAGTTCCATGACCCTCTGGATGGGTAAGCGTCGTGTTGAACTGATGCATGTAGGCCGCGGCCATACCAAGGGTGACATTGTGGTCTGGTTGCCTGAAGAGAAGATACTGTTCAGTGGTGATCTGGTTGAGTTTGGCGCCACCCCATACACCGGAGATGCCTATCTGACCGATTGGCCCCAGACCCTGGCCAATGTCCGCGCACTGGGCGCTGAAAAACTGGTCCCTGGTCGCGGTGATGCATTGACCACACCCGAAACCGTTGAAGCCGCCATCAGCGGTACCCAGGACTTCCTGACCCAGATGTTTGAGAGCGTTAAAAAAGGCCGCTCTGAAGGCAAAGCACTGAACGAGATCTATACCGAAACCTACCAGGTACTCAAACCACAATTTGGCGACTGGGTTATTTTTGAGCACTGCCTACCGTTTGATATTACCCGTGCCTTTGATGAGGCTGGTGACTATCCCGATCCACGAATCTGGACCGCTGAGCGCGATACCGAGATGTGGCACTCACTGCAAGACGCACTTTAATTAGCGCCCTTCCTGAGAAGGGCAATACCAATTAGAAGGCGGAAAGCCAAACGAGGAGGATCACTGGAACATGTTGCAAACCCATCAGAACCCTGTTTATGAGTATGTCCACTCAACCGATCAGGATGCCCCTAGCCCGGTTCATCATCCGGTCATTATTGTTGGAGCTGGACCGGTCGGCATGGCCGCCGGTCTGGATGCAGCCAAACAGGGAATACCTGCCGTGATACTGGACGATAACAACACCGTCAGTATCGGTTCACGCGCTGTTTGCTATGCCAAACGCGCACTGGAAGTACTGGATCGCCTCGGCTGTGGTCAGCGCATGGTAGATAAAGGAATTACCTGGAATCTGGGTAAAGTCTTTTTCCGTGACGACCAGGTCTACTCCTTTAATCTGTTACCAGAAGCTGATCATGAGCGCCCCGCCTTCATCAATCTTCAGCAGTATTACCTGGAAGAGTACATGGTGGATCAGATCAACCAGGAGGATTCTATTGAGTTGCGCTGGAAAAGCCGTGTCACCGAGGTCATAGAAAAAGCAGACCATGTTCAGATACGGGTGGAGACGCCGGAGGGTGACTACACCATGACCTGTGACTACCTGCTGGTAGGTGATGGCGCTAACAGCGGCATCCGCAAAATGATGGGGCTGGAGAGCAGTGGCCAGGTGTTCCAGGATCGCTTCCTGATTGCCGACGTTGTTATGGAGACTGATTTCCCGCCCGAGCGTTGGTTCTGGTTTGATCCCCCATTCCACAAAGGCGGCTCCACCCTGCTTCATCGCCAAGCAGATAATGTCTGGCGAATTGATTTCCAACTGGGCTGGGATGCTGATCCGGAAGAGGAGAAGAAACCAGAGAATGTCATCCCCCGTCTGAAGGCGATGCTAGGTGAAGAGGCGGATTTTGAACTGGAGTGGACCTCGGTCTACACCTTCCAGTGCCGGCGCATGGAAAAATTCCGTCACGGGCGACTACTGTTTATCGGCGATGCGGCCCATCAGGTCTCACCCTTTGGTGCGCGCGGTGCCAACAGCGGCATCCAGGATACCGATAATCTGCTGTGGAAAGTCAAACTGGTACTGGATGGCAAGGCACCTGACAAACTGCTGGACAGTTATGACGAAGAGCGTGTCTATGCCGCCGATGAAAACCTGCTGAACTCAACCCGCAGTACCGATTTCATCACCCCAAAGAGTCCGGTCAGCAACACCTTCCGTAACGCAACACTGCTACTGGCTGAGGAGTATCCTTTTGCCCGCACGCTGGTCAACAGTGGTCGACTCTCCATGCCTTCAGTCTATTACTCATCCAGCCTGAACACGGCTGATGAAGATAAATTTAACAGCAACATGGTCCCCGGTACCCCAAGTACCGATGCACCGGTGAATGAATCGGATTGGTTCCTGCGGGTGATTGGAAACAACCGGTTCAATGGGCTCTTCTTTGCCGAGCTTGACGGAACGATTTCAGGGAGTGATCGTGATCTGCTGACCACGCTCGCCAACAGCGACGACATTGGAATCAATATCCTGATTGTTGGCCTGAATACAAACGAAACGCTACCCAATGGCCTCAACCACCTGTCAGACAGCAAAGGCATTCTGACCCAACGGTTTGATGGCAAGCCCGGCACCTTCTATCTGTTCCGCCCCGATCAGCATATTGCGGCACGCTGGCGCACGCTGGATCAACAGAAAATTACAGCCGCACTGAACAGAGCAACCGGCCGAGCCTGAAGGAGTAAAAGATGATCGAGACACAACACCTGAATGTTCAACCAGCCCTGAAACGTCCGGATGATTTTTACAACGCCCTGGTGGATATGCACCGGGATCTAAGCGAAGAGCAGAGCCAACTGGCCAATGCCAAATTGATACTACTGCTCGCCAATCATATTGGTGACGAGGCCACGCTTGAAGAGGCACTGAAGATAGCCGCCGAAGGCCTTAATTAACTACCAACAGAATTTAAACTTAACACTTAACAAGGAGCACAACTGTGGACATAAAACAGATCCATCACGTTGCATACCGTTGTAAAGATGCCAAAGAGACCGTGGATTTTTATACCAAAAATCTCAATATGGATTTTCTCCTGGCGATCTCGGAAGACAAAGTCCCTTCCACCAAGGAGCCCGACCCTTACATGCATCTGTTTCTGGATGCCGGCATGGGTAATATTCTCGCCTTCTTCGAGATTCCCAATTCACCCCCCATGGGAAAAGATCCCAATACGCCTGACTGGGTTCAGCACATCTCCTTTCGCCTGGAAGATGAAGCGGCCCTGATGGAAGCCAAGGCACAACTGGAAGCGAATGGTATTGATGTGGTCGGCCCCACCAATCATGAGATCATTAAGTCCATCTACTTCTTTGATCCCAATGGTCATCGTCTGGAACTGACCACGGTTACCGCTACTCAAGAGATGCTGGATAAACTGCATGACATCGCACCTACCATGCTTGAAGAGTGGACAAAAACCAAAAAGACTCTGCCCCATGCGGCCTGGTTGCATGAGAAAGAGTTCAAAGAGTAATTCACGCACCGATCTCAAAAAGGATTGTTACTGATGAAACTGGCTTCACTAAAACAGGGGCGTGATGGCGCACTGATTCTCGTATCCAGAGACCTGAAACGTGCAGTGTCTGCAAGTGATATTGCATCCACACTGCAGGCCGCTCTCGATGATTGGGCTCGCACGCAACCAATGCTACAAGCCCGCTACGACCAGCTCAATGCAGGAACCGTAGAAGGCGCTTTTGATCTAGAGATGGATAAACTGGCCTCACCACTACCACGTGCCTATCAGTGGGCCGATGGCAGCGCCTATGTGAATCACGTTGAACTGGTACGCAAGGCACGGGGTGCTGAGATACCCGAGAGCTTCTGGCATGACCCCCTGATGTATCAGGGCGGTTCTGACAGCTTTCTCGGGCCGCGGGAACCGATCAAGATGGCGGATACGGCTTGGGGTATCGATTTCGAGGGTGAAGTCGCCGTGATTACCGATGATGTCCCAATGGGCTGTTCATCAGAACAGGCCGCCGACAGCATTCGCCTGCTGATGCTGGTAAATGATGTCTCACTGCGTGGATTGATTCCCGCTGAACTGGCGAAAGGTTTTGGCTTTTTCCAATCCAAACCCTCCAGCGCCTTCTCTCCCGTTGCCGTCACCCCGGACGAACTGGGTGATCACTGGCAGGACGGCCGGGTCAAACTCCCCTTGTTGATGGATTACAATGGCAAACCGTTTGGCAAGGCCAATGCTGGTGTGGATATGACATTCAACTTCCCCCAGTTGATCGCCCATGCCGCCAAGTCCCGGCCACTCGGTGCCGGAGCGATCATCGGCTCAGGCACCGTATCCAATAAACAGAATACCGAATGGGGATCAGCCATTGCGGATGGTGGTGTGGGTTACTCCTGTATTGCTGAAGTGCGCATGATTGAAACCATCAACAGTGGCAAGCCTGAAACCCCATTCATGGACTATGGCGATACCATCCGTATTCGCATGGAAGACACTGAAGGGAATAATATCTTTGGCGATATTAATCAGGTGGTGGAGCCCTACGAGGCAGGCTGATGAAACTGTTCGACTACTTTCGCTCTTCAGCGGCTTATCGGGTGCGTATCGTACTTAATCTGAAAGGCATTGCGTATGAGCACGCTGGCATCAATCTGTTGAAAGGAGAAGATGGCGCCGATGACTACCGTGCTATCAATCCGCAAGGCTTGGTACCGTCACTGCAGGATGGATCGCATAGCCTGTTTCAGTCACTGGCCATCTGTGAATATCTCGAAGAGATTCATCCCACACCAACACTGCTCCCTGGCACGGCATTGGAACGCGCCCGCATCCGGGCGCTCGCCCAGATGGTCGCCTGCGATATCCATCCAGTCAACAATCTGCGCATTCTGAAATACCTGACCAGTGAATTGGGTGTGACAGAAGAGCAGAAACTGACCTGGTACAGGCACTGGATCAGCGAGGGGTTCAATGCGCTTGAAAGCCTCCTCGCTTCCTCTACCGAAACCGGTCAATATTGTCATGGTGACACAGTGACATTGGCCGATGTCTGCTTGGTACCGCAAGTCTATAACGCACGTCGTTTTAATCTGGACCTGACCCCCTTCTCCACAATTGAACGTATTGAACAGCAGTGCCTTAAGCATACTGCCTTTGAACGTGCCCAACCCGATAACCAACCGGATGCCGTTTGAACTTACCGGCTCTACTCGACATCCAATAATAGAAACCATAGGCAGCAATCTTGCCTAATGCACTGTGCGAACAACCGCCAGGAGGAAAACAATGGGACAACTCTGGGACAACCCCATGGGAACGGATGGCTTTGAATTTGTGGAGTACACCTCCCCGGAACCTGAAGCACTGGGAAAACTGTTTGAACAGATGGGTTTTGTCGCGATTGCCCGTCACCGTTCCAAGGATGTCACACTCTATCGACAAGGCGATGTGAACTTCATTATCAATGCAGAAAAGACCGGCTTTCCCCGCTCTTTTTCTCAACAGCATGGCCCCAGTGCCTGCGCCATCGCCTTTCGAGTAAAGGATGCCGCACACGCCTATAGTATGGCCCTGGAACACGGTGCCTGGGGTGTCGAGACCAAGGCCGGGCCGATGGAACTCAACATTCCGACCATTAAGGGGATTGGGGATTCTCTGATCTATCTGGTAGATCGCTATGGTGACAAGGGCAGTATCTATGATGTGGACTTTGTACCGATCAAAGGCGTTGACCAGCATCCCAAGGGCGTTGGGTTTACCTATATTGATCACCTGACCCACAATGTCTATCGCGGTCGTATGGATGAGTGGGCCGATTTTTACTCCCGCCTGTTCAACTTTAAAGAGGTGGGCTATTTCGATATTGAAGGCAAGCTGACCGGCCTCAAATCCCGCGCTATGACCAGCCCCTGTGGCAAGATCCGCATCCCCATCAACGAAAGCAGTGATGACAAGTCACAGATACAGGAATACCTGCACGCCTATCACGGTGAAGGGATACAACATATCGCACTGGGAACGGATGATATCTACAGCACTGTTGATCAAATGCGTGCAAAGCAAGTCCCGCTACAGGATACCCTGGATGCCTACTATGATCTGATTGATGAACGGGTTCCGGGTCATGGAGAGGATGTGGCTCGACTGCGGGAAAACAAAATCCTGATCGATGGTGCACCGACCGAGGGACAGGGCCTGCTGCTACAGATCTTTACCAGCACGGTCATCGGCCCGATCTTCTTTGAGATCATTCAACGCAAAGGCAATGAAGGATTCGGTGAGGGCAATTTCCGCGCCCTGTTTGAATCGATCGAACTGGATCAGTTGCGCCGTGGTGTGATCAGCGAAGATAACGCAAGCCACTGAGAGTGCTGCTATCATACTGACTCCTCTGTTGTTATTCGCAGAGGAGTTTTTTTTATGTTCTGATCAATGTTATTCTTAATGACGTTTACGTTAACGTCAATTAAATAATCAGTGGAGATATCCATGCTACAACCTCTCTGGCAACCCACACCTGAGCAGATCGAATCAGCCAATATGACCCGTTTCAGGGCCTATCTGAACGACAAGCTTGGCACTCAACTGGAAGACTATGCAGCCCTCTACCAATGGTCAATCGATCAGCCAGAGGCCTTCTGGAGCGCCCTTTGGGATGAGAGCGGAGTGATTGCCGAGAGCCGTGGCGCTGTGATTCTGGCTGATGGTGACAAGATGCCCGGGGCACACTGGTTTCCTGAGGCGCGTCTCAACTTTGCCGAAAATTTGCTGCGTCGCCGTGATGAAGGCGATGCCCTGATATTCTGGGGTGAAGATAAGGTGCGCCGTCGTGTAAGTTACAAGGCGCTCTATGATCAGGTTTCCCAGGTCGCCCAGGCCCTCAAGGCCGCCGGCATCACTGAGGGCGATCGGGTAGCAGGCTACCTCCCGAACATGCCCGAGGCCGCCGTTGCCATGCTGGCAGTCAGCAGTCTCGGTGCCATCTGGTCAAGCTGTTCGCCAGACTTTGGTGTCAATGGCGTGGTTGATCGGTTTGGTCAGATCGAACCAAAAATCCTGTTTGCTGCAGACGGTTATTTCTACAACGGCAAAACCCATGACAGCCTGGAGAAGATCGCCGAGATCCAACAGCGCATACCGAGCCTCGAAAAGGTGGTCATTGTCCCCTATACCCGTGAAGCATTCCCACTGGATGCAATCAAAAATGCCCTACCTCTGCCGCAGTTCGTGGCCGATTACCAACCAGAAGCGATCACTTTCAAACAACTTCCGTTTGATCACCCGCTCTATATCATGTTCTCTTCCGGTACCACTGGTGTACCGAAATGTATTGTGCATGGTGCAGGTGGCACCCTGCTGCAACACCTCAAAGAGCATCGTCTGCATACAGATGTAAAGCCTGGTGATCGTACCTTCTTCTTTACCACCTGTGGCTGGATGATGTGGAACTGGCTGATCTCAGGTCTGGCCGCAGAGACCACCGTTCTGTTATATGACGGCTCCCCCTTTTATCCTGATGGCAATGTGCTGTTCGATTATGCTGATGCGGAGAAGATGACCCAGTTTGGCACCTCGGCCAAGTTCATCGATGCCATTAACAAGGCGGGACTCTCGCCGAAAAACAGTCACAATCTTTCAACCGTCCGCACACTCTGTTCTACCGGTTCACCACTGGTTCCTGAGGCATTTGATTTCGTCTATGAACAGATCAAACAGGATATGTGTCTCTCATCCATTTCCGGCGGCACCGACATCATCTCCTGCTTTGCACTGGGTAATCCGGTGATGCCGGTCTATCGCGGTGAACTGCAGTGTCGCGGCCTGGCGATGCAGGTTGAGGTGTGGAACGATGAGGGAGAACCGGTTCGCGGAGAGAAAGGTGAACTGGTCTGTACCCGACCCTTCCCCTCCATGCCGATCGGTTTCTGGAATGACCCGGAGGGTGAAAAATATCACAGTGCCTATTTTGATCGATTCCCCAATGTCTGGTGTCACGGCGACTATGTTGAACTGACCGAACAGGATGGGATTATCATCTATGGCCGCTCAGACGCTGTACTCAATCCTGGTGGTGTGCGTATCGGTACAGCCGAGATCTATCGTCAGGTGGAACAGCTGGAGTCTGTTGTTGAGAGCCTGGTTATAGGCCAGGAGTGGGAGGGTGATGTACGTGTCGTGCTGTTTGTCAGACTGCGTGATGGCCTGACCCTGGATGATGCCCTGATCGATCAGATCAAAAAACAGATTCGGGCCAATACCACACCTCGCCATGTGCCGGCTCGGGTGGTTCAGGTCAGCGATATCCCCCGTACCAAGAGCGGAAAGATTGTTGAGTTGGCAGTACGGGAGGTGGTGCATAACCGGCCGGTAAAAAACAAGGAAGCACTGGCCAACCCGGAAGCGTTGGAGCTGTTTGCCAATCGTCCAGAGCTTCAATCCTGATCATTTTATTTTAAAGGTCAATGTAAAACGCCCACAGATCACTGTGGGCGTTTTGGTTAGAGCTATACCACTGGATATGACGATTAGCGCATACGGCTCATACCACGCATTGGACGCATCTCATCTGCCAGCTTCTGCTGCTCGGGTGTCAGCTGGGAATAAAGCTGCTCAATCGCATCGGCCATCTCAGTCATTTGACCGGCGCGACCGCGCATCTTTTCAACCCGCTCGCTAACACTCATCTGGCTACCAGCCCCACCCTTCTTGCGGGATTCCATTCTCTTTTCGGCCTTGGATTTCAATACCTGTTCAAAGGCGTGCCAGGCAGGCTCCTGCGCTTCAGTAATTCTCAGTTTATATTTCATCATGTCCAGCCCCTGCTCCATGCGCGCAGTCGGATCACCTTGCATGCCACGACCAAAGCCATGGTGCCCTCGCTCTGAGTAACCGCCCTGCTGCATACTCATTTGTCCTTGTCCGTAACCGCAACGATCAAAGCGCCCATTGGCGGCAACCGCTGTACTAATACCAATAACCGCAACCGCTGCAATAATAATTTTGCTTGAACGTTTCATCTATTTTTCCTCTCTTGTTCGGAGCAGGCTGCCCCTTCTGTGAGGACTATGAAAACATCCGGGTGTAACCGGCAGATGTCGAAAAAGGTCTTTTTTGTAAGTCTGAGTAACAGTGCGCAAACTGTTACACTCTGTTACAAAACCATTCAGATGCGTTCTGGGGATTCAGGTATAAAGGAGCTATGGAAAAACAGCGACATATATTGGTGGTCGATGACGACCTGGAGATACGCCAACTGCTACAGGCCTACCTGGAGCAGAATGGCTATCGTGTAACCACCGTGGGTGAAGGCAAATCGATGAGCCGGGTGTTGGATGAGCAGCGCATCGACCTGGTGGTGCTGGATCTGATGCTGCCGGGTACGGATGGGCTGGAGCTGTGTCGCAATCTAAGGGTTAAATCCAAAATACCGATTATTATGTTAACCGCACGGGGCGATGAGATGGACCGCATCCTCGGTCTGGAGATGGGTGCCGACGATTATCTGCCTAAACCTTTCAATCCCCGGGAACTGCTGGCACGCATCAAGGTGGTGCTGCGACGCGCCGTTTCTCTGCCGTTTGATCAGGAGGAGCAGACTTCACTGTCACTTCACTTTGCCAACTGGCAACTCGATGCTGTGGCACGCCACCTCATCTCATCAAACGGCGCTGTGGTACCACTGAGCGGTGCCGAGTATCGATTACTTAAAGTGTTCCTTGATCACCCAAACCGGGTTTTGAACCGTGACCAGTTACTGGATCTGACACAGGGCAGGGAATCTGACCCGTTCGATCGCAGTATCGATGTATTGATCAGCCGCCTCAGGCGTCGTCTGGAAGATGACCCCAAAGACCCGCAGATTATAAAAACAGTCCGGGGTGAAGGCTATGTGCTGTCAACTAAAGTGCAGAGTCGAGGCGACACTGTATGAGGCTACTGCCCCGCTCACTGTTTGGTCGACTGGTTCTGATTCTGATTGGTGGTCTGTTACTGGCACAATTTCTTAGCACCGGTCTGTTACTGAAAGATCGTGGTGAATTCATCAGGGAGAATACCGGTCAACAACTGGTACAACGCATCGCATCCATTGTCTATCTGATGGAAGAGACCCCTGCAGAAGAACGACCCCGTATCATTCGCGCATTCAGTGTGCCCTCATTTCGCGTCAGTCTGTCTGATAAGCCAGTCATGCAAGACCCTGAGGCCCATGCCATACCATCACTTCATCTGGAACGACTGCTTCGACAGGCTTTGACTGAAAACGCCACACTGCAAGTCGCCATTCTTCCTTTCAAGCCTGCTTTTGAAGCGGAGCCGCCTCCCTGGCGCAGACACCATGATTCGGAGAGTGACCGAAGACCCAGGCCGACTGGGCGTCCTATGCGTCCCAGCCCACTGAGTGGGTTTCAGGCAAGTATACGCTTATCAGATGGTAGCTGGTTGACCGTCCAACGTCCGCTGCCAGAAGGGACAGAAAACTGGCCAACAAAACTGTTGGGCTATTTGGGTATATTACTCTTCTCCATCATACTGCTCTCCCTGCTGGCCGTTCGCTGGGTGACAAAACCACTCGGAACCTTAGCTGACGCCGCACACAGTCTGGGAAAGGATATCTCCCACCCTCCCCTTGAAGAAAAAGGCCCCAGAGAGGTCAAACAGGCAGCCCAGGCGTTCAATACCATGCAGGCCAGACTGCGCCGTTATATTGAAGATCGCAGCAGTGTCCTGGCAGCTGTCTCCCATGATCTGAAAACACCCATCACCCGGTTACGACTGCGGCTTGCACTTTTACAGGACAGTGAACTGCAAGCACGCTTTGATAAAGACCTGAATGAGATGGAACAGATGGTGACAGCCACCCTTGATTATCTCAGGGGAACAGAGAGCAAGGAGAAACAGGTAAAAATCAATATCAATGCTCTGCTTGAATCACTGCTGGATGACGCCCAGGAGTTGGGCTGGAGTATGACACTGACAACCAGTAAGGCATCACCCTATATGGGCCGCCCACTTGCACTGAAACGTTGCCTGATGAACCTGATTGAAAATGCTGTAAGGTATGGTGGGACGGCAAATGTACGGATAGAGGATTCTGACAAACTTCTCACCCTGATTATTGCTGACCAGGGTGAAGGCATTCCAGAGGCTGAGCTGGAAAACCTGTTCAATCCTTTTTATCGGAGAGAAGAGTCCCGCGCCCGCGAGACGGGCGGTACAGGACTGGGGCTGGGTATCGCCCGCAATATTGCCCGCGCCCATGGAGGTGATGTCATACTGCGCCGAGGAAAAATACGGGGGCTGGAAGCGGTTATCACCTTACCCAGATAAATCCATGCAACGGTTAATCAGCAGGATTCAGTGACGCAACAGCACCATGCAGCGTCATCTGCGGGAAAGGAATCTCCCAGCCATATTCGCTACAGGCATCCACACTCCAGCGTTGAATAGCACGTCGCAGACGATTATAGAGATCACCCAGCTCGCCCTTAAAGTCGGCTATAACGGCAATATCCAGCGACGATGTATTGGCCGCATTGAACTCCACACGCAGATTTAGCAGCTGATCACCATACCCTTCCTCATGGATACGCTTCAGCAGGTAGTCCTGTAGTGTCGCAGGTATGGTAGTGGTACTCTCATGTTGCAGATTGTAACTGATTCCGATGATCTCCTTGATACGGAAATTTACGGCAAGATTTCGTGGTGAACTGGCCAGAAAATCACCCATTTGATAAGTGAGTCTGGCACCACCCCGCTCAATCAGTTGAACCATTTCATGGGATATTCCAGCAACCTTGCCGCGAACCCCACTGTTCAAAATCACCCAGTCACCTTTGCCACAGGGAAACCAGGGCTCATCAGGACTACATGGCCGGGATTTCAGATCAACCAGTTCATCGATAGGAACACGTTGGCTGATACCTGCCACAGGGTTGACCAGTGTACTGAATACATTGATCTGTTGTACCAACCAGGGCAACCCTTCCATCAATATACGCTCACCCTCACGAACAGAACCGACATTCAGGAACAGCTGAATCTGGCTCCAGTATCTTGGAATGGTTTGGCGCAATGCCCAGGCAATACCAAACAGTAACAGGATGCCCAGGCTGAACAGCACCCAATCCTCAACGATATAAAACACCACCATCGGACCAAGAATGGCAAATAGCGCGGTAAAAACCCGATGTAACAGTTCAATTAACCGAACACGAAAACTGCGATGCTTCGCCCTGAAGCCAGGAATAAATCGGTGCATCGCACTGGCACTCAGACGCGATAAAACGACGATACTGACAACCACCAGCAAGGCAATGGTCAGATAAAGTCCACGTTTCTGAAAAAATGATTTCAGATAGCTCTGGGATGCTTCAGCAATTGATGTTTCTGATTCTGTCAGCTTATCCAGCTGAAGTTGGGCCGCCTGCAACTCACTCTGCATAAAGGCCCGCTGTTTTACCCACTGATCCTCCGTCTCTTTTAATGACTGAAGCAGTGACTTTGTGCCCCCCTTTTCCCGCAATTTATCTACGTTGCTCAGCGCCTCCTCGATAATTGGCAGACGCTCCTCAAAATAGGTAATCTTCTTTTTCAGCTCAGATTTCTGGCGCACCCGAGCGGTCATCTCCTTCATCTCATCAATGGCGGGGCTGACAAGGGAAAAGACCTCCTTCTGTAGATTAAAGGCCTCCTCGGCTTCACCTCGGAGTGCTGTAATATCAACACCCGCCGCAATATTTTCAAAATTACGTGTGGTAACTGAGAGATCGTTCTTAAGCTTATCCAGTTGCTCTTTAAGGTTGGCTTTTTCAGAATCCGACTGGCTCGCAGCGATCTTCTTATTAATCAGTAGAATATCTTTCTGCAGCTGTTTTTGCAGACTGACAAAAGAGGCGAGTGTTTCACTGGTCGTGGGGGCAGCTACTGGCTCAGACGCAGCAATCTCTCCATTCGACTGGGAAAAAGCTGCACTTGAAAAAAACAGATAACAGATTAGAGATAGCTTTAGCAGGCGTCTGAAATCACCGATAGTCCATTGCTTATACATCGTTAACCTCGCGACAACAGCCAGACCTGAAAACTACAATTTTGAGGGTAATTAATCCCTTTGAAAATTGGAACAATAGCGAACTCGATCAATCCTCATCCCGATCATCGACATCCAACTGACCACTGAGACGGCGGCGGATATGTGACCATGAAAGACCAATAGCCATCACGGCTGAAAGGATTACGAGCACAATATAGGCTAATAATGTGGTATTGCTAAGTGAGATTAACTGATAATGGATCAGCGCCCAAACCAGGGTCGCAAAAAGTGCAGAGGCCAGTAGTGTGCCCACGATGCCCAGCGAGCGTGCTGTTGCGCGCAGATAAATAACCCAGCCAATCAGCAATGTAATTGCCGCTAATGCCAACAGTGGGTCGACAATATTCTCAGCACCGACCAGCCAGTGATACCAGGAGTAGCCTGATGGGTTATATGTGGAAAAAACCAGCACCAAAGCCAGAGCCCATCGAATCAGAAAACCAGCAAAATTAAAGCCTCTATCCGCCATACTCGATCCTTACGTACAATAGTCAATAAACAGCATACAACAGTGAAACAACGATGTTCACTCCGTTATTTACTGAGCTGTTTATAACATATTATCCTTGGTTTGATGTGCGATTTTTTAAGCGTGTCCTTTGTCCTGGCGATGAATTGATTGATCTCTTCCCTGTCCTTTTCTCCAGGCCTGACGCTTTTTAACGGTATCGCATTGATTAGCCTGTTTGACCATAAACTCGCCACCGATATGGGTGAAGCCCTGGCGCTCGTAGAAACGCTTCACACGCTGAACTTCCTCGTCTGGCACCCGCTTGCCATACTCTTCTGATAACGGAAACGCTTTTAATGCGATCAGGTTATTTTCAACCTCAACCATCTGACCGATCTTTCCCATCAGTGCTGTACCGATATTTTGACCCCGATAATCCGGATCAAC
>VMRY01000036.1 GCA_007713595.1 Sedimenticola thiotaurini
AAGCAGGCGGGCAACGAATCTAAGGCGTTCTTCCATACGATTACACTCTTTCCAGGGCATTCGAGATTCCTCCCAAATACCGTTATGTGTAACCTATGTCTCCGGTATTAGCTGTAACCTATGTGTCAGGTAGCACAAAGGGTCGCCATGTGCGGCCCTTTTTTTGTATTTAAAGGAAAGCTCATTCGAACCTACGACATCAAATAAGCGGGTTCGACAAGCGCCGCAGGTGAGCCTACATAGCCCCAACTATTTCTTTATGGATCGGTGGCTAGTCTGTAGGCCAGTCTCCCGTGCCAGGACAAATTGCATGGCATGCGTTGTTGCTATATAATGCCGTCTGTTTATGTAGGGTTGCGGTTCCTTGGATGTCCGTTGTACTTGCGGACACTACGAAGGATAGCTTCCATAGAGTTAAGGAGCCCCCTGCCGTGGGGTTTTTTTATTGGCGTATCAGTGTGATAGGCCAATACGCAAACGACGTGCCTGAGTCATGGGCGCATTTAGAAGTGGGCCAATGGCCCTTTTTTTATTTCCGGTTTTTGGCTACGAGCATGGCTGTTGCGTCAGACAAATTGATTGAGATAGTCCGTGGGGCAGTTGAGCCGCTGGGTTATGAACTGGTGGGCGTTGAGTACCTGAGTCAGGGTAGGGGTGGCAGTCTGCTGCGCATCTATATTGACCATGAAAATGGGATTGGTGTGGATGACTGTGCCAAGGTTAGCCATCAGGTAAGTGGTGTGTTGGATGTAGAGGATCCTATTCAGGAGAACTACAGTCTGGAGGTCTCATCACCTGGCCTCGATAGACCACTGTTTTTTGAAAATGATTTTGTGCGTTTTGCCGGTCACCGAGTCAGTGTCAGGTTACGCACCAAGCTGCATGACCGAAGACGCTATGAAGGTGTCCTGAAGGGTGTGCAGGATGGAAACGTTCTGGTGGTAGTGGATGGTGAAGAAGCCGTTCTACCGCTGGATTTAATTGATAAAGCGCGATTAGTGCCTGAATTCTGATTGGGTTGAGACAGATGAATAAAGAGATTCTGCTTGTCGTTGATGTCGTGTCCAACGAAAAGGATATTGAAAAAGAAGTCATTTTTGAGGCGATTGAATACGCCCTCGCGTCCGCTACCCGAAAAAAGCATGGTGGTGATATCAGCGTGCGTGTTGAGGTTGATCGTGTAACGGGTGACTACACAAGTTTTCGACGCTGGGAGGTGATCTCTGAGGTGGAACCGGGTGAGGAATTTAACCCCGAAAAAGAGATCATGCTTGAAGATGCGCAGAAGACGAAGCCTGAGATAGAGGCAGGTGAGTTTATTGAGGAACTCATGGACTCGATTGCTTTTGGCCGTATTGCAGCTCAGACCGCGAAACAGGTCATTGTGCAAAAGGTTAGAGAAGCAGAGCGCGCCAAGGTTGTTGAGGCTTACCAGGAGCGTATTGGTGATCTGGTTACTGGTATTGTAAAGCGCGTTGATCGCGGTAATGTCACGCTTGATCTGGGCGGCAATGCTGAAGCGATTGTTCTACGTGACCAAATGATACCCCGTGAACCCGTTCGTTCCGGCGATCGTCTGCGCGGCTATCTCTACGAAGTGCGTGCAGAGCAGCGTGGTCCCCAGCTGTTTGTTAGCCGCAGTTGCCCCGAACTCCTGATAGAACTGTTTAAGCTGGAAGTTCCTGAAGTCGGTGAGGGTCTGATTGAGATCAAGGGCGCGGCTCGTGATCCGGGTTTGCGCGCAAAAATTGCTGTTAAAACGAATGATCAGCGAATCGACCCGGTAGGTGCCTGCGTCGGTATGCGTGGTTCACGAGTACAGGCGATTTCCAATGAGCTGAATGGCGAACGTGTTGATATCATTCTTTGGAATGATAACCCAGCGCAGTTTGTAATTAATGCCATGTCGCCTGCAGATGTTGCCTCCATCGTTGTTGATGAGGATTCTGGCAGCATGACAGTTGCGGTTAGCGAAGAGAACTTATCACAGGCCATCGGCCGCGGTGGACAGAATGTGCGCTTAGCCAGTGAGTTAACTGGTTGGGAACTGAACGTCATGAATGAGGCGGATGCAGAGGCCCAGAGTGAAGCTGAGGTTCGTGAATATGTTGAAAACTTCATGGCACAGCTTGATGTGGATGAAGAGGTCGCCATGATTCTGGTTCAGGAAGGATTTTCCACCCTGGACGAAGTCGCCTATGTGCCGATAAGTGAAATGCTTGAGATTGAAGAGTTTGATAAAGATATTGTTGATGCCCTGCGTGATCGGGCAAAAGAAATTTTGCTGACTCAAGCAATCGCCAAGGAAGAGGCGATGGGGGACGGACCTGCACAGGATTTACTTGAAATGGATGGCATGGATTCAGACCTGGCATATGAGTTAGCCAGTCGGGAAATTTGCACCATGGAAGACTTGGCTGAGCAGTCAGTTGATGAATTGATGGAAATTGATGGAATGAACGAGGAGAAGGCGGCCCAGTTGATTATGACTGCGCGTGCCCCCTGGTTCGCAGATGAGCAGCAGAGCTAAGGTTGCCGGAGGTACTATCCTATGAGTGATGTAACGGTAAGGCAGCTCGCCAAAGATGTTGGGATTGAAGAGGCGCGCCTGCTTACCCAGCTGAAAGATGCTGGTGTTGATAAAAGCAGTCCTGATGACGTAATTAGCGTATCAGAGAAAGCAAAATTGTTGGCTCATTTGCGTGAAAGTCATGGCAAAAAAGATGACAGTGAAACCACTAATGGTCCGAAAAAAATCACCCTCAAGCGGAAAACGGTTAGCGAGTTACAGCAGCCTGCCGCAGGGGGACGCGGACCTAGTAGCAGAGGTGCACCGCGTGCGGCGGGTAAGACCGTCAGTGTAGAGGTCAGGCGTAAACGCACCTATGTAAAGCGTGGTACAGCTTCAGAAGATGAGAAGACTCTGCAAGATGCTGAAGCGGCTGTAAAGGCACTTGAAGAGCAAGCGGCGAAGCGGCAGCAGATTGAAGCAGAAGATCAGGCCCGCAGAGATGCAGAGGAAGCATTACGACATGCAGAGCTGAACAAAATATCTGCAGAAGAGAGCAAACGCCTTGAAGAAGAGGCGCGGTTGCGTGAAGTCGAGGAAAAAGAGCGGCAGGAAGCTAGAGAGGCTGAGCGTCTCAAGGCTGAGCAGGAGCAGAAGGCGAAAGAGGAATTGCAGCAGTCAGAAGCTGCGAAAGATATGCCTGAGGCTATCCCTGCCGTGGAAGAGAAGCCCTCTGCGCCAGTTAAGAGCAACGACGAGCGTGGCGCCAAACGTTCAGCAAACAAGAAAGAGGGACGTTCCCAGTCTGGCCGATCCAAGAAAGAGAGTGATGACGGCGATAGCCGAACCAAACTGCATGTGTCTGCTGATAAGCGCGGGCGGAGAAAAGGCAAGGCCGGTCGCGGCAGGGCATCACCAGCACAAACAGATTCTCAGCACGGTTTTGTGAAGCCCACAGCACCGGTTGTGAGAGAAATTGAAGTCCCTGACAGTATCACAGTGGCTGAGCTGGCATCGCAAATGTCACTCAAGGCCGCTGCCGTTATTAAAGAGCTCATGAAAATGGGCATGATGGTGACTATCAATCAGCCACTTGATCATGATACCGCCACGCTGGTTGTTGAAGAGCTGGGGCATGTAGCCGTAACCAAGAAAGATGAGAGTATCGAAACTCAAGTGATGAACTCGCTTGATGAGATACAGGGCAAGTTGGAGCATCGTGCTCCAGTTGTCACCATTATGGGACATGTCGATCACGGTAAAACCTCACTGTTGGATTATATAAGAAGCAGTCGTGTTGCAGCTGGTGAGGCGGGTGGTATTACCCAACATATCGGCGCTTATCATGTGGAAACCGATCACGGAATGATCTCATTCTTGGATACACCGGGACACGCGGCGTTCTCAGCCATGCGTGCCCGTGGTGCCAAGGTCACCGATATTGTGGTGCTGGTAGTGGCCGCTGATGATGGTGTGAAGCCACAAACTGTTGAAGCGGTTCAGCACTCCAAGGCAGCGGGTGTACCTATGATCATCGCTGTCAATAAGATGGACAAGCCCGACGCCAATCCAGATCGTGTTAAGCAGGAGCTTTCGCAGCATGAGGTGATACCCGAGGATTGGGGTGGTGATGTGCAGTTTATTGAAGTCTCCGCAAAGACCGGCGATGGCGTTGATACGCTTCTGGATGCGATCTTGCTGCAGGCAGAAGTACTTGAACTGACAGCAGTTACTGAAGGTCCAGCCCGCGGCATTGTGGTCGAATCCAGTCTGGATAAGGGACGTGGTTCAGTTGCGACGATTCTGGTTCAATCGGGAACGCTTAAAAAAGGTGACATGCTGGTTTGTGGCCAGGAGCTTGGTCGCGTTCGTGCCTTGTTGGATGAGAATCGTCAACCGATTGAATCAGCTGGTCCTTCCATTCCCGTTGAGGTATTAGGTCTTTCCGGTGTGCCCAATGCAGGCGATGATGTTATCGCTGTTGCGGATGAGCGCAAGGCGCGTGAACTGGCCGCCATGCGTCAGGAGACAAATCGAGACAATCGGTTGGCTGCACAGAAGGCTGCCAAGCTGGACGAGTTCTTTGCCAAGATGTCCGAAGGTGATGTCGGTACCATAAACCTTATCATCAAGGCAGATGTCCAGGGTAGTGTCGAGGCGCTGCGTGAATCATTGCTGAAACTCTCTACCGATGAGGTAAAGGTGAAGGTGGTTGCCTCTGCAGTAGGTGGTATCAACGAGACAGATATCAATCTTGCAGCCACCTCAGATGCCTTTGTGATCGGCTTTAATGTTCGTGCTGATGCGGCTGCACGCCGTGCTGCCGAAGATCGTGGTCTGGATATCCGCTACTACAGCATTATCTATGAAGTAATCGATGATGTGAAAAAGGCCTTGTCAGGTCTGCTTTCACCCGAAGTGCGCGAAGAGATTGTGGGGCTGGCTGAGGTACGGGATGTGTTCCGCTCTTCCAAGCTCGGTGCGATTGCCGGCTGTATGGTGGTTGAAGGGACAGTCAAACGTAACTTGCCGATTCGTGTATTGCGCGAAAATGTTGTGATCTACGAGGGTGTGCTCGAGTCACTTCGCCGAGTTAAAGACGATGTAGCTGAGGTTAAGTCCGGTACTGAATGTGGTATCGGTGTGAAAAACTACAATGATGTTCAACCAGGCGATCAGATTGAAGTATTTGAACGCACTGAAATTGCACGTCATCTTTGATGCTATGCGAAATCGCTGATGGCTCGTGAGTTTAAAAGAACGGATCGAATTGGCGCACAGATACAGCGTGAATTGGCTGAGTTGGTGCGGACCAGTTTTGATGTGCGGAAGATTGGCATGGTGACGATACAGGCCGTACAGGTCGTGCGTGATTTCTCCCATGCCAAGATATTCTTTACGTTTTTTGGCGGCGAACTGGATCAGCAGGGTGTCACCAAGATGCTCAAACAGGCCGCACCAAAGTTGCGGCATGAGCTGGGCCAAAGAATACGTATGCGGACAGTACCTGAGTTGCACTTTGTCTATGACGAATCTATCGAACGGGGCAGCCGTATATCCAGCTTGATTGAGCAGGCTGTTCAGGCAGACCATCACGCGCCAGATGATAAACAGGATGACTGATGGGGCGTAGACGTCAACGTGGGCGTAATGTCCAGGGAATACTGCTGTTTGATAAACCGCTGGGTGAAAGCTCCAATAAGGCACTACAGAAAGTAAAGCAGCTTTATTACGCTAATAAGGCTGGGCATACAGGTAGCCTGGATCCCCTTGCAACCGGGTTATTGCCTATCTGTTTTGGTGGTGCCACCAAGGTTTCGGCCTTTTTATTGGATGCGGATAAACGCTACTGGGTGCGGATTAAACTGGGTGAGACGACAGCTACCGGTGATTCCGAAGGTGAATTGCTTCAGCAGCGTTCCACCGACTCTGTTACTCAGGATCGTCTGTTATCTGCGGTGGATCAATTCCTTGGTCCGATCAAACAGATACCCCCGATGTATTCAGCGTTGAAGCACCAGGGAGAGAGACTCTATAAACTTGCACGCGAAGGTGTGGAAGTTGAGCGTGAGCCGCGGCAGGTAACTATTCATGAGATCAAACTCGTGAAATGTGAATTGCCGGAATTTGAGCTGGAAGTGCATTGCAGCAAGGGGACCTATATTCGGACCCTGGCAGAAGATATTGGCGAGACGCTTGGTTGTGGGGCGCATGTCATTGGATTGAGACGAACTCAGGTTGGTCCGTTTTCTGGTGAGAAGATGATCGGTCTGGAAACGCTCCAGCAGGTTGCCGAGTCAGGAAATGATGCACTGGATGCTTTACTATTGCCGGTGGATTCGGCCATTAAAGATTGGCCAGAAGTGCGCTTGAACAGCGATTCTGCGTTCTATCTGGGTCAGGGGCAGCCAGTGATCGTACCTAAGGCACCGACCGAGGGCCGGGTTAGGATTTATGATCACAATGACAAGTTTTTAGGCGTTGGCGAGATCCTGGAAGATGGACGAGTCGCACCAAAACGAATGATATAGCTGATTAATGGCGGAATAAGTCGCAACCATTTGATTGACGACACAAAAGCCATCATAATTCGACGTTTACCGATCCCGAGCGGCCAAGCCAGGCTGCGAGGTGATCATAATCTCCGCTTTACGCGGAACAATCCGTGGTCTGATCCCACTTGTCGGGCGCGGATTTATTATTTATCTACAGTGAGGAAATGAAAATGGCATTTAATGCAGAACAGAAAAAGGCGATTGTTGAAGAATACGCGCAGGGTACGAACGACACCGGTTCCCCTGAGGTCCAGGTTGCCCTGCTGACCGCACGCATCAACCAGCTTACAGAGCACTTCGCTGCCCACAAACACGATCATCACTCCCGTCGTGGATTGGTGCGCATGGTGAACTCTCGCCGCAAGCTACTGGACTATCTGAAGTCCAAAGATGTAGAACGTTATCGCTCATTGATTTCACGTCTAGGCCTGCGTCGTTAATCTGAACCTGAACCAACTTTGAGGACACGAATGTGACCCCCATTAAGAAAGTATTTCAGTACGGCGAACATACCGTATGCCTGGAGACAGGAGAGATCGCCCGACAGGCTGACGGTGCGATTATGATCGACATGGCAGGAACCGTGGTGCAGTGCACCGTGGTGGGTGCCAAGTCAGCCATTGAAGGGCGTGATTTTTTCCCGTTGACAGTGGACTATCAAGAGAAGACCTATGCAGCGGGTAAGATCCCAGGTGGTTTCTTCCGCCGTGAAGGACGCCCCGCCGAGAAAGAGATTCTCACTTGTCGTTTGATCGACAGGCCCGTTCGTCCGCTGTTCCCAAAAGGCTTTACCAACGAAGTACAGATCATCTGTACGGTGATGTCGCTGAATCCAGAAGTAGATCCAGAAATCCCTGCCTTGATTGGTGTTTCTGCCGCACTCTCGATCTCCGGGCTGCCCTTCCAGGGGCCCATTGGCGCTGCACGCGTTGGTTATAAGGATGGCAACTACATCCTCAATGCGGCCAGCACAGGCCTTAACGATGAGAGTGATCTGGATCTGGTTGTAGCCGGTACCGAGCACGCTGTACTGATGGTTGAATCAGAAGCACGCGAACTCTCTGAAGAGGTTATGCTGGGTGCAGTGCTGTTCGGCCACGAACAGATGCAGACCGTTATTACAGCTATCAAGGAACTGGCTGCCGAGGTCGGTAAGCCCATCATGGAGTATACCGTTCCTGTAGAGGATACAGCACTGACTGATGCGGTTGCCGCTGTTGCCAATGATGCAATTTCTCATGCCTACTCTGTAGCCGACAAAATGGAGCGTTATGCTCTGGCTGATGCGGCTACTGCTGCGGCTGTGGCTGCACTCTGTTCGGGTGATGATGCCAAGTGGAGTGAAGGTGAGGTTAAGGATGCCATTGGTAAACTGAAGAAACGTGTCGTTCGCGGTCGTATTCTTTCAGGTGAGCCACGTATTGATGGTCGCGATACCAAAACAGTCCGTCCTATCACTGTGCGTACCGGCGTATTACCTCGCACCCACGGTTCTGCGCTGTTCACCCGTGGCGAGACCCAGGCGATAGTGGTAACTACCTTGGGCACTGAGCGCGACTCGCAAATCATCGATGCACTGGAAGGTTCTTATAGGGAGCCCTTCATGCTGCACTATAACTTCCCTCCTTTCTGTGTGGGCGAGACTGGACGTGTAGGTTCACCGAAACGTCGTGAGATTGGCCATGGCCGTCTGGCAAAACGCGGTGTACTTTCCTGTATGCCAACGTTGGAAGAGTTTCCTTACTCCATCCGTGTGGTTTCAGAGATCACTGAATCTAACGGTTCGAGCTCTATGGCTTCGGTATGTGGCACCAGTCTGGCACTGATGGATGCCGGCGTACCGTTGAAAGCACCTGTTGCCGGTGTGGCGATGGGTCTGATTAAAGAAGACGATGCCTTTGCTGTACTGACCGATATCCTGGGTGATGAAGATCACTTGGGTGATATGGACTTCAAGGTAGCCGGTACCTCTGCAGGCGTTAATGCCCTGCAGATGGATATCAAGATTGACGGTATCACCAAACAGATCATGGAAATCGCCCTGGCTCAGGCCAAAGATGGACGATTGACCATTCTTGAGGAGATGAATAAGGCCATCAACACACATCGTGAAGAGATGTCTGAGCATGCGCCACGTATCATCACCATCAAGATCGATCCCGATAAGATCCGTGATGTGATCGGTAAGGGTGGTACCACCATCCGTTCCATCACTGAAGAGACCGGTGCAACGGTTGACGTTACGGATGACGGTGTGGTTAAGATCTTTTCTGTCGATAAAGCGGCTGGTGAAGATGCCAAAAAGCGTATCGAGCTGATCACTGCTGATGTTGAAGTGGGTGCAATCTACGAAGGTAAGGTTGCTCGTCTGATGGATTTTGGTGCCTTTGTTACCATCCTGCCTGGACGTGATGGCCTGGTTCATATCTCACAGATCTGTGAAGAGCGGGTTGAGAAGGTGAGTGACAAGCTCTCCGAAGGTGATGTGGTCAAGGTCAAGGTCCTGGAGGTTGATAAACAGGGTCGTGTCCGTCTGAGTATGAAAGCTATTGCCGAGGGCGAAGGCGAGGCTTGATTATTCAGTGATCGTTTGATCTGAAAAGGGGGCTTCGGCCCCCTTTTTAATGCTCCTGGCGGCCGTACAGTGAGGCGTAAAGACCTTGTCTGTTTATTAATTCATCGTGGCTGCCCTGCTCAATTATTCTGCCGTCTTCAAAAACCAGAGCACGATCTGCCTGCTTCACGGCACTCAGGCGATGCGCAATGATCAGGGTGGTTCGTCCCTTTAGAAATGTCTGAAGTGCCTGATGCAGACGCTCTTCGGTGGTGGTGTCGAGCGCGGAAGTTGCTTCATCCAGAATGACCAGCTTTGGATTTGTAAGCACCATCCTGGCAATGGCAAGCCGCTGGCGCTGACCTCCTGATAAACGAATGCCATCCCGACCCACCCGCGTATCCAGACCTTGATCAAGATCGCGTATTGTCTCATCCAGCTGGGCGATCTCAAGTGCCCGCCAGAGTTTCTCGTCACTGTATGGTTTTCCCAGCGTCAGATTGATGCGAACCGAATCATTAAAGAGAGCGGGTTGCTGTAATACCGTAGCGACATGCTCTCTTACCTTATCCATGCCGATCTCGGTTACGGGGACGCCATTGAAATAGAGCGTGCCGGATTCAGGTGGGTAGAGGCCGAGGATAATCTGTACCAGGGTGGTTTTTCCGCCGCCACTGGCACCTACCAGGGCAACTTTTTCTCCCGCTTTGATAGTAAGTGAGAGATTATCCAGTACCAAGGGGCCGTCACCGTATCGAAAACAGATTCTCTCGAGTCGGATATCTGTCGTGGTATTACCGGCGAACGGGTCTGTCTGGTGTGGATAACGAGGCTCCAGATCAACCTGGATCAGCTGATTGATCCGCTCAAGTGCTGCCTTGGCCGCATTGTAGGAGTACTGGATGGCCAGAATCTCCTGCAGTGGGGCCATCATGAACCAGAGATAGGCATAGACCGCCAACATCTCACCAATGCTCAGGTTGGAGAAGAGCACCATCACCATGCTGAGCGCACGAAAGAAATCAAAACCAAACAGGATGGTGGTGAATGAGAGACGTTGAGCCGCATCACTCTTCCAGGTAAAGGCGGCAGAGTGTTGGCGAATGCGATCAGCCTTGTCGATGATGCGCTGAATATAGTGCTTTTCACGGTTACTGGCGCGGATCTGCTGAATGGCATCCAGGGTCTCGGACAGGCTCTCCTGAAACGCCTGATAGGCGCTGTTTTCCCGCCGCTTGAGGGCCTTTACCCGATGGCCAAATACAGTGGTTATCCAGATGACGATGGGATTCAGCAATAAAATAAATATCGCCAGCTGCCAGTGCATCCAGAGTAATACCGCTGCTGTTCCAATGATGCTTAAAACAGCTACGAGGAATTTACTGGTGGCAACGCCCAGGAAGCTATCAACGGCATCAATATCTGTTACGAGATGGGAAGCAACCGTACCGCTGCCCAGTGTCTCATACTCGGCCATGGAGACTCTTTCCAGGCGTTGCAGCAGGCTGCGCCTGATTCTGAAAGTGACATCCTTGGAGATGATGGTGAACTGCCTCATCTGCCATACACCCAAAACCAGTGAGGTGAGGCGCATCGCCATGGTGAGTAACAGTATGACCAGAATGTAGAGCAGTGGCGAGTGCCAGGAATCAGGAAACAGGCTGTTGATAAATGGTACGCTGGGTCCTGGCTTGTTGAGTAGCACCTCATCCACCAGTAGCGGTATCAGAAGTGGAATGGGTACAGTAATGATGGTTCCCAGAATAGCGATGATATTGGCCTTGATCAGCTCGCTGTGGTGCTGCAGGACCATACTGACCACTTCAGACCAGTTATAAAGTCTGCTACGAATATTTTCTGTCGTTGGGAAATTATTTGTCATTAAACGGCTATATTGGGGAACACACAGAATTAGCTATAGTCAGAAAACGGGTAAACCAATTTTTGTTTTTACCATAATTTCATGATTAACTGGCACTCATAAGTTCTTTATTTATTGGCTTGTGCTTCAAATTTAAAATTCTGCTGTCGTGATTTTTATATTCAGTTTAGCCTTTGAACTGTTTCTGGGCTAAGAGTTGCAAACTTAAGATAACGCAAAATGAACCGAATCTTTAACCCTATTTTTTTGCTGCTAATTTTTAGCACTATACTTTTCAGTTTTCCGGCTTTTGCAAACTACACACTGGATGGACGCTATGTTCAGGGTGGATTGCTGATTGGGAAAACGCTGCCCGGTACGCTGGTAAAGCTCGATAAACTGTCGATTCAGGTATCGGATAAGGGCTACTTTGTCATAGGATTTGATCGTGATCATGCGGCGCAGAGCAAACTGCAACTGACTTATCCTGATGGACGGACTGAGAATAAGATCATCAAGATCGTCAAGCGCGAGTACAACATACAACGAATTGATAATCTGCCGAAGCGAAAAGTGACGCCTGAGAAAATGGATTTGGTGCGGATACGCAAGGAGTCGGCCCTGGTGAAGAAGGCGCGTGATCGGGATGATGCACGAACTGATTACCTCTCTGGCTGGGTGTGGCCGGTGAAGGGACGTATCTCAGGTGTCTATGGAAGCCAGCGCATACTAAATGGTAAGCCTAGGCGTCCTCACTTTGGTGTGGATGTGGCAGCGCCAAACGGTACCCTGGTGCGTGCGCCTGCGGATGGTATTGTGACCCTGGCTTATACGGATATGTTTTTTTCCGGTGGTACCCTGATTATTGATCACGGTCAGCATCTCTCATCTTCATTTCTGCATCTGAGCGAGATCCTGGTCAAGGAGGGTGATCGTATTCAGCAGGGTGATCCCATCGCCAGGGTGGGGGCGACAGGCCGGGTCACCGGGCCGCATCTGGACTGGCGAATGAACTTTCACAAATTTCAAATTGACCCACAGTTGCTGGTTCCACCAATGGAAGAATAAGCGGACTGACCGATATTAGTTAGTGATATAATCTCCGGATTCCCGATTCTATTGCAGGATTTGATATGAAAAAGTTGTTATTGCCTCTGCTATTAGGGTCCCTGCTGGGTGCTTCAACCGCCCATGCAGAGAATCTTATTCAGGTTTATGAGCTGGCGTTGCAGAATGATCCACAGCTCAAAGCTGCCCTGGCTACACGAAATGCGGCCTTAGAGGCCAAACCTCAGGCCGAATCACGTTTTCTGCCGAGTATTAATCTCTCCAGTGGCGCCAATATGATTCGCTCAGACGTGAATCACTCTGCCTCCGGAGCCAGCCTGAACCACTACGGTACAGGCAGTTTAGCTCTCAACCTATCCCAATCAGTTTATCGCAAAGAGTACGGCATTCAGCTGGATCAGGCTGACAAACAGATTGCACAGGCAGAAGTGGCTTATGCTGCCGAAGAGCAGGATCTGATCCTGCGTGTGGCCCAGGCCTATTTCAACGTCCTTTCGGCCCAGGATATGCTGGAGTTTGCCAAGGCGGAAAATGCAGCGATTGCGCGTCAACTTGAACAATCGAAACAGCGTTTTGAGGTGGGACTGATTGCCATCACTGACGTGCACGAGGCGCAGGCGGCGTTTGATCAATCACGGGCTGATCTGATCCAGGCGGAAAATGTTCTGGATAATGCTTGGGAGGCACAACAGGAGATCATCATGCAGGGGGTTGATCAGCTGGACCCGCTGGCAGCAGATCTTCCGTTGAACCCGCCCGAGCCGCAGAACCCTGAGCAGTGGGCCGAGACAGCCCAGATTCAGAACCTTGCACTGCAAGCGGCACAGTTTGGTGTGGCGATTGCACGTATGAATATTGATCTACAGGATTCCGGGGATTCGCCTACGGTGGATCTGGTGGGCTCCCATGCGCTGAATCTGAGCAGCAGTGCCTCGGGTACCGACTCACAGACGACCACGGTTGGTCTGCAGCTGAATGTCCCCCTCTATACCGGTGGTGCGGTCAATTCGCGTACCCGTCAGGCCCGTTTTGATTATGAGGCTACCCAGCAGAACATGGATAAACAGCGCCGTTCAGTCAACCGAATGGTGCGCGATGCCTATCGCGGTGTCATGTCCAGTATCAGTACTGTGGAAGCGCTCAAGGCGAGCACTATCTCTGCCCAGAGTGCCCTGGAAGCAACAGAGGCGGGATTTGAGGTCGGCACACGTACCATGGTCGATGTTTTGAATTCCCAGCGCGACCTGTTCCGTGCCCGTAGTAACTATTCAAAAGTGCGCTATGACTTTATTCTTAGCGGCTTGCAGCTGAAGCAGGCGACAGGAACGCTCACCAAAGAAGATCTCATGCAGGTCAACAGCTGGCTGAAATAATGAGCAACCGGGATGAGCGTAACGCTACATCCCGGCATTACCACCTACCGAAGTCGCGAAACTATTATGTCTGGAAATAGCTACGGAAAACTCTTCACAGTCACCTCGTTTGGCGAGAGTCATGGGCCGGCGATTGGCTGTATAGTGGATGGGTGCCCCCCTGGACTGGGACTTTGTGAAGAGGATCTCCAGACGGATCTGGATCGCCGTAAGCCAGGTACCTCCCGGCACACTACCCAGCGTCGGGAAGCCGACCAGGTGCAGATTCTCTCAGGTGTATTTGAGGGTAAGACCACCGGAACACCAATTGCGCTGATTATTCAGAATACCGATCAGCGGTCCAAGGATTATTCCAAGATCATGGATAGCTTCCGTCCTGGTCATGCGGATTACACCTACACCAAGAAATATGGTTTTCGGGACTATCGGGGCGGTGGGCGCTCTTCGGCTCGCGAGACTGCAATGCGGGTGGCCGCTGGTGCTATTGCTAAAAAATATCTGCATGAACTGCACGGCATTGAGATACGTGCCTACCTGTCACAATTAGGCCCCGTTCGTATAGAGAAGCTGGATTGGGATCAGGTGGAACAGAACCCCTTTTTCTGTCCCGATGCCAACAAGGTTCCTGAACTTGAAAAATACATGGATGCACTACGCAAAGAGGGTAACTCGGTTGGTGCGCGTATCAATGTCGTAGCGAGTGGCATCCCTGTTGGATTGGGTGAACCCATATTCGATCGCCTGGATGCCGATATCGCCCACGCGCTGATGAGCATCAATGCCGCCAAAGGTGTAGAGATTGGCGCCGGGTTTGACTGTGTTGATCAGAAAGGGACAGAGCATCGCGATGAGATGACTTCGGAAGGTTTCCTCAGTAATCATGCTGGTGGCATTCTCGGGGGTATCTCCAGTGGACAGGATATTTTAGCTAGCGTGGCCTTCAAGCCAACCTCCAGCTTGCGGTTGCCGGGCCGCAGTGTGAATCTTGCGGGTGAACCGGTAGAGGTGATTACTGAAGGTCGGCATGATCCCTGTGTCGGTATCCGCGCCACCCCCATTGTTGAAGCGATGCTGGCCTTGGTATTGATGGATCACCTGTTACGACATCGCGCCCAGAATGGGGATGTTCAGTGCACTACGCCGGATATACCTGCTTCTCCCTGATACAGTCGATAGGTCTTCTATGACCTCTCGTCACTCTTTGACTGCAATCGTGTATTGAACGCTATGCCTTATTGGCGCCTGTCGGGCTTCTATTTTTTCTATTTTGCAGCCCTGGGTGTACTGGTGCCCTATTGGGGACTCTATCTAAAGAGTCTCGGTTTCAGCGCACTACAAATAGGCCAACTGATGGCCATCCCTATGGTGACAAAGTTTGTTGCCCCCTTCGTCTGGGGCTGGCTGGGTGATCATCTTGGCTATCGCATGGCAATAGTCCGTCTGGGTGCGCTGCTCACCAGTATCATTTTCATTTCGGTATTCTGGTTACAGGGCTTCTGGGAACTTGGCTTGGCGATGGTGCTGTTCAGTTTTTTCTGGAATGCTGTGCTGCCCCAGTTTGAAGCGGTAGTGCTCTGCTATCTTGGTGATGATATTACCCGCTATGCACAGATTCGCTTGTGGGGCTCGGTAGGGTTTATAGCGACAGTGCTTGTGTTAGGTCTGCTGGTTGACCTGCAAGGACCAGCGGCGGTGTTGCCTGTCCTGTTTTCTATCTATGGTGTGATCTGGTTTACCAGCCTTTTAATCGCCGACCCAACACAGAAACCCCATCCGGTTGAACAGCCAGGCATTATCTCTGTACTGCTTAAGCCGAGCGTCATGGCCTTCCTGATCGCCTGTTTCCTGCTGCAGGCCGGGCACGGTGTCTATTACGGGTTCTATTCGATCTACATGGAGGAGCTGGGATACAGCAAAACTGTAATCGGACAGCTCTGGGCGTTGGGTGTTATTGCCGAGGTGATTGTCTTTATTTTTATGCATCGGCTACTGAAGGCGATGGGTGCTCGCAATGTGCTCATGCTGAGCCTATTACTGGCTGCGCTGCGCTGGTACCTGATCGGGCATTTTAACGATTCGCTGATTATGCTGTTTTTTGCGCAGACCCTGCATGCTGCAACCTTTGGTACCTTCCATGCGGCTGCAATACACCTTGTGCATCACTACTTTACCGGTCGTCATCAGGGCAGGGGGCAGGCGCTTTACAGTAGTCTGAGCTTCGGTTTCGGTGGGGCACTGGGAACAGTTGCAAGCGGTTTTCTCTGGGAGAGCGCAGGGCCGACTTTTGTTTTTAATATCTCTGTGGCGCTGTCATTACTGGCATTGATCATTGTATGGCGGTGGGTGGTTAATGATCTCAATCTGCCTCGCCAGACTATTACCTCCGGTGATGCTTAGTCTGTCAGTTTTCTAAAAACTTGTTAATAGTATTCGCAACCGCTTGCGGATTTTCCATATGCAGATGATGGCCGCCTGATAGCGCTACAATTTGCAACTCTTTGATCAATTTTTCCCGCACATCCCAATTGTAATGGCTGGGTACTTCGCGCTTGACATCGCGAATAAACAGCGTTGGTGCAGCAATGTTTGTCAGAAAGGCTTGCGCCTGCTCCTCAGTAAGATAAATGGGTGAGCGGAGCCTGAGTCTTGGGTCGGTTCTCCAACTGATACCTTGGTCGTCTTTAATTGTATTTCGACTAACCAGCAGTTGTGCGGAATGTTCACCCAAATCGCCCGCTTTCATCCGGGCTGCAACGGCATCTTCCTCTCGTCGATAATGCTGAGTGCGCTTGGTATTTAGGCTTAAGATCTGCCGGGTCGCTTCTGCCAAATGCCTTGGTGCCTCCGCTGGGTTGTCACCCCAGGGGCCCAGGCCCTCAATCAGGATCAGTTTTTCGATTCGTTCTGGAAAACTGGCGGCTATCAGTGAGGCGATACCTGCTCCCATGGAGTGGCCGAGCAGAATAAACTGCCCCCATCCCAATTCATCTGCAGCGCCAATGACATCCTCTACAAAGTCAACGAAGTGATAGTGTTGTCCGGGTGGCCGGTGGTCAGAGTGTCCATGTCCAGGCAGATCCAGGGCGACCAGTTCTAGATCGTTCAAAAGTGGGGCCAGTGGTAGAAAGCTGGCGGCGTTGTCCAGCCACCCATGTAACGCAAGTACTTTTCGACTGCTCCCACTGCCGCATTGAAGCGTGCTGAGCTCGATCCAGCGGGTGATCAGTTTTTGTTCGGTAACAGTAAAGAGTTTGGGCATGATGCGTCTAACTACCTTTTGAAGAATAATCTGATAATTCCTAAAATGTGAGCTGTTCGACAGTTCCGGTAAGAGCTGGTTTACGAACTTTACTTCGTATTAATGCTGAATATAATTCTCATCCAGCGTGTCGATAGGTATAGATTTCTCTGCAGTTGCCTATCATAACCCAAACCCCGTTCACGCTTTCGTATCTCAACTGGATATCCAGAAACTGCCTCTCTCAAAGGGCGGTGTGGGATGTGTGTGTCTCGAGTTTTTAATTGAAAGGATAGGTGTGTTGTCTGATTTTCAGCAAACAATACAGCGCTTGATTATGGGCCTCGTACTGGGGGGCTTTTGTAATGCGCTTTTGGCCGATCTTTCCGATCCTGGCGCTATCTCCCGTGAGTTGCAGCAGCAGCAGCAGCGTGATCAGGTGCTGCGTGAGCAACGGCATCCATCAGCACCGGATGCCAGACTGCTCTCTGCTCCAGGCGGATCGACTACTCAATTTCCGGAAGAGACACCCTGTTTCCCAATCACCCAGGTGGTACTACAGAGTGATGATGTGCGATTTCAATCATTGCTGAGGCCTATTGCCAGTGGGGCTGAGGGCGTATGCCTGGGCGTCGCCGGAATCAATCAGCTGATGGGGCAGATACAGAATAGCTTGGTGGATGCCGGGTATGTGACAACCCGTGTACTCGCATCACCGCAGGATCTGAGTCAGGGGAGGCTGGTGTTACAGATCGTGAGTGGGCGTATAGGTCAGATTCAACGGGCTGATAGCGACTCAGGGAGAATCAACCTGACGAATACACTCCCTGCTGTACCCAATGAACTGCTGGATCTGCGTGACCTGGAGCAGGGTCTGGAAAACCTGCAACGGCTACCGGGTACTCAAGCCAGTTTTAAACTGGTTCCAGGAGAACAGCCCGGTGAGAGTGATGTGCTGGTCAGCTGGCAGCAGGAGAAGCCATGGCGGGTAGCGGTCACACTGGATGATGCCGGCTCAGAACAGACGGGAAAAAAGCAGGCTGCAGTCACCCTGTTTCTGGATAACCCGTTGGGTCGAGGGGATCTGTTTTATCTCTCCAGAGGTTTGGATGTGTTGAATCCAGGTGCCAAGGGTAGCGACAGTTTTCAGCTGCACTACTCAATGCCCTATGGTTACTGGTTGTTTGGCCTCAATGCAAGTCGCTATGGCTATCATCAGACGGTCTCCGGTGGGGTGGTGGATTATGTGTATCGGGGCGAGAGTCGCAATGTCAGTCTGGATATCGATAGGGTCTTTTATCGCAGCGCGAAAGCACGCACCACTTTGCAGTTTCAGCTTGGTCGGCGCGCCTCCAGCAATTTCATTGATGATATCGAGATTGCCCTGCAGCGACGGCGAACCGCCTACTGGCAGCTGGGTATCAAGCATCGGCAATTCATTCAGGATGCTACTCTGGATCTGGCACTCTCCTATCGGGCCGGTCTGAAGGGATTGGATGCCGAGGCGGCACCCGAAGAGGCAACTGGTAGTGCCTCTGCCCGAGCCGCCTACTGGCAGGCGCGGCTAGATCTCTCAATACCGTTTGAACTGGGTCAGGAACGTCTGCGCTACCGGGGGCGATTGCAGGCACAGTTGGCCCAGTCGGCCCTTACTCCACCCGACCAGTTTGCCATCGGTAACCGCTGGACGGTACGAGGCTTTGATGGCCAGTCAACCCTGGTGGCGGATGATGGCTGGTACCTGAGTAATGAACTGGCCTGGCAGATACCGCGCCAGCAGTCGGAGCTGTTTGTCGGTCTGGATGTGGGACGTGTCTCTGGTCAGGGGAGTGAATTGCTCTCTGGCCAGTCGCTGGCCGGAGCGGTGATGGGTGTACGGGGCAACTGGCAGAAGGTTTCATACGAACTGTTCGCGGGCACACCACTTTATAAGCCATCACGCTTTCGTACTGACAACAACAATGTCGGCTTCAGCCTGAACTGGCAATGGTGAGATGACAATGAAACAGAAGGATCTGCGTATTGTGATGCCCCAGCGGGGCGATGTGGTCAACGAAGCCGAGGTGCTGGGGGCGTCCGTCTGGCTCTGGATGCATTCGGAGCGTCACCGTACCTTGTCACTGCATCATCTCAACCAGATGCTGTTGCCGGTGATACGACAGGGGCAGTACCTGCTGGTGTTTGAGACAGATCAGCCGGTGTTCTTTTTTAGTTGGGCCTACTTTGATACTGCTGCCGAGCAGCGTTATCTGACTGATCCGGAGCAGCTGATTGATGACGCCGACTGGTCCAGCGGTGATCGCATGTGGTTGATCGACTGGATAGCACCATTCGGGCACACCCATCACATGCGCTATCTGCTGGATGAAGAGCTACTACCTCACAGTTGCAGCCGGATTCTCTGTCGCAGTGCTAATGGCAGACGAGCCCGTGTATTGCAGCATCGCGGTCGCCATGTCTCTCTCGCTGAGGCAACCAGCTATTTCAATGCAAGGCCGCTTCAGTTTTTAAATGAGAAGGCCAGTGTTCTGGCCGTAACGACAGGTGATCAAGGATGAACAAAAACCGTTACCGTCTCGTGTTCAATATGGCCCGTGGGCTCTGGATGGCCGTGGCCGAAATTGTTAAAGCCCGTGGCAAGGCCGCCTCTCCAGTTGTAAGCAGTTCGACGCACTCATCGGCAGTTTATAGCCTGCACTGCACGCTCCGTCCCCTGCGTTTGGCCTTGCTCGGTGCCTGGGGTGGCCTGCTGGTTGCAGCACCCATGGCGCAGGCGGATATTGTGGCGGACAGCACCGCCGCTACCGGTCAGCGCCCCGAAGTGACGCAGGCGGCAAACGGCGTCACTCTGGTCAACATTCAGCGACCTGGTGCAGCCGGTGTTTCGCATAATCTTTACCACCGCTTTAATGTCGATGCAGAGGGTGCACTGCTCAACAATGCCCGAACACCCGTCAAGACCCAACTGGCGGGCTGGGTTAACGGTAACCCCAATCTGGTGGGTGGCACGGCGCGCATTATCCTCAATGAGGTGAACTCGGCCGACCCCTCTATCTTGCGCGGCTATCTGGAAGTGGCTGGTGACCGGGCGCAGGTGATTGTCGCGAATCCATCCGGCATTACTTGCGCCGGCTGTGGCTTTATCAATGCCAGTCGTTCCACCCTGACTACCGGGCAGCCGATATTTGATAGCGGCAACTTGAGCGGGTTCGATGTGCGTGGCGGTGAACTGCGCATTGAGGGCAACGGACTGGATGGGCGGCAGAGTGATTACACTGACCTCATTGCCCGGGCCGTGACAGTAAACGCCGGTATCTGGGCTAATGAACTGAATCTGGTCACTGGTGCTAATCAAGTGAGTCTACAAGGCGCGGTGGAGCAGAAACTCAACCCCAACGCTTCCCAGCCTAGCTTTGCTTTGGATGTGAAAGCGTTGGGTGGTATGTATGCCGGTAAGATTACCCTGATAGGGACTGAATATGGTGTGGGTGTACGTAATGCAGGTCAGATCGGTGCTCCTGTTGGGGAGCTTCGACTCACGGCGGATGGCCGCCTGGAAAATAGCGGTACGTTTGCGGCACAGGATCTGAAGCTTAGTCTGAGAGACGCTTTGGATAACAGCGGTGTCCTGAGCGCTGATAATGATCTGAGTCTGCAGGTGGGCAAGAGTGTCGACAATCAAGGTACGCTTTATGCCGCGCGGGATACCACTATCACCGCAGCAGGGTTTACCAATAGGATCGGTAATCAGGGGCGGGGCGGTGTGATTAGCAGCGGTCAGGATCTGCGGATTACCGTCGATCAATCAGGCGGCGTGCTCGATAACCAGGCCAATGCTACGCTGGCTGCAGGTATCGAACGTGACGGTAGCCAGGGTCAGACGGGCTCGTTGTATCTTTCTGTCAATGGAGTACTACAGGGCCAGGGCCGTCAGTCCGCGGCCGAACACCTCATCCTCAACGCCGCCAGCATCAAGCTGGATAACGGACAGACCCAGGCAGAGAACATCCAACTCACCGCCGTCACCGGCGATGTCAGTAACCGTGCAGGCGCGTTGTATGCCAATGAGCAGCTGACCATTGATGTTGCAGGCCGGGCCAGTCAGACCCTGGATAATCATCAGGGCCAGATCAGTGCTTACCAGTTGCAGATCAATGCAGGGCAGTTGATCAATGTCGATGGCTTGCTGATCAATACGGGTACTACTGACAGCCAGCTGACAGTAGCCGGTACGCTGGATAACAACGGTGGACGTATCGCTTCTAACAGCGATCAGTTGAGCCTGACGGCCAATCTGCTTGATAACCGTCAGGGTGAAGTGGTCCATGCCGGTAATAGTAAACTGAGTCTGCAACTCGATACATTGCAGGGCACCGGCGGCACCTTGGCCAGTAATAGCCTGCTCACTATCGACAGCGACGCATTGATTTTGGATGACGGTACTACCACAGCGAACGGCATCCAGATTCAGACAGGCAACCTCTCCCACCAACGGGGTGATCTGGTTAGTGCGGCTCCTGCCAGTCTGAATGTACAGGCCACACTGGATAATCGTAATGGCCAGATCAATCTCGCTTCGGCTAGTACGCTTATAGCTAATCAACTGCTGAACAGCGCGGGCCTGATTCATGCTGCCAATGGTCAACTTAATATCACCATCAGCAATTTACTCGATAACCAAAACGGTACTCTGAGTGCCCAACAGTTGCTGCTTGCTGCTGATGCCCTGGACAATCGGCAGGGGGTGGTGAACGTCGCTGATATGATGCGCTTGCTGCTGACGGGTGCGCTGGATAATCGCAACGGTCAGATGGTCGCTAATAACACCCTCACTGTTCAGAGTCAGTCGCTGGATAATCAATCTGGTCTGGTTTCGTCTCGGCAGGGTGACCTGATGCTGACTAGCAGTGGTTTTTTGCAGAACGGGCAAGGGCGTATTGAATCAGGCGCAACAACAAAACTTACCACCGGTGGAATGGATAATTGTAATGGTGAGGTACTGGGTGGTGCGTTGCAGATCAATACCCAGCAGCAGACGCTGGATAATCGCTCAGGGCAACTGATTGCACAGCGGCAATTAAACCTGCGGAGTGGCGCACTGAACAACAGTAGCGGATTGTTGCAATCGGGTGAAGACATGGTCGTCGATACCCAGGGACATATGCTTGATAACAGCGCTACGGCGAACGCTGGTGGTATAAACAGTCAGAGTGCTCTGACGCTCAGCACCGGTGACCTGAACAATACCAATGGCTATCTAGGTGCCAGCGGCACATTGTTAGCACAGTTAGGGAGGTTGGATAACAGCAACCAAGGCTTGGTGCTGAGTGAACAGCAACTGTTACTGAGTGCAGTCAGTATTGATAACCGTCAGGGCAGTCTGCAGTCGAAGGATGATCAGACCCTGAATATCTCTGGTACGCTGGACAACCAGGGCGGCACGCTGCTTAGCGAGGCAGAGATCAATCTGCAGGCCGCCGTACTTGATAACCGTTCAACGCTCCTGGGCACCCAAGGGGTGCAGGCAAAGAATCTTCAGATAGCCGTCGACCAGCTGCATAATCAGTCCGGCCGCCTGCTGGCGGATCAGTCTGTACAGGTGCAGGCCAGCACGGCCCTGGATAATCAGGATGGTCAGCTTTCGGGAGGTGATTCGGTTGAGCTGACCACTGCCCGGTTGAACAACACGCGTGGCAGCGTTCAAGCCGGTAACCGGCTGAGCCTTAGTGCCACTGATCTGATTAATGTGGATACCCAGGCGGGGCATCAGGGTCTGCAGGCAGATAGTATTGACCTGGCCTTTATGAACTTCGATAACCAGCAGGGTCGTCTGTTGGCTAATCAGCAGTTGACGCTGCGGGGCAGTGGTCAGCTTGATAACCGCAATGGTCTGTTGTCGTCCATGCAGGCACTACAGCTTACCGATACCCAAAACAGTCGAACCCTCCGAGTGGCAAACCAGCAGGGTCGTTTCGTGGCTGGCGCACAGTTACAACTGAGCAGCTATAGCATCCAGGGCGATGGTGAACTGCTGGCGCTGGGTGATCTAGACTTGTCACTGGTGAGTGATCTCAACAATCAGGGTGATCTGATCACCAACGGTAATCTCAATCTTATCCTGCAGGGTGACTTGACCAACGCCGGGAAACTGGCCGCCGGTGGTATGTTGTCACTGGATGCGGTGAATATTGATAACGGTATCGGGGCCGAGATCAGCGCGCCGGTCAACCTGATCCAGGCCAGCGGTATCCTGAGTAATCAGGGACTGATCGACGGTAGCCGCACGCGTATTAAAGCCACCACGCTCGACAATTTTGGCACTGGCCGTATATACGGTGATCAGTTGGCGATCCAGACGACCACGCTTAGCAACCGTGATCACAACGCGCGTGCTGCTGTCATCGCATCGAGGGGTGATCTCGATTTGGGTGTGGGCTCTCTCGATAATAGCTCTGGTGCCCTGATCTTCAGTGCTGGTGATCTACGCATCGGGGGTACGCTGGATAGCAATGATCGCGCCACAGGCAAGGTGGGGCCGCTGACCAATAACAGTGCCGGAATTGAGACCCTGGGTGAACTGGTCATCACCGCCAGCCTGTTGCAGAATCAGAACAGCGGATTCCAGGTTGATAGCCAACATACTCTGGTCAATGAATCCCATACTGAGCGACGTTATGTTAATAGTGAGGATTACTACGAGCGCACTTACCTGCGTAACGAGTACGAACAAGTAATCAGTGCAACTGATCCAGGACGTGTGGTCTCTGCGGGCAACATGACCCTCAATGTGGATCAGGTGGTAAATGATAAAAGCCATATCCTGGCCGGCGGTGCACTGACCTTAAATGCCATCCAGGTCGATAATCTGGATGCCACCCTGGAGAATAGTCAGGAGGATGCGGGGCAGGAGCGCTTCAGTTGGATTGAGTACTGTCATATGGGGAAGGACAAATGCCGTCGCTACACCCCCTATACCCCCTATCAACCGCCAGTGAAGATCACGACTATCCCAGTCACCGTGGCTCGGCTGGAACAGCAGAACAACCCATCGTTGAATAATCCCGGATTGTCGACGCACCAGGTGGATGTCATTACCCCGACTCTGCAAGCGGCTGACAATAACACCGATGCGGTGCAGCAGGTAAACCAGTCGCTGGTTGCGCAGCAGCAACTTGCCCTGACCGCACAGTCCGTCACGCTTTCAACAGTAAATAGCAATGGGCAGAACCCGGTGGTGCACAGTGGTGGGCAGCTTATCCAGCTCCCCAGCAGCGCCCTGTTCAACTACCAGACAGCCCCCAGTCATCAGGTATTGATTGAGACTGACCCGCGCTTTGCCAATTACCGCAGCTGGCTCAGTTCCGACTACATGCTGGATCAGCTGCAACTGGATCCTGCCCGTACCATGAAACGGCTCGGTGATGGCTTCTACGAACAGCGACTGCTGCAGCAGCAGATCACCCAGCTTACAGGGCAGCGTTATCTGGCGGGCTATCAAAGCGACGAAGAGCAGTTCAAGGCGTTGATGAACGCCGGTATTACCTTTGCCCTGGCCTATGACCTGACGCCGGGTATTGCCCTCACCACTGAACAGATGACCCATCTCACCAGTGATCTGGTGTGGATGGTGGAGCAGACCGTAGTTCTAAGCGATGGCAGTCGTCACAACGTACTGGTACCGCAACTCTACGCCGTGCTGGAGCCGGGCGACATCAATGGCCGGGGTGCCTTGCTGGGTGGTGAACAGGTCGCTGTCAATCTGAGCGGCGATCTGATCAATGAGGGCACCGTGCAGGCGGTAGACAGCCTCAACCTCAGCGCCGTCAATATCAGCAACCGGCGTGGTAGCTTCACCGCCCATTCAGCGCAGTTGACCGCCATCCAGGATATCGACAATGAGGCGGGCCTGATGCAGGGCCGCGATCGGCTGGTGGTGCAGGCTGGGCGCGATCTCTCCGTGCGGGCCGCTACCCGCGAAGGGCTCAACCAGGTTGGTGCCAGCCAGTTCGAACGCATCCATCTGGATGGCGTCGGCACCCTGCAGGTGCTTAACCCAGAAGGGCAGCTGGCCGCCTCAGCCGGCCGCGATTTGACCCTGACCAGTGCGGCCGTTCTCAACGAGGGCGAGGGTGGCACCACCCAACTCAACGCCGGTCGCGATCTGCAACTGGATACCACCGAGACCCGGATGCGCGATGCCATCGTCTGGGACAGCCGCAACTACCGCACCGAAGATCTGCAGCGTGAGATCGGCACGGCCATCCAGACCGAAGGGGATCTCACCCTCACTGCCGGTAATGATCTCAGCGCTCGTGCCGCCCAGATCAGCAGTAACGGCCATTTGCGCGCGTTTGCCGAAGGTGATATCGCCATTGAGCACGGCACCAACAGCGATCACAACACCCGCCGCCAGGTGATCCAGTCTAGTGGTTTCCTCTCATCCAAGACCACCATTGATGAGTCTCGCTCGACCACCCGCTCAGTGCATGGCAGTACCCTTAGCGCCGATGATATCACCCTGCAGGCGGGACAGGATCTGAGTATCACCGGTTCCCAGCTGGTGGCCACGGAATCAGTTAATCTCAATGCTGGTCGCCAGATCAGTATCCAGAGTGGCCAGCAGACCAGCGAGAGCTACAGCTACCATCAGAAGAAGAAATCCGGCCTGTTTTCCAGTGGTAGTGGTTTTGGTATCACCCTCGGTACGATGCAGAAAAGTGATCAGGTGGATCAACAGCAGACCACCCAGGTCAGCAGTACCGTCGGTGCCCTGAATGGTGATGTGAACCTCAACGCCGGTAAGGATGTCACCGTCCAAGCCTCCGACCTGCTGGCGCGTCAGGGCAGTATCCGCGTAGAGGGCGCCAACATCACCCTCGACAGCGCCGACGACACCCTTGATCGAGAAGAGGAACACAAGCTCAAACAGAGCGGCCTCACCCTGGCACTGTCTGGCGGTATCATCGATACCCTGCAGACTATTAAGAGCAGCGTGGAGCGCATCGACAGTGTCGAGGATGGCCGCCTCAAGGCGCTGCACGCCTGGCGCATTGGTCGCATTGCCAAGAACCTGCCCGAGGATTTCAAAGCCCCCGCCACCGCGAACAACACACCCCAAAGCAGCGGCATCAACCTCAGTATCAGCCTGGGCAGCAGTTCTAGCCAACAACAGATCAGCCAGCAGAACCGTACCGCACTGGGTAGTAGCCTGATCGCTGATCAACAGATCAGCCTGCGTGCCCGGGGTAAAACTGAACAGGGTGATGGAGCCGCCGAAGAGCCGCGCCTGACAGGCGGGGATATTAAGATGACGGGTGCTCTGTTGGAAGCGGATCAGATCACGCTGAATGCGGCAAACGAACTCAATCTTAGCAGCGCAGAAAATCACAGCGACTACAACGAGACCAGCAAAAGTAAAAGCGCAGGTATCGGCATCTCCATCGGTAGTGATGGCCTGCTGTTCTTTGTTGAGGGGAGTCGTTCCCGCGGCCTGGTCAACCAAAGTGATGACCACTACCTTGAAACCCTCATCAACGCAAAAGAGAAGGCTACTCTCATCTCCGGTGGCGACACCACCCTGAAAGGAGCGCAGGTAAACGCCAGGCGTATTGAAGTGAACAGCGGCGGTGATCTCAACATCATCAGTCAACAGGATGAAGAACACTTCAAGAAGCGTAACCAATCGATTGGCGGGCGTGTCGGTATCGGCTATGGAAGAATGAGTGTCAGCCTCAACGCCAGCAAACTCAAGGCTGACTCGGAGTACATAGCGGTACAGGAACAGTCCGGTCTGTTTGCTGGAACCGGCGGCTTAGACGTCCAAGTACAAAACCACACCGACCTGCAAGCCGGCGCCATCGTCAGCGAAGCTGAACCCGAGAACAACCACTTCAGCACTGACAGCCTCAGTTACAACGCCATCGACAACCATGCTAAATACGATGTGGAGTCCAAAAGCATTAGCTTTAGCAGCAGTGGTAGCAGTGGCCCCACCAAAGGCTTTGGAGGAGGCGCCTCCAGCGACAGTGGCGAAGCTCAGAACACCACCTATGCCGCCATTAGTGAGGGCGATATCACCATCCGATCCAATCCCAACCAAAGCCTGGATGAGCTGAAGAAGAGCAAGGAAGAAGCGCATCGGGTGCTGGAGCGGATTTTTAGTGAAGAGATGGTTCAACAGATGCAGGAAGAGGTCGAGTTTGCTCAGCTGTTGAGTGAGGAAGGCCCAAGAGCGATCGGAGATTATGCCGACAGCCAATTAACGGAGGCGAATGAACTACGTCACCTTGCCAAAAGTGCCAATGCTGCTGAGCGCGATGCACTCAACGCAGAAGCGGATCGGATTGAAGCCAACTGGAAAGAGAGCGGCCATCTACGGATTGCCCTGCATGCCTTTGTTGGTGGGTTAGGAAATGGATTGGAGGGTGTGGTCGGTGCAGGGATAACGGCCAGCGCCATTCCGCATATTGATGGTTTGCTTGAGAAGAGCGGTGTGTCGAAAGAGACGCGCAAGGCGATCCTGATAGCGGCCAGTGCAGGTGTGGGTGGATTGGTTGGTGGGCAGCCGGGTGCGCTTGCTTCCATGGGACAGACCGTCAACAACTATCTCAGCCATCTTGAGGCCACGCGCCTCAATGAGCTGAAGAAGCACCTGCTCACCTGTGAAGCCGACTGCAGTATCGATGCAGTACGCGCAGAGATCAAAGCGCTTGAGGGACTAGACCGCCACCGGGATGAGTACGCACGTATTGTTTGTGCACTCCCAACCAGTGCGGCTTGTGGGCAGGTTATTGGACAGATGCAGGTGTTTAGAGAGGGGTACCTGGCCGCTGGGCCATCCTCGATGTTGAGTCGTCAAAAGATCGAGTCGAACCAACTGGCTGAGCAACTCTTTACCTACAGGCAACGTGCCGCAAATCCGGGCATCTACAACAGCGTCAAGGGTGTAGGAACAAGTATCGGAACAGGCATCGAAGGAACGCTCGATCTGGGCTTGTTGGCAGGTAATGCTGTGCTTGGAGACGAGCACTCGCAAGAGATGTTGGTACAAATAGCTGCTGCGACAAAAGCGTTCCTTGCGCACCCGGTGGACAATACGGAAAAAGCTATCAAAACCAAGCTGGACGAGATTGACCGCTTGGAAGAGGGACAGACTGATCTGGCCCATCAGAAGCGTGCCGAGCTCTACACATCAGGGGCGTTTACGGTAACCGGCGCTGGCGCGCTGGCGATTACCGGTGGCAAAGTGGTGATTGCCGGATCGAAGTTGGCTGTATCCGGATCAAAGGCTCTGGTCAATAACGCAAAGAAAGCGGCAGGTTCAGCTGCTGAAAAGATCAAGAGCATTGATTGGGCGGGGTTTGTTGGGGATACTGGGGGCGATCTGGCGTCGGTGCGTGCTGGTAATGGTTTCATCCTGGGTGGGGGTGTTGTTCCAGGCAGCACGTTAGCAAAGAGAGGCATTGTAGAGTTCCAAGGACTTGAAGTTAGGGCGGTGCGTGATCTGTCGCACTTAGATGAAGGAACATTACGAGCGATGCAGGAGTATGGGTTTGCGGCAAAGGATGCCAAAGGTAACTCGCTAGTTCTGCATCACCATCTGCAAGACCCGGCGGGTCCGATAATCGAAATACCAGCAGCAAATCACAGTATTAGAAATGCTCGTCAGCATCCGTTCGGAAATGAAAAGGGGCTTGGTTTGACTGCGGAAGAAAGAGCGCAGTTTAATCAATGGCGTTCAGATTATTGGAAATCTAGAGCTGCCGAGGAACTTAAGAATAGGGGACTTCAATGAACGCAGACACGCTTGGAGCGTTGAACCATTTTTTCTCAAAGCTTCCATTCATGAAGGCTGGTACAGTGAGTAACGGCGAGATTGATTTTGCCGAGAATGCCCTCGGAATAAAGTTTGCAACTGACTATAGAGTGTTTATTAGCGACTTTGGGGGCGCTATGGTTGGTCGGTGTCCGATATATGGACTAAGACACGCAGGGCCTATGGATGACAACTTATGGTCAGTTGTAGATGTTACAGAGCATTTTCGTAGGCAATCTTGGCCAGGCACAGACTCTTGGTACATCATTTCCATGGATCATGCGGGTAACCCAATCGGCCTGGATGAATTAGGAAAGGTGCTTTGCTACGACCACGACGCACGTGATCTAATCGAGGTGGCTCCAGATTTCGAGAGCTATCTGCTCGACTGTTTGAAGTCTTGATATAAAGAAGTATGGAAAAGATCCGAGAGAAAAGGGGAGAAAAGGGGACGGGGGAGAAAAGGAGCGAGGATATTCACAAACAATGGAAGCTGGCGCGCCTCAAGAAAGAGTTACGTGCCAGGTTAGATCACCCAGAGTATGGGTCGGGTGAGGACTCAGAGAGCCAGCTGCAAGCATACATGTCCCAATCAGGGCGATGGGTTGATGCTTGGAAGAAAGGTTTTGTTCCAAGCGTAGATGTGGGTTCTTTAGGCTTCCTCTACCAACGCCAAGGCGCCTTCGCTGTCCTTGATGGCGATGAGGCCGGTTGGCAGCGCTTGGCACTGGGTACGTTGTATGCATTGCGCGCTACACAGTTCTATTTGGTGCGTCAGGATCGTATATTTAAGGAAACCAATCGTGCACATTTCGGCTTTGAAGATGCCTGCCGATTATTGGCACAGCTTTTTGCGTTGGGATGGAATAAGCAGGCACACAGGTATGGGCGGTGGCTCATCACTAGTTCGATGGCCGGATATTACTTCGATTCCGAGGATTATTACCGCAATTGCGCTAATTGGTTCTACCTTCGTTTGTTTGCTGATTCAGTCGGAGCGTCAGATGTCGATTGGCCTCCCCACTCCAAAACTGTTCCAGAGTATGAAGTGCTATTGAATCATTGGCGAACGGATAGTATTGACAGTCTCCTGCCGCACCTGACTACTGCCTGTGATCGGCATACGCACGAATGCTTTAGCCGAAGTAGTGATGAGTCAAAGCGCTTGGATTTCGCAGATGACGTCATTATGGGCTGGCCCATTGAAATCCACATGATCTTGCGTCTGCGTAGTGAGCTTGGTCTAGCCAACCCGGAGATTGATCACCAGCTGATGCAGACGGGCTTGGGTCGGATGCCGGAGCCACTGCCGTTAGTGCCGGATGAATTACTTGAAGCGCTTACAGCGAAGGCCTGCGAGATCTATCCGGAACTTGGCGAGCGATTGTAGTGCACGCATGTGTGATGCGTATTTCATTTGAACCACAGAATCGGAAAACCGGGTCAGATCACAGTTTCCCCTAATATACCGCCCTATTGTTAAGCCTGATAAAGTAGATATCTTTCAAACTAAGTATTTCCACAAGGAGGTGGAAGATGCCAGGTAAGCCGAGGTTTGTGCTGCCGGGAGTTCCGCAACATATTGTTCAGAGAGGCAACAATAGATCCCCGTGTTTTTTTGCTATTGATGACTACTTTCATTACCTGAGGGATCTGAGAGAAGCCGCAGAAAGAAACGCTATAGCGATACATGCCTATGTACTGATGACCAATCATGTGCAT
>VMRY01000064.1 GCA_007713595.1 Sedimenticola thiotaurini
CCAGCGTATTGAAATTATTACCCGATAACTGGATCTCTATCGGGTCAGAGATACGACCAATCTCAGCCCGGAAGGTGAGACTCTCAGCACCGGGGATAACCCCGATCATCTTGCGCCACTCCCTGACCAGCTCGGTACTGGTGACCTGTGAGGTGCGATCCTCCGGCGCCACAATCTCAAACATCACCAACCCGGTATGCGAGCCCGATCCCCGCGAGCCACTGGAACCACTGGTAGATTGAATATCCAGCACCAGATCAAGACCATCTTCATCCCGATACTTTTTCTTCAAGGTAAAGGCCGCATTGGTAATCTGCTGGATATAGCGATCAGTCACTTCAAATGCCGTTCCTGTTGGCATCGTAAGTGATGCACGTGCCAGTTCACTCTGTACCCGGGGCCAGAAGGTAAAACGCGTCCAGCCCGTGGTAGCCAAGGTAATCATAATCAGCAAAATGCCACCGAAAAGAACCAGTGTTGTCCAGCGATGATCCAGCGCCCGTGTCAGTAACGGTTTGTAAAATTTCAGAATGCCTTGCTCAAATCCGTCTGCAAAACCCTGTTGAAAGCGATCAAACCAGCCCTGGCTTTTAAGCTCCGAGCGCAACTTGATATGTTTCAGGTGAGCCGGCAGGACAAATTTCGATTCAATCAGGGAGAATAGGAAGATCGGGATCACCACAATCGGGATCTGGGCAAACAGTAAGCCTCTGCGCCCCTCAATAAAGGCCAGCGGGAGGAATGCAGCGATGGTGGTAAGTATGCCGAAGGTAACCGGAATTGCCACCTCCTGGGTACCACGTATGGCTGCTTCCAATCCATTCTCCGCATGCCGCAGGTGGGTGTAGACATTTTCACCCGTAACAATGGCATCATCCACCACGATACCCAGCACCAGAAGAAAGGCAAACAGGCTGAATACATTCAGGGTGACATCAAAGAACGGCATGGCCACGAAGGCGCCCATAAAGCTTACCGGTACGCCAATAAAAACCCAGAATGCAATAGATGGCCGCAAAAACAAGGTCAATAAAAGAAGCACCAGCACACCGCCCTGAATGGCATTATCGGTCAGGGTCTTGAGACGTTTCTTGACGAGACGGGAGCGATCACGCCAAGTGGTCATTTCAACCCCCTCTGGCAGTGAAGCCTGACGCTCAGCGACGTAATCCTTTACCTTGTCCGCCACATCAATGGCACTCTGATCACCTACCCGGAAGACATCAATGAATCCGGCCATCTTGCCGTTAAAGCGACTGCGCAGCGGCGACTCTTCAAAACCATCCGCCACGTTGGCCAGATCTTTAACCTGTACAACACTGCCGTCTGGTTGCGTCAAAACAATGATGTTAGCAAACTGATCACGCCGGTAGGCCTGTCCCTTCGAGCGGATCAGGATCTCGCCACCTTCAGCCTTTATATTGCCCGCAGAAAGATCCAATGCACTGCTGGTGATCGCCTGTGCAACATCACGTAGGGAAATGCCATACTGACGCAGCCTGTTTTCTGATACTTCTATGGCGATTTCATAGGCCCGCACCGAATCCAGTTCAACCTGGGTGATGTCTGGGATGCGCAGCAGATCATCGCGAACCTGTTCCGCCTGGAGGCGAATCTCCTGCTCTGAATAGGGACCCGCCACAGCAACAGTTATCACTTCCCGGCGCCGGGTCGCGAGACTGACTACCGGTTTCTCCGCTTCAACCGGCAGATTATTAATGGCATCAATACGACTCTTGATATCCGCCAGCATCTCTCGTGGATCGTAACCTGCATCGATCTCCAGACCGATACTTGCCGTTCCTTCAGCAGAGCGGCTATTGATCTCTTTGATACCCTCCAGGTCCTGCACAGCCTCCTCAACCAGGATAGCAATGCCCTGCTCGGCATCCTCCGGTGTCGCACCTCGCAGATTGATCACCACATTGACCTGCTGTGCCTCCAGGGTCGGAAACACCTCCAGCGGTATCCGGTGGTAGAGTGACATCAAACCGACAATCAGTAGCGTCAGCATCAGCAGATTGGCTGCTACATGGTTACGTGCAAACCAGGCAATCATGAGTGAGTCCTAGTTGGATTGAGAGGCATCAGTGGCAGGAACCTTATCGGTCGATCTATTTTTGGCTTGCTTTGCATGGGCAATTTTTTCTTCACCGAGCAATTTGACAGGCGTACCGCTACTTACCTGACCAAGCGGGGTCAGAACCAGTTGATCACCCTCTTTGAGACCACTGCTGATCAGCGCCTCATCGCTGTTCTGCCAGGCAATGTGAATGGCTGTCCGCTGCAATAACCCCTCTTTAAAGAGATAGACATAGCTACCTTGATAGATCGCAGCATTGGGGATGGTAATAGCATTAGTTAGTTTACGCCCCTCTATTTCTGCCGTAACAAACTGGCCGATTTTCAGCGGCCGTAAGTCAGCCTGCTTAACTGAATAGGGATCATCGATCTGGGCAGTCACATACAGTTGCTGACTCTGCTCATCTATGGCCCCGGCAGTGCGTACCAGCCTGGCCGACCAGTCTTCTGTACTGCTTCCAAGACTATTGATTACCCGAACAGGCGTACCCTCCTGCTGCTGGTCGCGTTCATTGCGAAACTGTTCGGGCAGGTCAATATAAGCCAGCTCACTGCTTTTCAGTGGCAGACGCACCTCAACCCGATCAGTTGCATAGATTTTGGCCAATGCCTGGTTAGTGGAAACCACCACACCCTGATCGACACTGCGGGAGAGGATGCGACCAGCATAGGGTGCCTTGACGCGGGTACGCTCTACAGCAAGTCGAGCCTGGGCCAGTTTTGCCCGCGCCGCATCAATTTGTGATTGCGCGGCAGCGAGCTGAGGCTTCCGCAATGCGTAGTCTGACGCTAAGCCTTGTCGTTTCAAGGCGGCCCGATCTTTCTTGGCCTGATCCGCCAGCGCCTGTTGCTCATCCAAGCCGACCTTGGCATTAGCCAGCTCAGCAGCGGCTATATCCACCTGAATATTGTAATCACGGGGGTCAATGGTGATCAGCGTCTCCCCGGCCTCAAAAAAACCACCATCCCGGAAGTTGGGGCTGACTTCGATGATCTGACCGGACACCTGTGCTACCAGCTCACCCTCTGTTCGTGGCCTTACACGGCCAAACGAACTGATGACGACACGATAGTCGTGGGGCTTTATTGTCAGCGCCTCGACAGTAATCAGCGGTGTCGGGGGTGTATCACGTTTTGCCGAAACCGGCTTAAAGTGTGAGAGCAGCTGTGCCGCACCGACAAACAGCAGTAGTAAAAACAGTGGTAGAAACTTGCGCATATCAGACCCGGATATTGGCTATTACTGTACTCATGATACTTCCCCCGGATATTCATATCCGGATACATTCTCAGCCAACTCCCCCGCCATTTTCCGCGAGTAATGCTGAACAAACAACGAACCATTCTAGACCGAACTGCCATTCCATGAATAGACCCTACTTTCAGCCAGCGGTTCCTTATCTCTCTCCACCCTGTTACCCCCATGCTTCAGGTAAAACAATACAGCTGCAGGTATCAATAAGGTACAGCCCAGATTGCGGCCGGATCAAACAATTGTCTCGATCCTTATCAGAAACAACCAAACAAAGGCTCAGAGTTGGATACCGCTCATAAAGCTATTTAATTCCTATTCAATTATCGCCCTACTGCTGTGTCATTTATTTACTATTATTATAAAAACCGGATCCAATAAAAAAACAGGGATGATTATTAATTTCATTTAAAGGCTGCTTCTATACATGCTGAATGACGACCCCAGACGAAAACATACTGTACTCATTATCGATGACAGCCCGATCAATATTGAGCATTTAGCACAGGTTCTGAAACAGGACTACAACATCAAAGTAGCCAATAGTGGGCCTTCCGGGCTGCAGGTAGCCCGGCAACAGAGACCCGACCTGATTCTGCTGGATATCGTCATGCCAGAGATGGACGGTTACAAGGTCTGCCGCAATCTGAAAGCAGACGATGCAACCCGCAAGATACCGATAATTTTCATTACTACGAAGAACGAAACCGAAGATGAGACACGGGGCCTATCTATCGGGGCGGTAGATTACATCACAAAACCGTTCCGAGGCCCCATAGTCAAGGCACGAGTCAAGACGCACATTCAGCTGAAGCACAACAGTGACCTACTGGAAAAGCTGGCCTTGATTGATGGGCTGACTAACCTACCAAACCGCCGTCGTTTTGAGCAGATACTGAAACGTGAATGGGGTCGCTCCCGACGCGCTCAAAAACCGCTTTCGTTGATCATGCTCGATATCGACCACTTCAAAGAGTTCAATGACCACTACGGCCATCTCGCCGGTGACGGATGCCTGAACCGGGTTGCCCAAGCACTCACCGTGCCACTGAAGCGGCCGGCTGACAGTATCTTCCGCTTTGGGGGAGAAGAGTTTATCGCCGTGCTGCCTGAAACAGATCATGCCGTTGCAATGAAACTGGCGGAAGAGCTACGGGTACAGGTAAGCAAACTACTTATCACGCACGCCTACAATAACTCTAATTCTCCCTATATAAGTATCAGCTTGGGAGTGTCCACAACCGTACCCAATTCCAGAAACTCACCGACTGAACTGCTCGAGTCAGCTGATCGCCTTCTCTACAGCGCAAAGAATGCGGGACGAAACTGTATTAAGGGTGCCGTTATGTCAACTGGAATAACAAACACACCAGACCCCCAGTAGATTGATATGAGAACAGTAATAAAATACACATTACGGCTTTTTCTCATACTCATCACCGGGGCACAGTTTGCCAGCGCAGCCGAAAGAACACCGCGCATCTTATTCATCGATTCTTACCATGAGGGCTACACTTGGAGTGATGGAGTAACAGAAGGCATTCTACAGATACTAGAGCATCAAGCTGTTGAATTGAAAATTCATCACATGGATAGCAAAAGAAACCGTGATGAAGCATTCATCATTGCCGCCGCAAAAAAAGCACGGCAGGTGATTGATGAATTCAAGCCCGATGTTGTCATAGCCTGCGATGACAACGCGGCCAAATATCTGATCGCCCCCTTTTATAAAACGAGCGATCTTCCAATCGTCTTTTGCGGCATTAACCGGGATGCCAAAACCTACGGATTTCCCACGCGCAACATTACCGGCATGATCGAAGTGGATATGATTGAGCCGTTAATCAAACAGCTCAGACAATATGCAAAGGGTAAGCGGATTGGTTATCTCGGCATCAATTCTCTTAGTTCAAGAAAAGTGGCCGGTTATTATGGCAAAGTTATTGGTGCCGATCTGACCAAAAGCTATTTTGTTGAAAACAATAAAGAGTGGGTTGAGAAATATCTAGCCCTCCAGAATGAGGTCGACATGCTTCTCATTGGCAATCCCCAGGGGTTGGCCGGATGGGATGAAACGGGATTTATTCAACTAGCACTTAGGCAGATCCGCATACCATCCGGCACAACGGGCTCCTGGCGTACCCGCTTTTCGCTTATAGGGTATATACAAATTGCTGAAGAGCAAGGCAAATGGGCAGCCAGAACAGCGTTACGTATTCTTGATGGCACGCCCCCCTCTTCGATCCCTGTCACGCAAAACAGAGAAGGCCGACTCACTCTCAATCTCGGAATGGCAAATGCGTTAGGCATTACTTTCGATCCCGCTTTGACTCGCCATGCCGACTTAATATACCCGTACAGCAAAAAACGCATGCTTTTTATTGATTCCTATCATCAAGGATACATTTGGAGTGATGGACTTTTAAAAGGACTTAACTCAATACTTAAAGACACAGGAATTGATCTTAAAGTATTTCGTCTCAACTCAAAGCTGAAACCGCTCGAAGCAGATATAAAAGACGCCGCAAAAAAGGCAACCAAAATAGTCAATCAGTTTAAACCGGATGTACTAATTGCCTGTGACGACAACGCCATGAAGCATCTAATCCAACCTTACTACAAAAACAGTTCAATACCGGTAGTTTTTTGTGGACTTAATTGGGATGCTTCTATATACAATCTGCCATACAAAAATACAACAGGAATGATAGAGGTTGATGCAATCAATAAAGTACTTACTCAACTTACAAGACATGCCAAGGGACCTCGCATTGGCATACTTGGTGTAAACCGAATAACTGCCAGAAAGAATGTCGACTTTATTAAAAACACGCTAAATATTCCGATTGAAAAAACTTATTTAGTCAATACTTTTGAGGAATGGAAGGCCGCCTATAGCGCGCTTCAGGATGAAACCGACATGGTGATCGCAGTCAATCATATCGGGGTAAGCAACTGGAATCAGAGCGAAGCGGTTGATCATGCAAAGAAAGTTATCAAAGTTCCGGTTGGCGCTTTTGCGCCCTGGTCAATGCATCATGCATTGATCAGCTACATCAAGTCACCTACCGAGCAAGGTGAGTGGTCAGCCAGCACTGCACTACGCATCCTTGATGGCGTAAAACCCAGCGACATCCCTATTGCAACAAATCAAGAATTTGAGTTAGTCATTAACCGGCAACTACTCAAACGTCTGAATATTGTATTCGATAAGGCGCTCTACTCCAGGGCAACATTTGTTGAATGAATATCCGGGAAAAATTCTCCCTCTTTACAATCAGCATGGTAATCATGCTGATGTTGCCACTTGCGATTGGTGGTTTCTGGATAATAAACAGTATTGTTTATAGTCAATATGAAGCAAGCTTTCAGCGTGAAATAAGCAATATAGATATTGCCATCAAGGAGAGCGTGGACGAACTTGAACGGGCCGGGCTCTCATCTCTGGGGGCTTATGTTCAGGCCGAACAAGAGCGCTTGATAGGTGAACTGCAGAAATACCGTTTTGGCGAAACGGGCCGCCTGACCATTTTTGACAACGCAGGCAAAGCGCTGCACCAAGCTGAACATGAGGATTCGCCCATTACTGACCCCGACCTCATCAATCTGTTGATAAACGCAAAAAAGGAAGGCAGCATCACACTGGATGTAAACGGTGATGACCTGTTTGCCGTTTACACGCACTCTGAGTGGGGCTGGACGCTTGTCCTAAGCATTACCCAATCCGAGATGTTCGCCCAGCGAAATATCTTTGCCCTCTTCGCCTTACTACTAACACTCATTCCTCTGATTGGCGTAACCCTTCTCTCCTCTCTTTTTTACCGTCGCTTTCACTTTCAAATAAGTCAAATGACTGAAGCGCTCAAGTTAATCGAACAAGGACAGCTTGACACCCAGATTAAGGCGCCGGCAAATGATGAACTGGGCGAGGTACAGGTCGGCATCAACAGCATGGCCAATACGTTAAATGAACTCGTGACGACATTGGAAGAACGTGTTGAACACCAGACCAGCGCACTACGCGATGCCAAAGAGCTTGCCGAATCGGCCAACCAGGCCAAGAGTGAATTTCTGGCCAACATGTCCCATGAGATTCGTACACCCATGAATGGTGTATTGGGCATGTGTCAACTGCTGCAATCCACACCACTGAATAGTAAACAGGCGGTTTATCTAAGTACCATCACATCGGCTGCTAACTCGCTGCTTGCCATCATTAATGACATTCTTGATTTTTCAAAGATAGAAGCGGGTGAGATGAAGTTTGAGTCAAGCCCGTTCATATTGGATCAGGTACTCAATGAGCTGGCTAGCTTGCTATTACCTGCATTCAATAAGAAAGAACTGGAGTTGATTTTTGACATAGCACCTGAAGTTGATAGGCAACTCATTGGCGACAGTCTTCGCTTAAAGCAGGTTTTAACCAACTTGCTGAGCAACGCCATAAAATTCACTGAACATGGTTATGTCAAACTTAGCGTCAAGCCATTTAACAAAACAGCAACCCATTCCACACTTCAATTCTTGGTTGAGGACACCGGACCAGGCATACCTATTAATCAAATAGACAGATTGTTTAAACCTTTTACACAAGCAGATGCCTCTACAACGCGTCACTATGGCGGCAGCGGCCTGGGACTGAGCATTTGCCAACGCCTGATTGAATACATGGGGGGATCGATAGGGGTTACACAAAGAGAGGAAGGAGGCAGCTGCTTCAGCTTCACAGCATGCTTTGAATCAATGCCTGGCAATAGTCAGGGGGTGCAGAATAAATGCCCGGCAATTACAGGAAAAAATTTAGCCTTATTGTCAGATCATTCACTGCTCGATAATATTCTTACTCGCGACATCAAACGTTTGGGTTGTAATTGTCATCACTTCCTTTCTCTTGAGCAGTTCGAGACATTTTTATCCAGTAACAGCGCCGCATTCAAGCTGGATGGAATAATAATTGACTCATCAATTAACATCAGTGACCCACAGCATATCCGGCAGCTATCAAAAAGCACGCTGCCAATCCTGCAACTTTATAATTCAGAAGATAAGCTGATCACCCTTGCTGGCTCCGTATGGTCACAGCCAAAACCATTGACACCTGAACGTCTGGCATTTGCCATCATGCGCCTGTTTGACCAGGAAAAAAGCCGTTCACTCCCTCAACCCACGCCAAGAAATAGGGCAGAATCACTCTCCGGCATGCGCATCTTGCTCGCCGAGGATAACCCGCTGAATCAGAAAGTTGTCACGGAACTGCTGGAACAGCTGCATGTAGCAACCACCCTGGCACGTAACGGCAAGCAGGCATTAAACATTCTGGAAGATCAAGGCAGTCAAGCCTTCGATCTGATCATGATGGATATCCAGATGCCGGTCATGGACGGCTTCGAGGCAACCCGTCGAATACGTAATGACCCCATGCTGAAAGATTTACCAATTGTAGCAATGACCGCTAATGCCATGACGGGTGACCGTGAACAGTGTCTGGCTGCCGGCATGGATGACTATCTGACAAAACCGATTCAGCGGGATCAATTAATTCAAGTCCTGAAACACACACTTGAGTTAGCCGAAAATAAGACAGCCACTACCGCAGCAGAGGAGGCCGCGACAAAGAAGCCAACTCCCCCCTGCATTGACCTACCCGCTCTGCTGAGTCGATTTGATGGTGATGAGACACGTGTAGCCCGCCTTTTAATGCAGGCGGAGACGTGCTTTAAGGAGGACCTGTTAGAAATCAGCCGCTGCATTGAAGAACAGGAGTGGCAGGGTCTTGCACTGACACTACACAGATTGAAAGGTGCCGCCGCAAATATGTCGACAACCGCACTATACCAACAATGTCTCAGCATTGAATCGGCACTGGCCAACGGCCATCTGGATGAATTACCCAGTGGTTACCAGGCCTTGGAAAATGCGCTCGATCAAATTATTGCTACAATTGCTAAATTGATTGAGGAATTATCACAAAAAACAGCGCCGATAGATGATTGCAGTCCGGTTTTGGTACACAACACTGATCTGGGCTCGTTATTGGAACAGCTCAGACAGGACCTTATAGAGCATAATCTTATTGAGAGTAGCCGTGTGGATGAACTTGAGCAAACATTAGCCAATTCACAGCATGCTGATAAACTGAGCCTGTTGATTCAACAACTCAGGGCATTCGATTATACCGCTGCAACCCGACAAATAGAGATCGTGCTAGCACTCTACCGGATACCTAAATCATGATCAGCTGGCATTTCTCAAACAGGTTTCAATATAGGCCAGATGCTCATGCGCCGCATGACGCGCCACGGTGGCATCACCTGAAAAGATGGCCTCATAGATTTCGCCATGCTGGGCATGGATGGCCTGGTAGCTCTCTTCCATTTTGTAGATCTTTTCCCAGTTACTCAGCACCACGTCACCCAACAGATCAAACAGGCTCTGGGTAAGATGAATCAGCGCCACATTATGCGATGCATCAGCTATCGCCATATGAAACGCCGCGTCAGCCTTTGCCTCCAGGCTCAGATCCCGCTTTTCATGGGCGGCCTGAAGGGCCAGGAACCGCTCACGAATAATGGCGCGATCCATCTCGGTAGCACGCGTGGCGGCATAACTGGCTGCCAACTCTTCCAGACCGTGCCGACACTCCATAACATCAGAAAGTGCCTGTGGATTATCTTTAAGCAGATTAGCCAACGGATTGGTGATACTCGTGCCCAACGCATCCAGAACAAAGGTGCCCTCACCCTGACGACTGTAGATCAGCCCCTGGGCCTCCAGCTTCAACAACGCCTCACGTACAGAGGGACGCGATACCTTGAGTTGCTCAACAAGTTCCCGTTCAGCGGGAAGTTTGTCTCCGGGCTTTAATGCCCCGTTGATAATTTGGGCCTTCAGTTGCTCAGCGATAGAGTCGGAGACTCTGGCGGGCTTGATGGGTTGTAACTGCATGATACTGCTCCAGACTAGTACAAAAGCATTATATACAACCAATTAGTTGTCTGACCAATGTTTTATTTAGCAACAGGACATAACCCAACGATTAATATTAATTATTTAATTTTCAAATAGTTATTATGTCTCATGCAAAAACAACCTAACTGACTGTTATCCCTATTATAAAAAGGAATTGACATATAATAAGACATACCTTTTAATGGTCTGACCATTGACACTACTAACAACCAAGTCTGAGCTTCAATAAAAAGCAGCACTGAATAGGAAGAGGAATTAATCAAATGAGCAATCATTCAACTGAATATCGGGATACAGACCCGCAAGAGACCCAGGAGTGGCTGGAAGCCATCGACGTAGTCGTCGAACGGGAAGGTACGGAGCGAGCAAAATTCCTGATTAAACAGACCATTGACAAGGCTACAGCCGCCGGTACCGAACCACCTGATTGCTCACGCACACCTTACCTGAACTCCATCCCGGTCAGTCGCGAACCGCATATGCCCGGAGATCCTGTCGTTGAGGCCAAACTACGCGACATTATCCGCTGGAACGCCATGGCCATGGTTGTACGCGCCAATCGCAAGCCCGCCTCACCGGGCGGCCATATTGCCAGCTTCCAATCCTCAGCCGTGCTGTACGAAACCGGTTTCAACCACTTCTGGCGGGCTGCCAGCGATACCAACGGCGGCGATCTGATCTACTTCCAGGGCCATGCAGCACCGGGCATGTATGCCCGTGCCTTCCTGGAAGGTCGCATCAGCGAAGAGCAACTGGACAGCTACCGTATGGAGACCGGCGGCAAGGGTCTCCCCTCGTACCCCCATCCCTGGTTAATGCCAAAGTTCTGGCAATTCCCCACCGTATCCATGGGCCTTGGCCCGATCATGGCGATCTACCAGGCACGCTTCATGAAGTACATGGAGAATCGTGGGCTAATTCCAAAATCCAATCGTAAGGTGTGGGTATTCCTTGGTGATGGTGAGACCGATGAGCCTGAGGCACAGGGTGCTATCGCTCTGGCCGTACGTGAAAAGCTGGACAACCTGATCTTCGTGATCAACTGTAACCTGCAGCGCCTGGATGGACCGGTTCGTGGTAATGGCAAGATCATTCAGGAACTGGAAGGTAACTTCCGTGGTACTGGCTGGAACGTGATCAAGGTCATCTGGGGTGCCTCCTGGGATAAGCTACTCGCGCAAGACCACAACGGCCTGTTGCGTAAGCGGATGGAAGAGGCTGTGGACGGTGAATACCAGAGCTTCAAGGCCAAAGATGGCGCCTATGTCCGTGAATACTTCTTTGGCAAGTATCCCGAACTGAAAAAGATGGTTGAACACATGACCGATGACCAGATCTATCATGATCTGATCCGTGGCGGACACGATCCCCAGAAGGTCTATGCGGCCTATTCCGAGGCAGTGAATACCGTAGGTCAACCTACACTTATCCTGGCCAAGACCGTTAAGGGTTATGGCATGGGCGAAGCCGGTGAAGGACAGAACATCTCTCACCAGCAGAAGAAACTGGGTAATGACCAGTTGAAAAAATTCCGTGCCCGTCTGGATCTGGATATCTCTGAAGAGGACGTGGTCGAGGCCAACTTCCTGAAGCCTGCCGCCGACAGCCCCGAGATGAAATATCTCCATCAGCAGCGTAAAGCACTGGGGGGTTACCTGCCGGAACGTCGCACTCAGGGTGATGTATTGACCATCCCTGATCTCTCCATGTTTGACCTGCTGCTGAAGGGCACAGGGGCGCGCACCATGTCCACCACCATGGCTCTGGTTCGTGCAATGGTGGCCATTTCACGCAACAAGGAGATTGGTCCACGTCTGGTGCCAATCGTCCCCGATGAAGCCCGCACCTTCGGTATGGAAGGCATGTTCCGCCAAATGGGTATCTACGCCCCAGAGGGTCAGCTCTATACCCCGATGGATTCCGGCGAGATCATGCCCTATCGCGAAGACAAGAAAGGCCAACTGCTGCAGGAAGGCATCAACGAGGCCGGTGCGATGTCATCCTGGATCGCTGCATCCAGTAGTTACAGTAACCACGGTGTCACCATGATACCGTTCTATATCTACTACTCCATGTTCGGCTTCCAGCGTGTTGGTGATCTCGCCTGGGCAGCAGGTGATCTGCAGGCTCGCGGCTTCCTGATCGGCGGTACCGCCGGACGTACTACACTGAATGGCGAAGGTCTTCAGCATCAGGATGGTCACAGCCAGCTGTTTGCCAGCTTCATCCCCAACTGTATCTCCTACGATCCGACCTATCACTATGAAGTAGCCGTCATCATCCATGAAGGTATGCGGCGCATGTACCAGGAGCAGGAGAGTGTCTTCTACTACCTGACCACCATGAACGAGAATTACAGCCACCCTGACATGCCTGAAGGTTCCGAGGAAGGCATTCTCAAAGGACTCTATCATCTGCGTAGCAGCGAGCTGGAGAAGAAAGGCAAGAAGAAAAGTCCACGGGTACAACTGCTGGGTTGCGGCACCATTCTGAATGAAGTGATCGCGGCCGCTGAACTGCTGAAGAACGACTTCAAAGTGGAAGCAGATATCTGGAGCGCTACCAGTTTTAATGAACTGTGCCGTGATGGTCAGGATGTGGAGCGCTGGAATCGCCTGCATCCCGAACAGCCAGCCCGTGTCAGTCACGTTGAGACTTGCCTGAAAGATCGTGAGGGCCCGGTGATTGCTGCAAGCGATTACATGAAATCATTTGCCGAACAGATCCGTCCATTCGTTCCGACCAGGTACACCGTACTCGGCACCGATGGTTTTGGACGTTCCGACAGTCGCGAAGGCCTGCGCCGTCACTTCGAGGTAGATCGCTATTATGTAGCCATCGCTGCACTAAAAGCGCTCGCTGATGAAGGGGTTATTCCTGTAAAGCAGGTCACTCAGGCGATCAAGCAATATGGTATCGACGCTGACAAACCTAATCCGGTAACCGTTTAAGCGCGCACAGAATAAGGAGAAACAGACGTGACTATTAAAGAAATTCTTGTACCGGATATCGGTGACTTTAGCGAAGTTGAACTGATCGAAATCCTGGTTGCCCCCGGTGACACGATTGCCGTGGATGATCCACTGATTACCCTGGAGAGTGACAAGGCTTCGATGGAGGTCCCCGCCTCCGATGCCGGCATTGTGAAGGAGCTAAAGGTGACGATTGGAGACAAGCTCTCCGAAGGCAGTCTGATTTTGCTTCTGGAGGTTGAAGAGGGTGCAGCAGCCGCTGAACCAAAGGCCGCAGAACCGACCTCAGTGACACCACCCGCACCAGCTACGGCAATTGCTCCGGTGAACGCCGTAGCGGTAACCAGTAGTGCCGCACCGGTTACCGAACCAGCCACCAATCTGCGCGATGTCTCATTTGAGCGCACCCACGCCAGTCCCGCCGTGCGCCGTATCGCCCGCGAGAAGGGTATCGACCTGAATACCCTGCAAGGAACAGGGCGCAAGGGTCGCATCACGCGCGAAGATCTATCCAACGCCGGTCAGCGCGTACTCAAGGCATTTGTTGAATCAACCAAGGGTGGACAACCCGCAGGTAGCAGCACAGCCGCACCGACCACATCAGGCATTCCGGCCATACCAGAGCAAGACTTCTCAAAGTTTGGTGAGATTGAGTTCCAGCCCCTGAGCAAGATCAAGCGGCTTACCGGCATCAACCTCAGCCGTGCTTGGTTGAATGTGCCCCATGTTACTCATCACGATGAGACGGATATCTCTGAGGTTGAGGCATTCAGAAAATCGCTCAAGACCGAAACTGAAAAACAGGGCGTCCGCGTGACCCTGCTCAGTTTCTTCATGAAGGCGTGCGCTGCTGCACTGAAGAGCTACCCCACCTTCAACTCATCACTGGATGGCAGTGGTGAAAACCTCATTCTGAAGAAATACATCAATATCGGTATTGCTGTCGACACACCAAATGGACTGGTGGTTCCGGTAATCCGTGATGTGGATAAGAAGAGCATCTTTGAACTCTCTGCCGAGCTGATGGAGATGAGCGTCAAAGCACGTGACAAGAAGCTCAAGCCAGCGGACATGCAAGGTGCCACCTTCACCATCTCCAGTCTGGGTGGTATTGGCGGTACTGCATTTACACCGATCGTGAATGCGCCGGAAGTAGCCATCCTGGGACTCACCCGTTCACAGATGAAACCCGTCTGGAATGGCAGCGAGTTTATTCCACGACTGATGCAACCGATGTCACTCTCCTATGATCATCGCGTCATTGATGGCGCCCAGGCAGCGCACTTTGTCCGCACCCTGGGTATTCTGATGAATGACGTGCGGCGGTTGCTGCTTTAGATCATCCCCAACACCAAAAAAATACGGAACAAGACAATGAACACAATTGAGCAAGTTCAAGTCCCCGATATCGGGGAGTTCGAGGATGTAGAGATTATTGAAATACTGGTGTCAGTGGGTGATGCCATCAATATCGATGATCCGCTAATCACTCTGGAGAGTGACAAGGCGTCCATGGAGATTCCTTCGCCCTCTTCCGGGACGGTGACAGAGATTCTGGTTAATCTGGGTGACAAGGTTTCGAAAGGCAGTCACATAATCAATCTGGAAACAGCGGCCGAGCCTAAAGTAGCTGTACAGGATCCACAGCCCTTCCTGCAGAAAAATGCCAAGAGCGGTGCCGCCCCGGGTGATGCTGGCAAGACGGTCCTGAAAGATGTCTATGTACCTGACATCGGTGACTTCCAGGATGTGGACGTGATTGAGGTATTGGTTGCACCTGGGGACAATATCAACATCGACACACCGGTACTGACACTGGAGAGTGACAAGGCCTCTATGGAAGTCCCCTCGCCCAGCAGTGGCCACGTGCATGCCGTTCACATCAATGTGGGCGATACCGTCTCACAGGGCGACCTGATCCTGACGCTGGAAGTGGTAACACCTGGCTCCAAAGCAACCACACAATCCGGCACAGCAACCGTGGCACCTGCCGCAGCCAAGGTTGCACCTGCAACAGAACACGCCGCATACATTGGTAATGCCGACATACAGGCCGATGTCGTCGTACTCGGTGCAGGGCCTGGTGGTTATACCGCTGCTTTCCGCGCCGCTGACCTGGGTAAAAAAGTTATCCTGATCGAACGTCACAGCAGTCTGGGTGGTGTCTGTCTGAATGTGGGCTGTATCCCTTCAAAAGCTCTTCTGCATGCAGCCAAAGTACTGGAAGAGTCCCGTGACTTCCGAAATCACGGTTTAAAATTTATTGAGCCTGAAGTCGATTTGGATGCCCTGCGCGAATGGAAAAATGGGGTCGTCACCCGCCTGACCGGTGGCCTGATGGGCCTGTCCAAACAACGCAAGGTGCAGGTTGTTAATGGCTATGGCAAGTTCATTGACCAGAACAATATTGAAGTCATTGACGGTGAAGGCAGTAAGACGGTTGTCGGTTTCTCACAATGCATTATCGCAGCCGGCTCCGCCCCGGTTAAACTGCCATTTCTACCAGATGATCCACGTATCATTGACTCCACAGGCGCACTGGCACTCAAATCAATTCCCAAGCGTATGCTGGTGATTGGTGGCGGTATCATTGGCCTGGAGATGGCCACGGTTTACCACGCACTGGGCAGCAAGATTACAGTTGTTGAGATGCTCGATGGACTGATTGCCGGTGCCGACAAAGATATTGTTAAACCGTTACACAAACGTCTTGAAAAACAGTATGAAGCCATCCTGACCAAGACCCGGGTAACAAAAGTTGAAGCACTGGACGAGGGGCTACGCGTTACCTTTGAAGGGGCCAAGGCACCTGAACCACAACTGTATGACTCCATACTGGTAGCCGTCGGTCGCTCACCCAATGGGCATAAGATCGATGCGCAGAATGCGGGCGTTGCTGTTGATGACCAGGGTTTTATTCACGTGGATAAACAGCAGATCACCAACGTGCCACACATCTATGCGATTGGTGATGTAGTCGGTCAACCCATGTTGGCCCACAAGGCCGTTCATGAAGGCAAGGTTGCTGCTGAGGTCTGTGCCGGTATGAGCACCTTCTTTGATGCCTGGGTAATCCCCTCTGTCGCTTACACTGATCCTGAAATTGCCTGGGTTGGTAAAACAGAAGCCGAGGCCAAAGCCGAAGGTATCAAGTTTGGCAAGGGCGCATTCCCTTGGGCTGCCAGCGGTCGCTCCCTGTCACTGGGCAGAGACGAAGGCCTGACCAAGATGATCTTTGACGAAGAGACTGGGCACGTTATTGGCGCCGGTATCGTTGGACCAAACGCAGGTGATCTGATCGCCGAAGTCTGTCTGGCGATTGAGATGGGCTGTGATGCCTCTGATATCGGTTTGACTGTCCATCCCCATCCGACCCTGTCGGAGACGGTGGCCATGGCGGCCGAGGCGTTTGAAGGGACCATAACGGATCTGTTCATCCCAAAGCGCAAGAAGTAGTCATTCGCTATTAAGCCACTCAAGAGTCCCCACAAGTGCGGGGACTCTTTTCACAGACTCTCTACTCCATCACGGCCTGCCTAATATGGCAGGCCCTTCAGGTGACACCATGAGTGATTCCTCCACAACTCGGAAGCCCGTCATTGCCGGCGAGAAACTGCGTGACGCAGACAAGGTAGCTCGTATACCAATCAAGGTTGTCCCCGCCGCCAATCCACTGAAAAAACCCGACTGGATTCGTATCAAGCTGCCGAGCCCGGAACAACGTCAACAGATTGAAGCACTGGTCGCTGAAACCGATCTGCATACTGTGTGTCAGGAGGCCTCCTGCCCCAACCTCGCGGAATGTTTTCATCACGGCACAGCTACCTTTATGATTATGGGCGACATCTGCACCCGTCGCTGTCCGTTCTGTGATGTGGCCCATGGAAGACCCCTGGACCTGGATGCCGGAGAGCCTGCGCGTCTGGCTGAAGCGGTAAAGAAGATGCGTCTGCGCTATGTCGTCATCACCTCGGTAGATCGAGATGATCTGATGGATGGTGGTGCCGGTCATTATGCCGATTGTGTCAAGGCTGTTCGCTCAGCAAATCCCGGCATCAAGGTAGAGATTCTGGTGCCTGATTTCAGAGGTCGCATGGAGCAGGCACTGCTTCATCTCACCACGTCACCACCGGATGTACTGAATCACAATCTGGAGACAGTACCGCGGCTGTATAAACAGGTGCGCCCGGGTGCCGATTACCAATGGTCACTTGATCTGCTGCAACAATTTAAAATTGAAAACCCCACTGTACCAACCAAGTCGGGCCTCATGCTGGGACTGGGAGAAACGCTTGATGAGATAAAACAGGTGATACAGGATCTGCGTAGCCATGGCTGCGAACTCCTGACCCTGGGGCAGTATCTGCAACCCAGCCCACATCACTTACCGGTCACTCGCTATGTCACACCAGATGAGTTTGCAGAGTTAAAACTTTTTGGCGAGCAGATTGGTTTCTCTCATGTGGCAAGCGGGCCCTTTGTCCGCTCTTCCTATCATGCAGACAGGCAGGCTGCTGAATTAGTCAATCAACAGTAAACCCGTGATTCCGATAAGATCTCAGCGGCAATCTCCGCTGAGACGGGTTTACTGAACAGAAAACCTTGCAGATTTTCACACTCTAAATCTCGGAGCATTGCCAGTTGTCCGGGAGTCTCTACACCCTCAGCCACTACCTGCATCTCAAGACCCCGCGCCAGATGTACCACAGAATCAATAATGGCCCGTGACCGATGATTCTCTTCCAGATGTATAATAAAGGAGCGATCGATCTTCAGTTTGTTGATGGGTAACTGTTTGAGATACGCCAGAGATGAGTAACCGGTACCAAAGTCATCAATGGCGATCTTGAGACCCAACTCTTTACAACTTTCAAGAACCGATTGACACTCATCGGGGTATTTCATCAGGGTGGTTTCCGTCAGCTCCAGTTCAAGATAGCCGGCATTCAGCTCATAGCGTTGCAACAACATTTTTATATGACCAACAAAATCCCGCTCCAGAAGCTGTCGCGTTGAAATATTCACTGCAACCGGCAATAACGTGAGTTGCTGAGAGCGCCATTCAACCAGCTGACGACAGACCATCTCCAACACCCAGTCGCCTATCTCAACAATCTGACCTGTCTCTTCAGCCAAAGGGATAAACTCATTCGGTCCCACGACGCCCATCCCTGGCACCTGCCAGCGTATAAGTGCCTCAAATCCAACAGGCTCACCTGACCGGCCATTAATTATCGGCTGATAGTTCAGGAAGAACTGATTGCTTTCAATGGCGGATCGAAGGCGTATCTCTAAAGTAAGTCTCCGGGCAGCCGACTCCTCCATCTCCTTGTCAAACAGACTATAGGAGCTGCCACCATGTGATTTAGCTCGGTACATGGCTATGTCTGCATGCCGCAACAGCGTACCGGGATCCGCACCATCTTCAGGAAAAAATGAAATGCCAACACTGGCACCAACAGAACAGTCATGCCCATCAACAAACACCGGCTGATCTATATGATCCAATATCGTCTGCGCAATATGCACAGCATTCGCCGCCTCTTTGATCTCGGGCAGAATCAAGGTGAACTCATCTCCACCAAGACGTGCAACAGTATCCCCCTCGCGAACTCTGCCAAGAATCCGCTCTGCAATTTCGATCAGCAGCTTGTCGCCCACATCATGACCATAGGTATCGTTCACCCCTTTAAACCGATCCAGATCAATAAACAACAGGGCTAATTTGGTTTTGCTTCTGGCTGATTGAATTATGGCATGCGTAAGACGGTCATTGAACAGTTGACGATTGGGCAGGCCAGTCAGCTGATCATGGTGTGCCAGATCTTTCAGCCGCTCTTCTGACTGTTTCCTCTCAGTGATATCAGAGGCAATACCGACATAGTTAGTCACCTCTCCAGCACGATCTTCAATTGCGGTGATACTCAACCATTTCAGATAAAGTGTTCCATCTTTACGCCGATCCCATATTTCACCCTGCCAGCTGCCCTGTTCATTTATGCTTTTCCACATGGCGCCATAGAACACCCCATCGTGACGACCGGATGCGAGAAAACTTGGGTTCTTTCCAATCGCCTCTGCAAAACTGTAGCCCGTAATCTCGCAAAAAGCCGGATTTACATATTGAATGCGATTTCTAGTATCGGTTATTACAATACTCTCCAGTGAGTTCTCCATCACTTTGGAAGCGAGACGTTCCTGCTGTCTGGCCAACTGTCGCTCCGTAATATCACGAATCAGGCCGATAAAAATATCTTCTCCACCTTGCTGGATAACCGTGATGGTCAGCTCAATCGGAAAAATATGCCCATCTTTACTCTGCGCCTTCAATTTCCGGGAAACGCCAATAGAAGCCCCACCATTCCCCATTCGATACTGTTTAATATAGTGATCGTGATTGGATCTATACGGTTCTGGCATTAGTATGGAAACATTCTTGCCTAACACCTCCTTATCGTCATACCCAAACATTCGCTCTCCAACCCCGTTCAAAGAGAGTATCAGACCAAAACTATCGACAGTAATGATGCCTTCTGCGACATGCTCAACCACGCTGCGCATTCTCTCTTCCGCTTCAGCCAGTGCAATCTCGCGAAAATTCACCTCCTCCCTCATCCGATTAAAAGATGCACTCAACTGATGGATCTCGTGAATCTTGGAGACAGGAAAATTGACCGGTATATCACCGCCAGCCAACTGTTCCATCGAGTGGACCAGTTTGTTCAGTGGGTTGACTATCTGACGAACCAGCCAAAGTGCCAATGGAATACTTAACAGGATCAATAAAAGCGTTGTAATAAACGTCTGGTTTAACAACGGGCGTAATTGCTGGTCGATATAGGCTACCGGAAGAATTTCAACCAGCACAAAGTTTCTGTCTGGATACTGATCACTCAAAGCAACCTTCTTAACGTGGACATACAGCCGCTCTCCTCCGTCCATTACTTTTGTTGTGAAATAGTCTCCGGAAAAGTTCTTTTCATAGACCTCTGCAAGAAACGGATATCGAATCTGTATAAACTGATCTCCTTGCTCAGTTGGCTTCAGCGTCG
>VMRY01000023.1 GCA_007713595.1 Sedimenticola thiotaurini
GATTCGTGACAAACGCATCGGCAACCTGCCGGTGATCGACAACGGCGAGCTGGTCGGGGTGGTCAGTGAGACCGATATCCTCGACTTTTTTCTCGATATCATGGGCTGTGGGCTGGAGAACACCACCCGCATCGCGGTCAGTCTGCCCAACAAGGCCCGTGCCCTCGCCGGCCTGCTGCACAAGATCAATGATGCCGGTGGCTATATCGCTACCGTCGTCTCACCCGTCTCACATATGGATAGCCCGCAACGCGTTGCCATTGTGCGGTACAAGGCCGATAGCCCAGCAGAAGTAGATAACCAGTTACGCAACGACGGTTATCATCTGCTTTCCGAAAAGCTGGCAGAACAATAATATTTTATCCCCTGTTTCACGCGAAACTGTATCGAATGAAACAGAAAGGACTTGGTCATCCCTGCTCCCCCGTTTAGAATGAGGTTTTTATGTCGACAGAAACAGAACAACAGGCTGAAGCGATTGGCCGCTGGATGGAGCAGGAGGACAAGTTTGCCCGCCTGTTGGACATCAAACTGGAATCGATCAAGCCCGGCTATGCCCGTGCCTCTTTGGTCGTTCGGCCGGATATGTTGAATGCCGTAAAGGTAACGCAGGGCGGAGTCACCTTTACCCTGGCTGACTTCGCCTTCGCCGCTGCATCCAACTCTCACGGCATCACCTCTCTGGCCCTGTCAACAACACTCAGTTTCCCCGGCTCCAGCCAGGAAGGTGATCGGCTCATTGCCGAGGCCCGGGAAGAAAACTCAACCCGACGAACGGGTCTCTATACTATAGAAGTGAAGACCAGCGAAGGTCGTTTGGTGGGCCTGTTTACCGGCACCGTTTTCCGTCGCTCAGACAAGGTGACGGAGTGGATGAAAAACAAAGCTGATCCCGGGAGTTAAGTGATGATTCTGCATTCCGAATTTGAGACCATGCCAAGAGAAGAGCTGGAGGCACTCCAGCTCAAACGTCTGAAAGCCACGGTGGAGCGCTGCTACCACACGGTTAAGTTCTATCGGAATGCAATGGATGAGCTGGGGGTCAAACCAGAGCACATCCAACAACTCAGCGACGCTCGCCACCTCCCCTACACCAAAAAAGAGCACCTGCGGGAAAATTACCCGTTTGGCCTGTTTGCTGTCCCTACCGAACAGGTGGTGCGGATCCATGCCTCCTCTGGCACTACCGGCAAACCCACTGTGGTCGGTTATACCAAACGGGATATCCGCACCTGGGGACAACTGGTGGCACGCTGCCTCGCTGCCTCCGGCCTGCACCCGGGTGACCGGCTACATAACGCCTACGGCTATGGCCTGTTTACCGGCGGCCTTGGACTGCACTACGGCGGCGAAGAGCTGGGTGTGATGGTGACACCCATGTCCGGTGGCCAGACCCAGAAGCAGCTGATGCTGCTACAGGACTTTGCTCCCACTGCGATCAGCTGCACCCCCTCTTACGCATTGAATCTGGCAGAAGCCGCGGAGGAGATGGGGCTGAATATCCGCAAGTTGCCACTAAAGGTCGGTATCCATGGGGCAGAGCCCTGGACAGAAGAGATGCGCTACGAACTGGAATCCCGTCTTGGAATTGACTGTGTCGATATCTACGGTCTCTCCGAGGTGATGGGTCCCGGTGTCGGAAACGAGTGCATTGAGGCGAAAAACGGTTTGCACATCTGGGAAGATCATTTTCTGGTGGAGTGTGTCGATACCACTACAGGCAAACCGGTGCCCTACGGCGAAGAGGGGGAGATCGTCTTTACCTCCCTGACCAAAGAGGCATTCCCGATCATCCGCTACCGTACCCGGGACATCTCGGTGCTGGACAAAGCCCCCTGCAAGTGCGGCCGTACTCATGTACGCATGCAGCGTATTACCGGCCGTAGCGATGACATGTTGATTATTCGAGGTGTTAACGTTTATCCCACCCAGGTCGAAGCCGTTCTGATGCAGAGCGAAACCCTTTCGCCCTTCTATCAGATCGAACTGTTTCGTGAAGGCAGCATGGACACCATGGTGGTCAATGTGGAGGGAAGCCCGCCCCTGATGGAGCAGCCGCAGGAAGCCAGGGATCGCACCGCAGCCAAGGTGGTGCGTGACATCAAGGACTTTATTGGAGTCTCCTGTAAGGTTGTGATCAAAGATGTGGGTGAAGTACCCCGTTCAGAAGGTAAAGCGGTGCGGGTTATCGACCACCGTAAAAAATAAGCCTTCATGCAATAATGTAAAAGGAATCGATTTCCAGGGGCTGGCAACAGTCCCTGTTGTTTCAAGTAATCAGAGGTGATCATTGTGAGTGCAGTCCCCCCCTTAGCCGAACAGCATCGGCGTTTTATGTCGGGAAACGAAGCGGTAGCCCGCGGCGCCTGGGAGGCCGGCTGTAATGTAGCCGCTGCCTATCCTGGTACACCGTCGACAGAAATCCTGGAGTACGCCTCACAGCTTCCAGATATGTATTCCGAATGGTCCATCAACGAGAAGGTATCACTCGAAGTGGCCATTGGTGCCTCCCTCGCGGGCAGCCGGGCGCTCTGCGCCATGAAGCATGTGGGTCTAAATGTTGCGTCAGATGCCCTGATGAGCCAAACCCTGGCAGGCGTAGGTGCCGGCCTGGTCCTTGTCGTTGCGGATGACGTGGGTCTCTCATCTTCACAGAATGAACAGGACTCCCGTTTCTGGGGACGTTTTGCCCACGTCCCTGTATTGGAGCCAGCCGATGCACAGGAGGCTTTCAATCACACCAAGCGTGCCTTTGAAATTTCTGAGCAGTTCAATACCCCAGTCATTTTGCGTCTGACCACACGGATATGCCATGTTAAGGGTGTCGTAACCTTTGGCAATCGTAGCGCTTTCTCAAAAGCAGAAGGCTTCGTTAAGGATCCTGGTCGTCTCATCATGACCCCGGGTATCGCGAAAAAACGTCTGCCAATGATGTTTGAGCGTGAGGCTGAGATGCAGCGCCACAGTGAAACCTGCGACTTGAACATAATCGAAGAAGGTAGTGATCATCGCATAGGTTTTGTCACCTCCGGCCCAACCTACATGCATATTAAAGAGTCCTATCCCGATGCACCCGTAATCAAGTTGGGGCTGAGCTACCCTGCCCCCTTTGCAAAGATCCGCCAATTCGCCTCCGGGGTTGACCGACTGGTGATTGTTGAAGAAGTAGAACCCCTGCTGGAGACTGAACTGAAAGCGGCCGGTATTGAGCTACTGGGGAAAGATATTCTACCGCGTATTGGTGAGCTCTCGCCTAATGTGCTACGACCTGCTATCAGCAAACTGCTGGGCGAAGAGCCCCCTGAGATCGCACCGATCAAGACACCGATTGAGATCAAACCGCCTGTTGATCGGATTGATCCGGCCACAGGTATTAATGTATTCCCCCGACCACCCACCATGTGCGTCGCCTGCCCCCACCTGGGTATCTATTACTGTCTCTCAAAGATTCGTAATACCACCATCTCCGGTGACATTGGCTGCTATACGCTCGGCGCTGGCCACCCCTGGAATGCCCTGGACACGACCATCTGCATGGGCGCCTCCATGGGTATTGCTCACGGTCTAGATAAGGGGCGTGTTGAAGCAGACAAGGATAAGAAGATCATCGCGGTAATCGGCGACTCCACCTTCATGCACATGGGCATGCAGGGTCTACTCGACATCACCTACAACAAAGGTAATGTCACGATACTTCTGCTGGATAACCGTGCAGTGGGCATGACTGGCGGACAGGATAATCCGGCCAGCGGCCGTGACATCCATGGTCAGGATGCGATGAAGGTGGATTTCCGCAAGCTATGCGAAGCCCTGGGGGTCAAGCCGGAGCGGATTCACGAGGTCAATCCTTATGAACTGCCAACCCTGTTCACAGCACTGCGGGATGAGGTAAAGGTCCCGGAACCCTCTGTGATCATCACCAATCAGCCCTGCGTACTGATCGACTTCTACGGGGCACAACCGGCCTTCACCGTCGACGATGACAAGTGTACCGGCTGTGGTAACTGCCTGGATATCGGTTGTCCGGCCATCCTGGTAACCCGTCGGGAGACCGTTATTAAACCCAACGGTTCAGAAAAAGAGCTGGCATTCGTCAAGATCGAGAGTGGAGCCTGTACTGGCTGTGACCTCTGCCCAAAGACCTGTGGACCTGATGCCATCCTGCCACTGGCGGATTACATACGGCAGTAATCTGCCCTATCCATAGAGATCAAGAATCCATAGCTGAGAATCTATTATTGTGAGCGAAAATAAAATTACCAACATTCTGGTCGCCGGCATCGGCGGCCAAGGCGTTATGACCGCTGCCGAAGTCCTGTCCCAGACAGCACTCTCCCAGGGTTTCGATGTTAAAAAGACAGAAGTAGCCGGAATGGCACAGCGCGGCGGCGTAGTCACCTCCCATGTCCGTTTCGGACCGCAAGTGCTCTCACCCGCCATACCACCGGGCGAGGCCGATATTCTGGTGGGCTTTGAACCTGCCGAAGCACTCCGCTGGATCAGTCATCTGCGCAAATCCGGCGTCGCCATGATCAATACCACCCGGCAGGAACCGCCAGTGGTGAGCCTCGGGCTTTATGATTATCCCGAAGACCCCATCGGTGAGATCGCCGCAACCGGGGTGGAGTATCATGCCTTTGATGCTGGAGCCATCGCCCGGGAACTCGGTAACTTCAAGCTGGTTAACACCGTCATGTTAGGGGCGATATCCGAACTGTTACCGTTCCCTCCCGAAGTACTTAAAAATGAGATCCTTGATCGCTTCCGGGGCCGTAAGCCCGAGCTTGTAGAGATCAACGATAAGGCATTCGAGCTGGGGCGTAGGGCCAGCGCCGAACATTAACAAACAAATCTCAGTTTATTTTTACCTGCCAAATGACGAATCAATTACTTGCTGTTACCAGTGTCCTATAGCTCCTCTCAATGTAGAGGGGCTATAGATCCTTCCGTAGCCACGGCAACTCTTTAATTTCAACGCTATCAATAAATTCTTCAAAAGCACTCAACGGAATCGGTCGACTGAATAGGTAACCTTGGAAAGCATTGCAGCCATACTGTTTAAGGAGTGCAAGTTGCTCTTCGGTCTCCACCCCTTCGGCGATAACATTCAGTCCCAAGGTCTGTCCCATGATAATAATGGTTTTGGCAATGGCCGCATCATTAGGGTCTGTCACCAGATCATTCACGAATGATCGATCAATCTTCAACTCATCAAGAGGCAAACGCTTGAGGTAAGAGAGCGAAGAGAAGCCTGTACCAAAATCGTCCATAGAAAAACCGATACCCAGCGCCTTCAATACCTGCATTCGATTAATCGTATCAGCAACATTTTCAATCACTAAGCCTTCTGTCAGCTCAATCCGCAAACGGTGTGGATCAGCACCGGTTGCAACCAAAATGCGCTCTACATCCTCCACAAATCCTGACTGACGGAATTGCAGTGGACTTACATTGATGGCCAGACAGAGCTCACGTGTAGCCGAATGCTCCGACCAAACCTTTATCTGACTACAGGCGCACTCCAAAACCCACTGTCCAATAGGGATAATCAGACCGGTCTCCTCTGCCACCGGAATAAAAACGTCAGGCATGACCAACCCACGCTGTGGGTGTTGCCAGCGCAGCAGCGCTTCAGCACCAATAATGCGCTGCTTGTTATCCATCTGCGGTTGAAAATAGAGCGCTAACTCACCCCGCTGCATAGCTTGGCGTAGATCGACGACCATGGCACTGTGCTCATCTAACTTGGACTGCATAGTGGGATCGAAAAAACATTGGCGATTACGGCCGTCGCGTTTGGCACGATACACCGCCATATCCGCTTGTCGAAGCAAGGTATCAACCGAATCAGCGTGGCCATGGAACAAAGTCACACCAATACTGGTAGTGTAGTGAAATTCGCACCCGTCCAGCTTGTAGGGCACTGCCAGGGCACTAACCAATTTCTCGCTGACCATTTGTGCAGCAAAGGCCGATTCTGTGGCATTTACACTCAACTCCTCCAGCAGGACGACAAACTCATCACCGCCCAGCCGTGAAACCGTATCACCTTCCCGCACCTCGACTCGTAAACGCTGAGCCACCTCTTTCAGCAACAGATCCCCGACCGCATGACCTCGGGTATCATTGAGAACCTTGAAGTTATCCAGATCCAGGAAGAGTAAAGCACCGTGATGTCCATTCCGGGCACTGATGGCGAGGGCTTGGCTGAGGCGATCCAACAACAGACGTCGATTAGGCAGGAAGGTAAGTGAGTCGTAATAGGCGAGTCGATGAATCTCCGCCTCCGCCTCCTTATTCTGTGTGATGTCGGAAAAGGTACCCACATAATGGGTAATAACACCTTTGGGATCTTTAACCGCCGAAATAGTCAACCATTCCGCATACACCTTACCGCTCTTGCGTTTATTCCATATCTCGCCCTGCCAGAAGCCCCTATCCCTTAAAGCCTGCCACATGTGATCATAGAACAGTTTATCATGCCGCCCGGAGCGCAGCAGACTCGCAGTCTGCCCTACTGCCTCTGCTGCAGAGTAGCCAGTCAAACGAGTAAAGGCTTGATTGACCCGTACTATAACGCCGTGACTGTCTGACACCATCATGCCTTCCTGAGACTCAAAGGCAATGGCGGCAATGCGCAACTCTTCTTCGGCATGATAGCGATCGCTGATATCGCTGAGGGCGATACGGACCTGAGGTTGCTCCCCGTCAATGTGGAGGTTATCGAGATGGGCATGAAATAATGTGCCATCCTTGCGCTGCATCATCAGCTCACAACTCTCGTTGCCATTCCGTCCTAACAAACGCATGAATACCAGCTGCCAAAGGTCTCTCTCTTCGGGTGCAACAAAGAGGGCAAAGCGTTTTTGTGTCAATTGATTACGATCTTCACCCAGCAGGGTGGATCCGGTGAGATTTATCTGTTCAATCAATCCGGCCGGGGAGAGTGTAATATAGCCCACCGGGGAGAATTCATAGAGGTCAACATAACGATCACGGGACGCCTCCAGATCTATCTGGGCCTGCCGTAACGCTTCATTCTGCATCTCTAGCTCGATCTGGTGTACTTGAAGTTCGTGCAGCAGTTCCTCAGTAGAACAAGAGGGCGCTTGAGTACTAGATGAGCCAAGTTTTTCCTCAGCAGCCTCGCGCAATTTGGAATAATCTGAGGGCGTACTCCCCACTACTCCCCCCCGAGAAAAGTAAGCACTGGCAGAGACATCAGCAACATCTATCCGGGTTCATGCCGGAAGCTTGTGGTGCAATATGTTATGTAACAAAACATGATTGGGTACTGGTTACATGTTAACCAAAAAATTAACTGGTGATCCGATTTTCTTACCGTAGCAAACAAAAAAACCCCTCCACCTCTACGTATATATAGACCATAACAGAGTTTTCTTGTGGCAAAAATTAATATTTTTATCCGCCAATAATATAGATCTATAGAGTTGGCTCTGTAGATAAGATGCCCGTACTCAAGGCGCTGTGTTTATACCTATTCTTTCATCTGTTCCATTGCCAGCAAAATCAGCGATTTGCTCGTTTTTTCACCCAGAATACGACGCGCGTTAAGAATCATCTTCCGGCGTCCAATGGTGGGAAAATCGTGCACTACCTCGAAAGCTTCAAATTCCTTATCACGTGGCAAGATATTCTCCAGCAATTCCCGCAACTCGGGAATATCCCACTGGCCGTTGCCCAATTCATAGACCTTGCAGCCTATCGTCTTTTCTGGCGTTACCTGAAAGTCTTGCAAGAAGGAGCGGCTGGCGCGAACAACATTCAGATTATCATCCAGCACCAGTAGTGATTCACGCAAGGTATCTATGATGGCATCGGCCTGCTCCCGTGCCACCTGCGTAGCGGCTTCAGCGGCCACTCGCAAACTAATATCCGTAAATGTCAGCACCACGCCATCGATCATATTGTCCAGGGTGCGATAAGGCTGAATCCGTGCCAGATAACAGGTGCCATTGACGGTGTGAGCTTCGCACTCAAAGGGCACCAGGGTATCCAGCACTGCTTGTGCCTCGGGGAGCAGATCATAACCCTCAAGATCGGATTTGATATCAGCCAGTGAGCGCCCTACATCGGTGGAGACTAGACGGTAGACTTGCGTCGCCTCTCGGGTGAAACGGCGAATACAGAGGTATTGATCAAGGAAGATCGTGCCGATATTAATATTATCCAGCAGATTTTTCATGTCGTTCTGCATGCCGGCCAATTGCTCTATCTTCGCTTGCAGTTCGGAGTTGACCGTCACCAACTCTTCGTTAACGGACTGCAACTCCTCCTTGGAGGTTTCAAGCTCTTCATTGGTGGATTGCAGCTCCTCATTCGTCGATTGCAACTCTTCATTGGTCGACTTGAGTTCTTCGTTAGAGGCCTGCTGTTCTTCAATAGTGGCCTGCAAATTTTCCCGGGTATAGGCCAGCTCATGTTCCAAGACATCAATACGGCGGGCCTCAGCTTTGAGTGGGGCACGCTTGCCTGATTTTACAGAAGTGACCTTGCCCGTCCCTTGCGCCATTTCCTGGAAACTCACAAGCAACAAACTTTGCTCGGTATTCCCTACTGGTAAAGGACGAACATTCAGGTTGATCATCTGACGATCACCATTTGTCTTAATGAGGACTTGACGGTTTAAGATGGGATTACCCAGACTGGCTGCCTCTTGTAGACTTGAGCGTAGTTCCAGCTGCAGTCCCTCTCGCGCCATATCCACCAGATTAAGTGTGGCTTGACCAGGCGCTGGACGTAAATATTTGCCCGTTTCACCATGTACGAACAAGATATTCCCATCCAGATCCACTAACACGGATGCGGGTGCGAAAAACTGGAGCAGAACCCGCTTGGTCAGTTCGGAAAAATTTATCTCTTTGGTCTTTTTCACCACTTCATCTACACCTTTCTTACCGGGTTCAGCCGCCCACGACAACCCACTCGCCATTACCGCACGGGCGGAGGCCGTTGAGTGCACGGCTCGATAAATTTTCCATTTACGGCTCAAGGCTGCAAACAGGTTAGGATGACCGCCAATACTTTCTGAAGGGGATAAAAACAGCACGCCTCCTGGTTTAATGGCATAGTGAAAAGCGGGAATCAGGCGATTTTGCAGCTCCGGCTCCAGGTAGATCATCAGATTGCGACAGGTCAACAAATCCAGTCGTGTAAAAGGTGGATCCTTAATGATGTTCTGAATAGCGAACACCACCATCTCCCGAATTTCCTTTTTGATTCGGTAGCCTGCATCTTCCTTGACAAAAAAACGCCGTAATCTTTCGGGCAAAACGTCAGCCGCGATATTGGGGGAATAGAGACCCGCACGCGCCACGTTTATCGCGTCCTCATCCAGATCCGTAGCATAGATCTGAACTTTCAGATCCCGCTGACTTTCGTCCATGAATTCACGAAGAAGAATAGCAATTGAGTAGGCCTCTTCACCGGTAGCACAACCTGATACCCAGGCACGGAATACGTAGCCTTCTGGTTTATCCGCGAGTATCTGAGGAATGACATCTTCTTTCAGAAAGAGAAACGCCTCGGGATCACGAAAGAAGTTGGTAACATTGATCAGCAACTCTTTGAAAAGAATACTCACCTCATCTGGATTTTCCTTGAGGTAGCGGACATAGACCTCTACATCTTCGATATTGTGTCTCGACATACGACGCTCAATACGTCGTCCGATGGTATTTTTTTTGTACTGGGAGAAATCATTACCGGTAACATTTCGCAGCAACATCAGGATGCGATTCATGCCACCCAATGCAGCCTTGGTAGCGGAGGCGTCTGTTTCTGGTGAGATGACCAAGACACTCATACCGGCCTGCAGCACAGTAGGCATTTCCTCCACCTGGAGTACGCGGGTGACATAACCAGCCTGGATGGCACTGGAGGGCATACCAGCATATTTTGCTGTTTGGGGATCCTGGGCCAAGGTAATTCCACCCGCACCTAGGATGGCGCGTAAACCCTGGGTTCCATCCGTTCCTGTGCCGGATAAAATAACACCAACCGCTTTTTCTCCCTGGTCTTCCGCCAGGGTACGTAGAAAAGCATCGATGGGCATACGTTGCCCTCGCGGTCCCTCCGGTATCGATAGTAGCAAAGTGCTACCAAAGATGGCCATATCACGATTTGGGGGGATGACATAGACGCTATTAGGCGCCACTCTCAAATGATCCTGCGCCTCCATTACCGGCATGGTGGTGGTGCGTTGCAAGATCTCTGTGAGCAAACTCGCATGACTGGGATCCAAATGTGATACCAGAACAAAGGCTAGGCCACTATCAGTCGGCATACTGCGGAAAAACTGTTCAAAGGCCTCCAATCCTCCAGCAGAAGCGCCTATACCTACGATTGAAAAGTGTTTGTGTTCAACTGAACTGGGTTGGTCAGATTGAGCGCCAGGAAATTGTTGCGGCATTGCCTTCTTCTTTATTTTCCTGGTGGTCATAGAGTCAATCGCCATTCGTGTTGGTAGTGGATGAATCCATGTTACCCCATCATTTATCGATGAGTGCTATTTTCATGATAATGCATCCCCGGAAAAAATAATCTGAATGTCTGGAGCAACACAGTAATCAACCGTGCACCCTTCGACACGTTTGTATCAGGTGAAGTGACGGGATTCCACTCCCAAATTGGGTCGATTTCCGCTATGCTGCCCTTTCAAATTAAACCGGTCGCGCGCTGCGCAAAACTCCACTCTCCCTGAACATCGAGTGACTACATGAATCAATGGCACCCCAAATCCTGGCAGCAGAAACCAGCACTTCAACAGGCCAACTACCCTTCCCAGGCCGCTCTCGACGCCACCCTGGAACAGTTGTCACTGTTGCCTCCGCTGGTCACATCCTGGGAGATTGAGTCCCTGAAAAGCCAATTGGCCGCTGCCTCCAGAGGCGAAGCCTTTTTATTGCAGGGCGGAGATTGCGCGGAAAACTTCAGTGATTGTAACTCACAGATCGTCACCAACAAGCTGAAGATTCTACTGCAGATGAGCCTGCTGCTGATTCACGGGCTGAACAAACCGGTCATCCGGGTCGGGCGTATTGCAGGCCAGTATGCCAAACCTCGCTCAGCAGATATGGAGACCGTGGATGGGGTCACTCTGCCCAGCTATCGGGGCGACCTGATTAATGGGCCTGAGTTTACCAAGGAGGCACGGGTACCCGATCCAGTACGTCTGCTCCGTGGTTATGGCCGTGCCGCCATGACGCTCAATTTTATCCGCGCCCTCTCGGATTGTGGCTTTGCCGATCTGCACCACCCAGAAAACTGGGACCTGGATTTTGTCAGCCATTCACCCCTGGCTGATCTCTATCATCGGGTAGTGAAGGATCTTGCAAACTCACTGAAATTCATGGAGACACTGGGCAGCACAAAAAACAATGAGTTGAGCCGGGTACAGTTCTTCACCAGCCATGAAGGGCTGCATCTGCACTATGAACAATCGCTCACCCGACAAGTACCTAACCGTTCCGGCTATTACAACCTGACCACCCATCTGCCCTGGGTCGGTTTTCGGACAGCCGCCACCACGGACGCCCATATCGAGTACTTCAGTGGCATCCAGAACCCGGTCGGCGTCAAGGTGGGGCCGGGGATGTCTGAGCAGTGGATTCAGGAGCTGATAGAGCGATTGAACCCGGATAATCAGGAGGGCAAACTGCTGTTCATTCACCGCTTTGGTGCAGGGAAGATTGCCGAGGGTCTACCCAGTCTGATTCAGGCAGTGAAGCGTACTGGGCGTAATGTTTGCTGGGTCAGCGACCCTATGCATGGCAACACGGAATCCACCAGCAGTGGCTACAAGACCCGACGCTTTGACAACATTCTCTCCGAGTTAGAACAGTCGATTGAGATTCACAAGAGCGAGGGGAGCATTCTCGGTGGCGTCCACTTTGAACTGACCGGCGATGATGTGACCGAATGTATTGGTGGGGCCCGGGGACTGAATGAAGAGGGACTGAAACGGGCCTACAAGACCCAGGTAGACCCGCGCCTGAACTATGAACAGGCACTGGAGATGGCGCTGGCAATTACCCAAAAAATGGCTAATTGAAAAAAACTGACGGGGGTTGCGAATTCGCAATGCCAAGCCCATCAGGGTGATGGTCTAATACGCCCATGGTCGGTGGTGGTGACCAAATGCAGTATCGAAGTAGCGCCATTCGCCACTGATCTACTCCTCCTTTTGGATTAGGGCCGCAACCTCCTTGCGGCCTTTTTTTTCACTGCAGCTTTGATGTTATACCAAGGGTCGGAGTCGATTGACTGCCGAACTCAATGTTGCTTTCCAGCCTGGTAGGGTGGGGATAACAGCAGATATGGAATGGTTGATTATGTACCGTAATCTCTCTCAACCTTTGAAATTCTTGTCTTAAAAGATGCGTACCATTTTTCATGGCCAAGCCTTTGTGCTTCTTGGTGGACAAGATTACTCTTCCAGTTTTTTATTGACTCAAGATCTGACCAATAGGAGACAGTAATACCAACTTCTTCTCTTGCAGATTCAATCCCAAGAAAACCGGGTTGAGTTGACGCCAACTCAATCATCTTGGTTGCCATAGCCCCATAACCGTTATCACCTTCTGTACGGAGTGAAGTAA
>VMRY01000129.1 GCA_007713595.1 Sedimenticola thiotaurini
CAGCCCTGGCGATCAGCGGCGTATTGGCGCTGGGCGCGGGACAGGCTGTTGCGGCGGATCCGATCAAGATCGGTACGTTTCTGGCGGTGACGGGCCCGGCGTCGTTCCTGGGTGATCCGGAGCTAAAGACCCTGCAGATGTACATTGAGAACGTCAATGCCAAGGGCGGTATCGATGGCCGACAGATCGAACTGGTGCACTATGACACCGGCGGCAAGGCCAAAGAGGCGGTCAACTTCGCCAAGCGTCTGATCCAGAAGGACAAGGTCGATGTGATTGTCGGTGGTTCCACCTCCGGCTCCTCCATCTCGGTCATGCCGCTGGTGGATAAAGCCGGTATTCCGTTCATCTCCCTGGCCGGTTCGGTCAAGATCATCGATCCGGTACAGAAGTGGACCTTCAAGACCCCCCATACCGATCGTATGGCGGCCCAGAAGATCTATGAAGATATGAACAAGCGCGGCATCTCCAAGGTCGCCCTGATCAGCGGCAGTGGCGGTTTCGGCAAGTCCGGCCGTAATGAGAGTCTGGCCATGGCCGCCAGCTACGATATCGAGATCGTGGCCGATGAGCAGTACGGTGCCAAGGATACCGACATGACCGCTCAGCTGGCCAAGATCCGTGACACCGATGCCCAGGCGATCCTTAACTTCGGTTTCGGTTCCGGTCCGGCGATTGTCACCAAGAACGTGCGTCAGCTCGGTATTACCCTGCCGCTGTACCAGTCTCACGGTGTCGCTTCCAAGAAGTTCATCGAGCTGGCCGGTGAGGCCGCGGAAGGCGTGCGTCTGCCGGCTGCCGCCCTGCTGGTGGCCGATCTACTGCCCGAGAGTGATCCCCAGCGCCCGGTGCTGCTCGGTTACAAGAACCTCTATGAAGGCAAGTACGGTGATGTCTCCACCTTCGGTGGTCACGCCTATGATGGCCTGATGATCGCCCTGGAGGCGATTGATCGCGCCAACTCCACCGACAAGGCCAAGGTCCGCGATGAGATCGAGAAGACCAAGGGCTTCCCCGGTACCGGTGGTGTCTTCAACATGAGTGCCAGTGATCATCTGGGTCTCGGTCTGGATGCGTTCCAGATGCTGGAGATCAAGAACGGTAACTGGACCATCGTGAAGTAAGTCGCTCTGGCAGTCCGGTGCCTGCATCGGACTGCCACTCCCCGCCGGAGGCGGGGCGCACGACCAACCAACCCGTTATACAACCCGGGAACGCATCGGTTCCGCCGTAACAGTTCGAGAGACTGACACGCTAACGGCCCCGCTTGTCTCCCAGATACAGGATTTCTCGGATGTTCGATCAGATCCTCCAGTTTCTACTCACCGGGATCACCGTAGGATCGACCTACGCCCTGGTGGGACTTGGCTTTGCCATTATCTATAACGCCTCGGATGTGGTGAACTTCTCCCAGGGGGAGTTCGTCATGATCGGTGCCATGAGTGCCGTGGCGCTCACCGCCGGTGACACCGGCCTGCCCCTGTGGGTGGCCGCCATCGCCGCGGTGCTGATCACCATGCTGGTGGGTATGGCGCTGCAGCGCTTTGCCATCGCCCCGGCCCGTGGGGCCTCGGTGGTGACCACCATCATCATCACTATCGGTGCCTCGATCTTCCTGCGCGGTATCGCCCTGCTGGTCTGGGGTAAGGATCTGTTTCCGCTGCCGTCGTTCTCCGGTGATGAGCCGATCCAGATCGGCAATGCCACCATCCTGCCCCAGAGTCTCTGGGTGATGGGCGGGGCCGCCCTGCTGGTGTTTGGCGCGCAATACTTTTTCAACCACACCACCCTGGGCAAGGCGATTCTCGCCTGCTCCTGTAACAAGACCGCCGCCCATCTGGTGGGGATCAATGTCAGTATTATGTTGCTGGTCGCCTACGGTCTCTCCGCGGCGCTGGGCGCCATGGCGGGCATCCTGGTGGCACCGATCACTTTTACCTCCTACGACACCGGCGTCATGCTCGGCCTCAAGGGGTTTTCCGCCGCCATCCTCGGCGGGATGGGCAACCCCATGGGCGCGGTCGCCGGTGGCCTGCTGCTGGGACTGATCGAGTCCCTCGCCGCCGGACTGATCTCATCCGGTTACAAGGATGCAATCGGTTTCATTATTCTGCTGCTGGTGCTGTTCTTCCGCCCCAGCGGCCTGTTTGGCAAGGCCTCGGTGGATCGCGTATGACCGCTCTCGAACTTAACGCTGCTCTCTCCACTTATACGACACACCCAACCCTGGGGGTGTCAGGATGAGACGTCTCGGTGGATTTTATCTGTTGGCCGTCGCCGTCGCGGCGCTGCCATTCATCTTTCCGGATAACTACTTTGTTACCGTAGTCGGTGTCTCGGCCGGGCTGCACGCGATCCTCGCGGTCAGTCTGAACCTGCTCATGGGCTATGCCGGGCAGATCTCGCTGGGGCATGCTGCCTTCTTCGGCATGGGGGCCTACACCTCGGCTATCCTGACCACCCGCTACGGCTGGAACCCCTGGCCCACCATCCTGGTTGGACTCGCCTTTACCGGTGTCATTGCCTACATCGTGGCCCGGCCCATCCTCAAGCTCAAGGGCCATTACCTGGCCATGGCGACCCTGGGTCTGGGCATTATCGTGCATATCGTCATCGTACAGATGGGCTGGCTCACCGGCGGGCCTGACGGGCTGGGAAGCATCCCCACCCTGTCGCTGTTCGGCTGGACAGTGGACACGGATCTGCGCTGGTATGCCGTTATCGGCACCCTGTTGATGCTGGTGATCTGGCTGGCCCTGAACCTGATCGACTCCCGCAGTGGGCGGGCGCTGCGCGCCCTGCATGGCTCGGAGGTGGCTGCCGAGATGATGGGCATCGACACCGCCGCTACCAAGACCGGCGTGTTTGTCCTGGCCGCCCTGATCGCCTCGCTGGCGGGCAGTGTGTTTGCCCACCAACAGGCCTTTGTCAGTCCCGGCTCATTTGACTTCTTCTTCTCCATTGAGCTGGTCACCATGGTGGTGCTCGGCGGTATGGCCTCCACCTACGGGGCCGTACTGGGTGCCATCATCCTCACCTTCCTGCCGGAGCTGCTGGTGGTGTTTGAGGATTACGAGGTGATGATCTTCGGCGCCATCCTGATGGGCATGATGATCTTCCTGCCCCAGGGGCTGTTTATCGGTTTTCAGGATCTGCTGCGCAAGTTTACCCACCGCCGGGCGGTGACCAAGAAGGAGGAGAGTTCACATGGCGTTGCTTGATGTCAAAGACCTGACCATCTCCTTCGGTGGCGTGACGGCTATTGCCGATCTCCATTTTGAGGTCCCCGAGAGTCAGGTGTATGCGGTGATCGGGCCCAACGGGGCCGGCAAGACCACGCTGTTTAATATGCTGTCCGGGATCTACAAGCCGAACGAGGGGAGTATCAAGTTCCAGGGTAAGGAGATTGTCGGCCGAATGCCCCACCAGGTGGCGGAGATGGGCGTCTCGCGGACCTTTCAGAACCTGCAGATGTTCTTCAACATGAGTGTGCTGGATAACGTCAAGGTGGGCTGTCATCTGCGCACCCGCAGCCCGATCTGGAGTGCGGCCCTGCGCCTGCCCAGCATCCTCAAGGAGGAGCGTCAGGCGCAAGCGTGGGCCCGTGAGGCGCTGATCTTCTGTGGCCTGGAGGCGTATATCGACCAGCCGGCTGACTCGCTCCCTTACGGGGTGTTGAAGCGGGTGGAGATCGCCCGGGCACTGGCCGCCCAACCAAAGTTGTTATTGATGGATGAGCCCGCGGCCGGGCTCAACGACACCGAGACGGTGGAGATGCGCAACCTGATCCGTCGCCTCAGTGAGACCGGCATCAGTGTGCTGCTGGTGGAGCACAACATGGGGCTGGTGATGCAGGTCTCTGACCGCATCCTGGTGATCGATTATGGTAGCCGGCTGGCCGAGGGGCTGCCGGAAGAGATACAGAATAACCCGAAGGTGATCGAGGCCTATCTGGGAGGAGAGGTGCAGTATGCCGTCTAATGCCCTGTTACAGGTGACCGGCCTGACCGCCCATTACGGCCCGATCCAGGCACTGCATGAGATCGCACTGGAGGTGAACCCCGGTGAGCTGGTGGCGATGGTCGGGGCCAATGGCGCGGGCAAGACCACGCTGCTGCATACCCTCTCCAATGTGCATAAAGCAACCAGCGGTCAGGTGATCTTTGATGGTCAGGAGATCACCCGCACCGCCCCGCACAAGATCGTCCAGGCCGGCATCTGTCATATCCCGGAAGGACGTCAGGTGTTCGCGCCGCTGAGTGTGGAGGACAACCTGTTGCTGGGCAGTTTTACCCAGCGCAAGAACAAGGCCTGGGTGGCGGAGGAGACGGATCGGATCTACACCCTGTTCCCGATCCTCAAAGAGAAGCGCCGCCAGGCGGCGGGCACCCTCTCCGGGGGTCAGCAGCAGATGCTGGCGATGGGCCGGGCGCTGCTGGGTCGGCCCAAGTTGCTGTTGCTGGATGAGCCCTCCATGGGGCTGGCGCCGCTGTTGGTGGCGGAGATCTTCCGGGTGGTGCGCGAGCTCAATGAGAAGGGCGTGACCATCCTGCTGGTGGAACAGAACGCCAAGGCGGCACTGGGCATTGCCGATCGCGGCTATGTGCTGGAGACCGGGCGGGTGGTGTTGTCGGCGGATGCCGATACGCTGCTGGCTGATGAGGCGGTACAGAAGGCCTATCTGGGCCATTAATCATCGATGGTCCGCCGCGCGGGCATCACGTTAAGAGTCATAACACCGAGGTTGAAGACGCTATGTATGTAGAACAGATCATGACCCGCGCCGTGGATACCGTGACGGCGGATATGAAGCTCAGTCATGCGGCCCAGGTGATGCGGGAGAAGGGACGCCGTTATCTGCCGGTGGTGGATGATAAAAACCATCTGATCGGCCTGTTCAGCCAGAAAGAGCTGGACCGGGCGGAGCCTTCGGCCATCACTACCCTGTCGGTCGGTGAGGTGAACTATCTCACCTCCAAGATCACAGTCGGCGAGCTGATGGTGCGCGAGGTGATCACCTGCTCCTCCGACACCCTGGTCGAAGAGGCCGGCAAGCTGATTCGTGACAAACGCATCGGCAACCTGCCGGTGATCGACAACGGCGAGCTGGTCGGGGTGGTCAGTGAGACCGATATCCTCGACTTTTTTCTCGATATCATGGGCTGTGGGCTGGAGAACACCACCCGCATCGCGGTCAG
>VMRY01000063.1 GCA_007713595.1 Sedimenticola thiotaurini
CGTTTTGCCTGTGGTGACAGGTATTTGCCGCGCCGCAGCACAATACCGTATGTTCGCTTGGGAAAATATTCGTCCAGCGGTATTTTTACCAGCTTCTCATCACCGGTCAGACAGACATCGGTGACAATAGAGATTCCCATGCCAAGCTCAACGTACTTTTTGATCACTTCCCAGCCACCGGCTTCGAGCCCGATCTTGGCGATCAACTCATGCTGGCGAAATACCAGATCCACCATGCGCCAGGTTGTCATGCTGGGTGGAGGTAGTATTAAACCGTAGGGCGCAATGTCTTTTAATGAGATGGTGTGCTTGTCAGCCAGCGGATGGCCGAGGGGTACAATCAATTCAGGTGAGTAAGTGACCAGTGGTTTATAGACAATGTCATCGGGCACATCCAGCATTGAGCCTACTGCAAAATCAGCTTCATCGGCACGCAATCTTGAAAGTCCATCACGGCCACCTGTCACATTATGCAGTTTTACCCGAATTTTCGGGTGCTGTTCCATAAATAACTTCAGCGGTTTCGGTAGTACATAGAGAATGGTGGATTCACCGGCAGCAATATTCAGATCGCCCGCTTCCAACAGTCCCTGTTGCGCAATAAAGGTCTCATGCAGTTTGTCCATTCCCTCAACCAGGGGTTGCGAGAGTTTGAACAGAATTTTCCCTTCCGGTGTCAGGCGGATTTTTGGGCCACGCCGTTCAAATAGCACGGTCTCCAGTTCTCTTTCCAGTGCCTGGATCTGTAAAGAGACAGTGGGTTGACTAAGGAATACCTTGTCTGCGGCCTCACTGATGCTACCTGTTCTTGCGGCATGGCAAAAAGCACGTAACTGCTTGAGTCTATTCTGTTTGTAATAAATTGGCGCGGGTGAAGCCATGTTGCTCTCTTGTTACTTTATTGCTGAAGTTAATAGTAAGCATTGAAATAATTGGCCTGTCAAATACCACAATTTCTACTACACTTTGCTGCACTTGCGATAGTATGCCTGATAATTTCAAGTGAAACCTATACAAGGGACTGATATTTATAGGAAATAAATAGTATTACTTGCAACTATTAAGTTTTTTTATCTGGCAATTAACTGTAGTTTAGTTTGAGGTGCCAATTTAATGACCGATGTCACCAGCATAGCAATCTCCGTTGGTTTTATGGCTTTGCTTGGATTTGTTCTGGCGGCAATCCTGGTTGTTGCCAACAAACGCCTGTTTGTTTATGAAGATCCCCGCATCGACGACGTTGAAGATCTGTTACCGCGCGCCAACTGTGGTGCCTGTGGTAGTCCCGGCTGTCGGCCTTTTGCCGAAGGACTGATCGACGGTACCTACGAACCGGCACAGTGTACCGTTAATTCACAAGAGACGAACAAACTAATTGCCGATTTTCTCGGGGTAGACCTGGGTGCCGAGAATAAACGTGTCGCACGTCTGGCTTGTGCTGGCGGATCACATGTTGCTTTTATACGCGCGAGTTATGCCGGCATGAACTCCTGTCGCGCAGCTGCGTTGGTTTCAGGTGGCGGAAAGGGCTGCTCCTGGGGCTGTCTGGGTATGGGGGATTGCGCGGTTGTCTGTGACTTCGATGCGATCACCATGAATAAGTATGGACTACCGGTCGTCAATGAAGAGCGTTGCACCGCCTGTAACGACTGCGTCGAGGTCTGTCCAAAAAATCTGTTTGAACTTCACTCCATCAATGAACAGCTGTTTGTGGCCTGTAAGAACCTTGAAAAAGGGGAAGAGGCTGAGAATGAGTGCGAGGTGATCTGTACGGCCTGTGAGCGTTGCGCTGTGGATTCACCGGAAGGGTTGATCTCAATGCGCAACAACCTGGCGGTTATTGATTACAGCAAGAATGACCTGGCTTCAAAAGTTGCTATTGAACGTTGTCCAACAGGTGCGATTGTCTGGTTTGACAAGCAGGGTGGTTATCAAGTGGGTAAAGACGCCAAGAAAATTATCCGCAAAGAGATGCTGCCCATTGGGTAGTAAGAGTTTTTTTAAGTTGGACTGCCAGCAGTGATGGTTGATCCGGTATTGTATGAAGAGGAAGTGTCCATGTTCGGTAAAAAAGAGCAAAAGCAGTTTAAGTATCCGGGTATCCGCATGGCGATGGATGGTAACACCGCTGTTATCATGTGTGAGCGTGAGGCATCTGATGCTGCCGGTGCCTATCCCATCACCCCCTCCACCCAGATGGGTGAGTACTGGGCGGAAGAGGTGGCCAAAGGCCACATCAATGTGGCCGGCAAACCACTGATTTTTGTAGAACCTGAATCCGAACATGCGGCGGCCGCCGTAACAGCCGGTATGGCGATGACCGGGCTGCGCGCAACCAACTTCTCCTCTGCACAAGGCGTGGCCTTTATGCATGAGTCGCTCTATGCCGCGGTAGGTAAGCGTCTGCCTTATGTGCTGAATATCGGTACCAGGGCGATCACCAAGGCATCACTCAATGTTCACTGCGGACACGATGATTATCACTGTATTGATGATACCGGTTTCTTCCAGGTCTTCGGTGCTGATGCACAGGAGGCGGCAGACCTTAATCTGATCAGTCGCAAGATTGCCGAGCTGAGTCTGACGCCGGCCGCTGTGGCACAGGATGGATTCCTGACTACCCATTTGATTGAACCGGTCATGGTGCCAGAGCGTGAACTGATTGAAGAGTTCTGTGGACGTCCCGACGATATCATCAGCTGTCCCACACCGGCGCAGAAGATGATTTACGGTGAGAAACGTCGCCGTGTACCTGAGATCTGGGATGTGGACAATCCCATGCTGTCCGGTTCTGTACAGAACCAGGATGCCTACATGCAGGCAGTTGCTGCACAGCGTCCCTATTTCTTTGATCACATCTCCAGCATTACCGATCAGGTGATGGATGAGTATTACGAATTGACCGGACGGCGTTACAATCGCGTAGGTCAGTACAAGATGGATGATGCCGACTACGTCATTGCCGGCCAGGGCTCCATGATTGTTCAGGCGCAGGTGGTAGCGGATTACCTGCGTGAGACCCGTAAACTGAAAGTTGGTGTGATGAATCTCACCATGTATCGCCCATTCCCGGGTGATCTGATTGGCAAGGTGTTGAAGGGACGCAAGGGCGTTGTAGTACTGGAACGTACCGACCAACCACTCGCAGAAGATCTGCCGATGATTCGTGAGATCCGCGCAGCAGTGACAAAGTGTATAGAGAATGGTGGTTACAGCGCAGACAAACCCTATCCTACTTATGAATCCTACAAGGCAGGCGAGGCGCCCGCCCTGTTCTCAGGTTCCTACGGACTGGGTTCTCGTGACCTGCAGCCAGAGGGGCTGATTGGTGCTATCGAGAATATGCTGCCAGAGGGCCGCAAGCAGCGCTTCTTTTATCTGGGTGTGGACTTTGTGCGTGAGTCCGCTGATCCAAAAGCCGAGATCCGTCAACAGGAGCTGATAGAAGCTTATCCACATATTGCCAAGATGGCTATTCGTGGCAGTGAAAATCCTGATCTGCTACCAAAAAATGCCATTACCGTACGTATGCACTCGGTCGGTGGCTGGGGTGCGATCACCACTGGTAAAAACCTGGCGATGACCCTGTATGATCTGCTGGGTTATGACATTCGTGCCAACCCAAAATACGGTTCTGAGAAGAAAGGCCAGCCGACTACCTACTATTTGTCAGCTGCCCCTGAGCCCATTCGACTGAACTGCGAATACCATTATGTTGACGTTGTACTGTCACCGGATCCCAATGTGTTCCTGCACTCCAATCCGCTGTATGGATTGAAAGAGGGTGGCTTCTTCATTATCCAGAGCCATCTGGAGACAGAAGATGAGGTGTGGGCGCAGATCCCGGTCAAATATCAAAAGTACATTGTCGACCACAATATCCACGTCTACTTTGTCGATGGCTTCAAGATTGCCAAGGATGAAGCGTCTGATGCCGAGCTGCAGTTCCGCATGCAGGGTAATGCCTTTCAGGGTGCCTTCTTCGCTGCTTCTCCGCTGTTGGAGCGTGCCCATCTGACTGAACAGGGTCTGTTTGATGCCATTGAAGTTCAGCTGCGCGATAAGTTTGGCGGCAAGGGCGAACGGGTTGTTGAGGATAACCTGCGGGTTGTACGGCGTGGTTTTGACGAGATCAGAGAGATCACCAACAAACAGATTGGTCTCACGCAGCAGGATATTCGCAAGGCAGCCAATATCCCGGTCATGCTCCAGGCGTTGCCCGAGGGTGATGGCAAACTGTCGGATGTCCACCGCTTCTGGGAGCAGACCGGATCTTTCTACATGAGCGGCAAGGGTTCCGAGAATCTGGCTGATCCGTTTATGGCCACCAGTTTGATTCCTGCGGCGACCGGCATCTTCCGAGACATGACCCAGATCCGTTTTGATTACCCGAAATTTATTACAGAAAACTGTACTGCCTGTGGCGACTGTTACACCGCCTGTCCCGATAGCGCGATCCCTGGACTGGTCAACTCGATCAGTGACATTTTCAATACGGCCATTGAGCGGATCGAGCTGAAAGGCACACCAACACTTTACCTGCGACGGGAGAGTCGCAACGTTGAGAAGCGCCTGCGTGCACTGATTGATGAACAGGGTGAGGCAGCCGTTGTCTCCAAACTGATCGATCAGGCGGTACTGGAATTACTCGCCGAGTCGGATCTTGATGAGCAGAAGAAGGCCGGCCTTGAGCGTGAGTTCAGTTTGTTCCTGGAGTCCATTGGCGGCTTTGAATTCTCCGTTACCAAGCCTTACTACACGAACCGCGAGAAGAAGAACAAGGGCTCCGGTGGTCTCTTCTCTATTACGGTCAATCCGTATACCTGTAAAGGGTGTATGGAGTGTGTGGATGTCTGTGATGATGGCGCGCTGGTCATTGATCTGCAGACCGAAGCGGCGGTACAGAAGATGCAACAGGACTGGAAGTTCTGGATGGATCTGCCCACCACCGATGCGGACTTTATCCGTATCGATGATCTGAACGACAAGATCGGTGCGCTGGAGACACTGTTACTGGATAAGACCAACTACCAGTCCATGGTTTCTGGTGATGGTGCCTGTCTGGGTTGCGGTGAGAAGACGGCGATTCATCTCTTTACCGGCACCGCAACGGCCCTGATGCAACCCCGCGTCAAGGCGCACATCGCTGAGCTGGATGATCTGATTAACCGGCTTGAGACTCATATCCGTCTGAAACTGGCCGCCGGTATGGATCTCTCCAATACCGCTGCCATAAATGACGCGGTTGAAGAGAACAAAGACACCGATCTGACCCTGACCAATCTCTCAGCGACGCTGTCAGAAGGTAAGGTGGTTGATCCGGTTGATCCCAAATGGCTCAAGTGGGCTACCCAGCTGCTGGAAAAACTGCGGCACCTGAAGTGGCTCTACACGGACGGCAAGACCAATCAGGGTCGTGCCACCATGGGTATTATCAACTCCACTGGCTGTACTTCTGTGTGGGGTTCTACCTTCCCCTTCAATCCTTATCCATTCCCCTGGACCAGCCATCTGTTCCAGGACAGCCCATCAGTGGCAATGGGTATTTTTGAAGGCCATATGGCGAAAATGGCGGCCGGTTTCAAGACCATTCGTCAGGCCAAGCTGGAGTTGGAAGGGAAGTATGATGCGGACATCCATGATGAGTTCTTCACCTACTTTGACTGGAAAGGCTTCAGTGAAGAGGAGTGGTTACTCTGTCCGCCCGTAGTCTCAATCGGTGGTGACGGTGCCATGTACGACATCGGTTTCCAGAACCTGTCGCGCGCCCTTGCATCCGGTGTACCGATCAAGGTGCTGATTCTGGATACACAGGTCTACTCCAACACGGGTGGCCAGGCTTGTACCTCAGGCTTTGTCGGACAGGTGGCCGATATGTCACCTTACGGAAAGGCATGGAAAGGCAAAACCGAAATCCGTAAAGAGATGGGTATTATCGGCATGGCGCACCGCACCAGTTTCGTGCTGCAGAGCTCCCAGGCTAATGTGACCCATCTGCTGGAAGGCTTTATTGATGGCCTGAACAGCCGCCGTCCGGCCATGTTTAATATCTACACCACCTGTCAGCCAGAGCATGGTGTGGCGGATCACGCCTCTGAGGCCCAGGCCAAACTGGCATTGGAATCTCGCGCCTATCCGCTGTTCCGCTATGATCCGGATGAAGGCGTTACCTTCAGTGAGTGTTCCAGTATCGAAGGTAACCCATCTGTGGATACCGATTGGCCAACCTACACGCTGAATTATCAGGATGAGAAAGGCAACGAGGCGAAGATGGAACTGCCCGTGACCTTTGCTGATTTTGCCTTCAGTGAGGGACGCTTCCGCAAACATTTCCGTTCGGTTCCGCAGGATGCTTGGAACGAAGACATGGTTGAGCTGCACGAGTTCCTGGATATGGACGAGGATGAGCGTGACGGGCGTTTCCCCTACATCTGGGCGGTCGATAAGAAGAGCCATCTGATGCGTGTACTGGTGGCACAAGAGATCGTACTCTCCTGTGAAGAGCGGCGTAACTTCTGGCATCAACTGCGAGCACTCTCAGGCTACGGCGAGGGCGTAAACGAGACAGAGATTGTTAACCGCACCAAGGCCGAGATGGCGCAGAAACTGACTGCAAATCTGCTGGCCATGGCGAACGATGGGGATATCTCTGCTTTGACTGATGCGCCTGCATTAAGCAGTGGCGCAACGGGTTCTGCGCCTGCCGCTGCAAATGCAGCAGATTATGAGCCGGTCTGGATCGAAACGCCGGAATGCACTACCTGTGATGAGTGTGTCGAAATTGCCCCGGGTATTTTTAAATACAACGATGACAAAATGGCTGTAGTAGTCAATCCTAAAGGAGGCAGCTATAAAGATATTGTCAAGGCCGCGGAAAAATGTACGGCGGGTTGTTTGCATCCGGGTACACCGTGGGACCAGAATGAGAAGGATCTTGATAAACTGATCAAGCGCGCTGCGAAGTATCAGTAATAATCAGCAATTAAGGAGAAAAAAATGGCTACAGTTACATTTTTAGGAAACCCGGTAACCACCAATGGTGATCTGCCAGCCGTGGGCAGCAAGGCCCCAGAGTTCTCTCTGGCAAACAAAGAGCTGGCAAATGTCAGCCTGGCCGATTTTGCGGGCAAAAAACGTTTGTTGAATATCGTACCAAGTCTGGATACGCCCACCTGTGCGATCTCGACGAAAAAATTCAACGAGTCGTTTGCCGGCCGTGATGACGCCGTTGCGATGGTCATCTCTGCCGATCTGCCATTTGCACAGGGCCGTTTCTGCGAAACTGAAGGTTTGGAAAACGTGGTGACCCTGTCGTTGATGCGCGGCAAGAACTTCGCGAAAGATTACGGTGTGTTTATTAACGATGGCCCGCTGATGGGGTTGACCTGTCGTGCTGTAGTGGTTGTCGATGAAAATGGTATTGTCACCTATACCCAGCTGGTTCCAGAGATTGCAGATGAACCGGACTATGATGCCGCACTGGAAGCGTTGAAATAAGTGCTGTGTGTCGTGTAGTGCCACCACAAGGACTTGAGGTGGCGCTGCACAGTACCAGCCGGTAGTAGCTATCAACGGAGAAACAATGGGTCTATTCAATCTATTCCGTCGAACCAAGACCTTTAAACATGGGGTGCATCCCATGGCGCACAAAGAGCAGACCGCCCATCTGGCGATCAAACGTCTGCCCTTTGCGCCGAAGATGGTCATTCCACTTGCCCAGCATATTGGGGCGCCGGCTGTGCCGCTGGTAAAGCCAGGGCAGGAAGTGGTTCGTGGTGAGCCAATTGCCGAGGCAGGTGGTTTTGTCTCTGTGCCGATGCATGCACCGGTGACCGGAATAGTACGTTCAATTGATCATCTGGTGCCGACGGCAGCGGGTCCGAAGACGCCCGCCATTATTATCGATACCTATGAAGCATCCACTCAAGAAGTGCTTTATGGATTGGAACAAGACTTGGAACAGCTGCCACGGGAAGCACTGATCAGTGCAGTGCAGGCGAGTGGCATGGTCGGTCTGGGTGGTGCAGCCTTCCCCAGTCATGTGAAGCTGCTACCGCCGGAAGGCAAGGTGATCGAAACACTGATCATTAACGGCTGTGAGTGTGAACCCTATCTGACCTGTGATCATCGCGTGATGCTGGAACAGACGGATAAACTGCTGGCGGGTATCCGCACCATCATGCGTGCAACAGGTGCGAAGCGCGCCATCATCGGAGTAGAAGATAACAAACTGGATGCAGTTAATGCCATCCGGGCAAAACTGCCAGAGGGCAGTGAGATCAGCTGTGAAGCGGTGGAGACCAAGTATCCGCAGGGAGCGGAGAAGATGCTGATTAAAAGTTTGCTGAACAAAGAAGTTCCATCCGGTGGTTTGCCGGTTGATATCGGTGTGGCTGTCTATAACGTTGGTACCATGGCCCAGTTGGGCGAGTTGATACCACAGAGTCGTGGACTGATTGAACGGGTGGTCACCGTATCCGGTCCCGGCGTCTGCAGACCAGGAAACTATCTGGTACCCATTGGCACACCGCTGCGCTTTCTGATGGAGCAGGCGGGCTCAAGCTCCGACGCCAATGAGGTCATTGTCGGTGGTCCGATGATGGGTATGACGGTGGCCTCGCTGGATGTACCTGTAACCAAGGGTGTCTCCGGTGTTGTGGTATTTGAAAAAGAGAACGAAGATCAGAAAGATCGACCGGTCTATCCCTGCATCAAATGCGGTGCCTGCCTGGATGCCTGTCCGATCAACCTGAATCCATCAATGCTTGGCCAGTTGGCGAGTGTCAGGCAATACGAAGTGATGGAGAGTGATTATCATCTCAACGACTGTTTCGAATGTGGTTGTTGCAGTTATGTCTGTCCATCCAATATACCGCTGACTCAATACTTCCGAATTGCCAAGGCACTCAATCGGGAAACCAAGGCTTCGGCCGCCGCTTGATAAAAAAGCGGGGAGTGCGTTGCTGTCGAACGATGGTTGCAAAATCCCCAGGTAGTAAACGGGACAGGATGCCCCATGCAGGGTAGAGCATGAGCAAGAAACAGAAAAAAGTTGTAGAGATACGTACTTCACGCCATTTGAAGAAAGCGATCTCGGTCGAGCAGATCATGCGTAACGTGGTGTATGCCCTGTTGCCGGTCTGTGCCTGGTCTGTCTATCAGTTTGGTATCAGTGCATTGGCCTTGATACTGGTAACGACATTGACCTGCATCCTGACCGAGTCACTGTTCTGCCGGCTCTCGGGTCGTCCCAATAGTGTGGGTGATTACAGTGTTGTCATTACGGCACTCCTGCTGGCGTTGACTTTACCACCGGGCTTTCCGCTCTGGATGGCCGTGGTAGCCGGATTCATCGCCATCGGTCTGGGAAAATCCCTGTTTGGTGGGCTGGGCTTCAATGTGATGAATCCTGCGCTGGTGGGACGTGCCTTTGTTCAGGCGGCGTTCCCGGTTGCAATCACCACCTGGACACCCGGTTTTGTAACCGGACGCTTTGTCGAGTTCATCCCCTCAACATTGGCAATACCCTTCATGTCGCCAGCCAATACCGATGTCTGGGTAAGGCAACATGCATTAGATGGTTTTACCGGTGCAACACCCCTGGCTCTGCAAAAATTTGAGCATGTCACGGTGAGTACAGTCGATCTACTGACCGGTACAGTCGCCGGTTCTGTCGGTGAAACCTCCGCGTTACTGATCTTTGTCTGTGGACTCTATCTGGCATTTCGCAAGATGATGGACTGGCGTATACCGGCCGCTATCTTCTTCGGCGTCGCCGTCATCTCATGGCCCCTCTACCTGATGAATTCAGCGATCTATCCTTCACCGTTGTTCATGCTGTTCTCCGGTGGTCTCATGTTGGGTGCCATGTTCATGGCGACGGATATGGTGGTCTCACCCATGACCACGCGGGGTGTTTTATTGTATGGCCTGGTGATCGGTGTTCTGACCGTACTGATTCGTCTGTTTGGTGGTCTGACCGAGGGTGTCATGTATGCCATCCTGGTGGCCAATGCGCTCTCACCACTAATTGCCTCGGTGACTCAGCCAAGAATTTATGGTGAACAGAAGCAGGAGGCCGAATCATGAGCAGTGCTGAAAAAGTTCAGGCTCACCTGCAACCGCAGACCCCCAGCTTTGCCATGTTGCGGACTTTGGGTGGCGTTGCCATGCTTTCAGGTTTGCTGGTGGTGCTGGCATTCCAGTTTACCAAGCCCATTATTGAAGAGAACAAACGCATCGCCATTGAAAAGGCGGTTTCGCATGTTATTCCGGGTGTAGTAAGCAAAAAAGATTTTCTGCTGAGTGCAGAAGGCCTGTTTCCTGCGGATGGTGATAAAACAGCCAAGGGCGAAAAGATTTATGCGGCCTATGGTGCTAATGGTGAGCTGAAAGGTATCGCGTTAGAAGCTGCTGCCACTGGCTATCAGGATGTCATCCGTATCCTCTATGGTTACAACCAGGATTGCCAGTGTGTTACCGGCATCAAGATTTTGAAAATGGCGGAGACTCCCGGGCTGGGTGACAAGATTGCTTTTGATCCTGACTTTCTGAAAAACTTTGAGGCGCTGGATGCGCGCCTGAACGGGCAGAAGAGTGGACTTGAAAATGCCATCGTCACCGTTAAACACGGAAGCAAGCGAGAGCAGTGGCAGATTGATTCCATATCGGGTGCCACGATCTCCTCCAAGGCGATTGGACGAATGATCAATGAGAGTGGTCAGCGGATGTTTCCTCTGATTATCAAGCATCTGGATGCTTTGCGCATCGGACAGAAGGGGTGAGGTAGCCAATATGTCAGCACTACCCAATCAACAAGAAACAGTCACCCTCGATACCTTCATGCGAGGACTCTGGGAAGAGAACCCGGTGTTTGTGATGCTGCTCGGACTCTGCCCGGTGTTGGCCGTCACCAACTCCACCATGAATGCAATTGCGATGGGGCTGGCTACGCTGTTTGTTCTGGTGGCTTCCAGCACCCTTGTTTCATTGTTGCGCAAGATGATTCCCAAGCAGGTGCGTATCGCCACCTACATCATCATCATTGCTACCTTTGTCACCATTGTGGATTATGTCATACAGGCCATCAGTCTGGATCTCTATAATGCCCTGGGTGCCTTTATTCAGCTCATCGTGGTGAACTGCGTGATCCTTGGCAGGGCGGAGGCGTATGCCTCCAAGCAGAAGGTCGGCGCCGCCATTGTCAATGCGGTTGGTATGGGCGTTGGCTTCACGATTGCACTGCTCTGTCTCGGTACGGTGCGGGAACTGTTAGGTGCGGGCACGATCCTCGGTTTTCAGATCTTCAGCAATAATTTTGAACCCTGGGTGGTGATGATTCTGCCGCCGGGTGGCTTCTTCGTACTGGGTGCCTGGTTACTGTTATTTGAGTATTTGAAACAGCGCAAAGAGCAGAAACTGCTGGCAGCTGAGGGGGCAACGGCTAATGGATCCTAATTCACTGACATTCATTTTCCTGAATGCGGCGCTGATCAATAACTTTGTTTTGGCACTGTTTTTGGGGCTTTGTCCGTTCCTTGGTGTTTCAGCCAAAAAAGAGACAGCTTGGAACATGGGGCTCGCCACGATGTTCGTGATGCTGGTGAGTTCAATCTCGGCCTATGGCATTAACTGGATACTGGTGAAGTTTGATATCGAATTTCTGCGCCTGATCTGCTATATCGCGGTGATTGCATCGGCTGTTCAGCTGGTTGAGATGGCGGTTAAAAAGTTCAGTCCCTCACTGTTTCGTGCACTGGGTATCTTTCTGCCATTGATTACAACAAACTGTGCCATCCTTGGCCTGGCACTGTTCCAGACCTTTCGTGAATATGATTTTCTTCAGTCGCTTGCGTTCAGTACAGGTGCAGGCGTTGGCTTTACCATTGCGCTGATGTTAATGGCCGGGCTGCGTGAAAAGTTGGAACTGGCGAAGCTGCCCTCTGTCAGTCAGGGTGCCGCCATGAGCTTGATGCTGGCCGGTCTGCTCTCGCTGGCCTTTATGGGTTTTGCCGGATTGGGAGGCTCACATGCTTAAAGTATTGCTGGCGAGCGCCGTAATCATGGGCGTGCTGGTTGGCTGGATTATGGTACAACAGATGGCACGGCAATTTGCCCGGCGTCATCCCGAATTTGGTCCCTATCAGGAGAAACGTGGTTGCGGTGGCAACTGCTCCTGCAGTGGTGGATCCAGTTGTAGAAAATAAATGGCTCAATTCATACTATAAAATTGAATGGGCGCGGAGGATTTATGAGTGAAGTCGAGTTAGGGCCTGCAGTTACTGCCAAGGTCATTGAGAGCAAGCGGATAACCCCAGAGTCAACCGATGAAGTACGGCATATCGTACTGCGAGTTGACGAACCCTCGTTCAGGTATATGGAGGGTCAATCGATAGGGGTTGTGGTGCCAGGGCCACACGCCTTCGGAAACAAATACCATATGCGCCGCTACTCAATCGCCAATGATCGGCCTACCGGCTCTGCGGAGAGTGTAGAGTTCTCCATCCTGGTACGTCGCTGTTTTTACATTGATCCGGTCAACGGCGAACGCTATCCGGGTACTGCATCTAACTTTCTCTGTGATGCCAAACCAGGTCAGGCGGTCTCCATCACCGGCCCTTATAAAAGTCCGTTCAATGTGCCGTCCGACAGCAGTGCCAATCTGGTCATGATTGGTGTAGGCACCGGCATTGCTCCGTTCCGCGCCTTTTTACAGCACCTGTATAAAGAGAAAGGGGCATGGCAAGGCCAGGTCAGACTCTTCTACGGGGCCAAGACCGGCATGGACATGCTCTACATGAATGATGAGAACAGTGACCTGAAAGAGTATTACGACGAAGAGACGTTCGCTGCTTACAATGCACTTGCCGGGCGGCCACATCTGGCGGATACCGACGCGCTGGAACAGTCGTTGGAAATGCATGTAGAAGAGGCGTGGGATCTGTTCCAAAAACCCAATACCTATGTCTGTGTGGCGGGCTTGAGTAAATTGTTAGACTCCATGGATAAAGTATTCAGCACAGCGGCTGGATCAGAAGAAAACTGGCAGGCGATGAAACAACAGATGATCAATCAAGGGCGCTGGTCGCAGCTGTTTTATAGCTGATACTTTGTTCAGATCCTAAAAAGCCGGCTCCATGCCGGCTTTTTATTTGGTTTAAATAATGCTCTGTGCAGCCATATAGTGCTTGCACGCCTTTTATCCCCACGCGGTCCTTTGGAAGAAAATTGTTCATCTGCCTTAAATTCTCTGGTAACCTCTTGAGTCATTAAGGATTATCTGCTTGGCGGGATGCTGAAAAACTTCATTTGAAAGCCATTCCTCCCTGTCGATCTAACGTACGAACAGGAAATATAATGCGTAGAACGAACTGTCGCAATCGTCAATATATTCTACAGCCGCATATTGTGACAAACGTGCGAGCCGTATAATCAGATGTTAGCATTTTGGAATAATTATGTACGTTGTACTTGACTCAAATATATGGATTTCTGAGCTAGGGTTGCAATCTACTCTAGGCGCAGCTGTGCGTTTTTATTTAAAACGGAATAATGCGGTTTTAGCTATCCCAGAAGTAATAAAGCTTGAATCAGAGCATAATCTTAGAAATAGGCTTAATGATTATATTTCATCAATTCAAAAGAATCACTCAAGTCTATTAAGTATATTTGGAAAACTCAAAGAAGTTGTCCTTCCGAATAACGAAGACATTGAAAATCTCATTGATAACCTATTTACTAATATAGATATAGAATTTGTTGAGATACCATTTGGTATCGACAGTGCAAAAAATTCATTCTTAAAAACGATAGATAAGCTTCCCCCAAGTAATAAGTCACAACAATTTAAAGATGGTGTGATATGGGCAGACTGTGTTGGCTTACTTAGTAAAGGAGATGTGCATTTAGTAACTGAAGACAAAGCATTTTATCAAGATCGGCAGTATTCAAAGGGGCTCGTAAGTAATCTTAAGAATGAAATTGCGAGTTTTGATAACAATCTATTTTTATATAGTTCTCTACATGATTTGATAAAGTCTATTCAATCTGATGTCGCCATTCTCCCCGAAGATTTGCTTAAGTCATTTCTTGAGAATAATGAAGAAAGTGTAAACCGCACTTTGGAGAGAGTCGGTTTCGAGATTGGCGATATTGAAGATAGCGTAATATCATCATTTGCTACAGAATCTCCGTCGCTATTGTATGTAGAGTTCGAATTATTGATTACTTGTAACGCAGTAATAGATGATGGTCGTTCAAATGGAAGACTCATGTTAAGCGGTGATGGGCAACTTGATTTAGATGCCGGGACCTATAGTGAATTAAGAAATTTTGGCGAAGAGTTTGTGTATATATCACCTGATGGTGCTGAGGAAAAAACAAAAAATACAGTAATATTTATTGATTCCGCGGTAATAGGACATAAAGAAGTAAAGCACTCAGTACGGTATAAACTTGACTAAAATGCTAACAAGGCCGTTCAACTCGGACATACCTACGCGGTGTTTCTTTTGTGCTTGAGTATCACAAAAGAAACACCGCTCCGGCATGCCAGTTAACGGCGACGTTATGAGGATTAAATTATGCATGTTACGTTGCTGTGGGCGGCAGCATTCATGAGCGTCGTTACTTTCGCTGTCCACACATTTGTAGGTGGTCCACGAGTCGCAGCTCCATTGCTGGCTGACACTAATCTTCCAAAAGCATCAAAGTGGCTTAATTATTATTGCTGGCATATCACAACGATTTACACTTTTGTGATGGGCGGCGCATACGCATATGTTGCTATTAACCCCGAGAAAATTGAGTTAGTAGTTTTTCTAAGCATCTTAAATGTGTCATTTTCTATTCTAAGTGCAGTTGTAGCAATGAAAGGAAATATAAATCCTTTCCGTTTTCCATCTACATCATTATTCGCATCAGTGTCTATATTGGGCATACTAAGCTTGATCACGAAGTAGATTTACTATGATAAACAATAAGGACACCCACACATTGTAAGCAAATTGAATAATCCATCAATCACAGTTAATCGACCCTTCCAGCAAACAATAAGGACACCCACACATTGTAAGCAAATTGAATAATCCATTAATCACAGTTAATCGACCCTTCC
>VMRY01000161.1 GCA_007713595.1 Sedimenticola thiotaurini
CATTCCGTAAAATATTTCGACAACCAGCCAAACAAACCTGTCTAAACCAATGAACAAGGGGATAATATGAATTACTATCGTACTGTATGCTTTCTCTACGGACACTGACTTGATGCACCGGAACGAAACAGGATTTTATCAATGGAATCTATGAAACCTAATGTACTGGTTATAGGCGCAAGTGGGCAGCTAGGTGGGGCCATATTAAGGCGTATAGCTATAGATAGGGATATTGCTGCGACAGCCTTTGTTCGTTCCGACTCTAATTTTGAGTCACCCGATGCGGTGAATATCTCTAGGCATACTGGAGACCTGACTGACTTCGAGAGCGTAAATGCAGCATGCGGTAAAAATATATCCCATGTGATTGCGACAGCAAGCTCGATCGTTCCACGTAAAGGAGATTCCTTTGGCGCAGATGACCTCCTCTTTTATGAGAATATAATTCGCGCCTGTCGTGAAAATCACGTAAGGCACCTTATATATATATCGGCATTCCCCTCCCCCTTTGACGACCAAGTCCCTGAATTTGTGATTAAGCGTCAGATTGAGCAGATGATTGTGGCATCTGGCGTTCCCTATACCATTTTCAGAGGTGCGGCCTTTATGGACATCTACTTTGCAGTCATGGGAAGTCGAGCCGTAATACAAGGTGTTGGCCACCCCACCCTGTTGCGTGGATACTGGCTTTCTCGTCTTTGGTCCTCCTTAACAAGCGGCATACTTGAGAAATATGGTATTGCATTAGTACCCGGTAACGGCAAGACACGACAATCCTTCATCTGTATTGATGATGTGGCCAACTGTATGCTTGCCGCAGTAAACCAACCCACACTGATAAACCAGATAATCGATCTGGGTGGGCTACAGGCTGTATCATGGCGTGAGGTAGCGGATCTTTATGGTCATTTATTAAATAAAAGAGTCATTAAAATTCCATTACCCATCTGGTTACTCAAGTCGCTTGAAATGCTCATGCGGAAAAGTACGCCTGCCGGAGCGAATATGATGAGTATCCTCGCACTGCTCGGCCATTATGAATTTGCACCTGATATGAGCCAATTGACTAATCAATTACAGATTGAATTGAGCGATAGCCGATCATTTATCGCGAGAAAGCTCACAGAAAGCAAATTATGAAGATCAGAAAAAATACCAAATTTACCCGGAACAGGCGGAATTGATGATGAGTGGTTTTGATTACAACCTTGCATTTTCACGTAACCATGGCATCACCTCCGATCAGGAACAGACGCGACTTAAAAACGCCACTGTAGCGATAGCAGGTATGGGTGGTGTTGGAGGGGACTATCTCATAACACTGGCAAGAGCTGGAGTTGGTAATTTCAAAATCTCTGACTTTGATGAGTTTGAGGTAGGCAACTTCAACCGCCAGTACGGCGCCACTATGTCGGCAGTCGGTAAACCCAAAATGGCTGTGATGCATGACCTGGCTTTGGACATTAATCCTGAGTCAAATATTGAAACCTTTGGGGACGGCATTAACGAATCAAATATTGATGCATTTTTGAATGGTGTCGATGTCTTTGTTGACGCTGTTGAGTTCTTTGAGATCCAGACCCACCGAATGATCATTAACGCCTGCAGGGAAAGGAATATACCTGCCATTTTTGGAGTACCACTCGGTTTTGGTGTTGGCCTGTTGGTTTATACAAATGAGGGAATGTCATTTGATGATTACTTTGACATTGACTACACAGCACCACTTGAAAATCAGGTATTAAAGATGTCTCTTGGATGCGCACCAGCAGGCTTCCACTTGAAATATGTAGACCCGGAATCTGTCGATCTAAGTCAGCGTAAAGCACCCAGTATTGCCAGTGGCTGTAAGCTTGCGACTGGCATGGTTATCACCCAGGCAATACTCGCTATTCTGCACCCTGAAGAGTTAAAACCAATCCCTTACTATACCTGCTATGACGCACGGCTTAATAAACTGAAGAAGGGAACACTATGGATGGGAAATAAGAATCCCGTTCAAAAATTGAAATTTAGTGTAGCTAAGCGGTTGTTGGGTTTATAAACTATTTCCATACCCGAACGAGCTAAAGAAGAAAGCTCTCTACCGACCTTCTCAACGAACGGGATGGACTCCGCTTTGCATA
>VMRY01000116.1 GCA_007713595.1 Sedimenticola thiotaurini
CCTTCGGCGGAAGCTCAACACGGAACTAGGCATACTCATTGCCACCGCTTTGGAAGATCCCAAGGTCAGTGACATCTATCTCAATGATGATGGCAAGATCTGGATAAACCGGGCAGGGCAAGCCAAGGAATATGCCGGAGACATGGAGCCGGATCAGGCAATCAGCCTGATCCGCACAGTCGCGTCATTGGTTCACAGTACCATCACCGAAGACTCCCCGGTCGTTGAAGCCAAACTACCCGGCGGCGAGCGTTTCATCGGTGATATATCACCCATCAGTACCGCCCCAACGTTCTGCATTCGTAAACCCGCCCGTGTCGTCTTTAGCTTAGAAAGCTATGTCGATCAGAGCATCATGAATGAACGACAGTGTGCCGCGATTAGAAGCGCGGTACTCAGCCGCTATAACATCCTTGTGGTGGGAGGTACAGGTTCCGGTAAAACCACACTCACCAACGCCATCCTGAAAGAGATTGCCCGCGCCACACCAGAAGATCGCATATTGATCTTCGAAGACACCCCAGAGCTGCAATGCAGCTCCCCCGATCGGTCATTCAAACTCGCTACTGAAACCGTCAGTATGCGAGCGCTATTGCGCAACGGCATGCGGCAAATGCCGGACAGAATTATTGTCGGTGAAGTGCGAGGTGCCGAGGCATCCGTTGTGCTTCAGGCCTGGAATACCGGACATGAAGGCGGGGTACTCACCTTACACGCCAATTCGGCACGGGAGGGAGTGCATAAATTTCAAGAATACGTAGAGGAGGGACTACCCGGCACAGATAAAAGACAAGCTATCGCCAATGCTGTTGATCTAGTCATTTATATGCCCAAGCGCAAGGAGGGATCACCACCTCAAGTCAAAGAGGTGTGCTGGCTCCAGAAGCTGCGTGAGGGGGAATACCAATTTGAAACAGTCCAAGAGGTTTCTCATGTTCACGCGATATAAGGAAATATTCTGGGTCGGATTAATTTTCGCCCTCATGGTTACGGACGCTACCGCCGGCACCGCCACTGGCCTACCGTGGGAAAACCCACTCCAAACTATCACCAACTCAATCACCGGACCAGTGGCCCTGGCAATCTCACTCATCGCCATTGTCATTACCGGCGCAATGCTGATCTGGGGTGGTGAAGTGAATGACTTCGCCAGAAAGCTGATCATCATTGTGCTGGTCATTGCGCTGATTGTTGCAGCGACCAACGTATTGACCACGCTGTTCGGTGCTACTGGCGCGGTGATTTAGCTCATGAAACAAGAGCAGGATTTAATCACCGTACCAATCCGCCGCTCTTTGACGCGACCCCGGCTTATAGCCGGAGCCGAACGTGAACTGTTTCTGTTCCTGGGTTTGATCTGCGCCTGTTTCATTTTCATTTTTATGAACTGGCCCAGTGCTTTTATCGGGATCTTGTTTTGGATCGGCGGCATATACGCCTTGCGCGAAATGGCGAAGGCCGATCCGATGATGTCCAAAATATACATACGACACCGGCAATACCAGGCCTACTACCCGGCGAGATCCCCAAGGACGGTCAAAGAGTCACAGAAAAGGAAGACTAAACCATGCTGGCGTTAAAACAATTTCGTCAAACCCTGAAGGGGTTTCCGGATCTCCTGAACTATGCCGCGGAAATCGAGGACGGCATCATCCAGGGGAAGGATGGTAGCTTTACGGCAGGCTGGATCTATCGGGGCGACGATCTATCCAGTGCCTTGCCGTCACAACGTAACGCCCAAGCGGCCCAGGTCAATACCGCGCTGTCTATGCTGGGATCTGGGTGGATGACGCACCATGACTGCATACGTACTCCGGTAGCCGCCTATGCCAACCGGGAGGCATCCCACTTTCCCGATCCCATCAGTCGCCTGATTGATGAAGAGCGTCGCGCGCTGTTCGAGCAACATGGCAACTACTACGAATCGCTCCACGTGCTGTTTCTCACTTATCTACCGCCCACCAGCGGCAAGTCAAAACTCCGAAACTACGTTTACGAGGAGGACGGTAAGACCCAAACGCACAGCGCGACGGCGGAGCTGAGGCGGTTCACGGCGACGGTTGCGGAGCTGGAAGACAGGCTAGGGGCCTTCTTCCAGATGACCCGCCTAAAAGGCCACGCTTTTGTCAGTGAGCAAGGGGAAAACCAGATCAGGGATGAACTGCTCTCTTATCTGCACTGGATCAGTACCGGCATTCGTCAGCCGATCAACCTCCCCAGCGTGCCGATGTACCTGGATACCGTCATCGGTAGCCAGGATCTTCGGGGCGGTATCGCGCCAATTGTGGGAGAGAACCATATTCGGGTAGTCGCCCTCGATGGGTTCCCCCAGGACTCCTTCCCCGATGTGCTAAGCCACCTTGATCAAGTACCGATCTCCTATCGCTGGAATACCCGCTTCATCTACCTGGAGGCCTATGAGGCGGAACAAGAGTTAGAGCGATTTCGCAAGGTGTGGGAACAGAAAGAACGCACCATGCGCGATCAGATGTTCAACACTCAGAACGGCAAGATCGACCTGGACGCCAGGGACATGACCAATGATGTGGTCAACGCTAAGGCGGAAGCTGCAAGCGGTATCGTGCGTTATGGCTACTATACCTCGGTCATTATTCTGATGGATGAAGATGTGGCCACCGTCGAAGAGTCGGCCAAGCAGGTCATCACGTTGATCCGTAATCTGGGCTTTGGCGCACGGCTGGAGACGATCAACGCATTGGAGGCGTGGTTGGGTTCCATGCCATCGCATGGTGTGCAGAATATCCGCCGCCCTCCGATGCACACCCTTAACCTGGCGCACCTGTTACCACTGACCTCGGTCTGGGCGGGTAGAGATCACAACCCCTGTCCGTTTTATCCACCCAAAAGCCCGCCGTTGATTTACGGGGCTACGGATGGCTCGACTCCGTGGCGCTTTAACCTTCATGTGGGTGATATCGGTCATACCTTGATGCTTGGCCCAACCGGGTCGGGAAAATCGACCAAGCTGGCCTTCATCATGGCGCAGTTTTTACGCTACCCCAACGCCACAATGTTTGGATTTGATAAAGACTATTCCGCCTACGCTCTGACCAAGGGTCTCGGTGGTGATCACTATGATATAGGCGGCGACGGGGCTGAGATTGCTTTTGCACCACTCAAAGACCTGCAGACCGAAAGGGATCTCGCATGGGCCTCGCAGTGGATTGAAATGCTGGTTGAGTTGCAGGGTGTCCAGTTGACCCCTCAGCATCGCAAGGAGATCCATCGATCTCTACTGCTGCTGAAAGGCTCCCACCATCAAACCCTGACCGACTATCACGCCACTGTCCAATCGCCAGAAATCAAGGACGCGATTGAACCCTACACCACGGAGGGACCATTCGGGCAGATGTTCGACGCCGAAAGTGACTCGCTGAAAGCGGGACACTTTCAGATATTCGAAGTCGGTCACTTAATGGGGCTCGGTGAGCGGGCGGTACTCCCGGCGCTGGATTATCTGTTTTACCGGATTGAAAAGCGCCTCAAGGGTCAGCCGGCAATGATCGCGTTGGACGAGGCCTGGGTGATGCTCGGGCATCCTGCGTTTAGAGCCAAGATCCGCGAATGGCTCAAAGTGCTGCGTAAGGCCAATTGCGCGGTGGTCCTGGCGACCCAATCACTCACCGATGCCGCCCACAGCGGGATTCTCGATGTGATTAATGAGAGCTGCTTGACCAAGATATATCTGGCCAATCCGCAAGCTCTGGAAGAGGAGTCCGCCGCGCTCTATCAGCGGCTGGGCATCAACAGTACACAGCTTAAGATAATCAGTCAGTTGACACCAAAACGGGACTACTACTATAGCTCGCCCCTGGGTCAACGCCGATACCGGCTTGACCTGGGGCCGTTAGCGCTCTCATTTGTGGCGGTGTCGGGCAAAGAAGAGGTCGCCCAGGTCAAACGCTTTGAAGCGCAGTGTGGTGATGGATGGCAATTGGAATGGATGAAAGAGAGAGGGGTACAAACATGAAATCGCATCAATTAGCGAGCGTATTACTGATCGGTGCCTTGATCCAGCCGGCGGCCTATGCCGGTGGTGGTGGACTCTCTGGCGGGGCGTTGGAAATCACCCAGATCGCCAACAATGCCGAACTGGTGGGGATCTATGGCGAGGAGGTGACCCAAGTCGCCAAGATGGTCGATCAGATCAACAATCAGATTTCCATGATCGCCAACCAGCTGAGCATGTATCAAAACATGCTCGATAACACAGGCACCCTGACCAATCAGGTTTGGGGCAATGTGTTTCCGGAGCTGCAGCAACTCGCCGCCGTGGTTCAGCAGGGGCAAGCTATTGCATACAGCATGAGCAACCTCGACGCCCAATTCAGTAGCCGGTTCCAGGGTTACAACAATTATGTGGCCTCATCCTATGGTCCAAGCAGCTATCGCGCCGATTACAAGGTCTGGTACACCACCCAGCGCGACGGCATTCACGGTGCCCTGAAGTCCGCCAACCTTCAGGCCAGCCAATTCAGTTCTGAGGAGGCCACCTTGAACCAGCTGGAAAACATGTCGCAAACCGCCACAGGCAGGATGCGGGCCCTACAGGTTGGCAACCAGATATCCATGCAGCAAGTCCGGCAAAACCAGAAGCTACGCGAGCTGGTGATGTCGCAAATCCAGCTGCAGGGCAATTACCTGGCCGGCGAAGCCAGTAAGGATGCCGCCCGCCAAGCCCGAACCGAAAAATTTTACGGTGGGCCGACCGGCACTATCGTAGGTGACGGAGCACAGTTCGGTCCTAGTAGCTTTTAAAGGGGAGCAACCATGAAAAAATCCTACGGCTTACTGCTTCTCTCCTTATTGTTGACAGCCGGTTGCGATAGTAACCCCGAGGCATCGGTCCATGTGGACGGCAAGATCGATGTGACCGTCAGGGAGGAGAAGCAAGAACCACCGAAGATCCAAAAAGATACCGGCGGAACTATCGTGGGCGATGGAAAGAAGTTTGATTCAAAAGACTTTTAAAGTTCTACCCAGCCAAAATACTTCATGCGTGAATAAAAGGACTTTCAATGACACGGAACGTACACCATTTATACCGTTATTTCTTGCTGATAGGATTATTGCTCGCGGCGGTACTCCCCAACATTGCCTTGAGCCAGATCGCTGAAAACAATCTACTCGATACCGTCGCCCTACAATACAAAACCGCCGCCGCCAGTTGGAGCACTGTTATTAGCAATGCAGCCCTCTGGCTGTTCTTTGCCTTGGCCCTACTTGAGATAGTCTGGACCGGGATCACCCTGGCCCTACGTGACCCTGAACTGGGCGAAGTGCTGGCGGAGATCACCTATCGGGTGATCTTTATTGGATGGTTTTTGACCCTGCTGCAGTTCGGCGGACAGTGGGCAAAAGATATCGTGGCCTCACTGGGCCAGCTGGGCGGACAAGCCAGTATAGACGGTGGCGGTATGGGCACAGTCTCTCCCTCAGATGTGTTTGATTCGGGGGTTTCACTGGCAAAGAAAATGTGGTCCACAATCTCATTTTGGGACAACACCACCGATTCGTTAGGCTTGATCCTGGCAGGTGGTGTCGTCGCCATCGTTTTTGCACTGATCGCCGCCAAACTGCTCATGGTGCTGGTGGAGATCTGGATCACCCTGTATGCCGGCATGATCCTGCTCGGCTTCGGGGCCAGCCGCTTTACCTCGGAGCATGCACTGAAATATTTCATCTACGCCTTCAGCGTGGGCCTGAAATATTTCGTCATCATTTTGATTATCGGCATCGGTCAATCCTTCGTAAATGGCTGGGTGGCCAACTGGAGCAATACCGATAACCAGGTGTTGGTGGCCATCGGTGTTTCGGTGGTTCTGTTGGCTCTGGTGGCCGAGATCCCAACCATCTTCCAAAACCTGGTATCGGGACTGTCCTTCAGTACCGGCGATAGCCTAATGCGCTCCTCCGGGCAGGTAGCAAGAGGCGTTGCGGGAGCCGGTGCCGGCGCGGTAGCGGCGGGTATTGGCTTGGCTGGCGGTGCGGCGGCGGTCAAGAACGCTGTACAACTCGCCCAAACGCAAGGTGCCACAGGTATGAGCGGGGTAGGGCGGCAAGCCGTCTCCAACCTGGTCTCTTCCATGAAAGAGCAGGGAGGAGAATCGGTACGGCGTGGCTCCATGGCTGGGCCGAAAAGCGGCATGAGTCATCGTATGGCGGATGCCATGAAAGCCGCTGAGAAAGAGTTGAAGGCAGGCAATAGCAACAGCATCGAGAAAGGATAACGGAACATGTCCACCACAGAAATCAACAACCCATACCTGAACGCCAGACGTGAGTGGAATGAGCGTTACGGCAGCTACATATCACAAGCGGCTACCTGGCGCGTAATTGCGCTTTTCGCCATGCTGTTGGCGATTATCTCGGTGAGTGGGGCGCTCTACCTGGCACAACAATCCAAGTTCATTCCCTATATCGTCGAGGTGGATCAGCTGGGCCGTGCCCATGCGGTCGGACCAGCGACGGAGGGCAGCAAGATTGATCCCCGCGTCACCAAGGCACTGCTGGCCCGGTTTGTTGAGAATTGGCGCAATATTACCATGGATGTCATGGTTCAAAAGAACCGTGCATTCGATCTTTACGCGCATCTGTCCACGGCCTCTGCCGCCTACATGACGCTCAATGAGTATTACCAGAAGAGCGACCCGTTCAAGCGAGCACAATCGGAACTGGTGAATGTCGAGGTCACATCGCTGCTCAGAATCGGTGAGGACATTTGGCAAGCCGAATGGACCGAAACCACACGCTCGCGCAAAGGCAAGATACTGCGCATCCAATTCTATCAAAGCGCTATGAAACTTTCTTATACCCATCAAGCAGACAATGCGGATCAACTCAGCACCAACCCGGTCGGGTTGTTCGTTGATGAGCTGTCTTGGTCTGAAATATTGAACACTCAAGGAGATCACCAATGAAACGGACATTCGCACTGGCCGCGCTCATGGCCCTCGCCTGCACGGTATCCGGCACCAGCCTGGAACCCAAAGATAAGGAGGCGCTGAAACTGGCGGCGGCTTGGATGAAGCATCCAATCACGCCCAAAAAGGCGGATAACGGCACTGTCATATTTCCTTACGGTGAATCCCTGCCAACCATCGTCTGCGCCCCACTGAGGCTCTGCGATATCGCCCTGCAGCCGGGGGAAACGGTCAAGCATGTCCGTCTGGGCGATACAGTACGCTGGAAGATATCGCCGGCAAGTTCCGGGCCGGAGATCGCGCCCACCACCCACGCGATCGTTAAGCCGCTAGAAGCTAATCTTGAAACGACACTGCTCATCACCACGGACCGTCGGACGTATCACTTGCGCCTGGTGTCCGACAAAAAGAGCTGGATGCCACAGGTCGCCTTTGAGTATCCGGAGGATCAAGAGCGGGCCTGGGCGCAATATGCCGTCCAGCAAAAGGAGCTAGAACAAAAGGAAAAACTCGAAACCATGCCACAGATCGGTATGCACATTGAAGACCTCAATTTCAAATATACGATTGAAGGGGATAGCCACTGGCGACCGGTCCGCGTCTTCGATGACGGTACTCATACCTATATCGATCTCCCGAGGGAATCAAAATTCCGAGACGCACCGATCCTGTTGGTCAAGGACGGGAAACAGGATCGCCTGGTGAACTACCGCATGCATGGGGAACGCTTCGTCGTGGACAGTCTGTTTGATGAGGCGGTGCTGATTTCCGGTGTGGGGTCTGAACAGCAGAAAATCACGATCAAGAGGACAGAGGGATGAATAAAGTCGCCATGCTAGGGATTAGTCTGGTCGCGCTGTTTATGGTGGGCTGCCAATCCGTCGCCATCCGGGACGACCTGGCGAAGGTCGAAGCCGGCAATGCCTCAACCATAGCGAAAGACTGGTCGGCGCTGATCGCCACACAGTTTAACGTATCCACGGTGTTTGTTTTGAAAGGGCAGGGCGCAATTGGTCAAGCCCTCGCTGAGGCGTTACGGAAGAAAGGCTACGGGGTTTCATCATTCAGTGAAGCGGAGGAGCTTCGCGGGACAACTCTGGAAGTCCGGACTGATAATATCGGTAAGAAGGGCGTCTTGGTATCGCTGGTGGTCGATAAAAACATTATCAACCGCTCCTATCGGCTGACCACGGAGGGAATGACCCCCAATAGCCGGTTTACTCAACTAACCTCGAAAGGAGGTGAGTAATGAGTATGGCGGCAGAAGAGACGCCGGCAGGAATATCTCTCCGGCCTAAACCCACCGGGATTAGACGCCTCAATAAGCTCCCGCTCTATATCGCTATCGGTATCGGCTCCTTGATTGTGGTGATGCTGGCCTACTCCATGAATCAGCGAAGTAAGACGATGTCCCTGGAAGAAAAGAGTAGCGAGGTGAGGCGTACCGCCGACACCACGGCACCGGGTAAGATGACTGGTCCTTACACAGGAGCGGAGATACCCGGACCTAAGGAAGAAGGGCCATCCGCGCCAAAAACCGACGTGCCGGCCTCTGCACAGCAGGCAACACCACCCGCACCACCGCGGCATCATAATCCGAGCCTGTTAGAGCAAGAGCGTGAACGCCAGGCGCAAAAGCGCCTGCAGATGAAATATGGCGCGTTGGAAGCGCCGACAGAGGTTTCATTTACGCGAGAGTTGGATACCGCATCAAGCAGTAACAGCGTCCGGAATGTAGACCCTCGCCAAGCCGCCTATGAGGCGGCCCTGGCGCGAGCCGGCTTGGGGGCCACCGCCGCCGGCGGTGCCGGGCTTGATCCAGCGGACCCGAACAACCAAGAGGGCAAAAACGCCTTTCTGAATCGCCAGATTCCTAAAACCCAGCTGCTGAACGGCAGGGACAAGGCGCTGTCGCAGTTGCTGATTCGTAGCGGCACCGTGATACCCGCCTCGATGATATCCGGGCTTAACTCCGATCTGCCGGGTGAAATCATTGCCCAAGTATCTCAAAACGTTTATGACACGGCCACGGGCCGCTATTTGATAATCCCCCAGGGTACCCGGCTGGTCGGCACCTATGACAGCCATGTTTCCTATGGACAGGATCGTGCCTTGGTGGTCTGGAAACGCTTGGTGTTTCCCGATGCCTCGGCTCTGGAACTGGGCACCATGCCGGGTAATGACATGGCCGGCTATGCCGGGTTCAATGACCAAGTGGACCACCACTATTTTCGGATCTTTGGCTCCGCCTTGCTGATGTCTGTTATCGGTGCTGGGTACGCCATTGCCAGTGAAGACAGCAGCAAGAACCAAAACGAAGAAAACGCACAAACAGCCATTGCGCGGGAAATGTCACAAACTTCGGATCGGCTACTACGAAAGAACCTCAACCTGCAACCCACCATCAAGGTCAGACCGGGCTATCGATTTAACGTGTTTGTGAATAAGGACATTCAGTTTAGAGAGCCGTATTCAGGCTAAGGAAAGACAATGTTGATTTTAAATAGAACTCCAATGCCAGGCGAGCGGGAGATTCACATCGGCAACGATGTGATCGTGACCGTTCTGCAGGTGACCGGACAAACAGTGAAGATCGGTATCACGGCACCAAGAGAAACCCCAGTCGCACGTGAAGAATTGCTAAACCAAGCTCATTCAAAGAAAAGATCGGTGAACACGGAGTGTTGAAACACATGGATAAGAGCAATGACACACAGCAAGTGAAACACACCATCAATCAGTTGATAACTTGCGATATAGAACAAGGTATCGATGACGCCATCGAAACACTGCAAATGACCGCTGAAAGATTGGAGTCATTGGATGATCCAGGCATAAAAAACGCCCTCAGGGCTCTGGAACGTTGTGCATCGAGGCTTGAACAGCATTATGTGAAAAATGATATGGCCAAGGCGAGAACAGCTCTTTATCTGGCGGCGGAAAAAGGCCTTGGAGTACGAGTTAGGCGACTACGTGAAGGCGTTGGATTTACTCAATCAAACCTAGCCGCCATGGCGGGAACCAATCAGGCCGTCATCCAAAAGATTGAGAATGGACACAGCACAAGGCCCCGCGTTCTCAGCGCAATAGCTGTGGCTTTGAATGTCAATCCCGCCTGGCTGCAATTTGGAGATGGCTTTGCTAATAAAGAGCCACTAGATCATTAACGATGAGAGATAACCTAGCACGGGAGACAAGGATTTTGCAGCCTAATCGACTTATAGCACCCTTGATGATTGCATTCTTAATCGGTGGTTGTACGACCACCGATCCTTACACGCGGGAAACCAAAACCAGTAATACCGCAAAAGGGGCCGGGATCGGCGCTGTTGCTGGGGGCATTATTGGTGCCCTGGTTAATAAAAAAGATCGGGGCAAAGGGGCGCTTGTCGGGGCTGCCCTGGGTGGCGCCGCCGGCGGCGGTATTGGTTACTACATGGATCAGCAGGAAGCCGAATTAAGGCGAGCCCTAGAGGGAACCGGGGTCAGTGTAACCCGTCAGGGTGAACACATAACGCTCAATATGCCTGGCAACATCACCTTCGACACGAATAGAACTGAAGTAAAACAAGCATTTTACCCGGTTCTCGATTCAGTCGGCATCGTGTTAGAGAAGTTCAATCGCTCGAATATCGAGGTAGCGGGGCACACAGACAGTACTGGGAGTCGGGAATACAATCAGCAGCTGTCCGAAAAAAGGGCCTCCTCTGTAGCACGATATCTTGAGAGCCAGCGTGTAGACCCCCGCCGCATATTTACACAGGGCTATGGTGAGACAAGCCCCGTGGCTGATAACACTACAGTCAGCGGCAGGAGTATCAATCGTCGGGTAGAGATTCAGATCCTTGCACCCAGAGCCTAGGGCAGTGGAACCCTAAACCAACAATATCAAGAAGTACGTACCAACAAAAAGAAAAGGAACTATGGACAATAATATTGATGCGTACAGTACGCCCAGTATGCCATTAAGAAAGGCCTGGCTATTCTATGGACTGGCCTGGCTTGCCCTCACTGGCTTGTGGCTGATAATGGGAGCCATAGAGTTCATAGCCGGAACGAACCTTCCGGGGCTGTTTATCCTGCTGCTAATTGGATACCTGGCCATCGGCGTTACACTGAACATCAAAGTACTTCGGCAACTGGTAGTCTGGCACCCGATGTACAACACCATTGATAATACCGCGAACGCAAAAACCCATATGTTCGTCCTATGGCCATTTACCTACCCGTATCTCTTCATCCAGATGGCCGTCAGCACCCACCTGTGGGCCCAGCAAATACCTGTCCCCTGCATAGGCCATCAGGACATGCAAAAAGCAGCGATGAACAATCAGGCGCTGAGATTATGGAATCTAAATCGGTTGATATTGTTACCTTACGAATGGAGCAAGTGATGGAAAACGATACGGGGGATTCTCTTATCATGGTTACCTGGACTGGTATGGATCATGTTCAGTATGAGGACGAATGTACTTCGCTGGAGAATGCGCGATCTCGTGCTGTTACGGTATCGGAACATGGCGGTCACTCGATCTCAATTACAGATGAAGACGGTGTCGAATATCCTTTGTAATCCGCAATATCAAGGAGGGGAGAAACTTGGTAATCAGAGACTTAGCCGCGCTTCTGGGAAAAAAAATTACTTTACTATTGCGCAATAGTAAAGGCTTTGCTATCTTTACTATGCCAATTATGTAAAGAGGTTAATTATATGCCACGGGTCAGCTCTAAACGGCAAATTACACTGCCCATAAATCAGTGCGAGGCGCTGGGAATAGAACCAGGTGACGAAGTAGAGAGCTTTGTGGCCGATGGTCAGCTCACCATTATCAAGAAGGTCCGAGGTGCAGCCAAGGGACTTTTGCGTGAAGTCCAGGCTAATCCAGCCATGACCGATCAAGAATCACTGGAAAGCGCGCTGAAGTGATCGCCATAGATACCAACGTACTGTTGCGGTATCTGCTAGAGGATGATGCCGCCCAGTCAGAGAAAGCCGGGAAATTGCTTTTAGGAAAACACCTGGTTTTAATTACCGATGTCGTGTTAGTAGAGACAATTTGGACGCTACGCGGGAAAAAATACCAACTCAGTAAGACTGAGCTGATCACGGTGATTAAGGCTTTATTCCAGGAGCCGAACATTCGTTTTGAAGACGGTCAGGCTGTATGGATGGCGTTAAATGATTATCGGAAAGCAAGGCCGGTAAAAGGCAAAGAGGCGGATTTCGCCGATGCCCTGATTATCCATAAGGCTAGGCTGGTAGCAAAACAACAGAATCAGCAGTTCGATGGATCATATACCTTTGATCTTGCTGCGCAGTCATTACCAGGAGCCAAGGCTCCAAGATGAAACAGAAAAGAGGGACTTGATCGATGTCTAACGCAGATTCTGACTTGTGCAATAAATCCGTCCAGGAAGTCATTGATTTATTAATGGAGATCGAAGATAAGTCCCTACCATTTGAGATAGTGGTCTGGGATCTGAATGGGTTTAATTTGGACTATTCAGAAGCGCGACTGGTGGAATTGTTTAACACAGATGGCTCACCGTCCCGCCTAGAGATAAGTATAAGTCTGACCGAAGAGCATGAGCCTCACGAGGAGCAGCCCGAGCCGCGGGTCATTGATTACTGTGGGCAACAGATGGAGATAGCCCCCTACGAGGCTAATCACCGCCCTGAGGCGCAAGCTTGCATAATCGGTGGGGTGCCGATCAATCCTACTCTAAGGCCCGGATTCGATTCAACGCCTAATGAGGAGCGCGATCCGCTGGAAACGAGCGATTGGTGGGATCGTCCATTTATTCAAGCCGTGTCGTGGGCAGACATGGCAAGTTCATATTCCGCCTATCTTGAGCGCACGAAAAATATTCCAGATTACGCACCGACTCCCCAGGTTGTGTTTGAGGCGGAGCAAGAAGAAAGGCGGGAGAATTGGCATGAGCATTGGCCCTCTGGCATCCGTTATGATGTCCGTTGCCTAGATGGTGGAGCATGGGATCGTTCTACGAACTGGGGATCATATGCTACTTTAGATGAAGCTCTTGCTGTTGCAAGGAGTGGGTCTGATCTGCAAAGAAGCACCCATGCCGAATGAATCAGATTAGCGGATTACGCCTAGCGCTTCTAGAAGCTCTACGGTCGCTGTGCAGGTTATTGATTTATAGATAGCAAAGCCCGCAGAATATGGGATAGATTCTCCTGGAAAAGGGCGCAAAAGAGGAAAAATGCGAATAGCATCCCCAGTCATCGGCTGGGGATTTTTTTATCGCTTAATGCGAATAATCTTGGTCCTGACAGCGGCGGTCGGGAAAACGTCTCGACCTAAATACTCCATCACTTCTGCCTCTTCATGCTCATAGGTCGAAGGTACCAGGGCCACCAGAGTGGCCATATCATGGCCTCCACGTCCCAGCAGCCGAAGCGCCGCCGCCATATGCTTTTTCACGTGCCGAAAAGGGGGATTCATGATTATCCGGGGAAATTCTATTTTCCCGGCCAACTCGTCGGTGTAATCCAGAAAACAGCGGCTGATTGGGTCTATACATTGATCCCCCTTAAACCGCTGCCTGATCGCCTGGCAAAGCCCATAATGCCGCTCTATCGCCACGGTTTCCCGGGGTGAATGACCCGCGTCATACAGGGCTTGTATCAGGTTTCCGGTGCCGGCTTGCGGATCAACGGTCAAATAGTCACCCACTGGCCCCAGATACTCGACCATACGCGTCGCCACATCGAGCGGGGTCACATGGCATTCGGTACGACTATCCACCTCCACGACTTCAGGAACCCGCAGAGGGTCTAAACCCTCTGCAAAGCCCTGGCGCTTGGTGACAATCATATAAGATGGCTTATTAGGCCGCTTATAGACTGATCGTTTCACGCGACTACCTCCTCGTAACTAACCGCCTCGGATTCCGGCGCATCATGCACCTTTGAATCATTCAGGAAAACACTGACCAGGCCGCCACCATTTTTATGATCAAGACAGGTCTTAAATCGAAATTGACCACACCGGGATAACCTTACACCGCGATAATCGGCATGGATTTTAGAATACTCCGCTTTGGTCATTTCAACCTGGGGATAGGTATTCACCCGTCCGTACATTTCCGCCTCGATGGTGGCACATTTGAAATTCAGAATGGCCGGTGCTTTCGGCTTCGCGGCTGGCACCTCATAGCCGACCGACTCCATCAGGTCACGCCATCCATCAAGCGACAAATCAACCTCTGTTCCCTCGGCAATGTGCAGGGGCAGGGGAACAACAGAGGAAACAGAGAACCCCTGTTCACTTTTTTTAGCCTTCGGACAATCCGCGCCATGGGTCCGGCAAAACGTTTGCAGTACCGCGGGGGTGATAGTACCGGTGAAGCGCACTACTGGCCCCAACTCGGAGCGCTCAAAGTCCAAACGATTCAGGATGTGACTGATCCATCGGAACGTATAGGGATTATTGGCCTGATATTCGTGAAACTTGAGGCAAATATCCACCACATCATCTGGGTTGATCTTTTCATCACGCAACTGTGACCACAAAGAACCCTCGTCACGGGTATGGGGCGCAGCGCTACCGCTTTTTAACTGCGCACCCGCATAATGCAGCACCAGGTCGGTATACTTCTCTGACCCTTTCTTTCGTTCGATCATATGCCATAACTCGGTGCATAGGTTTGCATGGTTAAGCCGCCGTTGCCGGTCGCGCAGCTCCGTCAACAAGGTATTAATCCGCCTTGCCCTTACCCCTGGATCAGCCTTCCTGTTGGCGTGTCGCTCAACCCCGGTTGCCCGGTAGTTCCAATAGCTAACTGCCTCCTGTGCCCGGATCGCTCGATCCATCGCGTTGTGCATCTTCTCCTGATCCTTACGCGCTTTCCGCTCTGAATGATGGCCTACCAAGATAGGCTGACCGTAGGCAAATCGCTCGGAGATCCGGTTAGCCGCGGCATGGAAACCACTCGACTCTGCAGCCCGTTTAATGGCCAGATGGTCCAAGCGTTCCGCCTTGGCCTCTGCCCGTTCTACCAGCGTGGTCTGTTCTGCGGTGATCTCTCCCGCCAGCTCGATACAAAAATCCTCTCTATCCGGTGTCCACATCGGGGCGACAAACAGCTCTTGCTTGGGTGCCCACTTAAAACCCATGTCCTTTACTCGGTGGTACAACTCTTCATCCAGACGCTCGCTTGCATAAAGGCGTAGCTTGTTATCTTCGGCGCTGTAGGTGGCATCTATTGAAATCATGGTTTTGATCCTCGCTATTGATGTTGTTCCAAACACCCCATCCCTCTGGGGTTGAGAAACCCCAAAAACCGAGCGAAGCGAGGTAGAGCAGTGGGCTTTACCGTGTCAAGGCAGGGGGGACCACCCACCCATAGCAAAGCGGAGGGCAAGCGATAGCGCCGTGTTGCAGCGAAGCATGAGCGAAACATGGGGGATGCCTGGACTAAGGTCAAACCGCTGCTAATCTATTTTCTACCCAGAGGGATAATCCAGAAAAAAGCCAGGCGCAGCCCACCGACCCCAAAGGAGGACAGTTGCAGCGCATCTGTTCGACGAATCAATAAAAAGCAAAGCGGCAGTCTCGAATGAGTCTGCTGCCTCCATATCAACAAGCGGAGCGCGTAGGCATTAGGGATTGAAGTGGAAACCGTGTTGCAACGGTAAACCCGGCCCGGCGGGAATGCTAGGCATCAAACATTACGATACGCCATAACGCAAAAAACCCGGCAATGAGGAGCCGGGCAAAAGGCAGATCCAGGAATTTTATTACTCTTTTTCTGCGAAGAAAGGATGAATCCGGTGGCCAAAAAAGATAATCACTCCAAAGAGGGGTCGTCTCAGAAAACGGAAAATAAAGCACGCTAAGCCGGTTGCAGCGGCCGTAGCGGCCTGAACTTGCCCGCGCCGATCTTGGCGCTGCTGCGCCAGAGGTAATCGCCGGTCAGGTTGATGTGCTCCCAGCCGAGCGGCGACAGGTACTGCAACAGGCCGTCATCGACGGCTTGACCGTGGCCACGCAAGGCGTTCGCGGCCCGCTCCAGATAGACCGTGTTCCATAGCACGATGGCCGCCGTCACCAGGTTGAGGCCGCTGGCCCGGTAGCGCTGCTGCTCGAAGCTGCGGTCGCGGATTTCCCCCAGGCGGTTGAAGAACACGGCGCGGGCCAGCGCGTTGCGCGCCTCGCCTTTGTTCAGCCCGGCATGCACGCGGCGGCGCAGCTCGACGCTTTGCAGCCAGTCCAGGATGAACAGTGTGCGCTCGATGCGTCCCAGCTCACGCAGGGCGACGGCCAGGCCGTTCTGGCGCGGGTAGCTGCCAAGCTTCCTGAGCATCAGCGAGGCCGTCGCCGTGCCCTGCTTGATCGAGGTGGCCATCCGCAGGATTTCATCCCAATGGGCGCGGACGTGCTTGATGTTGAGCGTGCCGCCGATCATCGGTTTCAACGCCTCGTAGGTGGCATCGCCCTTCGGGATGTAGAGCTTGGTGTCGCCCAGGTCACGAATGCGCGGGGCGAAGCGGAAGCCCAGCAGGTGCATCAACGCGAAGACGTGGTCCGTGAACCCTGCCGTGTCGGTGTAGTGCTCCTCGATCCGCAGGTCGGATTCGTGATACAGCAGGCCGTCGAGCACGTAGGTCGAGTCGCGCACGCCGACGTTCACGACCTTGGTGTGGAACGGCGCGTACTGGTCGGAGATATGGGTGTAGAACGTCCGCCCTGGGCTGCTGCCGTATTTCGGATTGATGTGGCCGGTGCTCTCGGCCTTGCTGCCGGTGCGGAAGTTCTGGCCGTCCGACGATGACGTGGTGCCGTCGCCCCAATGCTCGGCGAAGGGATGTCGGAACTGCGCGTTGACCAGCTCGGCCAGTGCCGCCCCGTAGGTTTCGTCGCGGATGTGCCAGGCTTGCAGCCAGGCCAGCTTGGCGTAGGTCGTGCCGGGGCACGATTCCGCCATCTTGGTCAGGCCCAGGTTGATCGCGTCGGCGAGGATCGTGGTCAGCAACAGGTTTTTGTCCTTGGCCAGGTCGCCTGACTTCAGGTGGGCGAAGTGCCGGGTGAAGCCCGTCCATTCGTCTACCTCCAGCAGCAATTCGGTGATCTTGACGTGCGGTAGGATCATCGCCGTCTGGTCGATCAGGGCCTGTGCGGTATCGGGCACCGCCGCATCGAGCGGCGTGATCTTCAGGCCCGACTCCGTGATGATGGCGTCCGGCAGCTCGTTGGCCAGCGCCATGCGGTTGACGGTGGCGAGCTGCGTTTCCAGCAGCGTCAGCCGGTCATGCAGGTACTGGTCGCAATCGGTGGCCACGGCCAGCGGCAATTCGCTGGCCTGCTTGAGGCTGGCGAATTTCGCGGGCGGCACCAGGTAGTCCTCGAAGTCCTTGAACTGGCGCGAGCCTTGCACCCAGATGTCGCCGGAGCGCAGCGCGTTCTTCAGCTCCGACAGCGCGCACAGTTCGTAGTAGCGCCGGTCGATGCCGGTGTCGGTCATCACCAGCTTCTGCCAGCGCGGCTTGATGAACTCGGTCGGCGCGTCGGTGGGCACCTTGCGGGCGTTGTCGCTGTTCATGCTGCGCAGCACCTCGATGGCGTCGAGTACGTCCTTGGCGGCGGGCGCGGCCCGCAACTTGAGCACGTCGAGAAATTCCGGCGCGTAGCGGCGCAGCGTGGCGTAGCTCTCGCCGATGCGGTGCAGGAAATCGAAGTCCTCGGGTTGCGCGAGCCGCTGCGCTTCGGTGACGCTCTCGGCGAAAGCATCCCAGGACATGACGGCCTCGATGGCGGCGAACGGATCGCGGCCCGCTTGCTTGGCCTCGATCAGCGCCTGGCCGATGCGCCCGAACAGCCGCACCTTGGCATTGATCGCCTTGCCGGATGCCTGGAACTGCTGCTGATGCTTGTTCTTGGCGGCATTGAACAGCTTGCCCAGGATGCGGTCATGCAGGTCGATGATTTCGTCGGTGACGGTGGCCATGCCCTCGATGGCGAGCGCCACCAGGGTCGCGTAACGCCGCTGCGGCTCGAACTTCGCCAGGTCGGCGGGCGTCATCTGGCCGCCCTCGCGGGCGATCTTGAGCAGCCGGTTCTGGTGAACCAGCCGCTCGATGCCGGAGGGCAGGTCGAGCGCCTGCCACGCCTTGAGGCGTTCGATGTGTTCCAGCATGTGCCGCGAGTTCGGTTTGACCGGGGATTGCCGCAGCCAGGCCAGCCACGTCGTCTTGCCGTTGTCGCGGCGCTTGAGCAGATCGTCGAGGCGACGGCGATGCACGTCCGTCAGCGGCTCAGCCAAGGCGTCGTAGAGACGCCGGTTGGCGCGGGTAATCGCTTCGGCGCTCGCCCGCTCGACGGCGTTGAGGGCGGGCACAATGACCGACTGCCGCCGCAGGTGCTCGATCAAGGCTCTGGCCAGCACGATGCCCTTGTCGGTTTGCATGGCCAGCTCGGTCAGCAACTGGACAGCCTGCCGGTAGTGGCCAATCGTGAACGGCTGGAAGCCGAACACCGTTTGCAGCTCGACCAGGTGCTCGCGTCGGGTCTGCTCACGCTGCCCGTACTCGTCCCAGCTTTCGATGCCGACCTTGAGCTGGTTGGCGACCAGTCTCAGCAATGGCGGGAACGGTGGCTCATCAGCGCCAAGGATGACGCCGGGAAAGCGCAGGTAGCAGAGCTGCACCGCGAAGCCCAGCCGATTGGCCGGGCCGCGCCGCTGCCGGATGATGGAGAGGTCGCTTTCGCTGAACGTGTAGTGACGGATCAACTCATCCTTGGTGTCCGGCAACGCCAGCAGGCTTTCGCGCTCGGCGGCGGAGAGGATCGAACGGCGGGGCATGCGGTTTCCTTCTTCTTGAAAACGTAGGTTTGTGACAAGCCCGCCAAGGCAACCGGCGCGGCACGGGAATCAAGGCATTGCGATTCTCGAAAATAGTTCTTGAAATTCTATTCTTGATTGCATATCATCTCAACGAGTTTCGATAAGAAAGGATGCCCATGCGACCGTCTGTTGTGCTTGACATGAAGCGAAGCGCAGTGCGTGAAGCGGTAGGCCGCTTTCGCGCCGCGAACCCGCGCGTCTTCGGCTCGGTGCTGCATGGCACCGACCGGGATGGCAGCGACCTCGACCTGTTGGTCGATGCGCTGCCCGGTGCCACGTTGTTGGACTTGGGCGATTTGGAAGAAGAACTGAAATCGCTGCTCGGCGTTGACGTCGATCTGCTGACTCCCGGCGACCTGCCGCCGAAGTTCCGGGCCAAGGTGCTCGCGGAGGCGCAACCGATATGAGCGAGAACCGCCTGCCCGATTACCTCGACCACATTCAGCAGGCCGCAACCGATGCGCGCAGCTTCGTGGAAGGGATGGCCAAGGACGACTTCTTGGCCGACAAGCGCACCCAGCAGGCCGTCATCATGAGCCTGATCGTCATCGGCGAGGCGGCCACAAAGGTGATGGATGGCTACGTCGAGTTCACCCAGGCGCATGCCGACGTGCAGCCTCCCGTTCAAATTCGAGTTAGAACTCATATCCAGCCTGTCTGGGGGCACTGTGAAAGAGGGATCTCCGATGACTGTTGAATCGAGAATATTTTCTGTAGCCGAGTATGTTCAGCCGTCCGAAGGCGAGCCTATTCGTTCCGTTGTGCTTGAAACCCGAGACTCAATTATCGTGGTTTGGCATGTCCATCCCGGGCAGGAAATTGCGGCTCACATTCATCCTCACGGCCAAGACACGTGGACTGTTTTGTCGGGAATGGCTGATTACTTTCAGGGCAATGGGATTGTTCGTGCCCTCAGGGAAGGTGAGATAGCCGTGGCAAGACCGGGCCAAGTGCACGGGGCGCGAAATACAGGTACCGAGCCATTTGTGTTCGTCTCGGTTGTGGCATCAGCCAATGCCGGTTTCGTATTGGCTGAGCGATAGAGCCCAATCTCTGGAGTTGGTCCAATGAGCGGTCGGGGAGATAGGTAACAGACATGCAGCGGACACGGCTGCTAAACCAGGTCGCAAACCTCCTTGCGTCGCAGCGTGCCGCAAGCGACGCGATCAATCGAATGGGGTCGGCATGAGACTGAACACCATCCAGTTCCCGACCGCGTAGCCGCCTGTCCTGCCGATCAGGTCTTGACCATCGACGCCTGGGATCAGTCCTGAATGTTCTTGGAGACCACTACGTTATGAGCCGCAGCCGCCGCAAAACACCCATCGTCGGGCACACGACCTGCGGCAGCGAGCGCGAGGACAAGAAGCTCTGGCATCAGCGCTGGCGCACCCGTGAGCGCACGGCGCTGACCAGCGCGTCGCCCGAAGCCCTGAGCGCCCATCTGCCCCTGCTGGAAAACCAGGCCAGCAGCGTCTGGTCGATGGGCAAGGATGGCCGCTCCTACTGGCCCGTCAAGCGCCAGGCCGCCACGGCGGATCGCATCGCCAATCACAAGGGACGCAACCCGCAAGAACGCGCCTCCCTGAAAAAGCGCCTGCTGCGCAAGTGGATGAGCAAATGAAGCTCTCCTTCCATCAGCACATTGCGCTGTTCTGGATGATCGGTGCTCCGGGCGTCTTCGCGCCCGTGATCGAGAACGCCAAGCGGCCCGATGCCGGCGCCGTCATGGCGTGGGGTGTCGCGATCGTGGCGGTGATGATCCTCTTCACCCCTTTGCTGCTGCGCTGTCCACCATTCCGGCGCTGGTATGGCCGGACGGATGCGCTGTCGGAGCGGCAGCGCCAGGCGCTTGCCGAGCGCGGCCTGCGCCGCTACTACCAGACCGCTTTCGATGACGGCTACGTGCCCCGCGTGATGCCCTACGTGTGGCGCATCATCTGGACGGTCGGCGGGTTGATGGCTGTGACCGCCGTACTGCCTACCAACACCGGACGGCCAGCCTTCGATGCCTTGGTGGTCTTCTCGACCTGGTATCCGATAGGCGTGATGCTGCTGGTTTTCGCGTCGAGGCCCCTTGGCCGGTTGATTCGCCAAAGAGCACAGGAGCGGCGGAAATGAGCACGTCAACCATCGAGGCGCTGGCCAGCGCCTGGGCAAGGATTGCCGAGGAAGCGGAATTCCCCGCTGACTACGAGGGGACTGCCACACCACAAGCGCATCGGGCTAGCGAAGCTATTCAGGAGCAGATTCGGGAGCGCATCGTCGCCACCAACGACATGCGGCTGTTCAGCCTGCTGCACCTGCTGGGTCAGGCGTCGCTGCGCATGGAGCAAGCGCTGTGGCCGGAGGATTACGAGCGGATGACGCGCGAGGTTGAGGAAGCCCTGCGGCAAGCCACCGACGCCAACGCCAGATCGTACACCCACGAAGAAGTGATGCAGGCGATGCAGGAACGCATCGACCGGGCGCGAGACAAGCCATGTTGATTGGCTATGCGCGCGTCTCGACGCAGGATCAGAACCTGGAGCTGCAACGCGAAGCCTTGAGCAAGGCCGGATGTAAAAAGGTCTTCGAGGACAAGGTGAGTGGCACGCGGGCAGACCGGCCTGGCTTGGCCAAGACGCTCGAAATGCTGCGCGAAGGCGATACTTTGGTCGTCTGGAAGCTCGACCGGCTGGGCCGGTCGGTCAAGCAACTGGTCGATCTGGTCGGCGATCTGCACAAGCACGGTGTCCAGTTCAGGAGCCTCACCGACTCCATCGACACCGGCACACCATCCGGGCGGTTCTTCTTCCACGTCATGGCGAGCCTTGCCGAAATGGAGCGCGAGCTGACCGTCGAGCGCACCCGCGCCGGGCTGGAAGTCGCCAAGCAGCTCGGCCGCAAAGGCGGCCGCAAGCCGAAGATGACCGACAGCAAGATCGAGTCGGCCAAGAAGCTGCTGGCCAGCGGGGTGCCGCCCAAGGACGTGGCCAAGAACCTCGGCGTGTCCATTCCGACGCTGTACCGCTGGGTGCCAGCCTCCACGCACGCTTAGCGTGCTTTATTTTCCGTTTTCTGAGACGACCCCTATTAGCTCTTTCGGCTGTTGTAAAGCCCCGTTTTTCCCTCCCTTCAAGGCATAGGGCATATTGCCCTAGTGTACCCCGTCAAACGCTTTGTAACTTATCAAGCGTTTGACGTCCACGTTTAACTTTCTCAAGAATATCGTTTGCCGACTTCGTCCAAATGAAGGGAGCAGGAGATTCATTGTGCTTGCTGATGTAATCCATCACCGCCTTCTCAAGCTCGGCGACACTGCAAAAGATGCCGCGCCGCAGCTGCCGCTCAGAAAGATCTCTGAAAAACCGCTCCACCATATTCAACCAAGAAGCACTTGTGGGCGTAAAGTGAACATGAAATCGCTTGTGATACTTTAACCAGCTTTGAACTTTTGGATGCTTGTGCGTGGCATAGTTGTCACAGATGATATGGACTTCTTTATCCGCCGGCGTGTTCTTGTTGATAAGCCGCAGAAAATCCAGCCACTCCGTATGACGGTGCCGTTTAGCGCACTGTCCCAGTACTTCTCCAGTGAGTACATTCAAAGCCGCAAACAGGGTTGAAGTGCCATTGCGCTTGTAGTCGTGAGTCATCGTGGCGTTGCGACCGGGTTTGAGTGGCAACCCAGGCTGGGTACGATCAAGCGCTTGCATTTGGCTTTTCTCATCGCAGCTAAACACCATTGCATTCTCCGGAGGTGACAAGTACAAGCCCACGACATCCTCGAGTTTTTCCTGGAATCTCTTGTCATTGGAGAGCTTTAATCCCGTGACCCGGTGCGGCTTCAGACCATGGACGCTCCAGATCCGTCCAACCGTACTCTCACTGACATTCATGCGCTCGGCCATTAACCGCCGACTCCAGTGCGTGGCATTGTCCGGCTTTTCTTGGGTTGTCAGCTCAATGATCTTCTTGACCTTTCGCGAAGATATGCTCTTCTTACGGCCAGGCCGCGGCGCGTCCTTTTCAATACCGGCCAGACCAAACTCTTGGTAACGATCACGCCAGCGCCCCACCTTTTGTCGGCTGATGCCCAGCTCTTCGGCGATCTCGCCGTTGGTCTTCTTCTGTGCAGCCAACAGCACGATTCTTGATCGTTCCGCCAATCTGACCGATGTGGAACGAGAGCGGGAAAGTCGCTCCAGTAATTCACGCTCTTCGTCTTTGAGCTCAATATCAACTGCAACCCGCATAATGTTTTTCCAGAACCAAGAAACAGCCCTTATTTTACATTAAATACGGCGGGGTACACTAG
>VMRY01000006.1 GCA_007713595.1 Sedimenticola thiotaurini
AATAATGCAAAAATGACAGCAAGCTTCATTTCAACATGCATAAATAACTTCATAATTTATTCTCCATTATTAGTGCATTACAAAAAAGCAAAAACCACGCCAATTAAGTAAATGCTTTATTTGTCATTTACTTACTTACGTCTCAAAATTGCAGCGCACTCAAGCCTGTAAAATAACCTGACATTATATAGTTGATTTTTATAATTCTGATCTGATCGGCAGATCTGATTCTATTCTGTGTATGTATTAGTATTAAGGGTGTGGCAAGCAATCTCCCATGAAACATATTCCCCCCAATGAAGGTCATAGTAGTAACAGAGAAGCAATTGCAGATCTGCAACAACAGGAAAAAAGCCATGAAACAGGCAAAACTGAATGTGGGGCAACTGGTACATCACAAGCTGTTTGATTATCGCGGCGTGGTCTACGATGTAGATGCTGAATTCCAGCTCTCCGATGAGTGGTATGAGTATATGGCCAAAAGCCGTCCGCCGAAGGATGAGCCGTGGTATCGGGTACTGGTGGATGGCTCTGAGCAGGAGACCTATGTTGCCCAGTGCAATCTGGAGCCAGACGAAAGTAACCTGCCTGTTGAACACCCCTATATCAACCAAATATTCACTCACTTTACCGGTGAACGCTACATTGCAGGCAGCATAAACTAAGCGGTATTCAATCTGACTTAAGCCCCGTTATTGCCACTTTCTACAGGATGGTCAGAACGGTGGAACTTCCGCGTATACTAATCCCTACTTTCCCCAAGTTGATCTCACCCCCATTCCCTTGCAGACTAGAGGGCTGAAGCAGTAACCAGGAGTAACAGTCAGATGCGCACCTTCAGGCTGGATGAGTACCGGATAGAAGAGGAACCCTACTACGAAGCAACAGGTGATGAGATCACCCTGTTTGAAGCGGCGTATAAAAACCAGTTGCCTGTACTATTGAAGGGGCCAACCGGCTGCGGCAAGACCCGCTTCATGGAGTACATGGCCTGGCGACTGCAACGGCCGCTCATCACGGTCTCCTGCCATGATGATCTGACCGCATCAGACCTGGTGGGACGCTACCTCATCAAAGGGGGCGAAACGGTCTGGATAGACGGCCCACTGACCCAGGCGGTCAAGGCCGGCGGCATCTGTTATCTGGACGAGATTGTCGAGGCCCGAAAAGACACCATGGTAGTGATTCATCCGCTGGCGGATGATCGGCGTGTTCTGCCAATTGAAAAACTGGGCACCCTGATTGAGGCCGATCCAGAGTTCGCTATCGCCATCTCCTACAACCCCGGTTATCAAAGCGTACTGAAAGATCTCAAGCAGAGTACCCGCCAGCGCTTTGTTGCACTGGAGTTCGATTACCCAAAACCGGAACTTGAGATCACCATTGTGGCCCGTGAATCAGGACTGGATCGCGCGCTGGCGACCCAGTTGGTCAAGTTTGCCGGCATGACGCGCAACCTCAAAGGCAGCGGTCTTGAAGAGGGTGCCAGCACCCGGCTTCTGGTACATGCTGCCAAGCTGATGGCCGCTGGCGTGCCGCCCGTATCCGCTTGTCAGGGGGCTGTTGCCCAGGCATTGACAGATGACCCGGAGATGCTGGCCTCGGTCAACGAACTCTCATCCTCACTGTTTTAAAATGAACAACCCCGCCCCTCTTTCATACTCCGCCATCCAGCAGCGGCTGGATGATCTGCTGGAGGTGGAGTTCTCCTTTCGTGATACGGAACAGCCATCGCGGGCGATTGCCCAATTGCCGGCACAACGCCAACACTATCTGATCAGCTGGATTGAGCGCATCGCCAGCACCCATGTGGAACTGGGATTTCAGGTCGCTTGTCACAGTGTCGCCGCAGAAGCCCTCATGACAACTGATGCATTTGAGGCATGGATCTTTCACGCCATGGACAGCTACGATGTAGAGGGGCTGCGCCCTGCCCTGCTGGTCATTGAACAGTATCAGCAATTTGCATCACAACAACAGGCACGCCTACAGGGGGCACTGTTGCAAGATCATGAAGGGGTTCTGCAACGTTTCCTGCAAGGGTTGTCTGGACGCTCACTCAAACTGGCCGCATCAGAAACCGTCTACACCGATACCGAGACACTCTACCTGCCGCCCATGCAGTCGCTGCTGAGTACGCCAGAACAGAACTTTCATCTGTACAAAGTCACAACGGCACTGCTCTGGGCACAGATACAGTTCGGTAGTTTCCGGGCATTACGCACGGTAGAAGCACCAACCGCTGAATTCATCCAACTTTTCCATGCCCTTGAGTCACTTCGTCTGGAAGCCTGCCTCCAGCGCGAACTGCCGGGACTCCACCGGGTACTACTGGAAATCAAAACAGTTGCCGATGAAACTGAGCTTGATGCAACATGGCTTGAGCTCAGGCAGCAGCTCTCAAATCCCGACTGCAGTGCAATGGATACAGTCAGCCTAGCACAGCGAGAAATAGATCAACTCAAACCCATTCCACTCAGTTGTTATCAGGGCCAGATCAACTTTGAAGCCGTCACGGCCTGCATGAATGCGCGCATTGAGAAAGAGAAGGCTCGGTTTAAGGTAGGTCTCAACACACTGCTGGAAGAGCTCAACAAATCCAACAGTGAACCACCGCCAGCGGAAAAGCAATTTACCAAACAGCAAGAGGCCGACCCATCCACGCCAGAGGGTGTGCAGATTGAAATCCTGCTCGATGATATGCCGGTCCCTTTACCTGACAGTATGCAAGCACTGAAACGCTCTATTCTGCTGGATTTTGGCGATATCCCCGACGAGTATCTGCAAGCCGCAGGCTCCGGCGAGTATGATGCCAGCCTGTTACATGATCAGACGCGTGATGCCGAGGATGTCTGGCAAGGCAGCTACCATGAAGAGGGGGCTTATCTCTATGATGAGTGGGATTTTCAACGCCGTCACTACCGTAAGAACTGGTGCGCGGTACGCGAGCGCGCCGTCAAACCCCGGTATGACGACTTTGTAGAGAAGACCCTGGATAAATATCACGGCCTGATCAAACACCTGCGTAAGACCTTTGAGGCACTGCGCCATGAAAACCGTCTGTTAAAAAGACAGCCCGAGGGTGATGATGTCGATATCGACGCACTGGTTGAAGCCTTGGCTGATGCCCACCTTGGCTTTGAGATGACCGACCGACTGCTGACCAGGATGCAGCGCAATGAACGCAACATTGCGGTCGTCTTCATGGTTGACATGAGCGGCTCCACCAAGGGCTGGATCAATGAGGCCGAGCGTGAATCCCTGCTGCTGTTATGTGAAGCCTTGGAGAGCCTGGGAGACCGCTACGCCATCTACGGTTTCTCCGGCATGACCCGCAAACGTTGCGAACTGTTCCATATCAAACATTTTGATGAACCTTACGATAAAACCATACAGGCACGCATCAGCGGCATTGAACCCCAAGACTACACCCGCATGGGCTTTGCTATTCGACACCTGACACAGGTTCTACAGGAGACCGATGCGAAGACCCGCATACTGATCACACTCTCCGACGGAAAGCCGGATGACTACGACAGCTATCGCGGTGAATACGGCATTGAAGACACCCGTCGCGCCCTGATCGAAGCCCGCCGCGGGGGCATCCACCCCTACTGCATCACCATTGATGAAGAGGCGCGTGATTATCTGCCCCACCTCTATGGACCCGCCGCCTACAGCGTCATCAGCGAAGTACGGAGCCTGCCCCTGAAGGTTTCCGATATCTATCGTCGCCTGACCACTTGATCAAACCCAACTGAGAACACGCCACCAAACCCTCTCGCGCCCGTTGACAACAATTGACGGCACGACTCACCAAGGCTATATTAGCGATTCATTAATCGCTTTTGAGTAGAAATGGGCAAACCAACAGAGACCCGGCGCGCTGAAATTATCCTGGGTGCCTTGTCTGCGGCCGCAGACTTGGGGCTGGGTGCAGCCACCACACAGGCGATTGCAGACCGGGTGGGCATTGGGCAATCCACCATCTTTCGGCACTACAAATCCAGGGATGAGATATTCGCGGCGGCCATCGAGTCGATCGGGGCCAATATGCTCAGAGCGCTTGAGCCCTACTTCAGCGGTGGTGATTCCGCCGCAGTTCGGCTTAAGGAAATGATTCACGCACAGCTAATATTTGTTAGTAATAACAGAGGCTTGCCTAGAATACTCTTCTCTGACAGCCTGCATATTGACTCGCCCATACTGAAACAGAACGTACAGCGGGTGATGCGCAACTACAGCAGCCGGGTAGTCCAGCTGGTTCAGGAAGGCATTGAGGCGGGCGAGTTCGATAAGCAGTTGGACCCGACCGAGACCGTCCGCTATCTGATGATGCTGATTCAGGGACTCTTAATGCGCTGGTCACTGTTTGATTTCAACTTCGACCTGGAAGCCGAAGCCGCCCCACTCTGGGACTTCTTCTCAAGAATATTAAAAGCCGAATAATTTTTTTCACTACGATGCGATTGAATAATCGCTTTTTGGAGACTGGTATGTGCAAGCTATGTTGGACATCACTTACGGCCGCAATACTCGTGATCGCCTTTGTCGGTTACAAGATTATGTACCCAACCGCCATCACACCCTCGGCCGATGGCCGTATGGCCATTGAATTGACAGCAGGCGAACGCGATCTGGTTCTCACCGAGATGCGTGACTTCCTCATCTCGGTTCAGACCATTACCGAGGCCGTTACGACTGAAGACATGGCGATGGCAGCCAAGGCCGCCAGAAAAGTCGGTACTGCGGCGCAGGGTGCAGTCCCCCTCTCACTTGTGAGCAAACTACCCAACGAGTTTAAAAAACTGGGCTTCGATACACACCAGCAGTTTGATCAGATAGGACTGGATGCCGAACAACTTGGCGATGGTTCGCAAGCACTCAAACAGCTCAGCACGATCATGCGAAACTGCATCAGCTGCCACGCCGGTTACAAACTGGTCGCCGTACCGGAAAAATGATCATCTATAGCCCATTGCTATTAATCCCCGTTCTCCTCGCACTCTGGTTTCATCATAAAAGAAACCAGAGGCGCGCCGAACAGAAGCGCGAGGAAGAACGACGCGCGCTCGAACAAAACCTCGTCCCCTGCTTCACCTGCGGGTTAAAGATCCCAAAAGAAGGTGCCCTGGAAAAGAAAGGACGCTATTTTTGTGGTGTGAAAAAGCAGGAGAGAGAAAAACGGCTCCAACGAACCACCCCTGACACCCCACCCTCTCAGTAAGAAGCTTCTTCAATGAAAGATTCTCTGTTAATCTACAGGGATATTAAGGACTACCCGCTTGGCAGGATGCTGAAAACCTCATTTCATACTCCTCGCTTCAAGTCGGTTAACGTAGCAATAGGAAATATAATGCGTAGAACGAACTGTCGCAATCGTCAATATATTCTACAGCCGCATATTGTCTTCAATGTGCGGGCTGTATAATCAACTGTTAGCCGCATAAAAGAATGGAGAATTCATGAAGAAAGAAGAAGTACTAGGGATACTGCAAGATAACGGCTTTGTTCTTGAAGAAGAGAAGCAAATTGCACATGGAATACAATTTAGCTTTCGAAATGGTTCTAAGGTTAACGTCTTCGATAAAGGAACTGTCACCCCTCAAGGTCAACACGTCCAACAAGTAAAAGAACTATTAGGCATGGCTGCCCCCACTACCGCATCCGCAAACCAAACAACAGTAGGCCATCGTAAAAAAGTATTTGTGGTATATGGACATGATACTGATGCTCGCGCCCAGCTTGAAGCAATGCTTCGTCGCTGGGATCTAGAACCATTAATACTTGATCAATTGCCAAGTGAAGGGCAAACAATTATTGAGAAGCTAGAAAAACATACAAGCGAAGCTAATTTTGCAGTTGTCTTGGCAACACCTGATGATATTGGTTATCGCAGTAATCATGAAGATGAAAAAGCATACAGAGCAAGACAAAATGTGGTACTTGAACTAGGAATGATGCTTTCAAAATTAGGGCGTAAAAATGTAGCTATTCTTCTCAAGCAGCAAGAAAACATGGAGCGCCCTTCAGATATCCAAGGTTTATTATATATACCATTTAAGGACTCTGTTTCAGATACTGCACTTTTACTTGCTAAAGAAATGGCGGCGCAGGGTTATAAAATTGACATCAGTAAGTTGTAAAACGGCTAACAAGGCGCTCGTTCGGACGCAAACTACGCTGTGAACTAGCACCACTTTAATGGACAGTCGTTGACTGATCTATTGAAGGGGTATGAGATGGGACAAACCAAGAAGCGGAATTACGATAGATACACACTCGAGTTCAAGCAGCAGGCCGTTAAGTTGTCTAATCACC
>VMRY01000007.1 GCA_007713595.1 Sedimenticola thiotaurini
AATTAATCTCAGTACGGTGTTCGCCGGTCAATATGTGGGTATTCGAGAGGTTAGCGACAAAATCTGGCTTGTCAGCTTTATGCAATATGATTTAGGATTTTTTGATGAAAACGAAGAAAGGGTTGAGCCTGCGCTCAACCCCTTTCTGACCGAAGTGTTACCTATCTCTCCGGTATAAAGTGTGACCTATGTGCTCGGTACACACCGCTTTTATCTGGTGGCTACGGGTGGAATTGAACCACCGACCTACGGGTTATGAGTCCGTCGCTCTAACCAACTGAGCTACGTAGCCAGAAGGCGGGGAAATATACCGGTGCTTCCTCGATGTGTCAATTCAAAACACCTTATTGATGGTGTATTTATCACACTAAAATAATTATCTTATTGATAAACAAGACTTTAAACAAAAAAACATCCGGCCATCACGGGCTCGATCTGGACAAGGTCAGACATTAAAACGGAAGTGAATAACGTCCCCATCCTTAACCACGTAATCCTTCCCTTCCAGGCGCAACTTGCCGGCCTCCTTGGCCCCCTGTTCACCTCGGCAATTAATAAAATCGTCATAGGCAATCACTTCTGCGCGAATGAAGCCCCGCTCAAAGTCGGTATGGATCACACCAGCCGCCTGGGGCGCCGTAGCCCCTACGGGGATAGTCCAGGCGCGCACCTCTTTAACTCCTGCGGTAAAGTAAGTCTCCAGTCCCAGGAGTCGGTAGCCAGCGCGGACCACGCGATCCAGGCCGGGCTCTTCCAATCCCATATCAGCAAGGAACTCCTGACGCTCTTCATCATCCAACTCGGCTAATTCCGCCTCGATCGCTGCACAAACTGCAACTACGCCCGCACCTTCACGTCCCGCTAACGCCTCAACCGATTGCAAAAGCGGATTATCGACAAATCCACTATCTGAGACATTGGCGATATAAAGGGTGGGTTTGATAGTTAATAAATGGAGGTCACGCAGTGAAAGCAACTGATCATCTGTCAGCGCCATGGATCTTACCGGCTCACCAGCATCCAGATGCGCCTTGACAGACTCGAGCAGCTCTTTCAGGGTGAGCACCTTCTTATCCCCTGTCCTAGCCTGCTTGGCCGCCTTCAGCAACGCCTTGTCGACTGACTCCATATCGGCCAGGGCCAACTCAGTATTGATGATCTCAATATCTGACAACGGGTCGATCTTACCAGCGACATGCACCACATCGTCGTCTTCAAAACAACGAACAACATGGCAGATTGCATCAGTCTCACGGATATTGGCCAGAAACTTGTTTCCCAACCCCTCACCACGGGATGCCCCTTCAACCAAACCAGCAATATCCACGAACTGCATGGCAGTAGGGACAATATTTTGCGGCTTTACGATCTTTGCCAGCTCAGTCTGCCGAGGATCGGCTACTGGCACCACACCCACGTTGGGATCTATGGTGCAGAAGGGATAGTTTTCCGCGGCGATAGTAGCCCGTGTCAGCGCATTGAAAAGGGTCGATTTTCCTACGTTAGGCAAGCCGACGATACCGCATTTGAAACCCATATTCGTTGTCCCGACAGAAAAAGGGCAAGGATAGGGTAATTAGGGTTCAGTTTCTAGCCCGTCCAGAGAAGATTGGCCTGCTAATCATTGAAATAATCCAAATTTCGCCCACCGCTCATGTAGCGTGTTACTCTTCACTCGATGTTAAACAGCTTGTCAAAATGGGCGATTTGCAGAATCTCCCTGACTGACTCGTTGGCATTGCTCAGGGCTACCGGACGTACATTGCTCGCGTACTCCTTGAGCTGTAATAGCATACCCATGGAAGAGCTATCCATATACTCGGTATCAGAGAGATCGACCACAAAGCACCGCTCACCCTTTGGGAACTGCTTATAGGCCCCGGAAAATTCCTGGTGGCAAGAAAAGTCAAACCGACCAACTACATGGATAGTCGCCTGCTTTTGATCATCCGACTCTTTAACCGTCACACTCATCTCTTTACTCTCTTTCCAAATAAAATGCCTTGTGCAACTCGGGATCAACAACATATCGGCAATTGCTGCGTCATTAGTCAAGACCGGGCGCCCCGCCCGATAAATTCCTTGGCTAACTGGCTAAAATCAGCAGCTGCTCGACAATTCGGGCGATATTCAAAAACGGTACGCCCCATCTTTTGCGCCTCGGATAACTGACTCGATTCACAAATTACCGACCGAATGAAATGGTCAGGCGCCAACCCGGAAAATTTAGAGACAGATACACCTGTCAGACGTCTTTTTACTGATATACGATTCATGACTACGCTATAGTCAAGCGGACGCCCCCTTACCTTACTAAACCGCGCGATGGTTTCCAACAAATAGGGCATGGAATCAGCTCCCTGCTGATCGCCCGTGACTGGAATAAGCACTTGATCTACGGCCAGCAATGCATTAGCTACCAGCAGATCAGAGGCCGAGGGACAATCAAAAATCAGATAATCCCGCTCTGATGAAGTCGTCGACAATATACGATGCAACAACAACCCCTTCTCCATATCTGATGACGAGCCAGATGCAATATCAGATAATAAATTCCCCGCCGGTATCAAATACATTTCATCCCGCGTGCTGATAGAAACAGCCTCCATACTGACACGCTCCAAAAGAACCTGATCAATACCCTGACCGGGAGATCGAAAAAGCCCAAGATTTGATGAGAGCACCCCAGCAGGATCAAAATCAATTACTGTTATCTGCTTGCCGGCCAGAGCAAGCGCATGCCCCAAGTTGGCACAGAGGGTTGTCTTGCCAACTTGGGGCTGCGGATTAAAGATGGCTACTGACTGCATAGAAAATCATCAACAATTACGGATAAACAAGTGGCACTGACTGTACATAATTAGTCTACCTGGCATTAGCTAAAGGTTGAGCGAATCTATCTGGTTTGAAGAGCATATCGCTATTCAACAATACAGTGACCCCTTCTGCTTGCACAGAGATTAAGAGCACTCTCCTGATCATCCTCTCTAACAACACAAAGCCAATAATGTGTTGTGCATACTCAGGGGTAGCGACCAGCATATCATGGCCTCAAAATATATCAGACTTAATAAAAAACCTAATAAGGCCTTTAATACAAAGAGTTAACCATAACAATTAGCACAAACCCAGATAAAACTTGGGCTACTGCAAACATCAATCAACTGGACGATGAATAGGCAGCTGTATTGAAAAACAGGCACCCTTGCCCGGGTTCGACTCAACCTGCATAACCCCCTTATGATTTTCCGTGATAATAAAGTAGGAGACAGAGAGGCCAAGTCCAGTACCGACACCGACCTCTTTAGTGGTAAAAAATGGTTCAAATACCCGCTTAAGGACTGCGTCGGACATACCCGGTCCATTATCCTGCACATCGATTTGAACAGTATCCGAGAGACGATGTATCCGGATATCAAATTGTGGCGTGGAATTTTTATCAACCTGAAGCGCCATAGCCTGCGCACCATTTTTTAAAAGATTCAGAATCACCTGTTGTATCTGCCCACTTTCGCAGGGAATTCCAGGCAAGTTTTCCTGGTAGTCTCGAACAATATTAATTTTTCTAAAATCAAACTTTTTCTTCAGATCATAATCATTAGCCGCCAACTCAATCGTATTATCCACTAATCGCACCAGGTCTTGGGGCGCATAGTCAAGCGCACTTTTTCTGCTAAAGCTGAGCATATTTTCCACGATTTTGGCAGCACGTAGCCCTGACCGCGTAATACTCTCCATCATTTTGAATATACCGCGGCGGATCAGATATTCATTCAAATCATCCAGCGAGAGATTACAGGATGCGGCTTCTATCTGGTTGCGTGGCAATGAAAGATCAAATCGATTCTTCATCACCTGCATATTCTGCAACACACCCGCCAGTGGATTATTGATTTCATGCGCCATGCCAGCGGCCAGGCCACCTACTGATAACATCTTTTCAGACTGAATCATCATCTCCTCAATGCGGACACGCTCTGTAACATCATCTACACGAATTACCGCGCCGCGCGTATCACCTGCCAACGGGTAGATACTGATATCTTCGTAGCAGATACCTGACTCACTGCTATTCATACGCCTTGAACCGATGCTCGGATTTTCTGTTTTGATCGCCTCCAGTATAGTCGCAATCTCCACAGCAAATCGTGGAAAAACTTTTTCCAGGGCATGCCCACGTACTGCTTCGAGGGATTTTCCAGTAACGCTCTCAGCTGCTGAATTCCACTGTACAACACGACACTCCTGATCAACTGCCACCAGGATTGATGGCATGGAATCAATTACGTTCTGTAGATATTTTCGTAATGACATCGCCTCTTTTGATGCCTTTTCCTGCTCAGTAATATCCAGACCAATGGTGACAGAACCACGTCTCCCTTCTGTACCGAACAGTGCGCGTGTATTCCACACCATAGATCGCGTCATTCCATCTTTACAGACAATTTTCGAGTGGAAATTATCGAGCGGCTGTTTCCCATCAGCGGCAGGCAGGACCTGGTCCATTATCTGTTGCCGATAAGTCGCTTCCGGATACAACAACTTCATAATATGCTGGCGAGACTGAACCTCCTCACGGGTATAGCCACTGACACGCTGTGCCGTTCTATTCCAGATTACAATATCTCCCTGGACATCATAGACCGCCAGCCATACGTCAGCATTTTCAAGAATCGTCTGCTGAAAACTATTGAGATCCTGCACCACTTCTTCTGCTTTGGCGCGATCGGTTACGTCGCGTGCCACACCGATCATACCAACAATTTCATCCGCCTTTTTATAGGGACGCTCGCTGATCTCCAAGCGGAGTAAGTTGCCGTTTTTATGCGTTATCTCGATCTCATAGGGCACGTGTTGCACGCCTGTTCTTAGCGCTTCATCGGTATATTTTTTCACCCGCTCATTGAGCGGTGATGCCGTAAGATAATCAGCATAATGACCACCCCACTCTTCTACTGTATAACCGGTAATCTGTTTGATACTTGGGGAGACGTACTCAAACTTTCCTGTCAGGTCGTGGCGATAAATAAAGTCGTTAATGTTATTCAATAAGAACTGTTGATCAGCAACCAACCTCTTAAGCAGATTACTCGACTGCTCCAAGGCTGATTGCGCCTCTTTAAGTTCGCTTATATCCCTGCCCTCGGGAATTAACAAAGTAACCTCGCCCTTAGCGTCAAATACGGGCTTTAGAGAAAAATCGACATCAATCAAACGCCCAGGCTCTATTTGATGGGTCATCTGTAGGCGAACGAATTCTCCAGATGCGGCTGTCCTGATGGCCTCACGCAACTTGGCCTGCTCCTGTGGGGAGTGACTGAACCATGGAGCATCTGCAAAGTGGCGGTCTTTTATCTCACCAAGGTCAATGTTGCTCCTTTTTAGTGCCGTCTGGTTGGCATCAAGCACTACACCTTCTGGTGTAAGCAATCCGATAAACTGAAAGGTCTGATTGAAGATACTCTCGAAACGTTGCTTACTATCCCGGAGTTCCGATTCAATTTTTATGCGCTTGCGAATGCTGAAATAGAGCGTCAATATAATTGCCAGCAGTAACAGTACAAATACAACTGCAAGCCATATCTGTGAACGATAGGCATTGTAGAACGTCCATGGCTCATTAATGACAATAGCCTCTTCGGGAAGCTCAGACAGGCCAATACCCCACTTCGTTAGCGCATTAAAATCAAAGATAAATTGATTCGCCCCTTGGCTGACAACGGCCAATGATTCCACCGGCTCACCCTGCAGAATCTTTTTACCCAAAGCCGCCATCATCTGTCCTTGATAGTAGCCACTGATCACGTTACCACCAATGACGTGCTGACCAACGTTAAACTCAAGCAAACAAAACACCGGGACTTGACTCTCTGCCACGAGTTCTGCACCAATCTTTTCATAGGTTGACTGGTAACCATCCCGATCACTGTAGTAAACACCCAATAGCACGAGTGCCGTTTCTGGCAATCCAGCTATTCTTTTTTTCTGTTCTGCAAGCGAGAGGTTTTCCGAATAGATCAATTCAACGGTCGGATCAATTTCTGACAACTGCCTTTCAAGTTCACGTACCCAGGCGCGACCAGTCTTCAGGTAGTCATTGATAATATAAATCTGCCGTGTCTTGGGAAATGTTTTCAATGCGAATTCAATTGTACCACCAGCATCAAACTGCTCTGCCACACCCGTAATCTTTGCAACATCCGAAATCTGGGTATCGTTAAAATCATTAACACCAGAAAAGACCATCGGCACGCCCGGGAAAAGCTCATCCTTGCGTTGCAGAAGAAAATCGTAGGCATTGTTATCTGTTGCTAAAATCAGATCAAACTGGGTATCTCGATACTTCTCTGCATAGTGTCTGGCAAGCGACTCAAAATAGGCGGAGGTGTGGTAACGCTTTGAGTCCATATTCTCTATCTGCAGGGCGATATCATCTCCCTCAATGACAAGCGTTTCGTCCACTGCCCGCTGGATATCTTCAACCCATGTCATGCCTTGGCTATATGAATTAATCAGGAGCACCTGGTATTGAGAATGCTCCACAGCTATGGACGCAGCGGGACAGGATAGCGTTAGGAAAATAACGAACGGGATAAAGCGCAGTATAAGGCTGTTTAAAGTATTCCTGGCAGCGTACAGAAACGCCGCAACATCAAAATCACTTTCTCTCATTCAGCAGCTCTCCTATCCCTTCTGCCAGAATGGAGAGATCATGCAGCGGTTTGAGATAGATATGCGCCGGTTTGATACCATGTGCTTTCAGCGCATCAGTTAACTGAAACTCAACCGAGCCGGTATGAATAACGAATTGCATATCGCCATACAACTCACTGACACCTACAATAAATTCTTCGCCACTCTCTCCTGGCAGCCGCATATCGACAACGGCCAGATCAAATGCCTGATCGCGCAAAAGTTCCATTGCCTCTTCTGCGCTAGCGGCGGAGCAGACTTCATAGTCATAATCTTCCAGATAAGCACGCAGGCTTTCCCGGATGGCGTCTTCATCATCAATTACAAGAATACGCGGCTTCATCGATGCAACTCATCAACATCTGGATTCGCTGTTATAGCGACAAAGCTTTTTTCATTGATTGAATTTGAAACGAATGCCTCAAACTGCTCAACAGGCAACGGACGCGTAAAATAATAACCCTGAAAACGCCGGCAACCACTACTGTGCAAGAAATCCAGCTGCTCTTGTGTCTCCACACCCTCTGCAATGACTTCCAGACCAAGGTGAGAGGCCATCGAAATAATTGTCTCAACAATGGCAGCATTACTCTCATCCTCGGTTACATCCTCCACAAAACTGCGATCTATCTTAAGTATATCCAGAGGCAATTTTTTCAAATATGAGAGGGAGGAGTAGCCCGTTCCAAAATCATCGATGGATATTTTCACCCCAAGCATCTTGAATGAATCCATCTTATCGACGGTGTCTGCAACATTATCTATCACAACACCCTCTGTCAGTTCCAAGCCAAGGCGACCGGGATCGGCTTTAGTACGCGCTAGAATGCGCTCAACCTGCACAGGAAAATTAGGCTGTCTAAATTGCCATGGACTGACATTTACCGCAATATGCCTCAGGGCATCAGATAATTCACTGTTCGACCACTTGGTAATCAACTCACAGGCTGTTTGCAAAACCCACTCACCGATCGGCAATATAAGCCCCGTCTCTTCAGCCACAGGAATAAAACGATCAGGCGTAATCAACCCGTACTCTGGATGCTCCCAACGCAATAGAGCTTCCGCGCCACACACAGCCCCTTCCGCATCTATTTGCGCCTGGAAAAAAAGTTTTAGTTGATTACGTGATATCGCCAATCTCAGGTCTTTTTCCATGCCCAAGCGTTGATCAGCTTCTTCTTGCATCCCTGGCAGGAAAAAACGCACTGTATTACGTCCTGCCGCCTTGGCTTGATACATCGCGGTATCACCATGTCGCAATACAGCGCCTGCATCTTCATGCTGCATGGGAAATAGCGTGATGCCGATACTCGGGGTTATATAAAGCTCATGATCCTTTATTCGAATCGGCAGTGAGAGATTGTGTCTGATTTTTTCTGCAACACCTTCTGCCCGTCTAGCTGTCGCCTGCGTATCGTGGCCAACATCTGCAAGCAGCACTACAAACTCGTCACCACCAATTCGTGCCACTGTATCCTCTTCACGCAATACACTGATCAACCTTAAAGCTATCTCACACAGTAGTTGATCTCCAACGCTATGCCCGAGAGAATCGTTGATCGTTTTGAATCGATCCAAATCAATTAGCAGCAGGGCTCCCTCATGACCGTGACGCCTGGAACGATGCAGCGCCAGCTCCAGACGATCTAGCAGCAGTCTGCGATTGGGTAGATTGGTGAGGCTATCATGATAGGCTTGGTACTCTATCTTTGCCTCCGCTTGTTTACGTTCAGTAATATCCCGAAAGACACCATAAATCCGGCCAGTGCCATCAGCATGCACTTCGTGGGCAGCCGTTACCGCACAGGGCCTTTCAAGGCCACTCCCATCCAACAGAAGCACTTCAAAATCAGTAACGGAGCCATTCTGTTTTAACCGGTCCAGCATGCTCTCATAACGCTCTGGCTCTGCAAAAAAATCGTAGAGCCGGGTTCCAAGCATATTTTCCCGTTGATACTCAAGATTTGAAGAGATAGAAGGCGATATCTCCTCTAACCTGCCTTGGAGATCCACCTGAAAATAGACATCCGTAAGGCTTTCAAATATGGATCGATATTTTTTCTCACTCAACAGGAGTCTGTTATTCGTCGCCAGCATCTCATCATTGGCAAGCCGCAGCTCTTCGGTGCGTTTTTGCACTTCAAGCTCGAGATGCTCCTGATAAGCCCTGTTCTCAAGAGTCAGACGACTTCTATCAAGGTTTTTTCTGACGGCATGCAGCAGGACCGAGAGATCCTGTAACGGCTTTAGCATGTAGTCCCAAGCCCCAAGATGCAGGGCTTCTATTACGTCATCGATCACACCCGTGCCAGATACAACAATAATAGGGGTATCAGGGGAGTTTGATACGACATGAGCTAATACCTGCAGACCATCAACCTCGGGCATACGCAGATCGACCAGGACAAGATCCGGTTTCTGGGATTCAAAGAGGGCAATACCTGCCTGACCATTTTCCGCTTCAATAACGGTATAGCCATAATCCTCGAGATAAAGGTGGAAACTTTCTCTGATTGCCTGCTCGTCATCTATGGTCAGGATAACGGCACTTTGCTCCTGCAATTCATCCATGCAAGAGAATCCTGCTACCAGTCATGCTATCGACTCGATATCCGCGCTCAAAGACCAACGCACTTCCCCTATACATAGCCGCGCACAACATAAAATATTTTCCCGAGAACAACATGAGTAAGTATAGTTCTACTCTATTAATTCTCAAGCAAAGAGAGACAAGCCAACCAAGTCATATATAAGGCGACCTTTAGGCTAAATACTTTAGTGTTTTCTCAGTCAACAATGACCTGCTAAGCACAGAAATGACTCAATAAATAGAGCAGTGTGGCTGGCGTATTGCGGATACACCTGAAGATAAAAAACTTGTGCGAAATCAACAAAAAAGGGCCAGACAATAAATCGCCTGACCCTTTATCCATCGCTAAAAATCAGCGATTATTTATTGCGTTCCAGTACCTCTTTGATTACGTCTTCAGCAACGTTCTTAGGGCATGGGAGGTAGTGTGAGAACTCCATAGAGAACTGACCACGACCCGAGGTCATCGTACGCAAGTCGCCAATATAACCAAACATCTCGCTCAGCGGGGCTTCTGCCTTGATGCGAATACCTGTTGGCGTGGTGTCCTGCGACTTGATCATGCCACGACGGCGGTTCAAGTCACCGATCACATCACCTACATGATCTTCCGGTGTGTACACATCAACCTTCATGATCGGCTCAATCAACTGAGGACCGGCCTTTGGAATGGACTGACGATAGGCACCCTTGGCCGCAATCTCGAACGCGATAGCAGAGGAGTCAACCGCATGGAAGCCACCATCTACCAGTGTCACCTTGACATCCAGGCAGGGGAATCCAGCCAGAACACCTTTGTCCATGCTAAGAGCAAAGCCTTTCTGAATCGCAGGCCAGTACTCTTTCGGTACATTACCACCCACAACTACGGACTCAAACTGGAAACCGGTACCAGGCTCGCCAGGCTCAATAATATAATCGATCTTACCAAACTGACCTGATCCACCCGATTGCTTCTTGTGGGTGTAGCTGTCTTCCACACGCTGGGTGATGGTCTCACGGTAGGCCACTTGGGGCTTACCAACAATTACATCCACACCGTGGGTACGACGCAGGATATCAATCTTGATATCCAGATGCAGCTCACCCATACCTTTCAGGATGGTCTCACCGCTGTCTTCGTCGGTCATAACATAGAATGAGGGATCTTCCTGAACCATCTTGTTCAGTGCAATACCCATCTTCTCTACAGCAGCCTTGTCTTTTGGTGCAATCGCAATTGCAATAACTGGATCTGGGAAAACCATCGGCTCAAGCGTTGCAGGATTCTTGGGATCACAAAGAGTGTGACCGGTCTTGACATTTTTCATACCGACGACCGCAACAATATCGCCAGCCTGGGCGCGTGTCAGCTCCTCGCGGGAATCGGCATGCATCTCTACGATACGGCCGATACGCTCGGTTTTACCGGTAAAGGTGTTGAGAACAGTACAACCCTTCTCCATAACACCGGAGTAAATACGAATAAAGGTCAACGCACCAAAGCGGTCATCCATAATCTTGAATGCCAGCGCACGTAAAGGTGCTTCAGGGTCAACAATGGCAAACTTGCCGGTTTCGTTACCTTCCAGATCAACCTCAGGCTGTGGCTCTACTTCCATAGGATTGGGCAGATAATCCACAACCGCATCCAATACCAGCTGAATGCCTTTGTTTTTGAACGCAGAACCGCAATAGGTTGGGAAGAAATCCAAAGCGATCGTGCCTTTGCGGATACAGCGCTTGAGATCGTCTATAGAGGGCTCTTCACCATCCAGATACTTCTCCATCAAGTCGTCATCCTGCTCAACAGCGGTCTCGATCAACTGTTCGCGCCAGGTCTCAACAAGCTCTGTCATATCAGCAGGAACATCTTGAATCGTATAGTTTGTTGGATCACCGGAATCGTCCCAAACCCATGCCTTGCGTGTCAACAGATCCACAACACCGGAAAATTCATCCTCGGTACCAATCGGCAGAACCATCACCAACGGGTTAGCAGCCAACACCTCTTTGACCTGCTTGACGACGCGGTAGAAGTCAGCGCCGAGACGATCCAGTTTATTAACCAGAATGATACGCGCCACCTCAGACTCATTGGCATAACGCCAGTTGGTCTCAGACTGAGGCTCAACACCACCTGAACCACAGAACACACCTACACCGCCATCCAGTACCTTCAATGAACGGTATACTTCAATGGTGAAATCAACGTGTCCCGGGGTGTCGATAATATTCAGGCGATGCTTATTCCACTCACAGGAAGTTGCAGCGGACTGAATAGTAATACCGCGCTCCTGCTCCTGATCCATGAAATCTGTGGTTGCAGCACCATCGTGCACTTCACCGATCTTATGGATCTTACCTGTCAATTTCAGGATGCGCTCGGTGGTGGTCGTTTTACCAGCATCTACGTGAGCGAAGATACCGATATTTCGGTAAAGGGTTAGATCTGTCATGTTCGTACTCTGAGTTAGACAATAAATTTAGATTTCTGCGACCACCAATGCACACTACCCAGGAGGCGGGTATCAGGATACAAATCCTGCTCCGCTGAGCCCCCTCATCTGAATCATTGGCTTGGGCAATCTACAAGCCAGCGACAATATGATAGTCGTGCCAGATGCATGTGGCAGCACGAGATAAACCCCTGGAAATACGGTAAATTAATCCGTGTTCCAGCGGCCCAGTCATAAATAGCCGCGTATTTTAACCTGAAACCAAGAGAGAATGGTAAGGTTTCCTGCTTTATTGCGTAATGTTTTTTGCTGATCTATGGATTAAGCATCATGAACCAGCATAAACAGCGCAGGACAAAAAACAGGCAAAAGCAGTAACTATCTGTTTTATCTGTTTTTTTAATTAATTTAAAGCAGGATGTGCTACCTGACACATAGGTTACAGCTAATACCGGAGACATAGGTTACACATAACGGTATTTGGGAGGAATCTCGAATGCCCTGGAAAGAGTGTAATCGTATGGAAGAACGCCTTAGATTCGTTGCCCGCCTGCTTGACG
>VMRY01000009.1 GCA_007713595.1 Sedimenticola thiotaurini
ATATCGCCAGCTTCTTCATCGGCCAGGATGAGCCTGAGGCTGTCGTCTCCGAACTTAAGTAACATCATCCGGAGGCTTAACCCTCCAAACTAAAGGCCGACTCGTTGAGTCGGCCTTTTTTTGTCTGGGCATTGGTGTTTCTCGAAACCCTGAAAATCAGCTGCCGTGTCTCTCTTTTTCTGGCCTTCACGTCTTTACTTGACTAAAATAGTTGGATAATTTACGTTGATTTAACATTCATCAATTCTTCAGCTGTTCCATTTCTGGTACCTTAACCGTCCAATATTATTAACCTGCTGATTTGTAAGATCTATTGGATTAGCAATCCGAAAAGGCAGCAGATTTTCCAATGGAATCAAACCGATGACACAAGCAGTGGAAGCCATCAAACTACACGATACTAACCGTTATCCACCAGGTGATCTGGCCATCTGGATTTTCATCCTCGCTGAATTATCAGTCTTTGCTGCCTTTTTTGGCGCTTACGCCTTTACCCGGATGAATAATGTAGCGCTGTTTAATGAGTTTCAGCACCATCTTGACCGGGAATCCGCCCTTATCAATACCCTGGCACTGATCACAAGCTCCTACTTTGTGGTTCGTGCCGTGGCAGCTATTAAAGAGAATCATCACCAGCTCTGCTTCCGTTGGCTGATCGCTGCAATGGGAATGGGGGCGGTATTCCTGGTGGTCAAGGTAGGCGAATATGCCCACCATTTCGGCCAGGGTATTAACCTAAGTACCAACACGTTCTATATGTTCTATCTCTCCCTAACAATATTCCATTTCATGCATGTCATTATGGGAATGGTGATACTCTCTGCGGTCGCTCTCAAGGCCAGAAGGGGGGGCTATAGCGCAGCCGAACATACAGGCGTTGAGACCGGGGCCTCTTATTGGCATATGGTCGATCTGGTGTGGTTGATTCTTTTTCCGCTTGTCTACGTCATGCGCTAAGGAGTTCTGATGAGCAACAAACCATTTTTAGGTTTACGGCCCTGCACTTGGGTCTATATAACCCTGGTATCACTCACTTTTGTGACATTCTATATTGGCGAGAAAGAGATCGGCGGACTGTCTATTGCCCTCTTTGTACTTGGAATCGCCATGATTAAAGGGCATCTGGTAGGAGCCTATTTTATGGGGCTGGGCGGTCTGCGTGGTTTATGGCGCTGGCCAGTCTCCGTTTGGCTGATCGTACCCGGTAGTTTAATTACAACTGCCTTCATTCTCTCTAGCTAACCACGGAATTTACCGCATGACCAATGTGACCCAGACTGCCGAGCAGGCAGTGCAGAATGAAGCCCCTTTTTATAAGCCACAAGGCAATGAGATCGAACTGTTCGAACACGCCTACAAACATCAATTACCGATGCTGATCAAGGGTCCAACCGGTTGCGGCAAGACCCGTTTCATCAACTACATGGCCGCACGCCTGGGACGCCCCGTCTACACGGTAGCCTGCCATGATGACCTCACCGCTGCCGATCTGGTTGGCCGGCACCTGATCGGGGATAGTGGAACCTACTGGAGCGACGGACCCTTGTCACGCGCAGTGAGGGAAGGAGCCATCTGTTATCTCGATGAGGTGGTAGAGGCACGAAAAGACACCACGGTGGTACTGCACCCACTGACTGATGACAGACGCATTCTGCCGATCGAACGGACGGGTGAAATACTGCATGCACCGCCAGAATTCATGCTGGTTGTATCCTACAATCCAGGCTACCAAAACCTACTCAAGGGAATGAAACCCAGTACCCGGCAACGCTTTGTTGCAGCTCGCTTTGATTTTCCCAAGGCGGAACTGGAGCAGGAAGTGATCATTGGCGAAACGGGCATTGATGAGATGATGGCCAAAAGATTGGTCAATCTGGCCAATTCACTACGGGCACTGAAAGATCATGATCTGGAAGAGGCGGCCTCTACCCGCCTGCTGGTCTACACGGCCACCCTGATACTGGGAGGCTATGATCCAGTAGAGGCCTGCCGTGCCGCCATGGTGGAGCCGCTGACGGATGATGAAGAGACCACACGTGCACTCATGGAAGTAGTTGATATCGCATTCGGTCGCTGATCTGCCATGAATCTTGCGAATCAAGCCACTAAGTTACAAAAAAAACGGTTCTGGTTTCAGGCCGGTTTTTTTATCCTGTTTGTGCTGGCCCCCCCACTGGATCTGTTTCGATTTGATCTGACCCAGAATCATTTCTTCTTTCTTGGCCAGCACTGGACGCTTGGGTTGGATGCCTTTATTGGTGGTGCGATCGGCCCCGGTGAGGCAGCCTTTAATCTGATTGTTCGTGGTTTTATCCCACTTGCATTGGTCGGTGGCGGCCTCATCTGGACCGCCTGGCGGTTTGGACGACTCTATTGCGGCTGGCTATGCCCCCACTTCTCTGTCGTTGAAATGATCAATAAGCTGATGACTCGTGCCAGTGGCAAGCCAAGCGTCTGGGAAAAAAATCCCCTGCCGGAGCTGCAGCCCAATGGCAGCATTCAGAAACCAGATCGACGCTTTTGGCCTGTCACAGCGTTGGCGGCCCTACTCTTCGCTTTTCTCTGGGCATTGTCACTGCTCACCTATCTACTACCACCATTTGAGATATACCACAATCTGATTACCGCCTCACTGACCGGCAATCAGATGCGCTTTCTGGGCGTGGCGACACTGTTGCTGTTTATCGAGTTCATGTTTGCCCGGCATCTGTTCTGTCGCTTTGGTTGTGCCGTAGGCCTTTTTCAAAGCCTGGCCTGGATGGCAAATAACCGGGCGATGGTGGTCGGTTTTGAGCGCAAACGCGCCAACCTCTGCTCAGATTGCAACAATGCCTGTGACAATGTCTGCCCTATGCGTCTGAAGCCTCGCTCAATTAAACGCAAGATGTTTACCTGTACCGAGTGCGCCCAGTGCATTTCGGCCTGCAACCAGGTTCAAGCACAGCAGAGTCGCCCTGGACTGCTGAAGTGGGTGGAACAGCTGGAAGCCATACCGGTAGTTACCGGCCGTGATAGCAACGCCAGAAGATCAACACAACCGACACCCCAAAGTAATCAAGCCGGCTCTCAGGACTGCAGCCAACCATCTGAAGAGGTCTGAGCGTGGAAGAGAAGGTTGGAGAAATCTGGCATCGAATGATCACCCGGATGGCTGAGACCCGCTATCCTGATGCGGCCGTTCATCTGGAAGAGATCGAACTCACCATGGGCATTATGTTTCGCGCACTGGGTGGTGATGGCGGGCTTGAAGTCGCCGCAGCCAATGCCACCGAGCATGGGGCCCGTCGCGGCCTGTTACAGCGTATTGCCGGAAACAACAAGCGTATTGAATTAGCCTGGCGTGATGACCAGTCGCTTCGATTACCGGCCACAATCGACTACTTTCCTGAGCAACAGCTTAATCACTATCTCTACACCTGGCTAGCAGCACTTGCCGTTGGCGATCACCAGGAAGAAGAGGCGTGGCTAAATAAAAATCAGCGGCTCACAGTGAAAACACTGCAAGCTTACCCGGGAATTGCCAAGCGCTATGAGTCACTGGTAGCCGCACACATTGCCGAACGCATGCCTATAGAGAAACTCCCAGCCGCTGAAGCGGCACAGGAACAGGCAATCCGCCAGGCTCTGCTGCAACCCGGCAGCGTAGAAAAACTGCCAGCCGCCAAGCGTCCGCCTCAACCGGTGCCCCTCTGGTTACATCCCTTCCCACCCATATCTGCGCCCTCAACTGGCAGCTCAGGAGATGAACAGGGTGAGCGCGGAGAGGGCGAGACAAAAGAGATAGAAGACATGCAGCGCCACAAGTCTGAGCGCGCAAAAAAACCGGAAAAAGAAGATCAGGGTCTGATAACCATCCGCATGGAGAATATCTTTACCTGGGGAGAGTTTGCCAACCTGGATCGTGGCTCAGAAGAGAATGAAGACCTGGACAGCGCAGCCGATGCACTCAAGGATATGGACAACCTCAGCGTTAGCCGGGACGCCAAGGCCTCAGCTGGAAAGTTGCGTTTTGATCTGGACCTGCCCTCCGAGGCAAATGATGACTTGGTACTCAATGAAGGCATACTCTTACCGGAGTGGGACTTCAAGAAACAGAAGCTAATCCCAGATCACTGCCGTATACAACCGATGCTAGCAGCCGATGCCGTCCCGCGGGAACTCCCTGACTCACTGCGGAAGACAGCACGAAAACTACGGGCACAATTCCAACACCTCATGCCCGCACGCATCTGGCATCGCTCTCAACAGGACGGCTGTGAAATCGACCTGGATGCCTATCTGCGATACGCCACTGACCGAGCCGCAGGCCACACATCAGCCAGCGACGGGCTGTATAAAGACCTTCGGGTAGGTGCCAGAGACCTGGCCTGTCTGCTACTGGCGGATCTATCCCTTTCAACCGATACCTGGGTCAATAACCACGCACGCGTTATCGACGTGATTCGGGACTCTCTCTATCTGTTTGCTGAAAGCCTTGCTGCAACGGGTGATCAGTTTGCCATGTATGGGTTCTCTTCCCGCAAACGTGATCCGGTTCGTGTCCATCAGCTCAAGACATTTGATGAACATTACACCGGTGCCATCAGAGGACGCATTGAAGCCATCAAACCGGGTTATTACACGCGCATGGGTGCAGCTATCAGATACAGTAGCGGTATCCTGAAAGATCAGCCCGCAGGGCGTAGATTACTTTTAATACTGACCGACGGAAAACCCAATGACCTGGATAAGTACGAAGGCCGCTACGGTATAGAAGATACCCGACGCGCCATCCATGAGGCACGTCAACTGGGGTTACAGCCGTTCTGTGTCACCATCGATGCACAGGCCAACGACTACCTACCACATCTATTTGGAACAGGCAGTTACGTCGTCATCCACAAGCCGTCACAACTGCCCCACGAGTTGCCTCTTCTGTATGCGAAACTGACCGGATAAGAAACAGGATCGATTATACAAAAAGTCCATTTAATTTTCTGATTGATGCACAGTAAATTTGAATAGTCTATAAAGCCCTAGACGCCCGTCACCATAATCTTAAGAAATTACAATTGATTAGGATATTTCTCAGCAATTCACTCAAGCATATTTCCTGGTAAAAACGTGAGTAGTGGAAAACCTTTAGTTGCTTTGCAATAATCCCTGATATCCCGTACCATCATTGTGAATAATAAAGATAAATTCCATATTGGGAGAGGTAGCACAAGCGGGGAATTCAAGGTTAACAGGGTTCTACGAATAGCTTAAACCGAACAAGTTTTTTGCCTCGGCCCGAACCAATCCCTCTTGTTACATCCCCTCTAAACCCATGGATACATATTGAGGCTAGTGTATGGCAAGCAGTTCCACGGGGGGGAACACCTCACGGAAAAAATTCGTCCTCATTCTTGTGCTTGTATTCTCGGCAGGCGTACTCTTTACCGGTCTATTTAACTTCGGTCTCTCTGCAACCAATGAGATGGAGTTCTGTACCTCCTGCCACTCCATGAAAGTCAATCTGGAGGAGTATAAGGAGACAGTACACTACCAGAACACTTCGGGTGTTCGGGCTACCTGCTCTGATTGTCACGTACCCAAAGCATTTGGCCCTAAAATGGTTGCCAAGGTACTCGCGTATAAAGATGTGCTCCATGAAATTCTTGGCACAATCGATACCAAAGAGAAGTATGAAGCTCACCGCTGGGATATGGCCAGCCGCGTCTGGGCGAAAATGAAGGCTACCAATTCCCGTGAGTGCCGAAGCTGCCACGACTTTGATCAGATGGACTTGAGCTCACAGACACGAATGGCCAGGAAGCGCCATTCCAAAGCGGTCGATGAGGATGCAACTTGTATTGACTGCCATAAAGGCATTGCACACACAGAGCCTGACGAACCCGAAGAAGCCGAAGAGAATAAGGGTTGAACCATTCACGGTATAACGAGATAAGTGGTAGAGATCAATGAAGCATAACTGGATCTTCGCCTTACTGTTTAGCCTAATCGTTTCTCAATCTGCTTTCGCAGGAGATAGCGCAAAAGAGGCTGAATACCGATTGGCAGCCAGTATCGGCGATACCGATACAGTAACCCGACTGCTGGATGAGGGGGTCGATGTCAATACAGGTAATCAGTTCGGTGTAACTGCCCTGATGATGGCGATCCAAAATAATAATATTGAAACAACAGCATTACTGCTCACGCGAGGTGCTGATGTTAACGCTAAAGCGGTGGCTGGGTGTACCGCCCTGACCTTTGCGGCTGAGAATGGGCACTCTGCCCTGACGGCCATGCTGCTTGAACGAGGCGCAGACATTAATGCGCGGACAAGAGCCGGCTGGGATTCGCTCATCATTGCCGCCCGCTACGGGTTGACCGACATGGTTGAGCAGCTACTGTATAAAGGAGCAAATCCAAACCAGGGTGACAAAGACGGTAAGACCGCCTTGATACATACCGCTGAAAAGGGGCATTTTGAAACAACCGCCCTGCTGATTGATCGCGGTGCTGATATTGAAGCACGCGATAATCATGGTACAACGGCTCTGATCATGGCGGCCGACAAGGGAAATCTGCGTGTAATGGATGTGTTGCTGACACGAGGCGCCAATCCAAACGCACATGACTCTGATGGTGCAACGCCACTTATATGGGCAGTTGGGCAAGGTCACCTACAAGCCGTGGAGTTGTTGCTCCGGCGTAAGGCAGATGTCAATATGGCAGACAATGACGGTGTAACCGCTTTGATGGAAGCAGCAACCACACGTAATGAACAATTAGTGAAATTGCTATTGATTAATGGCGCCGATATCAATAAAAAAGATCATAGCGGCCGCACAGCAGCAGATATTGCAAAAAAGAAAAGAAATAAAAAAGTTATCACTCTCCTTAACGGGGAGTCTTAAAGCAAAATCTGCCAAAAGAAATTGTACCTGAAATTATGGTACATCCAGGCATGAGAACCAAATATTCATGTCAATAAAGTGATGCATGACACTGCAGCTGTTCTGCAGTTCATGCATTGTAAAAAAAGAGAGCTACTACTCCCTCTTTTTAACAAAAAAGCCTGAAAACCAAAGGAGGTATCATGGCGTATAAAACCTTAACGAAGGCCGCATTGTTTGCTGGATTAACGGTGGGTGCCGTTTTTTCAGCGTTTGCAGCCGATGATAAGCCAAAAATGATGATGGGCGCTGACGCATCTATGCTAGCCAATACCTGTGCCGGTTGTCATGGCACAGGCGGTAATAGCATGGGACCTGCAGCACCCTCTATCGCTGGCCTCTCTCCTACTTATTTCAATGAGACCATGGCCGGATTCGCCAGCGGCGAAATCCCCTCAACCATCATGGGTCGTATCGCCAAGGGCTACACCGAGGACGAGATCAAAGCGATTTCCAACTTCTACAGTGGCAAAAAGTTCATGAAGGCAAAACAGGACTTTGATCCTGCCTTAGCGGACAAAGGTGCCAAGCTGCATGACAAGTACTGCGAAAAATGTCATGCCGACGGCGGTCAATCAGCCGAAGATGATGCCGGCGTACTGGCTGGACAGTGGACCCCTTATGTCAACTGGACACTGGCGGACTACAAAGCAGGGGATCGCGAAGCCACCAAGAAAATGAAGAAAAAGCTCGAGCAGATGTTAGAAAAAGAAGGCAGCGCTGGTGTTAGTGCACTGCTCAATTTCTACGCAAGCCAGCAGAAATAAGGCAGGGGACTATAGAATATGAAGATTACACGTCGAGGATTTATTCAAACGGCCGGTGCTGCCACTGCAGCCGGCATGATCGGTGTACCCTATATCGCACTGGGTGCCTCCAAAAAAGTGGTCGTTGTGGGTGGTGGTACGGCCGGTGCTACGGCTGCGAAATATATCCGCATGGCTGATCCCACAACGGATGTAACACTGATTGAAGCGAACAGCAATTACTACACCTGTTATATGAGTAACGAGGTATTAGGCGGCGAACGCTCCATCGATTCCATCAAATTTGGTTATACCGGACTGGGGAAACATGGCGTTAAAGTCGTTCAGGATAAAGTAACTGAAATAGATGCCAAAGCGAGGGTTGTCAAAACGGCCGGCGGCGGCTCTTACAACTATGATCGCTGCGTCGTTGCACCAGGTATCGATTTCCGTTGGGATAAGATCGAGGGATACGACGCTACCGTCGCAGAGAAGATCCCACACGCCTGGAAGGCGGGTCCTCAAACCGTTATGCTACGCAAGCAACTGGAAGCAATGAAAGATGGTGGTACTGTAGTTATTGCTGCGCCACCGAATCCTTTCCGCTGTCCACCAGGACCCTACGAGCGTGCCAGTCAGATCGCCATGTACCTGAAAGAGCACAAGCCGAAATCAAAGGTAATGATCTTTGATCCAAAGCCGAAATTCTCCAAACAGGGCCTGTTCACCGGTGCCTGGAAGAAGATGTACGGCTACCAGAGCGACAACGCCATGATTGAGTGGCACGGTCAGCAGGAAGAGGCTGGTGTTGTGAAGGTGAACGCCGCCAACAACTCTATCGTAACGGCCTTTGGTGATGAGATCAAAGCAGATGTTCTCAATGTCATCCCTCCACAAAAGGCAGGAGCTATCGCTTTTGCAGCAGGACTGACCAACGACAGCGGCTGGTGTCCAGTTGACCTGGGTACTTTTGAATCAGCGATTCATCCCAACATCCACGTCATCGGTGATGCAAGCATCGCCACCGGCATGCCTAAATCAGGTTACTCAGGTAACTCACAGGCCAAGGTCGTTGCAGCCGCAATCGTAGCCATGATGAATGGCCACGAGCCAGGCACACCTTCTTACGTCAACACCTGTTACTCCATTGCCGGTAAAGATTACGGCTTCTCGGTAGCGGCTGTTTACCGACTGGCAGAGGATCGTTCCAAGATCACTTCTGTCTCGGGAGGCCTGACACCTGGCGATTCCAGCCCTGAGGTCTTCAAACGAGAAGTGCTTTACGCCCACAGCTGGTTCAAAAATATCACTCACGATATCTTTGGTTGATAATCCCATTGTGGAAAAACAAAACGGGGCCTAATGGCCCCGTTTTTTTATACCGGTAATGCTCGCTGAATTATCTAACCATTTGAGGCATCGGGGGCATAGGCATCTGCGGCATTTGCATTTGGGGTATTTGTGGCATCGGGACGCGCGCATAGTTTGGGAAATCAGGATTCAGCCAGCCTGGCTGAGCAAGCTTCTCTTCTGCTGGTCTGATCCTGGACACATAGTCCAATACGGCCAGTTCCTCACGTGGTGTAAAACGCTGAATCTGCCTAACCATTTTTTCGTCTGCATTGCGCCGCTTACCTGAGCGAATCCAGTCGAATTGACGAATAAGATAGTAATAGTTTTGACCTTGAATAAGTGGAATATGATCGGTTTTATCGCCCTCCCCCTGTTTGCCGTGGCACTCCGAACACTCTTCCATATACAAACGTTCACCCAATTCCAGATCAAAACCGGGCCCAAACGAGTTATTCGGACTCATTGGTAGCTTTGATATATAGGCGGCCACATCAGCAATCTCCTGGGCACCCCCCAAAAGTCGCGGAGAGGTAAATGGCAACATTGTTGGGTTATCTCTATTCCTGGCCCGGATGTCCGCCAACTGTTTTATAAGCACGCTCGCCTGCTGACCTGCGATCTGAGGATACATGCCATCCGGGCTAGCCCACCCCTCGGGTCGATGACACACGGTGCAGATCATAAAGACCTTTTTACCATTCTCTATATTCGGCGTCAGGTGTATAGCCTTCTCAACCTCACGCGCAGCTTCTTCGGGACCCTGTGCAGATAGATAGCTGGCATTTACACTGAGTGCTGCAAAGAGAATGCTTTTAACGCTTTTTTTAAATACCATTTCTGCCTCCCTGTTGGCATACATCCCGTGCTGCTGCCTCTATAACCATTAGGACAGTCTTATTAAAGATATACGGCAGTGAAGAGTAACTGTTACAAATAACGTACTTCAATAGGGTATTTCCCTTAACAGATAAATCAATAGAAATATCAAGAGGGCTTATCATCAAGTGAACCTCTGGTCCAGATAACTTCTGATGTACACTGGGCTATCGAAATTAAGGATTAACCGTTCATACAATATGAATATCCGCTGGAAACTATTCACTACCATTAGCACGGCTCTGGCTATAAACCTGGCCGTCGGTTATTACGCTGTAATCAGCTTAAAACAGGCTGCCGCACATGCGAATCAGATTGCCGAACATACATTCCAGATTGTCACTGAAAGTCTGACCACACAGGTTCACTTCAAGAAACAGGTACAGGAGTGGAAAAACATTCTCATTAGAGGAGATCAACCCGAACTCTACCAAAAATATTTAGACCAGTTTCTTCATGAAGAGCAACAAACCCAAGAAAGCATAAATAAACTACTCACACAATTGGAACCCAACACATCCTCCTGGGAGGCCGCCAGCGATTTCAAAAAATCCCACAAAACCCTGGGATTGCAGTATCGCCAAGCCTTAGATTCCATCGACAGCATCAACAGCTTAACCTACATCGTAGTTGATAAGCAGGTCAGAGGCATTGACCGGCAGCCTACAGAGCTCATGGATCAGGTTGTCGAAGCCGCCAACCAGTACAAAAATGAAAACCTGGGGAAAATAATTCAACACCAGCATGCAATCGAACAGCGCATTCTTTTCGCTGTTATCGGTTTATTGACCCTGACCGTAGCAGCCCTTGTCTGGTTTGCTGATCGCAGCATTGCCCATCCAATTGTAGAAGCAACAAGGGTTGCCCGACGCATCACCATGGGAGACCTCACAGGGCCTATCCCTGGGCATGGCAGTGATGAAGCTGGTGAATTATTAAAAGCAATGAAAAGCATGCAGGAGAGCCTGGCCAGTTCGCAAAGTGAACTTAAGCAGGAGAAATCGCTCCTAGCTGAACGCGTTAACAGGAGGACTCATGCCCTTAATATCGCCAATGCGGAACTGGCACAGGCAGCAAAAACCAAGGATATGTTCCTCGCAACTATGAGCCATGAACTGCGAACCCCGTTGACAACCATCATGGGATTGACGGAAATGTTACAAGACGCCCTTTACGGACCAATCAATAGTGGACAAAAACGTTCACTTGCTACGGTACAGGAGAGCTCCCGACATCTTCTGACACTGATCAATGACATCCTTGATGTGGCCAAGGTCGAATCAGGAAAGATGGAATTGAAATGGGACTATCTGCCTATTGAGCAGCTGGTTGAAGCAAGTCTAAGGCTGGTGCGTCAGCCCGCCAATACCAAAAAACATCATATCGAGCAGAAGATTGACCCAATGGTAAAACTCATCCATGGAGATGGGCGACGCTTGAAGCAGCTTCTGGTTAATCTATTGGGCAATGCCATCAAGTTCACACCGGAGGGTGGAAAGATCGGCCTCGAAATAAAGGGCAACGACGAGCTGGACCGGGTTGAGTTATCTGTATGGGATGACGGTATTGGAATCGAACCAATACAACAGACGCATCTCTTTGAGCCATTTGTACAGGTCGACAATGAATCTACCCGGCGATACAGCGGGACTGGATTGGGGCTGACCCTGGTCAAGCGAATGGCGCAGTTGCACGGCGGTGATGTGAGTGTCAATAGTGATGTTGGCAAGGGCAGTCGCTTTACCGTCACCCTTCCCTGGAACAGAGATGATAACAACGCCCACTATCAAAAAATGGCGAACGAACATGCCGCAGATTCGCCGGCGCAACACCAATCGATTCAGGGTGTCACCCTGCTATTGACCGAAGACAACCCGGCGAATCAAGCCATGATGAGTGATTTCCTGCGCCTTCAGGGATTCAATGTAGTGAGCGCGGGTAATGGCTTAGACGCACTCAAACTCGCTTATAAACACCTGCCCGCCATTATTCTTATGGATATTCAGTTGAGTGATATGGATGGACTGGAGGTCACTCGTCAGCTGCGCAACCACCCAGTATTGGCCTCCATCCCCATAATTGCACTCACTGCCCTGGCAATGCCGGGTGATCGTGAACGCTGTCTTGAAGCAGGTATGGATGATTATCTCAGTAAACCTGTTGGGCTGAAGGAGATCTATCACAGACTGCTGACCTACCTGTAACTCTACCGGTCAAATCTGTGGTATACGATAGAGTGTCATGGAGAATAGTTCCAAGTGGGAATAGTAAATGGATTATAAGGCGATTATAGCCGAGCATAACAATACCAGCCGCCTGGAGGATCGCCAGCGCCTGCGTTTAAGGCGCTTTCTGATGGCTCTCGCCTCCTACTTCATAGGCACACTCATGATCGGCCTACTGGTATGGCTGGGCTATCTAACTCCCCAGCATTACCTGTTTTTTATTGGCTTGATGGTCTTCATTAATATTCTGTTTTTCGTTTTATTCAAAACGGGATTAAATCTGCATTTCAGTGATCCAAGCCTGACATCGCTACAGATCCTTGCCAGCACTATCCTCACGATTCAGATCTCTTATATGGCCACTGGTGGAAGAGGCATGCTGCTGTTGCTCTATCTCACCAGTCATATCTTTGGGGTATTCAGGCTCACCTTCCGGCAATTCCTACTATTGGATGCTTTTACTATAGTGGCCTATGCCTTCATGCTCAGTCTACTGGTTCAGAATCGCCCTGAAGCAATTGATCTAAAACTCGAACTGCTGCATTGGGGTGCACTGAGTATCACATTGCCCTCCTTCGCTTTACTCGGCGCCTATCTCAACCGTTTAAGGGAACGCTTGCGTGAGAGAAACAATCGCCTCAATCAGGCATTGGAAAAGATTCAGGAGCTGGCCGTTACCGATGAACTGACCAGCCTACCTAATCGGCGATCCATCATGGAACAGCTTTCGAAGGAGTGGGAACGTAGCAAACGAAACGGCAGTCATTTTTGTATCGCCCTGCTGGATCTCGACCTGTTCAAAGAGATTAATGATACCTATGGTCATCTCGCTGGCGATGCTGTGTTAAAGGAGTTTTCCAGTATAGTCACCACAGAGCTTCGCAGCCCGGACAGCATTGGACGGTATGGCGGAGAAGAGTTTTTGCTGATTATGCCAGACACGCAGATAACCGAGGCGCAAAAGGTAGCTGAGCGAATTAGGGAGAGAATTGCCCGGCATGAATTCGTAGATATTGCTCCAGGAGTCACCATCCAGGTCTCTATCGGTTTAACAGAGCACGATGACCAACCCATTCAAGAACTGATTAAACGAGCCGATCTTGCACTCTACCAATCGAAGAAGAGCGGACGTAACAGGGTTTCAGTTCACTCATCAGCCGACGTTTAACCGCGCCTTGGCAACACTGCAGCACTGCCTTTGATACTCCAGCCTTACTACGCCAACCAGCGATTTCACTTTCACAAATCATCTAGCTACCTGCTGATTTGGACATTACCCAGGAGTGACGTTATGGGAGAGATGCTCAGCCACTAACTCTGTAAGGCCGATCACTTGAACGTCCATTTCACGATCCTCAATCCCCTCTTCCAGTACAATACGGCAGTTGGCGCAGGCGGTGACCATGGTCTTGACGCCCAGTGCCTCAATCTGTTTCCGTTTGCGGTCAAACACTTTGAGACGCAACTCCTCGGCACGCTCATTGGCACTGACACCGCCGCCGCCGCCGCAACACCAGTTCATCGTCCCATGGTCAGCCATCTCGACAAAGCCAGTGGCCACCTTGGCCAGCAGATCCCTGGGTGGTTCCACCACACCGCCGCGTCTTACAATCTGGCAGGGGTCATGAAAAGTCAGCGGTATATCTGTGTGACCTGACAGCAGCAGGCGTCCATCCTTTTGCAGTTGATCCAGCAGTTCCAGTATATGGATGATCTCGAACTTATAGGGCCGGCCAATAAGATTTGGACCCTCCCAGCGAATGGCAGTATAGGCATGCCCACACTCGGGGCTGATCACGTATTTGACACCCAGTGACTCGGCCGCATTGACCACCCGACTGACAATCTCCCTAGCCGCATCATGGCTGCCGATTTGGATACCGCTATTGGTGGCTTCAAACGCTTCACTGCTGATAGTCCAGGAGACCTTGGCCGCGTCAAAGATACGGGCAATACTCTCGATGTATTCCGGGAAGTTCACCACCTCCATGGAGGAGAAGAGAGTCATGTAATCAGCCCCAGGCTGATCCATGGGTATTTTCAGGCCTGTGTTCTTCTCCACATGGATCAGGGCGGCCTGCAACGTCTTCAGGGTAATTCCCATCGGGCTGCCTATAGTCAGGGCACGATGTGTCGCCTCCTGCATACCGACCGGCGCATAGCCTGCAGCAGAGAAGCCCTCCCGCTCCTTGCGGATCATATAAGTGATATCGTTACCGACCGGGCAGACCATAGAGCAACGACCACACATAGTGCAGCTGTCATAAACCAGTTCCTCCCAGTCCGCAAAGTCCTGCTCGGTCAGCGGCTTACTCAATCCCATTTTGATGGCAAACTTGCCCCAGAAGGTGTGCTGCGCTTTCCACAATCGCCGCATCGGTTCCAATTTGTAAATCGGTGTGTAGCGTGGATCATCGGTTTCGGTATAGAAAAGACATGCCTCGGCACAGAGTCCGCAGTGAACGCAAGCGGAAAAGTAGGCGGCGATCCGAGAATCTATCTGCCGACTCAGTACTTCCACCCCTTTTGCGAAATCATGACTCATAATCTCTCCCTGCCTCAGGCGTTAACACCTTTGCGACCCATAACAGCACCACTATAGCTACGGCTGAACACAAAGGTAAAAGCATGCATCAGGCTACTGAACGGAAAATAGATCAACAGCAGTTCAGCCAGAAACAGGTGCAGCAGACGCAACGGTTCGAATGCCTGCGCCAGTGCCAGACACCCGGTCAGCATCACCAGAAATACCAGACCAGTACCGATGTAATCATCGGCGTTTGAGAGCAGCCGCGTTACCGGGTGCAACAAACGGTGCAGCCAAAGCAGGAGCAAACCGATAAAGGCAATTTCGGCGCTGATGATAAATGCCCAATAAGGCAGCGCCGGCCAGGAAAATCCAGTGATCCGTTCAGCGATGAAGTCCACATGAGGCCGTGCAAAAAACAACAGTGCGAACAATCCAATATGAAACAGATACCCTGCAACAAAGGTCAGTCTGCCGCGTGTTGCAACATCCCGCCGTGGTATAAAACGACTAAACAGGTTGCGCAGGGCGCCAGTTGACCCACCGGAACGGGGCACGGCCAGATCCGGCTTCAACCCGGCACGCAGGATGGAAATCAACCGAAACAGCACACCAATACAGAACACAACCAGGGAGAAATACCAGAACGGCCCGTCAATCAATTCACCAATCATCAGCCTGTCTCCTGCGCACTGGTGGCTGCATGCTGTTGGGTATCCCCATCCCCACGCAACCGTGATACCTCGACATCAGTAATCACCTTACCCTCCTGCTCACAGAGAGTGGCCCATTCAGCATGATGTTCCCGTGCCCAGTTCAGGTCACAATAACCGGTGGTCATACCATCCAGAGCCCCCTCCATACCGACCGATCCGATATAAATATGGCCCATGATCACCAGAATCATCAGCAGTGTGGTAAGCGCGTGGGAGACATGGGACAGTTCCATGGTTATCCGCGCCTGCCCGAAAACCGGAAACACCAGTATCAGACCGGAACCCACGATCACAGCACCCACCAGCACCAGCAACCAGAACATGCTTTTCTCGCCCATATTGAAAAAGTTCGAGGGCACATGCCCCTTGCCGATGATACCGCCACCTTTCAGCAGCCAAGTGAGATCACCTTTCTGGTAGATATTACGCCGGACAAAGCGGATAAACACCAGCAACAGGGCTACGGCAAAAACCGGCCCGAACAGGTTGTGTCCCTCCTTACTGGCGGAGGCGAGCAACGAAAAAACCTCGGAGCCGATCCAGGGTAGTAGCAGCGATCGGCCAAACAGCAGAATCAGTCCGGTCAGTGCGAGAAACAGGAAAACCGAGGCAATGAACCAGTGAATCATCCGTTCATAAAGGGTATAGCGGAACAGTTTTTTATTGCTGATGCCTGCCTTGACCCTGATCTTGCCACGTACCAGAAAGAACAGGATCAGCAACAGCAGCATGCCGGCCAGCAGATAGCCACTGTAGGGAATCAGCTGTTTCATGCGGAAATTGCGCCATGTCTCACCATAGGGATTGATCAGAGTTCCGCTCTCCACTCCAGCTATCTGCGATCTTCCTGAAGTCACACCATCACGTTGCCGTACTTCACGCCACAGATCAGTGCTGGGATTGGGCACCTGTATCGCAGGAGCGTTGCCCGCGGTTTCCGCCATGGCATGGGGAGCCATCAGCAGCAGGAAAGCCAGCACCAGAGTCAGCATGAGAACCGCAGAGAAACCTGCCGTCTCAACTCCCGCTGATGAAAATAATGCCCGTCTCATCAATCTCTCCTGATAACCCATCCTGCAGAATAAATTCCCACTGCAGGAGGTGCTTCGCCTTTGCAAGACCGGTTGCCAGCAGAAAGCTGGCAACCGGTCTGCCTGAACCAACATCACTATCTTCGATGGCTATTTTTTGACGCTGCTTTTACCCTCCATTCCGCTTGATGCACGGAATGCGGCATTCTGATAGGAGACACCCCGGTTGAGTACACTGGCACCCCGGTTGATCACCCGTTCCCGATAGATATCCGAAATCACATTGGCATCACCAGCCAGCAGTGCCTTGGTGGAACACATTTCCGCACAGAGCGGTAGCTTGCCTTCTGCAAGCCGATTGGAACCGTACTTCCTGCGCTCATCGACGCTGTGATCCTCTTCCGGCCCACCAGCGCAGAAGGTACATTTGTCCATCTTGCCACGGGAGCCAAACGCCCCTTCCTGGGGAAACTGCGGTGCGCCGAATGGACAGGCGTAAAAACAGTAACCGCAACCGATACAGATATCCTTATCATGCAGTACGACACCATCAATCGTATCGTAGATACAGTCGACCGGGCAGACAGCGATACAGGGGGCATCAGAGCAGTGCATGCAGGCCACCGAAAGTGAACGCTCTCCAGGCTCACCATCCTTGATGGTCACCACGCGACGGCGATTCACACCCCAGGGCACTTCATTCTCGTTTTTACAGGCTGTAACACAGGCGTTGCACTCAATGCAGCGTTCAGCGTCACAATAGAATTTCATTCGAGCCATTGTTTTATCCTCTTGTCTACGCTTTGCTGATCTTGCACAGGCTACACTTGGTTTCCTGCATCTGGGTAACCGAGTCATAACCATAGGTCATGGCCGTGTTGCAGGCCTCGCCCAGCACATAGGGATCGGCGCCTTCCGGATATTTCGAACGGAGATCCTTGCCTTCAAAGTGGCCGCCAAAGTGGAATGGCATGAAGGCGACACCCGAAGCGACACGACGGGTCACCATCGCCTTCACTTTCACTTTCGCACCTTCGGCACCCTCTACCCAGACATCATCCCCGTCTCTGATGCCGGAATTATTCGCATCACGTGGGTGGACCTCCACGAACATATCCTGTTGCAGTTCCGCCAACCAGGGATTGGAACGAGTCTCCTCGCCTCCTCCCTCATACTCCACCAATCGCCCTGATGTGAGAATAATTGGATACTCTTGGGAGTAGTCCTTAGCCTGGATCGAGGCGTAACGGGTAGGCAATCTGAAGAACGATTTGCGATCTTCATAGGTGGGATACTTCTCCACCAGGTCGCGGCGACTGGTGTAGAGTGGCTCACGGTGTATCGGCACCGGATCAGGGAATGTCCAGACGATGGTACGCGCCTTGGCGTTTCCGAAGGGGGCACAGCCATGTTTGATAGCGACCCGCTGTATGCCGCCAGACAGGTCGGTCTTCCAGTTTTTGCCTTCCGCCTGTTGCTGCTCCTCCGGAGTCAGATCACCCCACCAGCCCAGCTTCTGTAACAGCTCACCGGTAAACTCCGGATAGCCATCCTTGATCTCGGACCCCTTTGAATAGGAGCCGTTGGCCAGCAGACTCTCGCCATTACGCTCCACGCCGAAGCGGGCGCGGAAGGTGAGGCCGCCTTCGGCCACTGACTTGCTGGTGTCGTAGAGATTGGGTGTACCCGGATGCCCCATCTCAGCCGTTCCCCAACAGGGCCAGGGAAGTCCGAAAAACTCACCGTCACAGGGGCCACCCTCCGCCAGCAGGCTGTCGTAGTTGAAGGTTCCCCAGTTCTGCTGTTGCTTTTTCATACGCTCCGGGCTTTGCCCGGTATAGCCGATGGTCCACATGCCGCTATTGAACTCACGGGTGATATCCTCCACCAGCGGCTCTTCACCGTTGACCTTGATGTTTTTAAACAACTGCTCATCAAAGCCCAGTTTCCTGGCCAGCTTGTACATGATGGTGTGATCAGGCAAGGACTCAAACATCGGTTCAATCACCCTGTCACGCCACTGCAGTGAGCGGTTGGATGCGGTGACCGAACCATAGGTCTCAAACTGAGTCGCAGCCGGCAGCAGATAGACACCGTCCGTACGATCATGCATGACGGCGGAGACCGTAGGATAGGGATCGATAATCACCATCAGGTCCAGTTTCTCCATGGCGTTCTTCATCTCCTTGCCACGGGTTTGACTGTTTGGGGCATGGCCACAGAACACCATCGCCTTTACATTGTCCTTCTGGGCGATGTTCGCTTTGTCCTCCAGCACGCCATCGATCCAGCGCGAAACTGGAATCCCGGTGGCGTTCATCGGACTCACCGGTTTGTCCTTGCTCTGCTCATAGCTATCACTATCAAAGCGCCCTTTGACCCAGTCATAATCGAGCCCCCATACCTTGGCCCAATGTTTCCAGGCACCATCCGACAGGCCGTAATAACCTGGCAGGGTATCCACTAGAACGCCTAAATCGGTGGCACCCTGGACATTATCATGTCCGCGGAAAATGTTGGCGCCGCCACCCGATACGCCGATATTGCCCAGTGCCAGCTGGAAGGCGCAGTAGGCACGGGTATTGTTATTTCCAATAGAGTGCTGGGTTCCACCCATGCACCATATGAATGTTCCGGGACGGTTATCCGCCATCGCCCTTGTGGCGGCGAGGACCAAGTGTTCCGGCACACCAGTTACACGCTCGACCTCATCGGGCGTCCACTTGGCCACCTCTTTCTTCACCTCCTCCAGTCCATACACCCGTTGGCTGATGTACTCCTTGTCCTCCCAGCCATTCTTGAAAATATGCCAGAGCATGCCCCAGATAATGGGCACATCTGTGCCAGGCCGGATCTGCAGGAAGTGATCGGCATGGGCCGCAGTGCGGGTGAAACGTGGATCAATGACAATAATCGGCGCGTTATTCCGCTCTTTTGCTCTTAGAATGTGTTGCAGCGATACGGGATGGGCCTCTGCCGGGTTACTGCCGATCAGCAGGATCGCCTGAGAGTGATGGATATCGTTATAGGAGTTGGTCATCGCCCCGTAGCCCCAGGTGTTGGCAACACCGGCCACTGTGGTGGAGTGACAGATACGGGCCTGATGGTCTACGTTGTTAGTGCCCCACATGGCGGCAAACTTGCGAAACAGGTAGGCCTGTTCATTGCTGTGCTTGGCGGAACCGAGCCAGTAAACCGAATCGGGTCCTGAACTTTCTCGGATCTGCAGCATCTTGTCGCCGATCTCGTTGATCGCCTCATCCCAACTAATGCGTTTCCACTTCCCATCCACCAGTTTGGTCGGATACTTCAGGCGCCGCTCACCATGTCCATGTTCCCGTACCGAAGCACCCTTGGCGCAATGTGCACCCAGATTGAAGGGGTGATCAAAGGCCGGTTCCTGCCCGGTCCAAACACCATTCTGTACCTCGGCCACAATACCGCAGCCCACTGAACAGTGTGTACAGATAGTCTTTATCTGCTGGGTAGCAGCGCTACCCGCATTGGTGGTTTCGGCCTGCACCCGTTTGATCATACCGGGTGTATAACCACTGGCCAGTACCGCACCACCTGCCATCAGGCTGGAGTTGCGCAGAAAGGCTCGGCGGCTGATGGCGCGTCCGCCAGAAGCGACTTCCCGACTGCTGTCGCTCGGCTGAGTGGATGTTTGCTCGGATCGTTTAGTCAGTTTCATTGGGTTCCCCCTGATGGGCGGCGGCTGCCGATCAGCTTGCTGTGGTTTTGTAGTACTGCAGGATATGTGGGGTCAGGCGATAGCCTTTCTGTGTCTTCGTCTGGCCAGACGACTCATCATCAGATGCCATTACCGCACCGGGTGCCACCGCGGCGGCGGCCACGCCCACACCTGTAACCAGCGAGCCTTTGATGAATCTCCGTCGTTCGCTATCAAGGTGTTTTTTCTTATCGTCTTTCATTGCATCTCCTCCCGCAGCTGGCAAAAAATTAGAGGCCATTCAGACCTGCATGGCCAGGTAACGCTGTTCCATCTCCATGAAGGCAATACCAAAACGGCCTACCGCACGATAAAAAACGGCGGCCCGTGCTTCACTCAGGTCAACAAAAAAACGCTTGAACCAGTCTGCCATGTGCGTGTTGAAAAAAACGCCCTGACGCGCGTGGGGCAATCCGTCTGTAATCAACAAGTGCATCACTTCACAGAGCGCCGCCACATGGTCTTCCGGCTCATGCACCTGGGGATCACGCTGAAACCCCAGCACCGCGAGGTCATCCCGCAGTCTGCTCAGAGGCCGTTCCATAAGGAATCCAGTGAGATACCAGGAACCATAGGGCACCAGCTCACCTCTGCCGAGACCTATAAACAGAGCATGATATTCATCTTCAATGGTTTCGGGCCGACAGCTTTTCGCCGCCAGTCCGAGCATGGACATGGCAAGAGCCATCGCATCACCCTTCCGATCAACCGCAGCAAAACCGGATACCCAGTCAAGCCGCGCCTGGTCTGGCGGTGCGCCCAGTAGTGAAGCCAGCACACTGTAAGCGCCGGCACGATACTGCTGTTCCCGGGAGAGCCCGCAGTCATCCGTTGTGATAGGGGCCGTGCTGGTTTGTAATTGTTGTTCTGCCAACTCTGTCTGCATAGCCTCAACCTGAATCGCCATTACACCGTCCTCGTATTAGCTATGAGCAATGCGCGGGCCAACCAGCCCGGGAGAAAAATAACCATAAAGGAGTAATACAACCAAGCCAGTTCAGTCATTGGAACGTTTCGCCCTTAACTCCCTGGGCCATTGCATCGGGGTCCTGCACAATATCCACCACCCGGCAATCCTCACACAGGGTCAATCGATGGCGCGCCTTGCCGTCCTGGAACATCCAGTGGCCTTCCAGTTTTTTCAGCATGTTCTCGATCACTGAGCGGGTGGCAAAGGGTTTGCCGCAGGCAGTGCAGCAGAAGGGCGGCTCTTCATGTAACAGACGCACCTTGTTGCGCTCCTCCCGATTGAATAGCAACCTCGGGGTAATCCAGATAGCGTCTTCCGGGCAGGTGCGAGTACAGATCCCGCACTGCAGACAATTGGCCTCAATAAACCGCAACTGTGGTGCATCCTGTCCCGACATGAGTGCCTTACCGGGACAGGCACTGACACAGGCGAGGCAGAGCGTGCAGGCTTTCTCATCCACCTGGGCCGTACCAAAGGGTGCGCCGACGGTCAGATCGGCCATCGGTCGTGCCCTTACTGACTGCTCGAACAGATGATCAATGGCCATGTAGGCAACCTGCCGCTTGCCACCGTTGGCAGAGAAATTGGCCGGCGTCAGCGTCAATCGCCCGGCTCCAATACCCTGCAAGGCAGCCTCGTTCACCAGCTGAACCGCCTCCTGAGAAAATCCGAGGGCTGTCAACAGCTCTCCAGCGGTAGTGACTTGCTGTTCAAGCGCCTCGACCACCCGGGCCGCCATACCACCACGATCCAGCAGCAGTACCGATCCAGCACCATAGGCAAGCGCCGTCAGCCAGACCTCCAGCCCGACACTGGCCAGCTCCTCGACCTGGAACGGTATCAGATTCGGTTCCAGAGATGGCGGGACGCCATCCACCTCCGCACAAATCACCAGTTGAGGATCCAGACCACCAGCCTGTCGATAGGTTTTAAGCAGTAGCCGGATCTGCTCCAGAGTATCCCTAGGCTGTGGATAGCTGTAGCGGATAGCACCGCTGGGACAGACCGTAGCACAGGCACCACCACCCTGGCAGCGATAAGCATCCACGGTAACCTTTTCCACTAGTGATGTGATTGCCTCTGCCGGACAGGCATCGATACAGCGAGTGCAGGCGATCTTTCCGGAGCGGCCATGGGCACAGATCGAGGGGTCGTAACTGAAATAACGCGGCTTGTCGAAAGTACCCACAAGTCCCTTGAGCTGCTCGACGGCGCGGTTGAGACTCGGCTCATCTGTGGCACTCACGAGATAACCCGGGGGTTTCATCGGCATGGCGAGCTGCGGCTCAGCACCCAGATCGAGGATCAGATCCGCCCTCAGGGATTCGGCATTTGATTTACCCGGTTCTCCCAACTGCAGAAGAAAGGCCCCCAGATACCCACTGATGCTCAGGCTCCGACCGGCCTGAGAAATCACCGGCACACCCGGCAACTCTTCACCCTCAATCAGCAGCACCTGCGCCTGCAAGGGCGTATCCAGCCGGGTGGCAAACTCCAGCGCTTCAGGACCGCCAATGACCAACACCCGTCCCCGTGACTGAAATTCAACCAGGTCAGTGGTCTCTACCACCACACTGCCGAGTGCGGCCAAGGCCGCTTCGCGGGCACGGCTGTTTCTTACCCGGATTGCATCGGTTATCTGTTCGTTCATGATACTGCTCCAGAGTCACCAACTGAATTGGATTCTCTATTGGCAACCAAATCTTCCGGGCCACTTCCGGAAGGTGACCGGTCTGCATCGGCTACAGCAGGTTCCACCGCAACTGTATGTTCCGACTCCCCGCTCTCATGCTGACTTGTTTGCGGCACCAGCATGGCTTCCAGTTTCGCCTCCGCCATGGCCAGTTGATGACGCATGTCAGCGGTAACAATGTCCCCCAACCCGGCAAAGTTGGTGTAATCGCCATCATAATCATCCAGGCCATCACAGACATTGAACGCGGCGCTGTGAAACAGCTTCCGCAGCGCCTGCCGGCGCAGTGACTCACTTACCTTTTCCGACAGAAACCCGCTGTAATCCGAGTGTTCATCCAGTGATTCGATTGGTGGCATGTCGCTGTCACAGAGCGGCTCTGCAACAATCTCATTATCATCGTTTGCCGCTATTTCATGCGGGCTATCCGATGATTCAGTGGGTAATGCCGCCTCCTGCTTCAGACGGGACCAGCGGGAGATGAAACTGTCCGAGCCACCTGCATCCCGATCCATTTTTATATGGCTTGTCATGCTCTCTCTCCTCCATCGGCCGCCTTTTTTCGCCAATCTTTCAACCGGCGCTTTTTCTTCTGTTCCGGCACATAGTGGTTTAGCACGAACAACTCGCACCAACGGTAAAGCTCAGGCGGCATAGCGACCGCATAGACTATTTCATCGCCTTCCTGATAGGCATTGGCCGCATCAAAACTGAGACTGACCAGAAAGGGTATGGGACTGCCATCTCCCTTATCATGGGCAATCACAAAACAGCTTGGGGAGGGTGAGCACAGATTCTGGTAATAACTTTCACACTCATCAGCATATAACTGCAGTCGGAAACCACTGTTCAGATATTGCTTTGTCTCCTCCTGCTCATGGATCAGGGAGACTTGGCGTTTGGGGATTGCGCCATCCCATAATTGAGCGGTCACGCCGACTGCTTCCCAACTGGTATCCAACCAGGGGTTATTCGAGGGCGCAGACTGCATAATCACCGAGATTAAGAATTCAGCAGGTACCTTCGCATCTAAATCCTCAACAGGCTCTTGAAACATGACCGCCCACCTCTTATTGCACGATGTGTCATATATGCAAGGCAAAGACCGTACCAGCACAGTTCAATGGCAACCATGCACAAGTTATCGAGGACTAACTCTGATTCCTCATTAAAGAGGGATACTGAAAATTGCGGCAAAATGTCACAGTCAGCCGGATCATCTGGGACAAATAGAACCATGCGGTGAGGATCAATTCAGCTAAATGCCGCGACAATTTGTCTAATCAGGAGAGACTAAACAATAACCCCAGTAAATAGGTATGGTATTTGCGTGCTGCGCACTCTAAACTCATTTAAAAGGAGCGCGTATGCACGAAACCCAGACAGACAGTGCCAGCCATCCAGCAACACCCCTGGTAGACCGATATGGTCGGCAGATCAAATACCTCCGGATCTCGGTAACAGACCGCTGCGATCTGCGCTGTGTCTACTGTATGTCTGAAGAGATGCAGTTTGTGCCACGCTCTCAGTTACTAACGCTGGAAGAGTTGCAACGTATCGGACAGACATTTGTCGAGCTAGGGGTAAACAAAATCCGAATAACGGGCGGTGAACCGCTGACCCGGCGCAATATTATTCAGTTGTTTGATTCATTGGGACAACTGGATGGCCTGAACGATTTCACCCTGACCACCAATGGGACGCTTCTGCCGCAATACGCCGCAGCACTCAAGAGAGCCGGTGTCACCCGCATTAACATCAGCCTGGATACGTTAAAACCGGACCGGTTCCATGAAATTACCCGGGTAGGCGAATTAAGAAGAACGCTGGATGGCATTGAAGCCGCACGCACAGTCGGTTTTAAGCGCATCAAGATCAACTCAGTTATTCTGAAAAACCGCAACCACGATGAGGTCAACGACCTGGTTCAGTTTACTCTCGATCGGGGTATGGATATCAGTTTTATTGAAGAGATGCCGCTCGGTATCATCAGTGAACATAATCGGGCAGATGCCTACTATTCGAGCGATCAAATCCTGCAGGATATTGAAAAACAGCACAGCCTGATCCCAACCACCGAGACCACGGGAGGCCCTTCTCGCTATTATCGGATTGATGGGACAGATACTCGGATTGGATTCATCTCACCTCACAGCCACAACTTCTGCGATAGCTGCAATCGGGTTCGCCTGACGGCTGAGGGGCGACTCCTACTTTGCCTTGGACAGGAGCATTCAGTAGATCTGCGCCGCATTCTGCGGGCGTACCCCCTGGATAACAGACCACTGCGCGAAGCCATCATCCAGTCAATGGATATAAAACCAAAAGGCCACGATTTCGATCTCACATCACAACCGGTTCTATTCAGGCACATGAATGCCACAGGCGGTTAATTCTCTGGAAGAAAGCAACTCAAATGCTTCTGATGATTTGCATCAACGCAATGATGATTATCATCTGACATAGTTAGACTAAGAGAGAAACCAACTGGAGGGATCAGATCATGTTAACACTTGAAGACTGCCTGGGATTATGTGAACTTGATGAAGATGAGATCCTGGCCATCGCCGAACATGAACATATTCCAGAGATTATAGCCTTGGAGATGGCACAATACATGGTGCATCTGCCAGAAGGGACTATCATGATCAAACGGATGATCCTGGAAGATATTCAGCACGCCAAGCAGAATAACAATCAGACACATGCGGATGTGCTTGAGCGGGTACTAAAGCACTTCATCGTCAATCACCCTGAGTTTAATGGACCGAATAAGTGAGTAAAACATGAACCCGAGAGCGCAGCCTGTTGTATACGTTATACATGTTTGTCTTGCTGCCTCGGACGGTTTGTAACCGACCTATTTTTAAACCAGTTCTCTGCCGTTTAGCGCCCCATAAAAAAATCGACTGATGCCATACTCCCAGCACCATCCCTTTTTCAATGCAATAATGGTCTGAATAGTTAAGGAACCTCCGGCATAACCGGTAAGTTTCCAATGATTACTTACCAGCTAACTTTCTACCATTGTCTTGACAGATTGCGTGTACCTGGAACCGAGACTCACTATACTAATAAAAAATCCCGCGAGACCCCAGGCATGGATGAACTAACAAAAATTATTCTATACACCCTTGGCGCAGGCGCATGCATTCCTCTGGGAGGGATACTTGCCAATAGAGAGAAGATCCACCCGAACTGGTTAGAAAATGAGTTCCGACATGCGGTCATAGCATTTGGAGGTGGCATTCTAATCGCAGCAGTTGCCTTGGTATTGGTACCTGAGGGCATTAAATATGTAAATCATTCCGCCTTGAGTGCAATTACCCTGTTATGTGGCGGCATCAGTTTCTTTGCTCTGGAGCGCTATCTGGGCGCTCACCGCAGAGAGAAGCCACAGTTCACGGCGATGCTACTGGACTATGTACCGGAATCATTGGCGTTAGGTGGTGCCTTCGCGGTCGGTGCGCACTCAGCACCTTTACTTGCCATGTTCATAGGTTTGCAGAACCTACCCGAAGGCTTCAACGCATACCGTGAATTGAACCACTCAAAAGTATCGAGCCCACAGAAAATCTTAACTTTTATGTTGCTACTTGTCCCTATAGGACCGGTTATTGCCATCTTTGGTTGGGTATATTTCAGCCATAACAGTCTGCTTTTAGGGGCTACCATGCTATACGCATCAGGCGGTATTCTTTATCTGATATTTCAGGACATTGCCCCTCAAGCCCATATGAAAAGACACTGGGCCCCACCCTTGGGTGCTGTAATTGGTTTTAGCGTGGGGATGCTGGGTAGCAACATTGTTGAGGGAAATCTATAAATAGTAATAATAGCAATTTTTACCTTATCTCCCGCATAAATTTTATAGCAGTCAGTTCTTTTCAATCTCCAATTTTACCTATCGCCTGAGACCAAGATACACTTTTCACTAAATACCATTTAATTACAGCAGTACTGACTTCATTAGCTTATTTTGGGAAACAGGTATAGCCCGTATAACAAACCGCTCAGGACCACCGGGTATCAAGGCATCAAACGGATAACAGGTTATAAGGGTTAATCCATCTTCGCTCTGATCAAGCACCCAGGTATCCTGCTTATCATGGACCTCACCGGTAATAACCGCATACATCAGCGTTTCACCTGTTGCTGGCGTTATCTTTATCTGATCACCGGGCTCTAAGTATTGAAGGAATCGAAAGTGTGTATCACGATGGCCGCTTACAGCACTGTTACCCAATCCACCCAGTGGCGCTGTTCCAGCGATATGTCCAGGGGCAAAAGCAAGTGATCTTCCACTTGAACCTTCAAGTACAATCTGATCAATTCCAAGCCGTTCAATCTCCATCCTTGCTACGGGCCAGGTATCTGCCCAAGGCCAGGGCACTACCCGTTTTTTTCCTGACAAACTCTCTTGCCATGCAGACTGAAGAAGGTGTTGTGCCAGCAGGGCTTTGGCCTTAATGTAGCCTCCTTCACTCATCTGCCAAAGCCCCGCTATTACCAGAAATATGCTTACTGATGTTGACCATCTCATCGGCTCATTCTCTTTAGCTTCTGCCGGCGACCAGTTGGAAGTCACCTTTCATGCTTCGCCGACTTCGAGATATCCACTTTAGTGCGCCTGCAAGAATTAACAGAAACATCCCTACCAGCAGATTGATTTCAGAGGCCGTGGCTGTCTGTGGCAAGGTACCAAACACTTTCTCGGCACTCCAACCCTTGGGTAGATTGGTTGGCACGGCTTTGCTGTTAAACGCATCATCAACCGGTCGTGAGGGCGTCTTATCCACTGCGACCAGACTGGTGTATTGACTAACCAGTTTATGGGACAACGCTACTGCCAGGACTTCATCACGGACTTTTGATTCATCCCGCCCTCTTGCCTTTTCATTCATCAGCTCTGCAATTTTTCGTCGCGCCCAAAGCAGGTGAACCCCCGACTCAACGGCACCGCCTTTTAAAAGAACCTGTTGTTTCCATGCGTTGTCGGCAACTTGTCCGGTAATAGTCAATTGCTTTGCGGGCTTTTGCATTTTTACTGCCAGCACGATGGGCTCGCCCGCATACAGATCAGGAACTCTGGATGGCCACATCTCGACGCTTTGTCCATCGGGCCACTGCACAGTGATATTGGTCAGGATGGGGGTCTCGAGTTTGGCAAACAGGGCGGCCATCTTCTCGCCCACCTCTTCCACTTTTCCTATATAGGTAAATGTGCCGCGCCCAAACTCAGCCGCGCGAGTCATGAAAAAGCTGTTGGGTGCTGATCCAATGCCGATGGTGAAGAGACGACTCTCACCCAACTGTTCATGGATCAGTTTAAACAGTGCCTGTTCGTTACCCACGCTACCATCGGTAAGAAACACTACCTGTCGCAATACGCCCTTTTCTGTCGTTTGTCTCAATGCCAGCTTCAGTGCAGGTAACATCTCAGTGCCACCATCCGCTATCAATCCATTGACATATTTTGTTGCCCACTTCAGGTTTCTTGCATTGGCTTCTACAGCCTGGGGAAACAAGGCGTCCGTCTGATGGTTGAATTGGATAACATTAAATCGATCAGTCGGTGCTAACCGTTGCAGTGCCAGTTTAAGTGCTTCCCGGGCTTGTATGATGGACTCACCGTGCATGGAGCCGGAGGTATCGATGACATAGATGACCTCTCTTGGCAGCGGATTGGTTGTTGCCTGTTGATTGGCCGGTGGCATCACCATTAACAACGCATAGCCACTGTTATCCCACTGCTCGGTAAACAGGGCAGCATGGGGTGCCGCTTCAATGTGCGGTACCCAGTGCAGTTCAAAATCACGCTCGGCAGGGACAGAACCTTGTTGCAGGGACACATGGTAAATTCCTGTTTCATCCTGCTGAACTGTGATGGGATGATAAATGCTCTCAAGCTTTTCCAGCGGCATGCCAGCATCCAGCCTTATGTTGATATGTACCGGATTAATCGCGCCTTCAGCAGGATCAACCACTGGTGGTGTAATACGCGAGGCGTCGGGTACCTGTGTGGTATCGCTGGCCCAACCGTTCCCCTGGAATGCAACAACCTCGGATGGACCTATAGGTGTACCCGGGATATAGCGGGGCGCTACCACCAGTGGAAAACGCAACCTGAATCCACCCTGGTCATAATGCAGTGTCAGCTGATACTCGATCTCTACCTGCACCATTTCTCCCGGTGCAATATTGGCGACAGCGGTGGTGAAAATATTGGGCCGCTCCTGACTCAACAGACTGGCTTTACGGCCTTCACGTCTTGCTTTTTCATAGGTCTTCTTCGCCTGCGCCTTCTCCTGAATCTCTCCCTCAATAAACCGTTCGCCTATACGCAGACGCATGCGGTCAACCGCAGCATCCTCAGGCAGGGGAAATACGTAGGTACCCTCCACCCACTCCTGGGATGGATTTTTAAACTGCTGCTTTACCACGACGCGCGCCATCATTCCGCTGATCACCATCTCTACATCGGTATCCAGCAGTGGCGCATCCACGGCCATACCACCACTGGCCAGATTCATCAGGAGAGCGCCACGCTTTACCTCTTCAACACTGGTTCGTTGATAGCTTGAATGACTATCTGATTCAGCCGCCGCGACACTGTTGCTCCAGATAAAAACCAGCAACCCCAGAAGCAGGGCTGTTACCATTCCTGCAAGCAGTGATGCCAGCGAGGTAAACAGCATGTCCCTGCCAAGTTGATTAATCTGTTTTTGATTTTCCATGATGCACTCCCGCTACCTTTTTCTGCTGGTCTCTTTCACTCTTACCCGTGGGCCTATACTGTTTGTAAAGATCACGGCACATCGCCTCCGGTGAGCAATAGAGAAAATTCTCACTTAGAGGCTGAATTACTCTGTTCATGAGTTCTCCTTGAGATGGAAACGGACCACTACCTGACGGTCATAACCCAGACCTTCTGTGTCACTCTGTGGATAATGTGCATTCGCTTCACCATAGCTACGTAATTCAATGCGTTCTGCAGCCACCCCCGATGCAGTTAACTGATCTTTGACCGCGCTGGCACGCGCCTCACTCAATGCCTGGTTCTGATCTTTTCTGCCCCGTCTGTCAGCAAAGGCATGGATATGGACTTTAAGTGTGTGGAGTGTTGCCAGTGCTTGTGACAACGCTTGCAACGCCAGTTGATCATGCGCTTCCAGCGCGCTCTGATTTGAACGGAACTGGATTCGATAGAGAAAACCGGAGGCTATGGCCTGCAACTGTTGCTGGTTATCAAATTGAACAACGGCCAGCCTTTTCTGCAGACGCACCATCTCTTCGGCGTCGATTTTTTGCTGACGCTTTAGCAACTCCACCTCCTGCCGCGTGGTGTGCAGATCAGATTCCATTCCGGAATTCCGTCCAGCCAACACACCACCTACGGCACCGATAATAAACCCTGGCGGTCCGGCCAATAGCGCGCCCGTAATACTCCCTATTCCCGCTCCCTGCCACTCTTCTTTATAGGTCTGATCGGTTGCATTCTGCTCAAAATGACCTCCTTGCCACTGCTCAATAGCCAGATCTGACGTGAGATAGTAGGACTCATAGGCACTGGCACTGTCGCCCCACGTCAATCCTGCTATCAGAGATAAAAGTACTGCTCGGTTCATTGCATACTCCAGATTGGTCCAGCGCACCTTCCCTGGTGTCTCAGTCATCCAGACTTGCGCCGGTTGCTTGTTATCTGTGGTCTATTAAATGTCAGGCAGATGGCAAAAGACTTTCGCAAGAGGGGCAGAGCAGTGGCAGATTCGGGCAAAATTGTGGCAATTTGTCCATCTCAGCCGCTGCTTTTGGTACAAATCAGACCACATCAGTAATTTTAATTACACGTAAGTGAACCTCGGATCGCTGTCACAGTAAGGATGGATGATTTAGAGTCATACCCGATATGGCAGGTATGAATATTGCGTAAAGAATTGGTGGAACCAGCCTATCGAGAAGGGAAGAAACTGATGGCAGCAGTGATGTCACACCCTAGTGATATCTTCATGAGCGTCAAGCAGGTTGCTGAATACCTGCATCTGAACGAGAAGAAAATCTATGCACTGGTCAATGAAGGTGGCATACCGGCCACCAAAGTGACCGGGAAATGGATGTTTCCGCGCGAACTGGTCGACCGTTGGATGCTGGACTCAACACATGGGGGCTTGCTGACTGATCGACTGGTCATCTCGGGCGGTGAAGATCCGTTGCTCTATCATCTGATCCAGGATTTCGCCCGCCATGCAGGTGCCCATGCACTCATCAGCTACACCCCCACAGGTACTCGACTTGGTCTCGAACTACTCCAGGCCAACCGCATTGATGCCTGTGGTATACACTGGGGTCCGGATAGCGAGAGTCATCTTCGTCACCCCGCTCTGTTGAGCCAATATTCGCAACATCATCAATGGGTATTGATTCGGGCTTTTCGCCGTGAACAGGGACTGATGATTCATGCTGAACTGGCCGCAAAAACCAGAGAGATCACTTCACTTTTTAATAGCCGTTATCGCTGGGCCATACGCCAGAGCGGATCAGGTAGCCAGCGTTTCCTGCTTGAGCTTCTGAGTCATTACGGCATCAGCAAAGATGAATTGAATAACCAGGTGAATGCCTTATCTGAACGTGAAGCCGCTGCTGCCATTGTCATGAAAAAGAGCGATGTGGCACCTGGTGCTCGCGCTACCGCCAAGGAGTATGGATTGGAGTTTATCCCATTCGGCTGGGAATCATTTGATATTGCACTGCCAAGAAACATCTGGTTCAGGCGTCTGTTCCAGGATCTGATTTCACGCCTTAAATCACAGCCCTGCCAGGCCATGTCTGAACGACTGACCGGCTATAACCTGGAAGGTGCGGGAGATCTGGTCTGGGGGGATGATTAAACCAAGGGGACTTCTGGATTATTCAGGTCTATTCAATCCTTTCAATGCGCTTTCAAGCTTGGTTCCCTCCAGATATTGGAAACAGCGAGTACTCCACTCATCTACAGTCATACTGCCATCCGCAATCATCGCTGCAACCACCTGCCCCCACTGGATAAGGTAAGCGTTCTTCTCAAGCAGTCTAGTGTGTTGCTCAAGGATTTCCCGGCGCTTTTCATCCAGTTTCTCAAGCTCTTTCTCAACAAACAAACCATGCTCGTCGGTCATAACCGCACCTCAATCCTATCTGTAACTTTGCCAGCCTTGCTGCAGATCATAGCTCAAAGAGCCAGCATACGCCTACCCTTATAGACTATAGCAAACAGCCTCACAGATGCCGACTCCATCATAAAAACGCTTCCAATGATGTCTCATCTTCCAAACTCTGCTGCCGGTGCATGGAATGCAGCTGCTCTTCTATAGTCTCTTCATCACTTGCCATCACCGGTTCAGTCAGCAGCCAGACGGTAAAGCTGGAACCTTTTCCCACCACAGACTCAACGGTTATGTTCCCACCATAACGCCGGATCAAACCATAGCTGACAGAGAGACCCAGCCCAGTACCTTCTCCCTGCTGCTTGGTGCTGTAAAAGGGATTAAAAATACGCCCCATCTGATCATCATCCATTCCGGCGCCGTTGTCCTGCACCTGTATCTGGATGCCTTTATCGCTCCAGTTTCGGCTGCTGATTTTGATCACCCCCACACTGCCTTTGAGGGAATGGATCGCATTTACTACCAGATTAACCAGCACCTGCTGTAGCTCCTGCTCATTGAGCTCGACCTGACGATCTGCCTCTAATGCGAGGCTAATCTCAAACTCTACCTTCTTGCGTAAATGACGCACCAGAGCGAGGGTATGCTCAATGACTTCATTTACATCTATATGGGAAAGGTAGCCGGCATACTCATCTGGTCTGGAGTACTGCAACAGATTGTTGACGATATCTCTAATCCGGTAAATCTGCTCAACAACCAGTTGAATTTCATTTTGAACCGGTTGCAAGGCTGCACCTAGTTCATCTCTGATCACATCCAGGTTACCCAACATTACAGCAGTCGGATTATTGATCTCATGAGCAACTCCCGCCGTCAACTCACCCAGTGCAGCCAGCTTTTCAGCAACAACCAGCTGCTGGCGGGTTTCACGTAACGCACGAATCGTGCGCTGCAAATCCTGATTTTTACTCTGTAACTCAGCAGTACGCTCTTTTACCTTATCTTCCAGTTGATCAGCCCATATCTGGATTTGTTGATTTCGCTCTGCCAACAGATCCAACATGGCATCAAATTCACGCGCCAACTCACCAATTTCATCACGCGACAAAACAGGCCCAATGCGCTTTGCCTTACCTGCGCGGGTCGCCCTGACGACTCGACTCATCGTCTCCAGCGGTTTGAATATTGATTTGGCACCCTGTACAGCAAGCAGAGAAGAGAGTCCCATAAGAACCAGAAATAACAGCACCAGTATGGCAAGGGCCTGCCAAAGTTGATTACGAAAAGGCTTTTCCAGAAAACCGGCGTATAACATACCGACCCGGTTACCGTAGACGTCGACAATAGGTTCATAGGCAGAGAGATACCAGTCATTCACCACAAAGGCACGATCAATCCAGGTCTCTCCACGATCCAGCACATTGGTACGCACCTCGTTTGATACCCGGGTACCCAGTGCCCGTTCACCAGGACGCAACGGCACGTTAGTGGTAATACGCACATCATCAATAAACACCGTCACCGTGCCTATACTGCCTTTTGGCAAACTGCCAGGCCCATACACCAGATCGCTGATGGTATCGACAAAACTAAAGTTATCGTTGAGTGACACGCCTCCATCGACTACAGCTACCAGCTTGCCACTCAGATCACGTACCGGATGCACAGCGCGAATCATCATCGCCCGGTCTTCAACTGTTCTTTTGGTTGGTCGCGCCTTGGGCGTAGGTACAAGAGGTAGTTGATACTGTTTGGCAAACGCAGCTGAGAGCCGTTGCAATTCAGTCTGATTGAATATCTCAATACCTACCCTTGGCTCACCCTGAAGTGCCGCCTGCAGAGATGGAGAGAGGGCATATCCCGGGTCGGCAGTCTGCTGTGATAGTGCGTCCTGACCGCGCTGATCAAGTAGACGAAGATAGCTGAAACCAGATGTCATCTTGAGTGTGTGTAACTGTGCCGTTACCGATACAGAATCCTTCGCCTCCAGTGCGGTACGGAAGGCATAGGACTCAGTCAGACGACCAAGTTGGCCAAGATAGTCCTGGCGAATACGGCGAAAAATATCATGTGAAACTGAAAGATCTGTATTCACCTTCAGATAGAGTTGATCATAGGTGGTATTGGCGCCCCAGTAGATCGCTAGGACCAGTGCGATTGGCATAATCAGCAGAATCGGGAACAGTACCAGAGCCAGCAGTTTATAACGCAGGGACCCCTTGATTCGGTCAAGTACCTGCGGGAATAGGCTCACTGTAAAATATGCCTACTCACACTCTCCCCAGGTTTGCACTTTACGCTCCAGGGTTTTTCGTGAGATGCCCAGTAGTCGGGCCGCCGCCGATTTATTGCCCCCCTCACCCTCCAATACACGAAGAATGTGACGCTTCTCAACCTGTTCCAGCTGCAAATCATCAACACCATTCTCACTATCTGACTGATCTTCGGAGAGTGAAAGTTTCGTCAGGCATTGACTGGGACTGCTGTTAAGCAATAAGCAGCGCTCAATGACATTTTTCAATTCGCGCACATTGCCTGGCCAATCATAATTGCGTAGACAGGCGAGGTCAGCAGCCGAGAGTTGCGGTGGTTCTACACCCAGTTCGGCAGCCAGAGATTTACTGAAGTGAGCCGTAAGTTTAGGTATATCTTCAAGACGCTCACGTAACGATGGCATACGAATAGAGAGTACATTCAGACGATAAAAGAGATCTTCCCGGAACTCACCGTTGCGAACCTGCTCACTTAGATCCCTATTCGTCGCTGCGATGATACGAACCGCTACCGGTACCTCTTTATTGGAACCCACTGGTCGAACTGTCCGTTCCTCCAGCACTCTGAGCATATGAGCCTGCATTGAGAGCGGCATCTCACCTATCTCATCAAGAAAAAGGGTTCCCTCATTGGCATAGGTAAACAGACCTTCGCGCGCTTGGTGCGCCCCAGTGAAAGCGCCTTTGATGTGACCGAACAGTTCACTCTCCAGCAGCTCAGCGGAGATCGCACCACAGTTAACTGGGACAAAACTGCCTATCCGACCACTCCATTCATGAATCGCACGGGCAGCCAGCTCCTTACCCGTACCTGATTCCCCTTCAATCAGCACAGTAGAAGGCATTGGAGCAACCCGTTTAATAACCTGACAGAGGTTCTTGATCAATTCGCATTCACCCACCATGCCTGACTTGTCAAAAAGATGGTCCACCTGTCGGCGCAGAACAAAATTCTCGCGCTGCATCTTCTGCCGATCCATATAGCGTTTTACTGAGGCCATCATCTGCTCCATGCGAAACGGCTTCATAATGAAATCCTCCGCACCGGCCCGCAGTGCAGCAATAGCCGTCTCCAGATCCGCATAGGCGGTCATAAAAATCACACCGGTGGGGGCTCCCTGTTCACGTAGTTCAGTCACCCACTCAACACCGGAACGCCCTGGTAAGCGTATATCCGCAATGATCAGGTCAAAATAACAACGTTCATGCAAAATCTCAGCGGCCGTGGCATTTTCAGCAGTTTCAACCAATCCGAAATACTTCTGTAATCCTCGTTGCAGAAAACTGCGGATACCGGGTTCATCATCCACAATCAATACTGACGTCATGCGTGTATTTGATTCGGCCGCTTGCTGATCCATTACCTGCTCTGCCACACTCACCACCCTTTAGAAGATTTCCAGTTTAAACTTTAGATTGCGATGTACTTGTGCATCTCCGCCTTACGTGAAAATAGTCGTCCATTCGGCATCCACAACTGATTGAGACCAACAACTTTCATCCTGTGTTCACTCAGTATGGGACATTTTGACCCGATTTCCAGTCTAAACGGTGAGACAGTTTGGCGTTAAGGAGGTGAAAAGTATCGACCCAAAAGCAGTTAATGGATGACAAAACTGACCATTTCTTGCATCCAGCTCTGACAAACAGCCCTTTTTAGTGATTTTATTCTCATTTGCAAGAGGATATCGAAGGCAAAAATCGATCCACTTTTTACATCATTTGATTGGCACCCTAATTGCTGACAAGGTTACATAGAGTGCAGGCATTGATACCGGATCAGTAGAAACTCGGATCGCTATGCACAATTAAAATACCAATGGAGGCTCATGAATGATCGCTTTCCCGCTACCACTTATCGGATTCAGTGCTTTCAGTGGCACAGGGAAAACCACCTTATTAACCCGGTTATTGCCGTTACTGAAGCAACAGGGCTTTCGTGTTGGTGCCATTAAACACGCCCACCACAGGTTTGAGATCGACCATCCACACAAGGACAGCTATCGGCTTCGCAAATCGGGGGCTGACCAGATGCTGGTAGCCTCGCGCAACTGTATTGCCATGATCACGGAACGGGAAGATCAACAAGCAGAACCCGAACTGGCTGATCTCCTGAAAGCCCTCGACAGTAGCACCCTGGACCTGGTCCTTGTTGAGGGTTTTAAACAAGAACATTTTCCCAAGATAGAGTTGCATAGACCCTCACTGGGCAAAAAACTGCTCTACCCGGATGATCCAAATATCATTGCCATTGCCACGGACGACCGACTCTCCACTACACCCTGCCACATTCCAGTACTGGATCTTAATAATCCTTCAGAGATTATTGCGTTCCTGATCAGTCACTTCTTCCAACCAGATAAACAACCGGTGAGTGCCTATCCACTGCAAGCGCAACAGCGCGTTCAATAGGCGGCAATCTACCTCCCCTCGCTGGCTAATAGTCCGCATCAACATTTTTACAGACAAAATCAACAGCAAAGGTTTTATTCAGCCCGGGTTTTTGGTGTAGAGTTAACCAACCAAAAACCTGCCTGAAGCCAAATGAAAAGACAGATAGCCATTGTTGAGGATGAACCTGCAATCCTGGAAAACTATTCCGATCTGTTAACCCGACAAGGATATCAGGTGAATGGTTTTGCCTGTCGGGAAGCGGCCCTAACGGCCTTTCATAAACAGCTTCCGGATCTGGCCATTCTGGATATCGGACTGAATGATGAGATAGAGGGGGGTTTCGAGCTCTGCCGGGAGCTTCGCGCACTCTCAAAAACTCTGCCAATTATCTTTCTCACCGCCAGGGACAGCGAACTGGACACCGTATCCGGTCTACGACTAGGTGCAGATGACTACCTCACCAAGGATATCAGTCTGGCCCATCTTGCCGCCCGCATAGCAGCGCTGTTCCGGCGTATGGATGCCCTCAAACAACCCCTGCAACTAGAGAAAGTGGTACGGCGGGGAGCCCTTACACTCGATCTTGATCGCTACCAGGTGAGCTGGCAGGATACACCCCTTGATTTAACCTTGACCGAATTCTGGTTTGTACACGCACTCTGCAATCACCCGGGTCATGTCCGCAGTCGGGACCAGCTGATGGATGCTGCCAATATTCTGGTGGATGCCACCAGTATCAGCACCCACATCAAAAGATTACGGCGCAAGTTTGAGGAGATCGACAGCCACTTCGACGCTATCGAGACTGTCTATGGATTGGGTTATCGCTGGAACACCATTACCCCTGCAACTACCCCAATAGAATGAATCGAGAGCGCCGCTTTTTTCACAGCATTCGGTTCAAACTGTTACTGGTCTCGCTAACGCTACTGGCCATCCCCTGGGCAGGTTATCGTTACATTCAGGAGACCGAGCGCTTTCTTCGCCAGACTCAGGAGACCATGCTGCTGGGTACAGCCCAGGCGGTCGCTGCCATCTTGCATAACAGCGAGGCGTTGATGAATGGGTCCCAGAATAGTGTGGAGGCATCTAGCGAGCCACTGATCTATCTGAATCCACTCTCCCGGCCAATACAATTGGATGGTTATAGCGAAGAGTGGCTACCTTACCTGGGAAATCTGGAACGCTATCCCGATCAGGGTGAGTGGCAATTCGAGACAATCCTGGGAGAGTATGGCAACCATCTCTATCTGTTTATCCGGGTCAGAGATGAGCAGGTAGTGCACATGACACCTGGTTCCAGTCGATTGGATAAGGGGGACTATGTTCAACTCAGCATACAACAAACGAGTGGCCAGCAAGTTGAATACCGTATAGCGACAACGGCTCCCGGTTGGGTCACTGCGCAGCAGATGCCCTCGCGCAGTGATGACCCCTATCCTATTCGCAGAGAAGACAGAATACAGGGTGAATGGCAGACATCTGAAAATGGCTACACCCTGGAGTTACGCATTCCGCAATACCTGCTGGGTGATCGCATGGCTATTACTGTGGCTGACATTGATGATCCTGCGAACCCAGAAAGGCGCCAACTCACTTCCACATCTCAGCAGGGCGTCCTAAGCCGACTCATCAGACCCGACCCTGAAATTGGCCGACTTATAGGTGGGCTTCAGCATGAGAACGCACGCATCTGGGTACTCAACAACCAGCAGTTAGTGTTGGCCAGACGGGGTCGATTACAGGCGCCCGACGATGACGCTGTTCCGTCGGAAAGGTCACTGGACTCACCTCTGCAGCCATTGCTGCGCCTGATACTGGATCAACCAAACGATCATTTTGAAGATGAATTCAGCCGCAGCGCCCGCTTAAAAGGCAGTGAAATAGATGCGGCACTGGCAGGCAATCCACAGGCACTACGTCGCAACACGCCCGACAACAAGGCCGTAATCCTCTCGGCCGCTTGGCCTATCGAGTCAGATAAAGGGATAGTAGGTGCGGTGTTGGTGGAGCAGAGTACCAATCAGATCTTAACCCTGCAGAATCAAGCGCTAGAGAAGATAACCGGCATCACTCTGTTGCTGTTTCTATTCACCGGCCTGGCGATTCTAGGATTTGCAACAATGTTGACACGACGTATTCGGCGACTCAGTAGCAATATTGATGTAGCCGTATCCGCAGAGGGACGTATTCAAGGAATTTTGAAACCTGATCGGTCGGAGGACGAGATCGGTGATCTGGCGAGAAGCTTTTCAAGTGTTCTTAACAGGCTGACCGAATACAACCGTTATCTTGAGGCCATGGCTTCAAGGCTTGCCCATGAGTTCCGGACACCGCTAACCATTGTCAAATCCTCGCTTGAAAATTTGAATGACACTCACGATCCCGAATCTCAGTCACGCTACCTGCAGCGTGCTGAGCAGGGTATTGATCGATTGGGTTTAATACTTCACCGGATGCAGGAAGCCACTCGCCTTGAACAACAGATGTTACAGACCGAGCTCGAAACATTCGACCTGCATGCCATGCTCAAATCATCATTGGAAGGTTATCGACTGGCGTTCAATGAAGTGTCTTTCAAGCTGAACAGTGCAGAAGAACCGCTACTGATAAATGGGGCACCCGACCTGATCAGTCAGGCACTGGACAAACTAATCAGTAATGCCGTCGACTTCCATCAACCGGAAACAGCCATTGAAGTGAAGCTCGCCAAACCAATCAATGGGCAAACAACATTGTCTGTCATTAACCAAGGCCCACAACTTCCATCAGGAATGGAGCAAGAGCTCTTTGCATCCATGGTCTCAATACGAGACAAAAAACAGGGTGAGCCACATCTGGGTCTGGGACTCTATCTGGTGAGATTGATCTGCGAGTTCCACGGCGGGCAGGCCGTGGCAGGCAACTTAACATCGGGAAGCGGTGTAGTGGTCAGCTTAATCCTGCCTGTTTCTATCAAAAAGCAGTTATAGTTTCACTCCTCAGCTGCTATATTTTACTGTACAGGAAAACGCGTGCTCAATTAATGCGCACTGGAGAGAATGCAAATGATCAGAATAACCTTCTGCCATTCCTCATATTGCATATCATTTATCTTCTTGCTGAGCTTTTCCCTATTATGCAGCGCAGAGGATGCGCTACCCGAGATTGAATATGCCTACCCTAATCAATCCGTCTGGACTATTTACAAGGATGAGAATGGGGTATTAAAAAATCCGCTTCTTGAATTCGCATCGGCCCTTTTCCAACAGGCCAATATGAAATGGCATGCAGCACCTTATCCCGCAAAGAGACTCTTTAATAATCTCAGAAAAGGCGTTTCAAACTTCTCAATATTAGTGCGTGCTGCATCGCTACAGGATTGCTGCATCTTCAGTAAAGAGCCTGTCACCAGTACTGAATTGCGCGTGTACAGGTTAAGTAGTGCGCCACCCATTCAGAACAAGCAGGACTTAATCGAAAAACGTGTCATCACTATTCTTGGCTACAGTTATGGCGAGCTGGGTCGATTCATCAGAAACAAGGATAACCATATCGAGATTTTCAACGCACCCAATCATCAGAGCGCCTTCGCCATGCTCGAGCACAAACGCGCTGAATATGTTCTTGATTACACCGGCCCCTCAATAGAGGTTCTCACAGAAAAACCCATTACCGGTATTCAGGATCATGTGCTAAGCCAATTAAATGTCTATCTGATACTCAACAAAAACTATCCGAATGCTCAAGAAGTCATGGATAAACTGGAAACACTCTCACGTGATATTACACTAAAAATAAACCAATAAACAAATAAACCTCAACTCTTGATGCCAATGCCCCGGTTCAACAACATGAGGCTAAAGGTCGTAAGCGCCACAATAAACAGCACCACAATACCCAGTGCCACGCCCATTGAGATATCAGAAACCCCAAGCAGACCATAACGGAAGGCATTGACCATATAGAGTATGGGATTGGCCAGAGACAACTTCTGCCAGAACTCAGGCAGCATGTTGATCGAATAGAACACACCACCCAGATAGGTTAAGGGGGTCAGAATAAATGTCGGAACAATAGTGATGTCATCAAAGCTGTTAGCATAGACCGCATTAATAAACCCGGCCAGTGAAAAGAGAATCGATGTCAGCACAAAAACCGTCAGGGTCCAGCCATAACTTTGCACCTGGATATCGGTAAAAAACAGCGATACGATGGTAACGGTAATGCCTACCAAGACACCCCGTGATACACCGCCGGCCACATAACCGGCCAGAATAATCCAGTTCGGCACGGGCGATATGATCAACTCCTCTACATGACGCTGAAACTTACTACTAAAGAAAGAAGAGACCACATTGGAATAGGAGTTGGTGATTACGGCCATCAGGATCAAGCCTGGCACGATAAAGTCGATATAGCTGTACCCATCCATCTTACCAATACGTGAACCGATAAGATTTCCGAAGATAATGTAATAGAGCGTCGTGGTTATCGCAGGCGGCAGAATTGTTTGTAACCAGATCCGGGCAAAACGCAGAAATTCCTTAGTAAAAATGGTAACGAAGGCGGTCCAATAACGACTATAGCGGGTCATTGTGACGCTCCATTGCGTGAGTTCTCCACCATGTTCATGAACAGCTGTTCCAGTCGATTCTGTTTATTGCGCATAGAGGTGATGCCTACCCCTTTTGCTGAGAGTCGCTCAAACAACTGGTTGATACTTTGATCACTGTTGATCGCCACCTCTATACGCTGCTCATCCAACTGCTTCAGCTGGAAATTCTCCAGTACCGGCAGCTCGGATAACGGATCCCGCAGATTCAGCACAAAGGTCTCTGTACGAAGTTGCTGCAGCAGCCGGTCCATACGGGTATTTTCAACAATACGTCCCTGATTGATGATCGCAATATTTCGGCAGAGACTTTCTGCCTCTTCCAGATAATGCGTGGTGAGAATGATGGTGGTTCCCTGTGCATTGAGTTCAACCATAAACTCCCACATGGAGCGGCGTATCTCGATATCCACACCCGCGGTCGGTTCATCCAATATTAAAAGTTTCGGCCTATGCACCAGGGCACGGGCAATCATCAGTCTGCGTTTCATACCACCCGAAAGGGTTCTGGACATCTGATTCCGTTTATCCCACAAATCCAGTTGCTTCAGACTCGCCTCGGCTCGCCGCCACGCCTCCTTCCTTGGGATTCCGTAAAATCCGGCCTGGTTGACGATTATCTCGCCAATGCGTTCCCACATATTGAAATTGAATTCTTGCGGTACCAGGCCGATACAGGACTTTACCGCCTCCGGATCCTTATCCAGGTCGTGTCCAAACACCTCTACCTTTCCAGATGTCTTCGTGACCAATGAACTGATAATGCCAATCGCCGTCGACTTGCCAGCGCCATTAGGACCAAGCAGAGCAAAAAAATCACCTTCTGCCACATTGAAATCGATCCCCTTGAGGGCTTCAAATCCGTTCTTGTAGACCTTTCTCAGATCCGTAATAGCAAGTGCATTCATGGGTTAAACATATCCAGGTATCGTTTTGAGCGCCAGCTGTACAACGCTCTATTATGCGCTATCTGAACAACCGAACGAATCAATCGAGATGTAGCAAGAATTATAAGCACTATATGGAGTCACTGCGTTTGAAATCAACCGCCTCCTGAATGATCGATGTAGCTAACGACAAACCCCACCAGTGATAAGGAAATGATGCGCAAAAACAAGATATAATACGGCAAAAGCATCAGGAGAGCCTCCTGTTGAAAACAATATTCTTGAGGTATACGACATGAAAAGAGTCACTCTGGTTGGTGCCGGTTTTGCGGCACTGACGGCAGTACAGAAGCTGCGCGCGGCTGATTCGTCACTGGAGATAACCCTGGTAGCACCAGCGCCTGAGTTCTCCTACCTCCCGGGTACCATCTGGATTCCATCCGGTCTGCGCAAACCGGAAGAGCTGAAGATTGATCTGAACAACTTTTTTCAACGTCAGAATGTCAACTTCTTCCAGGGTTCAGCAACCGGACTGAAGAAGGGTGGCCGCATCTTGGTAACCGACCAGGGGGAGATCGAAAATGACGGCCTGATCATCTGTTCCGGTGGTCGGTTCATTAAGAAACTCCCAGGCATTGAGCACGCCATCACCCCCTGTGAAGGCATCCCTGCTGCAGTTAAGATCCGTGATCGGCTTAAGGAGATGAACCAGGGCACCATTGCCGTGGGATTTTCCGGCAACCCAAAGGAGCCCTCCGCCATGCGTGGGGGGCCGATGTTCGAATTCCTGTTCGGCATTGACCAGCAGCTACGTCGGGAAGGACGACGTGAAAAATTCAAACTGATCTTCTTCACCCCGGCTGCTGAACCAGGCAAAAGGTTGGGACCTAAGGCGGTCAAGGGACTGCTTCACGAGATGGATAAACGCGGCATAGAGACCCATCTGGGGCACAAGATGAAGCAGTTCACCGATACCAAGGTGATAACTGAAGGGGGCGAGTTTGATGCTGACCTGATCCTGTTCATGCCAGGCATGACAGGTAATCTATGGTTTGATAATACCGAATTACCCCGCTCAGAAGGGGGCCTGATCAAGGCGGATAAGCTGTGCCGGGTTGAGGGTATGCCACGTGTCTATGTGGCGGGAGACTCCGGCAGCTACCCGGGTCCAGAGTGGATGCCAAAGCAAGCGCATATGGCAGACCTTCAAGCTGAAGCCGCCGCCTTAAACCTGCTGGCCGAGCTGGAAGGTAAAGAGCCAACTCACACATTTAAAGTGGAACTGTTCTGTATTGTCGATAGCCAGAGCAGCGGCAGTCTGGTAGCCAGAACACCTAACTACAATATTGCTTTGCCACAGATGCGCTTATTCCACTGGCTGAAACGTCTGTTTGAGTGGTGGTATCTGCGTCAGTATCGTTAGGCCGTGGGGCTATTTACCTGGGCGTATCAGCCCGCCCAGGCCCATATCATCGAGCGCCTTCTCCATTAAATCTCGAACTTGGCGGGCATCCGTCATGCGCAGTGCGGCCTGTAGCAGGCTCTTTGCCCGGGCACGACTAAAACTGCGAATGACCCACTTGATCTTGAGCAGGCTCCCACCACTCATACTGAGACTATTGATCCCCATACCGAGTAATAGAATGGCGGCCAGCGGATTACCGGCCAATTCGCCGCACACACTGACAGGTCTGCGGTAAAGGGCGGCACCCTCCACAATCTGGCTAATCGCACGCAGCACGGCGGGGTGCATATCATCAAAAATGTCGGCGACGCGGGGATTGTTCCGGTCAACAGCCAGCAGATACTGCGTGAGATCATTGGTTCCAACCGAGAGAAAATCAACCCGCCGGGCAATCTCATCAATCTGATAGACGGCCGCAGGCACCTCAATCATCACACCCACAGGCGGCATGGATACCAAAAACTCCTCTTCAACCAGTTCATCGTAGGCGCGCTGGATCAGCATCTGCAGCTCATCAACTTCAGAAACCATGCTTACCATTGGTAACATGATCTGCAGATTATTCAGGCCGATATTGGCACGCATCATGGCGCGTATCTGGGTCAGAAAGATCTCGGGATGATCCAGGGAGATTCTCACCCCACGCCAACCCAGGAATGGATTGGACTCGGTGAAAGGAAAATAGGGTAGCGGTTTATCACCGCCAATATCCAGGGTACGCAGTATAACCGGACGCGGATTAAACGAGCTCAGTAACTGCCGATAGCTTTCGACCTGAACATCCTCGCCGGGAAACCGATCACGGGTAATATAGAGCAGCTCGGTACGATGCAGGCCTACACCCTCGGACTCCTCCAGGCCAACCGTCATGACATCTGAGATCAAACCGGTATTCAGGTACAGGGGAATCGCTGTGCCATCGGTTGTCTCGGCCTTCAGTCCCTTCATCGCCTCAAGTTCTACGGCGATTTCAGTCTCTTCCTTGGCGAGGCGGGCATACTCATCCCTGACTGAAGGGTCTGGCGTGACATAGACACGACCGCGATAGCCATCAATGATGACATCAAGCCCCTCTAAACGCCCGACCGGCAGATCAGTCACACCCATTACCGCAGGGATACCCATAGCACGGGCCAGAATGGCCACATGGGATGAACTGGAGCCCATGGCCGAGACAATGCCGGTTAGTCGCTCAATCGGCACTTCGGCTAACTGTACGGCGCTGATATCTCCGCCTACCAGGATCGTCTTGTCTGGATAGAGTACCTCTCTGGGCTTATCCATCTGCAGATGCATAAGGACGCGTCGCCCCAGATCCCGAATATCCGATGCACGTTCGCGCAGATAGACATCGTCCATGTTGTCGAACACCTTGGCATGGACTTCAATGGTGTGGTGCAGAGCACCCTGTGCCCATTGGCCCTGCTCAATACGTTCGATCGTCTGGCTGATCAGGGTATCACTGCCTAGCATTAACAAAAGGGCATCAAACAGTGCCTGCTCTTCCACTGGCAGCTCTGCTGAGAGCCGCTCCTTCAAGCTTTTTAGTTCTTGTTGTGTGCGGTCCACCGCCTCCCTCAAGGCGGCAATTTCTGCAGCGGGGTCATCTGTCGTGCGATCCGGTACGGCATCCAGATCTGCCATCTGATAGGCCACAACCGCCTGCCCCGTGGCTACACCCGGCGCACTCGGTTGGCCACTGAGATAGCGATTCAACGGACTGCGGGTATGCTGTATCTGATTCAGTTCACCGCTGGCCTGGGCATAGGTGATTGCACCTGCCAGTTGAGCCGCCAGAGTGAACAGAAAGGTAACCTCATCATCATCAAACTTGCGTGGTTCTACCTGCCGGACAACCAACACTCCAAGTACTTTTCGATTCTGGATGATAGGTACGCCAAGAAAACCCCGATACTGGGTTTCACCGGTGGCATGAATAAAGAGATAGCGCGGATGCTGGGTTGCATCATCAAGATTGACCGGCTCTGCACGTTCGCATACCAAGCCCACCAGACCACGATGCATGGGCAAGCTGACCTTGCCTACGGCATCAGGATTGAGACCTTCTGTGGCCAACAGTACATGTTCCCGACGATCAAAATCGGTCAGATAAACAGAACAGACATCGGTGCCGATCGCCTGCTTCACCCGCTGCACAATCAGCCTCAGCGCTTCTCCCAAGTCAGGAGCAGCATTGACCTCCTGAACAATCCGGTGGAGAATTTCAAGCACGATTAGTTACCGCCTATTCTGACGCAGGTAGTTAGCCTGAGATCGATTGGGCGCGCCATCTGGAAACAACAGCGGTGCCAACTCCTCAAGAGCCTGCACATAGACCTTGCGCTTGAAATAGACTACCTCTCGCAGCGGATGCCAATATTTTACCCAACGCCAACCGTCAAATTCCGGCTTAGGTGCATGATCGAGACAGAAGTCCGTCTCATCACACAACACCCTAAGCAGATACCAGAGCTGTTTCTGGCCGATGCAAAGCGGCTTGCAGTGATGCCTTAGAAATCGCTTTGGAAGGCGATACTTTAGCCAACTGGAGGTGACACCAACCAACTCAACCTGATGTTGTTTCAGTCCCACTTCCTCTTCCAGTTCACGGTACATCGCCTGTTCAGGCGTCTCTCCATCGTTTATACCGCCTTGGGGGAACTGCCAGGCATCCTGCCCTATACGTCTACCCCAGAAAAGCTGTCGCTGCTGATTGCAAAGTATGATACCAACGTTAGGTCTATAACCTTCTGAATCAATCAAAAGAAAACCTATTAAGAATCTATAAACTGCCTTGATTGTTCCACAAGTAACCATTCAACAGCAACCACTTGTCATCCGGGCTTAATATAAGCCCTCTCAGCGGCAACCCAGTAATGCCCTCAGGTTATACTCACCCCCCATTTCCGGGTTAAAATAGCCGTTTCATAGCGTCGGGAGTAGTTACATTGCCTTTAGCCATTTTTGATCTTGACAACACCCTGTTGAATGGAGATTCAGACCACCTCTGGGGGGTATTCCTGGCAGAGAAGGGCATTGTGGACGGCGCCTGGTATGAAAGGGAAAACGACCGGTTTTATCAGGAGTACAAAGAGGGTCGGCTGGATATCCATGAGTTTCTGCGTTTTTCCCTCAAACCACTGAGCCAGCACTCTGTGGAACAGCTACAGGCATGGCATCACGACTTCATGCAGCAGAAGATTGAACCGATTCTGTTACCCGCCGCGCGACTGCTGGTAGAACGCCACAGAAAAGCGGGAGACACCCTGATGATCATTACCGCCACCAATGCTTTCGTGACGGCCCCAATCGCCGCAGCCTTTGGCATTGAGCATCTGATAGCTACAGACCCGGAGATGATCGATGGCCGTTACACCGGTGAAGTTGCCGGTACACCAAGCTTCCGTGAGGGCAAGGTGACGCGCCTGAATCTCTGGCTAAAAGCACATCAGCAGGATCTTACAGGAAGCAGCTTCTACAGCGACTCCCAAAATGATCTGCCTCTGCTGGAACAGGTGGAGTGTCCCGTAGCCGTCGACCCCGATGAGACACTCGCCCAAATCGCCCGCGAACGTAGCTGGCCGATCATTAGCCTGCGAGAGTAAGCGTATTGGTGTATTCTGAGGAGAAGCATGGAGACCGGACAGACGTTATGGAACAGAAACCCTTTCTGCTGATTGTGGCCGTCCTGATCGGCGTCGTGATCTATGCCTACTATGCACCGAAAGAGGCACCGGAGCGCGCTGCCACCCTCACGCCAAAGCAGTACATTGAGCTGGTTGAGCAGAAAAAACAGGAGCGCAAACAAGAAGCCGCTGAACAGGCAAGAAAGGAAGCGTCACAAAAAGCCGCGAAATAATCGTCATACTGTCAGGTTGTGTTGATCTACCAAAATACGTTCGATATCTCACGCTTACATCCGCCGGCAGACAGAACGCTCATCCGGATTTTCCACAGCATCTACAATAGAGTTGATAAACTGACCCAATTCGTCCGTGCTCAACACATCGAGGATACGGTTGAGTAATGCCGGATCAACCACCGCCTGTACCGTCCGGCCATCACTCAGATTGACGCTGACTCCAGCCGCATGCTTATGCTCTGAAGGGTCTGCCTGCTCGATGAACAGCGCCTCATTCATATCCAGCATCTCATCATAGTAGGCTTCAATGTCATCCATGAGTGCATCGTCCGTATCTTCCGGCAGACGCACCATGAAACCCTGATCCTCCTGGGCTGAGAGTGGCTGAAGCCCCCTGGCTGTTAAATAATCAATGAACAGCTGCCACGGACGTTCATCAAAGAAGATATATTCCAACATACTGAACTACCTTATCCCTGCCCTGATATTGAGCGGTTAAGATTTCACATTCGCGCACGGAAGGCAAGAATCACCTGGTTTCTGAGGGCCTTGATAAGGTTGAGCTGCTTGGCAGTCAATACCACTCCATTTGGCTGTGAGTGATCAGCATAGATCAGCCCCAGAGGACGTTGCTTAACAACCAGAGGAAAAACCAAAAATGAGCCGGCGTTAGCGATCTTTTTATACCACTCCGGCATGTCGGACTGTATTTTTTCATCATGGGCATCAGATATCGCCAGATCCACGCCGTTCTTCAGGGCCGCATGGAATACATCAGCGCTGTACTGCCGCTGGAAATGGAATTTGCTGATAAAGTTCTCGATATCATTTCCAAAACCCAGCTTGGCTTTTATCTGATTGGTTGCACGATCCTGCAGACAAAGCACTACCCGGTCAAAAGCGAGGGCACGATACAGGGTTTCCAGCACCACATTAAAAATCTGTACCACATTGGTATCATCATCCACCAACATGCCAGTCACCTCCTGCAACCCCTCTGTCAATACAATCTCAGCATTTATGGCCGGGTCATTCGGTGCAACCTCCATAATCAATGAGCTTGATGGGGGAAGGTTCGCTGCCTGCTCCAGTGCAAGCGTAGTGGTAATATCCTCTTTGCGGCCCTTGCCTTTAGTGACATGCGAGGTGTCCGTTTTGGCCGGGCGGGATAAGCGGCGCATAAAGGGATCATTAGCGGTATTGGAGCCCAGGCTATTGCTTAACTCAACAAACTCACGCCGCGCCTCCTCAAGCATCTTTTCAAAACGCTTCTCACTGATCGCAAGACCGCGTCTATAGCGTCTCAGTAACTGTTTAATCTTCGGCTCACTCCCCTCATCAGCATCCCCAATAATCCGGGTTGCTTCATTTGAGAAGTTGGCGATAAGTCGCAATTTCACATCCGTCTTTTTCAGTTCGCCCGGAGATGCAGGATCAACCTTGACCATGCCCTGGATAATGGCCGTCGGGAAATTCCACTGTTTAGCAATGGCTACACCAACATCCTGAAAGGACATACCCAATACCCGTTGTTCCGCATTCTCCTGCGATACCGACTCCATCTTAACCAGCCGCTGAATCTCTTCACTCTCATCATTCAGGTAGTAGGTCACCAGGATCTTGCCCAGAGTATGTAACATGCCACAGAGGAAGCCCTCTTCCACATGTTCCATCTCGGCATCTTCCGCCGCCTGCCGGGCCAATGTGGCACTAAAGATGGCCGCTGCAATCTCATTCTTCAGCCGAACAACCTGGGTTTTGTTATGCAAATGCTCAAAGAAGATCAGTGATGCCGCAATTGAACGGATAGTCTGGATACCCAGCACCACAATGGCCCGGGAGATGGTGCCAATGCGGCCGGAAAAATGGCTGTAGTAGGCTGAATTGACTACCTTAAGAATCTTGCTGGCAAGGGCGTAATCACGAATAATAATACTGGCCAGCTGATCCATACCCTTATTCTCTGACCCGGCCAGACGATTGAGGGTGCGAATGGATTCAGAGAGTACTGGAAAATCACTTTTATGCTGCATCCGACGTAGCAGAAAATCGACCGTACCCTTGGTCACCTGCCCTGTCACCTCATCCATGCTCTTACGATAATCACTGATCGCAACGAGCATCTCACCAGCGTTGATAAATCGCTGATCGGGGTCTTTTTCCAGTGATTTCTGAATAATAGAATCAAGCTGCTGATCAATTTCAGGATTCAGGCTCGACGGAATCTCAACCGCCTTATCACGCACACAGGCCAATAATGTTTGCTGGTCGGGGGCATCGAATGCCACCTTACCGGTTAACAGTTCAAACAGAATGGCACCCAGGGCAAATACGTCAGCCTGGGGACTGACTTTTCCCTCACCGATATATTCCGGGGCCATGTAACGGGGCGTACCGGTCAGTTCTACATCATGATTCATCCCGGTTGTAATCAAGCGGGCAATACCGAAATCCATGATCTTGGGTATGCCATCACTATTGAGAATGATATTCGCCGGCTTCAGATCACGATGGACAATGCCCTTGCGATGCACCTGATCAATACCTGACAATATGCCGACAATAATATCCAGCGCCCCCGGCAAGGTCAGGTCAGCGCGTTTCATCCGATCCGACAGCAACTCACCCTGAACATATTCAAACACCAGATAGGGGCGCTTTCTCTCATTTCCAACATCGAATATGGAAACGATATTCGGATGCTGGATCTGGCTGATTGTTCTGGCCTCGCTCAGCAGGTTATCAACAGTCTGCGCAACTCCTGACATCTCACGATTGAGCAATTTGATTGCAACCGGGCGGCGCAATTCGGAATCAATACAGCGATATACCGTCCCCTGACTGCCGGCACCCAGCTTCTCTTTAATTTCAAACCGACCAATTTGTGGCATGTTGTTCCTACAAAAACCTCTTTTACATGTAAACATAGCGGCCACACTGGAAAAAACTTTCCAAAAAACTCTGGCACAGATGACAAGCCGCAATTTACGTTATATTGATTTCAGCTACAGTAGGACTATTGACGAGTCATAACTCTGAAATTAATGGATGTCATAATGGTTCACGATGAGCTACAGCAAAGTAAATTAAGTATGCCCGACTCAGAAAACGGAGCGCCGTTCAGCGTTCTGCAGCAATTGATAGGGCTGCAGCAGGAGTACCACTATGTACCGAGGCATGAGATAGATCGGCTTGCCGTATCATCTGGAGTGAGTGAATCCCATATCATCGGCTTGATCGAGTTTTATGGTTTCCTGCACACTACACCTCGTGGTGAGTATGACATTCTGTTCAGCGACAACATCACTGAACAGATGCAGGGCAGTCACCTACTGGCTGACCTGCTCTCGAAAGGGCTTGGCGTTGCCATCGGCACCACCCGGGAAGATCGGCGCGTCAGTCTGGACTATACATCCTGTATCGGCATGGGTGATCAAGGCCCTGCCGCGCTGATTAATGGGCAGACCATTACCCGTCTCACAACCAACCGTATTGGCCAGATTATCCAGCTGATAGAGGCCTCCACACCCCTGAGCCAGTGGCCCAAAACCCTGTTTGAGGTGGAAAGCAGGGCAGAGCGAAGAGATATAGTACTTAACAGCGAGTATCAGCCAGCCGCCGCCATCGAAGCCTGCCTGAAAAAAGGACCCGCAGCCATCTTTAGTCAACTGGAGCAAGCCGGACTGCGCGGTTGTGGCGGAGCAGGTTTCAGCACGGCAGCAAAGTGGCGCTTCTGTGCCTCAGCGGCGGCGGAAGAGCGCTTTGTGGTCTGCAATGCGGATGAAGGCGAGCCCGGCACATTCAAGGATCGGTTTTTGCTTCAATCCCACGCGGAGCGCCTGATCGAAGGGATGACCCTCTGCGCCGCCGCGATTGGTGCCAGGACCGGCTTTATCTACCTTCGGGGCGAGTACCGCTATCTCCTGGATTCATTGCAGCGTGTCCTTGATCAGCGACGAAAAGAGAGATTACTGGGAAATGCCATCCTCGCTCACGACGATTTCAATTTTGACATCACCATTCACCTCGGTGCCGGGGCCTATATCTGCGGCGAAGAGTCGGCACTTATTGAATCACTTGAGGGAAAACGGGGCATTCCCCGTCCCCGTCCACCGTTCCCGGTCACTGAGGGTTATAGCGGCTTCCCCACCGTCGTCAATAATGTAGAGACTTTCTGTAATGCAGCCCTGATTATCCAGCAGGGTCCGGAGTGGTACAGGCAGGTAGGAACAACCGCTTCACCCGGTACTAAACTGCTCAGTATCTCGGGTGATTGTGACCGTCCTGGTATCTATGAATTTCCATTTGGGACGGCTATCGCTGAGATCCTGAGTCAATGCGGGGCGCATCAAACAATGGCGGTTCAGGTGGGTGGGGCCGCAGGCCGATTGATTCCAGAGACTGAATTTAATCGCACCATCGCCTTTGAGGATATTTCAACCGGCGGCTCATTTATGATCTTTAATCAGAATCGTGAATTATTGAGGGTCATTGAGAATTTCACCCAATTTTTCCGCCATGAGAGCTGTGGCTTCTGCACACCTTGCCGGGTAGGTAGCTCGCTCCTGGTAAAACAGCTGAATAAAGTCATGGTGGGCCATGCCACAACCAAAGACCTGGAAGAGATGAGTATCCTCGGCAGCCTGATGCAGAAGACCAGCCATTGTGGACTGGGCCAGACTGCGGCCAATCCAATCCTTGATGGACTGGGTAAATTCCCCAAACTGTTTCAATCCCGGCTTCGCGCCACCAGCTTTGAGCCGGCGTTTGATCTGGACGCTTCACTGGAAGAGGCTCGTCTGCTAACGGGGCGCGATGACCCGGAGGCCCATCTGGAGGGAGGCGGCGTATGAATAATCAATTCAAACTGGATGGCATCACGGTCCCCTTCAGCGCAGGAGAGACCATCATGGATGCGGCGTTAGCCGCCGGCATCTATATACCTCATCTCTGTCACAACCCGGAGTTCAAACCGCACGGCAGTTGCCGACTCTGCACTGTCAATGCCAATGGTCGCACTGTTGCAGCCTGTACAACCCCTGCTAGTGAAGGAATGGAGGTTGAAAATGCAACCCATGAACTCACCACACAGCGTCGGTTATTACTAAAACTGCTGTTTGTTGAAGGCAATCACGTCTGTCCCGCCTGCGAGAAGAGTGGCGCCTGCCAGCTGCAGGCCGTGGCCTATCACTGTGGCATGTTGGCACCGGAGTTCGTCCACTTCTATCCCAAACGTGCCGTGGATGCATCCCATCCGGAGATGATCATCGACTTCAATCGTTGCATCCTTTGTGAGCTGTGCGTTCGGGCCAGTCGGGATAGCGATAATAAAAATGTTTTTTCCATCAGTGGCCGTGGCATTCAGGCGCATCTTGCTATCAATTCAACCAGTGGCAAACTGGCTGATTCCAGTTTCACCAGCAGCGACAAAGCTGCACGGGTCTGCCCGGTAGGTGCCATCCTGCCCAAACACAAGGGGTATAACATACCGATTGGCCAACGACTCTATGATCAAGCCCCCATCAGCCAGGTCGGCGATGTTGCAAAACATCAGGAGTTGGCTGATGAGTAGCCCGATTAAGGTTGCCACTGCCTCACTGGCCGGTTGCTTCGGCTGCCACATGTCGATACTGGATATCGATGAAAGACTCATCGATCTGGTTGGGCACATTCAATTTGACCGATCACCGCTGACGGATATCAAAAAAGTGGGCCCATGCGATCTGGGACTGATTGAAGGCGGCGTCTGTAATGCCGAGAACGTCGAGGTATTGAAGGCCTTTCGACGCCAGTGCAAGATTCTGGTGGCCGTCGGGGCCTGCGCCATCAATGGCGGCGTTCCTGCCATGCGGAATCAATACTCTCTGGCCGACTGCCTGGAAGAGGCCTATCTTCATGGTGCCGGGATCGATAACCCACAGATCCCCAATGACCCTGAACTCCCCCTGTTGCTGAACCAGGTACACCCAATCCATGAGGTGGTCTGGATCGACTATTTCCTGCCCGGCTGTCCCCCTTCTGCCGACACCATTTTCACTTTTCTAGATGAGCTGCTCTCCGGCAGACCCATTCAGTTCGCCTATCAGCAGATTCACTATGATTGAGCAAAGACCTGTAACTATCGAACAGCTGGAAACCGCAGCACAGCCGGAAAAACTGCGCCGCATCGCCATTGAGCCACTGACCCGGGTTGAAGGCCATGGCAAGGTGACGCTTCTGCTGGATGATGAAAACCGTATCCAGCAGGCGCGCCTGCATATCGTCGAGTTTCGCGGCTTTGAAAAATTTATCCAGGGCCGTCCCTACTGGGAACTGCCGGTACTGGTTCAGCGACTCTGCGGCATCTGCCCGGTCAGCCATCATCTGGCCGCAGGCAAGGCGATTGATCAACTGGTGGGTGTTGATCAGCTCACCCCGACTGCCGAAAAAGTCCGGCGGCTGATGCACTACGGTCAGCTGCTTCAGTCACATGCCCTGCATTTCTTTCACCTCTCTTCACCCGATCTGCTGTTTGGCTTTGACAGTCAAATCAGTCAGCGCAATATCGTCGGATTGATTAACGCGCACCCGGATCTGGCAAAACAGGGGGTGCTACTGCGCAAGTTTGGTCAGGAGGTGATCCGGGTTACCGCTGGGAAACGGATACATGGCACCTGTGCAATTCCCGGCGGGGTAAACAAGGCGCTGGACAGCAGTGAGCGTGATTATCTGCAGCAGGATATTCGCCAGATCGTTTCATGGGGCGAGAGTGCACTCCAACTGGCCAGGAAACTTTTCATGGAATCCCTGGAGCAGAATCAGCAGTTCGCCCGAATCGATACGCACATGATGAGTCTCTGCCAGGATGACGGTGCACTGGAACTGTATCATGGCGGGCTGCGGGTCACGGCCATCGATGGCCATCGCATAATGGATCATGTCGACTACCGGGGATATGACCAACACATACGTGAAGAGGTCAAATCCTGGAGCTATATGAAATTCCCGTATCTGCAGCAACTCGGGCCAGATGAGGGGAGCTACCGGGTGGGACCGCTGGCCCGAATCAATAACTGCGATTACATAGATACGCCATTAGCAGAAAAGGCCAGGATCGAATTTAGATCGCTCAACAGGCATGGCCTGGTTCAATCGACCCTGGCTTATCACTGGGCGCGGATGATTGAACTATTGCACTGTGCCGAAAAAATCGAACAACTGCTGGGTGACCCTGACCTGCTTGGCCATGACCTGAAGCAGACCGGTGAGATGCGTCAACGTGGTATCGGTGTCATTGAAGCACCTCGGGGAACCCTGATTCATGATTATGAAATCGATGCAGATGGACTGGTCAGCAGAGCCAATCTGATCGTCTCCACCACCCACAACAACCGTGCGATGAATGAATCCGTAAGGAGAGTGGCGTCTGATCTGTTCAACGGTCAGGAGATCACCGAGGGCATGCTAAACCATATCGAGGTCGCGATACGCGCCTATGACCCCTGCCTCTCCTGCGCTACCCACGCCCTGGGCAAAATGCCGCTAGTAATCGAACTTCAGCAGCCGGATGGTCAGATTGTTGACCGACTGATCAAGGATACCCAGGGTGAGCTGAAACGGTGAACAGGCCACCTATTGTGATAATAGGCTATGGCAATCCATCCCGGGGCGATGATGCAGTTGGGCCTCTGCTGATTGAAGAGCTAGAACAGGAAGAGCGGGTAATCAACAGCCCATCAGAGTATGAACTAATTACAGACTTTCAGTTGCAGATTGAGCATGTCACCGATCTTGAAGAGAGAAAGTTATTACTCTTTGTCGATGCATCCCTGTCTGCAAAACCACCTTTTGAATTCTCCAGGCTTACACCGGGAATGGATCACAGTTACACTAGCCACAGCTTAACTCCAGCCACCTTATTGAGTATCTTTGAAACTGTATTCAAACAACCATCTCCTCCTGCTTATCTCCTGAAAATTCCAGGATATCAGTTTGATCTCGGCATGCCACTCAGTCAGAAATCAAGCCATCATTTAAAGCAGGCAAAGCATTTTATTCACACACTCATTAAAGATCCAAGACAAGAGTCATGGGAGCATCAACTGTAAAAATAAAACGCCGGCAGCATGCCGGCGTTAATCACTCCGATGACAAAGTAACAGGTTAGAACTTGTAGTTCACGCCTGCATAGATCGATCGTCCCGCGCCGGGAACAGGAACACCCCAAGGCACATCAGTACCTGACATGGTCTTACCCTGTCCTGTGTAAGCACCACCCAGGGGATGGTTGTAGAACTTGTCAAAAACATTTTCTATTCCAAAATCAATGCCTACCTGTTTCCATTCATAACGGCTACGCAGATGCAGCAGGCCATACGACTTGGTTTCAAGTTCATTTCTCACTTGCGACACATCATCCTTCCCATCAACCAGCTCAACTTCCAGGGTGTTTTTCCAATGCCCTGTGCTTTGTACGACAGCCAGCTTGGCATTTAATGGCATGATGTTATAAAGATTATCATCAGTAGTCCGGTTCTTACCACGAACGTAACTCAGCACACCTGTCGCTGTAAAATCACCGTAAGGAGTATTCTCTGCTAGCGGATAATGACCTGAAACATCCAGTCCATACATATGTGCAGACTGGTTAACAAACTGTAAGTAGACGAAGGCTTTAGTAGCCGTCTGATTAGCAGCCCCGCAGTTACTATTTGCTGAAACACAACGCTGGGCATCAATATAATCATTAACATAGGTATAGTACGGGGTGACTTTCAGGCCCCATTTATCCTGTGCGGGATTATGCCAGTCAAACGTAGTACTAATGGTATGTGCCACTTCGGGTTCCAGGTTAAGATTACCTACATAGCCATTGCCATCACCTGCCATGTTGATCATGCGCATCGCCATACCACCTGTTGACCAGGTGTAACGTTCATAGAGATTAGGGGACCGGGTCTTTCTGGCATAACCGAATTCAAGAGAACGCGTGTCATCCAACTTTAAACGAGCCAAAGCCGTAAGATCGATATTATGGTCCGTTTTTTCCCGGTCAGTGGCATTGAACGCAGCCGATTCAGCCGCATATTGGGCTGAAGTGGTATTGTACCCCTGCACCTCTCCAGTGTTCATATCGACTTTCTCATAACGCAATCCGAACTGCGTCAGCCACCTGGGATTCCATTGCGCTTCCCACTCAGCAAAGGCCGCCAATCGATCACGCTCACCATTATTGATATTCCAGAACGTGTTCGGCCACATCCCCTTACCTGAAGGATCCCACCAATCATCCAATCTATAACGCTGTGCTTCACCGCCAACCCGAAGCAGATCACGATCTGAAATAGGTAGTTCAGCCTTAAGTACCAGTCCACTGTTGTTACCTTCCGTATCCATCGGCATGCCGGCGGCACATCCGTTCATACCCGCCGTAGGGGGACAGGGCACACCGTCAGTGAATGGGGCACCCATATTAGATCCGTACCAGAAGAGTTTATCTTCACCAAACTGCATGACATGGCGGGTATGCTCCCGATAGGCGCGCGCCTCCAGTCCACCCCAGTCAAACTCACCCTCATATCGAAGATTCACTTGGGTACTGTCGTTTCCTGTCATATCCATGCGCTGATTAGGCCAGCCCTGATAGGGTATATCCTGCAGCCCGAGTTTCAGCTCCATTAGATGATTTTCATGACGCATCGCCAAAGCCAGCGAATGATTTATCGACTTGTACATACTGGAGCCGACTTCATCACCATCCAGCCATCCTCTGCCAGCAGCAGCAAGACCCGCAGGTTTAAAATCATCACCCGCCTTGTAGTCATCCGCTTGTGCGGTCGATCCACGATAGGTAAGGCTGATTTTTTCATTGGCCAGCGTCGCAGACAAATTACCACCATGGGCATCGCCATTACTCCGATAAAAAGCACCAACCTCACCCTTCTGCAATAACCCCTCATCAGCTTGGGCAAACTCTGGATCTGCTGAATCTACCAGAATGGCACCACCAATACTGTCACCTCCTACACTGACCGGCGTAATCCCAGCAAACACTTCAGCACTTCCAACACTGGTCGGATCAATATAGGAGAGAGGGGGGTTCATATGATTTCCGCAGGCAGAAATCAGATCCATTCCATCGACCTTGATGCGCAGACGATCATCTGCAAGGCCATGTATTACAGGCAAGCTGGAGACACCACCAGCACCATAAAGATTGACACCTGGAATGTTTTTCAGCAGGGAAGCGGTATCACTGGTTGCCGGTCGCAGGGACTGCAAGGTATTGGCATTTACTTTGGTCGAGTTTATCGCCTGCTCTTTCTGCAGAGGTTCAGCAGTGACTGTAATACTCGGTAATACCTTCTCTTCTGCAATCACACCTTGAGCAAGTGCAGTCGCAAGGGTTGCTAGAACGGTACGTTTAATTGGGAACCGGTGATACTTCATGATTGCTCCTGGTGCGGATACTTCTAACTTCAGGGGTAAGTTCTTTTAAAACCACAACCATCTTGAATTCTTTTCAAGCTTAAATTGACTTGCATACGTATGGTCAATTTAAGCAGCTTCAATCAAGTCGGTTTTTGTTGGCGAAGAAAGGTACTCTCTTTAGCAGAAGTGTCACAGGGAGCTTTTAGTAGAATGGGCCAATACGCTGCTAGGATAGCCAGCATCCACGCACGCCAGAGGTATTTGACATAAATATCAGGTGAAATAACACAATAAAAAAGGCGGGTGATTAAAGATGCTCTTGCACAGCCATTGCTGTACAAGAGCATAGGCAGTTATGCCTTACTGAAGGTCAGTCCCGTGTCCGAAGAATCAACCTTGATGGTATCTCCCGGACCAAAGCGTCCACCCAGGATCTCCTGGGCGAGCGGATTTTCCAACTGCTGGCGGATCGCCCGCTGCAGCGGCCTTGCACCATAGACCGGGTCAAAGCCAGCATCGCCCAATCTGTCAAGGGCCGCCTCGGTCAGCTCCAGTCCCATATCATGATCGGCCAAACGCCCTTCAAGATATTTCACCTGAATTACGGTAATGGCACGAATCTGCTCACGACCCAGTGGATGGAACACCACGATATCATCCACCCGGTTGATAAACTCTGGGCGGAAGTGTTGCCCCACCACTTCCATCACAGCAGACTTCATCCTCTCATACTGCTCCTCACCTGCCATGGACTGAATCAGATCAGAACCCAGGTTTGAGGTCATAATGATCACCGTGTTACGGAAATCCACCGTCCGACCCTGACCATCGGTCAGGCGTCCATCATCCAGAACCTGCAACAGGACATTGAACACATCGGGGTGCGCCTTCTCCACCTCATCCAGCAGAATCACTGAGTAGGGGCGACGACGTACAGCCTCCGTCAGATAACCACCCTCTTCGTAGCCGACATAACCAGGAGGTGCACCAATCAATCGAGCAACGGAGTGTTTCTCCATGAACTCGGACATATCGATGCGTACCATGGCGTCTTCCGTGTCAAACAGGAAATCCGCCAATGCCTTGGAAAGCTCTGTCTTACCTACGCCGGTCGGGCCGAGGAACAGGAACGAGCCATTCGGTTGCTTGGGATCTGATAATCCGGCACGAGAGCGGCGAATCGCATTAGCGACTGCCGTAATACCTTCGGTCTGACCAATCACCCGCTTACCCAACTCATCTTCCAGACGTAACAGCTTGCCTCTTTCACCTTCCAGCATCTTGCTGACCGGGATGCCAGTCCACTTGGAGATGACATCGGCAATCTCTTCTTCTGTAACTTTGTTGCGCAGCAGCTTCATATCCTGCATCTCTGCCTGGGAGGCCATATCCAGCTGCTTTTCCAACTCGGGAATACGGCCATACTGCAGCTCTGACATACGACCAAGATCACCGGCACGGCGAGCAGTCTCCATATCCAGACGGGCCCGTTCCAACTCCTCCTTGATATGTGCGGTGCCTTGTAGGGCAGCCTTTTCCGACTTCCAGATCTCATTCAGATCGGAGAACTCCCGGTCGGCCTTTTCGATCTCCGCTTCCAGTTGTGCCAAGCGCTTTTTGGAGGCCTCATCCGACTCTTTCTTCAACGCCTCCCGCTCAATCTTGAACTGGATCAGACGTCGTTCCAGTCGATCCATCTCTTCCGGCAATGAATCGATCTCCATACGGATCTGTGAGGCCGCCTCATCAATCAGGTCGATCGCCTTGTCTGGCAGCTGTCGATCGGCAATGTAACGAGTAGAGAGCGTGGCCGCAGCGACAATGGCCGGATCGGTAATATCCACCCCATGATGCAGTTCATAACGCTCTTTCAGACCGCGCAGAATAGCAATGGTGTCCTCAACCGAAGGCTCTTCCACCAGGACTTTCTGGAACCGACGCTCCAGTGCGGCATCTTTCTCAATATACTTCCGGTACTCATCCAACGTGGTCGCACCGACACAGTGCAGTTCACCTCGGGCCAGAGCAGGCTTCAACATATTGCCCGCATCCATCGCCCCTTCGGCCTTACCGGCACCGACCATGGTATGCAGCTCATCGATAAACAGGATGATCTGTCCCTCCTGTTTGGAGAGATCATTCAGCACCGCCTTCAGGCGCTCCTCAAACTCACCGCGAAATTTTGCGCCAGCAATCAATGAACCCATATCCAACGAAAGGAGGCGTTTATTCTTCAGTCCTTCCGGCACTTCGCCGTTGATTATGCGCTGCGCCAGTCCTTCCACAATGGCGGTTTTACCTACACCCGGCTCACCAATCAGCACAGGATTGTTCTTGGTTCGGCGCTGTAGCACCTGAATGGTGCGGCGAATCTCATCATCCCTACCAATAACCGGGTCAAGCTTGCCCTGTTCAGCGCGCTCGGTAAGGTCAATAGTGTACTTCTCCAGCGCCTGGCGTTGGTCTTCAGCATTCGGATCATTCACCTGCTGCCCACCACGCAGTTTTTCAATGACCTGCTCGATGGGCTGCTTGGATGCACCGGATTTGCGCATCAGATCGCCCAGCTCACCTTTGTCATCCAGGGCAGCCAGGACAAACAGTTCACTGGAGATGTACTGATCTTTGCGCTTTTGAGCCAGTTTATCGCTCTGATTGAGCAGACGCCCCAGGTCATTGGAGATATGCAAATCGCCCTCTGCCCCTTCAATACTGGGCAGACGATCCAGAATATCGCCCAGGCCTGAGCGTAGTTGATTTACATTGACATCCGATTGGGTGAGCAGATGCCGGACCGTCCCACCCTCCTGATCGAGCAGGGCGGTCATCATATGGGCCGGCTCAATGAATTGGTGATCCCGGCCAACAGCCAGACTCTGGGCGTCCGCCAGAGCCATCTGGAACTTGCTTGTCAGTCTGTCCATTCTCATGGAAATTACTCCGATATTTGTAAGGTTACCTAGCAGATGGGGTACCTGATATCGAAATTCAATAGAGCTTTCAGCCCGTTATCGATTCCTCATCCCTGTATTTATTGTCTAGAATCGCCTCAACCTGGATCTGCAACTGATCCCTGCCCCACTCCTCTGGGTAGAGTGCAGAACTGGCCTTGATACGCGCCCTGCTTCTTAGCAGGACACCTCCAATCACACCACCCTCGCCCCGGATACCGCTGATACGATGAGGGAAAATGGGCGCACCGGTAATCTGGGAAAGACGAATAGCACCGGCTTTAATGCGCCGAGGTGGGTCACTGTCGAGATGAATCTTTCCATGCGGGAACAGTGCCACCACTTCCCCTTGACGCAGGCAACGTAGCGCCTCACGCAGTGCCTGTTCCGGTCTTCTTTCCCTATCAACCGGTATACACCCAATCGCCCGAAACAGCCAGTTCAGACCGAACCGTTCATACTCTTCTCGTGCAATAATAAAGCGTAGAGGACGTCTGGCCGAGGCCAGTAGAAGCATCGGGTCGAGTCCCGATACATGGTTGGCCACCACGATGGCCGGACCACTCTTGGGAAGACGCATGCCGAGTACATTCAGGCGGTGGTAGCGATAACAGAAAAGACGGTTAAGGCCATCCAGGAGGTTCATCCAACGCGGCCCCCACTCGACCCGATTGGCACGATGACAGGCATTGCGAAGCCGATAGAGCTGCCATAGCAACACAACCAGCAGGAGTGACAGGGCAACAGCTAAAGCCGACATGCTGCGACCTCACTGTTCTCCTGTTTATTTTTTAGCCTTGCCACCCTTTTGATACACCTTGCGCTGAAAGAGATCAGTTCGGCGGCTTACAACACGGTCAATAAACAGCATGCCATCAATATGATCGAGCTCATGCTGAACCGCGCGGGCTTCATAGCCCTCCATCTCATACTCCAGCGGGTTACCCCAGGAATCCTGTGCTCGGATCTTTATGTGGGTTGCTCTGATTACATTACCAGTGTAATCCGGCACTGAGAGACACCCCTCACGCCCCATCTCAAACCCTTCCCAATGGGTGATCTCAGGATTCACCAAGATCATATGTCCATGATTAGGGACCGGTTTGCGCGTATTGGAGACATCCACAATCACAATGCGCTGAAAATGACCCACTTGAGGCGCAGCAATACCCACTGCGGCAGGGCCGTCGCAACGCGTCTCTTCAAGATCATCGATAAATGCCCGTAGTGCGTCATCAAACTGTTCAACCGGTTGTGAAATCTGCTTCAACCGATCATCAGGGATTTTCAATATTTCCAGTACTGCCATTTTTATCCAATCAGCGTCTCTATGGACGATACATTGACATCGATATCGCCCAGGTTATCCAGTGCCTCTTCCAACGTCTCCAACGGGTGATCGGAGTAACCCTGAATATGCATAATGTAAACCGGCTTCTCGCTGGATCCCGCCACATCTGACTCCAGCTCCAGAATGTTGCAGCCCTGCTCGGCCAGCACAGCTGTCACCTGAGCCACAATACCGGCCCGATCCGCACCGGCCACACGCACCTGAATATTCGGTACCAGGTGTTGGTGCAGTGAACCGGCGATATCATCCACATGCAGATGCAGACCGAGTTCATCTGCCACCGGCTGCAGTACCGGCTCAACCGTACCCGTCCCGGTTACCATCATCATGATAGTAAAGTTACCACCCAGGCGGATCATGGAGGCCTCACCCAGGTTCCAGCCCTCCTGATAGAGGGCATTGGTCACACGCCCAACAATCCCCGGCTGATCCTCGCCAACCAACGTCAGCATTTTCCATTCACTCATCTATTCAACCCTCCGCGGTTAAACGGATCGCATATAAAAAAGGTCTTAAACATGGCACTGGCCGTTTGTAGTATTGACGCTCAGAAAGCTACTCCATCCAGATCAGCGAGGCCATGCGTCCCGTGACACCATCCCTACGATAGGAAAAAAAGCGTTTATGGTCGGTTACTGTACAGTAATCCCCGCCCCCAATAAAACCAACTCCAGCCCGCTCCAGTCTAATTCGGGCAAGCTGATAGATATCTGCCAACCAGTGCCCCGGTCTCCCTGGCACAAAGGCACCAGCGGACTGCGGCTCAGCCTGAATAAACCGCTCACGAACCTCAGGACCCACTTCAAAGGCATCCGGGCCAATGGCGGGACCCAGCCACGCCAGAATTTTATCGGCCGGATCCTTGAAACGTGACAGCGTTACCTCAACCACACCATCGACAAGACCGCGCCAACCAGCATGGACCGCTGCCACCTGTGTTCCCGTGCTGTTGCAGAGAAGCACTGGCAGACAATCCGCTGTCATCACCACACACACCTGTCCCGGCTGATCGGCCAACACCGCATCTGCCGTTCTATCCTGACCTGAAACAGCGCAGTCCAGCACCCGGGTACCGTGCACCTGATTGAGCCAGAAAGGTGCGCCTGGTATTCCAGCGCAGGCAATCAGCAGATTCCGGTTTTTCTCGACTGACTGCGGGTCATCGCCAACATGCTCACCGAGATTCAGGCTCTCATAGGGGGCCTTGCTGACACCCCCCAAACGCGTCGTCATAACAGCCCGGATATTTCCAGGCGCAGGCCAATCCGGGGTGAGCAACAGGGGTCCATCACCCGACATGGATTAGATCCTCGCGCAGAACATCCAGCAGCTGCTGCATATCATCCGGCAAGGGCGACTCCCACTCGATCCACTCACCACTCTCCGGATGGGTCAAACCCAACCGCTTTGCATGCAGCGCCTGACGATGAAAATGGCGCAGCTTTTCCCGCAGCTGCTCGGTCGCCCCTGCTGGTTGGCGCAGACGACCAGCGTAGACCGGATCACCCACCAGTGGATAGCGGATATGGGCCATGTGGACGCGAATCTGATGTGTCCTGCCGGTCTCCAGCTTTACTTTCAGGTAGGTATGGGCGCGAAAGCGTTCCAGTACCCGATAGTGGGTGACCGCCTCTTTCCCGGAGTGGTTGACCGCCATTTTGATTCGTTGCGTGGGGTGACGACCAATCGGCTCATCCACTGAACCACCCGCCGTCATGACACCCATCGCAATAGCGCGGTACTCGCGATCAAACGCCCTCTCCTGCAGCTGCTCGACGAGTGCCCGGTGAGCACCCGGTGTTTTGGCTATCACCAGCAGTCCGGTGGTCTCTTTGTCGAGTCTGTGGATAATGCCGGCCCGGGGCAGTTGTATCAGCTCGGGGTCGTGATGCAGAAGGGCATTCTGCAGCGTGCCATCCGGGTTGCCTGCTGCAGGATGAACCACCAGTCCAGCCGGTTTGTTAATAACTAGCAGGGCCCCGTCCTCATAGACGATATCCAGTGCAATGGCCTCCGGTTGGCACGCCACCTGCTCTTCCAGACGGGCCTCCAGGGCGATCCACTCTCCACCAAGCACCTTATCTCTTGGTCGACAGGCCACACCATCCATTGTCACCAGACCCTCCTTGATCCATTGCTGGTGCCGGCTTCTTGAATAATCCGGGAACAGTTGGGCCAGAACCTGATCCAACCGTTTACCGGCAAACTCAACCCCGATCCGTGCAGTGAGATGCTCTACTCTTTCAGACAATGCTGCCGCCTCTGATTTGCTGTGACCAAATAGAGCCAGTTTACCCCATTCGGCAGTATATTCTCTCCCCGTAAAGGACAAACCATAAAACAGCCATCGCGTAAGATCGCCCAACCGAAACCTTTCGGGTATACTTTTTCGTTTGAATTATCACCCAGTCCTGATAAACAATGACCAAAACACGCATCTTAATCATCCTGCTTAGCTTTATACTCCTCTCCGGTTGCTCTCTGCTACCCAAGGAGAAAGACGAAACCCTCGGCTGGAGCGCCCAGAAATTCTATTCCGAGGCCAGTTTTGCCATGTCGGACAGTGATTACGAAACGGCCATCAAATATTTCGAAGGACTGGAGTCTCGTTACCCGTTTGGTCGCTACGCCATGCAGGCGCAGCTGGATGTTTCCTACGCCTACTACAAGGATGGCAACCATGAGGCCGCCATTGCTGCAGCCGATCGATTCATTAGACTCCACCCCCGTGATCCCCATGTTGATTACGCCTATTACCTGAAGGGCATTGTCAATTTCAACCGGAACCTGAGCTTTATCACCCGCTTTATCCCAACAGACACCTCGCAGCGTGATCCGGGCTCCACGATTGATTCATTCAATGATTTCGCTGAGCTGGTGCGTCGCTTCCCGGAAAGCCAATATGCCGAGGATGCCCGCAAGCGGATGTTCTACCTGCGTAATAACCTAGCCAGCCATGAAGTCCATGTCGCCCGTTATTACATGAAACGGGGTGCCTATCTTGCCGCAGCCAATCGCTGTGTCACGGTCATCGAAAAATACCAACGCACACCCGCAGTAAAGGATGCCCTTGAGATCATGATTACAGCCTATGACAAACTGGGCCTGGAAGAGCTCTCTGCTGATGCTAAGCGGGTCATGGCCATGAATAAACAGAGCGGTGCACTGGATGTAGCTGAGAGTGAATACGAAGAGGATAAGTCCCTGGGGCAGGCAGTATGGGATTACCTGGAGCTGGATAAAAACTGATTCTTTCCTGCCATATCTAATAAAAAAGGGTGCCTGCTGGCACCCTTTTTTATTAGGAAATTCAATCAATTAGATTGCGGTCTCATCTTCCTCGCCGGTACGGATGCGCACCACCTTCTCTACCGATGTCACAAAGATCTTGCCATCACCAATTTTACCCGTACGGGCCGCATTGGTAATCGCTTCAATGCACTCATCAAGCTGACCTTCGTTAATCACCACCTCAATCTTCACCTTGGGAAGGAAGTCCACCACATACTCTGCACCACGGTAAAGTTCTGTATGGCCCTTCTGCCGACCGAATCCTTTCACTTCACTGGCGGTCATACCGGTAATACCGACAGCAGACAGTGCCTCTCGCACATCGTCCAGTTTAAAAGGCTTGATTATCGCGTCGACTTTTTTCATTGTTACTTGGCTCCTAATTGTCACCTAACCGTTTCGGCGGTGGTTTTATCTGATTAAGACAATCCTACATATTACCGGAAAACAGCCCACCGGCAACAAGCAGCCTATCTGCCACTGCTTCAATTTACTTTCAAAACCCGTTCGTCAATGGGTAGCGTCTATCCCGACCAAACGCGCGCTGGGTTATTTTTACCCCGGGTGGTGCCTGTCTGCGCTTGTACTCATTTCTATCCACCAACCTGACCACCTGGCGCACGGCATCTTCACTGAATCCGCCTGCCACAATCTCCGCAACACCCTGATCCTGTTCAATATAACGTGCCAAAATCGGATCCAGAATAGCGTACGAAGGAAGACTATCCGAATCCTTCTGGTCGGGCGCCAGCTCTGCTGAGGGGGGACGCTCTATAACCCGACGAGGGATCACTTCTCCCATACTGTTTCGATACTCGGCCAAGCGATAAACCAACAGCTTGGGAACATCCTTGATCGGTGCAAAACCACCCGCCATGTCACCGTAGAGTGTGGCATAACCTACCGACATTTCACTCTTGTTTCCGGTGGTCAGCAGAATTTTCCCCGTCTTATTACTAATGGCCATCAACAAAACGCCACGGCAACGAGCCTGGATATTCTCTTCTGTGGTATCCCGCTGTGTGCCGGCGAATGGCTCAGACAGCATCTCCAGAAACGTATTGAATGCCGGTTCAATGGGGATAGTCTGATGCTTTACACCCAGCTTCTCAGCCTCAAGCAGGGCATCTTCATTACTCATATCGGCGGTATAGCGGGAGGGCATCATAACCACTTCCACCTGCTCAGATCCCAACGCATCTACAGCAATCGCCAGTGTCAGGGCGGAATCGATACCGCCAGAGAGCCCCAATACAGCACCTTTAAAACCGTTCTTTAACACATAATCTCTTACGCCGGTGACTAGCGCACGGTAGACGGCCGCCTCTTCCGACAGAACCGGGCTAATCTCTGCAGGGACCGGCCCAATGGTTCCATTCTGATCTTTAAACACCACAACTGGCTGGGCTTCATTAAAGAACTCGGTACGCTGCGTAAGTTCTCCCTTTGGCGAGACAACAAATGATCCCCCATCAAATACCAACTCATCCTGTCCACCCACCAGATTCAGGTAGACGATGGACAGCCCAGACTCCTGTGCCCTTTTCTGCAGCAGTATCTCCCGCTCTGGCGCCTTACCCATATGGAATGGCGAGGCATTGAGATTAAGCAGGATCTTTGCCCCCGCCTGTGCGGCATCGGCGGCCGGAGTCTTGTACCAGATATCTTCACAGATGGTTATCCCAACGGAGACACCTTGAAGATCAAACACGCAGGGCTTGTCACCCGACTCAAAATAACGCTTCTCGTCAAACACACTGTAGTTCGGCAGTAACGCCTTGAAGTATTCGACAATGATCTTGCCCTCACGAATAACACCTGCCGCATTATAGAGCTTGCCATCCTGGCAGCGGGGGTAACCGATGATCAGGTCAATGCCTGAACAGGCCTGGCAAAGCCGTGTCAACTCCTGCTCGACACGGGCAATCAGTTCCGGTCGTAATAGCAGATCTTCGGGAGGATAGCCGGTCAGGGTAAGCTCGGGAAAGACGACTGCATGGGCCTGCTGCTCATCCCGTGCAACTCGCATCGCTTCAAGCACACGATCGCCATTACCCTGAATGTCGCCAACCTTCAGATTGATCTGCGCCAATGATATTTTCAAACTCAAAGCTTTACCCGCCGCTGCTATCGCCAGAATCTGTCACTTAGATCCTGAACATTGCCAAACCGCTCAACCGCTGTCTATTAATGAAAAAGCCGCCACCGGTCTGCTGACCGGGGCGGCTTATGATACCCAATTTTAGGGATCTTGGCTTTATCAGCTCATCAGTTCCAGCATCTTGGCACCGATCTCTGAAGGCGAACGCACAGTGGCAACACCGGCTGCTTCCAGGGCAGCAAACTTGCTGTCTGCTGTCCCTTTGCCACCACTGACGATAGCACCCGCATGGCCCATACGCTTTCCTGGAGGAGCAGTAACACCGGCGATATAGCCCACGACAGGCTTGGTGACATACTCTTTGATAAAGGCGGCAGCATCTTCCTCAGCGGAACCACCGATCTCACCGACCATAACGATACCTTCGGTCTGTGGATCAGCCTGGAACAGTTCCAGACAGTCGATGAAGTTCATGCCGTGGATAGGGTCACCACCGATACCGACACAGGTGCTCTGACCCAAGCCAGTTGAAGTTGTCTGGAAGACCGCTTCATAGGTCAGTGTGCCAGAACGGGAGACGATACCGATCTTGCCCGGCTGATGGATCATGCCCGGCATGATACCGATCTTGCAGGCCCCCGGGGTGATGATACCGGGGCAGTTGGGGCCGATCAGACGGCTGTCAGAATGAGCCAGCGCAGCCTTGACCTTCAGCATATCCATAACCGGGATGCCTTCCGTAATACAGGCAATCACTTTAATACCGGCATCGGCGGCTTCCAGGATTGCATCTGCCGCAAAGGCTGCAGGCACATAGATCATGGTGGCATCAGCGCCGGTGGCTTTTACCGCATCATGAACGGTATCAAAAACGGGCAGATCCAGATGTTTCTGGCCGCCTTTTCCAGGGGTTACACCACCGACCATATTGGTTCCGTAGGCAATCGCCTGTTCGGTGTGGAATGTGCCCTGCTTGCCAGTGAAACCCTGGCAGATTACTCGGGTGTTTTTATCTATGAGGATACTCACAATTCTTTTCCTGTATCTGGTGAATCCGGATCAGCGCACTCGCTGCGCCAATACCGGCTCAAACAATCAGCCTTTAGCAGCAGCGACAACTTTCTCTGCGCCCTCAGAAAGATCAGCAGCGGTGGTGATAGCCAAGCCACTGTTGGCCAGAAGATCCAGGCCTTCAGCTGCCTTGGTACCTTCCAAACGCACCACTACTGGCACTTTGATATCGACCTCTTTCACGGCTTCGATGATGCCCTCTGCAATCAGGTCACAACGTACGATGCCACCAAAGATATTCACCAGAACGGCCTCAACCTTCTCATCAGAGAGGATCAGTTTGAAGGCTTCTGCTACGCGCTCAGCCGTCGTGCCACCACCCACATCCAGGAAGTTGGCAGGTGAACCACCCTTAAGCTGTACCAGATCCATAGTGGCCATAGCCAGACCCGCACCGTTCACCATGCAGCCGATGTTACCATCCAGGGTGATGTAGTTGAGATCATGTTCTGCCGCTTTCGCTTCACGCTCATCTTCCTGGCTGATATCACGCATGGCCAGCAGATTAGGCTGGCGATAAAGTGCATTACTATCAAGGTTGATCTTGGCATCCAGGGCGATAAGATTGCCGGCCTTGGTGACAACCAGCGGATTGATCTCTACCAGACTGGCATCGCTTTCAATAAACAGGTTATACAGGGCAAACATGAATTTCTGGAATTCACGAATTTGCGTACCCTCAAGTGCCAGCGCAAATGCCAACTTCCGGCATTGATAGGCCTGCAGACCTGCCGCAGGATCAACGCGAATAATATGGAGTTGCTCCGGGGTCTCTTCCGCCACTTCCTCGATGTTCATTCCACCGGCCTGTGAGGCCATGAACAACACCTTCTTGGATTCGCGGTCAACCAGTACGCTCAGGTAGAGTTCACGATCAATATCGGTGATTGTTTCGATCAGGAGGGTATTAATCGGCAGACCAGGCTCTCCGGTCTGCTTGGTTACCAGCATACTGCCAAGCAGGCGATTCGCTTCGGCTTCAACCTTATCCAGACTGTCTACCAACACGACACCACCGACTTTACCTCGGCCACCGGCATGCACTTGGGCCTTCACCACCCAGCGTCCACCACCCAGCGCCTCAGCAGCACGTCGCGCCTCTTTAACAGAGGTGACTGGACTACCCTCCGGGACAGGAATACCCTGTTTCGCAAATAACTGTTTTGATTGATACTCGTGTAGATTCATTCTCGCAACCGGTCAGCATGATAAAAGAGTGCTATTCTGGGCGAAATCGCCAAAATAAGCAAAACTAGGAAATACCCTAATAAATTGAGATTATGGGCATAAGAATACTGTTAATTATCCTTACCCTCTGGGCGCTTTATATTATAGTACGCAGGTACTTAGCACGCCCCGCTGATTCTACCACTCGCCATGAAAATAAAGCCGCAGATAACATGGTTCAGTGTAAAGTTTGTAACACTTACTTGCCCGAGTCAGAGGCACTCACTAAAGATGGCCATTTTTTCTGCTCAGAGGCCCACCTGATCTCAAGTAGCAATGATAATAAATAGACTGACTCCTTACGCTCACACCCACGGAAAACGATTCTATCCATGGGCTTGACGAATCCAAGACAACAAAGCCTGGACCTTGAGAGTACCCAGGTCCGGTTGCCGGGAAACGCCCCCGAGCGATCGATTCAGATCTTCTTCTTCTATCGCCTCACGATAGCAACTCTTCTCGGGTTTCTTTTTTTCCTCAAGCTAGGCCCTTCCCTGCTGGGACAAGCCGACCCTGGGCTATACACACTCACCGTTATCATCTACTTTGGCCTGGTAGTCGCAAGTGGGTTGCTGCTCTACGCCTCCCCTTCACTGTCGATTAATCAGCAAGCCTTTCTGATGGTCTTTGTTGATGTCTGCGCCATTACCCTACTGATGCATGCCAGCGGCGGTATCAGCACCGGACTGGGCATGCTCCTCGCTGTTTCAATCGCCTCCAGCAGCCTGATTACTCGCGGTGTCTACGCCGGCCTGGAAGCCGCACTCGCAAGTCTCTTCATCCTGGCAGAACAGGTCTATGCCCATATAGCCCAAGCCTTTGAAACCACCGCCTACACCCAGGCCGGGCTACTGGGTACGCTGTTTTTTGCCATCGCCATTCTGGCCCATGCCCTGTCACGTCAGCTCAAGACCAGCGAGGCCCTCTCCAGTCAGCGAAAACTCGACCTGGCTAATATGGAGCAACTTAACGAGTATGTTATACAGCACATGCTTACCGGCATTATTGTGGTAGATACCAAGAGCACTATCCGCCTGATGAACGAGTCGGCCTGGTATCTTCTGGGCATGCCGGAGTGCGGCAATGGTAGCCCCCTGGAACAGGCCTGTCATAAATTGGCTGTGCAACTGCATGAATGGGATCCCGAACAACACAGAGCTACAATCCCTTTTAAACCCACATCCGGGGGCAGAGAACTCACCGCAGGCTTCTCTATGCTTGGGGAAAACAACAAAGGGGGCGCTGTCATTTTTCTTGAAGACACGGCTACCGTTACCCAGCAAGCACAACAAATGAAACTGGCCTCCCTCGGACGACTCACCGCCAGCATCGCCCACGAGATCCGCAACCCACTTGGTGCCATCAGTCATGCCGAGCAACTACTAAAAGAGTCACCAGATATTCCCCAGGCCGACCGTCGGCTGATCGACATCATCAGCACCAACACCAAACGGGTTAATGAGATCATCGAGAACATACTGCAGCTCTCCCGGCGGGGCCGCTCACTACCAAAAGAGTTCCTCCTAAAGCCTTGGCTGGCGCAATTCACAGGAGAATTAGCACGTACGCTGAGTCTACCTGAAGGTGTCATTCAACTTCAGATCGAACCAGACAGCACATTAATACGAACGGACCCGAGCCAATTCCGCCAGGTTTTTGTTATCCTGTGTGAAAACTCGATTAAGCACTTTGATAGAGAACCAGATGCTTTGAGTATCCAGATCAGCGGCGGCATCACACGGGAATCGGGCGGTCCTTTTGTCGATATCATCGATAACGGCCCTGGCATTGAACCCGATAATGTCCGTCAGATGTTTGAACCGTTTTTTACCACCCGAAATGCCGGTACAGGCCTGGGACTTTATATAGCCAAGGAACTTTGCGAGGCCAATCGACTTGGGCTTGATTACATCGCACTTCCCAGCGGCGGCAGCTGTTTCCGCATCACTTTCCCCGGCAGAGGCAACCAACCGGTCCGATAATGAGTAATCCACTGGCACTAATTGTTGATGACGAACCCGATATCCGAGAGCTTCTTGAGATCACCTTGGGAAGAATGAATATCGAAACCCGCTCTGCTGAAGATCTGCGGTCTGCCAGAGCCCTGTTAGAAAACGAACAGTTCGATCTTTGCCTGACCGATATGCGTCTACCAGATGGTAACGGCATTGAGCTGGTTGAGACGATTAGCCAACAGTATCCTCAACTTCCTGTGGCCGTTATCACTGCCCACGGCAATATGGATTCTGCAGTACAAGCCCTGAAGGCCGGCGCCTTTGATTTCGTCTCAAAGCCGGTTGATCTGACCATGCTGCGAAAACTGGTCGGCACCGCCCTCAAACTTGAACAGCACACTACTTCGAAACAGAAGCCGCCTGATAGTGAAGAGAGGAAATCTGAGCTTTTGGGAAAATCCCCGGCCGCTGAACAGATCCGCACCATGATCCGCAAACTGGCCAGAAGCCAGGCCCCGGTATTCATTAGTGGTGAATCAGGTACAGGAAAAGAGTTGGCGGCCCGCCTGATCCACCAGCAAGGACCTCGCGCGGACCATAACTTCATCGCCGTCAACTGTGGAGCCATTCCACAGGAGTTGATGGAGAGTGAATTCTTTGGCCATCTTAAAGGTAGCTTCACAGGGGCGGGAGCGGATAAGGAAGGCCTGTTTCAAGCAGCCGATGGTGGCACCCTATTTTTAGATGAAGTCGCCGATCTGCCACTCAATATGCAAGTAAAACTACTGCGTGCAATTCAGGAAAAATCCATTCGCCCTGTTGGCGCTCAGAAAGAACTCCCTGTAGATGTCCGCATTGCCAGCGCCACACACAAGGATCTGAGCAGCCTGGTTGATCAGGGCGATTTCCGCCAAGACCTTTTCTATCGAATCAATGTTATTGAACTCACCATTCCTCCCCTGCGTGATCGTAAAGAGGATATCGCCCTTCTGGCAGATAAAATGCTCAACCGCATTGCAGCGCAATCAGGCACAGAAAAGCCACGTATTGAACGTGCGGCACTAAAGGCGCTATTCGATTACAGCTTCCCGGGAAACATCCGTGAGCTGGAAAACATACTGGAGCGGGCCATCGCCCTCTGCGAAGGAAACACTATCACGCTGGATGACCTGCTGATTCCCCACTCCACGCATATAGAGACCAGCAAAAGCGCCACCCCTGTGTTTGATATGAATACCCCACTGGATGCCCACATGGAAAAAGTGGAACGGGAGCTGATCACGCAAGCACTGGAACAGACTCACTGGAACAAGACCGCTGCAGCCAAGAAACTGGGCATCTCATTTCGAGCCTTGCGTTACAAACTCGATAAACTGGGAATCGACTAAGATTCACTTTCAAAAAGTGACAATTTACGTCACTTTTTGCCGAAGAGTGAAAGCACAAATTGATACTCATCACACTCATCCAATCACAAGGCGACTGACAGATTCAATTTAATATCAATTATTTTCAATAAGTTAGATTAAATCTATCCATAGACCAGGAAAACTGGCACACCACTTGCTCTATCCTTCATTAAGTAATCTGGGGCCGGCATTTGCTGAGCCGTAAGATGAAAGTGATGAAGGATTACACTCAGGCATTTGCCACAGAATACAGATATTAAATTTTCAGGAGATAACCATGAAAAAAGTACAAGCTGGCTTTACATTGATCGAACTGATGATCGTTGTGGCGATCATTGGTATTTTGGCGGCTATTGCGATCCCCTCCTATCAGGATTACACGGTTAAGGCCAAGGTGTCCGAAGCGGCATCCTTGACGCAAGCAGCACGTGCAGCAGCAGCGGTAATGTTTAATGAAGGGACACTCAGTGCGAGTGCCACCAACGTTGATTTTGGCCTGAACGCTACTGCTACTAATATAACAGGCAAGTATGTCACCTCCGTCACCGCTGTCGGTACTAGCGCGACAGGGGCAACAATAACGGTCGTTATTCAAAATACAGGCAATGCATCGGTTGATGGTAACAATGTTGTCTACACGATTACCTGTGCCGCAGATACGCAATGCTCAACGACTGTCGGCGGATCCGTTCCAACGAAATACCTGCCTAAGACCTGAGTGTAGTTGACAGATCCTCGGTAATAAAATGCCGCCGATCGAGTTGATCGGCGGCATTTTTATTTCGAGTACATAGATGATTACTATCACTGTTGCAATTTTGCAGTTTTTTAAGAGTACCGCACCGATTTGGGCAGTATTCAGTGCATTGCTAGTCGCAATCGGTTGGCTATTGCCAAATCACACTATGCCTTGGACATCATTCCACCAAGAGGCATGGATAAGTCTCGCAATTCTCCCTCTGGTTTTAATCGGTGTCATAAAAGCGCCTAGAAAATTCCCGCTGGACTGGTTTGGCTGTGTGTTGGTAGCTATCTGCACAATCCCACTGATTCAGTTTGCTTTTGGAGAGATAGCCTTTTTCGGAAGCGCGTGGCTTAGTAGCTTGTATCTAATGGGGTTTTTGGGTGCATTTTTTGTCGGGAGATTTTGGAATCTAGATCATCAGTGGCAAATCGTTGATTTGTTGTGTCTGGCAATAGCTATCGCTTCTGTACTTTCTGTTTTTCTTCAACTCTATCAATTCTTCCAATTGGACGGGCTCCGAATATGGGTCATCGACTCACCAGGCCGCTATCCCGCTGCAAATGTCGCGCAGCAAAATCAACTGGCTACCTTATTGCTTTTTGGATTGGTATCCATCTTTTGGGCACGCATCAGAGCCAAAATCAGCTGGTTTCTCGCGGTGCCCTTGCTTTTGCTGCTTGGCATGGGCGTGGCACTCACCGGTTCTAGGACTGCAGGACTAGGTGTTGCGGTAATCATCGCCGTGCTTTGGTACTGGAGGCAGTTGTGGGGCGATAAGAAAATACTATGGGCGGCGGTATTGCTTGCAATTTACACGCTTGTTTGTGCCTTCTTGTTCAACTGGCTTTACGATATTTTGCAGGGAGAGGGGGGGCTGGTTCAATCCCAGATATCCAAGGCTTTATCCGATCCGCGTTTTGCAATATGGAAGTTGCTGACCAGTGCGCTTATGGAACGACCGCTCTGGGGTTATGGGTGGGAAAGTGTCGCTGAAGCACACATCTTGGAGGCATCAAATTACCCGCCGATCCATGTAGTTTTTTCATCCTCACATAATCTATTTCTCGATATTTTACTGTGGTGCGGGATTCCGATCGGTACTTTTATAATTTTATCTTTACTTTACTGGTTTTATCGACAGTTTCAGCAAGTGAACACGGCTGAAGGGGCCATTTCACTTTGCTTTTTATTGGTTGTAGGCAATCACTCGATGTTTGAATACCCTTTGCAATATGCGTATTTTTTGCTTCCTGTGAGCATGATTGCCGGTGCGTTAAGTGCAAGTGGTGGCAGTGGCGTTCCAATAATATGGTTGCGTAGGCGCCATGCTTTTTTGATGCTGTTGTCAATAACAATGGCGCTTGCTATTACAATCGCAGACTATTTCAAGGTTGAGCATAGTTATGGTCTTCTCCGTATGGAGTGGATGGGTTTGACCCTTGATCTGGATGCAAAGCCTCCGAATGTCCTTGCCCTTACCCAGTGGACCCAAGTGATCAAGAGCGCCAGGATGTCGCCCCGGAAAGGGATGAGGGACGACGAGCTAGAGGAATTAAGAGATGTGGCGCTTTATGCACATAAGCCGCTAGATTTTCGGCATATTTCCTACTCGCTGTTATTAAACGGCAGGAAATCAGAAGGGGAGATATGGCTCAATCGACTTTGTAGCGTCGGTTTAGCGAAAAACTGCGAGTTGTCTCGACAAGAATTTAACGCCTTAAGTGCGGATATCATTAAAAATTAATTTTTAGTCTGAGCTGGTCGAACGGAATCTTGAGGGCATCCACTGCTATCCCACTTTTTTTGGAAAAATGCAGAGGGAAAAGTGGGAGGATTTATTTTTTATCTCCTTATTTATTGCGTACAGGCGGCCATTTGCAGGCACAACCCTCAGAAAACACCTGTCAGGTACATAGCCAATATTTTCGTATGCCGCTATCATTAAAAAAAACAATAGGTTGCGATCAAAACGATATAAATAACTTGAAAATCATTCCATAATTGGCTATTAGAGTTGAAAAGGGTATAGTTTTCATCATTCAAAGCTAAAATATGGGGAGAAGGAGCCGATAGAATATTCGGCTTCAGTATTCCAGAACGTTATAATCTCTGAACCCAAGCCACACCACAATCCAGAAAATTTGATCCGAATGGCAACAGCAACCCAGAAAATAGCATTAAGCGGTCTACCTCGACGTCTTGTAGAGGACAATCTGCTGTCAGAAGAAATTGCACAAAAATCGATTCTTGAATGCGCCAAAAAACGCCAGCAATTTGTAACCTACCTAGTTGATAACAAGCTACTTGATAGCGAAAGCATTGCACTCTCTGCTTCTCAAGAGTTTGGGGTACCGCTTTTTGAACTTGAAGCCTTGGACTTAGCTACCGCGCCAATTGGACTGGTTGATGAGAAACTGATTCGCAATCATCATGCCCTGCCCATCTTTCGCCGAGGTAATCGGCTCTTTCTGGCGGTATCTGACCCCACGAATATCCAGGGTCTCGATGAAATCAAGTTCCACACGGGATTGGCCATTGAAGCCATTGTTGTTGAGGAGGATAAACTGGTTAGAGCCATCGAGTCATCACTCGAAGCCAATGATACCAGTATGTCTGATTTACTGGATGCCGACCTCGATAACCTGGATATCTCCTCTGAGGACCCTGACGCACATAAAAAAGAGGGCGATCTGGATGTTGATGATGCCCCTGTCGTTCGCTTTGTAAATAAGATGCTATTGGATGCCATCAATGGCGGTGCATCAGATATACACTTCGAACCCTACGAGAAGACTTTTCGCGTTAGATTGAGACAAGACGGCATTCTGCGGGAAGTCTCTTCTCCACCAATCAATATTGCCTCACGCTTGACAGCCCGTATCAAGGTAATGTCCAGAATGAACATTGCTGAAAGACGCGTCCCCCAAGATGGCCGAATCAAAATGAAGTTATCACGGAATCGTTCCATCGATTTCCGCGTCAATACATGCCCAACCCTCTATGGAGAAAAAGTTGTACTGCGTATTCTGGATCCTACAAGTGCTCAGCTGGGGATTGAGGCACTGGGTTTTGATCCGGTCCAAAAGCAAATGTTTGAAACTGCGCTTAAGAAACCCTATGGCATGATCCTGGTCACCGGCCCTACAGGTAGCGGTAAAACGGTATCGCTCTATACCGGCCTCAACATGCTGAACAGTGAAGGCGTGAACATCTCCACCGCAGAGGATCCGGTTGAAATTCAAGTTCCTGGCATTAACCAGGTCAATGTTAATGTAAAAACCGGCCTGACTTTCGCGTCAGCACTGAGGGCATTTTTGCGCCAGGACCCTGATATTGTCATGGTCGGTGAAATTCGCGACCTTGAAACAGCAGAAATTGCCGTAAAGGCAGCGCAAACGGGACATCTGGTACTATCCACTCTCCATACCAATGATGCACCTCAAACATTGACGCGCTTGGCAAATATGGGAATTCCCCCCTTCAATATCGCATCTTCTGTCATACTGATTATGGCTCAGCGGTTGGCTCGAAGATTATGTGAACATTGCAAGGTAGTTGATGATCTTCCTAAAGAAGCACTCATTGAAGAGGGTTTCGATGAAGACGAACTCGATAACTTAACGATATATAAAGCTGTAGGATGTGACCGCTGCACTAATGGTTACAAGGGACGAGTTGGTATATTTCAAATAATGCCCATCTCTTCAGCGATGGAAAAACTTGTAATGGAGGGAGGAAACTCCCTTGAGCTAGAAGCACAATCTAAAGCAGAAGGCATTCTTACGCTCCGAGAAGCCGGATTAAATAAGGTTCGTGCAGGCATAACCAGCCTGGAAGATATCAACAGGGTTACCAAGGATTAACGGATATGGCTACAGCATCTACTGCTAAAAAAGCACCTAAAGCCGAAAAAGCCCATGTTTTCACATGGGAGGGGGCCGATAAACATGGAAAACGCATTAAAGGTGAAACCCGGGCCGCATCTCTTGCACTCGTCAGGGCCGACCTCAGGCGACAAGGCATTAACCCTCTAAAAGTAAAGAAGAAGGCTACTGCTCTTTTTTCCACCAAACAAAAGATCACAGCAGGTGATATCGCCATCTTTGCAAGACAACTCTCCACCATGATGGAGGCTGGTGTACCTCTAGTTCAAGCATTTGATATTGTAGGCAGGGGACACAACAATCCATCGATGCAGGATCTTATTCTCTCTATTAAAGCCGATGTTGAAGGAGGCACAGCTCTAGCAGAGGCTTTATCAAAACATCCACTCCACTTCGATGACCTATTCTGTAACCTTGTCAGGGCAGGTGAGGCAGCGGGCGTTCTTGAATCGTTGCTCGATAAGATTGCATCTTATAAGGAAAAAACTGAATCTCTGAAGGGAAAAATAAAGAAAGCTCTTTTCTACCCTGCTGCAGTTATAATTGTTGCACTGCTTGTTACCGCCTTGATTATGATTTTTGTAATCCCGCAGTTTGAGAGCCTGTTCTCAAGCTTTGGAGGCGATCTACCAGCCTTTACGAAGATGGTTGTCGCGATGTCTGAATGGATGACTAGCTACTGGTGGCTGTTACTAGGTGGAATCTTTCTTTCCGTCTATATTTTTGCTTATTTCTACAAGCGATCAAGGAAGATGCGTCAAGCTATAGACCGCAGCTTACTAAAGACCCCCATCATAGGTGTTATTCTAAATAAAGCAGCCATCGCCCGATACGCAAGAACATTGGCAACCATGTTTGCAGCTGGGGTGCCCCTTGTTGAAGCGCTGGAGTCAGTGGCCGGTGCCACTGGTAGTATTGTCTACAGTGACGCTGTTATGCGGATGAGAGAGGATGTAGCAACAGGGCAATCCCTCCAACTAACCATGAAGCAACAGCAGCTTTTTCCCCACATGGTTATTCAAATGGTTGCCATCGGAGAAGAATCAGGCTCTTTGGATCACATGCTTTCAAAAGTTGCTGATTTCTTTGAAGAAGAAGTAGACAATGCTGTCGATGCACTAAGCAGCTTGTTGGAACCGTTTATCATGGTAATCATTGGAACACTTGTTGGTGGCCTTGTTGTTGCTATGTACCTTCCAATCTTCAAAATGGCATCAGTTATCTAAGCGCAATGTAACAAGAATCTATTTTTGTAAGGCATTTTTGTAGATATGTATTTGGTCTCTTTTTTCCATGAAAGCCCAATAGCTTTTGCCCTTGCCACCACTTTTCTTGGTCTATTTGTTGGCAGTTTCCTTAACGTAGTCGCCTACCGACTCCCAAAGATAATGGAGGCCGACTGGAAACAGCAGTGCAGTGAGTTGTTTGGCAGCGAGGATTCTGATAAGCAAGAAAAACCCCAGCTGACACTCAGCCACCCTAGCTCCAGCTGTCCAAACTGTGGGCATAAGATCCGCGCTTGGGAAAATATCCCTATAATCAGCTGGCTTATACTGAAAGGCCGCTGTTCTAACTGCAAACAGCCCATTTCGATTCGATACCCAATCATTGAGCTAGCAACCGGTCTGCTCTCACTGGCTGTGGCGCTGCACTTTGGCTTCAGCTGGCAGGCAGGTGCGGCACTTTTACTGACCTGGGCCCTGATTGCACTCACCCTGATCGATTTTGATCATCAGCTACTGCCCGACTCCATTGTCCTGCCGATGCTATGGCTAGGGCTTATCCTGAGTCTTTTTAACATTTTTATCGACAGCCACTCAGCTATTATTGGAGCAGCAGCAGGCTACCTCTCCCTGTGGATAGTTTTTCAGTTGTTTCGACTCATCACCGGTAAAGAGGGCATGGGATACGGCGATTTTAAACTGTTGGGATTATTCGGTGCATGGTTTGGCTGGCAGTCACTGGTTCAGATTATTCTGCTCTCATCGGTTGTCGGCGCAGCGGTAGGCATCAGTTTGATCCTTGTCCGTGGGCGCGATCGAAATATCCCCATCCCCTTTGGCCCCTATCTGGCTGCTGCCGGCTGGATAAGCCTGATTTGGGGAGAGCAAATCAATGCGGCTTATCTGAGCTGGGCTGGCCTAGCCTGATCCATGCTGGTAATTGGACTCACGGGTGGCATTGGCTGCGGGAAAACCGCCGTTACCGACTGTTTTACCTCCCTTGGCGTACCAGTAATTGATGCCGACACGGTAGCACGAGAAGTGGTTCTTCCTGGCCAGCCTGCATTGCAGGCAATTGCCGAGAAATTTGGCCCGGAGGCGATCACGTCTGAAGGCTCACTTAATCGAAACTGGCTGCGCGAGCATATCTTTTCAGATGCCGGTGCCAAACGTGAGCTGGAGGCCATACTTCATCCGCGAATACGCGCTGAAATGCGCCGACAGCTGAGTGAAGTTGAAGGGTCATATGCGATTTTTTCTATCCCGCTTTTACTGGAAACAGGTCAAGATAAAACAGTGGATCGAATCCTGGTGGTGGACTGCGACCCAGAACTACAGATCAGTCGTGTTACGCAGCGGGATGACGCCTCAGAATCCCAAACCAGAGCAATCATAGCAACACAGATTGATCGAAAATCCCGCCTGACTGCTGCCGATGACATCATCACTAACAATGGCAGCTTGAGCGAACTACGGCCACAAGTAGAAGCACTTCACCAGAAATATCTTAATCTTGCCAACTGACAAGCTTATATTCAGCAGAATCGGTATAATATAAGAAACTTTTGTTACACGGCCCTGATAATGGCGCCGCAAATACTGAACAATCAGAACACAGCAGAAACATGCAACCAGCTGCATCAGACAAGATCATCTATGAGCATCCGCTCAACGAGAAGACCAGAACATTTTTGCGTCTGGAGCATCTGTTTCGTCAGGTTGATTTCCATATCCCGCAATCCAGCACCTGGGACAGCAGGGCAGCCATCAGCAGTCTGATGGATATGGTGGCAATATTTTCCCGCGCAGATATCAAGACTGATCTCATCAAGGAGCTTAAGCGGCATCAAGACAAACTGGATGGGATACGTGCCAATCCGGAAGTCCATGAAGAGCGGCTTAATCAGATTCTGCGGGAATTGAAGGGGATCTCCACTAAACTCCAGCAGTTTAGTGGACAGCTCGGCCAGGAACTCAGAGAAAACGAGTTCTTGAAAAGCATCACCCAGCGTAGCAGTATCCCGGGTGGCAGCTGTGCATTTGATCTGCCGCTATACCATTTCTGGTTACAACAACCATTTGAGCAGCGGCATAAGCAAATTGTTACTTGGCGAGAAACGCTAGACACTGTTCACACCGCCGTCATGCTCCTTCTATCCCTCATCAGGGGAAGTACCACGCCTACACGGGAACTCGCTTCTGGTGGTTTTTTCCAACAGAGTCTTGACCCCCAATCACCGGCACAGCTTATCCGGGTAGGCCTTCCCCGTGAAAGCAATCTTTATGCCGAGATCAGTGGGGGAAAGCATCGCTTCACAATTCGTTTCCTGGAGCCTTCTCATATGGAACGAGCCGTTCAAACCAAGCAAGATACGACTTTCTTCCTAAACTGCTGCATTCTTTAGACAGGGGGAATGATGAAAACAGTGCAATGCCCTACCTGTAGGAAATCATTCGAATGGGATAGTAAGCCGGAATCTCGGCCCTTTTGCAGTGAACGCTGTCGCCTGATTGATCTGGGAGATTGGCTTGAAGAGAAGCATCGCATCCCGGAAGATACAGCGACGAAAGCGTACCTTCCGCCAGAAGATGACTTACACTAAGCCTTGTCCCACAGCGCGCTGATTGCCGCTATTCCCTGTCCACCCGAATTCAATGCCTGCCGGATCTGTTCACGACCCATGCCGCCGAGGGCGTATACCGGAATATTTATCTCACTTAACAGATTGGTAAAACGATCCCAACCAATAGGCTCAACACCCGGATGACTGGTCGTTTCTAATACTGGCGAAAGCACGCAAAAATCAACACCAATGGCCACTGCCTGTTCAAGTTCTGTCTTGTTATGGCAGGAAGCAGCGAGCCATTTTTCAGCCGAAACAGGCCGTTCCTGATGCATGCCTAATTGCTTGCTTGTCAGATGTATGCCATCCGCTTCAATCTTGCCAAGATACTCAACAGGGGCATTAATCAACATCTTTGCGCCAAACTGCTGACAGAGCGGATACGCTTGCTCTGCCAGTCGACAGTAAGCATTCTCGTCAAGTCCTGGGGCTCGCAACTGGACCAGCTGTATGCCACTCTCAAGTGACACAGTCAGCCGTCGCAGAAAAGAAGTTGGATCGATTGGATCATCACCCGTAATCAGATAAGTATCGGGCAACTTAAGAGCATTACAGATGGGCCGGTCAGCGGCTGGCATTGCATAGTTATCCAATTCATCAACTGAGGCCCACTCGATTGGCTGACCTTCCATCCCCAAGGGGATACCGGCATAACGCAGGATGCGATGCACATCCAATCTGACACACTTGTCCGGATAGGCATGGGTAATGGAAATCAGGGGCTGGTGAGTGATGACCTCGATCCCCAGCTCCTCACGAATTTCACGTCGCAAGGCTTGTGACAGATCTTCCCGGCGCTCAACTTTCCCCCCGGGAAACTCCCATAATCCCCCTTGATGGGCATTCTCCGGGCGCCGAGACAATAGTATTTTCCCTTCACTATTTAGAATGACCCCTACTGCAACATGGATCGGAAACATAGACTAGGCTTTATCGATAGAAGGAAAATAGTAATGATTCTAAGAGCGATACTCGGCGTTAATCTTTACATAGTCATAGGAGAGGTCGCAGGTGAGTATCCTTGTTTCCGCCATACCCCGACCCAGACTTACCCTGATCGTCAGGGCGTCCTGCGACATCACCCGCTGACCTGCCGCCTCGGTGTAATCGGCCGCGCGGCCTCCCTCGCGAACAATGCAGACATCATCCAGCCAGATCTTGATCCTATCAATAGCAAGATCCTCCAGACCTGCACGCCCAACGGCGGCAAGAATCCGCCCCCAGTTTGGATCCGAGGCAAACAGGGCGGTCTTAACCAGGGGCGAGTGCGCTATGGTGTAAGCTACATCCCTTGCCTCAGCTTCTGACCCGGCATCCTGCACCAGCACTTCAACCAGCTTGGTAGCACCTTCCCCATCCAACACAATGGCTCGCGCCAGATCCATGCAAACGGTCTCTACAGCCGAACAAAACGTGTTGTACTCTTGTGAATGTTCATCCGTGATAGGTGAAGACTCACTTACCCCAGAAGCCATTAAAACACAGGCATCATTTGTCGAAGTATCACCATCGACTGTTATCGAGTTAAAGGATGGCTGGACTGACTGTTCCAGACAGCGCTGCAGTAGATGACGATCAACCATGGCATCGGTTGCAATATAGGCCAGCATTGTCGCCATATCTGGCCGGATCATTCCAGAGCCTTTTGCTATGCCAGTTATGGTGATGGTCTTCCCTGAAAGCTGAATCTGGTGAGATGAGATTTTAGCCACCGTGTCAGTGGTCATGATGGCACGGGCGGCGGTTGCCCAGCCTTGCTCAGTAAGGGATGTCAGGGCGTCAGGCACCGCCACTGCCACTTTATCGACAGGAAGCAGCTCACCGATAACCCCGGTAGAGAAAGGCAGTACCTGATTGATTGCACAACCGCGCGTGGCAGCTACGGCCTTACAGGACTCAATGGCTGCCTGCCGGCCTGGTTCTCCGGTTCCTGCATTGGCATTTCCAGAGTTGATTAACAGATACCGGGGCATCGCAACAGCGAGATGCTCCTTCGCTACAGTAACGGGGGCTGCGCAGAAGGCATTGCGGGTAAATACGGCAGCACAACTGCCACCTTCTGCCAGTTCAATGATGACCAAATCATTTCTATTGCGGTATTTGATGCCCGCACAGGTGGCACCCAGCCGGACACCCGCTACGGGATAAAAAGCCAACTCTTCGCCCATTGATCCTGTTTCAACCATGTCTGCTAGCCACCTAAACCAGAAACGCTGCTACTCAATGCGTCCATGGCACTGCTTGAATTTTTTACCTGACCCACAGGGACAGGGTTCATTACGTCCAACTTTTCGATCCGAGCGAACAAACGGCTGATGCCCCTCGTCGCCCTCTCCTGCCTGCGGCTCCTCTTCTGGATCACCAAAGCCGCCAAACTCTTCATGTTTAAACTGGATCTCGTCCGTATATTCCTCGTGACGAGGGATCTCCATGCTCTCTTGTGGCTGGATCTTTACTTTGGTGAGTACTGTAACGATCTCCTGCTTGATACTGTCCAACATACTGGAGAACATCTCGTAGGCCTCGCGTTTATACTCCTGCTTCGGGTTTTTCTGTGCATATCCACGCAGATGAATACCCTGCCGCAGGTAATCCATAGCCGCTAGATGCTCTTTCCAGTTGGCATCCAGAATCTGCAGCATAATCGCCTTCTCGTACATACGCAGGTTTTCAGCACCAGCCAGGGCCTCTTTCTCTGCATACTCTTGCTCCATCTGCTCAAGAATCCGCTGTCTTAGGGTCTCTTCATGCAGACTATGATCTGCATCCAGCCACGCCTGTATCGGATAATCGAGCTCGTAATCTGTTTGAAGCGCCTCTGTTAACCCCGCAACATCCCATTGCTCATCCAGACTTTCCGGTGGAATATACTTGTCAATCAGTGCATTAATCACATCATGTCGGATTGAGCTGATGGAACCTGAGACATCACCCGTGTCCATTAACTCATCACGTTGCTCATAGATCACTTTACGTTGATCATTCGCTACATCATCGTATTCCAACAGCTGTTTACGAATATCGAAGTTGCGTCCCTCTACCTTTTTCTGGGCATTGGCAATCGCCTTAGTGACCCAGGGATGCTCAATTGCTTCGCCCTCTTCCATTCCCAGTTTCTGCATGATGGCAGAGACACGGTCTGAGGCGAAGATACGCATCAAGCTGTCTTCCAGTGATAGATAGAAGCGGGTTGATCCCGGATCGCCTTGACGGCCGGAACGACCACGCAGCTGGTTATCAACGCGGCGCGACTCATGACGCTCAGTGCCCACAACATGCAGGCCACCGGCATCCAGAACCTGCTGATGGCGTACTTTCCAATCCGCACGAATCTGCTCAATCGCCCCGGGTGTTGCTGCATCACCCAGATCGTCGATCTCCATCTCAGGATTACCGCCCAGAACGATATCTGTTCCGCGACCGGCCATATTGGTGGCAATGGTTACCGCACCCGGCCGACCGGCTTCGGCCACGATGTTAGCCTCACGCTCATGATGCTTGGCATTCAGCACCTGATGCGGCACCTTGGCCTTGTTCAGCAACTCAGAAATCAGCTCGGATGTTTCTATCGAGGCAGTACCCACCAAAACCGGCTGCCCCCGCTTCACACAATCCTGTATATCTTCAGTAATGGCCTGATATTTTTCTCCCGAGGTGAGATAGACCAGATCACCCATATCATCACGAATGGTCTCGCGATTAGGCGGGATAACAACCACTTCAAGCCCATAGATCTGCAGGAACTCCGGAGCTTCTGTATCTGCTGTACCCGTCATACCCGACAGCTTGTCATAGAGCCTGAAGTAATTCTGGAAAGTAATCGATGCCAGGGTCTGATTCTCTTTTTGAATCTCTACACCTTCTTTAGCTTCCACAGCCTGATGCAGCCCCTCGGACCACCTTCTGCCAGGCATGGTACGTCCGGTGAACTCATCCACAATGACTATCTCGCCGTTGCGAACAATGTAGTCAACATTTTTCTGGAATAGTGCATGAGCCCGCAAGGCACTCGTGACATGATGCATCAAGCTGATATTGGCCGTGTCATAAAGACTGGCGGTTGGATCAAGCAGGCCCATCTCAACCAACATATCTTCGACATGCTGATGTCCCTCTTCACTGAGGTAGACCTGCCTCGCTTTCTCATCGACCGAAAAATCGCCTGGGCCGAAAGCCGGCTTACCGTCCTCATCGGCTTCTATGGGATCCTGACGAGTCAGCTTCGGTATTACCTGATCTATCTTGGTGTAGAGATCCGAAGTCCCTTCTGCGGGGCCGGATATAATGAGAGGAGTACGTGCCTCATCAATCAGGATAGAGTCAACCTCATCAACTACCGCGAAAAATTTCTCCCGCTGAACGCGCTGATCTGCGCTGAAGGCCATATTATCCCGTAGGTAATCGAAGCCAAATTCATTGTTGGTGCCATAGGTGATATCGCAGGCATAGGCCTCGCGACGATCGGCCGGCTTAAGATGCAGATAGCCACCCGTTTTGCCGTCGTAGGCATAATCACAGATAAATGAGCTGTCTTCGCCGGCTGCCCCGGAAGACTGGACAACACCCACACTTAGACCAAGGAAGTTATAGATCCTCCCCATCCATTCGGCATCGCGTCTGGCCAGGTAATCATTTACGGTAACCACATGAACGCCTTTTCCAGGCAATGCATTGAGGTAAACTGCCAGGGTTGCAACCAGCGTCTTGCCTTCACCCGTGCGCATCTCGGCAATCTTGCCATCATTGAGCACCATGCCGCCAATCAGCTGCACATCAAAGTGGCGCATATTGAGCACTCTGAGCCCCGCTTCCCTGACGACGGCAAAGGCCTCGGCCATAAGCCCATTCAGTGCCTCCCCCTGCTCAATGCGCTGCCTGAACTCATTGGTTTTGGCCTTCAGCTCCTCATCAGACAGTTGCTGCATCGCTGGTTCCAGCGCATTAATCTCTGCAACCACCTTGTACATCCGCTTAATAAGCCGATCATTTCGACTTCCGAATACCTTCCTGAGAATCTTACTGACCATGGAAAAACTCGTGCTGATTAGAATTTAGGCCCATATCATCCTAGAGATAACATGAGCGGGAAATTGATAGCGGATGATACCGCAAAAAGACGGTTTTAGCAGAAAAACCTAGCCATTACCTACCCTATAACCCTGTCGCGCGGGGATAGGATATGAAGAGGCAGTAAAGCGAATCAGTTTTTATTGCGAAGGTACTTGGCCGGATTAATGGTCTTGCCATTCTGCGCAATTTCAAAATGCACGTGGGGACCTGTTGAGCGACCACTCGAACCCATCAGTGCAATGGGTTGGCCTTTCGTAACCAGATCACCCACCTTGACGAGGATCTTGCTGTTATGGCCGTATCGCGTCACATAGCCATCCGAGTGTGTCAGCTCAACTAACTGACCAAAACCACTCTTTTTTCCTACCCAGGTGACAACCCCGGAGGCGACAGCGATCACGTTTGAATTCTTTTTCCCGGCCACATCGACACCATGATGAAAGGCCTTTTTACCGTTAAATGGATCATTTCGGTAACCATAACGCGATGAAACCCAGCCTTTCTCCACCGGACGCCCAGATGGGACAAGCTCATCAGCTAACTGATCTCCTCGAATTAACCCCTCCATCAAATTCAGCTTATGTTCACGATCTGATATGACCTGAGAGAGCTGCTCCATCTCTGAAACCAGATCGGTCAAGTTTACTGACAGGGCCGTATCGTTCGATTCCAGGCCGCCACGCGCCGGCTCCTCATCAAAATTGAACTCATCCTCATCCAGTTTACCCAATTTAGCCAAACGCTCACCCAGCGCATTGATCCTGAGAATATGCGATTGCATCTGCCCCAGGCGCAAGGCCAAGGCATCCAGATGTTCCTGGGTACGACCCTTGGTATCCTCGATCTCTTCCCGCTGAGACAGAAGCATGTCATGCACAACATCAGCTGTTGTTGAAACCTCAGCCGCAGGCGCTTGATCACTCAGTCCCATCTGATAGCCAGCCCACAGCGCTCCACTCACAATGACAGAGAGGAGCGGGATCACTGTGAAAGCAAGTTTATAGGGAGATAGTGGGCGGCTCCCCTTTTTATGGCAGAATCTTGAAAGGAGTATAATCTTCATGGATTGCGTATTAGACTCTCGTTTGCCTAGTTAAAAGATAATCCACCAGCAGCGAAACTTCCGTGACTCTTATCATCCATGAACCAACGACCGCGTCTCATCACCGAGCTTTTTAAAGGTAAACAGTCATTTAGGGAACTGCTATCCCAATCCCGGGAACAAGAGCGCCTGTTACAGCAGATTCGCCTGCTGATCCCTGCACCTCTAAACGCCCATTGCACCGCTGCGATCAAAAAACAGACCCAACTGGTGATTTACGTCGATTCATCCACCTGGGCCAGCCGATTACGCTTTTTAGCGCGGGAGCTCACCCGCCAGCTGAAAAGTCACAATCTGGCAGTTGACCGGATTACCGTCCGAGTTTTAATCAACGCTAAGCCAGTAGTAACCAAAAGGGGGCCAATTCGAAAATTGACCCCTGAAAACGCCTCCATCATCAATCAGACTGCCGATGGAATTTCTGACCCATTACTTCGCGCAGCCCTCAAGCGACTTGGTAAGCACGGTGGTAAAAATAAGAGTTAAAGAGGTCAGGTAGCCTGTACCGGTTTCATATAGGAAATCGGCACACTATCCCCCTCTTCAAAAGTCACCTCTTCCCAGGCAGACTCATCGGCAATCAGCGCCTTAAGCAGCTTATTATTGAGGGCATGACCAGACTTATAGCCATTGAATGCGCCAATCAGACTGTGTCCTAGCAGGTAGAGATCACCTATGGCATCCAGTATTTTGTGTTTTACGAACTCATCTTCGTATCGAAGACCATCTTCATTAAGAACACGATAGTCATCAACGACTATAGCGTTACTCATGCTGCCACCAAGAGCCAGCTCACGCTCGCGCAGCATTTCTATGTCGCGTAAAAAACCAAATGTGCGCGCACGACTCACCTCTTTAACAAATGAGGTTGATGAGAAGTCGATCGTTGCTGATTTGGTGCGCTCTGCAAAAGCAGGGTGATTGAAATCGATACCAAACGACACTTTAAAGCCGTCGAATGGTTCAAATGCAGCGTACTTGTCATCCTCTTTAACCATGACTTTCCGCTTAATTCTGATAAAGCGCTTGGCGGCATTCTGCTCTTCGACCCCAGCCGATTGGATCAGAAAGACAAATGGCCCCGCGCTGCCATCCATGATAGGCACTTCCGGCGCACTTACATCAACATAGGCGTTGTCGATGCCCAGTCCGGCAAAAGCGGAAAGCAGATGCTCAACGGTGGATATCCTGAACCCATCCAACTCCAATGTTGTGGAGAGACGTGTATCACCTACGTTGTCCGGTTTGGCAGGGATCTCTACCGGCTCTTCGAGATCGACGCGACGGAAGACAATGCCCGTATCTATCGCTGCTGGCCGCAGCGTCAGATATACCTTCTCACCCGTATGTAGACCCACTCCAGTAGCACGAATAACGTTTTTAAGCGTACGTTGCCGTATCATGTTGCCTGTATTCCCCATTTCCCGGCTCGATTTAAACCGGCCGGATGGTATCACACAATCAGGCCACTGGGCCAAATTTGACCCTGCGGAGCACATCATGCGCTAAAGTTATAGTGCCAGTATCCAGCCACTTAATGATTGGAGACCCGCGCCCGAACACCCTGCATTAGGGTAATCCCTTATTAATTACCAGTTTCACCCTCTTATTGCAAGTTTATTTCACCATTTGCACTTAATAACTGAACCCACTTTGCTGTTGAATATATCGCCAGCTCACATCCCAGGCCAGCACAACAGAAACCTCCTGAATCAATCAGCCTGACGACGCAGGAAGGCCGGAATATCCAGATAATCCATATTGTGTTCCTGTGCCGCCTCCACATAGGATTTAGCCGCCTTGCGCACTACGGTTGGGCTATCCATCTCCCGGTAATCTGCCGGACCCGGAGCAACCACATCGGAATTCACCAATCTGACAGGGACCACCTCTTCAACAACCGGTGGTTTTGCAACTGCCTTTGAGATAGCACCCAGACCAGTGGCCACCACTGTCACCCGCAGTTCATCGGTCATATCAGGATCAATTACTGTTCCTACCACCACGGTAGCATCATCACAAGCAAACTCTTTTACCGTGGTACCTACCTCATCAAACTCACCAATCGAGAGATCCAGTCCTGCAGTTATATTGACCAAAATTCCCTTCGCACCCGCCAGATTGACATCCTCCAGAAGCGGGCTGTTGATTGCCTGCTCTGCGGCATCACGTGCCCGGTTCTCACCTTTAGCACAACCAGAACCCATCATAGCGGTACCCATTTCAGACATTACGGTGCGAACGTCTGCAAAGTCCACATTGATCAGACCCGGACGGGTAATCAGTTCAGCAATACCCTGGACCGCACCCTGCAACACGTCATTGGCTGATTTAAAGGCATTCAACAAACTCATGTCACGTCCCAGTACGGCCAACAGTTTTTCATTGGGGATGGTGATCAGAGAGTCCACATATTGACTCAGTGCCTCGATTCCCTTATCTGCGATCTGCATCCGTTTGGTACCTTCAAAAGGAAAAGGCTTGGTTACAACTGCAACCGTCAGGATACCCATCTCCCGAGCCACTTCGGCGACAACGGGGGCAGCCCCTGTACCGGTGCCTCCACCCATACCCGCGGTGATGAACACCATATCACTGCCTTGAAGCGCTTCATGGATACGCTCACGATCTTCCAGGGCGGCATCACGCCCAATATCAGGATTGGCCCCCGCACCCAAGCCTTTGGTGATATTTGAACCAAGCTGTAGCAAGGTCCTGACCTGACTGTTTTTGAGGGCCTGTGCATCGGTATTGGCACAGATAAAGTCCACCCCTTCGATACTTGCATTCAACATGTGATTTACCGCGTTACCGCCACCACCGCCGACGCCAACCACTTTAATCACTGCGTTTTGACTATATGCATCCATCAATTCAAACATGTCACTCTCTCCTCAATATCCAGGCCCTGTTAAACGGCCACCTGAAAAACTGTCAAATGTTTTTTAAACAAATTAAAAGTTGCCCTGAAACCAACTTTTCATGCGATTCCAAACTGCTTTAAAACCATTACCCCCCGGTAGATCCTGCAAACGCCCCGTCTGATTTTGTTGTCCGAATAGCAACAGACCGACCCCTGTTGCATAGATTGGATTCCGCACCACATCCACTAATCCCGTAACATACTGGGGCAAGCCCAGTCTGACTGGCATATGAAATACCTCTTCTGCCAATTCAATAAGTCCCTCCATTTTTGAACTGCCCCCGGTCAACACAATCCCCCCTGCTATCAAATCTTCAAACCCACTTCGCCTCAATTCGGCCTGCACCAGACCCAGTAACTCTTCATATCGGGGCTCGACCACTTCAGCCAGTGTCTGTCGTGCCAAGCGTCTCGGAGGACGATCACCAATACTGGGTACTTCAATCGTTTCATCGCTGGCCGCAAGTTGCGTCAATGCGCAGGCATACTTAATCTTTATCTCTTCTGCATGCTGGGTAGGTGTACGCAACGCCACTGCAATATCATTCGTTACCTGATCACCTGCGATAGGAATAACGGCAGTGTGTCGGATGGAACCTTCTGTAAATACAGCGATGTCAGTGGTGCCACCACCGATATCAACAATACAGACACCCAACTCTTTCTCATCATCACTTAATACGGCATAGCTGGAGCTCAACTGTTCAAGAATAAGATCATCAACTTCCAGGCCACAGCGCCGTACACACTTGACAATATTCTGAGCGGCGCTAACAGCACCCGTCACCATATGCACTCGGGCTTCCAGTCGTACACCTGACATACCGATAGGCTCACGTATCCCTTCCTGTTCATCGATGATGAATTCCTGTGGCAGGATATGCAGAATTTTCTGGTCCGCCGGAATCGCCACTGCCCTGGCAGCATCAATCACCCGCTCAACATCATTATGGGTAACCTCTCGATCCTTGATCGCGACGATGCCGTGTGAGTTAAGGCTCCGGATATGGCTGCCTGCAATACCAGCGTGCACCGAGTGAATTTCACAACCCGCCATCAACTCAGCCTCCTCGAGTGCACGTTGAATCGACTGAACCGTTGATTCAATATTCACCACAACACCTTTCTTGATGCCGCGTGATGGGTGCGAACCGATGCCGATAATTTCAATCTCTTTGTTGGCTTTTATCTCACCGACAATGGCCACCACTTTTGATGTGCCAATATCCAGCCCGACAATCAGATTTTTTTCTGTCTTTTTGGTCATTAAAACCTTTCCTCTCCAACAGGGCAGTTAACTACCCCGTGACTGAACTGGGCAATGTTGTTATGAATAATCAACTGGCCTCTCCCCATAGAACAGCCACACCATTGGCATATCTCATATCAACCCGCTTAACCTTGCGCACATCATTCTGTTCCAGACGAGGGTAGAGCTGTACGAATCGCGTAACCCGTCCTTCAGTGTCCTTATTACCGAGCTTTAGCTCTACACCCTGAGTAAATTCAACTGTCCATGCACCTCGCCCATCCATAACAATCCTGGCAATGGCTAAATCCAATGGTGCCAGGCGACTGCCCATCTGCTTGAACCGCTCCACCACCTCCACTGCTTGTTCTTCAGGTCCATCCAGCCAAGGCAGATCACTCTTCAGTGATGCAGCCTCTGGGGTAAAAACAGCTCCGCGGGCATTGACCAACTGATTGCTGCCCCAGCGCGCCAATGGCTTCTGCTCCTCGACCCACATATTCAGCGTACCTGGCCAAATCCTTCTTACTGTCACCTGATCGACCCATGCCAGCTTCAGCGCCTCTGCTCTGACCCGATCAAGGTCCACCGTGAAAAAATTCCCTACGATGGCCTGACTCACGGCCTGCTCAAGCGTGCGGCGATTGAGATTTTTAAAATCACCATCAATGCGCACAATCTTCAGCGGAAGAACAGCAGGGTCCCGCAATAACGTTACACCCCAGGCAACACTCCCACCGACCACAACCAATACGGTGAGAGCAGAGACCCACTTGAGCGCAGCTTTCCAATCAAGGACGCGCTGAATCGTAGCCGCGTCTGTCCGTTTCATGCGTCCGTTATCTGCCACTATTCAACTACCATGCTGGCAGACAGTATCCGCCATACAAGTTCATCAAAATCTATCCCCTCTGCCCGTGCCGCCATCGGCACCAGACTATGGCTGGTCATACCAGGCACCGTATTGACCTCCAGAAGATAGGGATTGGCTTCAGCATCTAACATAATGTCAACACGCCCCCAACCCTTTGCACCCACTGCCTGGAAGGCCTTTGCTGCGAGACTTTGCAACTCCGCTTCATGTGTTGGCTCCAGGCCACAGGGACAGAAGTAGCCGGTAGAATCAGCGTGATATTTTGCTTCATAGTCATAAAAGGTATTGGGCGTTTCTATGCGAATCAGAGGAAGGACTTGATCATCCAGAATCGAAGCGGTGTATTCGCTCCCGGTAATCCACCGCTCAGCCATCACCTCGACATCAAAACCCCCGGCCTGCTTCCAGGCCGCCTCGAGTTCCCTTCTATTCTCGACCTTGGCCATGCCGATACTTGAACCTTCATGGGAAGGCTTAATCATGAGAGGGAAACCCAGGACCTCGGCCAGCGCAATATCTTGGTCATCATTGATCATGACAAAATCAGCCGTCGGCAAACCGAGTCCCTGCCAAAGCAATTTGCACCGGTACTTATCCATACCAAGCGCAGAACCAGCCACACCGCTTCCGGTATAGGGCATACCAATACTTTCCAGGGCGCCCTGTATTACGCCATCTTCCCCACCTCTACCATGTAGCATGATGAAGACCCGGTCATACCCTTCCTGTTGCAACAGAGTGAGCACATCCCGACCGGCATCCACGCCATGCGCATCAACGCCACGGTTTACCAGGGCGGCAAGCACAGCCTGACCACCTTGCAGGGAGACCTCGCGTTCTGCTGAAAGCCCGCCCATCAACACAGCAACTTTGCCAAAATCTTCTGCCAACTGTGTCATCGTTTCTCCTCCGGTTCACCAACAACATGCACCTCAGCTATCAGCTCAATACCACTTGTCTCTTTTACCCGTTGCTTGACCGTACCAATGAGTGTTTCGATATCCAGTGCTGAAGCCGTACCGGTATTGATAATAAAGTTGGCATGCTTCTCAGATACCTGTGCCCCGCCAATCATCTGCCCCTTCAAACCTGCCGTCTCTATCAAGCGCGCGGCATAATCACCCGCTGGATTCCTGAACACTGACCCACAGCTGGGCTGACCAATCGGCTGACTGCTGTTTCGACGCGCCAGTAATTCTGTTATCTGCTGCTGACTACCGACTACATCACCCTCTTCAAGCAACAAGGTTGCAGCAAGAAACCACTCATCCTGTTGACGCTGCACATGGCGGTAACTCACTTTGAACTCTTCAGGTAAGCGGTTATGTACATGCCCTGCCCTATCTACCGTTTCAACCGAAACCACATGGGCCCATGTTTCACCCCCAAAGGCACCAGCGTTCATTGCCAGCGCCCCGCCAAAGGTGCCCGGAATACCAGCAAGAAACTCAACACCACAAAGCCCTTCGCGAGCAGCAAAACGTGCGACTTTGGCACAGCTAACACCGGCTTCGATTCGCAGTTGCTTCTCAGCAATCAGCGCCATCTCATCCAGCCGTCCTTGGGTAGCGATAACGGTTCCGTTGAAACCACCATCTCTAATCAGCAGATTACTTCCAAGCCCCAGCCAAAGCAGCTGCTCATCGGCAGGCAACGTAGCAAGAAACTGAGCCAAGTCTGCACTATCGGCTGGCCGGTAAAGGCGACGCGCAGGACCACCAACACGCCACGTGGTATAGCGTGCCAGCGGCTCATTGAAACGCAACTCACCTCGAAGCAAAGTGTTATCTTGCACCGCCATCACGGCCTCTTTCTCTCCTGACTATGAAGTTGCATCCGCTGTTTCTGATTACTCTTCAATCCCTGGCAAACCATAGGGCGCAGTTTATTCGGTACGACAAAGTATCCTGTTAGTGACTCACCACACCCCATATGCAAACGCCGCATCGCTTTTGTGATCACTGCTCCACTCCCTCTCTTTGCAGCCAGTCAGGCAGTGTTGCAGCAACCTGCCCTATGTCGCCTGCCCCTAAGGTAAGCACGATATCGCCGTCCATGATCATCCCTTCCAACAGTTCAGGCAGTTCACCAATGGGATCAACAAATACTGGGTCTATCTGCCCTCGCGCACGGATGGCGCGACTCAATGAACGACTGTCTGCACCTGCAATCGGCGCTTCACCGGCGGCATAGACCTCTGCCAGCACCAATACATCAGGCCGGGACAGAACTTGTGCAAAATCATCAAACTGCTCTTGTGTACGGGTGTAACGGTGCGGCTGAAACGCCAGCACCAAACGTCTCTCCGGCCAGCCGGCACGTACAGCATCCAGTGTTGCGGCCACTTCACGAGGATGATGACCATAGTCATCCACCAACATAATCTGACGCCCATCACTGAGCTGACACTCTGTCGCGTTGAATCGGCGACCGATGCCCTCAAACTTAGCCAGGGCCTGTTTTATATCCTCAATCCCCACGCCCACTTCGCGCGCCACTGCAATCGCAGCCATTGCGTTCAGTACATTGTGGCGACCAGGCATATTAAGGTTCACTTCAAAGTCAGGCTCACCAGCGATAGACACTTTAAAATGGGTACGCAATCCCTGCTGACGAATTTCGGTGACACGTAGATCAGCATCTTCAGATGCACCGTAGGTAATCACTTGACGTGTTACCTGGGGTAATAGTCCACGCACTTCATCATCATCGATACAGAGGATTGCCAGACCATAGAAGGGCAGATGATGCAGAAACTCGATGAAAGTTTGACGCAAACGGTTAAAGTCACCGCCATAGGTCGTCATATGATCCGCATCAACATTGGTAACAATAGCCATCATCGGTTGCAGGTAGAGGAATGAGGCGTCACTCTCATCTGCCTCTGCTACCAGATACTCACCTCCACCCAGTCGCGCGTGAGTGCCGGCTGAATTAAGTCGACCGCCAATAACAAACGTTGGGTCGAGATTACCTTCAGCCAGGAGGCTTGCCACCAAGCTGGTAGTCGTGGTTTTTCCATGCGTACCCGCCACAGCAATGCCGAAATGAAAGCGCATTAATTCAGCCAGCATCTCGGCACGTGGAACGACAGGAATCCGATTTTCCCGCGCCTTTTTCACTTCAGGATTGTCCTCTTTCACTGCGGTTGAAATAATCACCGCATCAGCGCCCAGAATATTCGCCTCGGCATGCCCGATATAGATCGATGCACCCTGTTTGGTTAAACGATTAATGGCAGGATTCTCTTTTAAATCCGAACCCGAAATCTTATAACCAAGATTCAGCATAACCTGGGCAATACCATTCATGCCTGACCCACCAATTCCGACAAAATGCAGATGACGAATACGGCCCATGGTTGCTGCCGCCAATCTGCGCTGTTTTCTCTCGCCTTTATTCATCGGATTACGATCCCCTCACAATAGTCAGCGACTCTTTTTGTTGCATCGGGCATCGACAGCGAGCGTGCCTTGGTAGCCATGGTTATTAATCTTTCTCGTCCGTTAAAGAGCTGGAGCAATTCATCTGACAGAGTCGTTTGCTCCAGTTCAGGCTGTGGTAACAATTTGGCTGCACCCGCATTCACCAGATAGCCGGCATTTTGTGTCTGATGATCATCAACTGCGTAGGGATAGGGAACCAGAATGGCGGCAACACCAGCAGCAGCTAGCTCGGATATGGTTAATGCGCCAGCACGACAGATCACCAGATCCGCCCAGGCATAGGCCTCTGCCATATCTGTAATGAAGTCGGTCACTTCAGCATCTACTGCAACCTGCTGATAGGCCTTACAGGTCGCTTCCGTCTTTTCACGTCCCGCCTGATGACGAATAACTGGACGAATGTTTGAATCCAGCCCTGCCACGATACCTGGCACACACTCATTCAATGCCTGCGCACCCAACGACCCTCCAACCACCAACAAACGGATAGGACCCTGGCGGTCTTGCATACGCAAGGCAGGGGAAGGTAATCCAATAATCTCTCGCCGCACCGGGTTTCCGCAGGCGACGGCACCAGATCCTTTTCTAAAGCTGTTTGGAAACGCCTCGAACACCTGGACAGCCAGTCGGGCTAACCAGCTATTCGTCATACCAGGCACTGCATTTTGTTCATGTATTACTAATGGAATGCCCAATACTCTTGCCATCAAACCACCTGGCCCGGCTACAAAGCCACCCATACCCAAAACCAGCCGGGGCTTTCTTGCCTTGAAAACAGCATAGGCTTGTAGCAGTGCCTTTGTTAACTTAATTGGCGCCATTAACCAACGCTTAATACCACTCCCGCGCAGCCCCTTGATATCGATTAACTGAATCTCAAAACCATGTTCCGGCACTACTCTGGATTCAAAACTGTCTCGGCTGCCTAGCCATGAAACCAGCACGCCTCTATCGCGCAACTCCTCCGCTACTGCCAATGCAGGAAACACATGTCCACCCGTACCACCCGCCATGACCACGACGCCACCAATCATTGCGCACCTCGCACAACTGCTGAGACAGGACGACGCAATTCATAATCAATGCGCACCAACATAGCCACAACGAGCATGGCCACAATAATACTGTTACCGCCATAGCTCATCAGTGGCAGAGTCAAACCCTTGGTTGGTAATAGACCGACATTGACACCCATATTGATAAACGCCTGCATGCCAATCCAGAGACCTAATCCATAAGCCACATAGGCCGCAAAACGTTGATTAAGCTGCTCAGCGCGCATACCTGTCCTGAAGGCGCGCCAGACGATCACTGCAAACAGAGCGACAACCACCAGCGTGCCAAGCAAACCAAATTCTTCGCCGATCACTGCCATTAAAAAATCAGTATGTGCTTCAGGCAAATAAAACTGTTTCTGAATTCCACTCCCCAGTCCAACGCCAAACCACTCGCCACGCCCGAATGCAATCAGCGCCTGCGCCAACTGATAGCCACTGTTCTCCACATCGGCCCAGGGATCCAGGAAGGCAGTGACCCGCTGCAGACGATAGGGTGATAGCAACACCAGACCAGCCAAAGAGGTGCCAGCCAGACCAATCAGAATCGCAAACTGCCAGAGGGGTACTCCACCCAGGAACAGCATACCCATCGCTGTAGCCAGTATGACCGTAGTGGTGCCAAAGTCAGGCTGCACCATAATAAGTGAACAGGCGATCACCAGGAGCAGCATTGGTTTGATAAACCCCCAAACACTCAATGCCACCTCGAGCTGGCGGCGTACCAGGTAACCTGCGATATAAATCACCATAAAGAGTTTCATAAACTCGGAACTTTGCAGGTTAAAAGGACCCAGAAGAATCCAGCGTGTCGCACCGTTGGCCTGACGACCCACGCCAGGGATCAAGACCAATATCAGCAGAAACAGACCAACGAAATAGAGCAATGCTCCAGAACGCTCCCAGTAGGCAACCGGAATCTGTGTAACAATCAGACAACCTACCAAGCCCAGAGCAATAGCAATAAGGTGTCTATTCATATAGTAAAAAGGTGCATCATTGATGCGATGCAGGGAAGCTGAGGCCACCATAACCAGACCCAGCCCCAACAGGGCTACAGCGGCGATGATCAACGGGTAGTCCAAATCAGGCATCAGTAACCGCCCTGCTCCTACTGTCGCTTGCTTGTGCATCACCATATTCAAGGCACTAACCTCGCTACAGCGTCGACAAACGCATCGCCCCGATGTTGATAGTTTTTAAACATGTCAAAGCTTGCGCAGGCAGGTGAGAGCAAGACCCGATCTCCAGGTTCTGCACAATTCGCTGCCAACTGGACTGCATCATCCATATCAAGCGCATTGATTGTCGGCGCCGCATCACCAATTGCCTGTGCAATCAGCGGTGCATCTTTCCCCAGCAGGATGACGGTGCGCACATGCTCTTTTACTATGGGAGCTAAAGATGAAAAATCAGCATCCTTGCCAATACCACCCGCAATCAATATTGTTTTCGTATCATCACCGGCTGCCAATCCTTCAAGTGCTGCCGCACAGGCACCCACATTGGTTCCCTTGGAATCGTTATACCAACGCACACCTGCTGATTCCTTCACGAACTGAGTCCGGTGACTCAAGCCGGTAAAACGTTTGAGCGTATTTAGCATGCTCTGATGGGACAAACCGAGCGCCTCTCCCATTGCAAGTGCTGCCAGCGCATTGGCTACATTATGCAGACCAGGAATTTTTAATTCCGACGCCAACATCAGCGCTGTTTCACCACAACAGAGCCAACGCTGGCCATTGTTCAAGCGCATGCCATACTCGCCTTTAGCTGGCTCACTCAGCGTAAAGAAGCGTGCATTTTGCGCGTCACGGCACATTGCCATGACCATCGGATCATCCCGATTGAATACAGCGGTCGATGCATTCTGATAGACGCTTGCTTTGGTATCAGCGTAATCCTGCAAATCCTGATAGCGATCGAGATGATCTGGTGAGATATTGAGAACCACCGACACTTTCGGATTAAGGCTTACTGTCGTCTCCAATTGAAAGCTGGAGAGTTCAATTATATAAAGCTCAACATCATCACTCAGTAGCGATAGTGCAGGGTCACCAAGGTTTCCACCCACTGCAACCCGAACACCTGCATCCTGCGCCATTAAACCTAACAGGGTTGTTACAGTGCTTTTTCCATTAGAGCCCGTTATTGCAGCAACCGGGGCCTTTACCACTTGTGCAAACAGCTCAATATCACCAACAACGGGGACACCCCTGGCAACAGCCTGTTGAATCAACGGCTCACTCATGGGTACACCAGGGCTTATCACCAACTGTTCAGCCGCCGTAAAGGCCGCAGCATCAAAGCCACCTAAAAACAGGGCAATATCTGGCAACTCTTGTTTCAGCTCATCTAGACCAGGCGGTCTTTCACGGCTATCAGTAATCGCAACCGGCACACCCACAGCCGATAAATAGCGCGCACAGGAGAGCCCGGTCTTACCAAGACCGACAATCAAACTCTTCAAGTGATGCTTCGCTATCTGTTGCATATACCTGTTAATTTCCTGTTTAACGAATTTTCAAACTCGCCAATCCAACCAGTACCAGAATGACGGTAATGATCCAGAAACGGACAATCACGCGTGGCTCTGGCCACCCCTTCAATTCAAAATGGTGGTGCAGTGGTGCCATCCGGAAGATGCGCCGTCCTGTCAGTTTGAAAGAGGCGACCTGCAACATCACAGAGACCGTTTCCATCACAAACACGCCACCCATAATCAGCAGGACCAGCTCCTGACGGACAATTACTGCCACCACACCCAGTGCCGCACCCAATGCCAAGGCACCTACATCCCCCATAAAAACCTGGGCGGGGTAGGCGTTGAACCAGAGAAAACCAAGCCCGGCACCTACCAGGGCGCCACAGAAAATAACCATTTCACCAACACCCGGGAGATGCGGTATCAGCAGGTAACTGGCTATCTGTGCATGGCCTGATGCATAGGCAAAAATACCCAGCGCACCGGCCACCAGCACCGTCGGCATGATAGCTAGCCCATCAAGACCATCTGTCAGATTGACGGCATTACTGGTACCCACGATTACAAAGTAACCGAGCACTACAAACCATGGCCCCATATCAATGACAATCTGCTTGAAAAACGGAATGATCAACTGCGTCTCGGCAGGTGTCGTAGAGGTCGCAAACAGGATATAGGCAGCGCCCGCACCGACCAGCGATTGCCAGAGATATTTGTAGCGAGCCGACAGACCCCGTGAGTCATTCAGCACCAGTTTTTTATAATCGTCGTAAAATCCAATCACACCAAACAGCAGTGTGACCAGAACAACGACCCATACATAGCGGTTATTCAGATTGGCCCACAACAATGTACTGACCGAAACGGCCACCAGTAGCAGTGTGCCGCCCATCGTAGGTGTACCGGCTTTAGAGAGGTGACTCTGCGGTCCGTCACTGCGCACTGTCTGACCAATCTGATGATGCGTTAATCGGCGAATCATCACCGGCCCAACAACAAATGAAATCATCAGCGCAGTCAGAATGCCCAGGATGGCTCGTAGCGTCAGGTATTGAAAAACACTGAAGCCACTGCTGTACTGGGTCAGGTATTCGGCAAGATAAACGAGCATCTCAGTCTGTCTCCGGAACGACGAGTGCGTTGACAATCAATTCCATACCTGCGCGTCGGGAACCTTTCACCAACACCCGATCGCCTGCCTGCAACTCCTGTTGCAGTGCCTCTATCAATAATTCGCGTGTGTCACAGGCAACACCGCCCGGACCAAACGCGTGTGCTGCGACTGCCGCCTCACCGACGCTATAAAGGTGATCAATACCTGATCTTTGTGCATACTCACCAAGCTCTTTATAAAATCCGAGCGTTCCCTCACCCAACTCACCCAACTCACCCAGCAGCAGAAAGCGACGACCCGGCGCAGTAGCCAGCACATCAATTGCGGCCGTAACTGAATCTGGATTGGCGTTATAGCTATCATCAATCAACATCACGCCATTGCTACTCATCCAGGGTTGCAGTCTTCCTTTAACTGGTTTGACCGATGCCAATCCCGCAACCATATCTTCCGTTGTAGCACCCAACTGCAATGAAGCCGCAATGGCAGCCAGTGCATTGAGTCGATTATGTTCACCTGCCAGGGGGAGTGAAACCTTCAGTTCACCAATGGGTGTGTCAACATTAAACTGCTGGTTGAATCCTTTCTCATTCCATTGGATAACCGAATCCCCCGTACTGCTGATGTCGGCTACCTGCTTCACACCAAAGGTGCAGATTTGACGTCCGGCAGCAACACCTTCCCAATACGGTGCAAAATTATCGTCCGCATTAAATACGAAACACCCGGTTTCCGAGAGACCCGATACAATCTCACTCTTTGCCTTGGCCACTCCCTCTATCGAACCAAAGCCCTCCAAGTGAGACCGGCAGGCATTGTTTAACAGGGCCACATCGGGTTTTGCTATTTTGCTCAGGTAGTCAATCTCACCCGGATGATTGGCGCCCATTTCAATCACCGCGAATTGCTGATCCTGCAACCTCAGCAAAGTAAGAGGCATACCAATGTCGTTATTCAGATTACCCTGCGTCGCCAACACGCTGCCTCTGTAACCAAGAATGGCAGCTATCATCTCCTTCACCGTGGTCTTTCCATTACTACCGGTTATAGCTACCACGGCGGCCGTGCTCTGCTGGCGCCAAAACGCAGCCATCTGACCTATTGCCAGCCGGGTATCAGCAACTATCAGTTGCGCTGAACTGACGGCCACCTCGTGATCTACAACGACAGCTACAGCACCTGAATCGACCGCGACTTCCAGGTAATCATGCCCATCAAATCGCGGACCTTTCAGCGCAACAAACAGCGCGCCTTTTTGCAGGGTACGTGTATCTGTGCTGACAGAAGAGAAACTGGCATCTGCCCCCAGCAAGCGGGCGTTCATTGCTGATGCCAATTCGGAGAGCCTTAGTTCAATCACGACCCCTCCCCGGTAAGTGCATATTCCACTTGTTCTCGATCACTGAAATGGAGTACCTGATCGCCGACTAACTGGTAGGACTCATGCCCCTTACCCGCAACCAGTATCAGGTCACCAGGCATGGCCTCTGTAATACTGTCGATAATTGCATCGGCCCGGCTTCTGACTACCCGCGCCTGATCTGCATGACGCATACCGGCCAGGATATCCTCAACAATCAATTCACCGGATTCGCTGCGCGGATTGTCGTCGGTAACAATGACCTGATCTGCCAGGCGTTCCGCAATCGCACCCATGATTGGGCGTTTGCCGCGATCACGATCGCCGCCACAGCCAAACACACAAACCAAACGTCCACCTACATGTTCACGCAGCGCATTCAATGCCTGCTCAAGGGCATCTGGTGTATGGGCATAATCGACTACAACAAGGGGCTTCTCTCCACCCCCGAAACGCTCCATTCGCCCGGCAACAGTTTTCACTAGCGCCAGCTTTTCCAGTGCCATTTCAAAAGGCATACCCCGGTAGAGCATGACGGCCAACACCGCCAACAAGTTGCTTACATTAAAGCGTCCCAACAGCTGACTGTTGATGTGACCCGAACCCCAGCTGCTCTCAATACCCACCGACATGCCTTCACAGTCCGGGACAATCGATTGCGCCTTGATCCATCCATCCAGCTGATCGGTCTGGGATGCATTAATGGTGTAGCCAATTTTTCGTACACCGCGGGGTAAGCTGTCGAGAATTTCTGAACTGAATTGATCATCCAGATTCAACACAGCGCAGTTAAGATCCGGCACACAAAACAGCCGCTTTTTAGCATCTGCATAGGCTTGCATACTCTGGTGATAATCCAGATGATCCTGGGTCAGATTGGTCAGTAGCGCGACATCAAAGCGAACAGCCGCAGCACGCCCTTGATCAAGAGCATGCGAGGAAACTTCCATGGCAACCATGTCGGCACTACGCATCTTCAGATCATGCAGCTGAGCCTGCAACTTCACTGCATCCGGCGTGGTATGGGTTGAATCTTCCAGTGAACCCAGCAATCCATTCCCAACAGTACCGATCACACCACAAATATGCTCAGGACTGAAAACCTGTGCCAGATAGTGACTGCAACTTGTTTTACCATTCGTCCCTGTGACGCCGATAACCGACATTGACCGGCTAGGATCACCATAGAAACGTCCGGCAATAGCACTCAGCTTCTCTGACAGGAAAGGGAGAGGATAGAGAGGAATTTGGGCTGTCTCTGATAATGCATTAACATCCTCAACCGACCAGTTTTCATCAGGCTCACACAATACCGCCAATGCACCGCGATCAATCGCCTGCGGCAAGAACTCAAGGCCATGATGACTAATACCAGAGCAGGCAATAAATAGCGTGCCCTCCATAACCTGTCGACTGTCCAGCGTCAGGTGCAGAACCACCTGATCACCCACGTCCTGAGTAATCCACCCGGCTAGCAGATCTGACAGAGTGATCCCTATCTGTTGAGCGTGAGCCGCGATCATTTGACAACCCCACTACCCGCCAGCTTGACCATGGAGTCATCAATCGCATCTGGCGGAATATTCAGCAATCTGAGTGCACCGGCCATCACCCGGGAGAACACGGGAGCAGCAACCGAGCCACCGTAATACTTACCCGCGGTAGGCTCATCAATCATGATAACCATAACCAGACGCGGATCACTGGCTGGTGCTATACCGGCAAATACCGAAATATATCGATCATCAGCATAACCACCCGAGATACTTTTCTTTGCCGTTCCGGTCTTGCCCGCCACGCGATAGCCCGGCACAGCCGCCGCCGGCGCAGTACCCTCTTTGGAGACAACGGCCTCCATCATTTTGCGTACCTGCCTGGCTGTTTTTGCCTTCATGACACGCTCGCCCTTTACCGGCTCATCCTGACGAATAAGTGAAGTGGGGTAACGCACACCATCACTGGCAAGTACAACATAGGCCCGCGCCAACTGCAGCGGTGTCACAGAAAGTCCATACCCAAAGGCTAGGGTCGCCTGATCAATCTCCGCCCAACGACGGTAAGGCGCTAATTGACCAGTCACCTCACCGGGGAAGCCGGTGCTGGTCGGTTCACCAAAACCCATTTTGGAGAAGAATCCCCAAAAATCCTCTTTGGGCAGATCAAGTGCAATCTTGCTCACGCCGACATTACTGGATTTCAGAATCACCCGACTGAGATCAATCGGCCCATAATTGCGATGATCCTTCACTTGATGACGTCCCACCCGGAACGTCCCGGGTGTTGTGTCGATAATTGATTCTGGTTTATAACGCCCAGTCTCTAATGCAGCCGCAATTGTAAATGGCTTGACTGTCGAACCCGGTTCAAATACATCAGTCACGGCGCGGTTGCGAAAACGCCCGACCTTGCCCCGTTTACTTCCATTCGGGTTATAGGCAGGCTGATTGACCATGGCGAGGATTTCACCGTTACGCGCATCCAGAATCACGGCCGATCCAGACTTGGCTTTATTATGCTGTACAGCACCCTTCAGCTCCCGGTAGGCGAGAAACTGCAAGCGACGATCAATTGAGGTAACCAGGTCCTTACCTGCTTCCGGAACAAGGATATTCTCGACATCCTTTACTGCACGAGCGCGGCCATCCTGTATTACCCGCTTTTTACCCGACGTGCCCTGTAGCCATTCATCGTAGGCCAACTCCAAACCTTCCTGTCCCTCATCATCGACGTTAGTAAAGCCGACGACGTGCGCAAACACCTCACCATCAGGATAGTAACGACGATACTCACGTTGCAGGCCAACTCCTGATATATCGTTATCTGAGACATAATTGAGTAGATGCGCTGCCTGATCCGGGTTGATACGCCGCTTCAGATAAACAAAGGAACGGTCACTTCTCCGAGCCAACAGTTGGCGTAGCCCATCAAGATCCATCTCCAGCGTTTTGGCAATGGGTGCCAGAACCCTATTGTCGGGTGAAAGTGTACGCGGGTTCGCCCACACCGAATCAACCGGCGTACTGATCGCCACCGGCTCGCCCTGCCGATCTTTAATCATGCCCCGGTGGGCAGACATTTCGACAACACGCAAATGGCGACGCTGCCCTTCATTTTGTAAAAAATCTGTTTCAAATATCTGTTGATCAACAGCACGCCAGATAAGCAGCGATGCAGCGGCCATGAGCAAACCGAGCAAAGTCCACCGCCGAGCCTGATAGCTCGGTAGTGCCTGCTCAAGCCGGCGGGCCTGCTTCTGACGCTTATTTCGTGTCTTGCCACTCATCTTAGGGTTTAACTACCACGACCTCTTCAGCTGTAGGTATGTGCATCTTTAACCGCTTGCGAGCAATCTTCTCCACCCGGGCATGGGTCGCCCAGGTACTCTGCTCCAACTGCAAACGCCCCCACTCCACCTCGAGTGAATCCCGCTCTGCATGCAACAGCTGCAGTGCCACAAAGTTTTTTCGCGAGGCGTACTTTGAATAAACCACCCCAGTTGCCGTAACCAGCAAACCAAATGTCAGTATCAACAACACCATTAACTGGCCACGCGTCACTGTTTCCGCTCCGCCACCCGCAATACAGCACTGCGCGCGCGCGGATTCTGATCAATCTCCTGCTTGGAAGGTTTGGTCGCCTTACCAACCAGATTAAGCGAAGCATTTCTTTGCAATTCGGTAACAGGAATACCCGCCGGATACTGTTCACCCCGTGCGGCATCACGCATAAAGCGCTTGACGATACGATCTTCCAGAGAGTGAAAACTGATCACCACAAGACGCCCACCTGGCGCCAGTACCCGCAACGACTGCTCCAGGCAGGCCATCAGGTCATCAAGCTCCCTATTTATATAGATACGAATAGCCTGAAAGCAGCGGGTTGCAGGGTGTTTGCCCTTCTCCCAGGAGGGATTGGCTGCAGAGACTATTTCTGATAACTGGCGTGTCGTCTCAATCTGACGCTCTAACCTTGCCTCAGCGATGGCCCGGGCAATTCGCTTGGCATAACGCTCTTCACCAAATGTTTTGAAGACTTGCGCCATCTCATCGACCTCAGCAACCTTCAGCCAATCAGCCGCACTGACACCTGCCGTATTGTCCATGCGCATATCCAATGGACCATCATTTAGAAAACTGAAACCCCGCTCCGCCTTGTCAAGCTGTGGCGAAGAGACTCCCAGATCAAGTAGCAGACCATTCACCTGACCGGCGAAACCCCCCTCTTCAGCAAACTGCTCCAGCATGGCAAAGGAACCCTGCCTTATCGCAAACCGCTCATCACCCGAGAAACGCTCCCCGGCGCATGCAATAGCATCCGGGTCCTTATCTATCGCCAATAGACGGCCGCTTTCTTTCAGGTTCTGCAATATTGCGGCACTGTGGCCCCCTCGCCCAAACGTACCGTCGATATAATTGCCGCCAGGAGTAATATTCAGGGCCTCCAGCGCTTCCCTAAAGAGCACTGGATGATGTATATCCTTGTTATCCATAACTATATTGAGAGCGTTTCTAGGTCAGCAGGCAGATCGAGGTTATCCAGATTCACCTCATCCAACCAACCTTCACGCTGACTATTCCAACGCTCTTCATCCCAAAGCTCGAACTTATTCCCCTGACCAATCAGTACTGTGTGTTTTTTTAGATTGGCGAAATCACGCAATGCTGGCGGCAGTAATACGCGCCCCTGTGCATCCATCTCAACCTCTGTAGCATGGCCGACCAGCAGACGCTGTAGATTTCGAGCAGCCTTATTAAAGGATGGGAGCTTCATCAGCTTACGCTCTATCTCCTGCCATTCCGGCAGTGGATAGATCAATAGACAGTGATCACGATCAATCGTCACCACCAATTCCGAGGCACAACTCTCCTGCAACCGCTCGCGATAACGAGTCGGCACAGCCAAGCGACCCTTGGCATCCAGGTTGAGCTTATTGACACCCCGAAATAGCAAAGAAACATCCCCCTTTGGAATTCCCGTTTTCCTAAAAAATCCACTTTTACCCACTTATCCCCATAATAGGTACTCGAATCAGGGGTTGTCAAGGTAATCAACCCACCAAAACAAGAGAAAGTTCCTTTAAAGACAGATAGTTAGAAGCACATCACAATGAGAAGAACACGGCACAAGGCAAGAAAAAACAGCAGGGTAAAATGCAGAGTTAAAGTAACTTATGAAGAGAAGTGGATATTAATTACTAAGCATATCCATTCACCACTCCCAACAAGTGGACCTGGAAACGGAGTGCCAGAGTAGGTAGGTTGATGCAAATCCGCTGAATCCACAGCGAGCCTATACTGAACCTTCTATGGCAATGTGAAACAGAGTGGGAGTCGGCCTGTAAGCCGGGTTCTGTCTTGAATGGTCATTCATCTGGGATGCACGTCACCGTACACCTCAAGCGACCTACCCGGGGACCGTGCGGACCACACGTGGTGACCGAGATCACCTGCCCCCCTATTTGGTCTTGCTCCGGGTGGGGTTTACCCTGCCACTGCTGTTGCCAGCAGCGCGGTGCGCTCTTACCGCACCATTTCACCCTTACCACCCGATCCGAAGATCGGGGGCGGTATATTTTCTGTGGCACTTTCCGTAGGCTCGCGCCTCCCAGGCGTTACCTGGCACCCTGTCCATCGGAGCCCGGACTTTCCTCCACTTTTTGCAAAGCAGCGACCATCCGGCCGACTCCCGGCGAGGAGGGTAGTCCCATCCACCGTCCTTGGCAAGCCAAAACTACGGGTTCAGTGCTTGCCTTCCACACCCAATCCCCATAGTATTGACGGTTTTCTTGGATATTTACGCCTGCATGGCGATATATCCAGCTTCCTGGTTTGGAGACTAAGGATAACAACCATGTCGAGTGCTTTGATGGCCACATACAAAAGGCTACCCGTCAGTTTTGAACGGGGTGATGGTGTCTGGCTTTGGGATACCGAGGGCAAGCGCTACCTGGACGCCCTGTCCGGAATTGCCGTTTGTGGACTGGGACATGCCCACCCTGCCATCCAGAAAGCAATCTGCGATCAGGCCGGCAAGTTACTGCACACCTCCAATCTTTATGAGATCCCACTCCAGGAACAGCTGGGGGGGAAACTGATTGCCCTTTCCGGAATGCAGCGGGTGTTCTTCTCTAATTCAGGCGCAGAAGCAAACGAGGCCGCGATCAAGATTGCCCGTATGTATGGCAACCAGAAGGGCATTCAAAACCCAGCCATTGTGGTGATGGAAAAGAGCTTTCATGGCCGTACTCTGGCCACGCTCTCTGCAACCGGGAATCGTAAGGTTCAGGCGGGCTTTGAGCCACTGGTGCAGGGTTTCATACGCATTCCATTCGGCGATATTGACAGTCTTAAAAACGTCGCTGAAAACAGTCCAAATGTTGTCGCTGTTCTTGTTGAACCGATTCAGGGAGAGGGTGGAATCAACATCCCCGCTGAAGATTACCTGAAACAGGTACGTAAGATTTGTGACGACAAGCAGTGGCTGATGATGCTGGATGAAATTCAGACGGGTATCGGACGCAGCGGCAAGTTTTTTTCACATCAGCACCAGGAGATTGTGCCTGATGTTATGACCCTGGCGAAAGCACTGGGTAATGGCATGCCGATTGGCGCTTGTCTTGCTGGCAGAAAAGCAGCCGATATCTTTGGCCCCGGAAATCATGGCACCACATTTGGCGGCAATCCTCTTGCCTGCCGGGTCGGCTTGACCGTCCTTGAGACCGTAGAAAAGCTGGATCTGGTCAACCGGGCCGAAGTGCTGGGCACAAAACTGCTGGCCGATTTTGCCGATGCGCTGACCGACGTGATCGGTGTTGAGGAGATTCGTGGTCAGGGCTTGCTGATTGGTATAGAGCTTAACCGTCCATGCGGCGAACTGGTCACTCAGGCACTGGAACAGGGCCTGTTGATCAACGTCACCGCCGATAACGTGATCAGGCTACTCCCACCGCTGGTCATGAAAGATGAACAGGCGGAACAACTGGTATCAACGCTTTCAACTCTTATTAAAGCGTTTCTAAGCGAAGAGAGCGATCAGGGCCAATAGCTGCCCAGGGTACGATTATGGCAACAACAGAAATCAAGCCTGTCAGGCATTTCCTTTCGCTTTTAGACCTTTCACCGGATGAGCTGCGAGGTCTGGTAAAACGGGCATCCGAACTGAAGCAGATCCTGCGCTCGGGTGAGCTCTATGAGCCTCTTAAAAACCAAACTCTGGGGATGATATTTGAAAAATCATCTACCCGTACCCGCATCTCTTTTGAAGCTGGCATTACCCAGCTGGGTGGACACGCCCTGTTTCTCTCATCCCGCGACACACAGTTGGGCCGGGGCGAGCCGATAGAAGACAGCGCCCGGGTTATCTCACGCATGGTCGATTGCGTGATGATCCGTACCTTTGAGCATGAAAAGGTTGAGCTGTTTGCTGCACATTCGCAGGTACCGGTGATCAACGCCCTGACCGATCTACTGCACCCCTGCCAGCTCCTGGCGGACATGCAGACCTATTTCGAACATCGCGGCGACATTGCCGGGAAGACCGTTACCTGGGTGGGCGACGGCAATAACATGTGCCACTCCTACATCAATGCCGCCCGGCAGTTTGATTTCAAGCTGAACATTGCCTGCCCTGCAGGGCATGAACCGGACAGCGACATACTGCAAGCCGCCGGTAATCACTGTCAGATCATCCATAAACCGATCGAAGCGGCCAGTGGTGCCGACCTGGTGGTAACCGACGTCTGGGCAAGCATGGGCCAGGAGGAAGAGCAGCGGCAGCGTGAAATCACCTTTGCCGACTACCAGGTGAATGACCAGGTGATGGCAGAAGCCAAGCCCGACGCCCTGTTTATGCACTGCTTGCCCGCACATCGCGGCGAAGAAGTCACTGCCTCTGTAATTGATCGTCCAGACAGCGTGGTATGGGATGAGGCCGAAAACAGAATGCACGCACAGAAGGCACTGCTTGAGATGCTACTCTGTTCTTAATCAGTCTCGATAATCCGCCAGCGCATTGAATAATCGATGTACTGGCGGAATACCCTGGTTAATCCTCCAGCCTGAAACCTACCTTAATCACTACCTGCCAGTGGGCGACTTTTCCATCGGCGATATGACCCCGGGTCTCCACCACCTCAAACCAATCCATATTCCTGACGCTTTTAGCCGCATGCGCCAGCGCATTCTCCACTGCCTTATCCGAACTCTCAGTGGATGAACCTACCAACTCAACCTTTTTATAGATATGCGAACTCATCTTTACCTCCTTCAGAATGAAACCATCAACAGTTATACATAAAAAATCTACGGATATACCAACCTTGCCCGATAATCCTATCCATGGCAAAGTCCCCCGCCTGAAATATGATTATTAAGTGGGCGGCAAACGTGAAACTCTCATATCAAGATCTCGGACACGGCATATTCTGCATCGATACCTTCTACTACAGGCCCAATCTGGACGGCTGCTATCTGATCCGCGAGGGAGATGAGGCCGCGCTGATCGACACAGGCACCTCACATGTAGTACCGGCAGTGATGGAGCTGATTGCACTGCAGGGGCTCCGGCCCGAACAAGTCAAATACATCATCCCCACCCATGTCCACCTTGATCACGCCGGTGGCACTGGTCAACTGATGGCCGCCTTGCCCAATGCAGAGATGATCATCCACCCGCTCGGCGCACAACATATGATTCACCCGGAAAAGATCATTGCCGGCACCATCGCCGTCTATGGCGAGGAGATCTTTGAGCAACGTTATGGATCCATCTTACCTGTTCCTGAAGCACGCACCATTGTGGCGGAAGATGGATTTGAGCTTTCACTTTCGGGCAGAAAACTGAAATGCCTGCATACCTTGGGACATGCCCGCCACCATCTTTGTGTCTGGGATGAACAGAGCCGGGGAATCTTTACCGGAGACACCTTTGGCATATCTTATCGGGAGCTGGACACAGATCAGGGCCCTTTTATGTTCCTGCCGTCCACACCGATCGATTTTGATCCTGATGAATGGCATGAAACACTCGACCGACTGACCAGCCTGAATCCTGAACAGCTTTACCTGACTCACTTCTGCCGCGTGGACCAACCGGCCCTTCGGGCCGAAAAACTGCACGAGGAAATTGATGCCTATGTGGCGATCGCCCAAGCGGTCAGCGGTGAACAGCGGGAACAACAGATCAGGGAACAGCTGAGCCACTATTACCAGACACAACTGAAAGCGCACGGATCAACCCTCTCTAGCCAGGAGATCGATGAAGTGCTGGGCATGGATATCGCCTTATGTGCCCAGGGGTTAGACATATGGATGAAACGGCAGGAAAAACAGCGGTAAGGGATTCGTGGAGTTTTTTAGACGACTGAAAAAAAACTGTCAGCCTGATCAGCTGCAGGCGATTTGTTCATTGGATAGACTGCCGGAACTCTGCGACTCCATCGACAGCCTGCTGGACCAGAGGGGAGAGAGCGGCGAGATCTATTGTCTTTGGGGCAGTTTCAGGGTGAATCGCGAACGCATAAAACAGGGCGTCCGCTTTACACTTCCTGGTTGCCCGAATGCATTGGCTTGGACCATCACGGCCGAGCCGGATGCCGTCACCATCCACTGCACCATTAATCGCAGCGAACATGATCCAGACTTCACTGAGTCTATCGATCAGTTTATCGATGACTGGCTAACAGGATTAGAGCGGGCGATCAGCCCTGACAAATGAACTCAATTCAACTTGGGGCTGTTCAGTTCCCAGCAGAAGGTGCAATCAAGCTCCGCGAGTACCTGCTCCAGTCCACCTTCGCCCTGCTCAAGAATCAGTGCCAACGGCTCCTGCCCCAGACGACGATGCTTCTGCCGCAACCAACGTGCACCCATTGTTGGATTGGTTGGATAACTGGTATGCAGCGCCTCCGCAATGCGCCGCACATAGGAGGCACGCCGCTGAATATCAGGATCATCCGGAAATGACTCATTCTGCCCCAACCGGTTGAGTTTACGCAGCCGCGTCTCAGGCAGACCCAATACAAAACAGACCTGCTCCACACCCAGTCGCCATCCGCGTAATATTTCCATGGTCTGCTGGGTTTTGTATAACGTTTGATTCATGGATACCGCATTCATGAAACAACCTCCCGTCACTTTAATTTCTCAGTTATTTAGTAGGTTTTTAGTCTATCACTAAATCATTATGAATGCTTAGCTAAAGATCCGCCGCCACCAGCGACGGCGATTATTCGGTAATACCCGGGTAGACGGGAGATCGCAGGGGGCAATTCTGCTGAGAATCCAACCAGGCAACGGCGGGTTATGACTGAATCCGCAGGAGACACCCAGGTTATGTGGATCGTAGATCTTGATGAAACCGGGCTGCGCCAGATTATCAGCATAAACAATACCGCAGTAATCCTCATCGTGTTCGCGACGTAGGAAAACATCGATTTCATCAATAAAGCGGTTCAGATCATTCGCTGATACGGGATTTTGCGGTGGCTCTTCACCTACAGCATAGATAAACCAGTCATCCCTGGCCTGTTCCCGTAATAACGCCCAGAGGCCATCCAGCTGGTGCCAGCGCAGGGTGGACGTAAAACTGCCCTTGAAGGCAGATAAAAATTCCTCAGTACCTGGCGACATACCAGTAAAAACCCACTAATTCGTATTCGAGTCCCGGAGTTTCCCACAACCCCCTGTTTTTTTGTAATCAAAATCTATTAATAGACTATAAGTAACCGCAGAACAGGGTATAATTCGCCTCTTTTCAGTCACCAAGTTTCACTACCATTATGAGCCAAGCTGACGCACTGTTTGAAACAGAATTACCCCACCTGAAACTGCTGAACCGCGGTAAGGTGCGCGACATATTTGATATTGACGACGAGCACATGCTGATCGTTGCCAGTGACCGACTCTCTGCCTTCGATGTGGTACTACCACAGCCCATCCCCGGCAAGGGCGAGGTATTGACCCGCGTGGCCAATTTCTGGTTCGATCGAACAGCGAATATTCTGCCCAATCATCTCTCTGATCTGCCCTTGGAACAGGTGGTCCCTGATCCTGCCCAGCGTGCCATGCTGGGTGATCGCGCCATCGTGGTACGCAAGCTGAAACCACTGCCGGTGGAAGCCATAGTACGCGGTTACCTGATCGGGTCGGGCTGGAAAGATTACCAGAAGACAGGCGAAGTGTGTGGCATCAAGCTTGCCGAAGGGCTGCGCCAGGCTGACAAGCTACCTGAACCTATCTTTACCCCCTCCTCCAAGGCCGAAGTGGGAGATCATGATGAGAACATCAGCTTCCAGCAGATGACCGACCTGATCGGTAAGGATCTTGCCGAGCAGGTGCGCGATGCCAGCCTGCAGATCTATTCCGAGTGCGCTGAGTACGCACTGCAGAAGGGCATCATCATCGCCGATACAAAATTTGAATTTGGCCTGGATAAACAGGGCACGCTTTACCTGATTGATGAGGTGCTGACACCGGACTCTTCACGTTTCTGGCCAGCAGACCAATATCAGCCCGGTATCAGCCCACCCAGTTTTGACAAGCAGTTCGTACGCGACTATCTGGAAACGCTGAACTGGGATAAAACACCACCCGGACCAACACTGCCAGACGAGGTGATCAGCCGCACCTCGGAAAAATACCATGAAGCGGAGAACATACTGACAGGATGCTAAGTACTTAAGCCGAGCACTCCCCGAACTTTCGGGGTCTGCTCACCAAAGTACCCGCTCCGCTGAGATCCCGCTGCCAAATCAGCCTAGAGTGTGAGTGTACAAATGAAAAAGAGACAGACACGCATCACCCTCTACAGCACTCGTAACTGCAGTCACTGCCGACGTGCCAAGGCATTCCTGCAGGAGCACCATATCCCTTTCTCAGAACAGGATGTAGAGCGCAATCGCCGCGCCCAGCTTGACTTCCTCAGAGCCGGCGGTCGTGGCGTCCCACTCATCCTCATTGGTGAACAACCTGTCAGGGGATTTGAGCCCCGGCAGCTGCAAAAGGCACTCCGTCAGGCCGGTTTCGATGTCTGAACAAGACACACCCTATGCCAATCTAACACCTGAAACCATCCTCCAAGCCATTGAATCTGTTGGCTATCAGCCCAGTGGCGGCATGCTTGCGCTGAATAGCTATGAGAATCGCGTTTACCAGATCGGGATGGAAGATGCGCTGCCACTGGTAGCCAAGTTCTATCGTCCCGAGCGCTGGAGCAGTGAGTCAATTCTGGAGGAACACCTGTTCAGTCTGGCGCTAGCGGAGGATGAGATTCCGGTTGTAGCCCCGCTGGCTGATTCGAAAGGCGCAACCCTGCATGAATTTCAAGGCTATCGCTTCGCCCTGTTTCCCCGGCGGGGAGGACGCTGGCCAGAACTGGACAATCCCGACAATCTCGAGTGGATCGGCCGGTTTATTGCCCGCATTCATCAATTGGGATCAGTTAAGGCTTTCCAGCATCGACCCTATATTGACGCCAATAGAATGGGGCGCGCGTCCGCCGAATACCTTCTTGCATCCCACATCATTCCACTGGAGTTGGAATCGAGCTATCGCCGAATAACAGATTCACTGCAAACTGTTATTGAGGAGATATTCGCCACAGCGAAACCCCACAAGACGATCCGTCTGCATGGCGATTGCCACCCCGGGAATATCCTCTGGACAGACCGTGGCCCGCACTTTGTTGATATGGATGACTGTCAAACCGGCCCCGCCATACAGGATCTCTGGATGCTACTATCGGGTGATCGCCAGGAGATGGCACTGCAGTTGAGTTACATCCGCGAAGGCTATGAAACATTCCGGGAGTTAGACACCCGCGAGATTGCATTGATTGAGCCACTGCGCTCACTGCGCATGATCCACTACGCCGCCTGGCTGGCACGGCGCTGGACTGACCCGGCCTTTCCTAACGCCTTCCCCTGGTTCAATACGCATCAGTACTGGCAGGAGCATCTGCTACAGCTGGAACAACAACTCCAGTCGCTTGAAGCCCCTCCTTTGCCAATTTATTAATACTACCATAGGCTTGCTGGCACAAAAAAACCCGGCACATAAACCGGGTTTCTTCAAATCCAGGATAGAACTTGCCGCTTACTCTACGCGCTTGGCGTCATCTTCCACCCTATCCAGCATCTCAAACACTTTCTTGCTGTTCTCTTCCATTACACTAAATGCCTGCATCAAAGCCGGATAGTTGCGTTTTTCCTCACCCAGAAGCTCAAACACCCCTTTGGTTCCCTGGTGAACAACAGAGTGTGGTTGCTCAATTGCATGATAGTGATTGGACTGGGAGAAAAACTCCTTGCCTTCACCTTCGTAATACCACTTGCCCAGACGGCAGTTATGATGGTCGACAAAATTAAAGGCCGGCTCATTCATATTCACAGACAGATAGGTATTCACCTTCCACAGTACGTGATCCAGTTTTGCCAGACTCATGAAGACACTATCGGTCATAACGGTGACATCGGTGAAATAGGATTTTACCCCACTGCCCATTTCAGCCAGATTACTCTCAAAACCCTTTACAGCAGTTGAAACGCGACAAACTTTATCGATGACCTGCGCAGAAGCTGCAGCAACCGATTTTACATTATCCTGCATTGCCTGAATCACATCATTAATCTCGGTAATGGCTGACTGGGTCTTGTCTGCCAAACCACGTACTTCATCGGCCACCACGGCAAATCCCCGTCCCTGCTCGCCCGCACGCGCCGCCTCAATAGCCGCATTCAGTGCCAGGAGATTAGTCTGTTCCGCAATCCCCTTAATCAAGGCCAGTATGGAGCTGATCTCACCCGCACGTGATGACATACCCTCAACCGATTCACCCGATCTCTCCGACACCTCAGAAAGGCCGGCCAGATCGGTAGTAATCTGTTTAATGCTACTGGCAAGTGTAGTGAATTCACTGTTCAACTCACCAAAGCCACTGAGCGAGTGCTTAGCCGCCGTAACAGATCCCGCCAGATTGGCTTGTATATCTACCAGACCTGCTTTTACGTTCTCATTCTCAAAGCGCATAAGGCCATCGAGCTGTGATTCCATTCCTTCGGAACCACGTAATTGTTCCAGCTCATTACTCTGCGCTGCCAATTCACTTTTCAGCTCGCCTACAACTTCAGACAGGCGCGTATTCTCCTGCTCCAGCTCAGCCAGTCGTTTTTTCTGTTCGCCATTACCAAAAAAAGCCATCAAAACCTCCTAATGCCACTCTCTCTGGCTTTATTATAAAAATTGCCAGTCACAAGACGTATAGCGTCAGATGCATTACAAACTGTAGTGAAATAATCAGCATCCCTCGCAAAACGCACTCTCTTAAGGTGATTACAGCAAGCAAGTCAGTAGTAGTAGATATCACGATAGGCCGTATACATCGAAGCCGTAATAATGGGCATTACCACCAGCAGACCCAGCCCAACAGGAATACTTCCAACTACCAGGATAATGCACATCACAATGCTGTAAACCAGAAACGGCAATATATTCTTCATGCAGCCGGCAAAACTGAGTTTCATGGCAGCCAGGGCAGAAAGCCCTTCCATAGCTATCAGCGCCGGGGCAAACCAGTAAGCCATCATCAGGGGTACGGAGAGTCCAAAAACCACCAATGCCATCAGAATGACCGAGCCAATACCGGCCGCTGTGCCCATCATGCCAGGATGCGTACTCTCCATTACATTCATACCGCCCATGAAACCGATCATGACACCACCACCCAGCATGACCATGATGATTCCAATGAGTGCAAAACCCGCCACATAAAGCAGTCCGACCAGCACCAGCTGACCCACACTGGATGAGAAACCGGCAAAAAGGTGGCTGATCTCAAAATCGGCTCCATGTTCCTGGGCGGCACAACCCAACATAAACCCTGCCAGTATGACCGGGGAAAAGAGGGTAATCACCAATGAGCCTACAAATGGAATAAGCCCGATAACAATGGAGAGAACCACCCAAATCACCATCGTCAGCATCCAGGCCAGTGGATTCTGTTTAAAGTGCCAGAATCCGCGAACGATCCATTGCCATCCCTGCCCGGCGGGGTGGGTAAGCGGATCACAAAGCGCCCCTTCCATAGGCTCTGTGGTCTGGTTTACTTCGGTTTCGGCAGAGGCTCCAGGCCCTCCCTGTGATCTGCCGGGCTCTCCAGCCGGAGGCAGTGCAGAGGATTCGTCAGCCATTTCCGCCTCAGCCGCCTGCCGGGCCAGATACTTGGCGATCACAATACCGCATGCCATACAACTACCTGATTGGAGTCGATCAGAACCGCACTTAGGACAGATTGGCTGAGTTGATTCCGATCTCCCAGCTCCCAACGGTGATGGGGCTCCGGGGGTTTCTGGTGCATCCTCAACCGGTACTAATGAGATCCCATCCAATCCGGATGGCCGCTCCATCGGTTCCAGCCTGACAATTAGGCCGATCGCCTCAAGTGCCCGCTGATATTTTACTGCCTTACCCTGCTCAAGATCCTTCTTCAAGACAAGATCGTGTGAAGCTGACAAGACCTTTCGAGCCTTCTCCTCCGCTACCTTGAAGCGCTCACAGAAACCCGCAATGGCCGCGCTCTTCTCTATGCCCAGGCGTAACTGCCCAGTATAAATAACCCGGTAAAGCTCCCCCACGATCCCTCTCCTCTGTTCTTGTATCTTTTTATGTAACGTTTGCGTGTCAAATGATGACTGCCATTACAAGCCTGAAGATCGTCCCCTGTTCCAAGGAATTCCCTTCATTTAGAAACACGATCATTCAATTCTATGCCATAGGAGTGGAAAGCTGAATGCTGATCCCCATAAAAAAGGGGTGCCTTTTGGGCACCCCTTCTAATAATTGCTCATTGAGCAATGACTTTAGCTGATTTTTGGATCCAACTCACCGCTCTCATAGAGACCAAACATGGTCTCCAGTGATTTGGCTTTGACCTTTGAACCATGACCGCTACAACCAAAGGCCTCATAACGCGCCTTACAGATCTCCTTCATCCCTTTGGTCGCCTCTTTGAGGAACTTACGAGGATCAAAGTTAGATGCATTTTCATGAAGATGACGACGGATAGAGCCGGTTGAGGCCATGCGCAGATCCGTATCAATATTCACCTTGCGGACACCGTGTTTGATGCCTTCCACAATCTCCTCGACCGGCACACCATAGGTCTGCCCCATGTCACCGCCAAAGTTATTGATCACTGCCAACCACTCCTGTGGCACTGAAGAAGAACCGTGCATCACCAGATGGGTATTGGGAATACGTTGATGAATCTCTTTGATTCGATCAATACGCAGAACTTCGCCTGTCGGCTTTTTGGTGAACTTATAGGCGCCGTGTGAGGTACCGATGGCAATGGCAAGTGCGTCAACCTGGGTCAGCTTGACAAAATCAGCCGCCTGCTCAGGATCGGTCAGCAGCTGATCCATATCCAGCTTGCCTTCTGCACCAATACCATCTTCTTCTCCGGCTTCACCGGTCTCGAGAGAGCCAAGACAACCCAACTCACCTTCAACCGACACACCACCTGCATGCGCCATCTCCACCACGCGGCGGGTTACATCCACATTGTACTCGTAGGATGAAGGCGTCTTACCATTATCCAGCAATGAACCATCCATCATCACCGAAGAGAAACCGGACTGAATGGAACGCAGACAGACAGCGGGGGAGGTACCGTGATCCTGGTGCATAACAATGGGGATATGCGGATAGGCCTCGAGTGCCGCCAGGATGAGATGACGCAGGAACGTCTCACCGGCATAGGCTCGCGCACCAGCAGAACCCTGCATGATCACCGGGCTGTCGGTTTCATCAGCAGCCTGCATGATCGCATGGACCTGCTCCATATTATTGACATTGAATGCAGGCATACCGAATTGGTTATCGGCGGCATAATCCAGCAGTTGTCGCATGGAAATCAGAGGCATAATTTTTCTCCTTCTCTATATTTTGTTTAATCCGCCAGCCATGAATATGGCTGACTCAGTATCCATAAACCATTCCGCGCACGCATAATATTGCCGCCTCGCGAATTCTTTAGCAGTGTTCGCCCACACGCAATATTTTCATCACATTCGTGCCGCCCATGACCCCATTCGTATCACCTTTGGTAATAATGAGGAGGTCACCATTTCGTACCGCGCCACGTTGTAGCATCTCACTCACGATCGCCTTATTGATATCCTGATTGTCATCACTTTTGATATCAAAGCTAACTGGGTAAACACCTCGAAATAGTGTCACTTTTCTACGCGTTGCCACATGGGAAGTCAGCGCATAGATGGGAATACCGGAGCTGATCCTGGACATCCACATCGGGGTATAACCGGTCTCTGTCCAGGCCGCAATGGCCGCCACATTGAGGTGGTTGGCCGTGTACATTGCAGCCATGGCAATCGCTTCATCAATGCGCCCAAACACACTGTTTAAGCGGTGATGAGATTTCAACACTTTGCGCTGTTTTTCCGCCTCGCAACAGATCTTGCTCATTGCCTCAACGGTTTGCACCGGGTACTTTCCCGCTGCCGTCTCGGCCGATAGCATGACTGCATCGGTTCCATCAAGTACAGCATTGGCGACGTCAAATACCTCAGCACGGGTCGGAATCGGATGTTCAATCATCGACTCCATCATCTGGGTGGCTGTAATCGCTACTTTGTTACGTGAGCGGGCCTGTCTGATCAGACGTTTCTGTACGGCAGGCAGCTCTGCATCACCTATCTCCACACCGAGATCACCACGAGCGATCATGATCGCCTCAGAGGCCTCAATAATCGGCTCTATTACTTCCAGTGCTTCAGCACGCTCGATCTTCGAGACGATACCGCCGGTACCACCCGCCTCGCGAAGCAGCAGGCGCGCCTGATCAACATCATCGGCACTGCGCACAAAAGAGACCGCCAGATAATCCGCCTCGATACTGGCTGCAAACCGAATGTCTTCTTTGTCTTTATCTGTTAATGCTGGCGCTGACAGGCCACCGCCCTGCTTGTTGATCCCCTTACTGTTAGAGAGCTCACCACCAGTGACCACCTTGCAGAAGATTTCAGTCTCTGAAACCTCATTCACCCACAATACAATCGCGCCATCCGCCAGCACCAGGGTGTCGCCCCGCTTGATATCACTGACCAACTCGGGGAATGTCATCCCGACCCGTGTTTGATCTCCATCTTTTACGCCACACTGAGTATCCAGTATGAATGGTGCATCTTTTTCGAGCGTTATCTTTCCCTGTTTGAATCCGGTAATACGGATCTTTGGTCCCTGCAAATCAACCAGCACACCTACCTGACGGCCACTTGCTCTCGCACGGTCACGCACAATTTCAGCACGCCGACGGTGCTCGTCATGAGTACCATGAGAGAGATTGAGACGCACCACATCGACACCGGCGCCAATCAGCTGATCCAACACTTTGGGGTCATCAGTAGCTGGCCCCAAGGTGGCCAAAATCTTTGTTCTTCTTAACATAGTTTCTCCGGAATTACCGCTGTATCCTCACAACGGCAACCCCTTATGGTTTATCCTGCCGCACGACTCTCCAGCATCTCAACCGCAGGCAGCGCTTTACCCTCCAGGAACTCCAGGAAGGCACCGCCACCCGTTGAAATATAGGAGACACGATCAGCAATATTATATTTATCCACGGCAGCTAATGTATCGCCGCCACCTGCAATCGAAAAGGCTGCTGACTCAGCAATTGCCAAGCCTAATGTCTGGGTACCAGCCCCAAACTGATCGAACTCAAAAACACCCACCGGGCCATTCCAGACGATGGTCCCTGCCGACTTCATCATGTCGGCAAAACGAGCCGCTGTCTCTGGACCAATATCAAAAATCATGTCGTCATCCGCCACATCTTCAACCCGTTTGACGGTTGCCACTGCAGACTCTGAGAACTCTTTTCCACAGACCACGTCGGTAGGTACAGGTATCTCACCACCTTTTGATTTGGCCACTTCCATCAAACGTTTTGCTTCCGGAATCAGATCTGCCTCATAAAGGGACTTGCCCACATTGTGGCCAGCAGCGGCAATAAAGGTATTGGCAATACCACCACCCGGAATCAATTGATCAACAATCTTTGAAAGTGAATCCAGTACCGTCAACTTGGTGGAGACCTTCGAACCACCCACAATGGCAGCCATCGGCCGTGCAGGGTTATCCAACGCTTTGCCAAGTGCCTCAAGTTCGCCAGCGAGAAGCGGTCCGGCACAAGCTGTAGGTGCATAAGTACCAGCGCCGTGAGTGGAAGCTTGCGCACGATGCGCTGTTCCAAAGGCATCCATTACATAGATATCACACAGTGCCGCATACTGCTTTGAAAGGGCCTCATCATTCTTCTTCTCGCCCGCATTGAATCGAACATTCTCAAGCAGCACCACATCGCCATTATTCAGCACCGGGCTGTTCTGCAAATAGTCACTAACCAGCTTCACCTCTTTTCCAAATGCCTCTGAAAGGTAGCTTGCAACAGGTGCCAGTGAAAACTCCTCTGCATACTCACCCTCAGTCGGACGACCCAGATGAGACATCAGCATCACCTGTGCACCCGCCTTGATACAGTGTTCAATAGTGGGCATAGAGGCACGTATTCGTTTATCCGAAGCCACTTTGCCATCTTTGATAGGCACGTTCAGATCCTGACGAATCAACACCCGTTTACCGGCCAGATCGAGGTCAGTCATTTTGATAACGGACATGGAAGAGTCTCCTGCGAGCATAGGTTTATTATTAAAAAGGAATTAGGTGAAAGCACTGTTTCAACTAAGGCCTCTTGTGAATCAAATGAGTACCCCGGTACGCATAAACAGGCACCGGGGTATCATTCTTCTGTCGGCAGACATGCACTCGCATGCCTGCCGGCTATTGCCGAATTATCAGCTCTGCATGACACGAATCATCTCCAGCACCTTGCTGGAGTAACCCCACTCATTGTCATACCAGGAAACCACTTTCACGAAAGTGCTGTCCAGTGCAATACCGGCGCCTTCGTCAAAGGTAGAGGTGCAGGACTCGCCACGGAAATCAGTCGATACCACCTTCTCATTGGTATAACCCAGTACACCCTTCATGTTGCCTTCAGATGCATCCTTCATGGCATTACAGATATCCTCGTATGAAGCTTCGCTGTTCAGCTCAACAGTCAGATCCACAACAGATACGTCAGAGGTTGGCACCCGGATAGACATGCCAGTCAGAAGGCCGTTCAGTTCCGGGATAACCTTACCAACGGCTTTGGCCGCACCAGTAGATGAAGGGATCATGTTTTCGAGGATCCCACGACCACCGCGCCAATCCTTCATCGAAGGACCGTCAACGGTTTTCTGAGTAGCGGTTGCCGCATGCACGGTCGTCATCAGACCACGCTTGATGCCAAAGCTGTCATTCAACACCTTGGCAATGGGTGCCAGGCAGTTGGTGGTACAGGAGGCGTTGGAGATGATGGTCTCACCGGCATATTTGTCATGGTTCACGCCATACACAAACATTGGGGTGTCATCTTTGCTTGGGGCACTCTGAATAACTTTCTTGGCGCCAGCTTGGATGTGTTTTTCACAGGTCTCTTTGGTCAGGAACAGACCGGTAGACTCAACCACGACATCCGCACCCACTTCATTCCATTTCAGGTTGGCTGGATCACGCTCAGCGGTCAGACGAATACGGTTACCGTTGACAATCAAAGTATTGCCATCCACAGAGACGTCGCCTTTGAAGCGGCCATGTACGGAATCATACTTCAACATGTATGCCAGATAATCAGGGTCCAACAGGTCATTGATACCGACAACTTCGATATCTGAAAAATCCTGAACTGCCGCACGGAATACCATACGTCCGATTCGACCAAAACCGTTAATGCCTACTTTGATAGTCATTAGACAAACCTCCAAATAATTGTATTACTGCTATTTAAATTCAAAATCGAGGGGCAGCTTCCCACTGCCCCTGTGGTATTCCCAGTCAGTTTCAGAGCGTCTCTTCCACTGCCTTGACAACATTTTCAACGGTGAAGCCAAACTCTTTGAAGAGCTGATCAGCTGGTGCAGACTCACCAAAGTGATCAATGCCCACTACCTTTTGCGCATACTTGTACCAGCTGGCGGTAACGCCTGCTTCGACTGCCACCCGCGCCGTTACTGCTGCTGGCAGTACTGATTCACGATAGGCCGCATCTTGTGACTCAAAGGCATCAACAGAGGGCATGGAGACAACGCGGATCTTTTTACCTTTGCCTGCCAGCTCAGCCGCTGCATCAACTGCCAGTCCCACCTCGGAACCGGTAGCAATGAGGATGGCGTCTGGTGTGCCATCACAGTCACGCAGCACATAGCCGCCCTTGGTAATATCGGCAATCTGCTGCTCTGAACGCTGCATGAAGGGCAGACCCTGACGGGAGAAGATCAGTGAAGTTGGTCCCGCCTGCCTCTCAATGGCGGCTTTCCACGCTACGGCCGTCTCTACGGTGTCGCAAGGTCGCCACAGCGCCATGTTAGGGATCATGCGCATGGTGGCAATCTGCTCAATCGGCTGATGAGTCGGTCCATCTTCACCCAGACCGATTGAGTCGTGGGTATAAACAAAGATAGAACGCTGCTTCATCAGTGCCGCCATACGCAGGGCATTACGGGCATATTCGGAGAACATCAGGAAGGTTGCGCCAAACGGAATCAGACCACCGTGCAGTGCAACACCATTCATAATGGCTGACATACCAAACTCACGTACACCGTAGTTGATGTAGTTGGATTGGGGTGTTTCAGCACGCATCGGCTTGTATCCTGACCACTCGGTGAGGTTGGAACAACCCAGGTCAGCTGAACCACCAAACAGCTCAGGCAGCATCGCTGCATAACCTTCAATAGCTGCCAATGAAGCCTGACGAGTTGCAGGGCTCTTGGCTTCCGTGTTCATCTGGGCTACAAAATCAGCTGATTTTGCACTCCAGTCTTCCGGCAGGTCACCGGCCATGCGACGCTTAAACTCAGCCGCCAGCTCGGGATGGGCGTCTTGATAGGCGGCAAATTTACTGTTCCAGTTAGCCTCTGCTGCAGCGCCTTTCTCTTTTGCGTCCCAGCCTGCATAGACATCCGCTGGCACTTCAAATGCCGCGTGATCCCAACCCAGCGCCGCCTTGGTCAAATTAATCTCTTCCTGACCCAGTGGTGCTCCATGACAGGCGTGACTGCCTGCCTTGTTGGGCGAACCAAAACCGATGGTGGTTTTACAGCAGATCATAGTTGGTTTATCGGTCATTGCCTTGGCAAATTCCAAGGCCTTGTTGATCGCTTCCGGATCATGTCCGTCCACATCAGGAATGACATGCCAACCATAGGCCTCAAACCGCTTGGGCGTATCATCAGAGAACCAGCCATCCACATGACCATCAATTGAGATGCCGTTGTCATCCCAGAAGGCGATCAGCTTACCCAGACCCAGCGTTCCAGCCAGGGAACAGGCCTCGTGCGAAATGCCCTCCATCAGACAGCCATCACCAAGGAATACATAGGTGTTGTGATCAACCACTGTATGCCCATCGCGGTTGAACTCAGCCGCCAGTGCACGCTCAGCAATCGCCATGCCCACCGCATTGGTGATGCCCTGTCCGAGTGGCCCGGTCGTGGTCTCTACGCCTGGGGCATAACCATATTCCGGGTGGCCCGGGGTCTTGGAGTGAAGCTGACGAAACTGTTTCAGATCATCAATACTCAGGTCATAGCCGGTCAGGTGCAGCAACGAATAGATCAGCATGGAGCCATGACCGTTGGAGAGCACAAAGCGGTCCCTGTCGGCCCATTTAGGGTTTGACGGGTTATGCTTCATATAGTCGTTCCAGAGCACCTCGGCGATGTCAGCCATTCCCATAGGGGCGCCCGGATGTCCGGAGTTGGCTTTCTGGACGGCATCCATACTGAGTGCACGAACGGCGTTGGCAAGATTTCTGCGTGAGGACATATGTCTCTCCTGTCTAAGGATGGTTAAGTAATTCTGTTTTCTTGTCGAAGCAATCGATTTGTTCGCCTGTTCGACTGAAACCGCACACCAAATCCGGGGCGCTTTCACACTATTCTTTGACCAACTTCTTTGGCTCTACTCGCCAGAAAGCAGGTCGATAAGCAACACCCGCATTGACCCTGCAGATGAAGCAAGCTGGATGTCATTCTTGCGCCATCGACCCTGCGGGGCAAGCCAGATCCACTTATGGGGGTAAAAAAAACCCCGGAAAAAAATTGCAACCAATTGATTTACTGGTAATTAATTACGCACCAAGCGAAGCGGGACGTCCTATTTCAGCTCACGCTTTCCATTTGATTGAGCACCCCATACTGGGAATCTGCTCCTCCGGTCCCTTTCCCGTCTCGGCTACTTGCCGCATCGCCTCAAACAGCTCTCGCTTTACGCCAGCAGCGGCTGCCTCCTTTCGTCTGGCATCCAGTCGACCGCGATACTGCAATCGCAAGTTCGCATTGTAGCCAAAGAAATCAGGTGTACAGACAGCACCATAGGCCTTGGCACTGGCTTGACTCTCATCCAGTAGATAGGGAAAAGGAAACTGATACTCTTCAGCGATCCGAATCATATTTTCAAAAGAGTCCTCTTCATAGAGTGATGGGTCGTTTGACATGATTGCCACGCTGTTAATACCAAGCATCTTCAATTCCAACGCATCACGCACAATTCGGTCGCGCACTGATTTTACATAAGGACAGTGATTGCAGATAAACATAACCAGCAACCCACGGTCTCCCCTGCAATCCGCCAATAACCACTGCTTTCCATCCACTCCGGGAAGCGCGAAGTCCACAGCAGGTGTTCCAAAGTCACAGACCGGTGTTTCCAGAGAGACCACGGCGCTCACTCCTATTAAGTTGGCGCAAAATCAACGGAACATAATCCTACCTTAAAAAAATGGCAAGAATCATATAAAATTCTTATAGAAGCTATTACCGTGGATTAATTGACTTTCTGTTTGCTTGGGGCTACCTTTGCCTTGCGCCAATTTGAACTCAGATTGCGGGCGCTCAATAAATGCAGCTAAAGCGAGGGATCAGCAAATAGCTGTGAACCCGTCTTTAGCATTGGCTAGACGGGTTTTCTATTTTCCGGACGGAATAAAATTATGGGCGATTACATCTTTACTTCTGAATCGGTCTCCGAAGGGCACCCTGACAAGGTAGCCGATCAGATCTCTGACGCTGTACTGGATGCCATTCTGGCTCAGGACCCCAATCCGGAACATGCCCGCGTGGCCTGTGAAACGATGGTCAAGACAGGGGTGGTCATCGTCGGCGGAGAGATCTCCACCAATGCCTGGGTCGATCTTGATGACCTGGTACGCAAGGTGATCTGCGACATCGGCTATACCAGCTCAGATGTTGGCTTTGACGGCAGCACCTGTGCCGTCATGTCACTGATTGGGAAGCAATCCACTGATATCGCCATGGGTGTTGATCGCACTGCGCCTGAACTACAGGGTGCTGGCGATCAGGGTCTGATGTTCGGTTACGCCACCAATGAGACCGAGGTATTGATGCCGGCCCCGATCACTTACGCCCATCGACTGGTGGAGCGTCAGGCCGAGATGCGTAAAAAACGGGTACTGCCCTGGTTGCGCCCAGATGCCAAGAGTCAGGTGACCCTGCGCTATCAAAATGGCGTGGTCACCGGTATCGATGCTGTCGTGCTCTCCACCCAGCATGACCCCGACATCAAACAGAGTGATCTGGTCGAGGCGGTTATGGAGAACATTCTACAACCAGTGCTCCCTAAAGAGTGGCTGGACAAGTGTCCACAGAACAAGATTCATATCAACCCGACCGGCTCCTTTGTTATCGGTGGTCCCGTGGGTGATTGCGGCCTGACCGGGCGCAAGATTATTGTCGACACCTACGGTGGCGCGGCACGGCATGGTGGTGGTGCATTCTCCGGCAAGGATCCTTCGAAGGTAGACCGCTCTGCCGCCTATGCCGGGCGCTATGTGGCGAAGAATATCGTCGCCGCTGGTTTGGCCGACCGCTGCGAAATCCAGGTATCCTATGCCATTGGTGTGGCCGAACCGACCTCTATCTCCATTGAGACCTTCGGTACCGCCAAGATTGACGAAGAGAGGATCGCGCAACTGGTACGCGAACATTTTGACCTGCGACCTTATGGCATCATGCAGATGCTAGACCTGATCAAACCGATCTATCAGAAAACCGCCGCCTATGGACACTTTGGCCGTGAAGAGCCAGAATTTACCTGGGAGCGAACAGACAGGGCAGAAGCATTGAGGGATGCCGCAGGTCTCTAATCTATGTAGAGTACATCCAAAGTCTGAGTGCAGCAGGTAGTTTGGTTGCTCACCTTACTTCGGATCCAATAACCCCTCCTCCTGAGAAGCGCTGCAACAGGTTTTCCTGCCAGGCTCAGGAGGGGGATTCGATCAACATGAACGGCGCTTAGTTTTTTCGGAGACTAATCATGAATGCCGTTGTTGATAACAACTTTACCGACTACAAGATTGCTGATCTCTCATTGGCCGCGTGGGGCCACAAAGAGATCGCTATCGCCTACACAGAAATGCCTGGCCTGATGGCCCTGCAAGAGAAGTACGGCGACAGTAAGCCCCTAAAGGGTGCCCGAATTGCCGGCAGCCTGCACATGACCATCCAGACCGCCGTTCTGATTGAGACCCTGATAAAACTCGGTGCCGAAGTGCGCTGGGCATCCTGTAATATCTTCTCAACCCAGGACCATGCCGCCGCCGCCATAGCCAATCAGAATATTCCGGTATTTGCCTTCAAGGGTGAGAGCCTGACCGAATACTGGGAGTACACCCACAAGATTATGGAGTGGCATGATGGTGGTACTCCGAACATGATCCTGGATGACGGTGGCGATGCAACCGGCCTATTGATCCTTGGTACCAAAGCGGAAAAAGATATCAGCGTACTGGACAACCCAGGCAGCGAAGAAGAGAAGGTGATGTACGCGGCCATCCGCGCGCGGCTGGCCGCCCAACCCGGCTGGTACTCCAACAATCTGAAGAACATCAAGGGTGTCACCGAAGAGACCACCACCGGCGTGCACCGCCTGTACCAGATGGCGGCCGCAGGTGACCTTCCCTTCCCTGCTATTAATGTCAATGACTCAGTCACCAAGTCAAAATTCGACAACCTGTATGGCTGCCGTGAATCCCTGGTGGACGGCATCAAACGGGCTACCGATGTAATGATCGCCGGCAAGATTGCGCTGGTTCTTGGTTATGGTGATGTTGGCAAGGGCTGCGCTCAATCGTTGAAGGGCTTGGGCGCTACCGTCTGGGTCAGTGAAATCGATCCAATCTGTGCCTTGCAGGCCGCCATGGAAGGATTCCGTGTCGTTGAGATGAATACCGCCTGCGCCGAGGCAGACATCTTTGTCACCACCACCGGCAATTACCATGTCATTCAGCACGATCATATGATCCGCATGAAAGACCAGTCTATTGTCTGCAACATCGGGCACTTTGATAACGAGATCGATGTGGCCAGTCTGGAACAGTATGAGTGGGATAACATCAAACCCCAGGTTGATCACATCATCTTCCCCGATGGAAAGCGCATTATCCTGCTGGCTGAAGGCCGACTGGTTAATCTCGGCTGCGCCACAGGCCATCCCAGCTTTGTCATGTCAAACAGCTTTACCAATCAGACACTGGCACAAATGGAGATCTGGAACAGTACCGGCCAATACGAGAACAAGGTCTACACCCTGCCAAAGAAGCTGGATGAAGAGGTAGCACGCCTGCATCTGCAGAAGATCGGCGTCAAGCTCACGACATTGACGCAAGAGCAGGCGGACTATATCAGTGTGCCAGTAGAAGGCCCCTACAAACCAGAGCACTACCGCTACTAAAATGCAGCCCCTCGCTTTAAAGGGGCTGTATCGTTCTCATACCACCCCCGAATGTATTAATTGCATGAGGGGGTGATTAATCCTGTCAGTGCCTGACCGAAGATAACCATGACTGCCAATCAAACCGATAAAAAATTGTTCAGCTTTGAACTGTTTCCTCCAAAAACAGAAGAGGGAATGCTCAAGCTGCAGACGCATGTTAAGAAACTGAATCGGATAAACCCCCAGTATGTTTCTGTCACCTTTGGGGCCGGAGGCTCTACCCAGCAGCGCACATTCCAGAGCGTGGAATGGCTGGTATCCCAAGGCATCGAGGCGGCACCTCATATCTCCTGCATCAGCAGTAGCGCAGATGAAATAATAACCATGCTCAACAGCTACAAGAGCCAGGGAATAAAACGGATTGTCGCGCTGCGCGGTGACCTGCCCTCTGGCACGGGGCTGGCCGGGCGCGGGGAGCTCAACTATGCCAATGAACTGGTGGCGTTAATTCGTAGCACGTTTGGAGACCACTTCCACATCGAAGTGGCGGCCTATCCAGAGTTCCATCCACAAGCCGCCAATGCGGATGCAGATCTGAATAACTTTAAGCGAAAGGTAGAGGCTGGTGCGAATGCAGCCATTACCCAGTATTTCTATAACGCAGACGCCTATTTCAAGTTTATTGAGAGTTGTGAAAGGCTCAATATCAACGTTCCCATTGTTCCCGGTATTATGCCTATCACCAACTACAGCAGTCTGAGTCGCTTCTCGGATGCTTGTGGTGCAGAGATTCCGCGCTGGATTCGCAAACGCCTGGAAGCCTATGCGGATGATGTGGAGAGTATCCGCGCCTTTGGTCTCGATGTAGTCAGTGAGCTATGCCAGAGACTGCTCGACAATGGCGCACCGGGACTCCATTTCTATACTATGAACCAATCTGGGCCAACGCTGAAGATCTGTGACAATCTCAATGTGGCTGAGCAGAATAGAGCGTGACTCCATGCCCTTCACCCCTGGAAACAGATCACCTAGGGGTGATTCCTGACCTGCCATCTATTATCTGTTACGTATCTTGGTATACTGAGTCTAATGTCCTGTAAATAAATTCCCATGCCGCATTTAATGAAACAGACCGTAACCCCTGAGCCAATTGATACCCGTATACTCAACTCGGCCTTAGACCTGTTTGTTGAGCGCGGTTATCACAATGTCTCTGTTCATGACGTACAGAGACAGGCCAATGTCAGCATCGGGTCAATCTACAACCACTTCGGAGGTAAGGAGGGCATTGCCAAGGCTCTCTACTACCATGTGCTGAACGAGATGGAAGTACTGGTTAACAGTGTGGCCGAAAAAAATCTTGGTGCTATCGAAAGCTGCAATCAGCTCATCTTGCAACTGTTTGAGCAGACGGAATCGCGCCGCAATATCATCGCCTTTGCCCTGCATGCCAAGCATCGGGAGTTTTTGCCGGAAGAGCCACCTATCTGTAGCGCAGTCCCTTTCAAGGCCATGCGCGACATCGTACAGAAGGGGATGGCACAGGGTGAAATTCGCCCATCAGACCCGTGGGTTGCTGCTGCAACGGTATTTGGCGGGGCCATTCGCATGATTCACTTGCGCCTTGATGGTGTCATTGAGCAGCCCCTTCCTACCTTCTATGAAGCATTACTGGAGAGCACCTGGCAGGGAATGGGTGTGAATCAGGAGTGAAAGGACTCCCTCTGCTCATTACGCTCCTGCTTATTACCCTGACTGTTTTCGTGTCAGGTCTCCTGCTGCCGCAGTTTATTCCTGCCCGCCCCTCAGCACCGCTTCACCTGATATTTGCCCTCGGCATCATGCCGCTTATCCTTGGCGCCATGACCTACTTCGTGCCGGTCCTAACCCGTACTCGCAACGCTTCTTTTCTGGCATTGGCTCCGGCTCTATTGGCACTTGTTGCTGGCGGCCTGGTGAGTTTCAGCCTGTTTTACGCTTTCAGTGTCTATCCCTTTGCCGCCGTAATTGGATTGATGGCCGTTATCTGGCAGATAAGCTGGATTGGCCAGCGTAAAAAAGAGATGCTCGGCAAGCCTCACCCAGGACTGCTCTGGTATCAGCTGGCTCTCGGCGCATTACTCCTGGGTCTGACCGCCATATTGGCAGGCTATTTTTTACCTGACCACTGGACAGCCATACGGCGACTCCACCTGCACATCAACACACTTGGCTTCATCGGTTTCACCGCGCTGGGTACACTGCGGGTTCTGCTCCCAACCACGGGGCACTACGCCGATCCACAGGCAGGCGAATGGCTGATCCGGCAATGGCCATGGCTGATGAGTGGTACGCTGCTTATTGCAGTCGGCGCGGCCTGGTTTACAACACTCGCCTTTCTTGGTCTGATATGTTGGCTGCGACCACTCGTACCACTATTAAAGGGACTGCTAATAAACCACCGCCAAGCAGTCTGGCAGACCAATGGGGCAACAACGCCCTTGGCCGGGGCAGTGCTTGGATTACTCCTATTGATCTTGAGCGGGGGGGCGCATAGCCTCGGCTGGATAGCCCCATCCCAAACCACCCTGGCCTTTATCCCTCTCTTTCTACTGCCTCTTGTAACCGGTGCGGCCACCCATCTGTTGCCACTCTGGATCACAAAGGCACAACAACGTGATAGAGAACAGCTGCTACGTATAATATTGGGACAATACAGCATCTGGCGTACTGCTCTGTTCATGCTGGGTGGCCTGTTCATTCTACTGGGGCATACAGCAGGTCTGTTTTTTATTCTTGTCGGCCTGGGACACTTTATTCTTCTTGTATTGAAGATCTTTTTAACAAGCAACCCGATGGCAGCAAAGAGCGAATAGAGGAATTCACCAAACAGTCATGAGCAGCAATCAGATAATTTCAGAGAGGGATCTATCAGTACTTTGGCACCCCTGCACTCAGATGAAAGACCATGAATGGTTACCCATGATTCCAATCAAGCGGGGTGAAGGAGTCTGGCTGGAAGATTTTGACGGCAAACGCTATATCGATGCCGTTAGTTCCTGGTGGGTCAACCTGTTTGGTCACGCCAACCCGCGTATCAATGCCGCTCTCAAGTCACAGGTGGACTGTCTGGAACATGTCATGCTGGCGGGCTTTTCCCATGAGCCAGCAATTCAACTGGCCGAGCAGCTGGTTGAGATCACCCCAGCGGGACTGGACCGCTGCTTCTATGTGGATAATGGATCCTCTGCCGTTGAAGCGGCATTGAAGATGAGTTACCACAGCTGGCGAAACCAGGGCCACAAGGGTAAACACCATTTTGTCACTCTATCCAACAGCTACCATGGGGAGACGCTGGGCGCATTGGCCGTAGGTGATGTATCACTCTATAAAGAGACCTATGAACCACTGTTGATGGAGGTTTTTACCGCACCTTCCCCTGACTGCTATGAAAGGGAATCCGGAGAATCCTGGGAGGATTACTCTACCCGTCAGTTCGCAGAAATGGAGCAACTGCTTGCAACGCATGGTGATGAGATCAGCGCGGTCATCGTTGAGCCTCTGGTGCAGTGCGCCGGTGGTATGCGCATGTACCACCCGGTTTATCTAACACTGCTACGGAAAGCTTGTGACCGTTACCAGATACATCTGATCGCCGATGAAATCGCAGTTGGTTTTGGACGAACCGGGAGCATGTTTGCCTGTGAACAGGCATCCATAACACCGGATTTTCTCTGTCTCTCTAAGGGATTAACGGCAGGCTACCTGCCACTCTCTGTGGTCATGACCAGTGAACAGACCTATCGCAACTTCTATGACGATTATGAAAATCTAACCGCCTTTCTGCACTCCCACAGCTACACCGGCAATCCGCTGGGCTGTGCCGTTGCCTTGGCCAGCCTGAATATTTTCCGGGATGATAATATTATTGAAAACAACCGAAACCTGGCCCAGGTAATGAGCGAGGCCACTGCCCATCTTGTTGATCATCCGCATGTGGCTGAGGTACGCCAGCACGGCATGATACTGGCGATTGAGATGGTGAAGGAGAAGAAAAACCGAGTGCCCTACGACTGGCAAGAGCGCCGCGGACTGCGGGTCTATCAACACGCCCTGAAACAGGGTGCGCTATTGCGCCCATTGGGCAATGTCACTTACTTTATGCCGCCCTATGTCATCACACCGGACCAGATAAAGACACTGGCCAGGATCGCCACAGAAGGGATTGACCTGGCTACCCGGAACTGACATGCAACTCCGCCGCATCCATACTCATCAACTACTCATAGCAGACCAGGAGCTGTTACTTGAGGAGGGACCAGCCCGTCACCTGACACAGGTGCTCCGATTGAAACCCGAGACAGAATTCATACTCTTCAATGGCGATGGCTACGATTATCAAGCCAGGCTGATCCGGGTTTCTCGTCGTGAGGTATTAGCACAAGTCATCGTACGACTTGAGCCCATAGAACCCAATCCGGCCTTCGGTATTCATCTTGGTATCGGCATCTCCAAGGGGGAACGGATGGACTTCGCGATTCAGAAGGCCGTCGAACTGGGTGTCACCTGTATCACGCCACTCGTTACCGAACACTGCGTGGTGCGTATCAACAATGAGCGGCAGGAGAAGCGACTCAGCCACTGGCTGCAGGTGATTATTGCCGCCTGTGAGCAGTCACAGCGACGTCGAGTGCCGACTTGCCGGGAGATATCAACTCTGGACGATTGGATAAGACAGGATGCAACTTCATTGAGTATTCTGCTCGACCATCGCTCCGAAAAGTCGCTACACGACCTGCAACCACCCAAAGATAGCGTTCGTTTACTGGTTGGTCCCGAGGGAGGATTCTCGGAGGCAGAGCGTGATCAGGCTAATAATTGCGGATTCAGCGGTATCCGTCTGGGGCCCAGGGTGTTACGCACAGAGACCGCACCACTAACAGCGATTGCCGCGATACAGACACTGTGGGGTGACTTTCGCTAGGGCCTGTTCAACCAATCTTGTAGATACCCAATGCAGGCGTTGGCGAATCGATGTCAGGAGAATCAAATACCGTATCCTCTTCCGCTGCAACAGTGCCAAGATTCTTGAAGTCGTACAGATTCAGATCTGCCAGGTGGGATGGCACTACATGGGAGATCGCATTGAAAATGCTGGTCATGCGGCCGGGATACTGCAGCTCCCAGTCCGCCAACATCTGTTTGATATGCTTGCGCTGCAGATTTTCTTGCGAGCCGCAAAGATTGCAGGGAATGATTGGAAACGCCCGTTGATTGCTATATCGGATGATATCTCTTTCCGAACAGTAGGCCAGCGGTCGAATGACAACATGCCGACCATCATCTGTGTGTAACTTTGGTGGCATTGCTTTCAACTTGGCACCAAAAAACATATTCAGGAACAGGGTCTCTACCATGTCATCCCGATGATGCCCCAACGCAATCTTTGTTACACCCATCTCACTGGCCACCCGGTAGATAATACCTCTGCGCAGCCTGGAACAGAGCGAACAGGTGGTCTTCCCCGCAGGAATCTTATCCTGAACAATGGAGTAGGTATCCTCTTCGATAATACGGTACTCAATCCCAAGTTGCTCAAGATAGGCCGGTAACACATGCTCAGGAAAGCCGGGCTGTTTCTGATCAAGATTCATCGCCAGCAGACTGAAATCTATCGGTGCCCGTGACTTGAGTGTTAACAAAATATCCAACAGCGTAAATGAGTCTTTGCCTCCGCTGAGGCAGACCATGACCCGATCACCCTCCTCGATCATGTTGTAATCGCCAATAGCCTTACCTACTTCACGCTCAAGACGTTTCTTTAATTTATTAAAATTACTGGAGGTTTTTGGCTTGACGTTACTATCAGACATGATCGGCACACAGGAGCTGTCAGAAAAGGGCAGATACTACACGCGCCCCCTGAAAATTAACAGGGGCGACGTGATAGGCCGGCAACAAAAAGGAACTAGAAGACTAGGGCGAAAGGATTACAGTTGGACGTCAGAAAGCATCAGTTCCAGCACATCTAGATCAGGAATCAATGCATCCACCCCATTAACAATAACGCGACTGGCAACTACTTCACTCAGCTCTTCATCACCGGCAAAAGGGGCAATGGCCTCCTCTGTAACGCGTACCAGATGAGGCGCTGAACGCAAAAGGATGCCGATATAGGGTTGAGCTTCATCACCATTCAACGTGTTGCAGATGGCTACGCGGGCGCGATGCCCCACCTCACCTGCATCCCGCTGCAATAGCGATTCGAAAGAGATCAGAGGAATCCGATGATTACGCCAACTGAACAGGCCCAGCAGCCAATCCGGCGTTCCATTCTCCGTAGTATCTGGCACCCGATAGCTGACCACTTCGCATACAGCTGCATTGGGAAGCAACAACTGTCCTTCCTGCAGTGGCAGCAACACACCCCTTACTTCAGCGGAGGTTTTATTAGCACTCATCTTACTACCTCACCCAATACTGAGTAGATGTTATCCAGCAGCTCGCTCTCTTGATAGGGCTTTCCCAGGTAGCGTTTAACACCCAGCTCCATGGCCAGATTTCGGTGTTTCTCACCCGTACGCGAGGTAATCATGATAATCGGAATCGACTTCAGGGCGTCAGAGCTACGCATGTGGCGCGCTAGCTCATAACCATCCATGCGCGGCATCTCGATATCCAACAACATGATATCAGGGCGCTGCTCTTGCAGTGTTGCCACCGCATCGACACCATCTTTCGCGGTAATCACATTCATGCCGTGCCTTTCAAGCAGTCGGCCGGTCACCTTACGCACCGTAATCGAGTCATCCACGACCATAACTGTGCGTCCAACACCCGGTTCTGGCATGGCTGTTTCAACTGTCGCCAATTCAGGCTTAGGCGCAGCAGCATGAGCTACATCAGATCTGACCAGGGCCGTTACATCCAGAATCAGGGCCACCCGGCCATCACCAAGAATTGTTCCACCCGATATCCAACGTACGGTTGCTACCTGAATACCAACCGACTTCACAACGATCTGTCGGTTACCCAAGAGGCCGTCGACTTGTAGTGCTACATGATGTTCACCCGCTCTCACCAGCAGAAGGGGATACCACTTTCTCTGATCGGACAGATTCACCTGTCCCACATTCAGCATGCTGCCAAGATAGCGAACCTGATAATCCTGTCCCGCGTAGTTGTAGAGCGCCTGTTGACCACTGTAACAGGCCTCCAATTCCTGGAGTGATACCCGCACCACACCTTCGATACTGGTATGAGGTATTGCGTAGATCTCACCACTTAACTCGACCAACAGCGCATCAGTAATGGCCAGGGTCAGCGGCAGGCGGATGATAAATTTGGCGCCTTCACCTGGCTGTGAAGTAATATCCAGTGAGCCACCGAGCTGCTTGACCTCGCTCACCACCACATCCAAGCCAACACCCCGACCGGAGATCTGAGTAATCTCCTGGGCCGTGCTGAAGCCATGCTCCAGTACAAATGGCAACACATCTGTATCCGATACGTCCGCATTGGGATCAAGCAACCCACTCTTGATCGCACGCTCGCGGATTTTGGCCATGTTTACGCCAGCGCCATCGTCAGAGATAACCAACTGAACATCTGAGCCCTCACGAGACAGATCCAGCCTGATGGTACCCGTTGCAGATTTAGCTGACTGTTGGCGCTCTGCTGGTGTCTCTATTCCATGGGCAATCGCATTTCTAAGGATATGTTCCAGCGGTCCGATCATTCGCTCCAGAATGCCACGATCAATCTCACTGCCCTCACCCCGAATAACCAATTCGGCTTTTTTATCCAATTGATTACAGGTCTGTCGTACGACACGATGCAACCTGGGAACAATCTGGGCGAACGGCACCATACGGGTGCGCATGAGGCCATCCTGCAGATCCGTGGTAATACGTGACTGCTGTAGCAGCAGTGTATCCGTATCTGACTGCAGGTCTTCCAGGAATCCGTTGATATTGGCAAGGTCGTTAACCGTCTCCATCAAACTTCGAGAAACCTGCTGCATGGCGGAAAAGCGATCCAACTCCAATGGATCAAAAGTGGCATCATGTACCGCTTCATCTCCACGATCCTGTTCGTAACGGAATAAGATTTGTGCTTCAGTCTCGATTTCCAACTGCCTGAGCTGTTCACGCAAACGACTAATTGTCTGCTCGAGCTCGGTAAGGTTAAAGCCTAACTGGCCATTCTGCTGTTCAATGCGGGTACGATAGATACTCACCTCACCCGCATAGTTGACCAACCGGTCGAGCAGGTCAGAGCGCACACGCACCTGCTCCCGCTGCCCACGAGAGGCAGTGAGAATGTTACGTGGTTCATCTGAAGTAAGATTCAGACTTGTCTCTGGGGACTCCGCATCCTCAGTAGACGCTGTTTCAGTTTCGCTTTCTAACGTCGGTGCCGCTTCTTCAATAGCCGGTTGCTCAAAAACGGCTTCTGCCAAAAGATCCGCCACGACCACTGGCTGTTCTTGTTCTTCTGGCTCTGGCGCCAACGCCAGATCTTCATCGCTCTGTTCTGGGGCATAAGCTTCAACAAGCTCAGACTCGGCATCAATAGCTGCATCTGCTTCAGCCGGAGTCTCTTCCGGTTGCGGCTCGCCACCCTCTTTCAACCACTGATCGAGCTTACTGACAAGATCTTCTGCACTGCGCAGCTGTGGGCCATGTCCCAGATCATCAATCTGTTCCGCCAGTCGATCTATCACTTCATGAGTGAGAGTCGTTAAGGCGTTACCAGTTGGAATGCGTCCCTGATCAATGGCTGTCAGCAACGATTCAAAGCCATGGCTCAGATCACCGATAGGCATTGCACCTGCCAGTCTTGCACCGCCCTTGAGGGTATGCAATGTTCTTTGCAACTCTTCCGAAACATGCTTATCTGCCAGGTTGAAGTCACCCGACTGCAGGGTACCCTCAAGCGCTTCATGCAGCTCTCTGGCTTCTTCGAGGAAGATATCCACCAGTTCAGGATCGCCTTCCAGCTCGATCATCACGGGCAAATCAAATACAGGAGCCTGACGCTCTCCCTGACTGATTACTGAATCGCTATCAACCGAATCGGCTAACTCGACCCGGTGGGCCACCCTGTCGAGCTCAACACCATTCGTTATAGATTCTGCAGCAGAATCCACCTCATCGCTCTGCTCATCTTTCGATTGATCCGGCGACTCGGTCGTGGCCAGTTCAGAAGCAGCAAGCTGCGATTCGGGAGACTCAGGATGTTCTTCCAGCTCATCCGGGTAACTTGAATCGGCTGTTTCAACCGGCTGTTTATCACCGATGAGCACTTCATCCAGCTCGATATCAATCTCGCTGATAGTATCAGCTTCAATCTCTTCAGCTATTTCATCCGCCAGATCAACCAGTGCCAAGTCATCGGATTGCGGCTGCTCTTCTGTAACTTCATCCAGTTCTTCATCTAGTTCAGGCAGATCAACTGTGACGGCTGAAACATCATCCGAAAGCTTTTCTCCTGCTATGTCAACTTCAGCAGTCGCTTCTGATTCACTCTCAGAATCTCGATCACGTAATGACAGGCCTTCATCGGCGATAGGCTCTGACGCAGGGAAATCATCCTCTTCAAGTTCAGGCGCCAGCTCAGGGTCACGCCGATACTGGTGGATCTCATCGATCAGCTCACGCCAATCAGGCAGTTCTGCGCCTGGCACATTTATAGAATTCAGCGTGGTTTCAAAAAGCCCTACACTGCGGTCAATCAAATCCAATGCCGCTTGATCTGCCGGTTTCCCCAAGCCATTCAACTGCGAAGACATCGCTTCCAGCGCGGTACTGACCTGCGCAATGGAGTCTACGCCTGCCATCTCTGCGCTGCCATGCAACGTATGCAGGGCACGCACTAATTCCTTGTCAATACGACAAGCGAGTGGGCTGTCACTGCAATTCTGATAGAAATGCTTGAGTGTCTCTATATGCGTTTGGGATTCTGCTTCAAAGATCTCAAGCAGCGTCTCATCCATGGTTATAGGTGCAGAGGGAATCTCTTCCAAATCAGCAGCCATCTCTTCCGACTGGTCCATGGCATCAACCATGGCTTCATCTGCAAGTGGCTCATCGTCCAGTTCCTGATCAGAAACTTCTTCTGCAGCTGCCGTGAATGGACTCTCCTCATCCGAGCTGATCTCATCCTCAAGCGCGTCCAATCGACTCTCTGCTGACTGGCTATCTTGTGACGATGAATCCGCCACAGTCCCGCCTGGCTTTGACAGTGCCTCAGCTCGATCAATAAGCGGTTGAACATCAATGTCCGGGATTACCCCCTGCTTCTGGGATTCGATCAGAACCGGCAAAACCGTAATCGATTCCATCAACAGGTTCGTGATGTCAGGTGATATTTCAACCGTTTCATCAATCACTCTATTAAGCAGGTTCTCTACAGACCATGCGTATTCGCCAATAACTTTTGCACCTACCAGTCGCCCACTCCCTTTCAAGGTATGGAATGATCGACGGAAAGTTGTCAGCGCATCGCGTTCGTCTCTATTGTCACACCAGCGGGGAAGATATTCCTGGATAACCGCCAGTTCCTCTTCCGCCTCTTCAATAAAGATCTCCAATATTTCAGGATCAATATCTTCAAGGGCGGGTTTATCAGCGGATGGTGTGCGGACCTCTGCAGGGGCAGCAGTAGTGACCGGCTCTTCAATTGATTCACTAACTTCGACAACTTCTGCATTCTCTGCATTGTCGTCCGTTGTAACCACCATTGAGTCAGGCTCAACTTCAGGTTCAGAGAGAGCTACAACATCTGCCGTTTTAAGTTCAGGAACATGGAGTTGCGAAAGCGCATCCCGGGTAACATCCAGGATTTCAGGATGAATTCCACGTCCCTCCGTGACGGCCTCCATAAAGTATTCAATACCAGTAACTGCATCTGCAAAGACATCCAGATCAGCAACGGCTGGCACTGCATTTTCACCCAGCAGGCTCTGCTCTACATAACGATTCAGGCGCATCATGAGATCTGCTGCATCAGTCAGCGCGAGTACACTGAAGGCGCCGGCTATTCCATTGAATCGACGAGGCACATCCTGCAGCAAAGATTTATTCTCGGGCTGCTCAATATAGTTAAGTATGGCCTCTTTATTCCGGGCCATATCAATCCCTGCCTCATGCATGACAGAGTCAACCAGGCGCTCAAATTCCCCTGCAGGCAGGCTCGAAAGAACCTGATCACCTTTCTCCTCTTTGGTATAACGCCGAACCACAGAGAGATTATTCAAGGAGGTTTCGATAAACAGGATATCACTGGCCATAGCCATTAAATCCTGCTCATCTGGATAGGTTTCCGCAGCGACAAGCTCAGCCACTTTATCGGCTTGGCGCATCAATCGATTGCGCAGTTCACCTTGCCCCACCATAGCCAGAGTATCAGCCAGTTTTTTCAACGGCTCCTGCTGCGCTTGCAATCTATCCAGATCACCACTCTTGCTTCGAATAAACAGATCCAGCTGGTCTTTAATCGCCGTAAGATCTGCGCTGATCGCACTTCGCAGGGAGTCAAGCAGGTCTTTACCTGGTGCGTGCAGACTGGCTTCGTCACTGGCCTGTCCCGCCTGGCTAAAGAGGGATGTATCTAAACCAAACTCCTCTTTGACCCGCTTTACAGCTGGGCTGGAAGAGTCCGCACAAGCGGTATAATAGAGCAGGTTTTTTATCAGATCATTGGCTGGTGCCTGGGCTACCGCCAATTCTCCTTCATCAATGATTCGTTTGATCTCTCGATCAATCTTTCCGACCAGAAGTTTAGTGGCAATACCTGAATCGAGACTTCCATCATGCAGTGCACTGACTGATGACTGGCCGACTTGGAAGAGTTGCTGTACCTGGGTGGTCCAGGCACTCTCTTCAAGCGTCTTGAATATTTCGGCAATACGCTGTAAACCACCCAGCTTATCAACATCACGATACCAATCCAGTAACGCCTTGTGATACTGATAACGAAGTTTCTTGGCCAGTTTGGGCAGTTCTGGATTCGCCTCTTCACTGCCATCGGCAGGTTTCAGTTTTTGATCCAGATTGGGTGCAAACAGCGCCACTTCTGAAAGCAGGGATGCATCACGCGCCGCCCTTAGCTCATTCATCAGCGGCAATAGCAATATTGGCGTGTCGTTGGCGCCGGACTCAATCTTCTCCAGATAATCCGGAAGTTGAGCCAGACCGACCATAAGGGCTTCGGCTGACTCTTTTCGTTTCTGCTCCCCTAAGCCTTTGAGTGCATTGGCTACCAGCTCCATCTCCTCAGCCAGCATTGCACCGCCATACAACTGAATCAATTGTAAGGTGCCGCGTACCTGGTGAAGGAGGGTAATGCAGCTGTCTAGCTCAGCCTCGGGAGCATCATCGTCCACATACGCTTCTAACGCATGCCGAGCCTTTTCCAGGGATGAATCAAGTTCTGCCTTAATCCATTTCAGTGCGCTATGATCGCGGGCGTCACTCATACTAAGCCTTAATATACGCCAGTGGTTGATCCACGATTCCAGAACTCATCCGATAACCAACAGATGATCTATAGCCACAACCGTTATAGCGGTTTGTTGTTAAACCCATCAATTGACTCGCAGAATCAAAGGGAGCTATTTCTGGACATCCTTTCATTACTGGTCACAGTCCATTAGTTATATTCAGGGAGACGGAAACCAGCAACCGAACGTTGCAGTTCGTCAGCCATATCCGCCAGGGCTCCAATAGAGGCAGCAGTCTGATTGGTACCATCGGATGTCTGAGTGGTAATCTCCTGGATAACACTCATTGTATCGTTAACCCTTGAAGCCTCTTCTGACTGTGTCTGCGCTGTATCTGCTACGCGCTGAATACGTTCAGAGATCTGATTGGATACACTCTCAATCTCCTTCAACGCCTCACCCGCATCCTCGGCCAGTTGCGCACCCGCTACCACCTCAGTGGTTGTTGCTTCCATGGATGAAACTGCTTCATTGGTATCGGCCTGAATGGTTTTAACCAGCGCCTCAATCTGTTTCGTTGCGTTACCAGAACGTTCAGCGAGTCGCTGCACCTCATCCGCAACCACCGCGAAGCCCCGACCAGCCTCACCCGCCATGGCTGCCTGCATAGCAGCATTCAAGGCCAGAATGTTTGTCTGATCGGCAATATCATCAATCAGCTCCACGATATCTCCAATCTCCTGGGAGCTTTCGCCCAGTCGCTTGATTCGTTTGGAGGTTTCCTGAATCTGTTCACGAATCGTGTCCATGCCGTTAATCGTGCGACGTACCGTTTCGTTACCTTTAGCCGCTATCTCAACCGAGTGCTGTGCAACTGATGCAGATTCATTCGCATCCGTCGACATCTGTTGAATAGTCGACGACATGTTGTTAATCGAGGATGTAGCCGAGGCGATCTGATCGGCCTGATGCTCACTCGCCTCTGCCAGATGCATAGCGGTGGCACGACTCTCCTGAGCGGATGACGATACCTGTTCAGATATTTCGTTAATGGTGGTTACCAGACTACGTAGTGCTTCAATTGCGTAGTTGATGGAGTCAGCTATTGCGCCCGTTACGTCTTCGGTTACGGTTGCGGTTACCGTCAAGTCACCATCAGCCAAGTCACCCATCTCATCCAGCAATCGCAAAATAGCTTGCTGATTTCGTTCATTCAACTGACTACTTTCAACCTCACGACGGCGGGCGGTCAGTAGCAGGATATATCCAAGCGCGACCAGCAGGGCGATCGATATACCACCGAGTATCGCAATAAGAACCGGACCTGCCTTGATTCCCATGATGGTAATCAGTCCCGGATTTTCTCCATAGGCAACTACCAGTTTCTCCGCCGCATGGTTCACACGGTCAGATACCGTCGTAATTTGACTCGCTGCTTCCAGGGCCGGGAGTACAGCTGGTACTGTGCCGATAATCTCTTCCGCGTGATCATTAATGGAACTGAAGAGCATGGCTGCTTCACGCAATTTCTGCACAGCATCGGGGTTGGTGATCTTGTCGATTCCCAGAGACGGGCTTCCTTCAAGCATGCCATCAAGGACTCGTCCCAAGCGGTCTGAGTCACGACTGAACTGATCAATAGCCGCTGCCGTTGCTTGTCCACCCGCGAGTACTTTATTCACGTTTTTATCAATTCGTTCTGATAGCATCAACTGACGGGACGCAATGGATATCTGAGCAGGATCTGCCTTAGTGGCTACCAGATCATTGACTACCTGCTCTGAGAGCTCCTGGAGTTGCGGCATAAACTCGGTAATGACGCTGATAAACTCCTGAACAGAGAGAATGGCGTCCGTATTGGTCAGGATGTCATCTGCATTCTGTCTTAGCTCCAGCCACGAATTTTCAACCTCTCTCAATTGATCCAAGACAGGCTCGGGTGAGGCAGGGAGATTAATCGAAGGGTCGCCCTGTTTAAGTTCAGCCATTATCCGCTCAAACTTATCTCGTGAATCACGCAATTGGGGAAACGCTGCCTTATTACCTGCTGCTGCAGAAAGCGCACTTTTGGCAATCTCCTGCGAGACCACTCGCTGCTCTTCTGAGCGTACGATATAGGCCTCATCATTTGCCGCCCATTTGGCCACGTTGGCAAACGCCAACAATGTGCCAAGTAATGTGACGAGCAGTCCGATAGACAAAATAACTACAAGCTTATTTGAGGCAGCTCCACCACCTGTACGTTTGGTAGCCCTGGTATTCATTTAGTCTCTCTCCCGCAAGAGGCTTGTTATTGTGAAAATCCGTTACAATAATGACGAAATCTCTTTCAAGAGTTCGCCCGTAAAAAACTAAAGCGATGCAACCCTGAATTCAGTGTTTTCTGAAAGTAGATTCATACTGAACACCGGTCTTATGGCACCTTCACTCTCATAGGCACCCTGTACAAACTGTCTAACGGTATCGGGCAAAGTAGGAACCTTGCTTCTCTGTTCTTCAAGGAAATGCCGCATGCCTTGTACATCACCCACCAGCAGACCCGAGTAGAGTCCCTGATGATTGATAACCAGAACCCGACTGCGTCTTCCGATGACCACTGGCACCCCCCCTAAAAACTGCTGGAGATCAATAAGTGGCAGAAGATTTCCGCGAATATTTGCCATACCCAAAAGCCATGCCTGTGTACCTGGCACACGGGTAACACCATCTGGATAATTGAGGATCTCCTTGACCTCTTCCAGCGGTGCAATCACACCCATTCCCGATATACTGAAAAGTACGCCTTCCCAATATTGCTGAATTTTTTGCTTTGGAAGTCCTACTGCGTATTGATGACTTCTATTTTCAATACTCTGTAACAGTTGCAGCAGTTCAGCCGATGTCTTTTCCGTCATGATTGGTAATCAACCAGCAAGAACAGCCTTGATCTTGCTAAGCAGCTCCTCTGCAGAGACAGGTTTGACAACGTACTCCTTTGCGCCCTGGCGTAGTCCCCAGGCACGATCAGTTTCCTGGTCTTTAGTTGTTACAACAATGACAGGTATATCCTGTGTTTCTGGTGCCTTACTTAATTGCCGGGTTGCCTGAAATCCATTCAGACCAGGCATCACCACATCCATCAAAACGAGATCTGGCTTCGTCTCTTTAGCCACCGTCACACCGGACTCCCCATCCACAGCGGTTATCACCTTGTAACCACCGCTTTCAACTATTCCTTTGAGAATGTGCGTCTCTGTTGGAGAGTCGTCCACGATCAGTATCGTTGCCTCTACTGCCGCCTCTTCACCGGTTTTTTCTGCACTACTTTTCTTAAAGAAACTTCTCATAATCTTTTCTCTAAATGACTCTGATAAAGTATTTTCAATAACCTGCTTTAATCATCAAGCAGCCTTAACCTACATGCTTACGTATGGCACCTAACAGCTCATCTTTAGTAAACGGCTTAGTCAGATACTCTTCCGAACCTACTATTCGCCCTCGCGCACGATCAAACAGACCATCTTTAGATGAGAGCATAATTACAGGTGTTTTTTTAAACTCACTGTTATGTTTGATAAGAGCACAAGTCTGGTAACCATCCAGGCGCGGCATCATGATATCCACAAAAATGATATCCGGATTACTGTCTGCGATTACTGAGAGCGCCTCGAAACCATCGTTTGCTGTGAACACTTCGCAGCCTGCTTTTTTTAACAAGCTCTCTGCTGTCCTACGAATAGTCTTACTATCATCGATGACCATCACCTTTTTACCGGAGATATCGATCTCTTCATTCATTCCCAGCATCCTCTGATTCACACAATCCTTTACACTCGGGGTAAAGTGACTCCTCGCCATTGACATAACTTATCGTTCCAATTCGCTTAAGCTTAAACATTTAGTTGATTGATCACCGCGCCAAATATGCCTGCTTAATTTACTGTTGTAAGCCCATACAGCTGCCAAACCTGCATGCCACCACGGTAATAATGGATTTTCTCAGGTGGATAGCCCACTTCCAACAATCCCATAATCGCCCTGGGGGACTGTCCACATGCAGGACCGTTACACCAAAGTATCAACTCCTTACAATTGGTAAAGTCCCATTTATCCGTCATATTCTTATCACCCAGAACGCCCCACTGTTCCAATGTTTTAGTCATGGTACCCACCTTCTCGCGGGGCTTCCCACCAAACATCTCAAGCGCTTCTATCATCTCCAGATCATCAATACTTTTACTCAATGTGGTAAAAGGCACATTGATAGAGCCAGGGATGGTGCCCTTGGCATGCCACTCTGGCGTTCTGGCATCAATCAGTAAGCCGGTGCCATCGCGTAGTTGGTTTTCCATAAAGTGGAAGACCTCCAGCTCACCCACGGTCTTGACCAACGGATTCACTTCCATTGGCCCCAGACAGAAAGGAGGACACTGACGACTGGTCTTGGCGAAATAGCCATGCAGTTCAAAGTCTGTATCCTGAACCCGCTGAACCTTGACCGAACGTCCGTTATGGATGACATGAAGGTAAGGCTTATCCTTGTAGAGCGGGATCACCCCGCCCTCAGCACCTACGACCACCTCTTCATCTGCACCAAACAGCGGTCCCACTAGCACAAACATAACGGCGGACACTGCCGCCACGGTCTTAAACATGTTCATTATTTGCCTCCCACAAGATCTGGCCATCTGATGCAGCCTCGGTGAACATTCACTGTTATTTTGCTTTATATCGTCCAGTGAAGGGTTAACCTGAATTTTTTTTATATTTTTTATCGGTGAAGGAATCGATCCATGATCTTTTTACGCAGTACCGATATACTGACCCCATCCCGATAATCCAGATAAATCTCTTCCTGAGTGGCTTCTGGTAATTTGCTGTAGAACAGCGAACTACCCGCATATTTCTCTTTTAACTCAGTCTCAAAAGTGTCACGACTTACTGTATTACCTCTGCTTTCTCCGGTAGAAACGGACCCTTCAGGAGTAGCATCCTTTTCTCCAACCTTCTTCGCCTCCTGATTTAACGCGCTCAGATAATCATCGTCCCCGGCAGCCATCACTGAGAACGGGGTCACAAAAAAGGAAATAATTAATACCGTCATCACCCAAAAGGGATGCTTTTGATTGAATTTACCTCGATATGCCTGAAATACCATAACGAACCACGCCTCCCAACATGCAGTTGATAGAGATCCACATCCCTACACCAATAATCGGCTAAAGCCGCGTCCCGGTGCTCTTCCTGTGAGTTATAATAATAGTTAGGGTTCCTGAGTGAATCTGATTTTTTCTAGTGATAACACTTTATTACAGCTACAACCTAAGAGAAAATAGCAACAGATACCCTCTACTGCAACCTCAGACCTCCAAAGTTGCGCGAGAGCCACCGACAAACAGTTATACCTCAGGTATTATTAGAAAATGACAATCACTCTCGGCGTAGTGATGGATCCAATAGAATCCATCAACATCAAAAAGGACAGTACGTTTGCCATGCTTTTAGAGGCACAGCAGCGCGGCTGGAATATACGCTACATGGAACAGGGTGATCTCTATCTGGAGAATGATCGGAGCTATGCCAGAACTCGCAGCTTGCAGGTGGAAGAAAACCCTCTCGAATGGTTCCGCTTTTTGAGCGAGGACACCCTTCCACTGGATGAACTCGATGTCATCCTGATGCGTAAGGATCCGCCCTTTGATATGGAGTATATCTATACAACCTACCTGCTGGAAAAAGCTGAAGAGCGTGGCGTGCTGATTATCAACCGCCCTTCAAGTCTGCGTGACTGTAATGAGAAGCTTTTCACGGCCTGGTTTCCGCAATGCTGCACTCCTACCCTGGTCACCAGCAACAAAGAGCGCATCCTGAATTTCATTGAGCAGCAGAAAGATGTCATCCTGAAGCCGCTGGACGGTATGGGTGGCAGCTCCATCTTTCGCTCACGGCAGGGCGATCCAAATACCAACGTTATTATCGAAACCCTGACAAACCACGGTCACCGTTACGCCATGGTGCAGCGCTTTGTACCTGAAATCAGTAAGGGTGATAAAAGAATTCTGATGATTGATGGCGAACCTGTCCCCTATAGCCTGGCGCGCATACCCAAGCCGGGTGAGACGCGCGGCAATCTTGCTGCGGGCGGTACAGGTCAAGGACTACCGCTTTCTGAGCAGGATCGCTGGATTGCCCTCCAGGTAGGTCCCAGCCTCAGACAACGCGGCATACTGTTTGCCGGGCTGGATGTGATTGGTGATTATCTTACGGAGATCAATGTCACCAGCCCAACCTGCATTCGGGAACTCGATAGTCAATTTGGACTCAATATCAGTGCCCAATTGATGGATTGCATTGAAGAGAAGCTCTCAGCATGAAAAGCACGCGCGCCGTAGTATGGCTTCTACTCTCCCTCTTTCTCCTCTCCGGCTGCGACACAACCCCGCCCCTCTATAAGGGCCAGTTTCTTGCCTTCGGAACACTGGTTGATATCACTATTGCGGGACTGGACCCAAAGGATGCGCAATCTGCAACAGATATTATTGAGCAGGACTTCAAACGAATGCACCATGCTTGGCATGCATGGGATCCAGGTCCTCTGGGAAGGGTAAATCGCCTGATCCAGACCGGCTCGACCTTCTCAATTCCACCGTCCGTATTGCCCCTGATTTTTAGGGGCAAGGCCTTGTCAGAACAGAGTGAAGGGCTCTTCAACCCAGCTATTGGCCAACTGATTGATGCCTGGGGGTTCCACCAGAATGATCCTGACGGGAAACGCGCCCCCCCCTCTCAGGAGAGCATTGAGACACTGTTGCAGCAGGCACCCAGCATGGATGATCTGCAGATCGACGGCATTCAGATGCATAGCAAAAATACCGCGGTGAAACTCGATTTTGGCGCATTTGGCAAGGGTTACGGGATTGATCTTGCCATGGAACACCTCAAGGAACTCGGTATCAAAAACGCCATCCTCAACGCCGGTGGCGATCTGCGTGCTATTGGGTCACGAAATGGCGAGCCCTGGCGCATTGCCATCCGCCATCCAAGCGGAGAAGGCGTCCTTGGTGTCATTGAAACTCAAGGCAGTGAGAGCATCTTTACCTCAGGCGATTATGAACGTAATTTCACTTGGCAAGAGAAACGCTATCATCACATCATTGACCCAAGAACCGGCTACCCGGCGACAGGAACCCGGTCTGTAACCATTATCCACAATGACGCCACAACGGCTGATGCTGCCGCCACAGCACTCTTCATTGCCGGTCCCTCACAATGGTATGAAATCGCTATGCGCATGGGATTAAGATATGTACTTTTGGTAGATAGCCATAACACCATTCACATGAATCCCGCCATGCAAAAACGCGTTCAACTGGCAGATGACAGTTTTCCAGTCAAATTGAGTCCACCACTCAACCATACAGAGAGAGATCGGGACCCGGCACAGAAATAATGAAGAGAGCTGGCATTATCACCTCCATTGACCGTCTGGGTCTTACGCTATTTATTGCAGTGACACTGCATGCCGTGGCTATTTTAGGCATCACCTTTGCCTTGGATAAACCGCAAAAAAGCCCACCCACAGACCGCACATTGGAAATAATGGTGGTGCAAAACCCCAAAAAGAGAGAGCAACAGAAGCCCGTTGAAAAAGCCGATTTCCTGGCACAATCAAGTCAGGAGGGTGGGGGCAACCAGGAAGAGAAGGTTCGCCCAACGACTGAGGCCACACCACCAACCCCGCCACGTAAACAAGAGAGTGTTCAGGCCACTGTCCAGTCCTCACCACCTACGCCAAAACCCGTCGCGAAACAGCCAAGAAAGGTGCTGACGAAACAACAACCTGATAGCAAAAAGGTTGAAACCGTACCGGAGAAACAGCCAACACAACCTAAAAAAGTGGTCACCGCGGCCCAACTTCTTGCCAGCTCATCTAAGGAGATTGCACGCCTTACGGCTGAGCTGGATCGAAAGACCCATGCCTACGCAAAGCGGCCACGACGAAAAACGCTGTCAGCAAGGACCCAAGAGTACAAATACGCCAACTACCTGGATGCCTGGCGACGGAAGGTAGAGCGAGTGGGGAACCTGAATTATCCCGACGAAGCAAAACGGCGCAAGCTCTATGGCAATCTGGTGATGCATGTCTCTTTACGTCCTGACGGCAGCGTCAAGGCCATCAACATCAGAAAATCCTCCGGGCACAAACTGCTGGATGATGCAGCGATGAGAATTGTCAAACTGTCGGCCCCGTTTGCACCTTTCCCCAGTGAGATACGCAAAGAGACTGATATTATCGATATCATCAGAACTTGGCAGTTCAGAAGCAACGATCAACTTTTCTCAAAATAGCCCCCGAGTGGTTGCGGACATACCCCTCCGCAACCGATACTATATAACCATGAACAGCAGTGAATACCTGACAAACCAGTTTCTGATCGCCATGCCTGGACTGGAAGATGAGAACTTCTACCACACGGTGACCTACCTCTGCCAACATGGGGAAGAGGGGGCCATGGGTATTGTGATTAATCGCCCATCAGGATTGCATCTGAACGATATTCTCGATCAGCTGGATATCAGTAACAGTGAACTTCCTTGTGCTGAGCAGACCATCTATATTGGTGGACCAGTCCAGACCGACCGGGGATTTGTGCTGCACACCAACGGCGGCACCTGGGACTCAACACTACAGATAACACCCGAAATCAGCATAACAACCTCCAAAGACATACTCGCAGCCATTGCCCATGGAAAGGGGCCAACGAAGAGCCTGATTGCCCTGGGTTACGCCGGATGGGGAGAGGGCCAACTGGAACAGGAGATCAGTGCCAACGCCTGGTTGAACGGCCCCGCCCCAGAGAAGGTGCTGTTTGACCTGCCGGCCGACGCACGCTGGGAGGCCGCAGCCAATGCCCTTGGGGTTGATTTAAACCTGCTGTCTGGTGAAGCCGGACATGCCTAGACAGCAATAACCGGATAGAATGGGTACACTACTTGGCTTTGACTACGGCACCAAAAAAATCGGTATCGCTGTCGGTCAAACACTGACGGGCACAGCCACTCCACTAACGACACTTCGTGCCATTCAACAGAAGCCTGACTGGACAAAGATCAGCCTTCTGATTGAGGAGTGGCGACCAGAGGCCTTGATTGTAGGACTGCCCTATGACATGGATGATGCAGAAGCAGAGATCGCCCCATTGGCGCGACGCTTTGCCAGACAACTGGAAGGACGGTATCGGCTACCGGTCCATATGACCGACGAGCGGCTAACTTCCCAGATAGCTCGACAGGAGTTGGGTCGAGCTGCAAAAAATTATGAAGAACTTGATGCAATCGCAGCTAAATTAATCCTGGAAACCTGGCTAAGTGAAAGACAATAAACCCTACATGCAGGCCGAGGCCATTGATGGACTCATCGCCGAGATGGTGCAAGCCATCAAAACAAGACTGGAAGTACAACAAGCCAACGATCCTGCCATGATCGGTATTCATACCGGCGGGGTCTGGCTTGCTGAAAGATTGCACCAGCTATTAGGTCTGAAACAGCCGTTGGGAACCCTGGACATCTCCTTTTACCGGGATGACTTTACCCGGATCGGCGTCAATCCAAAGGTCAAGCCCTCGCAGATACCCTTTGAGGTTGAAGATCGACATATCATCCTGGTGGATGATGTCCTCCAGACCGGCCGAACCATCCGTGCCGCGATGAATGAGATATTTGATTACGGACGTCCGGCTTCAATACTGCTGGCTACCCTGGTTGAGCGCAGTGGCCGGGAACTGCCCATACAGCCAAGTGTAGTGGGTGCACGCCCACCACTGACCAATGAGCAGCAAATAACACTGGTTGGCCCCGATCCACTCAACCTGATTATCGGTACATCAAAACAGGAGACCAGGGGAACATCGTGAGCAAGCCCAATATCCAACTTGACAACAATGGCAGACTCAAGCATTTCCTCACCATCGATGGTCTCAAACGGGAGATGCTTACCGAAATTCTCGACATGGCAGAATCCTTTACCGGGGTTTCCGAACGGGTCGTCAAGAAGGTTCCGCTGCTGCGTGGAAAAACCATCTGTAACCTGTTTTTCGAAAACAGCACCCGCACCCGAACTACCTTTGAGGTCGCCGCCAAAAGACTCTCGGCGGACGTACTGAACCTGAACATCAGCACCTCATCAACGACCAAGGGCGAGACACTCCTGGATACACTGAGAAATCTGGAAGCGATGCATGTCGACATGTTTGTCATTCGCCACTCAGACAGTGGGGCAGCACACTTCTTTGCAACCCATAGCGCACCCCATATCAGCGTCATCAATGCCGGCGACGGCCAGCATGCCCATCCGACCCAGGCTATGCTGGACATGTTCACCATACGACGCCATAAGGGCGATTTCACCGGGCTTCGGGTTGCCATTGTTGGCGACATTCTTCACTCCCGGGTTGCCAGATCCCAGATCCTGGCACTCAACACCCTTGGCACTTCAGAGGTCAGGGTCATTGCACCACGTACTCTGCTGCCATCTGACCCCCGCACCATGGGTGTACATGTCTTCCATGATCTGGAAGAGGGTATAAAGGATGTCGATGTCATCATGATGCTGCGGCTCCAGAAAGAGCGTATGACAGGCGCATTACTGCCCAGTGAACATGAGTATTTCAAGCTCTATGGATTGACCGAAAAACGCCTGAAGGCGGCCAAACCTGATGCGATAGTCATGCATCCCGGCCCAATCAACCGGGGCGTCGAGATGGACTCACAGGTTGCTGACGGTCCACGTTCTGTCATCTTGCAGCAAGTCAGCTTTGGTATCGCGGTGCGAATGGCCGTGATGTCTATGACCATGGGAACACAAGCCCAGGGAGCAGCCGGACGATGAGTGCCAGTACAACCATCCAGATCCTCGGCGGACGCCTGATTGACCCCGCCAACGGTATAGATCGTATCTGCGACCTGTTCATACTTAATGGAAAAATTGCCGCCGTCGGGGATCGCCCCGAAGGCTTCGATGCACACCACACCATCGATGCCAGCGGCCAAATCGTCTGCCCCGGACTGGTCGATCTGAGTGCGCGCATGCGTGAACCCGGCCAGGAACATATCGCCACAATCAGCAGTGAGGCCAGCGCCGCCGCCAAGGCCGGAATCACCACACTCTGCTGCCCGCCGGATACCGACCCGGTGATTGATTCACCCGCCGTGGTAACCTTGATGGTGCGCCGAGCAAAACGGGCCGCCAAGGCACGTCTGCTACCCATTGGTGCCATGACACAGAAACTGGCCGGCGATCACCTTAGCGAGATGGTGGCACTAAAACGAGCCGGCTGTGTCGCCATGAGCAACGGCTACGCCCCGCTGGCCAATACCCTGGTAGAACGCCGGGCACTGGAGTATGCAGCCACATTTGGCATCACCGCCATCCTCCGCCCCGAAGATCGCCACCTGCGCAACAATGGCTACGCCCATGAAGGACCTGTCAGTGCGCGACTGGGTCTGCCGGGTATCCCGGAGGCGGCTGAATCGGTAGCCGTGGCACGGGATCTGGCCCTTGCAGAGCACACCGGCTGCCGCATCCATTTTCACCTGCTCTCCAGTGGTACAGCGACACGCATGATAGAACAGGCACAACAGCAGCGACTGCCAGTCACGGCCAATGTAGCGGCACACCAGCTGCACCTGACCGAGATGGATATCGAAGATTTCGACAGCAACTGCCATCTCAATCCCCCTCTACGCAGCTTGGCTGACAGGGATGCACTGCGTCTGGCACTCGCCAAAGGGGTAATTGGAGCGATCTGCTCTGATCATCAGCCGCTCAAAGACGATGCCAAAGAGGCCCCATTCCCCTCGACAGCCACCGGCATGTCAGGCTTGCAGACGCTACTGCCTCTGACCCTTAAGCTGGTCGATGAAGGGGTTCTGCCACTCGCGGATGCGATTGCACGCGTAACCTGTGGACCTGCCGATATACTGGATCTTCCCTATGGCAGACTCCAGGTGGGCAGCAGCGCCGATATCTGTATATTCGATCCAAACGAACACTGGGTACTCAAAAAGGATGAGATCCCAAGCGCCGGACATAACACCCCCTTTATTGGCTGGGAATTTCAGGGCAGAGTCACACATACCCTGTTTGAAGGACGCATCGTCTTCCAGCCTGACAGTTCAACAGCAGCGTAATACGAACAATGACCAGAAATAAAAGCCATCGCGGCACCATTTTCATGGAAGAAGCAGAGATTCTCTCCCACCAGGCCTTTGAGGGGGAGCAGTTCATACTCCGCGTCCGCGCTCCAGAGTGTGCAGAAAAGGCACTGCCTGGAAGCTTTGTCCATATCCAGTGCGATCGATCAAAACCGTTACGCCGGCCGATATCCATCATGCGGGTCTCAGCCAAAGCGGGCTGGGTAGACTTTCTGTACAAGGCAGTTGGCGAAGGAACACGCCTGTTATCGAAGAGAAAGCCGGGTGAGTTTCTGAGTATGCTAGGCCCGATAGGCGTACCCTTCAAGCTCAATCCTGAGCGTCCTAGACCCCTGCTGATTGGGGGCGGCGTCGGTATACCGCCAATGATTTTTATCGCTGAAACAGTGGCCAACAACAAAATCTATAAACCGATGGTGATTTTGGGTTCCGAGGTGCCGTTCCCGTTCAAACCACATCCCTCCAGCATTCTCATACCCGAAATGCCGGAAGGCGTGATAGCCAGCATGCCTCTGATGGATGATTGGCACATACCGAACAGACTGGCCAGTTTGCAAGGCTTCCCTGGATGTTTTGAGGGTTATGTGACCGATTTGGCACGCCACTGGTTGAATGCCCTCCCTGCAGAGGCTCGCGCTGAGGTCGAGATATTTTCCTGCGGCCCCCATCCAATGCTTGAAGGGGTTGCCAAATTGGCTGCGGAATTCGATCTGCCCTGCCAGGTCTCCCTGGAGGAGTTTATGGCCTGTGGCGTCGGTGGCTGCGCCGGTTGTGTCGTAGAGGTTGAAACGGATACTGGTCCCGCCATGAAACGGGTCTGTGTAGATGGCCCTGTTTTTGATTCCAGGGCCGTATTCTCCAGCTAAAACCACACACCCCATCAGCATGCTGATGGGTGATGAAAAATTACATCTCTTCCTGATCCAGCAGTGTCACTGTATTCATCCTTGCGGCATAACGCTCAGCATCCGTCCCGCCTAATTTGATCATCAACCGCACCTCATTGGCCGAATCAGCATGCAGAATAGCGTCTTCGTAGGTAATCTCACCTTCGTTATAGAGCTTGTAAAGTGCCTGATCGAAGGTAATCATACCCTGCTCAGTCGAGCGCTTCATCAGATCCTTCAACTTATGCACCTCACCCTTACGGATCAGGTCTGAGGCCAATGGGGTGTTGATCAGTATCTCGACCACCGGTCGACGACTCTTGCCATCCGGTCGTCGCACCAGTTGCTGCGCCACAATGGCACGAAGATTCAGTGACAGGTCCATGAACACCTGGTCCCGTCGATCTTCGGGGAAGAAGTTGATAACTCGATCCAGTGCCTGATTGGCATTGTTGGCATGCAGGGTGGAGAGTACCAGATGGCCTGTTTCGGCAAATGCTATCGCATGATCCATGGTCTCACGAGTTCTGATCTCGCCAATTAAGATGACATCCGGGGCCTGACGAAGCGTATTTTTCAACGCCACCTGATAGGACTCGGTATCAATACCCACCTCGCGTTGGGTAATAATGCAGCCATCATGATTATGGATGAACTCAATCGGATCTTCGATTGTGATTATATGACCAGAGCTGTTGCGGTTGCGGTAACCAACGAGTGAGGCCAGTGAAGTGGATTTACCGGTGCCTGTGGCCCCGGCAAAAATCACCAGCCCCCGTTTTGCCAGTGCCAACTCCTTAAGAACCGGCGGTAACAACAGATCCTGTATCTCGGGTATACGGGTCTCGATCCGACGCAGCACCATGCCAACTGAATCTCGCTGTACGAAGGCACTGACACGGAAACGCCCCGCCCCTTTAGAGCTGACAGCAAAGTTACATTCGTTGGTCTGGGCAAACTCTTCACGCTGGGCTGGCGTCATCAGGCCAATGACCAGCTCCCGCGCCTGCTCATCATTGAATTTGCTTTTTGCAACTGGCGTAATTCGCCCATTCACCTTAATACACGGCGGCATACCCGCCGTGACAAAAAGATCCGATGCCTTTTTCTGGGCCATTAAATTCAACAGTGCATTAAAGTCCACATTTCCCTCGCTACCGAACTGATGCCGGTTCCATAAGCTAAGACTGCATCAAGAGAATATCTCTTTATTGGCGGCCTTCATACGCGCATCCAACCGACTGACCATGCCTTTTTTTACCAGCTCCTGAAGGTGCTGATCAAGCGTCTGCATGCCGGTAGCCTGACCGGTCTGAATGGCTGAGTACATCTGCGCCACCTTGTCCTCCCGGATCAGGTTCCGGATAGCCGGAGTACCTACCATGATCTCCCAGGCCGCCGTTCGACCGCCCCCCACCTTCTTCATCAATGTTTGTGCAATAACAGAGCGCAGTGATTCAGAAAGCATAGAACGAACCATGGATTTCTCACCCGCTGGAAACACGTCGATGATTCGATCAATGGTCTTGGCGGCTGAACTGGTATGCAGCGTGCCAAACACCAGATGGCCTGTCTCCGCTGCCGTCAACGCAAGACGGATCGTCTCCAGGTCACGTAACTCACCCACCAGAATAATATCCGGATCCTCACGCAGGGCTGAGCGCAACGCCTCAGAGAAACCGAGAGTATCACGGTGCACTTCGCGCTGATTGATCAGGCACTTCTTGCTGGTGTGAACAAACTCAATCGGATCTTCGATGGTCAGAATATGGCCATACTCGGTATCATTCTTGTAATCCATCATCGCCGCCAGCGTGGTGGATTTACCGGAACCGGTCGGCCCTGTAACCAGAACCAGTCCTCGGGGTACATTAACGATATCCTTGAAGGTCTCAGGACAACCCAGATCCTCCAGCGTCAGTACCTTGGCGGGAATGGTACGAAACACTGCGGAAGCGCCGCGATCCTGATTGAAGGCATTAACACGAAATCGTGCAAGACCAGGGATTTCAAATGAAAAGTCTGTTTCCAGAAACTCTTCATAATCCTTCCGTTGCTTATCGTTCATGATGTCGTACACCAAACCGTGTACGACCTTATGATCCAGTGCTGGCACATTGATCCTGCGAATATCACCATCTACCCGGATCATCGGCGGCAATCCCGCTGATATGTGCAAGTCTGAGGCCTCATGCTTAACGCTAAAGGCAAGAAGCTCAGCTATATCCATAGACCACGTCTCCCATTATTATGTTATTTGTATACGACACACCATCACATAGGCCATCTGGCATTTTGGGCGTCTTCCTCAACAGATTGCGACCGCAATTGGTGAAACTGGCGTTTTTTGTTTTAATAGTAGAACAGTAAAACCAGTTCACCACATCCCTATTATAGACACACAGGCCCACCAAGATCATGCCCGCGATCAATAAGCGACTTGAATCGGTCAATCAACAGATTCAGCAGGCTCTGCAGAACCATCATCGCACGAACGATTCGGTTAAACTCCTTGCCGTCAGCAAGACCCGGCCGATAGAAGATATATCGCAGGCCTACGCCGCAGGACAGCACTATTTTGGTGAAAGCTATATCCAGGAGGCCCTGACCAAAATAGCACAACTCAAGGAATTGAACATTGAGTGGCACTTTATTGGCAGGATACAGGGAAACAAGACACGATCCATAGCTGAAAACTTCGACTGGGTTCACAGTATCGATAACCCCAAGCAGATCAGACGATTAAATGACCAGCGACCGAGCCATCTGGCGCCACTCAATATCTGTTTGCAGATCAAAATTGATGACGAAGAGAGCAAGGCCGGCTTTGCCCCTGACCAGGTAAAGGCCATTATTGATAAGATGGCAGACTATCCACGGCTATCGCTCAGGGGGTTCATGACACTTCCAGCACCAGCTGAGGGTCTGGTTGCCCAGCGAACTCCTTTCAGGAAACTTCGCCTGCTGCGTAATCAGCTCGCCACACCTGAAATACCGCTGGAGACGCTGTCCATGGGCATGAGTGACGACCTGGAAGCGGCTATTGCGGAAGGCTCCACTATTGTCAGGATCGGCACCGCCATCTTTGGTCCGAGAAACTATCCCACCTGAACTACCGCAGCAGGGATATAACAGCGCATACGAATGCGATAGGATAGGGCCAATATCCTATCGGTATTAGGACAACTTAATAATATATTCAAGTAACTACTATGAACAGTAAGAGCATCGCATTTATCGGCAGTGGAAACATGGCAACCAGCCTGATCGGTGGTTTGGTTGCAGATGGGTATAATCCAAAACAGATTATCGCCAGCGACCCTGACAGCGAAAAACGGGCAGATCTGGCGGCCCGCTTCGGCATCCTGACAGCGGAAGACAACCTGGCCGCCATTGCACAGGCAGACGTTGTAGTACTGGCAGTCAAGCCACAGGTTCTGGAGCAGATCTGTCTCAGTCTGGCGCAAAGCATCCGGCAAACCCAACCCCTGGTTATCTCCATCGCAGCCGGTATCCGCGAATCAGACATGCAGCACTGGCTGGGCGGTAATGTTGCACTGGTACGCACCATGCCCAATACCCCGGCCATGTTGCAGGCAGGCGCTACAGTACTGCACGCTGGCAAGGGCGTTTCAGAGTCACAGCGTGATCTGGCGGAATCAATCCTGCGTGCAGTCGGCCTGACCCGCTGGGTGAACGATGAAAAACTTATGGACATCGCCACTGCACTCTCCGGCAGCGGTCCAGCCTACTTTTTTCTGGTTATGGAGGCGATGGAGACAGCCGCTATTGAAAACGGACTAACCCCTGAAACTGCCCGATTGCTCACCATTCAAACGGCCCTGGGGGCGGCGCGCATGGCAATAGAAAGCAGTGACGGACCTGCCACGCTACGTCAAAAAGTCACTTCGCCTGGCGGTACCACTGAGCGTGCCCTGGAGATACTGGAACAGGGAGATTTGCGAGCGCTTTTTGCAAAAGCCCTTGCCGGTGCCCGCAAACGCTCGGAAGAGCTGTCTGAAATACTGGGTAAGCAGTGATGGGTAGCAACTACCTAACCAATCCATTGACCTTTTTGATTCAGGTTATTTTCGACCTCTATATCATGATTGTCATGCTGCGCTTTATCCTGCAGCTGGTGCATGCCGATTTCTACAATCCAATCTCACAGTTTGCCGTAAAAGTGACCACGCCGGCCCTGCGTCCACTCCGGCGCTTCATCCCCGGCATTGCAGGTATCGATATCTCCTCAGTGGTCCTTATGCTCCTGCTCAAATCAATTGAGCTGACACTTATCATGCTGGTATCCGGCCAGGGTGCGCACCCCCTGGCGGCCATGGCATTTGCCATACCTGACCTACTTGAACTCGCTATCAATTTTTTCCTGTTTGCCATTCTGATACAGGTCATTCTTAGCTGGGTCAATCCAGGCCACTACAACCCTGCAACCGCCCTTTTATACAGCATCACCCAACCCATATTACGACCAGCACAACGATTAGTCCCACCGATTAGTGGACTCGATCTGTCACCCATGGTCGTATTGGTTGTACTGCAGCTACTAAAGATGCTGCTACTGCCTCCAATTCAGATGCTTGCGGCAAGTCTGTTTCTTTAAATCTGACTACCCTGTGAATGAACACTGGTTTCAATGGGATGGTACAGACTTACTACTCTGGCTCAGAGTCCAGCCACGGGCGGGCAAAGATGAGTTTGTCAGCCCCTACGGTGAACAGTATAAGATCCGCATCACAGCCCCACCTGTGGATGGCAAAGCCAACAAACATCTGATTAGCTTTCTCGCCAAGTCCTTTGGTGTAGGCCGGGACCAAGTCACCCTTATCAGCGGTGAAAGCAGTAAAAACAAGGGTTTTCGCATCCAGCGGCCGGAAAAATACCCGATCCCTCTCACAAAATCAGAAGAAAAATGAACTTTTTTCTTAATAATTCAAGGTAATAGCCAATATACTACCTATACTTTCTCGAAATATTGAGATATCCCTGTTAATAAGATCGGTAAATAAAACAGAAGGAAGTCCTGGTGGAGCCATCTCGATTAGAACAGAAGCTCAAGGCTTATGAGCAATGGAAGACCGATATTATTCGAACGGTCAAGCTCTATTTCAGTTGGCTCAGCAAGCACCGCCTGGCTACACCCGAGAGTGAAAAGCGCATCCGCGAGTGCCTCTCTGCCCTCTACAGTGACCGCTTGACCATCGCCTTTGTCGCTGAATTTTCACGCGGCAAGACCGAACTCATCAACGCCATATTCTTCTCCGATTATGGCCGCCGTCTGCTCCCCTCCACCGCTGGCCGAACCACCATGTGCCCGACCGAGCTGTTCTATGACCAACAGGCTGACCAGGCCTATGTGCGACTGCTGCCGATTGAGACCCGACTGCAGGACACCGGCATACGGGAGCTGAAGAAAAAGCCGGCACTCTGGGTCACCTATCCACTGGATCTGGAGTCAGTTGACCAGGTCGAAGACTGCCTGCAAGAGGTGATCAAGACACGCAAGGTAACACTGGCGGAAGCCGTTCGCCTGGGCATGTATGACCCGCAGCAGCACCCCAACCAGAGCAAACCACCGGATTTTGTGGAGATTCCCAAATGGCGCCACGCCATGATCAGCTTCCCTCATCCACTACTGAAACAGGGACTGACGATCCTCGACACACCGGGACTGAACGCCTTGGGTAGTGAGCCGGAACTGACACTGAAGATGCTCCCTTCCGCACAGGCTGTGCTGTTTGTGCTGGGTGCCGACGCTGGCGTTACCCGAAGTGATCTGGAGATGTGGCAAAACCATATAAAAGGCTTCCACCGCAGCCGCCAGCGCGGCTTGATGGTGGTACTCAACAAAATCGATACCCTATGGGATGAGCTGCAGGATCAGGAGAGCATAGACAACGCCATCAATCGTCAATGCAATCATACCGCCCAGATCCTCGGCGTCAGTCGCAAGGCCATTTTCCCGGTATCTGCGCATAAAGGGCTGCTGGCCAAAATCAAGCAGGACAGCGAACTGATGGAACAGAGCCGCCTGATGGATCTGGAACACTACCTCTCCAATGATATCCTCGATTCACGCCAGGAGATCATCAAAGATACCGTCACCGCCGAGATCAGCCAGATGGTTGAGAGCACCCGAAGCATTGTGGTGACCAAGCTGAATGGCATCCAATCCCAACTGGATGAGTTACGCCAGCTCAGCGGCAAAAGCCAGGATATGATCGAGCACATGATGACCAAGACCCGCAGTGAGCAGGCGGAATACATGCGCAACGTCAACAGTTTCCAGGCAAGCCGCAAGATCCTCAAAGATCAGGCCACCACACTGCGGGAGGCGCTCGACCTGAAGAAGCTGGAACGCTCGATCAATGCCGCTCATAACAAAATGGCGGATAACTGGACCACCCTCGGCCTGCAATCCAACATGCGCTTGCTGTTCGATGATATGCGCAGCAACATGCAGATTGTGGTTGACCAGAGCGAACAGGCAAGGAAGTTGATCCGCAGTATTTACCGGCGCTTCCAAAATGAGCATGGCTTCTCGGCCGTGCAACCCAAGATGTTCTCAATTATGCGCTATCGGGTTGAGCTGGAGATGCTCTACCAGGAAGCGGAAATATTCCGCAAGAGCCCGGTTACCGCAATGACTGAGAAGCATTTCGTGGTAAAGCGCTTCTTCGTCGCCATGGTCAGTCGTGCCCGGGATATTTTCTTCCAAGCCAGGCAGGAAGTAGACACCTGGCTCAGCACTGCACTCGAGCCCCTCACCTTTCAGATCCGCGAACACAAAGAGTTGATGGAGAGACGATTATTTGACCTGCAAAAGATCAGCCGTTCGCGGGACACACTGGAGTCGCGGGTCAATGAGTTGGAAAGTCAGCATAATGCCGTTGCCAAGCAACTCACCATACTGCGTAACATTCACAATACCCTAAACGCTAACACCCCTCTGGATGGTGGGGCACGCCCAAAACCGAAACTGGTTTCAACCAGAAAGACGGGCTCCTGAAGGTACAAACAATTTACACTCCACTACCATAAGGGCTATTCTCTAATGCAGCACGACGTAGTATTGAACGGCGTGCCAGGCAAGCTTAAGAGAGGCCATACCATGCACGCCCTGACAATTCGAATAGCCACCCTCCTTCTACTTCTGCTGTTTTCCACAAGCACGCTGGCGGAAAACAGCACATCATTCAACGGCTATACCATTCATCACAATGCCATTCCTACCGCCATGCTGACGCCCCAAGTTGCCAGCAGTTACAAGATCATCCGCAGTAAATATCGTGGACTGCTGAATGTCAGCATAATCAAAGATGTTCCCGGAACAACCGGAGAGCCGGTCACAGCCAGAGTCTCGGCCTATGCCACCAATTTAATAGGAAGACGGCATGACATTTCACTGAGAGAGATCAGGGAAGGAGAGGCCATCTACTATATTGGGGATTTTCCTATTGTGGATCGAGAGATGCTCACATTCACGCTGAGTGTCACACCTGAAGGATCAGAAAAAGCAACCACAACCACCCTGAAACAGGATTTCTATATCGATTGATATGGCCACCATTCTTCCATTTAAAAAACCCAAAGCAAGCATCCGCCACAAAGGCAATACCCTGTGCCGAAATGGCCATCATAAGTGGGCAATTGATAAATCCCGGGTGTTTGATGTCAAGCAAGGCAAGCTAGTCAATTGCTACCGCTGTAGCCGTTGTGGCGCAACGCAAACCCGGACCGAATAGCCTCCCCAGTCACCCTAACTGAATTGAAACGAACAACCCAATTAAGAAACTTGGACAATATTCGCCAGGTCTGAAACAATGCCTGCGCCGCGCATGGCCCATTAATCAACTGACGACTAACCCTTCAAAGCCCTCTTTATGCTTTATGATATTCTCGCAATAATTATTGGTTTTGCCCTATTAGTATGGGGTGCCGATCGTTTTGTGAGTGGCGCTTCAGCCCTCGCCAACAACTTGGGGCTATCCCCCATGATAATCGGTCTGACGATTGTCGGCTTCGGTACCTCTGCACCTGAGATCCTGGTCTCTACCATGGCAGCAATTCAGGGCAACGCCGGATTGGCGATTGGCAATGCATTGGGCTCAAATATCGCCAACATTGGACTTATCCTGGGTGCTACTGCCCTGATAACGCCTCTCCTGGTCAAATCAGAGACATTGCGCAGAGAGTACCCTATTCTGCTCGCTATCTGCCTTGGGACACTGCTTCTTTTACAGGATGGGGTATTAGGCGTTTGGGATGGAGTGATTCTCCTGATCGGATTAGTTGCCATGCTTTATGCCATGGTCAGGATCAGCATGCGCAGCCTGACAAGCGATCCCATGACGGCCGAGATACTCGCAGAGATGCCTGAGACCATGAGCACAGGCAAAGCGATAATCAACTTCACCCTTGGGCTGGGACTGCTGCTGTTCAGCTCGCGGATTCTGGTCTGGGGTGCCGTCAACATCGCCACAGCCTATGGGGTCAGCGATCTGGTGATCGGACTCACCATCGTCGCACTGGGCACCAGTCTTCCAGAGCTGGCTGCCAGCATCGTGAGTGCCTTGAAAGGCGAGCACGATATCGCTATTGGTAATGTCCTTGGTTCTAACATGTATAATCTGCTGGCCGTACTGGCCGTGCCCGGACTTATCGCTCCCGGGCCCTTTGACCCGCTAGTACTGACACGGGACATGCCCATGATGATCGGTCTGACACTCGCCTTGTTTGTTATGGGCTATGGATTTGGCGGTGTGGGACGCATCAATCGATTTGAGGGGGCGTTATTGGTAGTGGCATTCATCGCTTATCAGGCGGTACTCTTCATACACTCCGAGGAGGTCCCGGCCAGTGAGCCGACGGCCCTTTATCAGCCAGTAGAACAGCAATATCTATGAACAAGGACTGCATACCCTCTCCTGAAGAGGCAATAAAACTCCAGAATCTCGGTCTTGCCGTAATCAAAAATGAAGCGGCCGCCATTCAAGCACTGGCCAGCCGGATTAATGGTGATTTCGCCCACGCCTGTGGCTACATGCTCAAGTGCGAGGGACGAATCGTAGTAACTGGCATGGGCAAGTCAGGCCATATTGGCAGCAAGATTGCCGCGACTCTTGCCAGTACCGGCAGCCCCGCCTTTTTTGTCCATCCTGGCGAGGCCAGCCATGGCGATCTGGGCATGATTACGGCTAAAGATGTCGTCCTGGCCCTCTCCAACTCGGGTGAAACAACTGAAATCCTTACCATACTGCCCTTGATCAAACGACTGGGCATTCCGCTCATTGCATTGACCGGCAATCCGCAATCAACACTGGCCAAGCAGGCCGATGTCCATATTGATGTCAGTGTAGAGCAGGAGGCCTGCCCCCTGAATCTTGCGCCCACTTCAAGTACAACAGCCACCCTAGCCATGGGTGACGCCTTAGCTGTCGCGCTGCTCGAATCCAAGGGCTTTACTGAGCAGGATTTTGCCCGCTCCCATCCCGGTGGAAGTCTTGGTAGAAGGCTGTTATTAATGGTAAGTGATGTGATGGTTACGGGTAGCAATATACCCCGTGTATCCGAGCAGGCAAGCCTGCGGGATGCACTCCTTGAGATGACCGACAAAGGACTCGGCATGACCGCCGTCATTGATAAGGGAGGCCGCATCAAGGGGATCTTTACCGATGGTGATCTCAGGCGCACGCTTGATCGGGATATCGATATACGCAACGCACTGGTCGCTGATGTCATGACACCGGGCGGTACCACGGCAACAGCGGATATGCTGGCGGCTGAAGTGCTGAAACTTATGCAGGAAAAAAAGATCAACTCACTGTTTGTAGTCGACCAGCAACAGATACCCATCGGCGCGCTTAATATGCACTCTCTGCTACTTGCTGGCATCGTCTGACAGGCCCTGTGACCCATAATACGCAAGTTAAAGAAGTTGAAGGATGTGTGAGATGGAAGAGATCTTGAAGCGGGCCCAGCAGATCGAGTTAATCATCTTTGATGTGGATGGCGTGTTAACGGACAGCACACTCTACCTGGGCGATGATGGCCAGGAGTACAAGGCATTCAACTCGAAAGATGGTCTTGGCATGAAACTACTGCAGAAGAGCGGCGTGGAGATCGGCATTATCACTGGCCGGACCTCAAATGTTGTCACCATTCGAATGGAGAGCCTCGGAATCAGGCATGTTTATCAAGGGCAACGCAATAAAATCCCTGCATTTGAATCTCTGCGTGACGAACTGGGGTTATCAAATGAGCAGATCGCTTTTGTTGGCGACGATGTAGTCGATCTCCCTGTCATGCGACAGGTAGGCTTGGCCATCACGGTACAGGACGCCCACTATCTAGTGAAACAACAGGCCCACTGGCAGACGCAACAACCAGGTGGCCACGGAGCTGCACGGGAAGTCTGCGAGCTGATCCTGCAGGCGCAGGGTAAGCTTGAGAGTGCCTTTGCAAAGTTTCTTCAATAATGAATACCCGGCAGTCGCTGAAACAGTGCGTCAGTTGCTAACAGAATCAAACAGATGATCGAACAAAAAAACAGGGTAATCAGCGGTCTTTTACTACTACTGGTGGGTGGCTCCCTCTGGCTGTCCCAGTCGAGCCGGGATGATGATTCAAACTTTACCTCACTGGAGCATCGACCGGACTACTATCTTGAGGCGGTAGACACCACCCTGATGGGCATCGATGGAAAACCCAGCAAACGCTTGATTGCAGAGCGCATGACGCACTTTATTGATGATGACAGTACTGAATTGAAGCTACCGCGCCTGACCTTGTATGACCAGGAACGCCCACCCTGGCGGGTAAAATCCGAAACTGGCTGGCTATCTGGCGATGGTGAAGTGCTGTTACTGCAGGGTGCTGTTAAAATTGACCGGTCGGCAGCGCCAGGGATACGACCATTCCATATCACTACCCGTGATCTGCGAGTACAACAGAGAGACCATTACGTGGAGACAGATGCGGAAGTCCATGCTAGAAGCAATAAGGATCGCATCGACGCCAAAGGCATGCAGATCTGGCTACAACAGCCGATGCGCATTAAATTACTTGCCAATGTTAGAGGACGCTATGAAGTCAATCCTTAAGCCCGACCTTATTTTGCGCCGATGCTGCGCTGTACTCCTGTTACTGGTGTTACCTGGCACCGCTTCTGCTCTCAAGTCTGACAAGGATCAGCCGGTCTATGTGGAGGCTGATGGAGTTGATATTGATGACAGGAGCGGGATCAGCATCTACAAGGGTAATGTGGTACTGACCCAGGGCAGCATAGTGATCAAAGCTGACAAGGTCACAGTGACCCAAAAGGCCAATCAAACTGATCACATTGAGGCAGTTGGTAACCCGGTTACATTCAAGCAGGATACCGAGGGGGAAAAAGGGGCGATCAAAGGCCGCTCGAAAAAAACCGAGTATTCAGCCAACAGTGAGATCATCTACATGACCGGCGATGCGGTGCTGAACCAGGGCAAGGATACCTTCAAAAGCGATAAAATCACCTATGACCGTGCCCGTGCTGTAGTAAAGGCGGGTGCCAGCGCCAAAGGGAAGGAACGGGTTCGGGTAACCATTGGCGGAAAAAAATAATCAACTAATGACTCTCTTAGCTGCAGATAATCTAGCCAAACACTACCGCCGTCGGGCTGTTGTCAACGGTGTCTCCCTGGAGTTATCCAGCGGTGAAATAGTCGGTCTGCTGGGGCCAAATGGAGCAGGAAAAACCACCTGCTTCTATATGATCGCCGGCCTTATACCCTCTGAAGGGGGAAAAATTACCATTGATGACCACGATATTACTGCACTCCCCATGCATGCCCGCGCCCGCCTTGGCCTGGGGTATCTGGCACAAGAGCCCTCTATTTTCCGCAAACTTACGGTTTTCAATAATATATTTGCCATACTCGAAACCAGAAAAGAGCTGAAAAGGCCCGAGCAGATCGCAGCTTGCGAAGCACTGCTGGTTGATTTCAACCTTACCCACTTGCGGAATAACCAGGCCATGAGCCTGTCAGGTGGTGAGCGCCGCCGCCTCGAGATAGCCCGTTCATTGGCTATGGAGCCCCGTTTTATCCTGCTGGATGAACCCTTTGCAGGAATCGACCCCATCTCTGTAAAAGACATCCAGAATATCATCCGAAGCCTCTCCGCCCGTGGCATTGGGGTACTGATTACTGATCACAACGTACGCGAAACTCTGGGTATCTGTCAGCGCGCCTACATTATTAGTGAGGGCAAAGTGCTGGCAGAAGGGGTTCCTGGCGATATCCTCGCCAATGAAGAGGTGCGCTCGGTCTACCTCGGAAAAGAGTTCAGCCTGTAGACGAATTTTTTTCATTCAATTGATTCACAGCAATAAGCTATTTTCTCCTTGTGCGCCTATTCACTTTTTACGCTAGAATGAAGCTGTGAAAACTATACAAATAACGTACCAGATTTAGATGCCCGCATGAAGCAAACGCTCCAGCTTCGCCTCGGCCAGCACCTCACCATGACGCCGCAGTTGCAGCAAGCCATACGGCTACTGCAACTCTCGACGCTGGATCTTAAGCAAGAGATCCAGGATGCGCTGGACTCTAACCTCATGCTGGAGACCGAAGAGGATAAAGCGCCCGCGAAGATGCCATACAATCCGACCAGCAAACGGCCATGGAAAGACTGAATGGCGATGGTTTAAAGGGTGACAAGGCTACGAGCAATGATCAACATAACGAAAAAGAGGTCAATGGCGAAGCGGACACCATGCCTGAAGAGTTACCGGTAGACAGTGGCTGGGACGATGTTTACGACAGTACACTCCCTCCCTCTTCCGGCTCATCTACAAGAGATTCCGGTGACAGCGATTACCTGGCACAGCGTCGATCAGCACGCACACTTTACGACTACCTGACCTGGCAATTAAACCTGACCCCCTTCAGTGATATCGACCGCAATATCGCCTTTTCCATCATTGACGGCATTGATGAGGATGGCTATCTGCGAGCCGATCTCGAAGAAATCCTTGAAAGCCTGGACGATGCCGAGATTGAACTGGATGAAGTCGAGGCCGTGCTTCATCGGATACAGCAGTTCGATCCACCTGGAGTGGGTGCACGTAATCTGCAGGAGTGTCTGCTGATCCAGCTCAAGCAGCTGCCAGAACCCCATGCAGCAGCAGATATGACCACCCGACTGGTCAAGGATCACTTTGATCTTCTGGCACAGCAGGATCATAACCAGATAAAACGTAAACTGAAGATTGATGATGAGGAGTTGAGTGCAATCAATCAGTTGATTCGCTCTCTGATACCTCGCCCCGGCAGCCTTGTAGCGGATTCAGAACCGCAGTATGTCATCCCGGATGTCTTTGTCACAAGACGGAACGGTACATGGCATGTCGACTTGAATGCCGAGGCGGCCCCAAAACTCAGGGTCAACCCGGAGTATGCCCGACTGATTCGTCGTGCCGACAACAGCGACGACAATAACTATCTGAAGAATCACCTCCAGGAAGCGCGCTGGTTCATCAAAAGCCTGATGAGTCGAAACGAGACACTGCTGCGTGTTGCCACCAAGATAGTGGAGCTGCAGCGGGAATTTTTTGAGCATGGCGAAGAGGCGATGAAACCACTGGTTCTAAGGGACATTGCCGAAGCCCTGGAGCTCCACGAGTCAACCATCTCCCGTGTCACCACACAGAAATATATGCATACCCCCAGGGGTACACTTGAATTCAAGTATTTCTTCTCCAGCCACGTAAGTACGGCGGGAGGAGGAGAGTGTTCCGCCACCGCGATACGTGCGCTGATCAAGAAGTTAGTCGCAGCAGAGAAGCCTAACAAGCCTCTCAGCGACAACAAACTGGCGAGCATACTCGCCGATCAGGGTATTCAGGTCGCCAGGCGGACTGTCGCAAAATACCGCGAGTCTATGGCGATTCCACCGTCAAACGAGCGCAAGCGCCTCATCTAGAGGTCAGTAACCAAGGAGCAAATCATGCAAATCAGCATCACCGGTCATCATGTAGACATCACCGAAGCTATGCACAACTACGTCGATACCAAATTCGAACGTCTTGAGCGTCATTTTGATCATGTCACCAAAATTCACGTTATCTTGAGTGTTGAGAAGCTGAGACAAAAGGCTGAAGCTACACTTCATGTGAATGGTGCTGATGTCTTTGCCGAGTGTGTAGAAGAAGATATGTATGCAGCCATCGATGGATTGGTGGACAAAATTGATCGTCAGGTCAAAAAACTCAAGGAGAAGAGCACCAACCACCGCAATGGTGTTGGCATGAAGGGAATTGACCCTACCAACGCTGAAATCTAATCGACAGGCAAAACCATGTTCCCCGCAAACTTTATAAGTGTTGAACGAATAAGCGTAGCCAATCAGGCGGCTAGTAAAAAACGCATTCTTGAAGAGGTCGCCGGACTTTTAGCCACGGCATCTGAAGAGCTTAATCAAGGCGGCGTGTTTGACAAACTACTGGAGCGGGAGCGACTGGGTAGCACCGGGCTGGGGCATGGTATCGCATTGCCCCACGCCCGGGTTGCAGGAATAACCGAGGCACGGGGGGCCTTTATACAACTGCAAAGCGGGGCCGATTTTGATGCGATTGATCAACAACCCGTCGATCTGGTATTCGGTCTCCTGGTACCTGAAGAGGCGACAGAAGTTCATCTCCAGCTACTCGCCAAGTTAGCCACACTGTTCAATGATTCGAGCTTTTGCAATCGACTCAGAAAAGCCAAGAGCAGCGATGCCCTGCTACATGAGTTCATCCTGATGGAGCCGATGCCAAAGAGTGCCAGCGCCTGACTCGAGAATTAAGCGCGCATACAGAATCGATAAAGAACGGCTACTATCAGTCAGTAACGCTCACTAACAAATTTGAGGCAGCTACATCTTATGAAACTGGCCATCATTACCGGACTTTCGGGTTCGGGTAAAAGTGTTGCACTCCATACACTGGAAGATGAAGGCTACTACTGCATTGATAATCTGCCGGTTTTTCTGCTGTCTGCATTGGCCTGCGAACTGGTCAACCGCCAGGACAAGCGGTTCCAACTCGTAGCCATTAGCATTGATGCACGCAATGCGCCTGATGAATTCGAGAGTATCGCTGCACTGCTGCAGCCGCTTAAGGAGCGTGGCATACGTTACGAGGTGATCTTCCTGGAGTCACAGGATGAGACACTCATTAAACGTTTCAGTGAGACGCGTCGCCGGCATCCACTCACCGGGGGCCAACGCCCTTTATCAGAAGCGATCAGCTACGAACGAGAGTTGATGGCACCCTTTCTGAATGTAGCGGATCTGCGCATCGATACCAGCCAGACAACACTGCATGAGCTTCGCCATATTATCCGGTCCCGCATTAGCGAACGTCTGGACACTAAGATATCACTGCTGTTTCAATCCTTTGGATTCAAGCAAGGGGTACCACGAGACGCCGACTTTGTGTATGACGTCCGCTGCCTGCCCAATCCCCACTGGCAACCCGATCTTCGCCCACTCACAGGTCAAGACGCGGCCGTTTGTGATTTCCTTGGTGCAAGTGCTGATGTACAACGCTACAAAGAGGAGGTTATCCGCTTTATGGAACAGTGGATTCCCAGCTTTGAACGGGAAGGGCGCAGCTACTTGACCATCGCCATCGGCTGTACGGGCGGCCAACATCGTTCGGTGTTCATGGCCGAGCAATTGGCAGCCCACTTTAAAAACTGTGGCCGCCAGATTCAGACCCGCCATCGGGATATCCCCAAAAAACCAGCGAGCTGACACAGCTAACAGCTTTAATTCCTCTCTTGTGCTACGCTTTGCAAAGCTGCATTTCCTGGAGTGGGAAAAATATGGACATTACCCCTCATTTCATCAAAGGCATAGATTGTGAGATATTAATTTCACATGACACCCATGACTTGAGCACTCTATGGTAAAGATACAGATAACAATTATTAATCGACTCGGGCTGCACGCCCGTGCAGCCGCAAAATTTATCACTGAAGCAGGCCAATACAGCTGCGAAATACTTCTGGCAAGAGATGACAAGCCAGTCAATGGAAAAAGTATCATGGAGGTGATGATGTTAGCCGCTAGCCAGGGAACCGAACTCACCCTAACCACCAGCGGTGAGGATGAAGTTGAGGCCGCCAATGCATTGGAGACATTAATCACCGACCGCTTTGGAGAGCCTGAGTGAGCTTTGCCGGAAACGGCATAGGCATAACCCGCGGCATTGCCATAGGCGATGCCCATATACTGCAGCGCGGTATGCTGGAGATCTCCCCACGCAGCATTGAGCAGATTGAAATCCCGGATGAAATAGAGCGATTCCGTCAAGCCGTCTGCTGCGCCAGGCAGCGATTGCAGTCGATTCGAGAAAAAATCCCCAAAAATACCCGCTCAGACATCGTCGCCTTCATCGATACACACATGCTGATGCTGAACGATGCCGCCCTGGTTGAGGTACCGATTGATCTGATCAGACAACATGCCTATGCAGCAGAATGGGCATTACAGCTCCAGAAGACCTCCCTAGTGCAGGTGTTTGACACCATGGATGACCCCTACCTCAGAACCCGCAAAGATGATGTGGAACATGTGGTTAACCGAATACAGATGGCCCTCCATGAGCAAGATGAAGAGGCGGATCATGATCTGGCCGGTAAGGTGATTCTGGCACAGGATCTCACCCCCGCAGACACCATCGTTATGCGGCACCAGGGGATTGCTGCGTTTATCACAGAGTTTGGCGGCCCAATGTCACACACTGCCATCCTGGCCCGCAGTCTCGGCATTCCAGCCGTTGTAGGGGTACACGGAATCACTCGGATTATTCAGCAGGGTGAACTGCTTGTCGTGGATGGCGAGCAAGGCATCATTCTCGCCGACGCAGATGATCGGACACTCCACCATTACAGACGACACATCCATTCTGCTGCTGATCAGGCAACCCATCGCCTTAGGTTAATCGGACAACCCGCCACCACGAAAGAGGGTATACGGGTTGCATTGATGGCCAACATCGAACTGCCTGAAGATATAGAGGCAACCCGCGCACTTCAGGCTGATGCCGTCGGTCTCTACCGGACCGAATTTCTCTACATGAACCGGCAGGGCATGCCGGATGAGGAGGAGCACTACCAGACCTATAAGGGCGTAATAGAAGGACTTAATGGCATACCAATCACTATTCGCACCCTCGATCTGGGTGCGGATAAACAGGTCGATGGCTGTACTACTGCCAGCTGTAATCCAGCACTCGGCCTGCGCGCAATTCGGCTCTGCCTGAAAGAACCAAAGATGTTTCAACCGCAGATAAGGGCAATTTTACGCGCGGCCATCCATGGCCCGGTCAGGATCATGATCCCGATGCTTTCCAATCTGCAGGAGATTAGAAAACTCAGGGCCATAATCACCGAAACCAAGCTCGCCCTGGCATTAGAGGGTATTCCGTTTGCCGACAACATCCCGATAGGCGGGATGATCGAGGTTCCTGCCGCCGCCCTCTCTGCCGATGCGTTCAGTAAGGAACTCGATTTCCTCTCCATAGGAACGAATGATCTGATCCAGTACACGCTGGCCATTGATCGGGTAGACGATGAGGTCAACTATCTCTATGATCCGCTACACCCGGCCATCCTGCGGCTGATCCAGATGGTAATCAATGCTGGGGAGAAGGCCGGCATTCCAGTCAGCATGTGCGGTGAAATGGCTGGTGACCCCCGTTACATTCCCCTTTTGATTGGCATGGGACTGCGTGAATTCAGCATGCAGCCAGGCTCTTTACTGATTGCCAAAGAGTGTCTGCTGAAACTCAAATCAACCAAGCTGACGAAGCAGACGCGTAAGCTGATGAAACGACTGGGAGAGCCAAGGCACGAAGTCTTACTGCAGAAGATCTGCAAGTTGCATTGAGCGGGTTTCATGACTTTTCTTGAACACTGTCTCCCGCTTGTCATCATCAACTGCTAGAATCTGCCCCGACCGAACACACCTTCACCCACTGGCGAGGTATCTCTGCAGTCATGTCCAATCAGGCCTCCTTACAATTTGGTAACACCCGACTGGACCGACTTCATCTGGCACTGGAGAGTGGCGCCTTGCTGCAGGCGGGGAAGATGCTCAACGCCCTGCATCCGGGCGAGATTGCCCATCTGTTAGAGTCACTGCCAATGGCCCAGCGTGAGATCATCTGGGAACTGGTGAATGAAGATAACGGCGGTGAAGTACTGACGCTGCTGGCAGATGAAGTTCGTGATGACCTGATCAGCAAGATGGACATGACTGAGCTACTGGCCGCCACAGAAGGTCTGGATACCGATGACCTGGCGGACCTGATCCAGGAGCTACCCCGCACCATCACTCAAGAGATCCTGGACTCACTGGATCAGCAACATAGGGAACGACTGGAAGCGATCCTCTCCTATCCGGAGGATACCGCCGGTGGCCTGATGAATCCGGACACCATCACGGTCAGACCCGAAGTGACGCTGGATGTAGTGATGCGCTATCTGCGTCACCTGAAGGACAAAATCCCCCCACAGACCGATAATCTCATGGTGGTCAATCGGAACGGGAAATATCTCGGCGTTCTCCCCCTGACCGTACTGGTCACCCATGACCTGGATGATACGGTTGCCGAGGTGATGTCCCTGGATGCCCGCGCCATTCCAGCCAACTGGGATGATGGCAGGGTTGCCAATCGGTTCGAGCAGCATGATCTGATCTCTGCGGCGGTAGTTGATGATGAGGGCAAATTAATCGGACGTATCACCATCGATGACGTAGTCGATGTGATTCGAGAAGAGGGCGAGCATCAATTCATGGGACAGGCCGGTCTCTCAGAAGATGAGGACATGTTTGCACCGGTGCTGGTCTCTACCCGACGCCGGGCTCTCTGGCTGGGGATCAATCTGGTCACTGCCCTGCTGGCCTCCTGGGTTATAGGACAGTTCGAGGCCACCATCGAAAAGGTCGTCGCATTGGCGGTGTTGATGCCCATCGTTGCCAGCATGGGCGGCATTGCGGGAAGCCAGACCCTGACACTCACCATACGTGGCATCGCCCTAGGTCAGTTATCCAGAAAAAATACCCGTTGGCTGATCCTCAAAGAGCTGGCAGTGGGATCGCTCAACAGTGTGATCTGGGCCTGCGTGGTCGCTGTGATTGCCGGTTTCTGGTTCAACGATATAAACATCGGGCTGCTGATTGCCACCGCCATGTGCATCAACCTTATCCTCGCCTCACTGACCGGTACCGTGCTACCGATGGCGCTGGATAAACTCGGCATCGATCCCGCCCTCGCTGGGTCTGTGCTTCTGACCACGGTCACTGATATTGTGGGTTTCCTCTCCTTTCTCGGACTCGCAACCCTGTTCCTTATCTAGCCAATGATCCGGCGGCTAAGAATCAGCAATTGGGGTAATCTTGGAAAGATCGGCTGGCGCCATGGCGTCTGGCCCACAGGTTTGCAAACAGATATCACAACCAGTGCAAGCCGCTGACTCGATACGCACCCAGGCCTTCATCACCTCACGCCCACCCTTACGTACCTCTGTCTCACGATGCGTCACCAGAATGGCAGGACACCCCACACTGAGACAGTTGGCGCAGCCGTTACACTTATCAGCATCGACCATCAACGGTCGACGCGCGGTAAAACGTTCGGTCAGCACACAAGGGCGCTTGGCCACAATGACCGAAGGAACCGATGCCACCATCTCCTGTTTTACAGTTTTATACAGTACTGGCAGATCGTAGGGGTCAACGACATGCACCCTCTCCCGCGCCACACCCAGGGCGATGGCCAATTCAGCAAAATCAACTTTGGGTGCTTGCTTGCCCCGCAGATCTTTACCGTTTCCGTGGTTATTCTGCCCTCCGGTCATACCGGTGGCCGAATTATCCAGAATCATGACGGTTACGTTGCCCTGGTTATAGACCAGATCCAGCAGTCCCTGAATACCCAGATGCAGGAAGGTAGAATCGCCGATAATCGAGAAGATCCCCTTATCCTGGTCACTCTCTCCGCGCCCCAGATCCATGCCCAGACCAATACCTAAGGCAGAACCCATGCAGATACAGGTATCCAGGGCATTCCAGGGCTGCCCTGCGCCGAGTGTGTAACAACCGATGTCACCAGCAAAATTGGCCCGCTTACGCAGCCGCGACAGGGTGTAAAAAACCGCCAGATGCGGACAGCTGACGCACATGGTCGGTGGACGGGGAAACAGGGCTTCAACCGCAGGCAAGACCGGCTGGGGGGCCTGCTCAAGAGTCTCACCCTGCAGCGTGCAAATAGCACGACTCAGCACCTCGGGGGGCAGTTCACCGGTAGCCGGGAGTAGATCCTTACCGACTACAGAGAGCCCAGCCGCTTTCAGCTCCATTTCAATCAGTGGCTCTGTCTCCTCAACCACCACCAGCGTTCCCACGCCCCCCGCAAAGGCGCGGATTGATTCAACGGGCAAGGGATGGGAAAAACCGATCTTATAGACCGGCGCGTCTGGAAAGGCCTCCTTTACATGGTTATAGGCCGGGCCGGAGGTGACAAATCCGTACTGATTGTCCGAACCTGCCTGTGAATAGTTCAATGATGTTTTTTCACTGAAGGCACGCAGTGTCAGGTCACGTTGATGCTGAATGTGCAGACGCTTTTTCGCATTTCCTGGCACCATCACCCACTGGGCCGGATTCGGCGTGAATCCTGCCGCCGCATGTGTCTGTCGCTCACCTACCGCGACGACCCCCTTCACATGACAGATGCGCGTGGTCATCCGCACAATCACCGGGCAGTCGAACTGCTCAGAGAGTTCAAATGCCTGCATCACCATGCTATAGGCCTCTTGCGAGTCGGCCGGCTCCAGTATCGGCAGATGGGCAAATCGCCCCCAGTAGCGTGAGTCCTGCTCATTCTGTGATGAGGACATCCCCACGTCATCAGCAATCGCAATCACCAGGCCACCTACAACACCGGCCAGCGTCTGAGTCATCAGGGCATCAGCTGCCACATTCATACCGACATGCTTCATCGCACAGAAGGCCCTGGAGCCGCACATGGAGGCTCCAATCGCCACTTCCAGTGACACCTTCTCATTCGGTGACCAGTTGGCATGGATGTCGTCGTAGGTACCCAGATACTCCAAGATCTCTGTTGCGGGTGTGCCAGGATAGGCGGTAGCCACACGGACGCCAGCCTCCCAAACACCGCGGGCAATCGCCTCATTTCCGGACATAAACCGGCGGACAGGTTGGATCGCTTCAGCTATGGCATTCACAAACAGGCTCCTTGGTTAGGGGGCAAATTGAATCCTGGCTTGGCAAACTGAACAACAAGCTGAAACAACGAGCAGCTTTATCCAAGAACCCAAGAGAAAATCAGGCCGCAAGATTAGCACCAAAACGCTTCAATCTTTTTGCAAAATACCTATAATTAATGCAGTTTGATGCGAATTATTTGCACAATTAATAGTTATTAGGCGATATTTATGCATGACAAGCGACTTGATGCAGCTGACACTCGAATCCTCGCTCACTTATTAAAGAATGCCAAGGCCTCTAATCATGAATTGGCTGAGGTAGCCTTTCTTTCACCCTCCCAATGCCACCGCCGCGTCAAACGACTGGAGTCACTGCAGATCATCCGCGGCTATACCGTGCAACTAGACCCACAGGCACTCGGACAGGAGATCACCCTGTTTGTAAATGTCTCACTGGATGCCCACGGACCTAACCCGGCCCTGCGTTTCAGTGAGGCTATTCGCGAGGTTCCCGAGGTGGTTGAGTGTTATTCATTAACCGGAGAAACCGACTACCTGATCAAGGCTCGCCTACCAAACCTCAAGGCGATGTCGGAGTTTCTGATGCATCGATTGATGTCAGTTCCGGGTGTCGGCAGCATCAAGACATCCGTTGTGGTGGATGAGATCGAGTGCCTGCCCACCCTTCCAACCGAACTGCTCACCCAGGGAAACAAGTAGACGCGATAATGATTGACGAAGGCGACTGAATCAGGTTTCCTACTGCGCTTTCAGATAACCGCCGGAGACACGTCGATGTTCAAAACCAATCAGTACTTTGATGGCAAGGTGACTTCCATCGCCTTTCAGACGGCCACACTGCCTGCCACTGTTGGTGTCATGGCGATTGGCGAATACGAATTTGGCACCAGCCAGAAAGAGACCATGACGGTTGTCAGTGGCTGCCTGACAGTCAAGCTGCCAGGATCGGCAGAATGGCAAGATTTCAAACAGGGTGAGCAGTTTGTTGTTGAGGCAAATGAGAAATTCCAGCTCAAGGTCGCAGTAGAAACGGCCTATCTCTGTACTTACGAATAGCCGTATCTCACCCGGCCTTTATCAGCCGGCCTTTATCAGCCGGTAAAGGCCCGGTCCGAGACCAGATACTGCAACTCTTCCGGGCTGCTTGATCGACCAAGAATGGGATTACGGTGCGGGAAGCGCCCGTACTGACGCACAATCTCCCGGTGATGCAACGCAAAGGCCAGGTTATCGTCCAGCCCGGACTGTTCATAGAGCGCCACTGAACACTCCTGATCATCCAGATCCTCGCTGTGCATATAGGGCATGTAGAGAAAAGCACGCTGCCGTTCAGTCAGCTCCTTATCAAAACCCCGCTTGATGGCAAAACCGGCAACACTCCTGGATTGCGCCTCTGTCTGAAAGCTCTGAGGCTGTCCACGAAACATATTGAGCGGAAACTGGTCGAGCAGGATCACCAGGGCAAGACAACCCTCAGCGGAGGTCATCCAGTGATCCAGATGTCCTTCACTGGCCAGCCCCCAGATCGAGAGATATCGATCGCCGATCTGTTGATCCAGTTCAGGGGTAGATGAGAACCAGTGGCTGCAGACCGGTTCACTGAACCAGAAATTGAGGATCTCCTGTGGTTCAACAGCCATCGCTCGTCTCCTTAATCATGCCAGCAATTCATTCTCAGAGGGCCGTATCAGCCCGTTTATATGATCGCTATTTCTGATGTCGATACAGATGCCACTCACCCCCACGAAACGGCAGGCTCTTCTCAAATTGCGCACCCAGCCTCTTCGCCAATTCGATAGAGGGGAGATTATTTTCATTGATAAAGCTGATCAGATGCAATTCGGGTAAACACTCAATAGCCATCTGATTGACCGCCCTTGCAGCCTCACTGGCATAACCACGGCCCCAGTAGTCTCTGGCCAATGCCCACTTGATTTCGGGCTCGGGCCAGTCACAGGGATACCAGAGGCCTACCGGACCCACAACCCGGTTGGAACCGCGCTCGACCACGGCATAAGGGCCATAGCCTCGCAGCTGCCAATGGCCGATCATAGTGGCCAAAACACGCCAGGTTCCACCTTCCGTAAGCGGTTTACCGACGGTGTAACGGGTGCAGACGGGATCGGAATAGTAGGCGTGCAGATCATGCCAATCCGTCTCCTGAAACATGCGTAACAGCAACCGCTCGGTCACTATCTGCTCAGGTATCCTGAAGCTCACTGAACCGCCCACCCGTCATTCCGAACCATCGTTTTAGTGAGTCTGGCAGGGCGCCCCGTCATGATGAACGTGTCCATGTTCAATTTCATCAGAGCTGGCATCACGAACTTCTATGATCTCCAGGTCAAAGTTGAGCACTTTGCCAGCCAGGGGGTGATTGCCGTCAACGGTAACCGACTCATCATCCAGATCCACCACTGTGACCATAAAGGGTACGCCCTCTTCCATCTCTGTCTGGAACTGCATGCCGACCTCTATCTGTTCAACACCAGGAAAATTCTCTCTCGGCACAGACTCGATGAGGCTCTCATCCCGCTCCCCGTAGGCATCATCGCAGCTGATGGAGATGGAGAGTTTCTCTCCCTGCTGGTGGCCTGACAAGGCCTCCTCAAGGGCAGGAATAAGACTTTCTGTCCCGTGGATATAGGTCAGATAGCCATCATTTGCAGAGCTATCGATGATCTCTCCACTCTGATCTCGGGTCACATAATCAAGAATAACAGCCTTAAAATCGGTAATTTGCATGAAGTTTCTCAGCTTAATCGTCAGAAAGATTGCAGGCTATACCCGCAACATTATAGTTAGTGGAGGTTTGTTGAAATCTTATTAAAGAATCAGCAGTTATGGTCGAATACAATAATACACGGGAGCGAAACACACTGTACAGACTCGACCCATAACACCATAACAAACAGGCTGAAGGCAAGGCTTTGAGCTACCACCCTGTCGAAACAGGCACAACAACATAAAGGTGAAGAGTTGCACTGGTTTCAAGACCTGATCTGTCAAATCAAGATACGCCGACTCCTGCTGATGGTGCTTGGACTATTGAGCGCCGTGGCAATTGCAGCCCTCATCTGGAATGGCCTGACAGTTCTGGAGCAACACCGCATTGCCAGCCGACTCACCCTGAATAGCCAACTGGCGGATCAGTCCCTCCATCTAACAACTGAACTGGCCATTGAGCGTGGACTGAGCTCCACCCTGCTCGCCACCAGAGAGCATCAGAACAGTGAACAGCTGCTGCGACTCAGCGAACAGCGCAAACGGGTCGATGACAAGTTCCAGACCTTTCTAAGATCACTGAAAGCACGGCGCGATCCAAATAGTAGTGAGCCGCTGCATCTGGCCTACGACACACTGTTGGCACACTTTCAACATCTAACACGCCTGCGCAGTTATATCGACGCCATCTACATGGGCAAAGATGACCGGGACACTTCGCTGCAGTGGGTCGGTCTGGTGAGCGGAATTATCGATGATATCGCCCGGCTGCAGCGGCAGATCATGGTCCCAACCCAGGATCCTGGCTATGTAGTGGCGCAGGGAGAGCAACTGCGAACGCTCTTTTTCAGGATGACCGAGGCGGCTGGCAGAGAGCGTGCACTGATCGGTAGGGCTATTGCCTTGAAGGATGTATTCAGTGACGATGAGCTCTCCCAGCTGACAGACTACCGCCTTGAGTTGAATAACGGCCAGAAGCAGATCGCCATACTGGCAAACCAATATCACAAGACCGAAAATCTGAAGAGCTCCCTGGATCGTTACGAAGAGATCTTTCTTGGCAGTTACGCAGAGATACGCAGACAAGTACTCCAGGCATCTGCCAACAGAGCCCCCTATCCTGTCACTGAACTGGTCTGGTTTTCAGAGGCCTCCCGGGCCATTGACACGATAACTGATCTATCTGAGGCCTTTAATCAGCATATTCGCTCAGATATTGAGGCGATCCAACAGCGTGCCAATAAAACCGTTGTATCACTGGTCTCCACTGTTTTGTTGGTACTGGTTCTTTTTGCTGCCACCTATTTGATCACTTACCGCCGCATACTCGATCCACTCAATCACCTTGATAAGGCTGCCAAGACCATTCAAAGCGGCAACCTGAAACAACAAGTCATTGTCGATGCAAAGGATGAGTTCGGCACGCTGGGAAACAGCTTCGAATCCATGCGACTGAGCCTGCTGGAGGATCGCGAGCACCGCGAAATGGTAGAACAAGAGCTGCGCAAGCTGCATCAAGCCATCGAACAGAGCGTCAGCTCCCTGGTCATTACTGATTCAGAAGGCGTTACTGAATACGTCAACCACCGATTTGAGTTGACCACCGGCTATCGCCAGGAAGAGGTTATCGGAAGTAAATATAACCAGCTTCGATCAGGCCAGACACCGATCAAGATCTATGACGAGATGTGGTCAACCATCAAATCCGGGGATATCTGGGAGGGCGAGCTTCTCAACAGAAAAAAGAACGGCGAACTGTTCTGGGAACTGGTCAGTATCTCACCCGTAAGAGATAAATCAGGAGCCATTACGCACTTCATCGGTATCCAACACGATATAACCCAGCGTAAGGCAATGGAAGACCGGCTCAATTTCCTGGCCTATCATGACGACCTCACCGGCCTGCCCAACCGTACCCTGCTCACTGACCGCTTCAATCAACTCACCAGTCAATCCAAACGGCGGGATAAGCAGATTGCCCTGCTGATGCTGGATCTGAACCGTTTTAAACTGATCAATGACAGCCTGGGTCACGAAACCGGCGACCAGGTTCTGGTTGAGATTGGTAATCGGCTACAGCGTATGGCACGGACTGGGGATACGATTGCTCGTTACGGAGGTGATGAGTTTGTTGTGCTGCTACCGGACATTGATTCGGTTACCGCTGTTACAGAAATTGCCAGGCGTATACAGCATAAACTGAGCAAACCGCTTGAGATCAATGGGCGTATTCTTCATGTCAGTTGTTCAATCGGTGTTGCCCTTTGGCCGCAAGATGGTCAAAGACTGGAAAATCTGCTGAGCAACGCAGACGCCTCCATGTACCAGGCCAAGACCCGCAGTGGCGAAAAGCTGCAGTTCTTCACCGAAGAGCTGAACAGTCAGGTTCAACAGCGCATGGATATGGAAAGCGACCTGAGAGCGGCCATCAACCACAACGAACTTGAACTGTACTATCAACCCCAGCTCAATCTGAAGACCCATACCATCACCGGTATGGAGGCGCTGTTACGCTGGCATCATCCCAACAAGGGCATGATTCCACCTGACTGTTTTATCCCCCTGGCAGAAGAGACAGGACTGATTCTACCAATTGGTGAATGGGTACTCGAGCAGGCCTGTCTCCAGGCAAAGCAATTCCAGGAGAATGGGTTCCCTGACCTGATCGTCGCGGTCAATGTCTCGGTCCGTCAATTGGAAGGCCAGGACATGACCAGCATGATAAGACGTCTGCTGCAGCAAACAGGCATCCCTGCTGGCTCTCTGGAGATTGAGATCACTGAGAGTGTGATGATGGAAGACCCTGAACGCATGATCGAGTCTCTCATCGATTTGAAACGGCTGGGTATTCGACTGGCCCTGGATGATTTCGGCACTGGACACTCATCCCTCTCCTACCTACAGCGTTTTCCGTTTGACAAACTGAAGATTGACCGTGCATTTATCCGCAACATCACAGAATCCTCAGATGATGCAGCCATTGCAATGACCATTGGAGCCATGGCCAAGAGTCTCAAGCTCGAAGTGATCGCAGAGGGTGTCGAAACAGAAGAACAGATGAACTTCTTAAAAAAGTGTGGCTGTAACGAGATCCAGGGTTATCTCATCAGCAGACCGATCCCGGCCATTGAGTTTAGGCAGTTACTGGAAAAGCAACATAAGAGCAATCTCTTAACACTCGTCAAGAGGCCTTAACAGATACGAAATATCAACGTCATATCCGGGCTTGATAATAACATAGTATTTTAGTAAGTTATTATGGAGAGATGAGTAATGAGCCAGGAAAATGACATGAAAGAGAACAACACCAACATATCGAGACGTCAGCAACTCGCTGAATTCATAAACCTTTCTGCAGACTACATCGGGGTTAAACCGCCGTCTGAGCATACCTTCGCCCGCTGGACCACCCACTGCAGCTGCCAGCAAAACCGGGCTGAGACGCGCGCATCCTGAGCAAATAAGTATGCGTATGCCAGAACAGACCAAACAATCGACTGGAAGGTTACAACTGAAACTGCAGTGCCTTATGAACGCCTTTAGAGCCTCCGGTAGACCGGTGCTCTTCCTCGTTCTTCTGTGTGTCACTTTGGGCCTACTGTTCAGCCTGCTGGGCTCTGAGGTTGGCCTGATCCTGATCACTGCCGGTCTGGGTGCATTGGTGCTATTTATTCTATTGGGAACAACACTGGGCTGTCGGCTACAAATAAAGTAGCTGAACACTGTCTACCCGCCTGCACATTGGGCGCGGCACCTTGATCTTACGACCCAATCTCCTGTAACTTGCTGCCACAATGGCAGCACTTATAAACATCCACAATCTGACACACCACTATGGCGATCTCTGCGCCCTGGATAGCGTCAGCTTTGATTTGCAACCAGGTGAGATCTTGGGATTCCTCGGTCCCAATGGTGCAGGAAAATCGACCACCATGCAGATTATCTGCGGGACACTCGCACCGACCAGCGGGCAGGTGATCATTAATGGATCTGACCTGCAGACCGACCCCATCAGCGCCAAGAGTCAACTAGGTTACCTCCCGGAATCACCACCGCTCTACTCTGACATGCGGGTGGATGAGTATCTCGGTTTCTGTGCCCGCCTGCGCAAGGTTGCCCCATCCAAGGTTGCACAAGCCGTTGAAACCACCAAACAGCGTTGTGGATTGACTGATGTTGCATCGCGCCTGATCGCCAATCTGTCAAAGGGATACAAGCAACGGGTGGGGATAGCTCAGGCAATAATACATAACCCCCACGTCATTATTCTGGATGAGCCCACCAGCGGACTGGATCCCAATCAGATCCAGGAGATACGAAACCTGATCAAGCAACTGGCCAGTGACTGCGGCATTCTCATATCCACGCACATCCTCTCTGAAGTACGCGCAATCTGCGATCGTGTGCTGATACTCCATCAGGGGCGTATGGTCTACACCGGCCACATTTCAGCAGAGGATAAAAATGCCCTTATAATCAAGCTGGATGCAAATAGAGAGAGTGACTACCTGGCTGATATACCCGGTGTAGCCCAGGTGGAACGAGTCGATCAGCAGCATTTCAGACTGCGGCTTTCCGCAACAACTTCAGCAGCCGATATTGCAGCCGCGATCATATCGCAGGGCGAGAAGCTGTATGAGCTGCGACCTGACCACAGCAATCTGGAACAGATCTTCAGCCAACTGACAACGGGTGAGATGGGAACATGATCCTTACCCTGTCAGCCCGTGAGCTTCGATCGCTGTTTCAGTCACCCCTCGCCTGGAGTCTGCTGGGGGTAATCACCCTTATCCATGCCTGGCTGTTTCTGGTGCAGATCGAATCCTATCTAAAGATCCAGGCCAGCCTGGTTGCCCGCTCTTCTGAACTGGGGGTCACCGACCTGATCATTGCCCCCCTGTTTGATTCAAGCGCCATGGTGATGCTGCTGATCACCCCCCTGTTGACCATGCGGCTACTCAGTGAAGAGTACCGTACCGGCACCATACAGCTGCTACTCTCATCTCCCATATCACCCCGCCAGATTATTATTGGCAAATACCTGGCCCTGCTTGGCATCTTATCCGTCTCGCTACTGATCACCGCCATGCTACCCTTCTCACTGCTACTGGGTGCAGAGATCGACATCAGCAGAGTGCTGGCTTCCCTACTGGGTTTATTCCTTCTACTCGCCAGTTACGGTGCCGTTGGCCTGCTGCTCTCCAGCCTTACAGAGCAACCGGCGGTAGCCGCAGTCAGCAGCTATGGCGTGTTACTGTTTCTCTGGATTATCAATCTCTCGAATCAGAGCAGTCTGTTTGACTGGCTCTCGCTTGCCAGCCACTATCGACATTTTCTCAGCGGCCTGGTCAGCACAGGTGATATCAGTTACTTCCTTTTGATTATTGCCGCCTGCCTCATGATGACCCTTCAGCAACTGGAGCAACGGTGTGGTAAAGGATAAGCCGATGCGGAACCTCATCATTGCAGGCTGGCTGCAACGGCTGAACGGCATGCTGTTTTACCTGTTACTGGCAATGGCTGTCGGGCTGGCAGGCTGGCTGACCCAGCGCTTTGAGCTGCATTTCGACTGGAGCAGCCAAGCCAGAAACAGCCTCTCTCCAGCCAGTCAACGACTTCTGAGCCGTCTGGAGGGGCCGCTGGCAATACGCTCATTTGCACCACGTAATGCCGAGCTGAGAAGCCGTATCAAGGCACTGCTCGAACCCTACCAGGCGATTCGTCCCGACATCACCCTTACTTTTATTGATCCTGCCAATCAGCCACAGTTGACCCGTGAGTCAGGCGTCCGACTCGCCGGCGAACTCCAGTTCAGTTATCAGGGCCGAACGGAAAACCTTGGCATACTTAACGAGCAGAGCATCAGCAACACCATCCAGCGCCTCATACAGCAAGGTGAGCGCTGGATCGTCAGTCTGGAGGGACATGGTGAGAGAAAACTGACCGGCAAGGCCAATCATGATCTGGGCAGTTTGGGCCAGGAGTTGGTACGCAAGGGCTATCGGCTGCAGAGTCTGGATCTGACCCGGCAACCAACAATTCCAAGAAATACCTCTCTGCTGGTAATTGCTTCTCCACAGATAGCCTACCTGCCGGGAGAACTCGCGCTGATTCAGGACTATTTGAGCCAGGGGGGTAATCTGTTGTGGCTGACTGATCCGGGCAATCAATACAATCTGCCGGAGCTTTTCAAACAGACCGGCCTGCAGGTTTTGCCAGGTACTGTCGTTGATGCCAATGCGGCCCAGCTGGGCCTGGATAATCCCGCCATTGCCTTGGTCAACCAATTCCCCGACCATCCAGCCACCGCCAATTTCCACCTGCTAACTCTTTACCCGTTTGCTGCCGCATTAAAAAGCACAGCCTCAGAAACATGGCAAGCAACCCCTTTATTGCAGACACAAACAGGAAGCTGGAACGAGACCGGGCCACTCACCGGAGAGCTGCAGCGGGATGAAACGTTGGGTGAAGAGCCAGGGCCTTTGACCCTGGGTATCGCCTTTAACCGAACGAACAATGACCAAACCCAGCGACTATTAGTCATCGGAGATGGCGACTTTGTCTCCAACAGTTATCTGGGTAATGCCGGGAATATGAACCTTGGGCTTAACCTGATTCGCTGGCTGGCGGAAGATGACAACCTGTTGGACATACCGGCCAAAACGGCTTCTGATCTTGAACTGAATCTTAGTCCAACCATTGGGGCTGTTATCGGCCTGGGTTTCCTGGTTTTTCTACCTATTCTGCTCATCAGCACAGGAGTGGTGATTATGTGGCGCAGGCGTAGAGCGTAAGGTGTTTACAGCATGAAGCGACAGACCCTGATCAACCTGTTCCTGCTACTGAGCGTTCTGGTACTGGGTTTTTTCGCCTGGTTTAGTCCGGTAGAGCAGGAACAACCGAAACAGGCACCACTGACCGGATTGAATTCAGTTGAGATTAAACGCATCAAAATCCACAATAACAACGGCCCAGAATTTGAAATGCAGAGAGTGGTCGGTAAATGGCAGATGGTGAAGCCCTATCCTGTACCGGCAAATGGGCCACGTATTGATATTCTCATGGATCTACTCTCTACGCCCCAAGTCGATTCATTTCCCGTACCAACAGAGAGACTCGCTGAATTCGGTCTGGAAAAACCGCTGGCAGTGGTGACATTCAATGATACCCAGATCACCTTTGGTGGCACGCACCCCTACAACTATCGCCGCTATGTGCGCATCGAAAATCAACTCTACCTAATCAACGACATATTCCCCCATCACGTACTGGCCCGGGCTGAAGATTTCATCAGCCATGCACTGTTTCCAGAGAATAGCCAGATCAGTGAAATTGAGACCCCAGAGTGGCACATTTTCGAGACAGACGGTAACTGGCAGATGACGCCAGCAAGCCAGGAGACATCAGCAGAGGCCTTGCAGAACAAGCTCAATAGCTGGTTACACACCTGGGTATCCAAAGTGTCCAAAGCACCCGGCGAGGCACCCAGTGGTGAGATTGTTGTTCAGCTCAAAGGCGTAACCGAGCCAACTCGGTTTGCTATCATCCGCAACAAAACAGGAACCCTGTTGGTACGTGAGGAGTTGGGACTGGCCTACCACCTGACATCTGATAACTTGTTGCAAGCACCTGTAACCCCTGACTGATATGCCTGAGCTTCCCGAGGTTGAGACCACACGCAGCGGGATTGCCCCGCATATTGAGGGACAGCGAATCACCGGGGTGATTATTCGCCAACCCCGGCTGCGCTGGCTGATACCAAATGACCTTGCGCAACATCTGAAAGGCCGCAAGATTCAGTCAGTGGAAAGACGCGCCAAGTATCTGCTGCTTAACCTGTCAAACGGCACCCTGATTATGCATCTCGGGATGTCAGGCAGTCTGCGTATACTGCCCCGCGCGACAGAACCCGGTAAACATGATCACTTTGATCTTCAGTTTAAAACGTGCTGTTTACGCTTTCATGACCCGCGCCGCTTTGGGGCCGTTCTCTGGACAGACCAGTCTGTCGCGGACCATCCCCTGATCAGCCACCTGGGACCAGAGCCATTGTCAGCAGACTTTACTGGAGCGTACCTGCATCAACAGGCTCAAGGCCGACACGTTGCCGTAAAAAACCTCATCATGGATGGCAAGGTTGTCGTGGGCGTGGGTAATATCTATGCCAATGAGGCGCTGTTTCGCAGTCGCATTCTCCCCTCACGTGCTGCCAACCGGATTTCCGCTGCGCGCTATCTTCAGCTTGCCGATGAGATTAAGCAGGTATTAGCCGCTGCAATAAAAAGAGGCGGTACAACATTGCGGGATTTTCAGCAGGAAGATGGCAAGCCCGGTTACTTCGCTCAAGAACTGCTGGTCTATGGCAAGGCAGGTGAACCCTGCCCAGGGTGTGGCGAGCCATTGAAGCAGAAGCGGATTGGTCAGCGGTCGAGCTTTTATTGCGGGAAGTGTCAGCGATAGTTGGCTACATTGTTTTATTAATGTGAATTCCGGCGCATGAAAAAAATATTGCTTAACGATATAAAA